>JALONL010000003.1 GCA_025454955.1 Bacteroidia bacterium | reverse complement strand
GTTTGCGGTGATACAGAGACAAACTCCTTATCTGCCGACATCGGAATTTATATTTTCTTCAAATTAGAAAATATTGTTGCTTTTTACCATAGAAATCTCCGAGGGGTATCAGTCCAGATTATTTTTCTGCCTGTGTGCGGAATTTCTGCTAAAAATCAGTGCCTGTTTAAAAGATTGCTCAATTACTTTTACGCTGATTTAAAGAATATTTACAGCGTATGATCTTCGGCTTGTGGACGGTGGAGAGCTAATCGAACTCGTTAAAAAGCTAATGGGTTATGTAATTCAGATTATACCTAAAGTAACTCTCAAAAATGGAGTATCTCCTTAGAGATAGATTGCAGAACGAATTTGTGAATTGTTCTCAAATCTGGGCACAACCGGCAACTTACCTCTTAAAACCTCACCCCCATCACCAAAATATCATCCACCTGCTCATTCGCACCCATCCACGCTTTCAACTCTACATCAATATGCACAAGCTGCTGCGACATGGGCTGCGTATGTAATCCCGAAAGCAGTGTTTTAAAACGCGAATACAAATACTTCTTCCCTTTTTCGCCCCCAAACTGATCGGGATAACCGTCGGTAAAAAGGTAAATCACATCGCCGGGCAGGATGTCAATAGTGGTTTCGGTAAAGGGATGCAGCACATCGCCGTAAGCGCCTATGGGCTGCGGATTGTTTTTGTACTCAGTGAGGGTGGCGTGGCGGAAATGGTAGAGCGGATTGTTGGCTCCACTAAAGGTGAGTTTGCCGGTGTGCTGTTCCCAGCAGCAAAGTACCATGTCCATGCCGTCGCGGTTTTCGGAGTCGGCGCCGCGCTGGCGGAGGGCAATCATGAGTTTGTCGCGCAGGGTGTTGAGCACCTGTGCGGGCGAGGGGTTTTCTTCTTCGTTGAGAATTTCGTGCAGGAGCGAATTGCCGATGATGCTCATGAATGCGCCCGGTACGCCGTGGCCGGTGCAGTCGATGGCGGCAAAATATACGCGGTCTGTTTTGGGAAGCAGCCAGTAGAAATCGCCGCTCACCACATCGCGCGGACGGAAGAACACGAAATGATCGGTAAATGTTTTGCTCAGTTCGCGGGCTTCGGGCAGCATGGCGGTTTGTATGCGGCGGGCGTAGTTGATGCTGTCTTTGATGTCTTTGTAAGCCACCGAAAGCTGATCGTTGGCCACGCGCAGCTCGGCGGTGCGTTCCTGCACGCGGTCTTCGAGTACTTTTTTCTCGCGTTGCAAACGGGCAGTGCGTGTGCGGATAAACGCAATGATTCCTGCAATGCAAAGCAGTGTCATGAGCGTAATAAACCACCAGGTTTTCCAAAACGGCGGACGTATGGCAAACGGGTAGCTGAATACTTCTGTGCTCCACACGCCATCACGATTCTGTGCTTTTACCACAAAGCGGTAATCGTGGCCGGGCGGAATGTTGGTGTACACGGCTTCGTTGCCTTTGGTAAGCGGCGACCAATTATCGTCGAGCCCTTCGAGCATGAACTGATAGCTCACATTGTCGGTGCTTAATGCCTGGAAGTCGAACGAGAGGTGATTATCACGATAACTGAATACGGGACTAAGCGGGTAGCCTTTCAGCGGGTCGGGCGTGAGGCCAAGTTTTGCCCAGTCGGCGGGCTGATAAAAGAGGCGGATGCCGTTGAGCACCACGGCTGGCGGATTATTGTTCGGATAATCGTAACGCGGATTCCAGCGTGCAAGTCCTTCGCCGGTGCCCATCCAGATTAGTCCGGTGTTGTCTTCAAACAGGGCATTCTGGCTTACTTCGGGGCTGCGCATTCCGTCGGAAGTGCCAATGAATTTGAGTTTGGTGAGGGCAAAATTGCTGCCCGTGGTGAGCACGTTTACGCCTTTGTCGGTGCCGGCCCAGAGCTGGCCTTTGCTGTCGGTCATTAAGGCATACACCAGATCAGAACAAAGGCCCTGTTCTGTGCTGATGAGTGTGAACCGGCTCCCGTTCCAGCACGAAATACCATTATCGCTGGTGCCGAAAAACAAACTTCCGTCGTTGCCGGTAGCCGCCGACCAAACAGTATTATCGCCCAGTCCTTCTTTTTCGGTAAAGCGCGCCGTGCGGCCATCGGGTGCAAAACGTATTACGCCCTGCTGAAGTGTGCCCACCCAGATGTTTCCGGCTTTGTCTTCGCACATCGAAAGCAGGTTGTTGGTGGGCAATCCGGTGCTGTCGGTGAACCGGCGGAATTGTGCTTTATCGTCTGTTTCGGGAAAAACGGCCAGGCCGCTTCCATACGAAATTACCCATACATTGCCGCTGCGGTCGCAGTGTATGCGCGGAATGGTGCGCGAAGCGAAGTATGTATTGAATGTGGCGGTAACAGGAAGTTTTGTCCATTTTCCGTTTTCAAAACCCAGCACCACAAAGCCCAGCGGCTGGTTTTCGCAGCCCACCCAGATACGGCCTTTGCGGTCTTCGCAAATGGCAGTAACCGAATGGCCGTTGAGTTCGGGAATATCTACCGCCACCATTTTCTGACCGACAATCTGCATCAGCCCGCCGTTTGAAACGCCCACCAGTTGATTGCCGCGGCTGTCGGTAATAAATGCGGTTACTGTTTTGCGGGACAGGCCTTCCTTGTCGGTGTAATACACCATTGCCTCGCTGCGAAACAGGCAAAGTCCGGCCGTGGTGCCTGCCCAGATATTTCCTTCGGCATCTTCAATGAGCGAAAGAATATTGTTGGAGGGAAGTCCGTTTGCCTCGGTAAACAAAAACGATCCGGAAGAATTGTATTTGTAAAGTCCGGTTTTGGCGGCAATCCAGTAATTGCCGTGCCGGTCTTCCACCATGCCCGAAATGAGTCCGCCTTCAATTTCGGGCACAGCAAGGTGGCGGGCTTTACCGTCTTTACCCAGAATATCAATTCCCTTTGATACCGAAGCCAGCCACATTTCGCCTTTCGAATCGGCCAGTACCGAGTAATAGGAGGTGGCTGTTAATCCGTTTTTGTCGTTGTAGTGGGTAAACGTTTTTCCATCGAAACTATACAGGCCTTTTCCCCGCGTACCTATCCACGAAATACCTTTCGCATCGGTGGTGCCTTTGAGCAACTGCGCCGCAGGCAATCCGTTTTTATCATTAAACACATCGAAATCTTTTCCGTTGTAGCGCGCAAGCCCGCCGCCGAAAGTGGTGACGAGCATATTACCGGCTTTATCTGGAAAAACGGCATAAACAGTATTGTGCGGAAGTGCGCGGGGATTTTTTTTGTCTTCCTGAAATATGGTAAACCGCGTTCCGTCGTACATGGCCACCCCAAAACCGTAGGTGGCAATCCAGATATTTCCTTTCCCGTCTTCGGAAATGGAAGTAATATCATTTCCGGGTAAACCGTTTTTTTCGGTGAAATTCACGAAATGTTTTCCATCGAAACGACTCACACCGCCCTGCGTACCGAACCAGATATATCCGCGGCTGTCGCGGAAAATTGTTTTTACAATAGAATGTACCAGCCCGTCGCGGGTGCTGTATAATTTAAAGTTATACTGCTGGGCAAAACCCGGAAATATCCCAAGCAGGGCGATAAACAGAAAGAAAATACGGAAGAGGGAGGCAGTACGCATCAGCACAAATGTAGAAGATTGAGCGAAACAGGAAAATCTCTGTTTACCGGGAGATAAACTTTACGGCAAAAAGTGGTTCAGGGTAAAAACCCGCTTTTTTATCACAAAATCCATATAAAAAGGTGGATAACTATGGGGTAGCCTAACCCTAAATGACTTACTTTAGATCACAATTCCCAATGCCGCCAACCGGCCCCTAAAAATACCTGCATGAATACACTTTCTACGCGCCTCCTTACGCTGGCTTTATTATTGCTGTCCTTTCTCGCAAAGGCACAAAGCCCGGCCACAAACCTGCAGTTTAGCACTCTCGGCACTACTTCTTATAACATAAGCTGGACCAATGGCACCGGTGTTGGCCGTATTGTGGCTTTGCGTCTGGCCTCAAACTCAGTGGCTTTACCGGTTGATAATACGGTATATACTGCCAGCGCCACTTTTGGTTCGGGCAGTAACCTGGGTAATTCAAACTTTGTGGTTTATCGTGGCACGGGCAGTTCGGTATTTATTTCCGGACTCACCGCAAACACCAACTACACGGCCACCATTTTCGAATACAGCGGTTCGGCATCCGTGCCCAACTACAATACATTGTTGTACAGTGCTGCCTCGCGTTATACGCTGGCCACACTGCCTTCTTCATCGCCCACTTCGCTTACAGCCACCAGCATTACTAATTCAAGTGCTACTTTAAGCTGGACATCAGGCAGCGGTTCCAATACACTGACTACCGTTCAGGCGGGAACCAGCAATACACATTTGCCGGTTGACGGTACTGTGTATGGCTCAAGTTCTTTCTTTGGAAGCGGAGCCACGGTTGGTGCATCGGCTCCTTATGCATACGTAGTGTATAATGCTTCATTTACTACGGTTAACGTAACCGGTTTATCTCCGGCATCCAATTATGTGGCTGCGGCTTTCGCATTTAATGGTTTGTTTGGTGCACAGAATTACCGGGTAAGCTCTGTACCCACACAGGGTTTTACCACACTTTCCACCCAGCCCACGGCCAATGCCTCCAATTTGCGCTTCCGCGATATTGAAGACGATGCCATGACCATAAGCTGGCTCAATACGCCCACTGCATCGGGCGGCGGATCGGGGCATCTGGTGCTCATGAGTACTTCGCCAACGGTTGATCTTCCGGTTGACGGCACTATTTATACCGCAAGCAACAACTACGGTTCGGGCACGCTTATTGGCCAGAGTTATGTGGTGTATGCTGGTACAGGCAATGCCTTCCGTGTGCAAAACCTGAGCATGGAAACCGAATATTACATCCGCGTGTTTGAATACAACGGAGGTTCGGGCACCTACAATCCCACCAACAATTACCTTACCTCCACATACCTCAGCGGACAGCAGTACAGCAACACCACGCATCCGGGCAATGCCCTGTCGAACATGACCTTTACGGCCAACGCAGGCAACTCGGTAACAGTAAACTGGACAGGCAGCCCGGGCCAGGCAAAAATTGTAACCGCCAGCGCAGGCCGCCGCCCCACGGCACTGGCATTCGACGGTACAAACGACCATGTGGTTGTGCCCTACAACTCCACACTGCAGCCCACCTCCGAAGTCACACTCGAATGCTGGGTAAACCGCACCAGCTGGGCCACCGGCACCGGCACCGAATATTTTGCAGGCAACGCCGAATCGGGCGGATACTGCCTGCTGCAATCGGGCAACCTGGTGTATGCCTACACCTACCGGAACAATACGTGGGGCGCAGCCATTTTTGATGTCACACACCTTACACCGGGCTGGCACCATTTTGCGGTTACCTACGACGGGCGCTACATACGCGGCTATGTGGATGGAGCAGTTTATGGCGAAAACGATGCGGGCGGAAACTACCCCATTGGCTACACCAACTCCAACGCGTTCATTATTGGTGCCGATGTAGGGCCCGGCAACACCACCAGCGGAGCCTACACCACTGCCCGCATTGATGAGGTGCGGGTATGGAGCAACGGTCAGTCTGATTTTCTGATAAACCATTATATGAATACTTCGTTGCTGGGCAACGAGGCAAACCTTATCGGTTACTGGAAATTAGACGAAGGCACCGCCGCTTCAACCGTAGCCATAAACAGCGATGCTACCGGCGGAAGCTCACTCAACGGCACACTTACCAACATGAGCACCACAGCGGCCACAAACGCCACTGCCACCAGCGGCTGGATTTACTCCACCTCGCCTGTAAATGCTCCGGTTGATTTTGTTACATACGGCGCAAACAGCAACATTGCAGGATCGCCGGCACAGGCTGTATCGCTGCAAACACTTTCTGTGCTCAATGCACCGTCGGGTACACAAACTGTTACCGTTACCGGACTCACGCCCGGAACGTGGTATAATTTTAATGTGTATGATTACGATTTTGCGGTAGTCAATTCAAATGACCTGTACAATTACATTCCATCCTTTGTGCTGGCCGGTGAAGTGCAAACGGGAAGTTTAACACCTGCCATCACCTCTATTTCACCCACATCGGGTCCGGTGGGTACAGTGGTTACGATAAACGGAAGCAACTTCAATACTTCTACCTCAGCCAACCAGGTATATTTTGGTGCGGTTCGGGCTACGGTGCTTACGGCTACGGCAAACCAGCTTACCGTTTCAGTGCCGTTCGGTACCCAGTTTGTGCCGGTTACGGTGTCGGTAAACGGACTTACGGCCACTGCGCCGAGAGAGTTTACAGTTACTTCGGTATGCTCGGCCACCATCAACAGTTCATCGTTTGATGTTTCTTCCATAAGTGCTTCCGGCGCAGCTTACGAGCACCGCCAGTTGGATGTAAACAACGACGGACGGCCTGATGTGGTGTACAATTTATTCAGCAATGATGTGGTGGCTGTAAGCCGCGGTTCATCGATAAATGGCACCAACCCGCCGGTATTTAATGCGCCCATCAACTATCCCACTTCTGCCGATCCGTATGGAATTGAAACGGCCGATGTGGATATGGACGGAAGGCCTGATGTGGTGACCACAAATTCATCGGGCAGCAAATTGTCGATACACCGTATTGCTTCAAACGGCTCGCTGTTTATTCCTCCCATCGAAATACCCATTCCGTTCAGCAACCCTGCCGTGGTGCGCGCAGGCGATCTCGACGGCGACGGGAAAACCGATCTTGTGGTAGGTTATTTCTCCGGAAGCAACATTACCATTCTGCGCAACAACGGTTCGTTTGGTGTGGTAAGTTTTGAACCGGCGATAAACATAAACGTGGGTTCAATAAGCCCCTCGAGTTTATATGTGCGCGATCTCGATGGAAACGGCAGAGCCGATATTGCCATTGGTTCCAACAACAGTGCGAACTTCTACACCCTGCGCAACACCAGTGTCGCAGTGGGCTCAATTACTTTTGCGGCCATTCAAAGTTTTTCTGCCAGCTCGGGCACGGTACAAAACATGGCCCACGGCGATTTTAACTTAGACGGAAAACCCGATCTGGTGCTGGCCATGTCAACCAACCAGGTGCGTATATTCAACAACACTTCCACCTCGGGCGCAATCAGTTTTTCGCTTGCCACCACGCTTACCACACTGGCTTCATTTTCGTATTCGCCAATATGCGGCGACCTCGACGGCGACGGCCGTACCGATATTGTACTGGGCTATGCCAACACGCCCGAAATTTCGATATGGGAAGCCACCGGCTCATTCGGTTTCGGTACGCGGGTTGATTATACGCCTGGCAACGGCTCAGCCTCACTCAACGTAAGCGTTGGCGATTTCAATGCCGATAGCCGTCCGGATATTGCGTGCAGCGCGGTAGGCAATTTCATAAACATACTTACCAATACCATGAACGCGCTTGATCCCGAGCCTTCCACGGCGGCTTCCAACGTGTCGGTATCGGGCATTACGCAAACCAGCATGACCGTTAACTTTACGGCCGGCACAGGAGCCAACCGTCTTGTACTGGCCCGCCAGGGAAGCGCGGTAACCAGCTTCCCCGTTGACGGAAACGGATACACCGCCAACGCCACATTCGGAGCAGGTTCTGATTTGGGCGGCGGTACTTTTGTGGTGTACAACGGCAACAGCAACTCGGTAACCATTACCGGCCTGCAGTCGAACACGCTTTACTTCTTTTCTGTGGTTGAGTACAACGGTTCAAGCTGTACATCAAACTACATGAGCACGCCTATTACGGCAAACAACCAGACGCTCAACACACCGCCCACACTCAGTGCCATAAGCAACCCGGCAGCCATTTGCCGCAACTCAGGCCTTCAAACGGTAAACCTTAGCGGTATAGGTTCAGGATCGGTAAACGAAGTACAGACGCTTGTAATTACTGCCACGTCAAACAACACGGGGCTTATTCCCAACCCGGTTGTAACCTATACTTCGCCCAACGCCACCGGCTCGCTTTCGTACACACCGGTAACCAATGCTACCGGCACGGCCACCATTACTGTAACTGTAAACGACGGTGCCACAAACAACAATATTTTCCAGCGCACTTTTGTGGTTACGGTAAATGCTCCGCCCACCACGGCAAACGCCGGTGCAACCCAATTCATTTGTGCAAACATTGCCAACCTTGCCGCCAACACGCCCACTACGGGAACCGGCGTGTGGTCGGTTTTCTCCACCACCAACCCATTAATTACCGCAGGCAACATTGGCAATATAAACTCGCCCAACACCACATTAAGCGGTTTGAATACAAACGACAATGTGGTGCTTGCCTGGACCATTACCAACCCGCCCTGCGCCTCATCTATCGACACGGTTACCATACGCCGCATTCCGTGTACGCTGCAGGCCAACTTTACGTGGAACCCCACCACACTCTGCGCCACGGCGGCATCCTCCAACCTTGTTTCATTTACCAACACCTCGGTAACGGCCAACCCCAGCCCCACCTGGACTTACAACTGGACATTTGCCGGCCCGGTAACTCCGTCGCCCTCATCGTCCACACAGGCCAACCCGTCAAACATTACCTTCACCGGGCCGGGCTCGTTTACCGTTACGCTCACTGCCAACGACGGCAGCGGCAGCAGTGTATCCACACAAACCATCACCATTAGTCCGTTCCCGGCCACACCGGGCAGCATAAGCGGGCCCACATCGGTGTGTCAGGGACAAACCAATGTGCCCTATCAGATTACGCCGGTGGCCAACGCTACTTCATACACATGGAATCTGCCATCGGGTGCCAGCATTGTAAGCGGCACGGGCACAAGTTCCATTCTGGTGAATTTCAGCAATACGGCCACCTCCAACTTTATTACTGTAAATGGAGTAAACAGTTGCGGCCCGGGTGTTTCATCGGCTCCGCTTAGTGTGACTGTGCTTCCGCTGCCTGCTGCCACTTCGGCCGTATCGGGGCCCACCACGGTATGTCAGGGACAAAACAACGTGGTGTTTGCCACATCGGCGGTGGCCAATGCCACAGGCTATAACTGGACATTGCCCGTGGGCGCCACCATTATTAGCGGCAACAACACCAACAGCATTACCGTAAACTTCTCCACCGCCGCACAATCGGGCCCGATTGATGTGGTGGCCACCAACAGTTGCGGCAGCGGTTCATCTACAGTAAACTTTAACCTTACGGTAAATCCGGTGCCGGGTGCAGCGGGTGTAATTACCAGCAACAACGCGGCCAGCGTATGTCAGGGCGCAACGGGTGTAACCTACACGGTAGCGCCCATTGCCAACGCCACCAGCTACAACTGGACATTGCCCGCCGGTGCCACCATTGTAAGCGGCAACGGTACGAACAGTATTACAGTTGACTACAACAACCTTGCAGCATCGGGCAACATCACGGTGGCCGGAGTAAACAGTTGCGGCACGGGCAGTTCGGCCACGTTTGCAGTAACCATTAATCCGCTGCCGGGCAATGCGGGTGCTGTGCTTGGTACGGATACAGTGTGTCAGGGGCAATTCAGCGTGAGTTATTTTGTAAGCACCATTCCCAATGCGGCCAGCTATGTGTGGTCGTTGCCGGCGGGTGCGTCTATTGTAACCGGTCTGGGCACCGAGTCAATTACGGTTGACTTTTCGGCTTCGGCAGTAACGGGGCCAGTTACGGTGGCGGCGCAAAACGGCTGCGGCACGGGCGTGGCTTCGGCTCCGTTAAATGTGGTAGTGAATCCGCTGCCCGCCACTGCGTCAACCATAAACGGCAGCGCCACGGTATGCCAGGCGCAAACGGGTGTGGTATTCAGCATTCCGGCTTTGGCCAATGCCACGGGTTATGTATGGACATTACCGCCGGGAGCCACCATTACCAGCGGCAACAACACGAGCAGCATTACGGTTGATTTTTCGGAAACAGCCGTATCGGGCCCGGTGCTGGTGTATGGTACAAATGCCTGCGGCAACGGTGTATCGTCCGACACGCTTTCGCTTACCGTAAATCCGTTGCCAGTTGCCCCGGGCAGCATTACCGGCACTGCGCTGGTAAACATTTGTCCCACGGCTACCGGCGTAAGCTACAGCGTACCCGCGATAAGCAATGCCAGCACTTATGTGTGGACATTGCCCCCTGGTGCCACACTTGCCAGCGGCAGCGGTACCAACAGCATTACGGTTGATTTTGCGGCCAATGCACAGTCCGGTGGCATTTCGGTATTCGGGCAAAACGCCTGCGGCAATGGCGATACGGCTTTCTTCAGCATTGGTTTTGCTCAGGTAACACCTTCTGATGTTTGTCTGGTAACGGTTGATTCGAACTCGCAATACAACCGTGTGGTGTGGGAGAAACCGGTGGCCACCGATATTGATTCGTTCTTTATTTTCCGCGAAATCACTGCCAACGTGTATGTGCAGGTGGGCGCAGTGGATTACGATTCGCTGAGTGTTTTTGTCGACTCGGTATATCAGCCGCTGGCCAACCCGAACGTAACCTATCACCGCTACAAAATAGCTTCGGTTGATTCGTGCGGAAATCAAAGCCCGCAAAGCGTACACCACCGCACACTCTTCCTGCAATCGAACGTGGGTGTGGGCGGCGTGGTAAACCTTAGCTGGAGCCAGTACGAAGGTGCGGTGGTGAGTTTCTACCGCATTCTGCGCGACAGTACAAACAATGGTCAGTGGGAAGTAATTGACTCGGTATCGGGCAACAATACGCTTTATACCGACATTAACCCGCCTGTTTCGGCAGCGGTAAACAATATCCGCTACAAGCTGCAAACGGTGTGGCTGGTGAGTTGCAATCCCACACGAAACATTGTAACCTCCGAATCGAATCTGGGCGATGTGCCGCGCATTCTGTTCTCGGTGGCCGAATTTGGTTTGGGTGGACAGGTGTTTGTATATCCGAACCCGTCGGACGGAAATTTTGCCGTAACCTGCCCGTATTCCGAAACCGGCTACCGCCTTGCGGTGTATGATGCACCGGGCCGCTTAGTTTATACGCAGGATGTGGAAAGCCGCAACCTGAGCCGCGGGCAAAACCGTATTGATTTGCCGCTGGCGCAACTTGCTTCGGGCACGTATTTCTTAGTGATGCAGGATGCAGAAGGACGTTCGGCACGACTGAAACTTATAATACAGCATTAATTTGCGATTGGTAAGTCAAAAAAGCGGCAGCACATACACTGCCGCTTTTTGTTTGAGTAAGTTGCATTGTACCTTCGCAGCAGCCACAAAAGCATGTGTTATAAAGTAGCCAACAAAGCCCCTGCGGCACAGCTCGAAGCCGAACTGGAGGCTGAGTTTGAACTGGCGGCGCAATGGCAGCCGGAGCAGGAACTAAGCGGTTTTGCCCATCCACTGCTGCCTGTGCTCACGGGCGGGCACACGCGCAAACTTGAACTTATGCGCTGGGGACTTATTCCGCATTGGGTAAGCCACACCACGCAGGCCGCCGAACTGGCCAAACAAACCCTGAATGCCCGCGCCGAAACGATTTTCGAAAAGCCTTCGTTTCGTGATGTGGCGCTTACAGGGCGGTGTGTGATTCCGGTGACGGGCTTTTACGAGTGGCAAACCAGCGGGCGCACCAAAACACCGTATTTCCTGCAACCTGCGGCGGGCAGTTTCTTTTTGCTGGGCGGCCTGCACAGCGCCTGGGCACACCGCGAAACGGGCGAAATCCATCACACATTCAGCATAGTAACCGTGCCCGCCAACCCGCTCATGGCCGAAATACACAATACCAAACAGCGTATGCCGCTCATTCTCCCGCCCGTGAATGTTGCGCACTGGAACAATCCGGCCCTTACGCAGGCACAGGTGCGAGACCTTTGCCAGCCCTTTCACGAAACTTTAATGAGGGCTGAAAATCTGGGCTCAGGCACACAAACCAGTCTTTTTTAGGAAGATATAATGTACATGGCACTATTTTCGTTGTACATTAGTATGATGCGACTACTTACCCTGTTTATGATTTGTTTCAGTCTTCCGTTTTTCGGAGGCTGTGAAAAAGACATGCCGCCCAAAATTTCGTTGAAATCAGAAGGTACTTATGTTTCTACCGATATTATTGTTGCTCCCGGCAGCAGTTTTACCGTAGGCAGCATTGCCGAAAAAACCAAAGACGAACTCAGCGCCTTTTATGTGGAGGTGGCTTACGACGGATCGAGTGCCGGACGTTTGGTTGAACGCTGGTTTATTCATCCTGATTTTCGTTCGCGTTATGAAAAGGATTATGTGGTGACTGTGCGCAATATAGCCGGCCGCGAAAGGTGGATATTTAATGTGAATGATTCGGAAGGACGGATTTCGCGGCGCGAGATTCGGGTTACTGTGCAGCCTTAGTAGCGTGCGGTGGCTTCGACAGGCTCAGCCACCGGGATTCTGCTCGGGTACCGGGGTTCGGATTTGCCACCGGGGTTCGGATTTGCCTCAGATGTTTTAGTTCTGATTCCGGGTTATTAAATCAGTAGGCACAAATCATTTAAACATTTACAGCGAAATATCACTGCGGCGGTGGCTTCGACAGGCTCAGCCACCGGGTACAATCTCATGCACTGAACTGAAAACTTCACTGCATAGAGTCAAAGTTCAGCCCACAAAAAATTCACTAAGAAAAACGAAATCATGCCCCACTTCTGCGGCGGCTGAGCCTGTCCGGTGGCTGAGCCTGTCGAAGCCACCGGGGTATAATCTCATACACTGAACTGAAAACTCCACTGCATAGAGTCAAAGTTCAGTCCACAAAAAATTCACTAAGAAAAACGAAATCATGTCCCACTTCTGCGGCGGCTGAGCCTGTACGGTGGCTGAGCCTGTCGAAGCCACCGTACAGCAGTGGTGTACAATGCTTACAGCGGAATATTGCCGTGTTTTTTGGGCGGCAATTTATCGGCTTTGTTTTGCAGCATGGAGAATGCGCGGATGAGTTTTTCGCGGGTTTGTGCGGGTTCTATTACTTCATCCACATAGCCGCGTTCGGCGGCGCGGTAGGGGTTTGCAAACATTTCGGTGTACTCGGCTTCTTTCTCCTTCCATTTTGCGGCAGGGTCTTCGGCGGCAGCGATTTCGTTTTTGAAGATGATTTCGGCTGCGCCTTTGGCTCCCATTACGGCAATTTCGGCGGTGGGCCAGGCGTAATTCATATCGGCACCGATGTGTTTGGAGTTCATTACATCATAAGCGCCGCCATAGGCCTTGCGGGTAATTACGGTAATGCGCGGCACGGTGGCTTCGCAGAACGCATAAAGGAGTTTGGCGCCGTTGGTAATGATGGCGTTCCACTCCTGATCGGTGCCTGGCAAAAAGCCCGGTACGTCTTCAAACACGAGCAGGGGAATATTGAACGAATCGCAGAAACGCACAAAACGCGCGGCTTTGGTAGAAGCATGTATATCGAGCACACCGGCCAGCACGGCGGGCTGATTGGCCACAATGCCTATGCTGCGTCCGCCCAACCGGGCAAAGCCTACCACAATGTTTTCGGCAAAGTGTTTATGTACTTCGAGGAAGCTGTCGGTGTCTATTACTTCGGCAATTACCTCGCGTATGTCGTAGGGCTGGTTGGGGTTTGCGGGAATGATGCTGTTGAGTGCAGGGCGTTTTTCGTTGCTGCTTTCGTAGGGTGTGAAGGGCGGCTCTTCTTCGCAGTTCTGCGGCATGTAGCTGAGCAGGGCGCGAATGTTTTGTATGCAGGCAATTTCGTTTTCGCAGGCAAAATGGGTAACGCCCGATTTGGAGGCGTGTGTCATGGCGCCGCCGAGTTCTTCGGAAGTAACTTCTTCGTGTGTAACGGTTTTAACCACGTTGGGGCCGGTTACAAACATGTACGAAGTGTTTTCGACCATGAGAATAAAGTCGGTAATGGCCGGCGAATACACCGCGCCGCCCGCACAGGGCCCCATGATGGCCGAAAGCTGGGGAATAACGCCGGAAGCAATGGTATTGCGGTAAAAAATATCGGCATAGCCGCCCAGCGATACCACGCCTTCCTGGATGCGTGCCCCGCCCGAATCGTTGAGGCCGATAACGGGGGCACCGTTTTTCATGGCGAGATCCATGATGCGGCAAATTTTCTCGGCATGTGTTTCGGAGAGCGAGCCGCCGAAAACGGTAAAGTCTTGCGAGAACACATATACCAGACGGCCGTTTACCAGGCCGTAGCCGGTAACCACGCCATCGCCGGGGTATATTTCTTTGTCGAGGCCGAAATCGGTGGCGCGGTGTGTGACCAACATGCCGATTTCTTCGAAGGAGCCTTCGTCGAGCAGGAAGTGCAAACGCTCGCGGGCGGTGAGTTTGCCTTTTTTGTGCTGGGCATCAATACGTTTCTGGCCACCGCCAAGCAGGGCCTGTTCGGTTTTATCGCGGAGGGAGTTGAATTTGTCTGTCATGGTTTTTGTGCGAAATGTCGGGAGGCATTTCGGGCGGTAAAAGTACGAAATCGGCGGGAAGGCGGCGTTAAAAACCGGGGAAAGTAGATTGCCAGCGAAGCGTTGGCGTCAGCGCGTGAGCGATTGTAGTGGAAACCCCGCCCGGTGCAGTTTGCTTTTTGGTGCAGGAGGGCGGAGTTGGAACGGAAAGCGCGGTCCGGACTTTTTTGTCCGGACACGCCCTGATTTTTTTTATTGGGATGTTTTTTTTGTTGGGGTTTCCTTTGGAGTGAGATGTGTGGCGGGTGTTTGAATCAAGTCTGGAGACTTGATTCAGACTTGCGAAAAGTTTGTGGCTTCGCCACTGAAACTTTTCGCAGCATTTGATGTGTCGCACCATTGCCGGATCACAGCATGACGATGCGGTGGCTGATGGCGTATAGCACGAGGCCTACGCGGCTGCGTACTTCGAGTTTGTCGAAAAGTGCTTCGCGGTGGCCGTCCACGGTGCGGATGCTGAGGTTCATACGGTCGGCAATTTCCTTGTAGGTGAGTTCGGAGCAGGCGAGTTTGAGGAATTCGAGTTCGCGAGGGGTGAGACCTTTTTCGCGGGCAATGGCTTCGGGGGTGCGGTCGTGGGTGATGGCGTTTACGAGGTGCGAGGTGACCATTTCGGAATAGTACACGCCGCGATCGCAGAGGATGTCGAGTGCGGTGCGGAGTTCGTCGGGCTGTGCATCTTTGAGCACGTAGCCGCGTGCTCCTGCGCGGATCATTCGCACCACAGATTCTTCGTCGTTGTGCATGGAAACGGCGAGTACTTTTACGTCTTCGTGTTTTTCACGCAGGCGTGCGGCGGTTTCGAAACCATCCATTCCGGGCATGTTAATGTCGAGCAGCACCACATCGGGAATGTTTCGGGGCGAGGCAAAGCGGTCGAGCAGATCGCGGCCGCTGTGAACCTGGTACAGCACTTCGTAGCGTTCGAACCGGCCAATGAGTTCGGCCAGTGCGCTGCTGAACAGCTTGTGATCATCGACAATAACTACAGAACGGTGAGACATGGCAGGGGGAGTTTGGGATTGTGCTTTTATTTCATGGCAATGGCAAGATAATGAAAGCGGCCGTACCTCGGGCTGAGGCGGGCTGATGAACCACTGTGGCACCTATTAATCCGGCGCGGCGCTGCAGGTTATCGGTGCCGCTTCCTTTAGCCGGTTGGCGGGGCATTCCGTGGCCATTGTCGGTAACGGAAATGTGCAGTTGGTGTGGTTTGCGTTCGAGTTTTATGTCGATGTGGTTTCCTGCGCTGTGGCGTATGGCGTTTTGCAGGAGTTCCTGTGTCATGCGGCATACAATGAGTGTGGTTTCGGGAGGGAGTTCGGGTATTTCGCCCTGGGTGCTGAAGCCTGCGGTGAATGTTCCGCTGCGGGTGATGCGCTCGGTTTCGCTGCGGAGTATTTCGGCGAGCGATTGTTTGAGCAGGAAATCGGTATTTATGGCGTGCGAGAGGGCGCGCAAATCGGCAATGGCGCGGCCGGTTATTTCGTTGGCTTCGGTGAGGCGGCGGCGCTGGGCTTCGTTGGCAAGCTGTTCTATTAATCCGCTCTGGTAAAGCCGCACCACCGAAAGCAACTGGCCTACATTGTCGTGAATTTCGGAGGCTATTTGCCGGTGGGTTTCTTCCTGCACTTCGAGTTTTACCAGTTGCAGTTCCTGCTCAAACCGCGAAAGCAGCAATTCCTTTTCGCGCATGAACTGCTGCTGGCGGCGGCGGTAAAACACAAGGAACGTAATGACCCACACCGCCAGCGCCGCCAGCAGCAACGTACC
Organism: Bacteroidia bacterium; assembly: GCA_025454955.1. Lineage (GTDB taxonomy): Bacteria > Bacteroidota > Bacteroidia > Palsa-965 > Palsa-965. Next base: position 337,617 of record JALONL010000003.1, on the reverse strand, counting down.
GAGCACCACGGCCACGGTAAGGCTTACGTTTGTTCCGGCCTGGGCTTGAGGCATAGTATTCCGATGGCTACGCTGAGCAGCAGTGAAAGGTTGAGAAATTGTATGATGCGGATTTCGAGGCGGGCAAAACCGGGATCGGCCTTGAGGAAATAAAGCAGGGTGCCCGCGGCGAATACATTGCAGAGGTAGAAGAAGAAAAAGCCGGCGTTTATCCAGAACAGGGGCTCTTTGTGCAGGGGCGCATTATCATGCTGGTGCAACAGCGACACAAAATAGCGCCCGGTAAGCCATACAATACTGCAACTGGCCACCATGAGCGAGTAGGTGTTAAACTGGCCCCAGCCCTGCCCGAAAAGGAGATTGTACAGGGCGAAAGCTAAGTACACAACAAGCATGACAAGGCCTGTTTTTTTTAGGCGGGCATTCATGTTCACTGCAAACATCACGAAACTGGTGATGTAGAGCGGCATGCCGAGGTTGTGGATGAAGTGGTTGTTTTTTAGTGCGATTAATTGGGGCAGATAGCGGGCGGTAAGTTCGACGAGGAAAACTACGAGGAAGTAGATGTAGAGCCAGAGGTGGAGTTGTTGGGTTAAAAGGCGAAACCGCCCGCTCATCAGCGCGAGTAAGAGGAAGAGGGTGATGAGGTAGGCGGTTTCAGGCATTTAAATATATAGTTTACAAAATTCAATTTGCATCGAAATCTAATGAATTTCCCGGTGACATCAAGATAGCTTGACAACCACTAGGAGGACACAATGTACCAAAATCAAATGCTGGCATAGAAATATAATCATTATCGTTAATTTGCTCTTCGTGTTTGTTATTCACATTTGTCTTTGTAGCAACCATCAATACTGTCATTGCACCAACTAATTCATCTTGACCAGTAGCATAGGTATCAACAGCCTCCTGAGTAACCGCTGCTAAATAAATTCTACATCCATTAGATCCCATATCTTCCATTTTTTCAAGAAAGCTCTGAAGCTCATTTATGGTAAAATATATTGATCGAGTTTGAGCAGGGTATCCATTATTTATTAACGTGAGGTATTGATTTTGTCGATACTTTCTTATCATACCCAAAGCTATTGTCCGATTAATTTCTTCTGCCACTTTGAGGTTTGTTGACGCTGAGTGAACTTTGTAGATCATTGTTTTAAAAATTAGAGGTTTATACTATTTCTTTTCAGCAAATATTTGAGAAATACTCTCTCAATCACATAGTCAAATAGAACTCAATTTCGCATCGGCGCAAAAAATTGATATTCAACCACATAACTTCTATCTATTTCTACATCACCGTAATAATCACTTCTCCATCGTAAATAACACCTGAAAAAATCACCCGGGAAAAACACCCTTAAATAACTACCTGTTTTACTCTTACAAAACAGTTCTCAATAGAGGAGTTTTGCATCAAACATCTAAAACTCCTCACCATGAAAACAAAACTCATTATTCTACTCATTCTTTTCCTTTCAAAAGGAATCCATCTCAACTCACAAGTAAGTTCCGACTTATTGAAACCTGTTGAGCTTAACGAAACCGGGATTATTTCACACCTTATGCTTGTAAAGCAAACATCTGAATATCGGGCAGCATTATATATAAATAAATGGAACTCTGAAATTCAAAATCTCAACAAACTAATTGATACCCTGAAAAAGCCAGCCTATAAAGCAGCCTCAGACTCTCTGAAAAGTCTGAAAAAACAGCTTGAATCTTCAATTGACTCTATATCAATCAGCTACTCTCGCATGCAGTTTGCTTATGATCGTATCATTTTGCAGTTAGATTATATTATACAATCAAGAAACCGGGTTCTGTTTGTCAAAAGACTAAATAGGAATGTCCGAAAAAATAAAAACGATGGGCTTTTTAAAATAAAAGGATCTCATCAAATGAAATTATTTTTGGGCAATCTTAACACGTGCTATAAACTATATCAATCTTTTAACAACCTGATTGATCAAAGAGAATCTGCTTTCAACAAATCCAGATCCCTAATGAGTGATGTACTCAAACCCATCAACTTACCTGATTTACTAAGCACTACCGAACAACTAATCGGCATATATAATACAATTGATGAAATAAACGGAAGACGTGTAGATGATGTAAGTAAGCTACTTCAAGCCTGTCGCTTCAAATCAGTAACTGAACTACTCGCCCCTAAGAAAGAAGAGGAAGACGATAAAGAATAACCCCGCCCAAAAAAACCGCCCGCCCCTGCGGAAGCAAAGCGGGGCGGGCGGTTAAAAATCTGCTGCAACAGAAAATCGTTTCGCGATAACCGGCTTAGAAATTCAAACTCAAACCGGCCGACCAGGGATAAAACACCGGCCCTTTTTCGCGCTCAAACAATGTGGTGAGTGAATAGGAACCAAAGAGTGTGAAGTCGCCGTAACCGATGCGGGCAATGGCATCGAACCGGAACGGATTTACATTGTAGTTATCTCTGATGGTGCGCTTCTGGGTTTGGCCGTCCATTTCGAAACGCTGCTTGAGTTTGTTTCTGAAAATGTTGTAGCCAAACTGCATACCGGCTGCTACGTGGAACGAACGGTCTGCGTCGTCGTTGTTGGTGTTGAACTCAAGGAACAGCGGCACATTTACATAGCACATGTTTAAACGGTTGCGGCTGAAGTTGCGTGTGGAATCGAAGTCTGAGCTTTGAAACGGTACGTTGGATGCAAGTGTGTAATTGCCGCGGAAATTGTAGTGATACCAGGTAAGTCCGAGTCCGGTGCCGAGGTTCACGTTGTTGCGGTAAATGTGCAGGTTTTTCTGAAACATGTTCCAGCCAAACACATACGACCTGGCGTAGTTGAGTTCGAATGGTTCGAAGCCATTGGGCAGTTCAATTTTGTTGTCGGCACTGAGGTAACCGTTTACACCGATGTCGAAGCCGCGCCAGAATTTAAAGTCGTCGTCGCGTGCTTTTTTCTCGCGGTCGGAAAACTCGTCTTCGTTCACCCATTCGCCATCCACTACATTCACGGTACGTTTACCTACTTTAATGCTGATGGTGTCTGAGGGGCTGGTACCGGCTCTTGCAGCTTCGCCTTCGCGGTGTTCGATTTCGGCACCGCCCGATTTGAAGATGTTTTGCGACTGCGGCCCGTAGTAGCGCACCGTAGATGCACCGCTTGCCGTGCCCGAAACTGACTTATACACCGACGTATGCAGGGTAGAAGCACCCGAGGCCGTGATTTCGGCTGTTTGCGCACGAAGCTGGAAGGCTTTGAGTTCGGAAGCACCACTGGCCACGGCAGTAAACTTATCGGTTTCGCCATAGATCTTGAGTTCGGCGGCACCCGAGGTTTGCGCATCCACTTTTTGAGCCTTAACCAGCACCTTGCCTTCGGTGGCACCCGAAAACTGCAGCTTCATGGAGTCGGTTTGAAGCGTGTCCTTGCATTTCACCACCGAGCCGCCGGTAGCTTCAATTGAGTTGAGTTTGCGGGCGGCCACACGTACTGTAATCTGGTTTCCGTCGGCACGTTCGGCTTTATCGGTGTTAATGATGAGAATTCCGTCGGAAATAGTGGTGCTTACAAGCTGCGCGGCTTTGGGTGTGGCGGCTTCCACCACTACCGAGTTTGAATCGGCACTTTGCTTGAGTACCACTACCACGGCTCCCTCGGTGCGGATGCCGCGAAAATCGCCAACACTGCGCACATCCTTACTCTGTGCGCCGAGTGTGCCGGCAAAAACCACTGCGGCGGCCACACTCATCAATATGTGATTCATCGTTTTCATTTTATTCGGGGGGATAAATATGCTTATACTTTGTATTTGTGGGACGATATACCGGACTTATTGTTACAACCCGGCTGTAAATTTATTACAATACATTGAAATTTAACCAGATAGAATACATTTCTGTTTTACCGGTGGCCGCAAACTGAAGGTTTTCGAACTGGCGGGTAATGGAGGTTTTCACCAACTGGTTGCCGCTGCCTACTTCCTGCACTTTTACACGGCCTTCGGCATCAATGGTAAATACCACCAGCATACGTTGCTGACCCACCTGTGTTTTAAGTACTTCGGGCAGATGAATGGCCTGGCGGATGGTGTTTACAATATACTCCTGCTGGGCAGCCGATGTGGCGGCGGCAGGTGTGTTGTTTACAGGCATGGCTGTGGCCGAACCGGCAACGAGAAGGGCGAGGAAAAGGACGATGGTTTTCATGGTATATGTTTTTGTACGTTTTGTCGTTGTTTGTGAATATGACGGGGCTGCACGACTGCTTGTTACAGGGGTGGCTAAAATTTTTAGCCGGGCATAACTGGCAGCGCGGTTCGTGCTGTTGGTCAAATAATCTGTTCGGCTAACTTTGCAGGGATATGCCGTATCCATATTACCCCGACAGCAAGCAGCAAGCCTCTCCACCGCCGCCGCCGCCCGATTTGTCGGGCAGCCGTTTACTTATTGTGCTGGGCGTGGCTTCCATTGTTTTTGCGGGAATTATAGGTGTGGGCATTGGGGTGGCTGTGCTTTTACTCACGGGCCGCAGGCTTGGCGAGTACGAGAAACGGCCTTCGCGCTGGAGCCGTGTTTCGGTGCAGCGCATACGCACGGCCCGCACGCTGGCCATTGTGGGTTGCTGCGTTTCGGCGCTGGCGGTGTGTGTGGCGCTGGTGTTTGTAATTGTGGAGTGGGATTCGGTGCAGGGGTATTTTTAATTTTTTGGAGCGAACCGGGGAAGCAATTTAGAACCGCTTGGCTTGGGCTTTACGCTCCAACACCGCAACAGCAAAAACAAAAAACCACTCAACTCTCCGAGGTTTCCGAAAACCTCGGAGAGTTGGGCACACAACTGTTTTTGCTGTTGCGGTGTTTCCGCTGCAATCTCAGCCTGCCCTGACATTTTTTGTCGGGGGCTGGAGAATCATCACGCCTGCAGCATCAAAATCACAAAAAAGCCGCCTGCATAAATTCTTACACAGGCGGCTTCAGATTCAGCTAAAAAATTGATTTACATCTTCACAATAATAAACTCAGTACGGCGGTTCTGCTGGTGCTCCTGCTCCGAGCAGGTTGACTTTACGGCACCTTCGCAGGCGCAGCCGTTTATTAGTTTGGTTTCGCCGTAGCCTTTGCCGTAAATGCGACTGGCATCAATGCCTTTGGAAATAATGTACGCTGCCGACGATTTGGCGCGACGATCGCTCAGTGCCATGTTGGAAGCGGCGCTCGAACGGCAGTCGGTATGCGAACCGAGTTCGATTACCATTGTGGGATTTTCCTTCATTACCTTCACAATCTTGTCGAGCTCGGCAGCCGCATCGGGACGGATGTTTGACTTGCCCAGATCGAAATAAATGGGCTTGATGTCGATAATCTTGGCAAGGTCGGCTCCCACCTGAATCTTGTCGAGCGAAAGATCCATTGCCTCGTGTACTTTAATTTCGCCGGCTTTTTCAATCGACGCATTAAACGTAACCACCTTGCCTAAGTAACCTTCCTTGTCAAGCTTGATGTTGTAGCTGATGCGGTCGCCGATTTTTTTCTCGGGCAACGGCTTGCGGAAATCGCCCGACACGGGTGTAAGCATATCGGTAACCGGCTGGCCGGTGATGTTGTCGGTAATTACCATTTTCACGCCATCCAGCGGCTTGCCGTTTGTTTTGTCGGTAACCAGCGCATACAGCGAAAGGCCGGGGTCTTTTTCAAGCTCCACATCCTTTACAAGTTCTGTTTTCTCGCCAAGTTCGTTGGTGTTGAATTTATTCACGCCATCGAAATACTTTTCCTTTGTGCCGGTAATGGAATACTCTTTGGCAGGATCAACTTCAAACTGATAATTTCCATCCACACCGGTTGTCACGGTTTGAATCACATTTCCGGCAGCATCGCGCAGCGAAATTTCGGCACCGGCAAGCAGTACATCGGCACGCTTGTCTTTGGCCACACCTTTTACGAGGTAGGTTTGTTTGAGCGGACGAACCAGACGAACGGCGTAAATATCATCATCGCCTTTCCCGCCGGCACGGTTGCTCGACAAATAGCCTTTGCCCGAAGCATCCAGCACGAGCGCAAAATCATCGTCGGGTGTGTTCACGGGTGCGCCCAGGTTTTCGGGCTTGGCAAAACCATCGCCTTTGGGAGCTGCATAGTTTACATCTAATCCGCCCAAACCTACGTGCCCGTTGGATGCAAAGAAAAGATTACCGTCTTTATCCACAAATGGAAACATTTCGTTGCCTTCGGTATTGATTACGTTGCCCAGATTCTGGGGCACACCTAATTTTCCGGCTTCCGAAATCGCCACACGATATACATCCGTTCCGCCAATGCCGCCGGGCATATCGCTCACAAAATAAAGCCAGTTTCCGTCGGGGCTGAGTGCGGGGTGACCTACCGAAAATTCATCGCTGTTTATGGGCAGATTTTCTTCCACCCAGGCAGTACCGTTCCACACAGCGCGGAAAATTTTCAGGTTGTTTACACCCTTGCTGTCTTTGCGATACTCTTTATTGAAATAATTGTTTCGCGTAAAGTACATGGTCATGCCGTTTGAGGTAAAACAGGCAGGGCCTTCGTGATAGCGGGTGTTGGTTTTGCGACTAAGCAAAGTGGCATTGCTCAACTTACCGGTAGATGAATCGCGGCCGGCCACAAAGAGATCGAGAAACGGATTGTTGTTCCATGCGTGAATGGTTACCACGCCCGCACGCTTGCGACGCGAAGAGGTAAACACCACTTTGTCTTTGTAAAACCCGGTGCCGAAATCGGCCTGGGCGGTGTTGATGTCGAGCGACTGCAAATCGAAATAAGCAGGCTGGCCGTTTATTTTCTGGATGAAATCGCGGCGGGTTACGTGTTCCGTTCCGCGCCGGTCGGCAAGCTGTATGCCGTGAAATTTATCCATCCACAGCAGGCTTTCATCGTACTTGCCATTGGCACGCAAAGCCTGGGCGTAGTTGTAGAAACTCTCGGCTGTAGGACTGGCGCCTTTGGCCACTTTGCCGTAGGTTTCTTCGGCCTTGCCCCAGCGGCCCAGGTTGCGGTAGCAATCGCCCAGACGCATAAGCGTGCGGTCGTCGGCAGCGTTTGAAGCCGCCAGTTTTTCATACAGCGGAATGGCTCGTGCATACGCCAGACGGTCGTAGTAACGATCGGCACGGCGTTGCGTGGGCGTTTGAGCCTGTGCGGCAAATGCTGTTACACACAGCAGGAGCATCACTAAGTATTTCATAACAGAGCGTTTGGTCGTTTGAAATTTCATCAGAAATAACGCGGTGAGCGGATTTTATCGTTGCGGAAAAAGAAATCGTAACTGAGGAAAATCTCTACTGTATTTCCATTCACGTTGCGCAACGGGCCTATCGTATAATCGTAAGACATACCGGCCTTGAACTGATCGTTGAACTGATAGCCTACCAGTCCGTAGAAACTATCGCCCAAACGCATACCCACACCAAGGTTAAACTGGTCGCGGATTAACGCCTCTACCGTGGCATCGAGCGAAAGCGGCGCGTTTTTAACCAGCTTGGTTTGAACGGTGGGTTTCAGTTTGAGTTCGCTGTTAATCGGAAATACCAATCCGCCAATTAGAAACAGGTGGCGGATTTCTTTCACCGTATTCGTATCGTTGGCAGAAACACCGTTAAGGTTAAACTTGTTTTCCAGCAAGCGTGGCGAACTGGCACCAATGTACCAACGCTCGTGGTGCAGGTATAAACCGGCTCCGAGGTTGGGTTTGATGGAACGCTCAAGCGTGCTGTTTACAAACGAAGGATCAGACGCATCAATGGTGCTCAACCCGGCAATCTTGGGCTGAAACATATTCAAACCTGCCTTGATACCGAATGCCAGTTTCACGGCACTCGTCAAACGTACAGTGTATGAATAATCGCCGTAGATAAAAGTTTGATTGAGCGGCCCGATTTTATCGTTTACCACCGAAAGCCCCACGCCCATTTTTTCGTTGGGCAGCGGCATGTGAGCGTAAACGGTTTGTGTCATTGGCGCACCTTCAAAACCTATCCACTGCTGGCGGTGAAGCGCACTCACATTCAGCGATCCGCGGCTGCCTGCGTAGGCGGGATTTACACTGAGTGTGTTGTACATGTAATGGGTAAACTGCGGATCCTGCTGTGCATGTACATCGGCAGCCCACAGCAGTGCAAGCACTGCTGTGGTTAACCATACTTTCGTTTTCATGACGATCATTTTTTGAGATCTGTTCATAGCTTCTTCCCTCCTATCAGTATTTCACGTAGATGTAACCTTTCATTACCGGGCTTCCGTCGCCCAGATCAATCACGTAGAAGTAAGTGGCTTCCGGAACCAGACCGCTGCCGGTGCTTATACCGTCGGCCTTGTTGGTGCCATCCCAGCGTACTGCGGCATTGTCGTAGCCATTGCCTTCGTACACCAGATTACCCCAGCGGTTGAAGATCTGAATGTTGTTGTTCGGGAATGCCGTGATGCCTTTGATTTCGAAGAAATCGTTGGTACCGTCACCGTTCGGTGAGAAGCCTTCCGGAACTAACAGATCGCACGGATCGGGATCGAGGTAGTTCGAGATTCCATCGCCGTCGCAGTCTTCGGCAATTACTTCGTCGCTGGTGCCGTCGGGAATTCCATCACCGTCGCTGTCGAGATCCTGATAGTTCGGTGTTCCGTCGCCGTCGGTGTCCACTGGATTGTTTCCGGCATCGCCCCAGGTTCCGTTTGCTCCGTCAACCGGATCGAGAATACCATCTCCATCGGTATCGTTGCCGTCAATGGTTCCGTCGTTATCGGTATCAAGATCTCCGTTGCCGTTTTCATCCACATCGAAGATTCCGTCGTTATCGCTGTCGAGATCCTGATAGTCGGGAATTCCGTCACCATCTGTATCTGGCGGCAGCGGGTTGCCGGGGTTGTCGCCGTAACCGGTGCTTCCGTCAACCGGATCAAGGATGCCGTCACCGTCGGTGTCCACACCGTCAATTATGCCATCGTTGTTGGCATCGAGGTCGCCGTTGCCGCCTTCATCCACATCGTTGATGCCGTCATTGTCGGAATCAAGATCGAGGTAGTCGGGAACTCCGTCGCCGTCGGTGTCAGGCAGCGGATTGCCCGGCGTGTCGCCAAATACTCCGGTGTTGCCGTCGGCCGGGTCGTTTATGCCGTCGCCGTCGGTATCGGGGCCATCCACTATGCCGTCGTTGTTGGTATCGAGAGCACCGTTGCCGGCTTCAATCACATCATTGATGCCGTCGTTGTCGCTGTCGAGGTCGTTGTAGTCGGGCTGGCCGTCGCCGTCGGTGTCCACGGGTGTGTCGTTTACATCCGCATCGCCGTAGGTGCCGTTGCTGGCATCTACCACATCTACAATACCATCGCCGTCAGTATCGGTGCCGTCCACTAATCCGTCGCCGTTCAGGTCGGCACTGGCATTGCCCGATTCCACTACATCGTTTGTACCGTCGTTGTCGCTGTCGAGATCGCGGTAATCCGGAACTCCGTCGCCGTCAAAGTCGGTCGGAATATCGGTCGTGTCAGGATCGCCATACAGGCCATCGTTGGCATCGGCCGGGTCGTTTATTCCATCGCCGTCGGTATCAGGGCCATCCACTACGCCGTCGCTGTTGGCATCGAGGTTGTCGAGACCGGCTTCGGTAATGTCGTTGATGCCGTCGTTATCGCTGTCGAGATCGGTGTAATCGGGTGTGCCGTCGCCGTCGGTATCGGGCAGTGCCGGGCTGTTGGCATCGCCAAAGGTTCCGTTGGCTCCGTCGGCCGGATCGTTAATGCCGTCGCCGTCGGTATCGGGGCCATCCACTACACCGTCGCTGTTGGTATCGAGGTTGTCGAGGTTGGCTTCGGTGATGTCGTTGATGCCGTCGTTGTCGCTGTCGAGGTCGTTGTAATCAGGGTTACCATCGCCATCGAAATCGCCCGGAGCATCAGTCGTATCCGGATCGCCGAAAGTGGTGTCGTTGGCATCGGCCGCATCGCGGATACCGTCGTTGTCGGCATCGCCGCCGTCCACAATACCGTCGTTGTTGGCATCCAGCGCACCGTTGCCCGATTCTACCACGTCGTTAATACCGTCGTTGTCCGAATCAAGGTCGCGGTAGTCGTCCACGCCGTCGCCGTCAAAGTCGGTTGGGTTGCCGGTAAGCGAGCCGCCGTTGCTGCTGTCAGAGCTGTCGGGCAAACCATCGCCGTCGGTGTCGGGGCCATCTACTTGGCCGTCGCTGTTGGCATCGGTCTGGTTGCCGCCGCTTTCGGTGAGGTCGTTGATGCCGTCGTTGTCGCTGTCGAGATCCTGGAAGTCAGGACGACCATCGCCATCGGTATCCACGCCGGGCAAACCGTTCGGGCCGAGGTTGTCAGCCAGACCGTCGCCGTTGAGGTCGGTAATGGGACCGGTGCCGGTTACGCCGTCGTTGTCGGGGTCAGAACCATTGGCTTCAATTACGTCGGCAATGCCGTCGTTGTCGCTGTCGAGATCAAGCTGATCGGGAATTCCGTCTCCGTCGGTATCGCCGTTGTTTGAGGCGGTGGCTGCTTCGGTTACGTCGGTAATTCCATCGTTGTCATCGTCAATGTCAATGTTGTTGGAAATACCATCACCATCGGTATCCACCGGATCGCGCCAGTCGAGTTCACCGCCCACTACATCCACGTCGGGGAATGTGGTTCCGGTGGCGGGAGCATCGTTGTTGGTTACGTTGGCGGTGCCGGTGGTGTTTACGTTGTCGTAGGAATCATCCAGTCCGTCGCCATCCGTATCGTTACCGCTGGGCAGTACATCGGGCTGGTTGTTGTTGTTGAAGTCGTTGCCTTCTACCAGATCCGAGAAGCCGTCGTTGTCGGTGTCGGTATCAATGTAGTCGGGTGTATCGGCACCGTCGGTGTTCACAGGTGTTACGCCTGCGCCACCAAAGCCCGGTGTAGTGTCATACGCATCATCAATGCCGTCGCCGTCGGTATCGTTGCCCGTGGGCGCCACATAACCGGTGGTTGACTGCGCTTCGATGTTATCTACAATACCATCGTTATCGGCATCAATATCCAGGAAGTCGGGACGACCACTGTTATCTGCATTGTCGTTCGGGTAGCTGTCCGGACGGCCATCGCTGTTGGTATCGTTGCCGGTAGTGGTATTGGGTGTGCCGGAGGTGGCAGGATCCACGCTGTCGGCCAAACCGTTTCCGTTGGTATCGGCAAATGCATCCACCTGACCGTCGCCGTTGGCGTCGGTTCCGCCGGTTTCCACAATGTCCACTATTCCATCATTATCGCTGTCGAGATCAAGGTAATTCGGAATGTTATCACCATCCTGATCGGCTTCGCCAAACGGAGTTCCTCCGTTTGCCGGATCGGCATCATCGGCAAGACCGTTGTTGTTGGTGTCGGCAAATCCGTCAATGATACCATCGCCGTTGCTGTCGGCACCGCCGTTCTCAATTACATCGGTAATGCCATCGTTGTCGCTGTCGAGGTCGAGGTAATTGTCCACACCATCGCCGTCGGTGTCAGGCACAGGCAGTGCTGTTCCGCCGTTGTTGGTGTCTACGTTATCGCTCAGACCATCGTTGTCGGTATCGGCAAAGCCGTCAATGATGCCGTCGCCGTTGGCGTCGGTGCCACCTGCTTCGGCTACATCGGTAATGCCGTCGTTGTCGCTGTCGAGATCAACTACGTTGTTCAATCCGTCGCCGTCGGTATCGGGGTTGAGCAATGCGGTGCCGCCATTGTTGGTGTCCACGTTATCGCTCAAACCATCGTTGTCGGTATCGGCAAAGCCGTCAATTATACCATCGCCGTTGGCGTCGGTGCCGCCTGCTTCCACTACATCGGCAATACCGTCGTTATCGCTGTCGAGATCCACGTAATCGTCGTTGCCGTCGCCATCGCTGTCGGGTGTGGGCAATGCGGTGCCACCGTTGTTGGTGTCCACGTTATCGCTCAGACCGTCGTTGTCGGTATCGGCAAAGCCATCAATGATGCCGTCACCGTTGGCATCGGTGCCGCCAGCTTCGGTTACATCGGTAATACCGTCGTTGTCGCTGTCGAGGTCGATTACATCGTTAAGTCCATCGCCATCGCTGTCGGGGTTTGGCAGTGCGGTGCCACCGTTGTTGGTGTCCACGTTATCGCTCAAACCATCGTTGTCGGTATCGGCAAAGCCGTCAATTACGCCATCGCCGTTGGCATCGGTGCCGCCTGCTTCTACCACATCAGGAATGCCGTCGTTGTCGCTGTCGAGATCCACGTAATCGTCGTTGCCGTCGCCATCGCTGTCGGGTGTGGGCAATGCAGTGCCACCGTTGTTGGTGTCCACGTTGTCGCTCAGACCATCGTTGTCGGTGTCGGCAAAGCCGTCAATGATACCGTCGCCGTTGGCATCGGTGCCGCCTGCTTCGGTTACATCGGTTATGCCGTCGTTGTCGCTGTCGAGATCTACGTAATCGTCGTTGCCGTCTCCGTCGCTGTCGGGCGTGGGCAGCGGGGTTCCGCCGTTGTTCGGATCCACCACATCGGCCAGACCATCGTTGTCGGTATCAGTAAAGCCGTCAATGATGCCGTCGCCGTTGGCATCGGTGCCGCCTGCTTCGGTTACATCAGTAATGCCGTCGTTATCGCTGTCGAGGTCTTGTGTGTTCGGAATGCCGTCGCCGTCGCTGTCGGGGTAAGGCAGCGGAGTGCCGCCGGTGCTGGGATCCACAAGATCGCCAAGACCATCGTTATCGGTATCGGTAAACGGACCGTTGCCGATAATGCCGTCGCCGTCAGGATCAGAGCCACCAGCTTCGGTTACATCAGGAATACCATCGTTGTCGCTGTCGAGATCGAGGTAGTTCGGAATTCCGTCGCCGTCGGTATCGGCGGTGCCTTCCACAATGTCAAGGATGCCGTCGTTGTCGTCGTCAGGATCCACGTTGTTCAGTACGCCGTCGTTATCCGAGTCGTCGGTTTCGCGCCAGTCGAGCTGTGGGGTGGAAGCATTGTCGAGGTTCGGGAACGATGTGGGTGTCTGGCCGTTGGTCGGATTCCAGAGGGCATCGTTGCTGTCATAGTTGTCGTCGAGACCATCGCCGTCGGCATCGTTGCCCGAAGGTGTGGTGTCGGCGTTTCCGTCGTTGTTGGTGTCCCAGCCTTCGAGGGCATCGTTCATGCCGTCGTTGTCGGTGTCGGTGTCCGTGTAATCGGGACCGTCGGGCGTACCGTCTGTGTTTACAGGCGTTACACCACCACCGCCAAAGCCGGCGAAGTTGTCGTAAGCATTGTCAATACCGTCGTTGTCGCTGTCGAGACCAGTGGGCGGTGTATAGCCCGGTGTCGACTGGCCTTCGATGTTGTCCACAATACCATCGTTATCGCTGTCGATATCGAGGAAGTTGGGCAGGCCGTTGTTGTCGGTATTGTCGTTCGGATAGCTGTCCGGGCGGCCGTCGTTGTTGGTGTCGGCTCCGGTGGTAAATATCGGTGTGCCGCTTTGTGTGGGATCAACCACGTCGTACAGACCGTCGTTGTCTGCGTCGGTGGCATTATCCACTATACCGTTACCGTCGGCATCTGTTCCGCCGGCTTCGATAATATCTACAATGCCGTCGTTGTCGCTGTCGAGGTCAATGTAATTCGGGCGACCGTCGCCATCGTTATCGAGTGTAGCCAGCGGAGTGCCGCCCTGCGAGGGGTCAACTGCATCGGCCAGACCGTCGTTGTCAGCATCGGTAAAGTTGTCGATGAATCCGTCGCCGTCAGCATCAGCACCGCCGTTTTCAGCCACATCGGTAATACCGTCGTTGTCAGAGTCGAGGTCGGTGGCATCAGGGTTGCCATCGCCGTCGGTGTCAGCAGTTCCTTCGGTTACGTCGAGAATGCCGTCGTTGTCATCATCCGGATCGAATGCGTTGGCCACGCCGTCGTTGTCGAAGTCTTCAATTTCACGCCAGTCGAGCTGCGTGGTTGAAGGATTGTCGAGGTTCGGGAACGATGTGGGTGTCTGGCCGTTGGTCGGGTTCCAGAGTGCGTCGTTGTTGTCGTAGTTGTCGTCAAGACCATCGCCGTCGGCATCGTTGCCCGAAGGGGTGGTGTCGGCTACGTTGTCGCCGTTGGTGTCCCAGCCTTCAATGGCATCGCTTATGGCGTCGTTGTCGGCATCGGTATCAATGTAGTCGGCACCGTCAGAGGCAGAGTCGGTATTTACCGGTGTTACACCTGCGCCGCCAAAGCCTGCAGTGGTATCATAGGCATCGTCAATGCCATCGCCATCGGTATCGTTGCCGGTGGGCGGTGTGTAGCCTGCTGTTGACTGGCCTTCGATGTTATCTGCAATACCATCGTTGTCGGCATCAATATCGAGGAAGTTGGGCAGGCCGTTGCTGTCTGCGTTATCGTTCGGGTAGCTGTTCGGGCGGCCGTCGTTGTTGGTATCGGCACCGGTGGTAAATATTGGTGTGCCGCTTTGTGTGGGGTCAACCGTATCGCGCAAACCATCGCCGTCAGCATCGGCAGTACCGTCCACCTGGCCATCGCCATTGGCATCGGTGCCGCCTACTTCAATGATGTCCACTATGCCATCATTATCGCTGTCGAGGTCAAGGTAATTGGGGGCTGAGTCACCATCGCTGTTCAGTGTGGGCAGCGGTGTGCCGCCTGCGGTGGGATCCACGTTATCGGCAAGGCCATTGCCGTTGGTGTCTGTAAATCCGTCAATGCGTCCGTCGCCGTCGGCATCAGCACCGCCGTTTTCGGCTACGTCGGTAATACCGTCGTTATCGCTGTCGAGATCAAGGAAGTTGGGTACACCGTCGTTGTCTCTGTCGCCGGGTGTTACCGGTGTTCCGCTCTGGCTTGGATCCTGTGCATCGTTCAAACCGTCGTTGTCCACGTCGGTGAAACCATCCACAATGCCATCGCCGTTGGCATCAAGGAGACCGTTTTCAATTACGTCGGTAATTCCGTCGTTATCACTGTCGAGATCAAGGTTGTTCGGAATTCCGTCGCCGTCGGCATCACCGGTTCCTTCTGCAATGTCGGTTACACCGTCGTTGTCATCATCCGGATCGTTGATGTCGGTTACACCATCGCCATCATTGTCAAGCGCTTCGCGCCAGTCGAGCTGGGGTGTGGCGGTGTTATCAAGGTTCGGGAATGAGGTGGGTGTTTGTCCGTTGCCTGGATTCCAAAGCGCGTCGTTGGTGTCGTAGTTATCGTCGAGACCGTCGCCATCGGCATCGGTACCGGCAGGCAATGTGTTGGCCACACCGTTGTTATCGGTATCCCAGCCTTCGAGCGCATCAAGGTCGCCGTCGTTGTCGGCATCGGTATCAATGTAGTCGGCACCGTCGGTGGCTGCATCGGTATTTACCGGTGTTACACCCGCGCCGCCAAATCCGGCAAAGTTATCGTAGGCATTATCAATTCCATCGCCATCGCTGTCGGTGCCGGTAGGCGGTGTATATCCGGCCGATGACTGGCCTTCGATATTATCCACTATACCGTCGTTATCGGCATCAATATCGAGGAAGTTGGGCAGGCCGTTGTTGTCGGCATTGTCGGTCGGATAGCTGTCGGGACGGCCATCGGTGTTGGCATCGGCTCCGGTGGTAAATATTGGTATGCCACTCTGGTTCGGATCCACTGCGTCGCGTAAACCATCGCTGTCGCTGTCGGCAATTCCGTCCACCTGGCCATCGCCGTTTGCATCGGTGCCGCCAACTTCGATAATATCTACAATACCATCGTTATCCGCATCGAGATCGAGGAAGTTGGGTAAACCGTCGCCGTCATTGTTCAATGTGGCAAGCGGGGTACCGCCGGTTGATGGATCGACTACACCGCAGAGACCATCACTGTCCACGTCGGTGCAGTTGTCAATGATACCGTTTCCGTCAGAATCGGCACCGCCGTTTTCGGCCACGTCGGTAATACCGTCGTTATCCGAATCAAGATCAAGCGAGTTGGGAATTCCGTCTCCGTCAACATCACCGGTTCCTTCTGTCACATCGAGGATACCGTCGTTATCATCATCCGGATCATACGGATCGAAAATACCATCACCATCCGTATCGGGACAGGTAACAACAGATACCACGGTGGTGGTTTGAGTAGAGGGACATCCATTCACCGTAATTACCAGCGAATAGGTACCGTTTGCGGCAAGCGGAGCACTGGCAATGGTGGGGTTTTGCAGTGTGGAGGTGAAACTGTTGGGGCCAGACCAGGCATAAGTTGCACCGGCTACAGTAGCCGCAGTAAGGTTAAGCGGCGTGGTGGCACACACAGGTGTATTGCTCGAAATAGCCGGAGCAAGCGGTGTGGTATTGATGATTACCGCAGTGGTTCCGGCAACCGAAGTACAGCCGTTTACGGTTACCGTTACACTGTATGTTCCGGCATCGGCTGTAGTTACGTTGGTTACACTTGGATTTTGTAATGAAGAAGAGAAACTGTTGGGGCCTGTCCATGAATAGGTGGCACCAACTACTGCCGGAGTGGTAAGGTTGAGCGTATTGCCCGTACATACAGGCGAGTTGCTGGATGCAGTGGGTGTGGCTGGTGTGGGATTTACCACAACCGCAGTGGTTCCAATGCCCGATGTACAACCTGCCACAGTTACTGTTACACTGTAAGTACCGGCCATAGCCACGGTAGCCGAAGGACGGGTTGGGTTTTGCAGTGATGATGTGAACGAAGCGGGACCCGTCCAGCTATAGGTAGCGCCTGCAACTGTAGGTGTGCTCAGGTTAATGGTGTTGCCCGAACATACCGGTGTGTTGCTGGATGCGGTAGGCGCAGCCGGAGTTGCATTGATAATTACCGCGGTAGTTCCGGCAGCCGAGGTACAACCATTTACGGTTACCGTTACACTGTATGTGCCGGTAGCGGCGGTGGTTACACCGGTAATAGTGGGGTTCTGCAGTGTGGAGGTAAAGCTGTTGGGGCCTGTCCATGAATAGGTGGCACCTACCACTGCGGGAGTAGAAAGGTTAAGTGTATTGCCCGAACATACCGGCGAGTTGCTGGATGCCGTGGGCGTGGCGGGTGTGTTGTTTACGGTTACCACAGTGGTTCCGGCGGCCGAAGTACATCCGCCTACGGTTACCGTTACACTATAAGTACCGGCAGCAGCGGCAGTTATACCGGTGATGCTTGGGTTTTGCAGAGCTGAGGTAAAGCTGTTGGGGCCTGTCCAGGCGTAAGTAGCGCCTGCCACTGTGGGTGTGCTCAGGTTAAGTGTGTTGCCTGTACATACCGGCGAGTTGCTTGAAGCAGTGGGTGTGGCCGGGGGCGATACTACGTTTACCACCGTGGTTCCGGCGGCCGAAGTACAACCACCTACGGTTACAGTTACACTGTAAGTTCCCGCCATAGCCAGTGTGGCCGAAGGACGGGTCGGGTTTTGCAGTGTGGAGGTAAACGAAGCAGGGCCAGTCCAGCTATAAGTGGCACCGGCTACTGTGGCTGTGCTCAGGTTAATGGTGTTGCCAAGGCACACGGGCGAGTTGCTGGTGGGTGCGGGTGTGGCCGGGGTGGGATTGATGGTTACTGCTGTGGTTCCGGCAGCCGAGGTACAACCGCTTACAGTTACCGTTACACTGTATGTGCCGGTAGCGGCGGTGGTTACACCGGTAATTGTCGGGTTTTGTAATGAGGACGTGAAGCTGTTGGGACCTGTCCAGGAGTAGGTGGCGCTGGCCACAGCAGGTGTACTTAGGTTAAGCGTATTACCTGAGCATACCGGCGAATTGCTGGATGCGGTGGGCGCAGCAGGTGTGGTGTTTACGGTTACCACTGTGGTTCCGGCGGCCGAAGTACATCCGCCTACTGTTACTGTCACACTGTAGGTACCGGCGGCAGCGGTTGTTATGCCGGTGATGCTTGGGTTTTGTACAGAGGAAGTGAAACTGTTGGGGCCCGTCCAGGCGTAAGTAGCGCCTGCCACTGTGGGTGTGCTCAGGTTAAGTGTATTGCCTGTACATACCGGCGAGTTGCTGGATGCGGTTGGTGTGGCCGGGAGCGATACTACGTTTACCACCGTGGTTCCGGCGGCCGAAGTACAACCACCTACGGTTACTGTTACGCTGTAAGTCCCTGCCATGGCCAGTGTGGCCGAAGCACGGGTGGGATTTTGCAAAGCCGAGGTGAATGCGGCGGGGCCTGTCCAGCTATAAGAGGCACCGGCTACTGTGGCAGTGCTAAGGTTAATGGTGTTGCCAACGCACACGGGCGAGTTGCTGGTGGGTGCGGGTGTGGCCGGAGTGGGATTAATAGTTACTGCGGTAGTTCCGGCAGCCGAGGTACAACCGCCTACTGTGATGGTTACACTGTAAGTTCCGGTAGCGGCGGTGGTTACACCGGTAATGGTGGGGTTTTGTAATGATGACGTGAAACTGTTGGGACCTGTCCAGGAATAGGTGGCGCCAGCCACAAGCGGAGTGGAAAGGTTAAGCGTATTGCCCGAACACACCGGCGAGTTGCTGGATGCGGTGGGTGTGGCGGGTGTAGAATTTACCACTACGGCTGTAGTTCCGGCGGCAGAGGTACAGCCGCTTACGGTAACTGTTACGCTGTATGTGCCGGCCATAGCCAGTGTGGCTGTAGGACGTGTGGGATTCTGCAATGAAGACGAGAAAGCCGCGGGGCCTGTCCAGGCATAAGTAGCACCAGCTACAGTGGGTGTACTCAGGTTAATGGTGTTGCCTGTACAAACCGGGCTGTTGCTGCTGGCGGTGGGTGTGGCGGGAGTAGTGTTTACCACCACTGCCACAGTGCCTGCTGCCGAAGTACAGCCGCCCACTGTTACCGTTACGCTGTAAGTACCCGCCGCAGCGGCAGTTACACCGGTAATGCTCGGGTTTTGTACTGAGGAGATGAAGCTGTTGGGGCCGGTCCAGGAGTATGTGGCACCGGCTACAAGCGGAGTGGTAAGGTTAAGTGTATTACCCGTACAAACCGGGCTGTTGCTGCCGGCGGTGGGTGTGGCGGGGGTGGTGTTTATGGTTACCGCAGTGGTTCCGGCGGCCGAAGTACATCCGCCAAAGGTTACAGTAACGCTGTATGTGCCTGCCATGGCCACCGTGGCCGACGGACGGGTAGGATTCTGCAATGAAGAGGAGAAGGCCGAGGGGCCTGTCCAGGCATAAGTGGCACCGGCCACGGTGGGTGTGCTCAGGTTAATGGTGTTGCCTGTGCAAACCGGGCTGTTGCTGCTGGCTGTAGGTGCAGCGGGTGTAGCGTTTACCACTACTGCTGTGGTTCCTGCTGCTGAAGTACATCCGCCCACCGTAACAGTTACACTGTACGTACCGGCCATAGCCACTGTGGCCGAAGGACGGGTGGGGTTCTGTAATGAAGACGAGAAAGCCGAGGGGCCTGTCCATGAATAAGTAGCTCCGGCTACAGTTGGTGTACTCAGGTTAATAGTATTACCTGTACAAACCGGACTGTTACTGCCGGCCGTGGGTGTGGCGGGAGTACTGTTTATGGTTACTGCCGTAGTTCCTGCAGCCGAGGTACATCCTGCCACTGTAACCGTTACACTGTATGTGCCTGCCATAGCCAGTGTGGCTGTGGGGCGCGTGGGGTTTTGGAGCGACGAGGTGAAGCCGCCCGGACCGGTCCAGCTATACGTGGCACCTGCCACTGCGGCTGTGGTGAGGTTCAGGGTATTTCCTGTACAAACCGGGCTGTTGCTGCCGGGTGTGGGTGTGGCCGGAATCGGGTTTACTGTAATTGTTATGGTAGCCGTATCGGTACAACCGGTTGCAGTGGTGGTGCCAATAACCGTATAGGTAGTGGTCGTGGCAGGCGATACAACTACAGATGTGCCGGTAAGCGCCCCCGGATTCCAGGTATAGGTATCTGCACCGGCAGCGGTAAGTGTTACCGAACTTCCGTTACAGGTAGGGTTTGTACCCGAAGTAACCGATACGCTTACCGAAGGCTGTGTAATGGTTACCACAGTGGTGGCCGTATCGGAAAGAATACAGGTTGTGCTGTTGTAGGCAACCAGCGTTACCGTATAGGTACCCGCCGCAGCGTAGGTATGCGAAGGATTGGTAAGTGTGCTGGTGCTGGCATCGCCAAAGTCCCAGAGGTAAGTGTTGGCGTTGGTACTGTTGTTGGTAAATGCAATGGGCGCACCTACACAACCATTGCCTGAGGATGCAATGGCCGCAGCACCGGGCGAGTATGTTTCAAGATCGAATTTGAAAACGGCATTGTTACAGTTCGTGCTTCCGTCAACCGGCGAATATGCACTTGGCGTTACCGGGAAGCCATTGGTAGCTGCACCGCACGAGGCGCAAACAGCCTGATACACCACGCCTGATTCAGTACTGTTGTTACTGAACAAACTGGTGCCACCATCTACGTGGTCGGCAGTTCCGCCATTCTGGCCAAAATAAGTACCATAGCGGAGCGATGCCGCATTAGGCTCAAGCACTATAAAATAAAAGTCGCAATTATCGGTGGTGGTCTGAAATGCTCCTACTGTGGTGGGCATGCCAATGTTTGTACCACCATCGAAACAACGCCCCCAGCCTGCCGCATAAATTTTAAGACAGGTATCAACTTCAAAAGCGGTGGGCGAAAGGTTGGGAGTAACGCCGTTTCCAAAAACCGTAGAAAACAGTGTGGTGGTAAGCGTAAGATCAAGACCGTGAATGAACTGGCTGCTGTTGGCATTGGAGTACGTTCCGGGAGTTACAGGATATGTACCGCCGGTACTTAATCCATACACATACACACCCGAAGTATTTACATCCACGTTAAATACACCGTCTTTGTTTGTGGTGCCGAGATAGGTAGAAGCAGTTAACGCAGTACCGGTGGAGTTAATCTGAAACACGAAACCATCCACACCGCCTCTGGCCGTGGTATGCAGGGTTCCGGCCGTAGTCGGAAAGTCGGCACTGTTTGTAAGACCGGCTACGAATAATGTATTACCTGTACCTATCTGTAAACTGAAACAGGCATCGAAGGCTGCTCCACCTACAAGTGTGCTGTACACCTGTGTAGTGAGTGTGTTATTCATTTTAAACACCACCCCATCCTGCGTGCCGCTCAGCGTAATATCAAACGCGCCTGCTGTGGTGGGAAAGTCTGAAGACTGTGTACAGGAAGCCACGCACACATTGCCCGAACCATCGAGACGGATCTGGCCGCGGCCGTTATCGGCATAAGAGAAGCGGGTTTGTGTGGTACCAGTGAAACTGTTTACCACGTTGGTACCATCGAGACCATTACCACCCACATAAGTAGAAGCAATAAGTGTGGTAAGTGAACTGTTTAAACGGGCAACGAAAATATCGGTGGTACCACCGTTGAATGAGTTGTCGAAACAACCTACTGTGGTAGGGAAGTTGTTTGATTCGGTGCGGCCAAGTACATAAAGATCGCCGTTGGCTGCTGCAATGATGGAGTGAGGATATTCATTACCAGTACCTCCGAGGTAGGTTGAAGCGAGAAGGTTCTGACCGTTGGCACTGAAAATACTGATGCTTACATCGGTGGCACCGGCAAATGTGGTTTGGAAAGCTCCCACTGTGGTGGGATAGCCAGCTGCGAAAGCCACACCGGCCATACACATCACACCATTAGGTCCGGGACAGGCAGTAAAGCCCCAGTTATCGGCCACCGAGCCCGAATAGGTAGAAGCAGCAAGAAAGGGGTCGATAACCAGCGGGTAATTGGTATCATACCCATTGGGGAAATAATACGAAACCTGCCCGTTCTGAATCACGAACTGCACAGCCACATCAACACGGCCTGTGGGCATTTCCTGATATGCCACAGGTGCATATTCCTTAATTGTGCCCAGCGAGTTGTAAGTAATGAGGTTTCCTTCGCTGTCTATTTCCTGCTTAGTGGCTCCTTTGTACTCAAGCCGTATTAACGAAGCATCGGCACCGGGTGCAATAAGATAATCGTACTTAATAATATCGCGGTACGAGCGATAGGTAAGCGATATGCCCGGATACAACTGCTCGTAGCTGAGCTCGTTAAACGTACCCACATCTGAAGTCTGATTAATCAGCTTGTTGTTGGTAAAGTAAGAGCGCGACACAGGGTTACGGCCAGCTGCACGGGTTTGTGTGAGCGATGACGCGCCTACAAACGACACTTTCATTACGTCGTTTTTGATCTGTACATCAGCCGCATCATCACCACTATGGTGAAATTGCTCGTAAGCATCAGACAGGTTGCTGAAATGCACGGTATATCCGCCACGTTCGTGGTAGATAAAACCATTATTCAACTCTGTCCGGTAAAGTACTGCCTGATCCCACTGGCCTTTGTTTTCTTCAAATCTGGCCTGGGGCTCACTGCTGAAATTCTGGGCAAACAAAACATTACCCAGCAAAAGCAATGACGCAGTCAACATTTGCTTCGTAAAGTGGAGCATATCGTAAAAATTTGATGTTTCTTTTACCACCACTGAATACCCAAATGAGATAAGCAGTCATCAAATATTTGATAACAACTAATCCTCTTTGTAATTGTTCGGGAGAGGCATGTAGGGATTTATAAAGGCGGTTTGTTAGCTGCAAAGAAAGGAGATATTGAGTTTCAAAGCAATGGATTAGCTGCTAAATCGCGTTAAATAACTGAATATCTGATAGTTGAAGAAAAAGTGATTATTATTGAATAAATGGTAAAACACTTGATCCACATATCATTCATCGGTATTTTTCATTAATCTGTCTTTGAAAAAGCATCATTTGCATATAAATATCAGTGTTTTCCACCATGCTTAAATGCATTTTTCTTTCCCTTAACATCTCCGCCTTGTTTTCTTGACAAGACCATTGTTTTTTTGATATTTCAAAATATATTAAATAGAATTATTTTTATTGTTTAAAATATTTTTCAGGCGACTGATTTGAGAAAATAAACAAATGAAGCCGGTAAACCAGAACAGAATCATTAACGTTTACATTTCTGCTTCTCTCTACGTGTTTGTTTCATTTTTTTGAAAAGACTGGCACTTCCCGGGCCATTCAGTTGATTATCGGATCACAAAACTATTTCTATGCTTTCTGCACTTATCGCCCTGTTTTCAAGACGCTAAGCACAAAATTGACAGACAGCCCCTGAAATACCAATGAATGGAACTTGGATCAGAAGGAAAGTCTGTTACAAGCTATTTCAATTATCTTTGGGAAGACAATTCAAAAAACCACATGCGTTATTTCTGCTGTTTTCTCTTTGCACTACTGGCTGGTGCTGTTGCTTATGCGCAGCAAGCTGCCCAACCTATGGATACGGTTTACCTGATGAGTGGTAAAATTGTAACGGGTTATGTGAAAGACACTGCATCGCAACAGGTGAGAATGCTTGTGCCGAAAAAGGGCAATTTCAAAGCCGACTTTATCGATCAGGAGCTTGTGTTTTCAGTGAAATACGGACAAAGCGGGCAGGAAGTAATTTTTTATAAGCAGGATACGTTGTTTGGGAATTATTATACACCTCAGGAAGTCCGTTATTTTCTTCAGGGCGAACGTGATGCGCGGCGTTATTATCGTTGCCCGGGCTGGACAGCCGGGGCATTTGTGCTTGGCGCAGCCTGCGGGTATTCGCGACAAATGTGGGCACTCGGGCCTCCGTTTTTGTACAGCGGGTTTTCGGTGGTATTCCGTATTCCAATTCGTCCCGGCACTGTTTCACATCCTCAGAATCTGAAATACGACACCTACCTGCTTGGTTACGAAAAGTACGCCCGGCAGCGCAGGGCATTGCGTACGCTCACGGCCGGAGGCATAGGCTTTGCGGCGGGATTCATTGCCTCTTCCATTATCAACAATAACTAAAAGCATACGCATGGGCCGTTTACTGAAAGCCGCATTAGCTTTCTATGTGTACGGCAATTTTCATGTGTCGCTCTGTGCTGCGGCATGGAGCGATGTGACGTGTATGATAATGGGATTTCGTGTAGAAAGCTGGCTGGCCCTGTTTAGTTTTTGTGCCACATTCTGCCTCTACAATGTGCAGCGCGTATATGCCTCGTGGAAACTCAGCAAAATAGAACGGCAGCATACCGTGCGGCATGAATGGATAAAGCAAAACCGCCTGCTCATGACTGTGCTCATGCTGGCTGCATTGATTGCAGGCGGTATAATTTTTATTTCGCGGGCTTTTGTACACGATGCCGGGGCGGGCGGCTATCGCTTTGAAATTACTGATGCCACGAGGGAATTTTACGGCTGGTGCATTTCGGCCAGTTTTATTGCGGTGGCTTATGCGTTGCCATTGATTCCCGGCCGCGGGCGGTGGAAACGTTTGCGCGATTTGCCGGGTGTAAAAATCTTTCTCATTGCGCTGGTGTGGGCCGTAGTGTGCGGCATGTGGCCGCTGTGCGGTTTACAGGACTTAGAGTGTTTTACAGGATGGCCTGAACAACTTGATTATATGCCGTTGAAAAACTATTCGGCACTTATTTTTTCTATTTATACGGCTTTTGCCTTTGCCATTACCGTACCGTTTGATGTACGCGATTTCCTGATTGACGGTGCTACCGTAAAATCGCTGCCGGTGTTGCTGGGCATTAAACGTTCGCTGAGGGTGGCGGTAATTGTGCTTTTGCTCATTGCGGCGGCCTGCGTGTATTT
Organism: Bacteroidia bacterium; assembly: GCA_025454955.1. Lineage (GTDB taxonomy): Bacteria > Bacteroidota > Bacteroidia > Palsa-965 > Palsa-965. The sequence goes on along the minus strand of JALONL010000003.1, from coordinate 313,044 downwards.
TGCATTTCCGCAAAACCAATTTACCTGGGGCCTGCTTGCTTTTGGTGCAGCATGTATTCCCACCGCCATTGTGGTAAGCAAAGCCACACCGCGGAGACACGAGTATTATTTCTCGCTCTTAACCGATGGCACTTTGCTGCTGGTGTGGGCAGCCGTGTATCTGACTTACAAATTTATGTGGTGACAAAAGCCTCATCCAATGCCTGGGCAAAGGCGGTAATGGTGCGGTCAATATCTTCGTTGCTGTGGGCGGCTGATACAAAGCCTACCTCATAGCCCGACGGCCCGAGGTAAATACCGCGTTCAAGCAGCGCATGGTACATTTTGCGGAAAATGGTCATGCTTTGCGGGTCTATTTCTTCGGCAGTGCGGATATACTCCAGATTAGTAAACGCAATCCAGAAAATGGAACCAATGTGCCAGAGCTTTGCGGTATAACCTTTGGCGGCAATGTGCGCACGGATACCGTTTACAAGCCGCTGTGTTTTTGCTTCCTGCTCCTGATAAAACCCCGGAGCCAGACAGGCCGAAAGCTGTGCCAGTCCGGCACTCATGGCCACCGGATTGCCGGAGAGCGTGCCGGCCTGATACACATCGCCTTCGGGCGAAATGCGGCTCATAATTTCGCGGCTTGCACCGTAGGCTCCCACAGGCAGACCACCACCGATAATTTTACCGTAAGTAATAATATCGGGCTGTATGGAGTAGTAACCGGCGGCACCGCAAAAACATACGCGAAAGCCCGAAATTACTTCGTCGAAAATGAGAAGGCTGCCATGTTCTTTGGTAATCACGCGCAGAAATTCGAGGTAGCTTTTTTCCTGAAGCAGCAATCCGTTATTGGCCGGAACAGGTTCAATAATTACTGCCGCAATTTCGTTTCCGAACTGCGCAAAAGCCTCGCGCACGGCATTTGTATTGTTTAGCGGCACCACAATGGTTTCATTCACAAACGCCTCGGGCACACCGGCCGATGAAGTATTGCCAAACGTAACCAGCCCCGAGCCGGCTTTTACCAGCAGCGAATCGCTGTGACCATGATAGCAGCCTTCGAACTTGAGTATTTTGGTGCGGCCCGTGTAGCCACGCGCAAGGCGAATGGCGCTCATTACGGCTTCGGTACCGGAACTTACAAAACGGATTTTTTCAATGTAGGAATTGAAAGAGAGAATAAGATCGGCCAGTTGGTTTTCGAGTTCGGTGGGAGCACCAAAAGAACTTCCTTCGGCCACGGTTTCCTGAACGGCTTTTACCACGCCATCATTGGCATGACCCAAAATAAGCGGCCCCCACGAACAGCAGTAATCAATAAACTCATTCCCGTCGGCATCCCAGATGCGCGATCCTTTTCCTTTACGGATAAAAAGCGGAGTACCGCCAACCGAACGAAAAGCACGAACGGGAGAATTTACTCCGCCCGGGAAATATTTTTTTGCAGTTTCGAAAAGTTCCTGTGAGCGCGTTGTATTCATAGGCAGCAAAGGTAAGTACATCTTCGAAAAAAAGCGTCTGGCAAACCAACGGGCAAGGTATTGTTTAACCTTCACTCTCTGCCCCTGCCACGGTTTAAACAAATTCGCATGGGTATTCAGCCTGTCGTTCGTTCAAGCAAAATGCTGTTTGTGCATTTGTTTTGTATTTGTATCTAAACTGGCATAGTTTCGGCATACAGCAGTTATCACCAAAACCTTAAATCATGAAAAAGTTATTGCCCGGCATTTTAGCCGTAATGATGCTGATGGGTTCCTGCCAGCAGGAAGAATCGAGCAGTGTGGATCAAACCCGCATTTATACTCATTACGAATTGTTTTACGATAAGAATGAGAATAAAACTTATGCCAAGGCCTATTTCACTTTTGGAAATGCCACCGGCACTTCGCTCGAACTTTCGGCGCCATCGGAAGTGAAATTCAACGGCGATCTTCTCCTGCACAATGCCACTACCGGAGTGTATGAAAAAATTTACACCGGCCTTGTACCTGCAGGAACATTCGTATATAAAAACGGCGACGGTACTCTTTATACCAACACCACAGACACGCTCGAAGCGGTTGATTTTCCTGCCACTCCTTCGGTGATTGACATTTCAAAATCGCAGGATACACGTTTCCCCTGGGTGGGCACTACGGTGAGCGCGGGCGAAACCATTTACCTAGGCGTGGCTTTTAATTCCTACACCGAAACCACTCCCGGCGAAGATTCCATTAAAGTACAAGCCAGTTCGCTGCAAAATACTGCGCTGGGTGCTTATGTGGGATTAATGGACAGATTCACCATTACCACACCTGTGCAAAAACCCGATGCGGGCGGGGTAATGACAATAAAATACCGCGCAGTGAACAAGAATTTCCAGGTAGTGAATTAATTCAAATACCTTGTTGTTGTGGAAAACAGCGGCTCCCGGCGGGGCCGCTGTTTTTTTTTAGTGAGGGTACATGACAAAGGTCAGCGTGTAAGTGCCAGACATGCGTATTTTTACGCCTCTTACTTTAGCTATGAATTACGAAAACACGCTTGCCTTTGCGCAGCAATTGGATGCGGCCGATCCGCTGAAAGAGTTCCGTCAGCAATTTCTCATTCCGCAGCACGACGGACGCGATACGGTTTATTTTACCGGCAATTCGCTCGGGCTGCAGCCGCGTACTACGCGCGATGCCATTTTGCAGGAACTCGACGACTGGGCAAAATTTGGTGTGGAAGGCCATTTTGAGGCCCGCAATCCCTGGTTTTCGTACCACGAATTGCTTACCGAAAATGCAGCTGCTTTGGTGGGCGCAAAACCCATTGAGGTGGTGGTGATGAACCAGCTCACTTCGAACCTGCACTTCCTGATGGCCTCGTTTTACCGCCCGCGCGGACTGCGCTACAAAATTGTGTGCGAGCAAAAGGCTTTTCCGTCAGACCAATACGCCCTCGAAACACAGGTAAAATGGCACGGATACGAGCCCGAAGAAGCCATAATTGAAGTTGCCCCGCGGGCGGGCGAACATACCATACGTACCGAAGACGTAATTGCCGCCATCGAAAATGCCGGTGACTCGCTGGCGCTGGTAATGATAGGCGGTGTAAACTATTACAGCGGTCAGCTTTTCGACATGGCTGCCATTACCGCCGCCGCACACCGCGTGGGTGCTTTTGCCGGCTGGGATCTTGCGCACGCCGCAGGCAACGTACAGCTTAAACTGCACGAATGGAATGTGGACTTTGCCGCCTGGTGCAGCTACAAATACCTCAACAGCGGCCCCGGCAGCGTGGCCGGTGCATTTGTACACGAACGCCACGCCCACAGCAACCTGCCCAGGCTGGCGGGCTGGTGGGGCCACGACAAAACCGTACGGTTTAAAATGGAAAAAGGCTTTGTGCCCATTCCCGGTGCCGAAGGCTGGCAACTGAGCAATGCCCCCGTGCTTTCGATGGCCGCACACAAAGCCTCGCTCGAAATTTTTGCCCGCGCCGGAATGCCCGCACTCTGCGCCAAAAGCGAAAAACTCACCGGCTACCTCGAATTTATCATCGACACGGTGAGCGCCGCACACGGCAACTGCCTCGAAATAATCACCCCGCGAAACAAAGCCGAACGCGGATGCCAGCTAAGCATTGTAGCACACGGCTACGGACGAAAACTCTTTGACGCACTCACCGCCAAAGGCGTAATTGCCGACTGGCGCGAGCCCAATGTAATACGTACTGCGCCGGTGCCGCTGTATAACTCGTTTGAGGATGTGTGGCGGTTTGGAAGTGTATTAAATGGGGCTTTGGAGAGATAAATTTGCAGTTTCGGTGAAAAAATCGTTAGATTTGTAGAAAATTGAAGGAATGTTGATTCGTTTCGCTGTGTCGAATTTCCTTTCCTTTAAAAAGGAACAGGTTTTAAATATGGTTGCTTCGCGAGAGGCAATCCATAACAAACATGTGGTTAAGGGAAACGATTCCCGCTTTTCCATTGATGTATTGCGGACAGCGGTAATTTACGGGGCAAATGCTTCGGGAAAATCGAATCTGATTAAAGCCATGCAGGTGGCAAAGTTAATGCTTACCGGGTCCTTTGCTCCGGGAAAACCCCTGCCATACACACCTTTCAGGCTGGATGCCGAAATGCTGAAGAAGCCTACCCGTTTTGAATTTGATATCAAAATTGGTGACCGGATTTTCACATACGGATTTGAGTTTACGCGCTACAGAATTCGTAAAGAATGGCTTACCGAACAGAAAAAAACAACAGAGAAAAATATTTATTTACGCACCACATCAGTTAAGGGCGATGTTGATGTAACCTACAATCCGGGAATTACGAAAATTGGCAGTAAAACGGCCGCATTTTATCAGTTTGCGCAGGATGCCACACGTCCCGAACAACTGTTGCTCCGCAAGCTTGCCGAAAACAACGACGAGTTTTTTCAATCTGTCTATAACTGGTTCGACGACCAGCTTACACTTGTTTTTCCTGAATCAAAATTCGGGTTGCTGGAATTTCATATTAAGAATAATATTGATTTTAAAGAACGGTTCTCTGCTTTTTTACGTGGCTTTGACACCGGCATATCAGGCATTGAATGCACAGAAACAGATATTGAGAAAATACCCGATTTGCCGTCAATTGTAATTGAAGATATAGTTCATTCCTTTGAAGAAAATCAGATATCCATCGTTCCTTCATCAAGTGGTTTGCGCTATATTTTTGAGATGGAAAAAGGCAAAATCAAAGCCTATAAATTAACCACCATACATAAAACAAGGGAAAACAAAGATATTTTCTTTGAGATTTCGGAAGAGTCGGATGGCACACAACGCATGATGGATCTTATTCCGTTGCTTTTCAGTCTTATGAAAGGCGGTGTGTGTGTGATTGATGAAATTGACCGTAGCCTCCATCCGAAACTTGTGCGTCAATTTTTTGAATACTTTCTTAACCATTCTGATTTTGCCCAGGGGCAACTTATTGCCACCACACATGATGTGATGCAAATGAGCACACACCTGTTCAGACGAGATGAAATATGGTTAACCGAAAAAACCGAATTTGGCGAAAGCAGGCTTTTTTCTGTGGCTGATTTCAAACTAAAGCACGACAAGGATATTCGCAAAGCCTATCTTGACGGTCTTTTAGGTGGTGTTCCCTTTAGTTCTGCATTTTCATCCACCATAATGAACTAACGGATGCCAATGGGATCAAAAGAGAATCGTTTTGAACGTTCAATTTCGAAAAAAGAAATCCGAAATTCTTTTTTGATTGTTTGTGAGGGTGGAAAAACGGAACCGAATTACTTTAAAGGATTCAGGGTGCCGCGGACAATTATTGAGGGAACCGGAATGAATACGGTTTCATTGATTCAATACACCATTGCCCAGCGAGAAAAATACAGAAGCGCGCAGATACATTTCAATGAAGTTTGGTGTGTACTTGACCGCGACTCATTTCCAGCCCCGGCTGTGGCGTTGGCACACAAAATGGCTGAGCAGCATGGCATTAATCTGGCCTATTCCAATGAATCGTTTGAGCTTTGGTATTATCTTCACTTTCATTTGCTCGAAACAGGTTTGGGGCGTAAAGATTACATCAGCAAATTAAACCATTTACTTGGCTACAAATATTCAAAATCATCGGAAGATATGTACCGCTCTTTGCTTCTACGCCAACGAGCAGCGATACGGCACGCCAAACAACTTGAACTTCGCAATAAACCCATAAATCCACTAAAATGCCCTTACACCACTGTACATAAACTGGTGGAGGTGTTAAATGAATCTTTGCTTAAATGAGTACTTCTAAATCAGCCACCGTTATCGGAGCGGGCCTTGTAGGCTCACTCCTATCCATTTACCTCGCCAAGCGCGGCTACAAAGTTGATGTATTCGAACGCCGCGCCGATATGCGCAAAGGCGGTGCTTACGCCGGCCGCTCCATTAACCTTGCCCTCAGCGACCGCGGCTGGCGCGGACTCGAAGGCGTGGGCATTGCCGATGAAATACGTAAAATCGGGATACCGATGTACGGGCGGCAGATTCACCACGTTGACGGCTCGCAGGTGTTTCAGCAGTATGGCAAAGACGGGCAGGCCATCTGGTCGGTATCGCGCGGCGGCATTAATATGCGGCTCATGGATCTGGCCGAGGCACAGCCCAATGTAACCATGCACTTCGAGCAGGCCTGCGAAAAAGTTGATTTGAAAAACGGCGAAAGCATTTTCCGCCACGGCGATACACAGGCCGAAACGCATCATACCTCCGACCTTATTTTCGGCTCAGACGGTGCTTTTTCGGCGGCGCGGCTGAGCATGATGCTGCACAACGACCGTTTCGAATACCGGCAGTTTTACATTGAGCACGGCTACAAAGAGCTGAACATTCCGGCCGGGCCAAACGGCGAATTTTTACTCGAGAAAAATGCCCTGCACATCTGGCCGCGCAAAAATTATATGATGATTGCGCTGCCCAATCCCGACGGCAGTTTTACCTGCACGCTGTTTTTCCCGTTTGAAGGCGAGGAGTCGTTTGCCGCACTGAAAACACGCGACGATGTAAAGGCATTTTTCGACCGCGTTTTCCCCGATGCCGTGCCGCTAATGCCTACCCTGCTCGACGATTATTTCGCCAATCCCACTTCGTCGCTGGTTACGGTGAAATGCTATCCCTGGACTTTTGCCGACCGCCTCGCACTCATTGGCGATGCTGCCCACGCCATAGTGCCGTTTTACGGACAAGGCATGAACTGCGGCTTCGAAGACTGCGTGGTATTAAACGAACTCATCGACAAACACGCCGAAAACTGGCCCGACATACTGGCCGAATACCAGCACCTGCGCAAACCCGATGGCGATGCCGTGGCCGACCTGGCCTTAGCCAATTTCATAGAAATGCGCGACAAAACCGCCGACCCCAAATTCCTGCTCCAAAAGAAAATCGAAGCCCGTTTCAGTGCCAAATACCCCGATAAATGGATTCCGCTGTATTCCATGGTCACCTACAGCCCGCACATACGCTACTCCACCGCCCTGCGCGAAGGCCAGCGGCAGGAAGCCATTATGCAGGAAGTAATGTCCCGGTTCCCCGATCTGGAACAACGCTGGGACTCCGACGAGGTGGAACAGGCCATTTTGGCAAAAATTTAGTATTCCACTGTTTTTCAATGAGATAACAAAATAGAGCGCACAAAAAGAACTTTCATCACCCTGATTTTCTGCCGAAAAAAGGCGGAAAAGCAGTGGGCGATTCGATAATTTATTTACCTTTGCCGTCCCGAATCGGGAAAAAACTAAACACAACTCAATATGTACGCTATCGTAGAAGTAGCCGGGCTCCAGTACAAAGTGGCCAAAAACCAGCGGGTTTTTGTGCACCGCCTCGAGGCTAACGAAGGTGCCAGCATCGAACTCGACAAGGTCCTTCTCATTGACAACAGCGGCAAAATCACCGTAGGCTCACCCGTTATCGACGGAGCCCGCGTGGCCGCAAAAGTTCTTTCACACCTGAAAGGCGACAAAGTGATCGTTTTCAAAAAGAAACGCCGCAAAGGCTATCAGAAAATGAACGGTCACCGTCAGCAACTCACCGAGCTTCTCATCCAGGCCGTTCTCGGCAAAGGTGAAAAACTCAGCGAGGCCGACGCCAAACTCGAAGTAGCTTCTATCCTTACCCTCAAAGAGCGTTCACGCGTGAAGCCCTCTAAAAAGGTTTGGAACAACGAAGACGCTCCCGAAGCAGCCGAAGAGGTGGCCGAAGAAAAGCCCAAAAAAGCCGCTAAAAAAGCAGCCGCCAAAAAGCCCGCTGCCAAGAAAGCCGCTAAAAAGAAAAACGACGATTAATTTTACCAACCAATAACAACTTTACACCATGGCTCACAAGAAAGGCGAAGGTAAAGTAAAGAACGGCCGCGAATCCGAAAGTAAACGCCTCGGCGTGAAAATATACGGCGGTCAGCTCGCCATTGCAGGCAACATCATCGTTCGCCAGCGTGGTACACGTCACAATCCCGGCCCGAACGTAGGTATTGGCAAAGACCATACTTTGTATGCCCTCGTGGACGGTATTGTTGCTTTCCGCAAAAAACGCGACAACAAGTCGTATGTATCAGTTGACCCTATCCAGGCCGACTAACTGATCGTACTTCAGCTCTTTCAGAAACCGTTTCGGCATCAATCCCCGAAACGGTTTTTCTATTTTTACCAATTCACAAACCCTGATCTCAGGTGAGCGTTATTGCCGGCATACTTTTCTCGCTGCTTGCCTTACTGTCCGAAATTATCGGCACGGTGGGCGGGTTTGGCTCGTCGGTGTTTTTTGTGCCGGTGGCGGGGCTTTTTTTCGACCTGCATACGGTGCTGGCGCTTACGGCTTTGCTGCATGTGTTCAGCAATATTTCGAAACTCTGGCTGTTTCGCGGAAATATAAACCGGCGCTTGCTGCTGCTGTTTGGCATTCCGAGTGTGGCATTGGTGTGGGTGGGCGCACAGCTTACGGCGCACATCAGTTCCGAAACGGCCACCCTGCTGCTGGGTATTTCCATTATTTTGCTGAGCACGCTGCTGCTGATAATGCCCAAACTGAAGCTCAAACCGGTAGCCGGAACTGCCATTGTAACCGGAGGCACGGCCGGTTTCTTTGCCGGACTGGTGGGCACCGGCGGAGCCATTCGCGGATTGGGACTGGCGGCTTTCGGGCTGGGGAAGGAAGCGTTTATTGCCACTTCGGCGGCCATAGACATGGGTGTTGATTTGCTGCGGGCCGTGGTGTACCTGCAATTCGACTACCTGCCCGATTCGGGGCTGATTTGGGTGCCCGTGCTGCTGGTGGTGGCCTGGGTGGGTTCGTGGATGGGCAAAAAATTAGTGATGCGCCTCGAAGAAACTTTCTGGCGTAAACTTCTGCTCGTTTTGCTGCTGCTGGTGGGAATATGGCTGGTAATTAGTCACTATTTACCACAAACCGCCGCCCACTGAACACGCAAACGTGCTAACTTTGAACACTGTATTTTCAAACATATATGCTGCAACTCAATTTTATCCGCGACAACAGGGAAGAAACCATCCAACGCCTCACCAAAAAAAATGTGAAGAATGCGGATGTGCTTGTTGACGCTATCCTTGCCAAAGATGCCGACCGCAGGCGCGCCCAGGTGGAATCGGACAGCCTGAAAGCCGATGCCAACCAGATTGCCGGGCAAATTGGCAATCTGATGAAAGCCGGAAAAAAAGACGAGGCCGAAGACTTTAAAAACAAAAGCACGGCGCTCAAAGAAACCATCAAAAATCTCGAAGCCACGCTTGCGGGCTTTGAAACCGAGCTGCACGAAATGCTCGTGCAACTGCCCAACCTGCCGCATCACGAAGTGCCTCCCGGACGCACACCCGAAGACAATGCCGTGGTATTTGAACACGGCACCGTGCCCGCACTCTACGAAGGTGCCGTGCCGCACTGGGATCTCGCTTCAAAATACGACCTTATCGATTTTGAACTGGGTGTAAAACTTACCGGTGCCGGTTTCCCCGTGTACAAAGGCAAAGGCGCAAGGCTGCAGCGCGCACTCATCAACTTCTTCCTCGACCGCGCCACCGCCGCCGGTTATCTCGAAGTGCAGCCGCCCATTCTGGTAAATAAAGATTCAGGGTTTGGCACCGGCCAGCTTCCTGATAAGGAAGGACAGATGTATTATGTGAATGAAGATGAACTCTATCTCATTCCCACTGCCGAAGTACCCATTACCAATATTTACCGCGATGTAATTCTTCAGGCCGAAGAACTTCCGGTAAAAAACTGCGGATACACACCCTGCTTCCGTCGCGAAGCCGGTTCGTATGGCAAAGACGTGCGCGGCCTTAACCGTTTGCACCAGTTTGATAAAGTAGAAATTGTACAGGTGGCCAATCCAGCCAATTCCTACGAAGTGCTCGAAGAAATGCGCCACTTTGTAGCCGGTTTGCTCAAAGACCTCGATCTCCCCTTCCGCACCCTGCTGCTGTGCGGAGGCGATATGAGTTTTGCATCGGCCAAAACTTACGACATGGAAGTGTTTTCTGCCGCACAGCAGCGTTGGCTTGAAGTAAGTTCGGTGTCAAACTTCGAAAGTTTCCAGAGCAACCGACTGAAACTCCGTTTCCGCGAAGGCACCGGCAAAACACAGCTTGCGCACACACTCAACGGCAGCGCACTGGCCCTGCCCCGAATTGTGGCCGCATTGCTCGAAAACAACCAGACACCCGAAGGCATTCGCCTGCCCGATGTGCTGCACAGGTACACCGGCTTTGAATGGATTAACTGATGAACAGGCGTATGAACACAAACAACATTCTTGCATCGGCTCTGGGCCTTTTACTGCTGGCCGGTTGCGGAACACCCGCAGCCAACGAAAAAGCCGCCGTGGAAGCCGAAAAACTCGCCGCCGTACTCGGCAGTGCCGATTCGATTCTCAATAAAGTAGATGCCGAAAAAGCCGAAGATATTGCCCGGCAAATAAAAAACAATTCGCAGTTTATACAGTCAAGCATTCCCAAAATGGGCGATACGCTTGACTTTAACACGGCATTGTTCCTCACCGATTACCGTTCGCTGTACAAAAATTTTGAAGTGGTGGAAAAAAACCACGGCCTGCTGCGCCGCGCCATCGATTCCACACGCATCAATTTGGGCAATCTGGTAAATGATCTTCGTTCCAACTCGCTTAATGCCGGAATCACACCCGATTCGGCCGTGGCGTATGAAGCAAGACAGGCCAGCCAGTTGTACGCTTTTGCGGGCGATATCCAAAAAAGATATATTCAGGCCAGTTCGCAATACGATACACTCGTTCCGCGCGTTAATCAATATCTGGAACTGATTAAAACCCGCACAGGAAACGTGCCCATGCCGCTGCCGCCCAAGGGCGAAAAGGAAGGTAAAAACGAAATCGAAAGATATTAACGATGAAAATATTCAGGCTGATATTGCTGCTTACTCTGGTGCTCACAACCGCACCACAGGCAGCGTTTTGTCAGCCTGTGCCGCCGCAGACTGTTTCGCCCGACGAGCAGCTTGCGGGTCAGTACTACTCGGCCGGAGAGTATGACAAGGCATTGGTGTATTACGAGAAATTGTACGACCGCAATCCGATTGCGATCTATTACAATTACTACCTCAACTGCCTTATTCAGACCAAAAACTTCCGCAAGGCCGAAAAAGTAGTCACGCGCCAGAGCAAGCGTTATCCGCTCGATTTGCGTTTCCGTGTGGACATGGCCCGCGTGTATCGCGCACAGGGCGATGAAGACAAGGCGAAGAAAGAATTCAACGCCGCCATCAATGCCATTACGCAAACCACTTCGGCCACGGCGGTAATTGATCTGGCCAATGCTTTTCTCGGACTCAACGAAACGCAGTTTGCAGTGGACGCGCTCAAACGCGGCCGCCGCGAAATGGGCGAACGCTACAACTTTGGCAACGAACTGGCCGAAGTGTATTACCTGCGCAAAGAATATGCGCTCATGGTAAACGAATGCCTCGACATGGCCGCTCAAAATCCCTCGGGCGAAAGGCAACAGGTACAAAACCGCCTGCAGGCCTGGATGGACGAAGACCGCGAGGAAAAAGTAGAACCCGCGCTGCGCACCGAACTTTTGCGACGTTCGCAAAAAGAGCCCGATAACCTGATCTGGTCGGAAATGCTGATGTGGCTGTTTATGCAGCAGAAAGATTTCCGCGCCGCAATGGTGCAGGCCAAAGCCATCGACAAACGCCGAAAAACCGACGGCACCAACGTAATGGAACTGGCCGCCGTGGCACGTTTCAACGAAGAATACGACGCAGCCATTTCAGGCTATGATTATGTGATCGGCCTCGGCCCCGGCGGCGGAAACTACCGCAAAGCCCGCACCGACAGGGTAACCACGCGCAGCGAACAAATTACCGCACGCAGCAACTACACCCGCACCGAACTCCTTCAGCTCGAAACCGAGATGAAAACCACACTCACCGAACTGGGCGAAGACGGAACCACCATAGACCTCATGCGAAGCCTGGCGCACCTGCAGGCATTTTACCTTTTCAAAACCGGCGAAGCGGTGCAACTGCTCGAAAAAGCCATTGCCCTGCCCGGCGTAAATCCAGAAAAACAGGCCGAAAGCAAACTCGAACTCGGCGATGTGCTTTTGCTTGACGGGCAGGTGTGGGAAGCCTCGCTGCGCTACTCGCAGGTAGAAAAAGCATTCAAGCGCGAAACTGTGGGCCAGGAAGCCAAATACCGAAACGCCAAAGTGGCCTTTTACATTGGCGATTTCAAATGGTCGCAGGTGCAGCTGAACGTGCTCAAAGGTTCTACCTCAAAACTCATCTCCAACGACGCGATGTATTTGTCGATACTCATTACTGACAACTTCGCGCTCGACAGCAATCCCGAACCGCTCAACTGGTTTGCGCAGGCCGACCTCATGCTTTTTCAAAACCGCTTCGACCTGGCAGGCACTTATCTCGACTCCATCGACCGCATGTACTCTACGCATTCCATTGCCGATGATGTGCTTTTTCTGCGCTACCGCATTGCCATGAAGCAGCAGAACTGGACAGAGGCCGGCAAACAACTCGACAAACTGCTGAGCATGTACAGCGACGATGTGCTGGGCGACGATGCCCTTTTCCGTTTGGCCGAACTCTACGAATTTCATCTCGACGATAAAGCAAAAGCCATGGAATGCTATCAGAAACTGCTTACGCAGTTTCCCGGAAGTTTATTTGTGGTGGATGCAAGAAAACGCTACCGCGAACTGCGCGGTGATAAAGTAGCCGACTAATGATTTTATACAACGTAACCGTAAACGTGGACGACGATGTACACGACGAATGGCTGCACTGGATGAAAACCGTACACGTACCCGATGTGCTGGCCACCGGCTGTTTTACCGAGGGCCGCATTTTCCGCATCAATGTGGAAGAACAGCAGGGAAAAAGTTATTCGTTTCAGTATCGTGCGGCCAGCATGAACGATTACGAGCGGTATAAAAACAACCATGCACCTGCGTTGCAGAAAGACGTAATAAATAAATATGCCGGTAAGTTTGTGGCATTCCGCACATTGCTGGAAGAAGTAGAATAATTGCCACACACCACCGCCGCATGAATTCAGTACGCGCAAAAAAACACCTTGGCCAGCATTTTCTGCGCGATGAAAACATTGCCCGGAAAATAGCCGAAAGTCTCCGCCGCAACGGCAGCTACAAAAAAGTGCTCGAAATTGGCCCCGGCATGGGCGTGCTCACCAAATACCTTTTGCAGCAACCCGACATTGAAACCTGGGTGGCCGAAATTGATACCGAATCGGTGGCCTATTTGCAGGAGCATTACCCGGAGCTTGCCCCGCGCATTATTGCCGGCGATTTTCTGCGCATGAAGCCCGAACAGTATTTCAGCGAATCGTTTGCCGTAATTGGCAATTTCCCCTACAACATTTCTTCGCAGATACTTTTTAAAGTACTCGATCACCGCAATCAGGTGCCCGAACTGGTGGGCATGTTTCAGAAAGAAGTGGCCGAGCGTGTGGCCGAACCGCCGGGATCGAAAACTTATGGTATTCTCAGCGTGCTGCTTCAGGCATGGTTTGATATTGAGTACCTCTTTACGGTGCATGAAAATGTGTTTTCGCCGCCGCCAAAAGTAAAGTCGGCGGTAATCAGGCTTACGCGCAATAAAACGGAGCAATTGGGCTGCGACGAAAAGCTGTTTACGTCCGTGGTGAAAGCCGCATTCAACCAGCGTCGCAAAACGGTGCGCAATGCGGTGAAAGCCTTTGCCATTAAACCCGGCTTCGAAAACCACGCCTACTTTGCCAACCGGGCCGAAAAGCTGTCGGTGGCCGATTTTGTGGCCCTCACCAATATGCTTGAGGAAAGAGGGCCCAATGTAAAATAAGTTTTACCACTGCCACCGGCTATCGCCCGAAAGCCGTTTCTGCCTACCTTTGCACCGCTCCGGCAAAACTGCACCCGATGGCATTCCAGCTTACCGATACATTCATCGACGATCTCCGCACCGCGCTGGCTGCGGGGAACGAGGATGCGGTGCGCGGATATTTCCACGGGCTGCACCCGGCCGATGCTGCCGAAATCCTCAACAGCCTCGATACCGACGAAACGGTAAAAGCCTACGGACTGCTCGAAGACGAGGTGGCCGCCGAAGCCCTGCTCCTGCTCGAAGACGACCGGCGCGAGGAAGTACTCGAAGGACTTTCGCCAAAAGAAATTGCCGAGCAGGTAATCGACAACCTCGACTCAGACGATGCCGCCTACGTACTGGCCGAACTTCCCGATGCGCAGCAGGACGAAATTCTGCAACACGTAGAAGACCTTGACCAGGCCAGCGACATTGTGGATCTGCTCAACTTCGACCCCGACACTGCCGGTGGTCTTATGGGCAAGGAAACGGTGCGCGTACACATCGACAAAACCGTGCGCGAAGCCGTGCGCGAAATTCGCCGGCAGGCTGAGGAGGTTGAAATTGTTTATACCATTTACGTGGTGGATGAAGACGAGAAATTGGTGGGTCTGCTCTCGCTCAAAAGTCTTCTCACCAAACCGCTCAACTCGCCCGTGCGCGAGGTATGCAACCCAAACGTAATAAGCGTACGCACACACACACCCGTGGAGGAAGTGGCCAAACTCATGGACAAATACGACCTCGTGGTGATTCCCGTAACCGACTCGCTGGGACGTTTGGTGGGCCGCATTACGTTTGACGATGTGGTAGATCTTATTCGCGAGGAAAACACCGAAGACGTGCAGAAAATGGGTGGTGTGGAAGCACTCGAAGAACCCTACATGAGCACGCCTTTCTGGCGAATGATCCGCAAACGTGTGGGCTGGCTGGTGGTGCTGTTTGTGGGCGAAACGCTTACCGCCACGGCACTCAGCTTTTTCGACGATAAAATTCAGAAGGCCGTAATACTGGCCGTGTTTATGCCGCTTATTATTTCGAGTGGCGGAAACAGCGGCTCGCAGGCTACATCGCTTATCATCCGTGCACTGGCCCTGGGCGAAATTACCATACGCGACTGGGTGACTATTGTAAAAAAAGAATTCAAGTCGGGATTAGTGCTTGGATTGATTCTGGGAATTATCGGTTTCCTGCGCATAGCCATCTGGTCGAATTTCGTGGATGATTACGGGCCATACTGGCTGCAGATTGGACTCACACTGGGCATTACGCTTACGTTTGTGGTATTGTGGGGCTGTCTGGCCGGCTCGCTGCTTCCGCTGTTTCTTAAAAGGCTCGGGCTTGATCCGGCGGTTTCCTCGGCTCCGTTTGTGGCCACGTTGGTTGACGTTACCGGATTGCTTATTTATTTCTCCATTTCGGTAGCTTTGCTCGACGGCACTTTGCTCTGACGCAATGAAACGCATTCTCTTTCTCGACACCAATCATCCGGTAATGCTTGAAATGCTGCGTGGCGCAGGGTTTGAGTGCGATGAAGAATATTCCCTTTCCAAAGAAGAAGTGCAGCAGCGCATGAGTGGCTATCATGGCGTGGTAATACGCAGCCGTTTTAAGCTCGATGCTGCTTTCATTAATGCCTCGCCCGATCTGAAGTGCATTGCCCGCGCCGGGGCGGGAATGGAAAACATTGATGTGGCTTACGCCCAGGCGCGCGGCATAGCCTGTGTACATGCTCCCGAAGGTAACCGCGATGCGGTGGGCGAACAAGCTTTAGGCATGTTGCTGGCACTCA
Organism: Bacteroidia bacterium; assembly: GCA_025454955.1. Taxonomy (GTDB): domain Bacteria; phylum Bacteroidota; class Bacteroidia; order Palsa-965; family Palsa-965. Next base: position 297,362 of record JALONL010000003.1, on the reverse strand, counting down.
TGAACAACCTTGCCCGCGCCGACCGCGAAGTGCGCACCGGAAAATGGATACGCGAAGGCAACCGCGGCTACGAACTGGGCGGGAAAACAGTGGGCATTATCGGCTACGGAAATATGGGCTCGGCATTTGCGCAGCGGCTTCGCGGGTTTGAGGTAAATGTGCTGGCTTACGACAAATACAAAACCGGCTTCGGCAATGAGTTTGTGAAAGAAAGCAGCCCCGAAGAAATTTTTGCCCAGGCCGATGTGCTCAGCCTGCACATACCGCTCACTCCCGAAACGGAGTATATGGTAAACGATGCTTTCCTCAGTGCGTTTCGCAAACCGCTGTGGCTCATCAACAGCGCCCGCGGCAAAGTACTCGACACGGCTGCACTGGTAAAGCATTTGCAGCAGGGCACCGTGCGCGGCGCCTGCCTCGATGTGCTCGAATACGAAAAAGTATCGTTCGAAGCCATTGATGCCACTGCCCTGCCCGCTCCCATGCAATATCTCATACAGTCAGACAAAGTGCTGCTCTCGCCTCACATTGCAGGCTGGACATTTGAAAGCCACGAAAAAATAGGGAAAGTGCTGGCGCAGAAAATAATAAATGCGCTTACCGGTTAATCTTCTACCGGCAACGCTTCGTACTCGAATTTAAACTGAAGTACATCGCTCAGTTCCTCGCCTCGCTCGAGCAATTCCTCATCGTCTTCTTCGTATTGCCACACCACTGCCAGAGAATTGCGGAAATGCTGAATAAGCCGCTGCATAAAAGGAAGCAAATGCCTTACCGTGGTGGTATTGAAATAGGTAAGACAAAGGGTGAGTTTTATATTGCCCGAATAAGACTTAATGAGTGTATCGGCCCATTCGTGAAGCGGCTTAAAAAACTGATCGGCATTTTCGGGGATTGATACGCCGGTAATCGACATAGTACCCGCATCGCGGTCGAAATCGACCTGCGCAGTACTATTTGTTCCGGGAATAAACAATCTGCTCATGGGTAATTGAGGTTAAGTGCAAAGATAATAAAGCAACTCAATATCGACGGGTGAAATCAGTTTAAAGAGATTACAGATTACTGTTTTTCATTACAATTTGCGCCGTATAACGGCTTTTTACCTCCAGCAGAAGATCTTTCCCCACCGTAACCCGGTCGAGCGTAGCCTGATTGTAGTGGCGGATAGTAACCAATTCAAGATTTTCGTTCTTAAGCACCTGAAAATCCCTGCGCAGGATTTCAATCAATCCCGAAATCCGCCGCGCGTTGTTATCAATTACCACCGAAAAACGAAGGGCCGAGTTTTGCATCATGTTAAGATGAATACCGTGTTCGCTGAAAAGTCCGAAAATCCGGCTCAGGTTTTCTTCCACAATGAACGAAAAATCTTTTGGCGCAATAGACAACAGCACCTGATCCATTTTAAAAATAAAACACGGAACCGGCAGCGGCACCTGTCCGCCATGAATTACCGTTCCGGCCGCTTCGGGCTTCACAAAAGAGCGCACCTGCAGCGGAATATTTTTGTTTTGAAGCGGCTTAATGGTTTTGGGGTGAATTACCGTGGCACCATAATACGTAAGCTCAATGGCATCCTGATAAGACAACTGCGGAATGAGTTCGGTATTGTCAAACCATTTCGGATCGGCGTTTAATACGCCGGGCACATCTTTCCATATTGTCACACTTTCGGCATCCATGCAATAGGCAATAATGGCGGCGGTATAGTCCGACCCTTCGCGCCCGAGCGTGGTGGTAAAGTTTTCGGAAGTTACACCCAGAAAGCCCTGCGTAATTACCGGAGCCGGATTGCTGCCAGACATGTAAGGCACCAACGTTTCGCGGATGCACTGTTGGGTAAGTGTCCAATCTACTTTGGCTTCGCGGTAAGTGTTGTCGGTTTTAATCCAGTCGCGCACATCCTGCCAGCGGTTGACAATGCCGGAGTGTGTGAGGTAATGGCTTACAATTTTTGTGGAAAGCAATTCGCCCACCGAAACAATCTGATCGTATTCGCAATCGAACTCGTGTGTGGGCTGATCTTCAATTACCCACTCCAGTTCCACGAGTGTGTTGTGAATATCGTTAAACACGCCGTGTGCTTTATCTTCAAAAAGTCCGTTCAGAATTCCGGTGTGATATTCGCGCACTTCGTCAAGTACTTTCTGTGCAGTTTCTGTATCGCCTTTGAAGTACGAATCGGCAAGGCGTTCGAGGGCATTGGTAGTTTTGCCCATTGCCGAAACCACCACCACCAGCGGTTCTCCGGAATAGGTGCTGAGTATTCCTGCAACATTTTTCACTGCTGCGGCATCCTTTACAGAAGCGCCGCCAAACTTGAACACTTTCATGCGGTGAGGTGGAATTATTTTTGGAGCAATTGTTTTATTTCATCGGCTTCGAGCGATACGTTGAGCCACTCGCTGCTGAAATTTGCATTGTACTTTTTGTAAAAATTTATGGCCGGTTCGTTCCAGTCGAGCACCTGCCAGAGTATGCCCGAGCAGCCTTCGTCGAGCGTGTGCTGCAGGGTGCGGTCCATGAGCAGTTTGCCTAAACCCTTGCCGCGCATGGCATCGGTTACGATAATGTCTTCGAGATAAAGCCGTTTGGCTTTCCAGGTAGAATAACGCCAGTAGTAAAGCGAAATGCCCACAATGCGGCCTTCGTATTCGGCCACAAAACAGCCAAACAAAGGCTGCGGACCAAAACCATCGGCCACAAGCTGCTGGGGCGAGTTAATTACTTCGTGCGGCGCTTTTTCGTAAACGGCCAGCTCCATGATGAGTTCGAAAACGGCAGGCATATCTTCTGCCACGGCTTTGCGGATGGTAAACATAGTGTGTAAGCGTGGCACGAAATTACTCATTTCGCCCACGCACTCACGCTAATCCTTCACAAACCTTGCGGCGGCAGTTTCAGCACCATTGCTCACACGCACCACATACATACCCGTAGGCAAACTGCTCACACCCAACTGAAATACAGATCCGGTATGCCGCGCGTGCAGCAGCGTGCGCCCGGCAAGGTCAACAACCTGCACGGTAACCGGCTCCTCACCAAATTCGTGCTGCACAAACAATACCTCGTGAGCCGGATTGGGCTGCAAACGAAGCAGCGGCTGCGACGACACTGCATTCTCCGTAATACTGTTGAACAAAGGCAAACACGCCGTAGTCTCATTCTGCCGATACCAGTTTTCGACACGCATCACCGCCGTATCCAATCCGGTGTAGTAAGGTTTAGTGCCCCACGCATTCACCGAATCGAAATGCGTAATAATGGCAAAGGTAAACACAGCCGTATCGCCCGAAGCCAGATCGAACGGCCCGCAGGTGGAGTAAAAACGCCTGTCGAAAGGTGCATTGCCTGCCGTATTTTCATTCCAGCCGGTGGTGTCGTAAAGCGGATCGGGAAATAAAAACCGTGTGGGCGTGGTGCCTCCGTACCCAAAATTTCCGCCCACCGAAAGCTGTGAACTATCGGGCCATATCATGTTCATGTAGGAGTAATGGGTTCCCGCAGCCGCATTAAAAAAAGGAGCCGGCTGGCCCGACATCATTACACCCGTTAACCTGTTTTCTTCGCCGGGTTCATCGGTAATTCCATTGTTGTTGTTGTCGATACTGTCGCCCGCCACAGCAGGCGGGCCGCCCAGAAATACCGTGGCCGTTTGCGGAGGATATAAACCGTAATTGGGATAATTCGGATCCGAATCATCATTATCGCCATTGGTCACGTATATGAAATTCTGTTCCGGACGGCTGCCAATCCAGTCGTCCTGCCAGTTGCCCATATCGCAGTCCTGATAATAAGTAATAGATGTGTGGTGATAATTCGTATCCGATCTGTTGATGAAGGCAAACTGGTAAAACGTGGTGTAATTCACATCGCGCAGCGAATCGGGCAAAAGATTGCAGGAATACGCCCATGCCTCGGCATGAACTTCCACGCCCAATGCTTTTTCGTCGCCTTCGGTGTGCGGCAGCATCACATCGTTAAACACCCACCAGGCATACTGATCGCCTTTAATACGCGGATAATCGCCATCATATACCGAATACAGCCCGTCGCCATTGGCATCCACAAACGGAGCCAGCGCACGCGAATAATTGCCATTGCCACTTGCCGGCCATTCACGCAAATCGGCCGGAGGTGTATAGCTGCCGCTCTGAAGCTGTCCATTGGCAAAACGCCATTGCAGTTCGCTTATTTCGTATGCCGTAACCAGCCACACACGGTCGTACTGTGAGGCGTTGGCCACCGTGCTGGTAAGCGTTACCGTATCTATGGAGCCGGGATAAAAATCAACACCCGATTGCCGGTAAGTCATGGCGGCCAGATGAAGTTCCTCCTGGTCGTCCAAACCACCAATCCACAAACCCGAAGAAAACACCGAATGTTTTCCGCTTCCTTTGGGCACTTCATATCCGGCAGCCGCCAGCGTCCAGTGCATATCGCCCTGGGTGAGCAAATTGGCATTTACTTCGTTGATGTTCAGCTTACGCAGATTATTCGCGGTAAAGCCAAGCCCGTAGCTTAAATACGGCTGCGGATTAAAATGCAGGAGTTTAAACGAATTGCTGGTGATGGCCGTGGTAAACGAATTAACTAAATACACGCCCGTATCAGTTGCAGCCACCCACTGTACAGTTCCGAATAAACCGCCCGGGTAATACACGTTTACATTACCGCTGTCAATTTTCATAAGCACATCGTTGGGCTGCGTAAACCACACGCCCGAACGATCAGCGGTAATTGCCGATGTGCCTGTAAAACCGGCGTAATCGAACGAGTATTTTTGGTTAATGCGAATAAACGATGACCCATTTTGCACCCAAACCATAGCCGCATCCGAAGCCCATACCACTCCCGAACTGTCGCAGGCCACCGTGCGAAACAATCCGGGCACATGCGTTTGCCAGTTGCCCTGGTAGCTGCACAAGCCGCCGTTGGTAGCCGCCCACACCACACCATTCAAACCAATTGTAAGCGCAGTTACCGTATCCGAAGCCAGTCCCGAGTTGGCCATATTCATTACGCTCCACGTATTGCCGTTATACACGGCCACACCGGCATTCGTAGCCATCCATATCTCAGAAGCCGTGCATAAAATACTGCTCACATGATTATCGGGCAGACCCGAATTGGCCATATCAAACAAAAACCAGTTCACCCCATCGAAACGAGCCGCACCGCCGCTGTTGGTGCCCACCCACACACCGTTCAGGCTGTCGAAACCAAAACTCTGTACGTTGTTATCGGGGAGAAAAAAAGAAGAATTGTCGTAAACCGTCCAGTTGGTACCGTCCCACACACCCGCACCCACATCACGAAATCCCACCCACACACGTCCGCCCGGATCCACACTCACACAATTCTTATTCCGCAATACCTGTGGATTGAAAGGTGCAGGCATGGAAACAGTACTTAACCCGTTTTGGGCAAGCACCGACACACCTATACACAGTGCAAGCAGTGAGGAAAATAAACGTCCGGTATCCATCAGAAGGGTCAGATCAAATGTAACTAAACTGCCCTGAATGTAGTTTATTCATTCAGGGCAGTTTGCAGTAATGTGGTAAATGGCTGTGCGGCTTTCGCAACTGGTGTTACCGGCGCACAAAGCGGAAAACAATAACCTGCGCACCGTCGGTTACACGCAACAGATATACGCCCGGCTGCAATGCGGCTGCATTAAATACATTTAGCGGCTGTGCAGTTAATTGTTCCTCCTGCACCACACGCCCGGTAAGGTCGATAATCTGCAACTGTGCATGGCGGGTTTGCGGCAAATAGTCGAGTGTAACCAGTTCGCTGCCCGGATTGGGATAGAGTTTTGCCTCCGGTGCCGTGTTTTCGCTGCTGGTGCTCACTGTCCAGTTTACGCACGAGGGAAAACTGTTTGTAGCATACCAGTTTTGCACACGGCGCACATCGTTGAGAAAGAAATTAATGTAGCCCGGTGTGCCGTGTACGGCGGTTGTATCGCGGCTCCATACCTGGGCATAGGTAAGTGTAATCGATTCGCCGGGAGTAAAGTCCTCCATATTGGTAGAAGCCACACCTCTTCGGTCGGAAGGAACATTTCCGGCAGTGGGCTCGCTCCATTGGGCAGTATCAAAGGGTGCGCCCGAAAACATGAACGATGCAGGAGTAACACCGCCGTAACCATTACCGCCAAAGGTTACCGGCGTGCCATCTGTCCAATGTGAATTAAGGTAATTGTAAAAATGCAGTGCCGTGGTAGGATTGCCGGTCACCGTAAAATCATTGGAGTAATACTGGAAATGCGAAAGCAGATTCTTTTCGCCCGGCTCATCAATTTGTCCGTCATTATCATTATCAATACCATCCAGCAAATCGCCCGGAGGCCCGTCAAGCACGGTTAATCCGAATACCGGAGGATTGGCCCCGTAGGTTGACGGAACGGCCGGTGGCCCGGCTCCGTCATTTGCAAGTCCGTTATATACAAAACACACATTATCGGCCGGGGCAGAACCTACAAAATCATCCGAGAAGCTGCCCAGGTCATAATCCTGAAACAAACCTGCCCGAGTTTGGGAGTAGGCTGTTGCACTCCGGTTAATAAGTTCGTAACTGTAAAACACCGTAGTGTTCAACACCTGCTGGCTGTCGGGCAAAGCCGGGCAGGCGTATGACCAAACCGATGCGTGTACTTCCAGCCCCAAAGGCAGGCCGCCGGTTTCGGTGTGTGGAGCCAGATTATCGTTGAAAATCCAGTACAGCATCTGATCGCCTTTAATCACCGGATAATCACCACCAGTGAGCGGGTCGTAAATTCCGTTGCTGTTGGCATCAAAAAACGGGGCAAGACTGCGCGAAAAATTTCCCGTGCCCTGCGCAGGCCAGCTTAAAATATCGCCTGCCGGTGTGAATGAACCATTTTGCACATTGCCCTGCGCAAAATGATAAATGAAGGCTTCAATATCAGTGCGGTTAATTTTCCAGATGTAATTGTATTGCGATGCCGTGGCACTGTCGGTGGTGGCATTAACCGTATCGAGTGGGCCGGGGAAATAATCAATTCCCGTTTGCCTGTACGTCATTGCAGCCTGATGAAGCTGCCCGCCCACATCATAGCCACCAACCCATAGGCCCGAAGAAAAGAGAGTATTGGTTCCGCCGCCTTTGGGAACTTCGAAAGAAGCTGAACTCAGTAAATCCCAGCCAAAATCGCCACGGGTGTGAAATACGGCATCCACATTATTCAGGTTGCTGTGGCGGCTGCTGGAATAATTACTCAATGCACTTATGCCGGGATCAGTATCACCTGTTCCAAACACCTGATAGCCGGGGTTGGGCGACATATCGCTGGCCTGACCCACATAAATATAGTTGTTGGTTTGTGAGGAGTAAGTCAGCGATACGGCACCCAAAAAACTGCTCAGCGGACTGACAGAAATACGATGAGGCACTGCGTTCATCCTCAACTGAACGCCAAAACGGGGCGATGGGCCGGATAGAAAAAGAGGCATTCCCTGCGCACCTTTTTCAATGGATAATACCGGAAAATCTATTCCGTCGGTAATTTCGCTGACAGAACGAAAGCTGCCGTTGTTCCAATATGCCGCACCATCCGAACCGCCCAGCCAGACATCGTTTCCGCTGACAAGTATGGCCGTTAAATTTCCCACCGGCGGCAGCACCGACAGCGGAAAAGCAGTCCATATTTGCGTGGCCGTTTCAAACCGGCATACACCGCCTGCCGCAACCATCCACACAATTCCATTCTCAGCCGATACATCGAGCAGATCATTACTCAACATCGCCGAATTAGACGTGGTGTAAGTATTCCACACCGAACCATTAAACGACGACAACCCATTTGCAGTGGCAATCCACACCGTATTTCCGTCAACCGAAATATCGCGCACGGTATCGTTTACCAGCGCCGAGTTTTGTGTGTTGTAGCCCGTCCAGATGGTATTGTTCAGCACAGCCACACCCGAATCGGCAGAGGCAAACCATACTGAACCAGTGGCCGCTTCTACTTTTTTCAAACGTGAAAACGGAATACCGGAAGTATCGGTATAAATGCGCCAGTTTGAGCCATTGTAATAGCCTATACTTTGTCTGAAGCCAACCCACACGCCTCCGGCGGCATCAACAGTGGCTGCGCGCCGCAGGCTGATTTCAGTTTGTGGTAATGACGGGCCGGTAACATAACTGAACTGGCCAAAAAGTGGGGTACATGAAAGCAGGAAAATGCAAATTATTCCCGGGAGGAGAAATCGAAAATTCATGGTTTGAGAAGTTTATGGGGGGGAAGTGCAGGACTAAGTTGTAACAATAAAACCATTCAGGCAACTACAGACCGTCAATTTAGAGAATACACTTTGCAAATGGCATCAAAATGAAAAAAACTGGATTTTCCCCGCCTTTTCCGATCTTTGCACAAAGCATCCAAGCCACATGAGCAAAGTAAAGACCCTCGGACAATTCATTATTGAGAAACAAAACGATTTTCCCTACGCCAAAGGCGAACTCTCGCGCCTGCTGCGCGATATTGGCATAGCCGCCAAAATTGTACACCGCGAAGTAAACAAAGCCGGACTGGCCGATATTTTGGGCGAAGTGGGCGAAACCAATGTGCAGGGCGAATCGGTAAAAAAGCTCGATGTGTTTGCCAACGAGCAGTTTATTGCCGCGCTCAGCGTGGGTGGCGAATGCTGCGGAATTGCTTCGGAAGAAAACGAAGACATTATCCCCATCGACACCCCTCAATCGCGCAATGCGAAATACGTGGTGGCAATGGATCCGCTCGACGGTTCTTCCAATATTGATGTAAACGTGTCGGTGGGCACCATTTTCTCCATTTACCGCCGTGTGTCGCTCACCGGCCCTGCCACACACGAAGATTTTCAGCAGCGCGGCACCGAACAGGTGGCTGCAGGTTATATCATTTACGGCTCATCTACCATGCTGGTTTATACCACCGGCAAAGGCGTAAACGGATTTACCCTCGATCCGTCCATCGGCGAGTTCTGCCTTTCGCATCCGAACATGAAAACGCCCTCCAACGGAAAAAGCTATTCGATAAACGAAGGCAACTACGTACATTTTCCCGATGGCGTGAAAAAATACATCAAGTATTGCCAGGAAGAAGACAAAGCCACCAAACGCCCCTACTCTTCGCGCTACATTGGCTCGGCCGTGGCCGATATTCACCGCAACCTCATTACCGGCGGCATTTACATTTATCCCACCACCGCCTCCTCGCCCAAAGGCAAACTCCGCCTGCTTTATGAGTGCAGCCCGCTGGCCTTTATTATCGAACAGGCCGGAGGCAAAGCCACTGATGGTTTCCAGCGCATTCTCGAAATCGAACCCAAAACACTGCACCAACGCACCCCGTTCTTTGCCGGCTCCAGCGAAATGGTGGACACCGCCTGCGATTACATGAAACGATACTCGGCTGCACAGGTATAATTTACGGCAACAATGCAAAAAAGAGGTTTCCCGCACACGGGAAACCTCTTTCTGTTTATCAGAACGTATTAGCCGGCAAAACTTACGAAGCCCAGCACAATAAAGAGTATAAGCAGCAGGAGCCCAAACAGGCACAGTTCTATAATGGCACAGGTTCTTCCTATTTTTACTTTAGAAAATGATGCCTCAGAATATACACCTGGATTCTGCTGATAAGTGCTCATTGCTTGTTTGCTCTTAGACAAAGCAATGATTGCCAGAATGAGTCCGATAAGCCCGGTAAGCACCAGCGAAAGAATACCCAATATCTGTATAGTCGATGCATCGGGCAGATCCTGCTGCATGGGCGGGAAACCGGGCTGATTTCCGTAAGGCTGGTTGTAACCGGGTGGCGGTGGTGTGTATTGATTCATGTGAAATGAGGAATTTGTAGGTGAGTAAAAGTCTAAACTATACAATCTAACCGACGAGACAAATGCCGCCAGCCTGATTTTATCTAAAAGTGTGGAATGTTGGCCCTTGATTTTCGATAATAAATAGTACAAAAAGGCGATAAACCCTGTAAACTGTTTGAGGCATAAAAACGGTTATCTTTGTGCCTGTTTTTCACACCACACATCCATCAAAAAAATATGGCTACGGACAGCTTTGTGCGACGTCACATCGGCCCCTCGGCAAAAGAGGCGCAGGAAATGCTTAACACCATCGGCATTGGTTCGGTGGACGAACTCATTGAACAAACCATTCCGGCAGCCATCAGGCTCAAACAGCCGCTGAAATTTGCCGAAGGAATGAGCGAGTTCGATTACCTGAACTACCTCAAGACGGTGGCCGGCAAAAACAAAATTTTCCGCAGCTACCTTGGCTTAGGTTACTACGGCACCATTACGCCTCCGGTAATTCTTCGCAACATTCTCGAAAATCCGGGCTGGTACACGGCCTACACGCCTTATCAGGCCGAAATTGCGCAGGGCCGCCTCGAAGCACTGCTCAATTTCCAGACTATGGTAATGGATCTTACCGCCATGCCCATGGCCAATGCCTCGCTGCTCGACGAAGCCACTGCCGCAGGCGAAGCCATGACCATGCTTTACGGAAACCGCAGCCGCGATGCCGTAAAACGCAATGCTAATCAGTTCTTTGTGTCTGAACAGTGCAACCCGCAAACCATCGACCTGCTCAAAACACGCTCGGCCCCGCTCAATATTGAACTCATCATCGGCGATCACCGCACGTTTACCTTTACCGATATGGTTTTCGGTGCCGTGCTCCAATACCCCGATATGCACGGCGAAGTGGCCGACTACAAAGCCTTTACCGATGCCGCCCACGCAGCCGGTGCCGGAGTAGCCGTAGCCACCGACCTGCTGGCCCTTGCCCTGCTCACTCCTCCCGGCGAGTGGGGAGCCGATGTGGTTTTCGGCAACTCGCAGCGCTTTGGTGTGCCTATGGGTTACGGCGGCCCCCACGCTGCTTTCTTCACCGCCCGCGAAGACTACAAACGACTCATGCCCGGCCGCATCATCGGCGTGTCGGTTGACAGCCACGGCAACCACGCTCTGCGCATGGCCCTGCAAACCCGCGAACAGCATATTAAACGCGACAAAGCCACTTCCAACATCTGCACCGCGCAGGCGCTGCTGGCCATTATGGCTTCCATGTATGCCGTATATCACGGCCCCGACGGAATACGCAGCATTGCCGAAGAAGTACACACAGCCACCGCGCGCCTCGCCGCCTCACTCGAAGCAGCCGGACTAAAACGCGTAAACAGCGCATTCTTCGACACCATTACCTTTGAACTTCCCGCTGGCACCACCGCCGAAAGCCTGCGCACCAAAGCCGAAGCCGCCGCCATTAACCTGCGTTTCGGCCAGGGCACGGTAAGCATCAGCCTCGATCAGACCGTGCGCGAAAACGACCTGAACGATCTGGCCGCATTGTTTGGCGCCACACTTTCGGCCAAAGGCCAGAGCCCGGTAAAGGACAGCATTGCCCGCAGCAGCGCATACCTTACACACCCCGTTTTCAACACGCACCACTCCGAAACCGAAATGATGCGTTACATCAAACGCCTCGAAAACAAAGACCTTTCGCTGGTGCATTCCATGATTTCGCTCGGCTCGTGCACCATGAAACTCAATGCCGCCGCCGAACTCATACCCATTACCTGGCCCGAATTTGCCAACCTCCACCCCTTTGTGCCCGTAAATCAGGCCGAAGGCTACACACAAATCATTAACGAACTCAACGACATTCTCAGCGACGCCACCGGCTTTGCGTCCATGTCGTTTCAGCCCAACTCGGGCGCACAGGGCGAATATGCCGGACTGATGGTAATACGCGCCTGGCACATCAGCCGCGGCGATCATCACCGCAATGTGGCACTCATTCCCTCGTCGGCCCACGGCACAAACCCCGCATCGGCCGCCATGGCCGGTATGGACATTGTGGTGGTGAAATGCGACGACCACGGCAACATAGACGTGGAAGACCTCCGCGCCAAAGCCGAGCAGCACAAAGACCGCCTCTCGTGCCTCATGGTTACGTATCCGTCAACCCACGGCGTGTTTGAAGAGGCCATTATGGAAATTACCTCCATCATTCACGAGCGCGGCGGACAGGTGTATATGGACGGTGCCAACATGAATGCACAGGTTGGCCTTACCAGCCCCGGAAACATTGGCGCCGACGTATGCCACCTCAACCTGCATAAAACCTTTGCTATTCCGCACGGCGGTGGCGGCCCCGGCATGGGCCCCATTGGTGTGGCCAAACACCTTGTGCCTTTCCTGCCGGGCCACCCGCTGGTAAAAACCGGTGGCGACCAGGCCATTCCCGCAGTATCGGCCGCTCCTTACGGAAGTGCGCTTATTCTGCTCATTTCATACGGCTATGCCAAAATGCTGGGCGGATACGGAATGACTGAATCTACCAAGCTGGCCATTCTCAATGCCAACTACATTAAGGCCCGTCTGGAAAAGCACTATCCCATACTTTACACCAACGTAAACGGACGCTGCGCCCACGAAATGATTCTGGATTGCGCCGAGTTTAAGCGCACCGCCAAAGTAGAGGTGGCCGACATTGCCAAACGCCTCATGGATTATGGCTTCCACGCGCCCACGGTAGCTTTCCCGGTACACGATACCTTAATGGTAGAACCCACCGAAAGCGAACCCAAAACCGAGCTCGACCGTTTCTGCGAAGCCATGATTATGATTCGCCACGAAATTGCCGAGATAGCCGAAGGCAATGCCGACGGCACCGACAACGTACTCAAAAACGCGCCGCACACCGCCGCCAGCGTGATAAGCAGCGAGTGGAACCACAGCTACCCCCGCGAAAAAGCCGCCTACCCGCTTGCCTGGGTGCGCGACATGAAATTCTGGCCCAGCGTGGGCCGCGTGGACAATGCCTACGGCGACCGCAATCTGGTATGCTCCTGCCTGCCCATTGAAGCGTATGCCGAAGCAGCAGTGTAAATAGCCACCAAACAAACAACGCGGCTGTTCCAAACCGGAGCAGCCGCGTTTTATTTTATACGAATGAGAATTTGAAAAATTGGGGGTATTCACCCAACCACAACAAATTGCCCGAAACCTTTTCCCGTTTTGGGTTGTGATTACCGGCACACTTCGGTCATTTCCTTCCGCTGAACCTATAGGAAATTTATTTTTTGAATTACCTGACATCGTTTTAGATGCCGGGAATTCAAATTTCCCGGATTCGGTTTCAATTATCACAAAAAAAAGAGAGCCGCAAAATGCGGCTCTCTTTTTATATCTGAAATCGGTGAGCTTAGTGCTTCACAACGATTTTAGAAGATACTTTGGCAGCACCTTCGGTGCGCACGTTAACGAGGTAGGTGCCTTCGGCAAGGTTTTCGGTGTTGAGGGCAACACGGTACTCGCCCTGGCCACGATCGCCTTCGCGCTGGCTCATTACCACGCGGCCGGTGAGGTCGGTAACTTCGATGGTTACGTCGGCATCGTTTTTCAGGGTGTAGGCCACGAAGATTTCGTTGTTAGCCGGGTTGGGCCAGGTGCTGGCAGAAAGACCGAGGTTGGCTTCTTCAATACCTACTACTTCTGATACTTTGAACTCGATAATGTGGTTCTCGTATGTATAAGCGGTGGTATAAGCCCAGGTGGGAATGAAATAACCATTCCAGCCGTTGGGGTTGAAGTTGTAACGAACAGTTACGGGCAGCGAGTACGAGCAGTTCATGTCTGAAGTGCCGTCACTGATGGTACCGTAGAATGTAGGATCGGTAGCAGCACCATTGTTCTCATAAGAGAACATATAGAAAGAGTTTTTCTGCTGGATTGAGTCGGTAGCGGTGTAGGTGTAACCGGGCTTGTAGCTTACCACCACGCCAATACGGTTGCCGGCAGCCTGCTGGGGCACGTTTGAAGTGTTGATGAAGATTTCGGCGGGGAAGTTAGAGCTGTCGCTTTCGGTGAGGGGAATGTTGTAGGTAGCCAGTACCTGCGAAGCAGTGATCGTGTTGTTGGTGTGGATGTAGGTAATGTCCTGATAGGTGGCATTAGTAAGATCCCACAGCAGTGAAGCATCGTTGCGGATGATCTGAACCTGCAGGGTATCAGTTACGGTAGAAGCGGTGTTACGCAGGTAAGCGTAAACGATACCTACTGAATCGAGCAGATAGGGAGTTGTAGCGGCGATACCCTGAACAGGCATGTTCTTGGGGTCGAGCATGGTAGCACCTTTGTGGAACTGCGGGTAAGCAGTTTCGCCGGTGGTGAACTGACCGATGATAATGTTTGAATCGGGGAAAATGAGCATGTAATCGCCTACGGCCAGACCGGCAGAAGGGCCATTGGCATCATCCAACTGGAGGGCGTAGCACAGCCAGTAAGAGGCGCGGTTGTCTTCGGTCATTTGAGCGCGGAAACGGGTTGTCTGCTCGGTGCGGAGCTGGGGATTGTTTACCGTGCGGGGTGCGGAAACCTGGTTGCCGGCACGCTGAGCATTAACTGTCACAGTGGCGAGGCCTGCCAGAGCAAGCATGTAAATTTTTTTCATGTTGTGAAGATGTACTTAATGTTACTTTTAGTTTGCAAGTCCAAAAATAGTGATTCTTCCGGCAAACCACAAACCTTAAATCCCATTTTTTAGGCATTCCGGGGTATTTTTCCGATAAAAACCGGGTATTTAACCAGTCATACCATCCAATGCCTGAAAACTGCCAGATATTAAAGTAGAATAAAAAAGAGGTGCGGAAATAAAACTACTTTGTATCTTCAACCTATCAAAACGGGAACTCATGATAAACAAAACTACCCTCTTTCTACTTGCATGTGGTATTGCAGGAAGCATTTCTGCGCAAACCCTACAGAATTCAAACGGACCGCTCTATCCCAGTCACCGCCCCGGGTATAAACCCGAAGTGTTTACCAAAAAATTTGAGCAAAACAACAACCGTACTACCGAAACCTACTGGCTGAACTATGGCTTTGCGGTGGATTCTGTTTACGGAGGTATAGCTGATCTGAACTCAAATTACTTAGGATGGGATTCGCTTATTCTTGGCGAATTTGGCAGCCCGGTAAGTTACGAGCCAATCTGGATCAACAACATCGGCAACGTTCTGGATGTAAATGCCGATGCTTTCCAATCCACATCGGGCATTAACTGGAATAGCTGGAACAGCTATACCGTTGACTCCATGGCGCTGGTGTATGCCTACGAGCGCAACCACCCGAACCCGAATATTGTGGACACACTGGTGGTGAACCTTTTCTACAACACCAACAACACCAACATGCCCACTTTCTTTTTCTCGGGCGCCACCATGCTTACCAATTTTGGTTTTGATACGGTGTATTTCAAAGCCATCAACTATAATTATCAAACCAATTCCATTAATGCTTCGGGCGTGGCTACCTACAAAATTCCGCTCACTGCTGCCGACACGGCTGCCACATTCTTCCGCGAAAAAGTGTGGAGCACCAACCAGTTTGCGGTTCCCGGCGGTAAAATTGTGGGTTCGTCCATTACATTCAAGCCTGGTTTTACTTACCAGCTTAACGACACGGTAACCAACCTCAACGCATTTTACTTTGCCAGCTACGAAGAGCAGGGCGCCGGTACATTCCTTATTTACAACTACTGCCCCAACTCATCGAGCCCGCAGTGCGACTGGAACGTATCGAGCTTAGTAACCACGCAGGGCCGCTACAACCTTTATCCTCCCAATTCATGGAATGGCCGCTTTATTCCGACTTACGCCTTTACCAATGCCTCCTATGCATTTGAGCACCACCTTATTTCTTATAAAGTGACCTCGCTCAACGTAGGCATTGAAGAAGAATTGCAGGGCAACATTGGTCTTGCCCAGAACGTACCCAACCCGGCCACCGGCGAAACCATGATCCGTTACTCGCTCGAAAACGGCGGCGATGTACAGCTCGACATTTTCGACGTAACCGGCAAGCAGATTCTGAGCTTCGATCAGGGCACACAGGCCCGCGGCACTTACCAGATTGAGTTTAACACCAACAACCTTCAGGCCGGTGTGTATTTCTACACACTTAACGTGAATGGCGAGCGTGTTACCCGCCGCATGGTGGTGGCCGACTAATAAAGCCTTTTTTACCTGAAACGGCAGCCTGATTTTGAAAGGCTGCCGTTTTTTTATGGTTTTTTGAAACACCGGACGGTATGAATATATAGCCCCGACCGCACGCTTTACCATGTATTAGAAGGGCGGGAACAGGTGGTTCTTTATTGCTTCCCCGACTCGCTACTGCATACAAGAATCTGCCTTCTGAATTTGCAGCCGTGCTTTTTGCTACCTTTGCGCCCATGATTACAATAGAACAGATAAAGGAATTAGCCGGGCGTCGGGATGCGTTAAGGAGGCATCTTTGACATCGACGGGAAACTGTTGAAAATAGCCGAAGAAGAGGCTGTAAGTCAGGCCGCCGGGTTTTGGGACGATCCCAAGCAGGCCGAGGCGCTGCTGAAAGAAATCAAGAAGAAAAAGAATTGGACGGAAGCCTTCGCACAGTTGGATGCTGCTGTGGAAGACATGAACGTGATGTTCGAGTTTTTCAAGGCGGGCGATGCGAGCGAAGCTGATCTGGACGCGCAGTTTGCGGAAACTGTTACAAAAATTGAAGACCTTGAATTCCGCAACATGCTCAGCGGCCGCGAAGATCACCTGAATGCCGTGCTCACCATAAACTCGGGCGCAGGCGGTACCGAAAGCCAGGACTGGACTTCGATGCTCATGCGCATGTACATTATGTGGGGCGAGAAGAACGGCATGAAGGTGAAGGAAGCCGATATGCAGGAAGGCGAAACGGCCGGTGTAAAATCGGTTACGCTGGAGTTTGAAGGCGAAAACGCTTTTGGCTACCTGAAAGGCGAAAACGGTGTACACCGCCTTGTGCGCATTTCGCCGTTTGACTCGAATGCGCGCCGACATACTTCGTTTTCTTCGGTGTACTGCTATCCGCTTATTGACGATACCATTGACATAGAAGTGAACCCGGCCGACTGCGAATGGGAAACTTTCCGCTCGGGCGGTGCGGGCGGACAGAACGTAAACAAGGTGGAAACCGCGGTACGTTTGTATCACAAGCCCACCGGCATTATTATCAAAAACCAGGAATCGCGTTCGCAGCACACCAACCGCGACAATGCCATACGCCTGCTCAAATCGCAGCTTTACGAAATAGAGATGCGCAAGCGCATGGAATCGACCCAGGCCATACGCGGCACGATGAAGAAGATTGAATGGGGATCGCAGATACGCAACTACGTGCTGCACCCGTACAAACTGGTAAAAGACCTGCGCACCGACTACGAGACGTCTGACGCGCAGGGCGTGCTTGACGGCAACCTGAACGACTTCATTAAAGCCTACCTGATGGAGTACGGCGCAAGCTGGAACACCGAACTGGCTCCCGACAAGAAGTAAAATGGGCAAAGCTAAAATAACCATCTGGCACAACAACCGCTGCGCAAAAAGCCGCGAAGCGATGTGCGTGCTGGATGAGCAGCACGCCGAAGTGACGGTAATTAATTACCTCACCGATACCCTTACCGAAGACATGCTCAATGATCTGCTGCAGAAACTGAATATTTCTGCGGCAGAACTTGTGCGTACCAAGGAGCCGTTGTTTAAGGAGAAGTTTGCGGGGAAGAAAATGACGGAGAAGCAGTGGGTGAAGGTGCTGGTGAAATTTCCGGTGCTGATTGAGCGGCCTATTGTGGTGAAGGGGAAGAAGGCGGTGATTGGGCGGCCGGTGGAAAATGTAATGAGTTTATTCTAACTTTACTTTGCTATGCCTATATCATCAGTTAACGTAAAGAATTACAAGACCATTAAGGATGCTTCGGTTTCGTTTAAGCCGGGGTTGAATATTATTATTGGGGAGAATGGGAGTGGGAAGACGAATTTTGTGGAGATATTGAATGAAGTATTATCGATAACTCAAAATGGTGGATATGATAAATTCAATGCCCAAATTTCTTTTTTCAATGGACTTAATTTGTTAGCAGAGAACATTATTGATTCAAACAATAACCACAACGTTCAAGAGCAACCATATACAGAATATTCTTTAACCGGATTATTATCGAGTAATATCAAGTTAACAATTCTAAGAGACTTTAGAGCAGCGTATTATGGGAAAGAGGAAGTATTCCCATTTCATGAAATCATCCCTCATGGTATACCGAGCGGAAGTCTTTTTCTGGACGCGCCCGTAAATAATTCTATTCAGATCCCGCTCGAACAATCAGATACACACATCTTACAACTGTTATCAATTGCTCCACATGAGACATATTTTGCTTTTTTCTTGAAATATGGAATTGCATCAAATCATAAAAACCTTTTTGATATTGACAATTTAGCATCTGTTTGGACAAAAACTATTGAACAATATATATCAGCTATAAAGCGTAAAATCAATTACGCTCCATTTTCAGACATACGAATTTCAAAGAACTTTTCTGTCGAATTTTCTTTAAAAGACTTTACTTTAACCGTCTCTAATTTATACTTTGAGTTCTTCCAAAACAACCGATGGAACTCTTTTAACCAACTTTCGGATGGAACCAAGAGACTAGTAATAATTTTCTTTTCATTATTTGACAATGACGAATTATGGCCAATTGATGGAAAGAGAACGGAAACGAATAAATCAAAAACACGAGACACCACAATTATTATTGAAGAACCTGAATTGGGAATTCACCCAAACCAACTCTATCAATTAATGCTTCTCCTTCAAGAAGAAGCAAGAAACAAACAAATAATTATTACCACCCATTCACCAGTTGCTTTAGACATTTTAGAAAAAGACGACTTAGACAGCATCATTATCTGTTCTTTCAATAACGAAAAAGGTACCACATTCAACCACCTTTCTGAAAAGCAAAGGGAAAAAGCTATCGGCTATCTAGAGGATGTAGGTTATTTAAGTCTTTACTGGACACACTCCGATTTAAACAGCATACAGCAATGAAAATTGGGTTAATTGGAGAGTCGCCAAACGACACTCAGGCATTTATTAATTTGTTTAAGAGGCAGTACCCTAACCACATTGAGTATAAATCACTCATTACAAACTTTAAAGGGGGTAATTTAGATAATGTTGATTTGCATAATTTAAGTGAAAAGGAAACAGTAGTACTAAACCAACTAAAGAGAGAATATATATCTGAACAACCAGACTTTGTTGTATATATCCGTGATTCAGATGCACTGGAAAATGAACCTGAATTAGAAGAAAGACTGAACAGGATATACAAACTAGGTAATGCAATAGGACAAAATGTGACCTACCTGATCTGTATTTTTGAAATGGAAACACTTTTACTCGCTGATACAGATTGTGTAAACAACTTTTACAATACAAGTTTCATCTATCCAAATTCAAGCGACGATCCTACAGATCCTATGCACAGAAAAGAGCCAAAAGAACTACTCATTTCTGAGTGTGGATACAGACCAATTGACTGTCCCAGACTTTTCACCACCATCAACTTCCAGAAACTCCTGCAGGTTCGGTTCTTCGCCGAATTTGTGGCTCAATTTGAACACCGGATAAAAAACATCGCATAAAAACAATCATCCACCAATGAACTACCGCATAGAAAAAGACACCATGGGCGAGGTACAGGTACCCGCCGATAAATACTGGGGCGCACAAACCGAACGCTCGCGCAACAACTTCCGCATTGGCCCTGAGGCCAGTATGCCCAAAGAAATCATCTACGCTTTCGCTTACCTGAAGAAAGCAGCCGCACACGCCAACCACGACCTCGGCGTATTGGAAGCAGCCAAGCGCGACCTCATTTCGCAGGTGTGCGACGAAATTCTGGCGGGCAAACTCGACGAGCAATTTCCGCTGGTAATCTGGCAAACCGGCTCGGGCACACAGAGCAACATGAACGCCAACGAAGTAATTGCCTACCGCGGCCACGTAATAAGCGGCGGGCAGCTTACCGACGAGAAAAAGGCACTGAACCCGAACGACGATGTAAACAAGTCGCAATCGTCGAACGATACTTACCCCACGGCCATGCACATTGCGGCCTACAAGCTCACCACAGAGGTTACGCTGCCGGGCATACAGCGCCTGCGCGACAGTTTGGCCAAAAAGGCTGCGGAGTTTGCCACTATTGTAAAAACCGGCCGCACCCACTTTATGGATGCCACGCCGCTTACATTAGGTCAGGAGTTTGGCGGCTACGTGCAGCAACTGGACAACAGCATGCGCGCCGTGCGCAATGCGCTGGAAATGGTGCGCGAACTTGCGCTGGGCGGCACCGCCGTAGGCACAGGCCTTAACACACCCGCGGGCTACGATGTGCTGGTGGCCAAAAAAATTGCCGAATTTACCGGCCTGCCGTTTGTAACGGCCCCCAACAAATTCGAAGCACTGGCTGCACACGATGCCATGGTGGAACTCTCGGGCGCACTTAAACGCGCAGCCGTGTCGCTCATGAAAATTGCCAACGACATACGCATGTTAAGCTCCGGCCCGCGCTGCGGCATTGGCGAAATCATTATCCCCGACAACGAGCCCGGCTCATCCATTATGCCCGGCAAAGTAAATCCCACACAGCCCGAAGCCCTCACCATGGTTTGCGCCCAGGTAATGGGCAACGACGTGGCCGTGAGCATTGGCGGTTCAAACGGACATTTCGAACTCAACGTGTTTAAGCCGCTCATTGCCGCCAACGTGCTGCAGAGTGCCCGCCTCATTGGCGATGCCTGCGTATCGTTTACCGAAAAATGTGCCGACGGCATTGCCGCCAACGAACCGGTAATTAAACAGCATCTCGAAAATTCGCTCATGCTGGTTACCGCACTCAACCCGCACATTGGCTACTACAAAGCCGCCGAAATTGCCAAGAAAGCACACAAGGAAGGCAAAACACTGAAAGCCGCCGCCGTGGAAACAGGCTACCTCACTCCCGAACAATTCGACGAGTGGGTGCGCCCCGAAGACATGACCGGCTCGCTCAAATAACCACTTACAAAGCCGTTAATACCGCAGACCGGTTCAGCCACACTAAAGCAGGGCCGGTCTGCGTATATTTACCAAGCAGAAGTGATGATGATGATGAAAGCCTCTCCCGTTATACGCCTGTTGTTTGCCGCCGCCATGCTTCTTGCACCGGCCCTCAGCCTGTTTGCACAAAACGACACCGTTTACAATGCAAAAAAAGAAGTGGTGTTTAAGGACAAACGCTTCCGGGTATATAACAACTGGATAAGCGCCGGTGCCGGCCCCGCCTGGCATTCCGACAATCCGCGCACGCAACTGGCTTTCGGACTCAATTTCAATTTCCACCTGAAGCAATATTATTTCCGCGTGGGCGGCATGTTCAGCGGCGACAGGTTTGGCAACTGGAACAACTATCACGGCCATTTAGGCTACATTTTCAAACGCCGTGAAAACGAAAAAATGAACCGCTCGTATCTGGCCGGCATCAGTTACAGCACAGGCTATCGTTTTATTTATGCCGGGCATTACGACGGGCAAAATCCTTATCGCAAAGCCGGTCTGTACCTCGAATATCAATACATCAGAAAACTGAATTACGATTTCGGAGTAGGTACCGCATTTTTTGCCGACATAAACGACCTCAACCAGATTATAGGTGTGCGCGTGGATGTGTTTTTCTCTGGCGCTTACCGCGGCTATGTGCGCGGCAAAGAACCGGTAAAACGAAATTAACCGGGACTACTTCATCTGGTCAAAATACTGCGTGGTATCTCGCGCATTTTTAGTGATATTGTAGAGGTGTTTGTCGCCAATTATGTATGAGGCGGTAATGGGCGCGTTGAACAATTTGGGGGTGGCTCCGTTGGCATACAGTTCCGGAAAAAGATTCTTAGGTTCGTACTTCCTTCCGTCTGTAATTAGTTTCATGTTAAGAATGGTATCGGCAATAACCTCCCAGTCGCCAATGGCCACGAAATAGGTCGTATCGCCTTTTTCCATGACTTTGCCAATAAACACCATCGTAGAATCGGAGCGCACTTTAAGCGTTACTTCCCTGTTGTTCCAGGGCCGGTGCGAGTGCCAGTTGCCGATTACCTCAACAGGTTTGTAAGTGAGTTTTTTTACCACTACTGCCGTAGTATCTTTTACGGGAATGGCCACGCGGGGTTGCGGTTTGGGCTTGCAGGCCACGGCCAGCAACAGAAGCAGAAAAACGGAAGCTCTTAACATGGTTAAACGAATTTGTCGCCGCGGGCTACTTTTACGTCGTTTACAAATGTGCGTATCTGCTGTTCGTCCTGCTTTTTACAGATCAGCAGAATGTTGTCGGACTCCACCACAATGTAATCGTCGAGCCCTTCAATGACCACGAGTTTGTCTTTGGGAACGTGTACCACGCAGTTTTTGGTGTCGTACATCATTACCTGTTTGCCCACCACGGCATTTTGGTTTTCGTCCTTTTTAATATGCGTGTAAAGCGAACCCCAGGTGCCGAGGTCGGACCAGCCGATGATGGAAGAACGTACATACACATTGTCGGCCTTTTCCATGATGGCATAGTCAATGGAAATATTTCTGCAGCGGATGTAGGCATCGCGCAAAAAGGCTGCTTCATCAGGTGTATTCCATTTTCCTTCGCCTTCGTTGAAAATGGCGGCCATTTCGGGATCATGTTTTTCAAACGCGTTGATAACGCTTTTCACGCTCCACACGAAAATACCCGAGTTCCAGAGAAAGTCGCCACTGTCGATAAAGAACTGGGCCATTTCGTGGTTGGGTTTTTCGGTAAATGTTTTCACTTTTTTGATGCGTTTGTCGAGTTCGTGCGCATCAGATTGAATAAACTGTATGTATCCGTAACCGGTATCAGGACGCGAGGGGCGTATGCCGATGGTAATGAGACAATCGGTACCGGCGGCTTTTGCCATGCAGGCTTTGATGGCCTTTTCGTATGTTTTTTCTTTGGTAATGAGGTGATCGGAAGAGGCCACCACCATTACGGCATCGGGGTTGATTGAGCGGATTTTCCACGAAGCGTAAGCAATGCAGGGAGCGGTATTTTTGCGGGCCGGTTCGCTGAGTATGTTTTCTTCGGAAATACCTGGCAACTGCTCGCGCACCAATGCGCGGTAGCTTTCGTTGGTAACCACGAATATATTTTCAGCCGCACAAATCATGAGTGAGCGGTCCCAGGTTTGTTGAAGCAGGGTACGGCCTGTTCCCAGCACATCGATAAACTGCTTGGGATGCGCTGTCCGGCTCATGGGCCAAAAGCGGGAGCCAACACCCCCGGCCATAATAACACAATACTGATTCTTCATTTTACACTATACTTTACGGGGCAATCAGGAAAGGCGGCTGAGCGCGGCTTCGAGGCTATTGATAATCACAGTTACATCTTCGGCGCGGCAGGTTCCTACCGAGAGGCGATACCAGCTTGAGTCGGCCGATGCGCCAAAAGCATTGAAAGGCACCACAGCCATTTTGGCCTGGTCGAGCACGTAGCGGGTTACCTCGCGTGTGGTGGCGAGCACCTGACCTTCGGGTGTTTTTTTGCCGTGCAGGTGCAGTTGAATGGTGAGGTAGATGGCAGCTTCGGGGGCGATGGAATCGACAGGATGGCCGGCGGCTTTGAGACGCTGAAAGCCTTCGTGGAAGCCGTTGAGGCGGGTGAGCACTTCGCCGCGTATTTTATCGAGGAACGCATCGTACTGCGGCAAATTGCCGAGGTAGCGTGCGGTGGCCATCTGCTCGGCTTTGGGTGCCCATGCACCTACGTGCGAGAGGATGGATTTCATTTTGTCGATTATGGCTTTGGGGCCCATTGCCCAGCCCACGCGCACACCGGTGGCCGCCAGCGATTTGGAAATGCCATCGACAAAAATGGTATAGGGGCGCATTTCTTCGCGCAGCGAAACGGGGTCGTAGTGCCTGGTGGTGCCGAATGTGAGTGCCCAGTAAATCTGGTCGTACATTACATACAACGGCTTGCGGTTTTCGGCCGCGCGTTTTTTGTTTTCGGCAATTACCAGATCGCAGATGTCGGTAAGGTCTTTCTGTGTAAATGTGGTACCCGTGGGATTGAGTGGCGAGCAGAGTGCCAGAAGGGCCGCATTGCCAATGTGCGGGGCAAGTTCGGCCGCGGTGGGCATAAACTTGTTGGCCGGTGTGGTTTCGATGCAAATCTGCTGGGCGTAGCTGCCGGTGCTCAGGTGGGTGTAGTGGTTGTTGTTCCACGACGGCACGGGGAAAAGAATTTTATCGCCGGGGTTGATGAGGGTGCGGAAAATGGCGTAGATCACCGGGCGGGCACCACCGGCAATGAGAATTTCGTCGGCCGCGTAGTTCAGTCCCTGGCGCTGGCTGATGAGGTTTGAAACGGCTTTGCGCAGTTCAACCATTCCATCGGCAGCGGGGTAGTTGGTTTCGTCGGCCGAATATGCATCAACAATGGCCTGTTTGAGTTCCTGCGGAATGGGGAAAATCTTCGGGTTAAAATCGCCGATGGTGAGGTTGTACACCGTTTCACCGTTGCGTATTTTTTCGTTGATTTCACCGGCCAGTTTAATGATTTCAGAACCGATCAGTGACTCGGCCATGTCTGATACCGGAAGCTGTGCGGGCGAGTGGGCAGAAACTGTGCTCATGAGATTTGCTTTAGCGGCTTTTGTGCAGGCGTAAAAGCCGCGCAAAGATAGCAAAATAGGCCGCTGCCACAACCCTGTTTTTGCTGCTAATTATGCCTTAAATCAGATTTCCGCCCTGCCCCCAAAACACCCTCCGTCAGAAATCGCGGCCAACCGCCTGCCCGGCTGCTTTGCGAACCCGAACCAGCGCAAAACCAGCCCTGAGAAAAAAACCGGCAGCAAACTGATGATGATTGCAGGGGCGATAAAAAAGCAGGTTATCCACGAAGGGATAAGTGTATTTATTGCTTACAAACAGCATATTTACGCCTGTTTCCACACATAGCTGTGCCCAGTTTCCCAGCCGGAAATTTATACCACATCCGGGCAAAACTTCCACGCCTTTCGAATCACGGTTCATTATGATGGAAGTTGTATTAAAAACATGATTACCAGTATAAAATCCAGTCCCGGCCCATTGCTTATAATTCATATCCGCAAAAACAAAAAAGCGGGAGTAATCGTCAGATACTTTCAGTCGTTTTTGAATACCCGCACCTATTCTATAAAAACCACTTCTTGTAATAATCCCTTCGGAATCATGAAAAGGGTAATGCCAGAGAGATCTTGTATAGGCAGCCGAAGCACGTATAATAAATTTATTATAATGTAATTTGACATAGACCGCATCGAAATACTCGACAGGATTATTATACAGATTTTGCCGGTAACCACTATTCACATTTACCGGAATTATGCCAATTTCAAAGCGAATAGGCAATTTTCCCTTCATAGGATTTCCATAAATGAAATACGGTATAAATGCAGCCCAAAAGAGGAGTAAAACTTTTTTCATAATCAATATTTAACCTTATAACTCCGGCACACGAAAAAGTTACACCTCTAATCAGTATGGTGCGTATCAGACATAATCAACCCATTAAAAATCCGGTATTTGAATTTCTTCAAATCGTAGTTTTAAGGATATAGGAATTTCGGGTTAACAGACAACCTAAACACACTTTCATCGTCAATATTGATGGAATAACCACCAATTACACATTACCTGTTGAAGACCTCATTCTATAAAATCTCACGCATCATGAAAAAACGCATTTTCTATTTTATTGCAGCTATGCTGCTCGCAAACAGCAATACCTATGCTATTGATTACAATTTCCTGAAAGAGAACATTCGAATAGGAATACACAGCACACATACAAAAACCGCATTTACTTATTATCGGATAACTGATGGCGATTTTAATAAGCCATATACTTTCCAATCAGTATCTGTAAGATCTATTCCCGCGGAGTTGTATCTAAGCGCGGAAACGAAACGGGGCCTGCAAGTGCAATTGGGCGGGGGAATAAACTGTAGATTAAGCACGGAACAGTCATTAGTTCCTGTCTTTTATCATGTCAATTCACCTTTGGGAGACCAGTTTATGGGTTACAATAACAGAGGATCCAAATATACCATGTTCTATGGCACTTTTCATTGTGCAGTAAACTGGATGTTTTACCGAAACGATAAAGTGGGATTGGGAATAGGAATATTTAATGAACTGACAGGCCCCTCAAAAAATATAGACACCAGCATTAATCTGCCTGTACGATACAGAATTGGCAAGCGCACCTGGCTCTGTGCCACATCTCAACTAACAGAAAACGGCCTAAGGATGCTGGCCGGAGTGAATGTGCTTTTCAATCGCAAAACTGCCACCGCTTCAGATAAATAAAGCATTGGCCCGCTCTTTATTTTATAACTGCGCAATACGATAAAGGGCAATTTCCCCACCTCAGGAAATAGTTTCAGAGCAGATTGATTGAATTATTGACCGAAGCCGGATGAAATTAAAAAATTCAACCCCGGGCCACGACTTGCAATTTTTTACGACCTTTCATTTGCAATACAATACCTGACCAGAAATTCATTCATCACCCTTTTTCCTTTTTTTTGACTGACACCTCCCTCAACCATGCTCAAGCGCACTACAGCCTTACTTCTGCTTCTGTTGCTATCGTCGGGCGTGTATGCGCAGGACTCAAGTTTTGTAACGAGAAAGTTGTTGTATGGCCTCAGCGGAAGCTGGTTTACCACACATTCGGCACGAAAAGCACCCGATGTGAGCGGCAATATGCTGCTGCCGATTATTGGAAGTACGCGCACACTTTATTCCAATCTTCTGCAGGCTTATCCGGTTACCTTTCATGCGGCTTTTCCATTTCAGAAGCACTGGGAAATTGGTTTCCGGTTTGGCTGGGGCATCAGCCGTGCCGAACGTATCAGGGCCACGGCCACGGCTTTGGCGTTAAACTCTAACGGCGATATTTATGTGAGCGATTTCAGTGTGGAGCGTATTCCGTACAATTCAAATATGTGGCTGTTTCAGGTAAGTTTACTGCGCGAAATCATTGAGAAAGATCGTTTCATGCTGGGCATCGGGCCGGGATTTCTGCTTACCAAAAATGCGTTTGACTTGAGGGCCGTTCCGCAGGTGTGTGTGCAGATTCCGTTGCAATACCGCATCGGACAATCGACGTGGATTGAATTTACGCCCACCATTTCGCGGCATCTTTCGGGCGTGCATGTGGGTATAGAAAAAAGTCTGGAAGTAAAACGCCGTGCAAAACCGAATCACTGGTACATACGCACCTACGACGAGGACGAATAGCCTTACTCCACCCTGCGCACGGGCACAGCCTTACTGAAACGAAACAGATGCCCGGCAATCTCTACGGTGCATTTCAAATTTACATGCAGTGCGTTTCTTTTTTATACACAATTCCATCTGGTTCAAACAATGTGCCTCAGTACATTGTGTAAGCGAAGCATGTTCTTGCTGAAGTAGAGTTGTTGCAGAAGGCAATAATGTAAACGCATTTTTCGTATTCTGTCAAAGCAACCAAAATTTCCTACAGCCGTCATTACATCAAATTCCCTTCTATTAATAAATACCTGGCCTGTAAATAACTTCGCCTAATAGCTATGAAAACAGCTATTCTGATTCAATGATTAACCAATAGCAGAACAAAAGTATGAAACTACATTTGAGTTTTACCCTGACTTGCCTTACGTTGTTTAATGTTTGTATAAGTGCCAGGCCTGTCAATATTATTGACTTCAGAGCAGGTATTCATGCCACAACTGTCAAAACAGATTTTTCTACGATTTATGGAACTGCTGTAAATTCACCTCTGTTTACTCATCAATTTTACACCACAAGAAAAACCCCGGTCGAATTATTTTTCAGTTGCGAAACCGCAAAACGCTTTCAGTTTCAGTTGGGCGGCGGAATACAGAGTATTACTGAAAATGAAACATCAATAGTTCCGAAATTAGTGCAGGGGCCGACACCAGACAGTATAATTCTCTCTTTCAACACAGTGCGTGTCATAACAAAATCCCGGCAATTTATCGGCCATGCTGCAATTAACTGGATGTTTTATCGTAGCGAAAAGGCGGCCATAGGAATAGGGTTGTATGGACAAACTACCAGTAAAATGAGAGATTCAGACCTGGCCATAAGCATTCCGGTTCAATACAATTTATATAAGCGTTCGCGGATTTACCTGACTCCTCAGCTAAACACTGATGGCAGATTTCGGTTACTGGCCGGTTGCTGCATGAGTTTGAAAAAGAACCAATCGGCAATACCCGTGAATTGAGCGGTTTACTTCGGAGAGTGTGAAAGCAATTACTCCACCCTGCGCACCAGCACTGCCGGGCTGAAACGTACCAGATCGCCGGTAACCACTATGGTGCATTGGAGATGTACATGCACGGCATTTCCTTTTTTATATACAATTCCGCCAAGTTCAAACAACGCATCCTGCGGTAAAGCTGCCAGCGGCACGCGCTCTTCTTTTACCTGAAATGCGGGCAGGGGTGCTGGCGCAGGTTCTGATGGCAAATGCGGCGTAGGTTCGGGCGATGGCGGTGGCGGTGCGGGAGGTGCGGCCACACGCTGCGGCTGCGGAATATGATGTGCGGCCATGCGATGCATGGGTTCCTGCGGCTCGTCCAATTCCACATCGGCCAGTGCGCTGAAAAGGTATTGCCGCCGGGTGTCGAGTTCGATGCAGAGGTAGCGGGTGCGGCGTTTTTGTCCTTTGCGGAAGCGGCGGCCGTTGTAAAGAAACACGGTATCGTCGGGCAGTGTTTCGAGGTGGATGTATTGGGCCTGCTCATCATCATGCCTGCGCAGTGTGCGCATGAGTTGCAGGTCGGAGCAGCTGGTGGCTCCGGGGTTTTGCATGTAGCTGACGATGGCTGCCTTTACATCGGCCGGAAATACACCGAGCCGCATCACGGGGCGCATCAGATCCTTAAAAGCCGTTTTCCATTCTTCGCCGTGCGGCTTTACGCGGTGGCCGTGGCGTTCGAACGTAAGCAGGTGTGCCACTTCGTGAACCAGCGTAAGCAAAAACGCATACGGGTTAAGATCGTGATTAATGGTAATCTGATGATTGGTACCCGGCAGCGGTGCGCGGTAATCGCCGTATTTCGACTGGCGGCTGCGTTTTATTTTGAGTTTGAAATCAAACTGCACAATCCACTCTGCCATCATGGGTACAGCAGCTTCGGGAATGTATTTCCGCAAAATAGCCTGATTGCGTTCGGTCTGATTCATAATTACTCTTACACAAAATTAACGCAGGGCTCAGGACGTTTTCGGGTTCGCCCGGCAATTTCATCGACCGGTTATTAACAGGAGCACACAAAACGCCGGAATGTTAACGAACAATAAATTTTAATTTCCGTGTAACTTCTGCCGTGAGGTGTCCGTCATACTCACAAATCAACATTCCCATGAAAACGCTGATACTCACCACACTCTTAGTGGCAGGCGGAGCCTTGACCAGCACGGCCGCACCTCTGCCCCAGCCCATTAAGCCCGCCGGACGTTTAGTTTGCCTGAACGATACACTCTGGCTGCACTCTCCCGAGCTGAATATCAAACAGGCCTACCGCGTAAGCGAGGCCGATTCAGTGTTACGCTTCAACTTTGGTTCCATAAACAAGCCATACACTTTCGGCATCAGCAACGGCAAGGATGACATCAGTTTCCGCCACAGCGATTTGCCGCGGGTAAAGGTGGAAGTTTCGAACGGTAAACGATCGGTAAATGTATATATGACTGCGTTTATGAATCCCGAATCGAAATTTACCGAAGAGCATAAACTTCAGTTCAACAACCAGGTGGTGACCGAAGTGCCCGAAGTGTATGAACTCACCAACATCCTGCTTTCGCTTACCCCGCACTGCCGCCGCACGCCCGGCCTTTTAGACATGGACAAGCCGTACTACAAGGAAGTGCAGCAGCACTTTGCCCAGTTCGAAGGCTCGCCGCTGGTGGATGCGCTGAGCAAGGCCATGGACGAAGATCCCGACATGTATTTGTCGTTCCGCAACTCGGGATTCGGATACATGTTTAAGTTTGACGAACTGGTGGAAACGCCCGATTATAAAAACTTCAACGGCCGCCTGGGCATACGCGATTTCAAACTGCAGATTGAAGACTTTGCCAAACGCTCGGGCTTCCGCAGGTTTTATGCAAAACATAAAGAGTATTACGGTCAATTGGTAGCGGCACAAAACCAATGGGTAAACCTGAAAGACATGAAAAGCTGGCTCGAACAGCGTTACCCAAACCGTTTCAATGCGTACCGCGTAGTGCTTTCGCCGCTGGCCGGCAACCAGTATAATGTAAACACTTTTGAAAGCAACAAATTCAGCGAAGCGGTAATGTTTGTGTATGCCTTCGACCCGGCTGTGGCGCGTAAGGAATCGGCAGCGGTAACACGTTACAAACTCTGGCAGATTGTGTTTAACGAAATCGCCAAAGCGTACATTCAGCCCGTAACCGATACACAAACGGCCTCGCTCAACACCTCGGTGAAAAATGTGAAGCAGTGGAATACCGGCAGCGATTACCACACGCCGTATGAAACATTCAACGTGTATATGACCAATGCCCTGCTGGCACTGTACATGAACGACCACATGAACGCCACCGACTTTACCGCCACATATACGTTGCTGCGTGGCCGGATGGAAAACGAACGCGGTTTTGTACAGTTTGGCACCTTTGCCGACGAAATGCTTGCACAACACCGCAAAGGGGTAACTGATGCAAACACATTGCACAGCCAGATGATGAGCTGGATGCAGACGAAGTAATAAGCGCCCGGAAACGCGGGAAAAGATGCGGCTGCCTTTATGGTGGTCGTATCTTTTTTATTTTTGAGCGTTACTTCCTCAAACACCCCATAATGACTCGTTTCCTTTTTCTCTTTTTGCTTATTCCTGTTGTGAATTTTGCACAGCAGGTACCTTCTTCGCTCAACGGCACCTGGCTTTGTACTGATTTATACATTAACGGAAAACTACAACCCAGATCGGGCGAGGTATATAAACGCACGTTTACCGAACGCAGCATTCTGCATACGAAGCGCGATTCGCTGAGAAATACCTCCCAACGCTGGAATCAGGTATATCGCTTTATCAGCGACTCTTGTTTCATTGCCGTGTCGGGTAATGAATATTCCGCCACCTGGCTGAGCAATAATTTCTCGCCCGAAAATCAGCACTGCATCAAATTACTTAATGATTCTCAACTTATCCTCACCTCATTTGAAGGAACGGTGCCAATAGAAAGACATTTCATAAAAACAACCACTGAACCTGTTTATGTGGCAGAGGTTAAAATAAACGGCAACAGCAGTATAAAGCCCATCAGCCCAAACCGTAAACCGCTGGTACTCCGAAACACGAAAGATACCACCACATTTTTCACCATGAATCCCTGGCAGGATGCAGAGATTTCGTTTGAATTTGAAAATGACAACGAAACTGTTTACCTCTACTTCAGCGGCCACATACACAAAGCCACCGACTCAACTGTTTACATAAGTTTCTCCCGAAAATATTATTTCAATAGTGCCAATGATGAGACCTGGGAATTTAGTACCACCAACGATACGATAGAAGAATATCCGATAGGGAATTTAGTGGGCATTGAAACCAATACAGACAAGCGCGACATGTGGTATTTCACCGGTGCAACTTTTATGGTATTGGGTGGTACGGCCGCATTGATAGTTGCCCCGCTTGCTGGCATAAGATTCAGAGACGATTTTAATATTGACCGCAAACGCTACTATAACGTGGCTGTACCGGGGCTGGGGGCTTTTGTTACCGGTGCATGTATTGCAATTTTTGCACGCAACAAAAAATACTATATGCAAACCGAACCTCTGGAAAAGGGGCGGAAGGTGTGGACGGTGGTAAAATAACAGATCATATCTTAGACCAAATAAATATTGGTGATAATCAAGTGTGAAAATAATGTTTGTCGCTTATTTTTGTAATCCAGGAAATATCTAACCTCATATTCTCTTGATATACAAAAAACACCTGCTCACCACCTCGTTAAAGCCGGAAGAAATCAGGCAAAAACTACATGCTGTAATGCTGCCTTTTAATGCATTAAACCGCAAAGAAAATGCGCACAAACCACTGGAAGGGAAAATTTCGGGAAATAGCATTGAAATGATACACCGGAGTAAGGACATCAGCGAAATGCAGCCTTACATCAAAGGAATAATTGAACCGGGTGACACACATACAATTATTCACTTTCGTTTTGAACTTGTACCGGCCGATCGTTTTTGGCTAATTGGAAGCTGGGTGCTGTTAATAGTGGCCATATTAATATTTGCTGTCACCTTTATGCTGTTTTCTGCCGATATGAAAATTGGTGTGGCCGGAGCAGCCATCATGATTATTGCCGGTCGTGTAACCTTCTCTAAAGTTGATGGCCTCAGGAAAGCATCGGAACGTGATCTTAACTTGCTTTGCGAGTTACTGGAAGCCGAAGAACTAACACAGGAAGAACTCAGTAAACAGCGTGGAGAAACCCGTGACGAAGGCCCCTGGACGCTGAAAGATGTGTAACCGCCGCGCATCAACAACACCTTATTCATAAGTTCCCAAACCTCAGGGCAGCCGTGCGGGGCATTGCCGTATTTTTCGGGTAAATTATGAATAAGCGTACCCGGATATTGCTCATTGCCTTAGGCGTGCTGGTGCTGGGCGGCGGCCTTTTTTTCTGGCTGCGGCTGGCTGCGCTGAAAACGCCTGTACGCAATGCGCTGGAGGCAGTGCCCGAAAATGCGTGGTGCATTATTTCTAGCCGCGATCCGCAACAGCTTCTCGAAAAACTGCGCCGGGGCAACCTCATCTGGGAAGAACTGCAAAGCCTGCACTGGAGCCGCAACAGCACTTCCATTGCCATAGCCGCCGACTCGCTGCTCAAAGCCGATACCGATTTATCGGGCTGGCTGAGTGGCAACACCACCTGGATTTCGCTGCACCACAGCGCGGCGGGCACGGAGGCATTGGTGGCAGTAAGCCTCACCGCCGCCACGGCCGAAAATGATGCCGTACAACTGCTTCAAAAAGCCGCCGGCAAAACTCCCCTCAAAGAAACAGCGCGGGGCAATGCGCGTGTGCTTACCCACCCGCAATGGACAGCCGCCGTGTGCGAAGGCATTGTACTCATTTCGGCGCAGCCTGCGCTGGTGAATGCGGCCATCGAACAGCTTGGACGCAAGCACTCGCTGCTGAACGATGCCGGTTTTGCCGCCGTGCTCGAAACAGCCGGTAAAAATGTGCCTGCCAACATTTACCTCCATTGCGCCCGCACCGGCGATGTGCTGGCCACCATAGCCAACGAAAGCACTCAGCCCGACATAGACCTGCTGCAACGCACCGGAGGATGGATGGAACTCGACGCCACCCTGCGCCCCAACCTGCTGCTACTGAACGGCTACACCAATGCCAGCGATTCGGCCGGGCATTTCCTCGCCGCATTCGAAGGCCAGCAGCCGCAGCGCACCGAAGTGCAAAGCGTACTGCCCGCAGGCACACTGCTTTTTACAAGCTACGCACTGAGCAATTTCAGCCTCTGGCTCGATAAGTTCGACGCACAGCAGGCCAAAACAGGTCAGGCCAACGCGCGCCGCGAAGCCTTAGACAAACTCCGCAGCGATTTTCAGTTTGATGCCGAAAACGACCTCGGCTCCTGGTTAGGCAACGAAGTGGCGCTGGCCCTGCTGCCCAATGCCGACGGCAGCACCGAGCCCGTGGCCCTGCTCAGCAGCAGCAGCACCGGCATGGCCCGCGAAAACCTGGCCCGCCTCAGCGGCGAACCGGCCACCGACACCAGCGGCCGCCGCATACACACGCTACGCGCCGAAGGCATGTTGCCCGCCGTGTTTGGCCCGCTCTTTGGCAGTTTGCGCAATTGCTCTTACACCGTCATTCAACAATACGTGGTGTTTGCACGCAGCCCCGAAGTATTGCAACGCATGGCCGCCGCCGCCGAAAGCGGAAAAACTCTCGCCCGCGACCCGTCGTACACCGACCTCGCCTCCAACCTCGGCGAAGAAGCTACCATAGCCATTTACGCCGCAGGAGGACGGTGCAGCGATATACTGCGCAGCAAAGCATCGGCCGGTTTTGGCGATTTGCTCCGCGCCAATTTGCTCCTCCTCGATAAGTTCGACGGTGTAATGCTGCGTTTCAGTGCCACCGAGCAAAACCTGTTTTTCACCAGCGCACAGCTCCGCCACAATCCGCAGTCGAAACAAACACTTTCCTCGCTCTGGGAAACCGCGCTCGACACCACCGTAAGTATGCGCCCGCAGTTGCTGGTGAATCACAACACCCAGGGGCTTGATGTGTTTGTGCAGGACGATGCCAATACAATTTATTTACTGAGCAGCACCGGTAAAATTTTCTGGAAACGAAACATCGGCGAACGCATTCTGGGCGAAGTGCAGCAGGTGGATGCGCTGAAAAACGGCAAACTGCAAATGTGTTTTGCCACCGCGTCGGCGCTGTATGTGATTGACCGCAACGGCAACAACCTTGCGCCGTTTCCGCTGAAGCTGGCGGCCAAAGCCAGTTCGCCGGTGCGGGTAATGGATTACGACAACGACCGCAACTACCGTTTACTCATTGCCTGCGCAGATAAGCGCGTTTACAATTACACTGCGAAAGGCGAAAAAGTGGAAGGCTGGAAATTTGCCCCCGCTGCCGATGTCATTCAAGCCCCCGCACAACACTGCGTGGTGGGCGGAAAAGATTACATCGTATTTGCCGATCGCAGCGGTCGTGTGTATGTGTGCGACAGGCAGGGCAATGCGCGCATTAACCTGCGCGAACAAATGCCCGCACCGCTGCAAGCCTTCACGCTCGAACCGGGCCGCGATCTGGCACAAACCTGCCTGGTAGCTGCCGATACCTTAGGCAATGTGGTGCGCCTGGCGTTGAACGGAAATTTAGAACGCCTGCACATCAACGATTTTGAAGGCCGCCCCGAATTCAGCTACGGTGATGCCAACGGCGACGGCAGCCGCGAATATCTTTTTACACAGGGAAGCCGCCTGCAGGTGTTTGATCAAAGCAAGAAATTA
Organism: Bacteroidia bacterium; assembly: GCA_025454955.1. GTDB lineage: Bacteria > Bacteroidota > Bacteroidia > Palsa-965 > Palsa-965. Next base: position 262,313 of record JALONL010000003.1, on the reverse strand, counting down.
TTGTTAAGCCAAAGTTTCGACGGCCCGTTGAAAGGCCGTGCGCAGGTGTTTAGTTTTGGCAGCGGCAATGTGCGCATAGCCGTAAACAGCCCCCAAACCGCACAGCTCCATCTGCTTCACAGCACGGGCACTCCCACGCCCGGAAGTCCCATTACCGGACAAACACCATGCAGCATTGGCCGTTTAAACAGCACCACCGCCTACACATTGGTATGCGGAGCAAACGGCCGCTACATCTGTGCATGGCCGGTAAATTTGTAAGCAAATACGGCGTCAACTTATTGTTGATACACATATTATATCCACACTTTCTGCAGTCACATAAAAGGTGTTGCACAATGTGTTTTAACTATATTTGGCGTACTTAACCAAACCCGAGTATGAAAAAAACCACAGCATTCCTTCTGCTGCTGCTTGGTCTTTTGCCTTTTGGCGCAAAAGCCCAGCAGGATTTCTTAGGCTACACCTCGAGCAATTATGCGGGTGTAAACGGTATCGATCTCAATCCTGCGTCAATAGCCGACAGCCGTTTCAAAGTTGACATTATGCTTACGGGTGTCAGCTTTGGTTTTAGCAACAATTACATTGGCTTGCGCAAAACCGCTTTCGACAACCGCGTGGGCCCGCTGCTTCCGCCCGACAGCACGAGCGCATTTCCCAATTTCGAAGACTCGCTCTTCGCCGACCGTTATCTTTTCCGCCGCACCGCCAACTATGATAAATCGGTGTATTTCAGCAACCGCATTCACCTGCCCTCGTTTATGGTGACACTGAATGAGAAGAACGCGCTGGCTTTTACCGGCAGTGTGCGTTCTTACATAAACGTGGACGGCGTGGGCGAGCCGCTGGCCGAACTGGCTTACTCGGGCCTCGAAAACAGCCAGAACTGGCTGCAGCGCATCGAAAACAAACAACTCAGCATCCAGTACATGAGCTGGGCCGAATTTGGCATTACCTGGGGCCATACGCTGGTTGACCAGAAACAGCATTTCATGAAAATTGGTGTGCGCCCCAAACTGCTGCTCGGTCTTGGTTCGGCTTATATGTTTGCCGATAACCTGCAGTATCTGGTGCAGAACGATTCGGTGCTTACCTTCTTCCGTTCTGAAATCCGTTACAGCCATTCCGACAATTTTGAATTTCCCGATGGCCAGCAGCCCAACTACCGCCTTAACTTCAACAGCCCCGGTATTGGTCTCGATCTCGGTTTTGTATATGAATGGCGACCCGATTACCAGAAGTACAAGTACGACATGGATGGCGAAACCGATTTGTGGATGCGCCATAAAAACAAATACAAGTTGCGCGTGGGTGCTTCGCTCACCGATCTTGGTTCGATTAAATTCGATAAGGGTGAATTTGCCAACGATTTTGTGGCCGATGTAAATTCATGGAATGTAAATAACCTTGAGTTTGATTCTATTCCCATCCGCGCATTCGACGACACATTGCGTAATCGTTTTGGCAATGGTGCAATGGCCGGTGCCGCCGACGGCGATTACCGCATGAATCTCCCGCTGGCATTCAGCTTCCAGATCGATTATAATATCTGGAAAGATTTTTATGTAAACCTTACTCCGTTCTACGCATTCCAGTTCCGAAAAAATCCGGAGAAAGTACACGAACTTACCCGCATCACCCTTACCCCGCGCTGGGATCATAAATGGTTTGGCGTGTGGGTGCCCATGACTTACGATCAGCACCGCAATTTCAACATTGGTACAGGTGTGCGGTTAGGGCCGCTGGTGCTGGGCACTTCCAACCTGAGTCCGTTCATTATCAGAAAAGGCGAACACGGAAATAAAATTCTCTACGGTGCCGATTTCTTCATGGCGCTTAAAATTCCCATCCTGTACAAGCCTGTGCGTGACCGCGACAAGGACAAGGTATCTGACAAGAAAGACAAGTGCGTGGATGTGCCCGGCGTTTGGGAATTCCTTGGCTGTCCCGACCGCGACGGCGACCACATTCAGGATTCGGAAGACATTTGCCCCGACGAGCCCGGCCTGAAACAACTCAACGGCTGCCCCGACAAAGACGGCGACGGCATTACCGACAAACAGGATGCCTGCCCCGATGATCCGGGCCTGCAGGAGTTTAACGGCTGTCCGGATAAAGACGGCGACAAGATTATTGACAAAGAAGACGACTGCCCGGATGAAGCCGGCCTGCCCGAATTCAAAGGCTGCCCCGATAAGGACGGCGACGGCGTGATGGACAAACTCGACCTTTGCCCCGAAAAAGCCGGCCCTGCCGACAACGAAGGCTGCCCCGAAGTTCGTTTGCACTTAGTGAACATTGCCGGTCAGAGTCTCAACTCGGTGCGTCAGGCCAAAGACGGTTCGTTTACTTACGAAAGCCTGCCTGCCGATTCGGTATGCGTATTCCGCCTCGACGGCGACAATACACAGGGCACAAACGAAGTACGTGTAATTGTAAACGGCAATGCCAAACGCGCCATCCGCAGCCTGAGCGACGGACTGTTCCGTTTCGACATTCCGAAGCCGGTGAAAAACAACCTCAAGCCCATTGAAGTGCCCGATGTGGTGGTGCAGCTTACCCAGCAGGAAGCCGAGATTCTGAAGAAAGCCTTCGACAATCTCGAATTCGAAAGCGGCAAAGACATCATCCGCGCCACCTCATACGCTTCGCTCGACGAGCTTGCCGAACTGCTCAAGAAGAAGCCGAACTGGAAGCTGAAAATTTCGGGCCACACCGACAACGTGGGCAAACCGGCCGCCAACATGAAACTGTCGGAGAAACGCGCCAAAGCCGTTAAAGCCTATCTGATGAAGAAAGGCGTATCTGAGGCGCAGCTCAAGACCGAGTGGTTTGGACAAACCCGCCCCATTGCGCCCAACACCACACCCGAAGGCCGCCAGCGCAACCGCCGTGTGGAAATGCTTATCATTGAATAATAAGCAATAATTGAAATATGATTATACGAACTGCGGGCTTGGCCCGCAGTTCGTATTTTTGGGTACAGCGTAATTGTATCTGTCAATTATAAATTCATTGCAAATGGTTCTCATCATTCAATTCGGAAGCACCAAAACACCGCACATTGCCGAAATGGTTTCGCAATGCGGATTTCCCAACCGCATAACCGGCTGGCAGGAATTTTCGGCGAATGATCTGCACGGGGCGCAGGCGGTAATTTTCAGCGGCTCACCCACTTTTCTTACCGAGGTGGATCATGCACCTTATCACGAAAAATTCGGCTGGGCGAAAGAGGGGAAATTGCCGGTGCTGGGCATTTGTTTCGGGCATCAGGTAATGGGCATTTTGCACGGTGCAAAAATTTTCCGCGGCCCGGCTGTTCGCACTTCCATTCCGCTGCGCGTGGTAAAACAGGATGTGCTGCTGAAAGGCCTTGGCGAAAGCACCGTAATGGCCGAAGATCATACCGAAGGAATTACCCTGCCTTCGTCGTTCATTCACTTAGCCTCTTCGGCCGATTATGTGGTGGAAGCCATGCGGCATCCGGTGTGGCCGTTGTTTGGGGTGCAGTTTCATCCGGAGGTGAGCGGTGGGAATGGGTTGAAGGTGTTTGAGAATTTTTTTGAGGTGGTGAGAGGGGAGTAATTTCTAGTTCATTCTTTATCGCGGGGATTGTTCACTTAACAGTGTCGGGATTTAACAATCTGTTCAGGCATTTGCATTGTTCCTCACTTAAATATGCCCAATATCGCCTCAAGTAAAAGAACAAATGCTTCTGATATTGAAAATCGTTCTTCTCCGGAATGCTCTTTTCTCCACAAATAAAACGACCATGCCACTAATAGCAGAAACAAAATTACCGGTATAATCCAGAGCAACGGGTGCATAGTGTAAAATTATAAATTTCAATCTCCTCCATCACCTCCATCACCCCCATCGCCATCCGAATCACCGCCCGAATCAGAATCGTTTTCGGAATCGGAATCAGAATTGCTGTCAGAATCAGAGTAAAACCACGAAAATAAAATCAGGTACCAGCTTCCGTCGCGTCTTCTTCCGGGCAGAAACATCAACACCAGAATTATCACAAGTACAATAATTACTATTGCATTCATGCCTCATCGCCATTGGTTTCGGAATCAGATTTTGAAGCCTGATTTTGCGGCCTGGGACGCAAATGTTCCGGAAGCCAGTCGGGAATAATTACCACATCGGTAAGATTATCTTCCTCGTGTCTGAGCGGGCGCAAACGTCCTTCGCTGCGAAGCACAGACGAAGACCGTGTGGGTTTGATTCCGTTTTTAAAGAGGAGATTGACTAAGGAGTTGAACAGCATGAGTAACTGTTTTTAAAAGCTGTCGGATGAGGATGAAGTGGAACTGCTGTCGGACGAGGACGACGAACTGCTGTCGCTGCTGTAAGACTAAGAATCGCTGCTGCTCCAGGAGGAACTGCTGTCGCTGTTGTTCCAGGAAGAACTATTGTCGTTCCAGTGTGAATGCTGATCGGTGTGTAAATTGGTTGAATGTAAATGATCGGTTGCATCATTGTGCGAATGCACGGGTGGGTACATGTAACTGTTATCGGATGAAGAGCCGGAGTGATGATTGTGGGGCCCGGAGCCAGAGCCGGAATTCCCACCCGAAAATTTCCCTTTTAAAGCCATTACTATTATAATGACCACGATAATGAGTGCTATTGGAGCCATAGTGTGACGAGGTTACAGAGGTTAGTTTTTTCAAATTTACCTCAAACGTTCAATTAACACAATACGCTGTTAATACTTTCTCATGGGCCGCGATTTGGCGGCGGCGGCTTTGTTCTACTTTGGCCGTATGCTGCTTAATTACATCTGGCTTTTTCTGTTTCTCATTGGCTTTGTGGTGGCGCTGGTGCGTTTGTTTGTGTTTGGCGAAACAGGCGTATTCGGCGAGCTTACGGGCGGGCTTTTCGACGGGGCTAAAACGGCGTTTGAAATTGCGCTGGGGCTTACCGGCGTAATGACACTGTGGCTGGGGCTGATGCGCATTGGCGAGCAGGCGGGGGCCATTGGTTTTATGGCGCGTATTACTTCGCCGTTTTTCAGCCGCTTGTTTCCCGGTGTGCCGCGGCAGGATCCGGCCATGGGGCATATTCTCATGAATTTTTCGGCCAATATGCTGGGGCTCGATAATGCGGCCACGCCTTCGGGACTCAAGGCCATGCAGCGGCTGCAGGAAATTAATCCGCAAAAAGACACCGCCAGCGATGCACAGATTATGTTTCTGGTGATAAACACTTCGAGCCTTACGCTAATTCCGGTGAGCATTCTCGCCTACCGTGCGCAGGCCGGTGCGGCCAATCCGGCCGATGTGTTTATGCCCATTCTGCTGGCCACCTACGTATCCACACTCACCGGCATTCTGCTGTGCATGTTTCGCCAGCGCATTCGTCCCGATGCGGTGCTGCTGGGCTGGCTTGGCGCGCTTACTCTGATGGTGTGCGGCCTTGTAGCCATGCTTTACGGACAGCCCCGCGAAACGATTGAGAAGTACACCGCGCTGGTGGGCAATGGTTTGCTCATGAGCGTAATTATTGCCTTTCTGCTGGCAGGCTGGCGGGCGCGGCTCAATATGTTTGAAGTGTTTGTGGAGGGCGCCAAAGACGGATTTAAAACCGCCGTGAGCATTATCCCTTATCTGGTGGCTATGCTGGTGGCCGTGAGCATATTCCGCGCCTCGGGTGCCATGAAACTCATGGAAAACGGACTGCTGGCCTTAGTACAAAGCATGGGTGGCGACGGAGGTTTTGTACCCTCGCTGCCCACTGCATTTATGAAACCGCTCAGCGGCAGCGGCGCACGTTCGATGATGGTGGAGACCATGAAAATATACGGCCCCGACAGCCTGCCCGGCCGCATATCCTGCATCATGCAGGGTGCTGCCGATACTACGCTTTATATTGTGGCTGTTTATTTTGGTGCGGCGGGTGTAACCAAAACACGTTATGCGGTGGCCTACGGACTGCTTACTGATCTGGCAGGAATTGTGGCTGCGATTTTTGCGGGGTATTTGTTTTTTGCGTGATGTGGTTTCGACAGGCTCAACCACCGGTTGGAATCTGTGTTAATCAGCCACCGGGGGGTTCGACAGGCTCAACCACCGGTGGGAATCTGTGTGGATCAACCACCGCTGGAATCGGTGTGGATCAACTTCTGGAAAAATTGTAACGAATTATCTTCCCAATTAAGACGAATGCGCCCCCCGGAGATTGAGCCTGTCGAAATCGGAGGGGGGGAATTACGACTGTGCTTGCCGGTGGTTTCGACAGGCTCAACCACCGGGGTAATTATTGCTTTAGATTTTTGTTTTGCTCAATGGTCGGTGGTTTCGACAGGCTCAACCACCGGTGGGAATCTGTGTGGATCAACCACAGCTGGAATCGGTGTGGATCAACTTCTGGAAAATTGTAACGAATTATCTTCCCAATAAAGACGAATGCGCCCCCCCGGAGATTGAGCCTGTCGAAATCGGAGGGGGGAATTACGACTGTGCTTGCCGGTGGTTTCTCCGGCAAAAAAATCATACCCAGACATTCGTCTAATCTATTTAACAACAGCGTCTTACTGATTAAAATTTATTCAACAAAAACTATTTTTCAATCATAAGAGTGATAAAAAACAATTATTTTTACCACATAATATTTTATTTACACATTTTCATTTTTCATTTTCAATTATATATTTGCCGTGAACCAAAAACCAATACTTATGATGAACCAGAAATTTTTAGCTGCGGCATTGGTAAGTGCTGCGCTGGCTTTGGGCAGTTGCTCAAAAGAAAGTCAGAATCCGGCACAGCCTTCGCTGAATGATTACCAACAGCGCACGGCATTACAGGTAATTGAGGCGGCTTCGCCCGAATATTACCGCGAGCTGCTGGACGCGGCAAACAACAGTCGCGGGCCTATTCTCAAATACCTGCCGGGAAGACTGGAACTTGATCCCAACTTCCCGAACAGCACTGCTTTAAATCGCTGCAAAGGAACTTCAGGGGTTTGCGCAGTAACTGTAATTGACGACAGGAACGGGCAAAATAACTTAACCGCCTCATTAAGCGATATTATTACAGTAGCTTCTGATGTCAACTCGAGCAGCGGTAATGATGTGCTTATTTTAAACGAGCCTACACCGATCATGATCGAAATACGTGGCATTCGTAATGTATCGGTAGAGCCTGACGGTTGCACGTTTGCTTTTGATCCGCTTTAATCATGAAAGGAACCGGACTCTTTTCATGGGTGCTGTTGCTCACCGCTGCGCTGTTTTACAGTTGCAGCGGTGGCAGCGGTGCCTCGTTTAAACTATTGAGCCACGTGGCCATTGAAGAAACGGATGAAGTGTTCAGAAGTCCCCCGCTGCATATTATAAGTACCGGCCCGCACCAGATTGCGGTGAAAATTGATCGTAAACTGCATATTTACGATACTCAAACCGGTAAAAGTATAAGACATTTCACCGGCAACGATTCGTTGCACAACCTTTTACGCAAACTATCCTGGCCTTACGATTCGGCAAGAAGCCTTATCTATCTGCCTCCCGATACTTCCGCACAGGAAGATGATTTATTCCGGCCATTTTACGGGGTAAGTACATTTCATTTTCAGTCGGGCACATTTTATATAAATTATATCATCAGCATTCCGTGGTATTACAGCACGATTGAGAAAACGGCCGAGTTTATGACCGGTTCGGGCGGAAGCAGTGCAGAAACTGTGAACACACTGCTAAAATTGCCCAACGCACGTCCCGAAGATTTTATTGGTCTGGGAAATGCACAGTTCATTATTGAAACTGATTCATTGTTCAATATCCGTACTATATCCTATATCAATGAAGCGGGAATGAAAGATGCCCGGGGAAAACAAACTGTGCCCATGTGGGATAAGGGATTTCTGCTTTACGAAAATGAATTTTATGTATGCGCGCACACCGACGATAAAATCTTTTCATTACCCGACTCAATGCCGGTTACGGCAAAAGACAGCTTCTCGCTTATCGGTAAGTTAAACCGTGGCGCTTGTATTAGCTGGCAACAATTACTGCTCGGCACAGCCGACATTACGGAATACCGCACCTGCGCCCGCGAGCATGTGAGCCGAATGCACCCCATGAAACTGATTAACGGCAAAGTAATCGTACAAACCATTGCCGGCTGGTACACCGTACCCGAAAAAAAGAAATATCCGCTGCAACCCGTGTACAGCGAAAACGAAACACTCTTCGGCGATTTCGATATTCAGAAAAACATACTCCTCTACAGTGTGCGCCGCGAAAAAATAAAAGCCGACACCGCCATTCAGTTTCGTGTGTATGATGCGCAGGCTGCTAAAACAGTATTTGACACAACCATGACCGGCGGCGGATTTTTCGGCACGCAGGCAGCTACGTATTACTTCATTAACCGCAGCGGCGAAAAATATTATATCGACACCTACCAACTTACTGTGCAATGAAACTGCTGCTTGTAGTGCTTATCCCGGCTTTGCTTTGCGCCTGCACGCAGCCTGAGGAAAAAACGTCTGCGACTCCGGTACGGCCACAAACGCTGAGACAATGGTTAAGCACCCAGCCCAAACGTGCGCACACATTGGTGTTTGCCATGAGTGCCAACGACTGCATTCCGTGTATGCGCATATTCAGTCAGTTTTTCAGGAAGCAGGCGTTGGCTGGCAGCGATACGGTACAACTTATTGCGCTGTTTGAAAATGTACGCAGGGTGGAGCGCCCGGCTTTGCTGCAATCGGTTTTTCAGGGTGTGGACACGGCCGGCGTAACGATGGTGTGGAACACCGACCTGTTTACCGATGCGCTGGCCCAGGTGAAAGAAGGCAAAGGCGTTTCGGCACTGCTGGTGTACGACAAAAATTTACAACTCACACTGGCGCGCTACGGAAAAACGATTACCGGATTAGAACCTGAACTCGCCGGGTTTCTGAGTAAGCCGGAATAATGAAGAATGTAGCAAGTGAGTAAGGCGATCAGTTTAAAAAGGCATTTTGAAACACCGGACGGAATGATTCTCCAGCCCTGATTGCAGCGGAAATTTGCTAAAACAAAAATTGTACAATGCCCCTTCGAGGTCTTTTTTGACCTCGAAGGGTTAACAAACCAGAATTATATTTTTGTTTTAGCAAATTGTAGCGGAAAGCAGGAGCCAAGCGGTTGTTTATTGCATCCCTACTTCCGCTCCAAAAAATTATTTTTCTAAGGAATTACTTTCGCCGAAGCCTTATTACATCCCCCGTTTTTATTTCCGCACCCGGCTGCAGCTTATTGATTTTATACAACGCACTCAATTTCACCCCGTATTGCTGCGAAATCTGGTAAAGTGTTTCACCAGGCTTTACAGTATGCGATTGTTCGGTACGCGATTTCTTACGTTTAGGCTGCAGGTAAATCATCTGCCCCGGCTTGAGCACGGCGTTTTGATCGAGTTCGTTGTATTTATACAACTGCCACACTTCGAGGCCCAGTTCCTGCGCGAGTTTGTAAAATGTATCGCCCTTTTTTACCACCACGCATTTCACCTCATTGTTGCGCAAAATTTCGCGCCCCGATGCAGTGGCAGAAACAGTATGCGGCTTGGGTTTCGACTGTACAATAACCGAGGGCAGGGGCTGCTGCACATCAAACTCATACAGCTTATTGCGCTCAATAATGTCGATGAGGCGGTCGGCATATTTGGGGTCGGTGGCGTAACCGGCTTCTTTTAGTCCGCGTGCCCAGCCCTTGTAATCGGTGGTTTTGAGTTCGAATAGGAAGGCGTAGCGTTTGCGTGTGGTGAGGAATTTCGAATGATCGTCGTAAGAATCGAACACGCTTTTGTACTTGCGGAAGCATTCGTTCTTTTCGTCGTCGTCCTGAATATAAGTATCGCCAGTCCATTCGGTATGGCATTTTATCCCGAAATGGTTGTTGGCATACACGGCCAGGGCGCTGTTTCCGTTATCGCTTTCGAGCATTCCCTGCGCCAGTGTAATGCTGGCCGGCACGCGGGAGAGCTGCATTTCGCGGATGGCGTCTTCCTTGTATTTGGCGATATAATCGGCAGGCATGAGCTTTCGTTCCGACGGCTGTGCGTAGCTGCGGAGGGAAAGGATTAGGATACATGCAATGAGCCGGCTCGGTACAAGGCGCATGGTACAAAACTATGCGGAGCGGTAGTATGTGAATGAGTGGGGAATGCCGGGATTTTAACAGGGGGATGTTGATAGCATCCTAATACACAATATAGTTGTGAATTTAGCCCCCCTTAGCTTATAGCAACTATTTTCTTTCGATACTCTATTTTAATTTTCCCATCTTCAAGGCCGACTAATAAATCATTATTAATTAATTTAAGTCTATTAATATGAATTCGATCATCAGCCGGAACCTTGTCGTATAGTTCAGGAACAATGACTTTAATGAAAAATATTTGATTTATATTTGGGTTATAAACGAAGTCAACAATATCAAAGGCCTTTTTCTGCTCGTTGAATTTGCCTATCATTGAGTAACTACCAGAATCAATAAATATTTCCTCCCTTCCCTTTTCACCATTTGGCAACTCATATCTATTAACCCAATACCCATTTAAAAAATGAATATTAAATAAAGCATTTTGATTTGATCGTAGTTGTTTTAGTTCGTCGGTTAAAGAATTATTCGTCTTTTGGGTCAGTATTAGTTGTTGACGAATGTCATTGACTTTGGTCATGATATCGGTTTCTTTATTCATAAAATCAACAAGTTCAGCAGTTTTATTATCCAAATCTTGTTTTAATGAGATATACTTATTAATGCTAATATTACTCTCCCGAAGTATTGATAGACGATATCTTTCACCCCACCTTGTTGTCCAGGCATAAAAAAATCTGATCAAATTCTTGACTATTGGGTTGAAAATAACATAGCCAATAGCACAAAAAAATGGAATCACGAATCCATTGTATAGATTTATTGTTTTTTCAATGAAATCAATCAATGAATAGTACCCTGCACGATTTATATCGTTACTATCAAACCAAAACAAGCCAATAATTATTCGCCAGTTAGCGATAAGCCAAGAAGCCAAAAAAGAGAAAATCAAAGGGTTCGCTACCCTTTCTTTAATACTATCAAGAACATCTTTCATTACTGGTTTTTTTTCCAAAAGTAAAAATTGCATATATCAGTAAAAATAATTGAATTAAAACACACTTCAATATCCTTAGATCTGACTAATTCACCCCCGAACACACTATCAATACATCACGCCCCAACTCTCCCGCCCCCACCATCGCATTCACCCCCCAAAGCATCTTACCCACATACTGCGCATCGGCATTAATCCCCCAAAACGCCGAAACACGCCCACAAAAATCCTCCAACTCCGCATCCGCCTGCGCATACCCCCCAAACGTAAACCGCTCCACCAGCTCCCACGCCGCCGCATCCGGGTAAGGCCGCAACAACTCACCCACCCGCTCACGAATACGCTCCCCATCATTCACCACCGCAATACCCGTTACGCGCTGATGTGGCCTTGCCGCCGCAGCCAGCCCCGCCAGTGTGCCCCCGGTGCCGGTGGCGCATACGATGTGCGCATACTCGTATGCCTCGGGCGGAAGCGCGTGGGCAAAGCCTTTTACGGCCAGCGCATTGGTGCCGCCTTCGGGCACTAAGTAAAATGTACCGAAACGTGCCCGCAGTTCATGGTGGTAGGCGGCATCGTAGCGGCGGCGGTACTCGCTGCGGCTTACGAAGTGAAGCTCCATGCCCAGTGCCGATGCCGCTGCAAGTATGTGGTTGGAAGACGCATTCAGCTCATCGCCGCGAATAATGCCGGTGACTGCAATGCCCGCTTCGGCAGCGGCAGCGGCAGTGGCCATAATGTGGTTGGAGTATGCACCGCCGAAAGTGAGAACGGGCAGGCCAAGCTGCTTTGCCTCGGCCAGATTGTAATACAGCTTGTAATACTTGTTGCCGCCATACTGCCCATGCACTTTATCCATGCGCAGCAAAGCCACCTGCAGGCCCTGCGGCCAGCCGGGCAAAGGCGCTACAACCTGCAGCGGTGCAGTAGGCGGTGGTAAAAGCATGTGCAAATGTGCAAAAACGCCGCCAACCGGCCGGGCTAAACTCGTAAGGTTTACTAGGAAAGAACGGCGCAAAAATCAAAATAGACTCCGATCCCCGCCGTTTTCGTATTTTCGCGCCTTCATCCCAAATCATGCAGCGCAGTTTCGTCACCAACCTGGTTATTCTTTTATTCCTGAACCTGCTCATCAAGCCGTTCTGGATTCTGGTGATTGAGCCCAATGTACAGAACGAAGTGGGCAACGCGGCCTACGGCGAATATTTTGCGCTGTTTAATTTTTCTTTCCTGCTCAATATCCTGCTGGATGTGGGCATTACCAATTTCAACAACAAAAACATTGCCCAGAACAGCCACCTGCTTACCAAGCATTTTTCGGCGCTGTTTGTGCTTAAACTGGGGCTGGCCGTAGTCTATATTATTGCCACCATTGTAGTCGGTCTCATAATCGGCTACGATACGCGCCTGCTGAAACTGCTGCTCATGCTGGGCTTCAACCAGTTTCTTATTTCAATGGTGCTTTACCTGCGTTCCAATTTGCAGGGCCTGCATTTGTTTAAAACCGATGCGCTGATTTCGGTACTCGACCGGGTGCTCATGATTGCCATTGTGGGAACCATGCTGTGGACCAATTTGTTTGCGCACCGGGTTGACATTATGGACTTTGTATATGCCCAAACCGCCGGCTACCTCATTACGGCAGGCGTGGCATTTCTGGCCGTGGCAAAGCATACACACACCGTAAAACTGCGCTGGAGCCGTCCGTTTTCGGTGATGATTCTGCGCAAGAGCTTTCCGTTTGCGGTGCTGGTGCTGCTGATGACGTTTTACAACCGCATCGACTCGGTAATGCTCGAACGCATGTTGCCCGCAGGCGATGCCGTAAAGGCCGAACGCCTTAAAGTACTCCGCGACCCCGACCTGGTGCTTAACGAAACCGAAAAGCTGGAACGCACCAGGCTGGCCGACGAGCTCGAACACTCGGGCCCCGAACAGGCGGGCATTTACGCCAAAGCCTATCGCCTGCTCGATGCCACCAACATGATTGCCTACCTGTTTTCGGTGCTGCTGCTGCCCATGTTTTCGCGTATGCTGAAATTCAGGGAATCGGTGGAGCCGCTGGTAAAACTTTCGTTTACCCTGCTCATTACCCCGGCCGTATTGATTGCCGTGGGCTGTGCATTTTACCGCGAAAGCCTCATGGGAATGCTCTACGGCACCGAGCATCTGGGCGATGTGACCTTTGTGTTCAGTGTGCTGATGAGTTGTTTTGTGGCCATTTCCACCACCTACATTTTTGGCACCCTGCTCACGGCCAATGGCAATTTAAAGCAGCTTAACGTGGTGGCGCTTTCGGGCATGATTTTCAATGTGGGAATGAACTACCTGTTTATCAAGCACTTTCAGATGGAAGCGCGGGGCACGGCCATTTCCAGTCTGGCCACACAGTTGCTTACCGCGCTGGCGCAGGTGCTCATTGTGCAGCGCTGGTTTAAATTCCGCATAAACTGGAGGCTCATTACCACGCTGGTGGTGTACACGGCGGGCGTAATTGCCATTGCCCAGGTATGCCACACCTACCTGATGCAGCCCGGAAAATCGGGCTGGATTCCCGGATTTATCGTAATGACCGGCACTTCGCTGGCCTGGGCTTTTGCCACAAGGCTTATCAGCGTGAAGGGCATGTTCAGGATTATGAAATACGGGTAATCATTTTTTCGCCCATTCTGCAATAATTTAACCCGAAATCCGTTACGGCCGCTTTTGGCAGGCTGGCAAAGGTTTTTTGTTACTTTTGCCCCTGCCTGTCGGGGAATTGTACCCATAGCAGTCACGGCAGGGGCAAACACACACGGAAACACACCTTTCGTTCATGACAACCCACGGCAACGAAAACTCGTTCAACTCGGCCAGCCTGCTCGACTTTCTCTGGCGCTGGCGTAAGCCTCTTATTATTATCGGTATTGCGGCAGCCGCAATATCGTCGGTAGTATCGCTCATGATCCGCGAAAAATTCAAATCGTCGGTTATCATGTTCCCCGTACAATCGAACTCCATTTCCAAGGCCCTTCTTACCGAAGATGTAACCGGCAAGCAGGACGTACTTCAGTTTGGCGAGGAAGAACAGGCCGAACAGATGATGCAGATTCTCAACTCCGACGAAATCCGCTCGGCCATCTGCAAAAAGTACAACCTTATGGAGCACTATCGCATAGATACTGCCGACAAATACAAAAACACGCGCCTTTACGAAATGTACAGCGATAACATTTCGTTTAAACGCACCGAGTTTATGTCGGTAAAAGTAGAAGTGCTCGACGAAGACCGTGTAATGGCGGCGGCCATTGCCAACGACATTGCGGCCCTGCTCGACTCTACCAAAACCCGTATGCAGCGCGACCGCGCCGGACAGGCGTTTAGAATTGTGGAAGCCGAGTACTTCTCCAAAAAAGCCGAGGTTGACGGTATGCAGGATTCGCTGGCCAAAATAAACAAAGCCGGGGTTTACGACTACGAATCACAGTCGGAAGTAACCAGCGAGCAGTATGCCATTGCCCTTGCCAAAGGCGATCAGCGCGCCATAGCCTCGCTGCGCCAGGAGCTTGATATTATTGCCCGATACGGTTCGGCGTACATGTCTATCCGCGAAAACCTATACATCCAGCGCCAGCAGCTTAACCTGCTTAAAACTAAATATGAGGAGGCTAAAGTGGATAACGAACAATCCCTTACCTACAAGTTTATCGTAAATAAAGCGTTCCCTGCCGAAAGGAAGTCGTACCCTGTACGCTGGCTCATTGTGGCGGTGAGCACGGTAACCACATTAATATTCGGTGTACTCGGTCTTATCCTGTTTGATAATATCCAGCGCATCCGCAAAGAATCTCAAACCACTGCCTGATTTCACAATGTCAGAACTTTTCGAGCAATCCGGCCTGCTAAAGATAGCCCGTAAGCGTTTACTGCACCTCGGTATAATTGGTGTGGCGGCGGCCGTGTGCGGTTTTATTTTCTCGGGAGAAACCTTTATTAAACCGCGATTCAAGTCGATGGCGGTGGTTTACCCCGTAAATATTATCCCTTATTCCAGCGAAACTCCGTCGGAACAATTGCTGCAACTGTTCCGCTCCACCGATGTGCGGGAAATGATGGTTCGCCGGTTTAAGCTGGAAAAAGTATATGGCATCGATACTTCGGCAAAAGCCGGAAAGGCCCGCCTGCTGGCCTGCTACGAAGAAAATGTGGAGGTGCGCAAAACCGAATTCGAATCGGTGCAGATTTATATTTACGATACCAACCCCGACTCTGCCTGCGCCATGGTAAAGTCGCTCATTACATTTGTAAACCTCAAAGCCCGCAGCCTGCAGCGCGAAAAAACGCTGGAAGTGGTAAATATTTTCAAAGGTCAGTTGCAGCAAAAGCAGATGCAGATTGACACCATGGAAAAGCAGATGCAGTTGCTGCGCCAGAACTACGGCCTGCTCGATTACAAATCGCAGGCGCGCGAGGTAACACGCGGCATTCTTAAAAACGACGGCCGCAACGCCAAAGCCGACACACTGTTTAAAAACCTCCAGATAAAAGGCGGCGACCTGCTCTGGTACAGCGACCAGCTCGATCAGCTACGCAAAGACTTCGGCGATGTACGCAGCGAATACGACCGCGCACTGAGCGATCTTACCAAAGAACTTACCTACTCCAACGTAGTGGCATCGCCCTACCCCGCCGACTCAAAATCATATCCCGTGCGCTGGCTTATTGTGGCCATTGCCACAGGTTCGGCGCTGTTCCTCGGGTTCCTGCTTTTTGTGTTGTTGGACAGTAAACGGAATTCAGCCACCCATGCTGCCTGAGCAAAAAATAACCGATAAACGCACCCTCTGGTGGGTGTATGGCTGGTGCGCCGTTTTTCTGGCCGCCAACACGGTGTGCATGCTCAACGAATTTTACTGGCTCAACCTCCTGCCTGCCGTATTGCTGGTAGGCGCAATGGCCGTATTTGCGCTCGACAAACTTCTGCTCATCTGCGTATTTCTCACCCCGCTTTCGGTGGTGCTGGCCGATCAGGATATACGCATCGGTTTGAGTTTGCCGGTGGAGCCAATATTAGCGGGCATACTCATGCTCATGCTGCTCAAGTTTATACAGCAGGGAAAATTCGACAGGCGTTTTCTGGCGCATCCTGTTACCATTGCCATACTGTTTAATCTGGCGTGGATAGCAGTAACCACCATGACCAGCGAAATGCCGCTTGTGTCGTTTAAGTTTCTGGTGGCGCGTTTGTGGTTTGTGGTGCCGTTTTATTTCCTCGGTGTGCAGATGTTTAGGAACATGAGCAATGTGCGCAAGTTTTTGTGGCTCTACATACTGCCGTTTACCATTGTTATTGGTTACACCGTTTACAATCACTCGCTTTACGGCTTCGATCAGGATTCGGCACACTGGGTAATGTCGCCGTTTTACAACGACCATACCGCTTACGGTGCGGCGCTGGCCATGTTTTTCCCGGCCATTATTGCATTCACCATGAGCCGCCGCTATGGCATTAACGTGCGCATTATTGCCGGGCTGCTGCTGCTTATTTTCACCACTGCGCTTATTTTCTCCTATACCCGTGCGGCGTGGGTAAGTTTAATTGGCGCGTTCCTGCTGTTTGTGGTATTCCGCCTGCGCATTAAGTTTATTTACTTAGCCACGGTGGGCGTGGCGGGGGCGCTGCTGCTCCTGTTTTCGTGGACAGACATTGTGATGAAGCTCGAAAAAAACCGTCAGGATACGTCAGACGACCTGGCCGAGCACATTGAATCCATTTCCAACATTTCCACCGACGCTTCCAACCTTGAGCGCCTCAACCGCTGGAGTTCGGCCATGCGCATGTTCGACGAGCGGCCGGTGTTTGGCTGGGGGCCGGGCACATACAGTTTTCAGTATGCCCCGTTTCAGCTTTCGGGCGAGAAAACCATTATCAGCACCAATGCCGGCGACCTGGGCAATGCTCACAGCGAATACATAGGCCCGCTCTGCGAAAGCGGTGTGCTGGGCTTTGTGTCGATGCTGGGAATTGTAATAACCATTATCTGGACCGGCTGGCGGCTCTATCACCGTATGCAGCCCGGCGAAATGCGCTCGGTGTTGCTTGCCGTGCTGCTTGGACTTGTAACGTATTTCATACACGGCACGCTCAACAACTTTCTCGATACCGACAAAGCCGCCATTCCGTTCTGGGCCTTTGCCGCCATGCTTGTGGCCGCCGATTTATGGTTAGTGCCCGAGAAGAAAGAGGAAAAAGCCAAACTCCTTTAACCGGAGTGCTTAGTGCAGCCTGCAGGTAAACAGGGCTATATCATCCACATAATTCAAATGCTGTTTATGCGCCTCAATCTGATTGAGCAGCATGGCATTGAAATCGGCCGGATTAAGTTCGCGTTCCTGCCAGGCCAGGTGTTGCAGGCGTTCCATGCCAAACTCCTCGCCTGCTTCGTTGGTTTGTTCTACAAGTCCGTCGGTGTAGCAGCACAGCATGGAGTTAGGGCTGATGTTGAGAATGCCTTCCTTTACTTTAATAAGTTCGTCGAGCATACCTAAGCCGGTGCAACCGATGGTAAGCTGCGTAACTCCGTCGGGCGCAATGAGTATGGGCGGATTGTGGCCGGCGTTTATGTAATGCATTACGCGGGTAACGAGGTTGTATTTGGCCACAAAGAGGGTAATAAACCGGTCGCCTTTTGCACTGAGGTTTACTTTGGTATTGAGTTCGCGCACAAGCTCGGTGAGGTCGGGCATGTACTGAAGCAGCACGCGTATGTTTGCCTGAAAGTTCGACATGAGCAGTGCGGCAGGTACGCCCTTGCCCGACACATCGGCCACACAAAGCGCCACTTCGTTTTCGTTAATGCGCACAAAATCGTAGTAATCGCCGCCCACCTGAAGGTGCGGGAGATACACGGCGTTCATGTCGAACTGTTCGTCGTTGGGCAGTTCTTCGGGGAAAAGCTGCCGCTGTACTTCCCAGGCCAGTTCGAGTTCGCGGCGCATGGTGGCCTGGCGGATATTGTCTTTGGCTAATTTCTTGTTTTCGATGGCCACCACAATAATGTTGGTGAGCGTTTGCACAAACGGCAAATGCTTGATGGCCGCACTCATTCCGCTTTCGTCTTCGTTTATATCGCCCACCAGCACATAAGCCAGCGGCAGCGATTTATGGTACACCGGAATGATAATTTCGAACGAGCGTTCGAGCGGATGTGCGGCAATGTCGATGGTGCGTATATCGGTAATTGCGGCAAACTCGCGGGCCACGTCTATATCGGCAAATGAATTGTCCACCCCAAACTGCAGCAAACACCGCCAGCCCTGCCCGTCGAAACTAAACAGCACCAGTTTGCCGATGCTCAGGTTGTCGCGCACGATAGACTCGAACGTGGTGAGGAGTTCGGAGGTAGAAACGTTGTTGTTGATGGAATTGGTGACTTCGAGCAGCGCATTCAATTTAAAATCCTTGATACGCTTGCCGCTTAGTCCGGCACTTCCACTGCTGTTTTTTACCATCATGTCTAAAATTACCAGCTTCTGCGCAGAGGATGCATTAAATTTAGACAAATACCTGAGTTTAAACGACAAATGGCCGTAATAAATTCAGAAGTGCAGCAATTAAAGCCCCGCCTTGCGGAGTTTTTCAATCCAGCCGGGCAACTGGCGCATACTGGCCATTTCGCGCAGACGCTGCCGCGAGTCGTCGCTGGGCGAGCCAAACTGCACTGATCCGGCGGGAATGTCTTTGGTTACGCCCGACTGTGCCATGACCACGGCCCCGTCGTGAATAACCAGATCGGAGGCAATGCCCACCTGGCCCCAGAGTGTAACGCGGTTACCAATGCGGCACACGCCTGCAATACCCACCTGCGCAGCCAGCAGGCACATTTCGCCAATTACAGTATCGTGGCCAATGTGTACCTGATTGTCGAGCTTGGTGTGGCGGCCAATTACGGTATCGCCGGTAACGCCTGCATCGATGGTGCAGCCTGCGCCAATTTCTACGTGATCGTGAATAACCACGCGGCCGCAGGTGAGCAGCTTCTCGAAATGATCGGCGCGTTTTTTATAGTAGAATGCGTGTCCGCCAATGATGGCTCCGGCGTGTATAATTACGTCGTTGCCGATGACTACATTATCATACAGCACCACGCCCGGCATGAGCACACAGTTGCGTCCCACGGTAACATTGTTGCCAATGTACACGCCCGGATGCAGCACGGTTCCCTCGCCCACCACGGCCGTATCGCTTACGGGTTTGAGCGAGTAACTGAGCGGCTGAAAATGGCGCACAAGCTGGTTGAAGGCGGTAAAAGGCTCGTCGCAAAAGATGAGGCCCTTGCCCTGGGGCGCATCCACTTTTTTGTTGATGAGCACGGTGGTGGCGGCACTGGCGAGTGCTTTGTCGTAGTATTTGGGATGATCGACAAACATGAGGTCGCCATGTTCAACCATGTGTACTTCGTTGAGGCCGGTAACGGGCAAATCGGCCGGGCCTGCAAATTCGGCATTGAGCAAAGCGGCCACATCGGCCAGTGTGTGCGGTGTGATTTTCATTGCCTGTAAAGGTACGAAGCCAAAAGGTTTGAACGGAGGGAAAGCGGCAGGTTTTTATAGCCCCGGCTGAACGTAAAGCCTGAGCCTGCACGGATGCTGTTTTACGACTCCGCCGCGAAGCCTTGCAGTGAAGACGGGAGCGGACGGTATTATAATGCGCTGGAGTTTCGCTCCTGCACAATTTTTTTACGGGAATCGGGAAACCCGGGAATCATATACCCGGATTCCCGATTCCCGTAGCTGCGCGAGGCATCGCGCAGCGCACAGATTCAAAACAGAAAATGAAAAGGTGATTTTTCGGGAATCGGGAAAACCGGGAATCATATACCCGGATTCCCGATTCCCGTAGCTGCGCGAGGCATCGCGCAGCGCACAGATTCAAAACAGAAAATGCAAAGGTTATTTTTCGGAAATCGGAAAAACCGGGAATCACATTCCCGGATTCCCGATTCCCGGGGAGGGGGAGGGAACCCCAATCCTCCGCTTTCGCAAGTCCGGAGACTTGCATCAAACTTGCAGAAAGTTTCAATCGCCGAAGGCGATATAAACTTCCCGCAGCAAACGACAAAGTCCGGCCAAAAGCCGGACTTTGTATATGTAAGAAAGGAAATTACTTACTGCTTTACACGCTCCACATAAGCACCACTGCGGGTATCGATACGAATCATATCACCTTCGCTGCAGAAGAGCGGCACACGCACTTCAGCGCCGGTTTCAACCGTGGCGGGTTTCAGGGTGTTGGTGGCGGTATCGCCTTTGAGGCCGGGCTCGGTGTAGGTGATGAGAAGTTCCACATGGTTGGGGGCTTCGGCCGAAATGGGCTGGTCGCTTTCAAACCATACTTTTACATCCATACCTTCTTTGAGGAATTCGAGGCCGCTGGTAATCATATCTTTGGGGAGATAGATTTGCTCGAAAGAGTCTTTATCCATGAGGACAATGTTATTGTCTTCGGGGTAAATAAACTGGAGGTTGCGGTATTCCACATACACAATTTCCACGCCTTCGCCGGAGCGGAAACGATTTTCAACGAGTTTTCCGTTGCTCAGAACACGCATTTTGCCCTGATAAAAAGCACGGAGGTTGCCGGGAGTTCTGTGCTGCCATTCTACAACCTGCACAAGTTCGCCGTTGTAGCGGAGGAACGTACCGAGGCTTACATCACCGGTATCTGCCATTTGAATTGAGTTTAATCAGTTGAACGTTACTAAGGAATGAGGCGCAAAGATAGCAAAATAGGGCTATTTCCACTCCCAGAGTTTATAGCTTTTGGCCTTATCAAACGGAAGGCCGCCGGTTTTGAGGTAAAGCAGTATTTGTCCGCGGTGATGGCCTTCGTGGGCGCATACGTAGGCCAGAAACATGGTGGGTCCGGCTTTGTAGCCTTTTAGTTTGCCGGTGGTTTCGGCGGTTTCGAGCAGGCGGGCTATGTGATTGGCGGTGAGGGTGAGAAAACCGGCCAGTTCCACGGGGTTAGTGGTGTCGGCATCGGGCGGGGCGATGGATTTGCCGGTGGCGGGCTCCAGGGTTTCGAGCCAGTATTTGCGCATCATGGCTATGTGGCGAAACTGGGAGGCAATGGTTTTGCTGCGCGGGGTTTGGCGATAGTCCAACTGTTCCTGCGTAAGTTCATGAAGCAGAAACTGCGTGTGGCGGCAGTTGGTGTGCCAGGCATCGGTGATGGGTGTGGCCGACATGGTTTCAGGGCTTGAATTGCTCGATGCTGAGCTGTGAGGTGCAGAAAAAATGTTCTTCGGGCTGCTGGTTGGAGCACACAATTACGGTGCGGTTTTCGATATGGGCCGAAACCAGACCTGCATACCATTGCATGGCGGCGCGGTCTAAATTGGCGCAGGGCTCGTCTAAAAGCAGCAAAGGCGTATCGGCCATAATGGCCAGCAGCAGGCGGGCGCGCTGTTTCATGCCCGAGGAATAATGGCGTATGGCTTTGTGGGCGGCATGGGTAAGTCCCGAAAGTTCCAGCACCTGTGCATTGGAAAGCTGCCCGCGCCAGGGCTTGAATTTGGCCTGAAACGAAATGCTTTCGGCCAGGGTAAATTCTTCCATGAGTTCGAGGTAGGGCGCGGCCATACTGAGCTGGCGGTAGGCCTGGGCATCGTCCACGCCGTGCCGGTGTACCTTGCCTTCGCTGGGCAGAAGATTGCCCGCCACCACCTGCAGCAAGGTGGATTTGCCCGAACCATTGCCCCCGGTAAGCAACGTGCGCGAACCTTCCGCGAACGTGTGCGTGACGTGGCGGAAAATCCATTCGCGGTTAAAACGCCGCCCCACAGACGATAGCTCAATTTGCATACGCCAGCGAAGGTAAGCAGGATAGCTTAATCCTTAAACAAACCCTTTTGCTGAATACGGCCAATTAACACCGGCAGAAACAACGCCGCCATACGTTCGCCCTCGCTGAGTTTATCGTGCGGGCCGGTAATTTCCCAGTCTTCAAAGCGGTTGTGGATGCGGGTGGCAATCTGGCAGCGGCCCGCGGCCGACTCAAAATTCCAGTTGTCCCAGCTTTGGCCGTAAAAGGTTTCGATGCGTACTTTTTGCAGGGTGTCGCCGGTAAGCTGCCAGCGTGTCCACGAGCCGGGCATTTGTGTTTCGAGGTAAAAATGCTGTTTGCCGATGGTGAACTGCCAGTGGTTGTAATGGTCTTTGAAGTAAGTTTCGATGAGCACTTCCTGCCCGTTGCTGGTGTAGCGCCACGTATTGGGATCGTTTTTAAACCCAATTTCAAACTCGCCTTTTTTATCGCCTATTTCCACGTCCCAGCGTTCCACATGGCCGTTGAGCCAGGTTTGCACGCGGGCCGGAGCCGGATTGCTTTGCTGGAATAAAAACGGGAAGGTAAAGAGTATGAATAAGGAAAAATGGCGCATGGGCTTTGGTATTGTAAGCTCCAAGATACAAAGATGAGGCCAGCTTTTTAGACTGGCCTCATCGCGGTAACATATACAGTAATGCAGAATTAATACTTCTCGGTAAATACCTGCACTTCGATATCGGTAAATACACCGTCGGTAATTTCCGAAGAACTTTTGTCGCCCAGGTAGCCGGTGAGCTTGCCGCTTACTTTGCCGGAAGCAATGGCTTTGTTGGCCTCTTTGCTTTCCCATTTGGTAATTTCTACGGTAAATGGCGAAGGTGCGTCTTTACGGCCGTTGCCCAGCATGACTGAATTTTTGTTATCGCCGTCGGGCGAGCCGGAGAGCAGGATTTCGAGGTTTTTGGCGGGAATTACGCCGGTTTTTCCGTCGAAATTATTTATCATGATGTTTAGCTGGCGGGTATCGTTGGCCGTGATTGACCGAAAGGTAATCATGGCATGAGGATACGGCTTTTTAAACATGCTGTTTCCTCCGGCGTAGTAAAGATGTGAGTTGAAGAAGCCGGCTCCGCGCCACGGCGAGCCGCCGAGATTGCAGGTAAACTCAGCCTTTGTGGCTGTGGCTGCCTGATCGGGCTGGGGTTTGTTTTCGGTGGCGGGTGCTGCCACCGAATCGGTTTTTGCAGCAGGTTTGCCCTCGTTTTCGGAACAGGAAGTAAAACCGACAAACAAGGCACAGGCGAACGCAAGGCGAAGTGTATGTTGCATGAGTTTAGTTTGTTTGAAGGTAAAAATAAGGATTGTGACGAAGCGGAGCGGGATATTAAAAAAGGAATTGTGAGGATTTTTGGGGGATGTGATTACGTGGTTTCTGATTGTTTTTTGAGGACTAATGTGGATGCGGATTCAGGTGGGGAATTTATCAGAAGATTTTTGGGGGAATTTTAGGAATTTTTTCCGGATAAATCTATTGATATATTTTAATGTAATTTTTTAGGGGGAATATTTATTTCTGTACAATTTATTTCATCGCCAAAGGCGATGAAATAAATTGTGCCCGGTGTGTATTGGGCTTTGGATAATGGGAATATTGATGCAGAGGGCTTGGTTTAGCAAGTCGGGAGACTTGCTTCAGATTAGCGGAAAGTTTATCCGGCTTTGCCGAAGAAAACTTTCCGCAGCGGGCTTTGCCCGCTGTTCAGACTAAGCCGCGAATGATTCCGTCTTTTGAATTGCGGATAAATGTAAGTATCTGTTCCTTCTCTGCCGATTCTGGCGCTTCCTTTTCAATTACCGAAACGGCATTGGATACATTCAATCCTTTCACATACAGCGTGCGGTAAATGTCTTCAATGGCCAGAATACTTTCGCGGCTGAAACCGCGGCGGCTGAGGCCGATGCTGTTTACGCCCACATAAGCCAGCGGCTCGCGGGCGGCTTTTACAAACGGAGGTACGTTTTTGCGCACTCCTGTTTGTCCGCCAATAAACGAATGCGCGCCTATGCGCACAAACTGGCCCACGCCCACATAGCCTTCGAGTATGGCCCAGTCTTCGATGGTAACGTGGCCCGAGAGATTGACCGAATTGGCAAGTATTACATTATTTCCCACCATACTGTCGTGGCCCACATGCACGTAAGCCATAAGCAGGCAGTTGCTGCCGATTACGGTTTTGAACTTATCAACCGTGCCGCGGTTAAGTGTTACGCACTCGCGTATGGTAGTATTGTCGCCTATTTCGGTGGTGGTTTCTTCGCCGGCAAATTTCAGATCCTGCGGAATGGCGCTGATAACTGCACCTGGAAAGATGCGGCAGTTTTTGCCAATGCGGGCACCGTTCATAATGGTGGCGTTGGGCCCTATCCACGAGCCTTCGCCGATTTCCACATTGCCTTCAATGTAGGCAAAGGGTTCAACGGTTACACCGGAAGCAATTTTAGCGTCGGGATGAATGTAGGCGAGTGGAGAAATCATACACCGGCGGGTTGAGCTTCTTTCTTTTCGATGCCGCGCACTTTTACAATCTGCGCCAGCATATCGGCCTCGGCTACTACTTTGTTGTTTACGTAAGTAGTGCCTTTCATGTGGCAAAGTCCGCGACGAATGGGGTCGATGAGTTCGAGTTTAAACACGCACGAATCGCCGGGTACTACTTTCTGTTTAAACTTCACGCCTTCCATTTTGAGGAAGTAGGTCTGGTAGTTTTCCGGATCGGGTACGGTTTTGAGGCAAAGCACACCGCCGGTTTGCGCCATGGCTTCTACCAGCAGCACGCCGGGCATAATGGGTTCGTCGGGGAAATGGCCCTGTGTCCAGAACTCGGTCATGGTAATATTTTTCACCCCAACCACATGCGTTTCGCTTATTTCGGTGATTTTATCGACCATGAGGAAGGGCTGGCGGTGCGGGAGTATTTTCATGATCTCGCGCACATCGAAAATGGCGGGGGCCTGCGGGTCGTAATTGACTTCGGTTTTTTTGCTACGTTCTTTTTTCACCAGTGCCTTGAGCTTGCGGGCAAAATCCACGTTGCCGGCATGTCCGGGGCGGGCGGCCAGAATATGCACTTTCATGTGTACGCCCACCAGCGCCAGATCGCCCACAATGTCCAAGAGTTTGTGGCGGGCGGGTTCGTTGTAAAAATGCAGTTGTGTATTGTTGAGCACGCCGCGGCCTTTTACTTCCACATTGGGCTTGTTGAATACTTTGCGCAGGTGATCGAGTTTTTCGGCAGGCAGTTCGCGGTCCACAAGTACAATGGCGTTGTCAAGATCGCCGCCTTTAATGAGGTTGTGCTGCAGCAGGGCTTCGAGTTCGTGAATAAACACGAAGGTGCGGCAGCGGGCAATGTTTTCCTTAAACTCATCGATTTTGTACATCGACGCGTGCTGTGTACCCAGAATTTCGCTGTTGTAGTCCACCATAACCGTTACACGAAATTCGTCCTGCGGCACGGCCAGCATTTCTACTTTCTTCACCGGATCTTCGTAGGAGAGATTTTCTTTCAGCTCGAAGTAATAGCGTTCGGCCTCCTGCTCCACAAATCCCACGGCTTCGAGCGCCTGCACAAACGGCCACGCGCTTCCGTCGATAATGGGCACTTCGGGACCGTCAATGTCCATGAGCACATTGTCGAGGTCGCAACCCATGAGCGCGGCTAAGGCATGTTCCACGGTGCTTACACGTCCGCCGTTTTTCTCCAGCGTGGTGCCGCGCGCGGTGTCGGTTACATTGTCCACATCGGCTTCAATCACCGGCTGTTCGGGCAAATCGATGCGGCGGAATTTAAAGCCGTGATTTTCGGGCGCAGGATGGAAGGTAAGATTAACAGTTTTTCCCGTGTGCAGTCCCACACCCGAAACGGTGCATGACGATTGCAAAGTGCGTTGCTTAATGCTCATGAAACTATGGTGTGAGAGGCTGTTATTTTCCGTTGAGGTTGAGGTGTTTTTCTATGGCTTTTACCTTGTCGCTGAGTGCGGGCAGTCCGCGGAAAAGCACATACGAACGCTTGTAATCGCCAATGCCGAATGCGGGCGAGCCCTGCATGATTTCGTTTTCGGCAATGTTGGAACCGATGCCCGACTGCGCGGCAATTTTGGCACCGTTGCCAATGGTGAGATGGCCCACAATGCCCACCTGCCCGCCAATCATGCAGTTTGCGCCTATTTTGGTGCTTCCTGCTACGCCGGTTTGTGCGGCAATTACGGTGTTTTCGCCAATTTCCACGTTGTGGGCAATCTGTATAAGATTATCGAGCTTGGCCCCGCGGCGGATAATGGTGGAGCCGAGTGTGGCGCGGTCTATGGTGGTGTTTGCACCAATTTCCACATGGTCTTCGAGCACCACATTGCCAATGTGCGGCACTTTCTGGTAATTGTTGGCACTGTTTGGCTGAAACCCGAAACCGTCGCCGCCAATAATGGCTCCGGCCTGCACAATGCAGTCGTTGCCAATTACACAGTCGTGATACACCCGCACACCGCTGTGCAGCAGCGTATTCTGACCAATGCGAGCCGCCTCGCCCACAAATACGTGCGCGTGTATGCGGGTATTGTCGCCAATTACGGCATGGTCGCTAATCACGGCCAGCGGCCCGATGTACACGTTATTGCCAATTTTGGCCGAGGCCGAGACCACCGCCGAAGCATCCACGCCTGTTTTGCTGAAACGAAACTGGTTGTATGCATCGAGCAGTTGTGCAAATGCCTGGCGGGCATCGGGCACACGCACCAGCGTGAGTGTGTGCGGCAGGGCCTGCTCGGGGGCAAAGTCGTTGTTTACAATGGCAATGGTGGCGCGGGTGGTATAGATATGGGGCGCGTAAAGCGGGTTCGAGAGGAAAGTGATAGAACCCGGCTCGCCTTCTTCAATTTTGGCGAGTTTGGAAACGGCTGCATCGGCATCACCATGCACAGTGCCGCCGGTAAGCGCCGCAATTTGTTGGGCTTTGAATTGCATCGCCCCAAAAATACGAGAAAAACCGGTCGGAAAACATGCGTTTCAGGCCGGTTTTAATACCATTGAGGGGCTTATTTCAGACGTTTCCCTCCCTCAGCGTTGCAGCACGAGTTTTTGGCGTACAATGCCCTGCGGGGTTTCCAGTTCGAGCAGGTAAATTCCTTCGGGGAAAGTGCTTACGTCAATTTCTGTGCGGCCTTGTATGCGTTGGGTGTGCAGGAGTTGTGCGGATAGTGAAAAGATGCGGAGTGTGGATAGTTGGTTTGTGGAGGGTTCGAGAATGAATGCGTATGTGGCAGGATTTGGATAAATGCAAAGCTCTGCCGGCAATTGTTCTTCCTGCCCCACAAGCGACAATACATATAAGGCACATGAACCCGGCATTGTTTGAATGCTGTCAGGGTAATAAGAGAAATAGTGTGGATTGGGAGTTAATGAATCGCCTGTGTACCAAACTGTATCTTCATAAGAGATGCAAAGGAAATTATCAAATCTGTAAAGAGGGCCTGCACTGTATGTTTTGTTTAAAAACCCGTTAAATGCCCCTAATCCCTCAATCCACATATTTATATTCATTCCCGAAGGAACAGACCTCACATAAACTGTTTTTCGGGGCAAACTGCCGGTTACCATTATTCCGGTTGAATCCACATAAAAATCATGAGTAGCCGGTAATCCTGTCTGATCTATTGAATATACATTTCTTACAGTGTCGCCCTGATTAACATTTAAATCCATTAATAAAAACTCGGTAGTGTCAGCCGAAGGAAGCCACCACGTTTTACCGGTTGAATCGGAACGAAACCCGCCGAGATAATTTCCAGTAGGATAAAACAGAGAATGTTCAATTAATCTGTGATATACATTGGTTTGAATGGAAGTATCGGAATTAACCAAAGGTACTTCAAGATAGTAATAATCTTGCGTATTATAGGTTTGGGAGTAATAGCTGTACGTTACCAACTGCCATGAGGCACCTGCACCGGGAAGCGGGCGGTAGTTCTGGCTCGTGGCAAATGAAGGAACCAGAACAATCAGCAGCAGCACAAGTAACTGTTTATTCATTGATAATTATTTTTTGACGACTAATGCCCTGTGGGGTTTGCAATTCGAGCAGGTAGATGCCTTCGGGGAAAGTGCTTACGTCAATTTCTGTGCGGCCTTGTATGCGCTGCGAGTGCATAAGCTGGCCGGAGAGTGTGAATATGCGTAAAGTGGAAGGTGTGCTGGAGTTTGGTTCGACGATGAAATTTGTTGTGGCGGGATTGGGGTAAGTGCGGAAATAATCCGTCTCAACCACATCAACGCCAACAAACACAGAAGCATTCAAACTGCAAGCCCCCGAAATTGCGGGTAATGTATCAAGAATATCACCAAACCATGGATTGATATACATTTCGTCGCGGTAAAACCAGGTAGTATCATTATTCCCTGCACATATCAACCAGGGATCAGTGGATGGTAATCCTGTTCCGATTCGGTTTAAAAAACTGTTCGCACTACCCACCGACTCAATCCACAAAAACCGATAACCACCTAACGGAGAAATACTTCTTAAATAAATACTTTTCAAAGTCGTATTCCACGCCACATAAGGCTTAACAGTATCTACCACAAGTGTATAGTAAGTTTGTGAACCCGTGTTATCATACCCAAATACATTAAACACCGTATCACCCGGCTGTACAGCAATATCTACCAACAATGAAGGCAGGGTGTCCTGGGCATTAATCCACCATGTTTTACCAGTTGTATCTGTACGGTAGCAACCCGCGTAAGCTGTAAATGGTATTGATGAAGTATGTATGAACAGTTTTGAATACTGATCTCCGGCAACTACGGTATCGTTATTAAGCGAATCTGTTTGATAATATGAATACTCCACATACCAATTGCCAGGGGCTGAGGATACATATTTATAAAGTTGCCAGTGCGCATTGGAAGCGGGTAATGGAAGGTAATTCTGGCTTAACGCAAAGACAGGTGCTCCAAAAATCAGCAGTAAAATCAATTTTTTATTCATGATAACTATTTTCTTCGACCTTCTGAATTTTTCGTTACTTACGAATATAATGTAAATCCCCGGATCAAACTCGGTTAAATGAATCGTTTTAAACTCACCATTTGTCTCTGATTCAGAATAAACAAGAACTCCGTTTACTGAAAATAACTCAACCCTGTGAGTACCTGCGGTTATGTTTTCCGGCTCACGAAGTGTGAATTCTCCATTTGTTGTCCTGAAACTGTGCAGCAGAACAGTACAAGAAATAAAACCGAAGTGCCGATTTTTTCATGATATTTGGTTTTAAAGGCGCACAATGGTTTTCAATGACGGTAAAATAAACAAATATCAATAATCAATGTCAGCCTATTTTCAACGCTTTGCTGAAATTCTAAAGCGAAATGCAATACCAATAATTTATACGTCCACCGCTCTTGTTCTGATTTGTATAAGTGTGGTTAATCACGAAATATGGCTTGACGAGTCTCAACACTACCTCCTTGCCAAAAACAGCAGCACTTTTGGTGATTTATTGACCAGCATGCAATATGAAAGCCACCCGCCGCTGTGGAATTTCCTTCTCAAACTATTACACATTAACTCAGTAAGTCAACTGCAATTTCTACACATCGGAATAGCTGGGCTGATTATGATACTCATCAGTTTTTTTTCGCCATACAGCCAATGGGTGAAAATTTGCATGGTTTACAGCTACTTTTTTTCATTTGAATACAGCGAGATTGCCAGAAACTATGGATTAAGTATTTTCTTTTTACTATTGGCCACATGTTTATATACATACAAAAAGAAGCATATCCTTCTCATCTCATTTCTGCTTGGCTTAGCTGCTTTAACTCATATCTATGCCGGATTGATAAGCGGTCTTATATTCGTTTACTTTATTTATTCACGTAAAATCTCAGCATACTCACTGAATAGTATTCTGGCTTCCTCATTCTTGTTGGTTGCCTGCTTTGCCATGGCCATTTATACCTCATGGCCTCAACCCGATCATTTTTTATATCATTACCATCAGTCTTCACTTGTTTCAGTTGATCGAATTGCCTCTTCAATAAGCCTTCCTTTTAAAGTGTTTTTGCATTTCCCGGATATTACTTCTGATAATTGGTGGAATACCAACCTGTTTTTTCCTCAGTCAAAAATTGGAGGAAGCATCCTTGCATTAGTAGTCTGGATTTTACCGCTACTGTATTTTATTCATTCCAAAAAAATAATGCTATTGTATTTACTTGGGTCGATAAGCCTGACTTTGCTTCTTGCACTTACACCAATGCCCTTATCGTTGCGCCACGGAGGGTTCTTTATTGTGTTGTTTTTTATTTGTTTGTGGATAGATCAATCGGAAGGAAAACAACTAATACAATCGAAACGACTAAGACTATTAAAAAATAGTCTTGCCGTAATTTTTTTCGCTGTTCAGGTTTCAGCGGCTTTTGTGACACACATTTACGAATGGAACAATCCGTTTTCAAATGGCAAATCGGTGGCCGGATATTTTCAATCGAGAGGAATAGAAGGAGATCAGGTTTGTGTATATCCGCATTATTCAGGGCCTGCCGTTTCTGCGTACATGAATCAGGATATATTTTATTCCGAAAGAAATGTCGAAGGCAGTTTTGCCAACTGGAGTATCAAAAACTTTGAAATTCCTATTGACACTATGTTGTTAAGGTGTTACAGGAGGCAGGAGTTAACGGGCAAAGAAATGTTTATTGCATCGAGTGTTCCATTAGATTCAGCCACATCAGAATTTACAGTAAAAGAAATAATTTCGTTTGATGGTGCCTGTGTACAGGCCGAAAATTACAAAGTATATACAATCGGGAAAAGATAACCGTTCTACTTCTCCCCCACCCCTTCCCTCACTGAAAGCGGCATACGCAAATCCTTTACCCCTGCAGCACTGTCGGCATAATACCGGTAATACAACATACCCATTTGCGGAAACTCTTCATACAAATGTCCGGGCGGTGTACCCATGCGTTTTTCTGCTTCGGCTGGCGACAGTTGCCACTCGTTGCTGAGGCGCATAAGCGAGGGCTCCATGAAACTGATGTAAAGCATTTCCATAAATGTATGATCCTGCGTAAGTGTGTAATCAATATCGTCGTTCAGTGTGGTGCGGTAGTGGTCGAGATTGCGTTGAAATGCGCTGCGCCAGAATTCAAACTCTTCGTTGGTGAGTTTGCCTGCAACGGGCGTATTGGGCACAAACAAGGGCGAAATCACTATTTCGTGACACCAGAGGCATTTGGCCGGTTTTCCGGCTTTGCCTAAGTGCGCGGGCGATGCGGCAATACGTTCGCCTTTTTCGTCGTACACCGAAAACCGTAACTGGCCGTTGGGCATGATGTCGAATGCTTCAAATACCGAAGCATGAAATGTTCCCTTTTCCAGATCATCCTCGCTTTCTACGGCCACAAAGGCGAAATTCAACACACTGCTGGTATCAGGATTGAATTGAATAAGCCGGTGATGGTTGGCCACGGCCGAACGTGTAACGCCAAACTGAAGCGGGTTTTCGAGCCCGTGTTTGCGTATAAAATTGCCGAGCGTTTTTTCGGAGCCGGTAATGGCATAATAATTTTCCGATTCGCCGATGAGCAATACCACTAACCGCGATAAATCCATGCAGTTTTCACTGCGGTAAGTTGCCGACGATTTGAGTTTCACAAGAATGCTGTCGATGGCAGTCAACGCATCAGTCGAAAAACCGAGCTGCGAAAAGTCGAGCGTAAAGGCCGACGAATCATTTGCCGGAACCGCCTTATCAAAACTGCCTTTGGG
Organism: Bacteroidia bacterium; assembly: GCA_025454955.1. Taxonomy (GTDB): domain Bacteria; phylum Bacteroidota; class Bacteroidia; order Palsa-965; family Palsa-965. The sequence goes on along the minus strand of JALONL010000003.1, from coordinate 230,574 downwards.
CAATGACGCACCGAGAAAGGAAAATGTCCAGCGCAATCCTTCGCGCACCTGTTTCCAATGCTCGCCAGGATAGGCTTTTATCCATTGCAGGCGGATGGTGTGATCGGGCAATGGTTTTTCTGTTGCATCGTTGTTTTCGCGCCCGCCACACATCCATGTGGCACACGCACAAAAAAGCAGAAGAAAAAACAGTATGCTCTTTTTCATTTCAGTGTGGCAAATGGAAATTTACTGCGCGGCACTGCATAGAGGTGATACAGGCCCACGCCACGCCCTGCATCGCACATAAACAGCACGGTATCGTTGCGGCAGACAATATTTTTGTAAAGCACATTTCCATTGCCAATGTATTCAGTCCTGGGAGCCAGGGGCAGTGTACATGGCGTGGCCGTGGCAAGCGGAAGTGCTATTTTTTCCTTGCCCGCCTTGCTGTAAACCGTGGCCGTAAGCGTGTGGTTGCTGATGGAATAGTCAGTTACATAATGCTGCTGAATTTTACTGCTGTAATAAGCATAACGCGGGCCGCCGCCGGGCAAAAAAAGTTTTGCAAGCTGTAATGCGGCAAACAATAATACCAGTACAGCCGCCACGGCATTCATGCGCACACCCCGCTCGGGACGGGATGCGGCAAGCGCAAACAACAGCAGCAATGCATACAGTTTAAAATGCTGCAAAGCCACCGGCGCATATTCGAGCACACGCGGGGGAACCGCACAAATTACAAGCAGCAAAACCAACTGCGTAACCGGTGCCGCACCTTTGCGATGTAGTATAAAAAACGGCGGCAACACCAGCAGCGAATAGGTGGAAAAATACCCCGAACCAAGAAACAAAAACAGCAGCAGCAACACAAAAGCACCGGTTTCGCCCGGTCTGCTTATACCGCTGCGGAAAAGTGCCACCGCCAGCAAAGGCAGCAGCAAAGCCAGATTGAGCAGCACAATGGCATTGCCCGAAAGCTGCATAGGCGGGTGCGGATTAAGCACCGCATCAAACTGCCCGAGATGACGCAGCAACACCACAAACCCGTGGTAGCTGGCCGAATACGGATCGTTTATATACCCGTCGGCAATGCGTGGAAGCAGATGCAGGTAATACATTTCAAATACTTCTGTGCCATACACCAGCATGGCCGCACCACTCAGCAGCAGATAAGCTGCGGCACAGGACAACACCAATTTCCACTGCCGCCGCACCACGAAAAAAAGCAGCAATACAACCGGTGTAATTTTGAGCACCACCGCCAAAGCCAGCCACACACCGGCCATGATATTCCTGCTGCGTAAATGTGCCAGCCACGCCGCAATGAGCAGCGAGGCCACAAACAAATACGTTTGCCCAAACGCAATGTTCTGATACAGCGGATAAGCCATTGCCGCAAGCAATACCAAACTTCGCGGAAAACTCAGCGCCGCATACTGCCGCAGCAACCGGTAAAGCATAAATGCAAAACAGCACACGCCAAGCACATTGAAAACACCGCGGGCCAGAAACGGATCGGGCAAATAGCTGAATGGCTTGTAAAACAAAGGCGTTTGAGGCGGTACAGAGGTATGATCGAGAAACAAATCCCTTCCGCCCGCCATACTCACGGCCTCGTTAAACCGATGCACATCATACACCAACCGGTAATCATTCTTCTGCATGAAAGCCGCGCCGTAGTAGTAATTACCAAAATCGGAAAGCGGTTTGTGATAGCAGTAAACCACCGCCGCAATGCCCAGCAAAAACACGAGCACCGGAATGAGAACCGCTGTATTGTTTTCTTTTTTGTCGATGCTCATGTGCGTAAACGGCTGTACCAGTAATGCAATGCGGGCGGTGTAATACGTTGCAATAAATGTTTCAGTTTCTGCTTCACGGTGCGGCGGGCAAGGTGCGCAAAAAGTGTTTCGGTATCGGCAGGGCTGAGTAAGTTATGCTCACGAATCAGAAACTCGCTCTGGCTGTAGTAGCCAAGCGCGGCAAGAATCAACGCTACTGAGCCGGGATGCTCAAACGAGGCTTTGTCGGCGGGTATATACACTGCATCGCCGTTTATGCCTGCATGTATTTGTTCGGTAACACGGCCCGGCACACGGCGATTAAGGAAATCGGCAATTTCAGGATACGTTTGCAAACCAATGAGGCTATACCCGCAATGTCGCATCCACAAATCAAGCTCGGCAAAACTGCATTGATTTTCATACATCGGTGCCAGGCACACTTCGGTAAACACCACACCAATTTTTTTGTGACGTAATAAATCAGCCGCGCCGTGAAGTATGCTAAGCTCGCTTCCCTGTGTATCCAATTTCAGGAAATCGATATAGTCTAAATGCTTCTGTGCAGCCCAATAGTCAAGCGTTTCAGTATGTACGCGAACTTCATTTTTCGTGTGCAAATTGGCTAACCATTTTTCCGAATCGGCCATGCGCGACACATAACGCGAAGCCGTTTCCACATCGGGCCTGCACAGCGAACTCATGCTCGGATGTGCTGCCGAATACAAAACCGCCTCGCCCGCTTTGTTAGAAAGTGCCAGCGCAGAAACTTCGGCGTTACGAAACCGATGCCTGCCCGAATACTGTTTTTGCAACGGCGCAAACGAACCCGGATCGGGCTCAAACGCATACAGATCAATCATGCCACGCAACTGAGGCAGCAGCGTAAACCCATTTCTGGCTCCCGCATCGGCCACAGCAATGGAGCCATTTTTTACAAGCCCTGCAACGATTGCGTTTTCCATGAAGCGTCGGTATTCCTTGTTTGCTCATCAATATACACAATCACCGCCATGCTGAAAAAAACCAGCGATGCCATTTTCTCCTCCTCCATAAATCCGTTGAAAATGCCGTGTATGAAATACGTAAAGAAACCAAGCAGCGCAGCCAGTGCAATATTTCGCTGTTTTACATCGAGTTTTCGGCGCAGCACGTTAAGTCCTTTCATTACCACCGCCACAAACAGCGCAATGTGCAGCAACAAACCAATCCAGCCCGACTCGGCAAAAAACGCCAGGTAATCAGAATGCGCATGGCCCTTAGTTCCGCTGAATGTGCTGGTATGCGTCATGTTTTCGCGGGTTTGAAACTGGCCGTAATAATATTTATACGTGCGCGGTCCGTAGCCAAACACGGGCTTGTCTTCGCCCATACGAATGGCGCATTTCCAGCGGTTTATGCGCTCTTTGTTCGACGCATCGGTTTCGATATTGGTAATCGATTTGAAGTGCTGTTCCACATCGCCTTTCGAACTTACGGCCTCGGTGGTGGTGAGATTATCCATGATAAAATCACCGGCCAGATAAACTGTACCACCGGCAAGCATTAGCAGCATCAGAAAAACTCGTCCGTTTGCACGCAGGCGTACCAGTAAATACAAACCCAGCGCAGCCCCCAGACTAAGCCACGCCGCACGCGAGAACGACAAAAATTCAACTATCAGCAAGGCTACCAGCGCCACGGCATAGCCATATTTTTTCAGCCGTCCTGCTCCTTCCTCCTTTTTGGCAAAAGCATACACGGCCACAAACGGAATCACAAACGCCAGGCAGGCACCAAATACAGTATGGTCGTTGTAAAATGGTTTGGGCATGTGATACGCCGTGCGGGGCGAAAATTCAAGCGCTGCGTGCTTTATCAGTGTTACAATAATGGGAAAAATCATTCCCAGAATATAAAGCTGATAAAACTTCTCCGGCTTTTTCTCGTGCCTCATCCATTGCAGGGCGAGAAAGAAAAACACACCCGCGTAACATATTCTGATAAACGTATATTTAAACGAAACTAAGTTTAACTGACTGGTCATTGAACACACCACTAACCAGATAATTTCAAACAACAGCAGCCGGTTTATTGCGGTTGACCACATATCTTTCCGCAGCCCGGCAAAGCCGCTTGCCGTGGCCACCAGCAAAATCATGAGCAGGCCAATCATTGGCTCGGTGGGCGTTTGTATTTCAGCTTCGCCTATTGCCGTAACACCCACCGAAAGCGGAATCATGAAAAACAACAGCTTAAGCAGATTCTGCTTATTGAGCAGAAAATATCCCAGCAGCAAACCCGCAAACGCAATAAAAACCGGAATATAAATCAGCACATATCTCGACCCGGCAATGGCATACATGGAAACGGCGCAGAGCAGCACACACAGCGCAAATGCCCACTTTTCAAATCCGATTCCACGCAGAATTTTAAGCATTGGCGTTTTTCATTACATGCGTGCGCGCAACTTTTTCACCACATAGTTCAGATAAAGTGCCACAAGAATAAAAAACAGCGACCCGAAAAAACCTATTGCCAGATTAAATCCTTTGAGGGGAAAACTGGCTTCATAAACCGGGTAAGCCGGGTCAATGTTGTAAAAATCAGGAATGGGGCGCAGGGCAGTGTTGCGGGCATTTTCATACTTCACCCGCATATCGTTGAGCTGCGCGTTTTCATAAATGAAACGCTGGGTAAGAATTTCCTTTTCGGTACTCGACGAAGTACTGTTACCCGAAACAATAAGCGCATCTAGCAATGGATAATTTCCATGTTCGTCTTTGCGCAAATTACCGATACGCGTGGCAAGACTATCTACAAATGCCTTTTTCAATTCATACTCTTTCTTAAACGCATCGGCTGCCTGACGTGTGTTTGAACGATACATTTCCTGCCTGAAACGCCCGCCGGACTCTACGATGTAATTCACAATTTCTGCCGAAAAAACCGGATTATATGTTTCGGCCTCCACCACAATAGACATAATATTGGTGCGGTTGGCAAACACACGCTGACGGTATTTATCGGTAACCTTTTGTTGCCAGCCTTGTTCATTGGTATCAATTTTAAAATACTGAACCAGGTTAAATTTCTTTACTACCGAATCCTTGAGTTTTTCCGAATTAAGAATCTGCAGCATCCGGTCGGCTTCGGTATCGTAGCCGAGTTTGGGGTCTTCTACCGTTTTTTCGAGCGAAATATCAAACGGCACAAAAAACGAAGCCTTTGCCCTGAAACGTTCTTTCATAAACAGGGTGGCCACAAAAGCCAGCGCAGTACACACTACAACAGTTAATGCAATAAGCTTCCAATTGCGCAAATACATGCTAAACACGGCCGAGTGCATACGTTGATCCTCGAAAACATTCATAGAATATGGGTTTTACGGCTCCAATATTAGCCAAAATCTCCCATTTACCCATGTATAAGTTATGCGCATACAGGTTTATCGGCACTGGCATGGTTGACCGCAGGTATAAATACCTGTAAAACCGGTATTTTAAACCAATTGAAATTTATATGCGGCACTAATTTTAATAGCTTTGCACAGATCCAAATCCTAAGCCCATGAAACACTTTTTACATTGCATTATTCTTCTGTTTGCTGGTTTAATTTTTGCTCCCACCACAGCAAAAGCACAGATTCCTTCGGTTCCACACATTATTTATGGGGCATCGCCCTTTCAGGATTCGCTCTGGGGTATTGATACTACCACATGGACTGTCGTACACCGTATTTCTCCCAGTTCTGCCTTCGGTACAATTACCGGAATTACCGGACTGGCTTACGATCCCACCACTTATCAAACCTATGCCATTGTAAAAGTAAATGCGGTAACAGGCCGTATGCTGGCCACCATCAACCTGCAAACAGGAGTTTGTACCATGATTGGTAATCTGGGCGATAATTTTTCTTCCATTACTTTCCTCGAAAACGGACAATTGCTTGGAGCCACCGGAAACGGTGCCACAGTTCCTGAAACACTTTACAACATCGACAAAAACACCGGCACCAAAACCCTTCGCTTTGCTATGGGCAACGGTGCCGACGGAGAAATAATTTTGTACAACCGCGCCGATGATTTTATCTATCACTGGTCGGGAAACAGTACGATGGTATTTGAAAAAATGGCCGTAACGGATGTAGCTTATACCCCTGTGAATATTCAGATTACCGGAACTCCCGGCGGCGAAACATTCGGTTCAATGTATCTGGGGCCAAACAAATTCATCAACTCCACCATCAGCAGCAGCTTTGTACGCGTAAGCACTTCGGGCGTTTATTCATCTTCCATAGCCTCATTGCCCGACGATCTTCGCGGACCTGTAATGCCGCCACGATTTGTACAGAGCGCTGATTCTATTTGCCAGCGTGTGGATACCGTATTCTTTGGCATGGGCAACCTTCAGCTTTTCGATTCGGTTACCTTTCACTGGGGCGATGCCTCACAAACCACCGAAGCTGCCACCGCAACCGGCTCATGGCACACCTACACCACACCCGGCACCTACACTGTACACGTAGTACTCGATAACGGCGCAGTGGCCGACACCGCTTTCCAGTTTACCGTAGTGGTGCAAAACGCGCCGGTAGTTACGCTTTCGGGAACACCCACAGTTTGCCCCAACGGCACCACCACACTCACCGGTTCATCGGGCGGTTCAAGCCAATGGTATTATAATGGTGTGGCACTTTCGTCGGCCACCATCAACAGCATAACCGTGGCTGCTCCGGGAGTATATAACATGATAAAAACCAATCTCAACGGCTGCGCCGATTCGGCTTCCGTAGGAATTGAAGTAATCAGCGTACCCAATCCTGTAGTAAATATTGGAAACGATACAGCCTTCTGCGGAAGCGGCACACTGAACGCCGGAAACATCGGAAGCAACTACCTCTGGAGCAATGGCGACACCACACAAACCGCCACTGTAACAAGCAGCGCAAACATAAATGTATTGGTTACCGACAGCAATGGATGCACCGGTTCCGACACGGCAAACATCACAGTAAATCCGCTGCCCGTATTCAGCATCAGCGCAAACACCACCTCGTGCGATACATTTACAATAGCCTCCAACGCCACATCCGGCAGCTTCCTCTGGAACGATAACTCCACCGGCAACACACTGCTTGTAAACACTACCGGACTATACTACCTCACCATTACCGATATCAACGGCTGTTCCAATACCGACAGCACATTCATCACCATCCACAACAGCCCTGCAGTTACACTTACCTCAAACTCCCTGACCAATGTGGTGTGTGCCGATGATGCCAACGTAACACTCATCGGACAGCCCGCCGGCGGAGCCTACACGGGCGCATCCGTAACCGGCAATCAGTTTGACCCGTCGGTAGGAGCCGGTACATATACCATCACCTACAACTATATCGACAGCAACGGCTGCGATGGCGTGGCTACGCTCAATATCACGGTAAACGCCTGTGTGGGAATTACCGAAAACACAGCCGCCACATTAACCATAATGCCCAACCCGGCTCACGGCGAATTCGCCATTCAGATTCCCTCGGCCAATTCGGTGATTGAAATTACCGACGTACTAGGCAATGTGGTATTCGCACAGCGCGAAATCAATGCAGGATTGCTCCGCGTATCGCTTGCCGACAAAGCCGCGGGCGTGTATCTCGTGCGCGTAAGCAATGGCCGCGAAACGTCCACCGCGCGTTTGGTGATTGAGAAATAATTTACGGCACACCTTCCTAAAGCGGCCTGAGAGCAAAACTTCTCAGGCCGCTTTCCTTTTGCGAAAAGCCATAGTGCAGAAACTCATTTTCTATTACATTTGAAACCATGTCGGCATCTTTACCTGCATTTACCGTGGCGCGCATACTCACCTCGCTGCTGTTGTTTTTTACCATCTGGTGTGCAAAGGTCAATTACACATTCAGCGATTCGCAGCTTACCCTGCTTACTTCGCAGGCCATTGCACAGCACGGAAGCATAAACCTTTACCGCTACAAAGTTTCGTCCACACCCGAACAATTTTCAAACGGCATTTGGAAATTCACCAACCGCCAGCGCCCCGAAACCATTTATTACTCGTACCCGCTGGGCGCCGCATTTTTAAGTGTGCCCGTGGTGGCCGCCGCCAATGTGTTTGGTCTCGATATGAGTATTGCCGCGCATGATGCGTGGATGCAATGCCTGCTGGCTGCCCTGAGTGCAGTGTGCATTTTCCTGCTCACACACCGGCTGCTGAAATTGCTCACCGGCGAAATCATTGCATTTGCCGTGGCTGTGGTGTTTGCATTCGGCACCTCGTACATGAGCAGCGTGGGCACGGCACTGTGGAGCTTTAACTACGAACTCATTGCCGTGTTGCTTCTGCTTCACCTCATTGCCAAAGCCGAACTCAACCGCGATAGGCTGGCTTCGCCGGTGCTGCTGGCCACACTGGTGTTTCTGGCCTGGCTTTGCCGCCCTTCGGCCATTAGTGTGGCGGCACTTACAAGTGTGTGGGTATTCTGGCGGCAACGCAAAACGGTGTATCTCTACGCAGGTGTGCTCATTGCATGGTTTCTTGTGTTTGTGCTCATTTCGCAAAGCACATTCGAGTTGTTTCTGCCGCCGTATTACAATCCGTTTTTCTGGACACACTACAGTTTCCCCGATTCAAGCATCAGTATGCGGCTTTCGGCCATGTTGTGGAGCCCGGCCAGAGGATTGTTTGTATTTACACCCGTGCTGCTCTTTGCTTTTGGCGGAATGTTTTCGGCCACGGTGCGGCGAAACCGTTTTTACCTTGCGGCTCTTGGCTGGTTTGTGTTGCAATTAGTGCTGGCGGCCACACAGCGCAACTGGTGGGGCGGCTGGTGTTTCGGGCCGAGACTGCTTACTGATTCGTTGCCTCCGCTGGCCATTATGCTCACAATCACCATACACCACTGGCAAAGCGAAGGCCGTTTGCGCCGATTCCTGCCCGGGCTGGCTGTGTTTGGCCTGTTTGGCGTGTTTGTGCATACCGCGCAAGGTATGTACAACATACACACACTCACCTGGAACAACTCGCCCAATATAGATGATATGCCCGGTTACTATATCTGGAACTGGAGCCACAGCCAGGTGTTTGCCGGCGAAACTGGCAACAAAATAAAACAGCGCGAACTCGAACTCGGCACCGAACTTGATCCCGTAATGAAACTACTCAATCCCGGCCAACATCTGCTCTACGGCCAGCCCGACCAGATTACCCGAAACATTTTCGACCGCTGGAACAAACCCGGAAGCATTCAACTCCACAACAACCTCTACACCATCGAAAAATCGGGTGCCGACACATTCTGGATCACCGCCAAAAACACCGACCAGATAAAAGCACTCGACTACTACGCCATCGTAAAATCGCCGTTTACACTCTCGCTCGGCGCATGGCTCAAAAAACACGAGTCGCAAACCGTGCTGCTCAGTGTGTGCGACGAAGCCAGCAGCAGCCTTTCGCCCGAATCGAAAACATACCTCAAAAGCATGGGTGCAAACCCCGACAGTCTGAAATTCAGGCAGGGCTACACGCTACACATTCAACGCGGTAAACTAATTGCAGAAAAATTTGAGAACAACGATTCGGCCGCTTACAATTATCAGCAGGGAACACTGCAAATTGCACTCCGTTCATGCGGCAACCAATCGGGAAATTTTTCATCAATAAAAATTAACGGAAAAGAAAATTCACTCAACTTCAGAGGGTTCAATGCAGTTGCCATTGATGCAAACGGAAAAATAATTTCCGCCACACGCTTCGATACTTATATACAAGACATGGAAGACGTGAAAGTGATGCCCGTAATACGCAAAGCCGATTTGAAGTAAACTTCTGTCAGAAGCGTAAATAAAGAAACGATACAGCTCCCATTGAAGTAGAAAAACTCAGCGAAAGCACAAACAACATTGCACTGAGCACAGTCATAGCAATATGCCCGTTTGCAGTGAGTTTCCCCTCAAACACAATTTCCTGAATTTTCCGTGTAAACGGAGTGGCTGCAAAAAACGAAAAGAAAATTGCCAGCGCAAACGGCAGCCAGAATTGCGGGTAAGGCTCATGCGAAACCGCAAACGTGTTCAATCCCCACAACGCCTTTTGCATACCCAGCAGTTTATCCATATCGGTAAAACAAAACAGCGACATGGAAAAAACAGCAACTGCAAACGTGTAAAGCACACCCACTATGTAAGGAAAGCGGAAACGAATAAGCCGTTCGAGTATAATGAACACACCGAAGTAACAGCCCCAAAGCAAAAAGTTAATTCCCGCCCCATGCCACAATCCGCTCACCACAAACACAATAATAAGATTGCGATAAGTTATCAGATTGCCTTTTTTATTTCCGCCCAGCGGAATATAAAGGTAGTTGCGCATCCACTTCCCGAGCGTGATGTGCCAGTTTCGCCAGTATTCGGTAATGCCCGGCGATAAAAACGGATTATTGAAATTTTCGGGAAAGCGAAAACCGCACATACGTCCAATACCCAACGCAATATCGCAATAGCCCGAAAAATCGAAATACATCTGCATCAGGCAGCCGGCCATAGCCAGCCACGCCGCACCCGCACCCAAGGCCGAAGGATCGAGATACTTCACCGCATAGTCGTTGAAATACAAAGCAAGCTGGTTGGCAATGAGTACCTTTTTGGCAAGACCAATACAAATCCGGTAAAAACCCGTGAGCCAGTTTTGCAGTGTTTCATCCTCAAAACGATTGTGCAACTGCTCCGCAATTTCGCCATAACGAATTATGGGCCCTGCAAGCAGCTTGGGGAAAAGCATAATGTAAAGCAGGTAATCGCCGAAACGCTTTAACGGCTCCTGCTCGCGCCTGTACACATCCACGAGATACGTAATGGACTCAAACGTGTAAAACGAAATTCCCAGCGGCAGGGCCAGCAACACTAATTCGCTGGTTTGCCCCGGCACACTCAGCCCGAACAGTGAGGCAAAAAATACACGGTATTTAAACCAGCCCAGCAACGAAAGATTCATGGCCAGCGAAACCGCCAGCACAAGTTTTCGCCTTATACCCTGCTGCTTTGCCATGAGATGCACCAGCAGAAAATCAAAAAACGTGGTGGCAATAAGCACAAATACAAAAAGCGGTTCGCCCCAACTGTAAAAGACAAGACTGGCCAGAAGCAACAAGGCATTTTTATACCGCCGGGCTGCAAGGCCGTAAAGCAGCAGAAACAAAGGCAGAAAAACGGTAAGAAAAAGCGGACGGTCGAATTCCATAGTTTACTTTTTCTTCTTCTTTTGTTCGTCCACCATAAACTGCGCATCGAGGTAAAGCATCGAATCAACCGGAATGCCTTTCTGAAATGCTTTATCTTTTATCGATGCGTACCAGTTTATATCGCCGCGAATGGCAACCATCATCTTCGCCACATCGGGTGCAATGGTGCGGGCAAACGATGGCGAAAGCCCTTTCCCGGGAAGTCCAGGCGAAGGTTGAGAAGCCTGAATCTGTGCAGGTTCCACCGCTTTTTCCGCTTTCGGCATCTGCGAAAAAGTTTGTTCGATAAATCCCCAGCCAAAATTATCGAGGCTGGGATCGGTACAAATCAGCATCACCACATCGTGGGCAATGGCTTCCTGCCACGAGCGCGAGGTGTCCACACTGCGCATCGTCCCGTCTGAAAACACATGCCATTCATTGTTGTAATAAAAAAAGTCGATGCGCTGAAACACCGTACCGTTAAACCGGAACGGATCATGCGTCCAGAAATAACTGTCGCCCACCACCAGCATCGAAGGCTTTTCTGTGGCTTTGCTTTCGTCGAAATGAAATTGCGGATACGCCAGCGGATAACCTTTCGGCTCGGCAAAAATATTCATGCTGCGGGCAAGATCGCTGTCCACGGCATTGGCCGTATCGCTCATCACCACACGGTCAATAATCAGTTCAGCAAATTTTACACCACGCAACGCGGCAATTTTTCGGTTAATGCTGTCGTTGGCCACCGTGGCAGCATAAGTGCTCCAGTGAATGCCGCATTGGGGGAAAAGCGGATATTGACTCGTTTTTTTCCATTGCTCAAACCACACACGAAAATCGAGAAAATTCACCCCTTCCTGTTGCAGGTATTTTTTGTAAACCTCATAATTCACCGGCCCTTTAGGTTGAATAACTCCATCATTGAGATATTCCGAAAAAAACGAAGCCTTTCCGGGAGCCATCACAAAAAGAAATGTAGTGCCCCGCTCCTGCAATTTTTGCTGAATGGTCGCCAGCATTTTCACTTTCATCCTTATACTGTCTTCACCTTCAAAATCGGCACCGTTCAGCGCATTGATATACCGCTGGTCAAAAAGATATCCGTCTTTTCCCACCACCACCCCATTGGCATTGGTTTTTTTCCACAGCGAATACAGCAACTGATTGTGCAGCCGGTATGAAAAATTTCTGAATCCAAAATGCTCATTTACCCACTCTGCCTTGTTTTGCTGGTACGATTTATCGGCCCAGCCGTTTACACTGAAATCGGGATTTTCGGCTTTGTAGCGATATCCGTTGAGTTTTTTCTCATTAAACAAATGAAGGGAAAACTGCAACCCGGGTAAAAAAAGCAGCACAAACACAAAACCCACAAGCACTTTAAGCACTGATGGATTAGAAACACCGGGTTGAAGGGTTTCCTGATGGTCGGTGTTACTCATTGTTGGTAATCTTTGAGCAAAGGGTTTAGCGAAATTGCCGAAAGAAACAGATATTTGAGCCAAGATAAAAATTTCTGTGGCTGTATTACTTTTCAATCCGCTGGCAACACCCACCAAACCGCGCATACCCAACAGTGTGCTGCAGGTGGCCGCGTCTATACAACACAGCCACGAATGGCAGATTGTGGACGGCAATATCGATCAGGATCCCTGGCCGGTAATTCGCAAACACCTGCAAACAGGGCGTTTCAACTATTTTGCCTCCACGGTAATGCCCGGCCCGCAACTCCGTCAGGCCATTCCCATTTCAAAAGCCATACACGAAGAATTTCCGCACATCACCATTATCTGGGGCGGATATTTCCCGTCCAATCACCCCAAACCGGTGCTGGAAAGCGGCTTTATCCACTACATCATCAACGGCCCGGGCGACAAGGCTTTTCCGCAGCTTCTCCATTACCTCGAAAACGGCGGCGAGTTGGACGCAATACCCAACCTCATTTATCGCCGCGACGGAAAACTTATACACACCCGCAAAGACGAAATTTACGACCAGGATACGCTGCCCGAATTCCCTTACCAGAAGCTCAACGAGCAATATCCGATGAGCCGCTACTTAGCCAGAACCTATCTTGGCACAAAAACCATTGCTTACCACAGCAGCTTTGGTTGTCCGTTTACCTGTTCGTTTTGCGCCGTGGTACCCATTTACAACGCGCGCTGGAAAGGCAAATCGGCCGAACTGATTTATAAAGACATCAAACAACTGCGCGAACAGTTTGGCGGCAATGCAATAGAGTTTCACGACAATAATTTCTTCGTATCGGAAAAACGCACCGCCGAATTTTCGCGCCTGGTGATGAACGACAACATGATTTGGTGGGGCGAAGGACGCATTGACACCATTGACCGCTACAAAGACGAAACACTGGCGCTGATGCGGCAGTCGGGCTGCAAAATGATTTTCTTCGGTGCCGAAACCGGCAACGATACCATGCTGAAGAAAATGGACAAAGGCGGCACACAAACACGCGAACAGATTCTGCGCTTCGCCAAACGACTCCGCCAGTTCGACATCATCCCCGAATACTCCTTCGTACTTGGCTTTCCCGGCGACAGCGAAGAAGAAGTAAACAGCATGATCGATCAGGACATTGCCTTCATCCGCGAAATAAAAGAAGTCAATCCCGATACCGAAGTCATCATATACGTCTATTCGCCCGTGCCCACCGAAGACAGCGAACTCTTCAAAAAAGTATCGGCCAGCGGATTTCGTTTTCCCGAAAAACTCGAAGACTGGATCAGCCCCGAATGGGAAAATTTCGACCTGCGCAAAAACCCGCTTACGCCCTGGCTCAAGCCCTACATGATTGATAAAATACGCCATTTCGAAACCGTACTCAACGGATTTTATCCCACAGTTTCCGATGTTCGTCTCAATCAATGGCAGCGAAAAACCATCCGCACACTCAGTTCGCTGCGCTACAAGCTGAAATTGTACCGCCATCCCTACGAAATAAAAGTGTTGCAGAAAATGTGGAAATACCGCCAACCCGAAATTGAAGGTTTCTGATGGACACGCTGCGCCGGTGGTTTGCCGAATATTTCACCAAACCCCTACTCAAAAGAAAACTGCGGAAAGCTTCGGCATACAATTTTCATAATCTGAAAATGCAAATTGATCCCGGCGTATTTCATCCGCGCTACTTTTTCAGTTCCGAATACTTGGCCGATTTTATTTCGCGTCAGCCTGTTTCGGGCAAAACGCTGGCCGAACCCTGCACCGGCAGCGGACTCATTGGCCTTGTGGCCCGCGAAAAAGGCGCGCATGTAATCTGCTCCGACATTGACCAGACCGCCGTAAACTGCGCCACCCGGAACCATGAGCTGAACCGGCAAAAATTCCCCGAAACCGGCTCATGGCGCGTGCTGGCTTCTGATCTTTTCGATAATTATCCGCCACAGCAAAAGTTTGATGTAATTGTGATCAATCCGCCCTATTTCTTTCAGCCGCAGGAAAAGCAGGAACAATTGGCCTGGAACTGCGGCCGGGATGGCGAATTTTTCGAAAAACTGTTTAGCCAGCTTCCTGCCCGCACACGCCCGAAGGCCGCGGTTTACATGATTCTGGCCGAAAACTGCGAAATTGACCGCATTAAAAAAATTGCGGGGAAATATGGTATTAAACTAATACAGGCAGAAGAACGTAAAATCAAATGGGAAAAAAACTATATTTTCGTTGTTGAGCAAGCCTTACCAAACCCATGAATGAGTTGCAGAAATCAATTCTGCGTACACTTGCGTATTACGATGTGTTCCGCTTTCCGCTGAAAGAACATGAACTTCTCACCTTCGGAAGTTTTGGCGGACATAAAGAAGATCTCCTGCGTGAACTGAGTGTGCTGCTGATGAAAGGAATAGTGCGCGAACAACGCGGCTATTACTTCCTGACCGATACTTCCCCCTCGCACATCGAATCGCGGGAGGTAAACGAAATACGTGCCGGTGCCGCCCACAAAAAGGTGAAACGCTTCAGCCGGATCATTGCCCGCTTTCCCTTTATTGAAGCTGTGTGCATTTCGGGCTCGTACTCCAAAGGCGTGCTCGACCGCTACGGCGATGTGGATTATTTTCTCATTGCCCGTCCCGGAAGGCTCTGGATTGCACGCACCCTGCTTGTTCTCTTCAAAAAAATATTTCTGCTCAACTCGCGTCGTTATTTCTGCATCAATTACCTCATCGACAGCGATTCGCTGGAAATACCCGATAAAAATATTTTTACCGCCACCGAAATTCTTACCCTCATTCCCATGTCGGGCGGCGAGGTTTACAACTCGTTTCTCAGGCACAATACCTGGGCCAAAAGCTATCTGCCCAACCGCATCATTCACACCGCAAACGAAATTCCGACAAAAACACCCAAAGGTATTTTTTCAAGATTCATCCAGTTTATGCTGAAAGGAAAGATCGGCGACAGATTGGATGAATTCTGTTTCGGGATTACCTACAACCGCTGGAAGAAAAAATTCCCGCTCCTGAAAGAAGAAGAATTTGCACTCAATCTTCGTTCGCGGAAAAATGTGTCCAAACACCATCCGCGCGGATTTCAGTTCAGGGTGTTAAGCACTTACCGGCAAAAATTGGATATGCTCATGGTGGATGATGAACCGGTTTCGGTGGTAGCCTGAAAGCCTGTATATTTGAACAGACAACGCGTGAAGCCCAGATACAAGTGAAGCTGCTTTTTACACATTCTTATTTCCTGCGTTTCGATCCCAAGCAATGGGAAACCGCCACACCCTATCCGCCATTAGCCACGCTGTATGCGGCGGCATACTTGCGCGAAAACGGGCACGAGGTATTATTGCACGATGTACAGTTTGAACAAACTCCCGAAGCCATTGAACCCGCGCTGAAAGCCGAAAAGCCCGATGCATTGGTCATTTACGACGACGGTTTCAACTACCTCACCAAAATGTGCCTCACCAACATGCGCGAGGCCGCGTGGGAAATGCAGAAACTGGCAAAAAAATACGGCTGCAAAGTAATTGTATCAAGCTCCGACTCTACCGACCACGCCGAAGAATACCTCAGTCACGGTGCCGATTTCATCATAATCGGCGAAGCCGAACAAACGCTGCTCGAATTAGTAAACGCGCTCGAAAAAAATCAACCCGTTGACACCATCAAAGGATTAATCTACCGCGACAACGAATTACGCCACACCGCCAAACGCGAAGTAATACGCGACCTCGACACACTTCCGCTGCCTGCGTGGGACCTCATAAATATTGAACCTTACCGCGAAATGTGGCTCGGCCGTCATGGCTACTTTTCGCTCAACATGGTTACCACACGCGGCTGCCCCTACAAATGCAACTGGTGCGCCAAACCCATTTATGGCAACCGCTACAACTCGCACTCGCCCGAAAATATTGCCGCAATGATTGCAGAGTTGCAGCAGAAATTCGGCTTTACACACATCTGGTTTGCCGACGATATTTTCGGGCTCAAACCCGGATGGCTGCGCGATTTCAGTGCCGCCGTGCAGCAGCGTAAACTTAAATTCAGCTACAAAATACAGTCGCGCGCCGATTTGCTTTTGCAGGAAGACAATATCCGCCACCTCGCCGCCTCGGGCTGCGATATGGTGTGGATGGGCGCCGAAAGCGGATCGCAGAAAATACTCGATGCCATGGACAAAGGCACCAAAGTGGAACAAATTCACGAAGCCACGCGCCTGCTCAAAAAACATGGCATCAAACCTGCATTCTTCCTCCAATTCGGCTATCCCGGCGAAACCATGGACGATATAAAAAAGACCATCGCCATGGTAAACGAGCTGCTGCCCTACGACATCGGCATCTCAGTTTCGTATCCCCTGCCCGGCACATTGTTTTACGAACGCGTAAAAGCCGAACTCAAAAACAAAACCAACTGGACCGACAGCGACGAACTCGCGCTCATGTTCAGCAACACCTACCAGCCCGCGTTTTACAAGCAGCTTCACCGCTACGTGCATAAGTCATACCGCAAACATCAGTCGCTTAACCTGCTGCGCCAGCCCGTGAAAAGTTTGCGCAGCCGGGCCGGACTGAGACGTATGCTGGCCCTGCCATACTATCATTTTTCGGCACTGGCCGGGAAACGCAAACTCATACACACCGAGCCCGATGCAGCACGCAGCCTTTAACGAATACGCCGCGCTGTATGATGAGCATTTCACGCACAGCATAACGGGCACAGCCCAGCGAAACCGCGTGTATGCGCTGCTTGCACACGAACTCACAAACACTGCATCAGTACTCGAACTCAACTGCGGCACCGGCGAAGATGCCTCGTGGCTGGCGCAAAAAGGCTTTACAGTACTCGCCACCGACGGCTCGCAGGGCATGGTAATGAAAGCCGCACTCAAAAACGCCGCACGCCGAAACGTAATCGTAAGCCTTGCCGATTTGCGCACACCGGCGCAGTTGCCGCCTCAAAAAACAGATCTCATTTTCTCCAATTTCGGCGGACTCAACTGCCTCTCGCCGCATGAACTCCGGCAATTGGCCCCGGCCCTGAAACAGCGGCTTGCGAAAAACGGCAAAGCAGTGCTGGTAGTAATGGGCCGCGGATGCTGGTGGGAAAAATTTTACTTCCTCCTCAAGCGCGATGCACGCCGCAAACGACGCAGCAGCAAAGATTCAGTAACCGCGGTTATTGAAGGCGAGCCTGTAAACACCTGGTACTACACACCCGCTGAGTTTGCCGCATTGTTTGCCCCGCATTTCCGCATAAAAAATACATCGGCGGTGGGCCTGTTCATTCCGCCCTCGTACCTCGAACCGTTTTTCGCACGCAAAGCATTCTTGTTTTCCATACTCGCCGGGCTCGACCGTCTGCTGGCGCGTGGAAGCTGGTGTGCCAATGCCGCCGATCATTTCCTTATCACCCTTGAACCCAGCGAAACATGAAAGTACTGCTCACACACGGTTACTTTCTGGCCGATGACCCAAAGGAACAGGCCATCATGAAACCCTACGTGCCGCTGGGTATTCTTTACATTTCGGCCTGGCTCGAAAAACACGGCATTGAAAACGAGGTTTTCGACAGTACCTTTCAAACGTTCGAATTGCAGCTCGAAAAAATACGAAGCAGCAAACCAAACGTAATTGCGATGTACACCAACCTCATGACCAAGCTCAACGTACTGCGTTTGGTAAATACCGTAAAAACCGACGAGCAGCTAAAACACATTCCCATCATACTCGGCGGCCCCGAAGTGCGCAACCACGCCGAAAACTTCCTTACACACGGTGCCGACCTGCTGGTGGTGGGCGAAGGCGAAGAAACCATGCTCGAAGTGGTAAAAGCCATTGAGCAAACCGGCCAGATTCCGCAGCACATAGACGGTACAGCGGTGTGGCACAACGGAGAGCTGAAAATAAATGCCGAACGAAAATTGCTGCGCAACATCGACGAACTGCCCTTCCCGAATCGCAGCAAAGTTGATTTGAATCTCTATCTCCGCGCCTGGAAAGAGCGGCACGGCTACAGCATGGTATCAGTAAGCACCATGCGCGGCTGCCCTTACACCTGCAAATGGTGCAGCAGGGCGGTGTATGGCGGCACATACCGGCGCAGAAGTCCGGCGCTGGTGGTGGACGAACTCGAAAGTATTAAGCACAATTATAATCCCGACAAGATTTGGTTTGTGGACGATGTGTTCACCATCAGCCACAAATGGCTCAAAGAATTTGCCGATGAAATTGCGCGCCGTAAGCTGAACGTGAGCTACGAAATTATTTCCCGCGCCGACCGCATGAACGAAGAAGTAATCGAGCTTCTGCGCCAGAGCGGCTGTTTCCGTGTGTGGATTGGTGCCGAAAGCGGCTCACAGCGCATTATCGACGCAATGGATCGCCGGGTGGATGTGCAGCAGGTGCGCAACATGATTAAGTTAAGCCGCAAACAGGGCATCGAAGCCGGCACCTTTATCATGCTCGGCTACCCCGGCGAAACACGAAGCGACATTAAAGAAACCATCCGCCACCTCGTACAATCGGCTCCCGATCATTACACCATTACCATTGCCTATCCCATAAAAGGCACGCGGCTTTATGAGGAAGTGGAAAGCAAATTCACCACCACACTCAACTGGGCACAATCAACCTAATGCGGTGGGCGCTTCGCGCACACATAATCCGGTGCGGAAAATGATATTTATTGCTAAAGGGTGGATGGCGCAGGTGTTGATGCGGTGGAGCGGATAGATTAGCTTATGCTTTTTTAAAGAGAAAAAGAGGTTGCCATAGAATGTAAGCCAAAATAAAAAAACAAAGCCACACCGGGCAACCGGTGCAGCTTTGAATAGAAACAAGTACAGGAACAATACTTATCCACTATAACACTCTTTCGCAGTCTATGCCCTGATTACGTTAATGGAAAGCGTTTGCGAAAACAGCCCCACTTCATCATCGTCGAGCATAAACCGCGCTTTATAAGCCCAGGTAACCGAATACGTGTTGGGCGGCAATGCCTGCGTATCGAGCAGCGTGTTTTTTACCGTTTGCTTGAGCAACACAAAGCCCAAATTATCGTTCCGGTCCACATAAATTTTTGTACCGTCGGCCATACCCTTGTTCCACTTTATTTTTGGATAACCCGATTCTAAGCGAATGGAAAGATTGGGCTGCATAGTATTCGGATCAAACGGCACCACCGGGGCAATAATACCCAAATCCTGTCCCATAGCCGTAGTATAAGCCGCGTGTACTTTAATGCGCGCCACCAACTGAGAAAGGCGGTTAAAAATACCACTGTTTACCGACGCAGGCGCACTGCCAATATTGGGCAACACAGGCAACGAAGGCATGGCCACCTGTTGCGATGAGCTGCGCAAATTGCGTTTTATGCTCGAAAGTGCCTGAGTATATTGCGAACTCGCATCATAAAGCTGTATTACGTAGGCCAGCATAGCCGCATCGGCTACGTAGCTGTTTACCTCGGCCGTGGTCATACCCAAAGCCTGCCGGTACTGTCCTAAACGGTTGCTGAAATTGTTTAGCCACACCACACGGTCGGTGTCGGATGTGGGAAGATAAGATGTGGACATAACAGATAATGTTGTGCGCCGCCGCCTGCCGTGCATACACTGCAGTATGCGGCGCGGTTAAACCATAAAAAAAATTGAGGCGTGATTGTGTATTGTTCAGTTGCACCACGCTCAGAGCCAGGTGTGCCCCTTTTCAGGCACTGTGAAAAGGCCGCCGGCTGCATATAGCCATGCAACTGATACAATAATAATAAAGGAATGTAAAGGGGATATGCGGAGGAATGAGAATTGCAGGGTGAGTAATTGAGTGGGTTTCGTTCTTGTTCCTGTATGCTTAACGCAACTGTATAGGTAATGTTACACAGTATGTAAATTTTTTGTTTCTTTTTGGAGGGTAATGTAAAGTATAAAGCAGTGAAAACCCTTTGTGGCCGGGCAAATGCAGGCATTTTACAGAAAAACGTTAGTTATTATTGGGGAATGGGTGTTTTTTGCTTGCAACGGAGGCAAAATACCGGTAGAGCTTCTTATTTTCTTTTGATACAGGCAGTGTTCCTGCGGGGAGATGCCTGCATGTTGGGAATTGTGGCTTTCATTTCCCGGGATGATGCGTACTTGCCGGGAATTGTGGCTCACTTTTCCTGGGGAGATGCCTGTTTGCCGGGAATTGTGGCTCACTTTTCCTGGGGAGATGCCTGTTTGCCGGGAATTGTGGCTCACTTTTCTTGGGGAGATGCCTGCTTGCCGGGAATTATGGCTCACTTTTCCTGGGGAGATGCCTGCTTGCCGGGAATTGTGGCTCATTTTTCCTGGGGAGATGCCTGCTTGCCGGGAATTGTGGCTCACTTTTCTTGGGGAGATTCCTGCTTGCCGGGAATTGTGGCTCACTTTTCTTGGGGAGATGCCTGCTTGCCGGGAATTGTGACTCACTTTTCCTGGGAAGATGCCTGCTTGCCGGGAATTGTGGCTCATTTTTCCTGGGGAGATTCCTGCTTGCCGGGAATTGTGGCTCATTTTTCTTGGGGAGATGCCTGCTTGCCGGGAATTATTGCATCCTTCCCGGGAATTACTACCTCCTTCCCAGGAATTTATTGATGCTTCCCGGGAATTACTACCTCTTTCCCTGGAATTTGTGGGTGCTTTCCGGGAATTGTTACCTCTTTCCCGGGAATTTGTTAATGCTTCCCGGGAATTGTTTGACTCTTCCCGGGAATTTGTTAATGCTTCCCGGGAATGGTTTGACTCTTCCCGGGAATTTGTTAATGCTTCCCGGGAATTGTTTGACTCTTCCCGGGAATTGTTTGACTCTTCCCGAGAATTTGTTGCCTCTTCCCGAGAATTTATTAGTGCTTCCCGGGAATTGTTTGCCTCTCCCCGGGAATTTGTGGGTGCTTCCTGGGAATTGTTTGACTCTTCCCGGGAATTTGTTAATGCTTCCCGGGAATTGTTTGACTCTTCCCGGGAATTTGTGGGTGCTTCCCGGGAATTGTTTGACTCTTCCCGGGAATTTGTTGCCTCTTCCCGAGAATTATTTGACTCTTCCCGGGAATTGTTTGACTCTTCCCGAGAATTTGTTGCCTCTTCCCAAGAATTTGTTGTTGCTTCCCGGGAATTGTTTGCCTCTTCCCGAGAATTTATCCATGTTTCCTGAGAATTTCCCAATTATTTGAACTGCTTCCTGAAAATAATTGTTCTTATGCTATAAATTACTTTCTCCTTTCCCTCAGATGATTACCTTGTATCTTTTCTGTGCCTTAATGATTGAAGGTAAAGTGCAAAAGAAGGACAGACTGCAAAAGGTTTTTCCTTAATTTATGTTTAAGACCCAATCACAGGGAGCATCAAAATTCAAAATTTGTTACCCTCATCATCATGAGTTTAAAGGATAGCATTTTGTGCAAAAATAAAAAAAGCGGCAAAGTGCTAACCCCTTAACACCTTGCCGCCAAAACTTACCGGATAAAGCCTAACCCCTTAAACTTGATTCCGGTATTACTGCGGGAGCAGTATTTTACAGTACCCAAAAGCTGTGCCGGAAGTGATTTTTACCCCCGAATAGCTATAAAGGTCAGGTTAATTACCTCCGTTTTCGGGATTGATAATAATTCCTACAATCCTGATAATCAGTTCTATTGCTTGCATTTTAGTTCAGGTTTTGGTTCTATGCAAGCAACAGAAATCCCTTCCCCGATTTTCGGACATTTTGGCCAATTTGGCGCAGATTGTAACTTTAAGCAAATGCAAGTCGAAAAAGAAATTAAAGAACAGGGACAAAACGGCAGTATTGAAAAACTGTTGGAACTGGTTGCTGTTGTCCGGCCAGAGGAAAATCAAATCATCAGCGATTATATTTTGCTGGGTAGAAGTTCTGGCAAAAAATCTCAGTTGAATGAACTTTTTAAGCTACTTATAACCCGGCAAGTTACTGTTCCCGAAGAGCTTTATACACAATACGCTGAACTGGCTCCCAAAACGATTGCGAAAATGGCCAGCCAATTAAGAGAAAAGATACTTGCGGCATTGGTTGACGAAACGAATTATTCCTTGCCAGGTGCCAAAAGCGAAAAAGGAGTGGCTGTATTTGGAATTAAAGACCTTACGAAGCAAGTAATGGAACTCAGATCGCGGGGGTTATTTGTTTTAGCCTTAGACCGGTTGTCCGAAGCTGTAAAGTTGGGGAAAGATTATGAGTTATACTCAGATTTGATACAACTGCTATACATGAAATTAGAAATGCTAAAAATAAGATCACAACACGAACATTTGATCGAACTTGAAGCAGAGATTGATTT
Organism: Bacteroidia bacterium; assembly: GCA_025454955.1. Classification (GTDB taxonomy): domain Bacteria; phylum Bacteroidota; class Bacteroidia; order Palsa-965; family Palsa-965. The sequence continues at coordinate 207,823 of JALONL010000003.1, read as the reverse complement.
TTACGAGCAGGCGCGTAAAGCGGGATTTAAAGCTGAGGCACTCTTTTATGAAATAAATACACTTCTCGTAAAGACAGCTAATCTTGGAAAACATCAAGAGGAAATTCTCGATGGGATAAAGCAACTAAGGGATATGTATGGCCAAACGAATGTATCGTTTGCCTACTACTACGGTATATGTCTTGAAATAAATTATTATTCTGAATCCGGTAATTCGCTTATAGCTGCTGAAAAAGCCCTGGAGCTTTTACGTTTTGTGAAAAACAAACCTGCTTTAAATGGCTTACCACAGTTGCCTATTTGTTATCTCTACCTTGCTCAAACACACCTTCCTCTTTATCGTTTCTCAGAAGTACTTGTATATACCAATCTTGCCAAAGAATATTTTACACCGGGTTCATGGAACTATGGTGAGGCCACACTTATTGAGTTTTATGCCCTGTATTACAGAAATGAATTTAGTTCTGCACTTGCAGCCATAAATACACTTCTCGATGACATGAAATATGCAACAACGAGATATAAGGCAGGAGAAAGGCGTTATCTCAAAGCCTGCTGCCTGATTTCAATGGGCGAATACCATGAAGCGCAATATGAATTAAGCCAAATCTATCAAATTACCAAAGACAAAGCCGGTTGGAATATCGGGCTTAGGCTTATGAATATTGCAATGTCATGCGTAAACAAAAAAACTGAAAGAATGTATGCTGATCTTGTAGCATTACAGCGTGATCTTCACAGAATCAAACAGCTTACAAATATTAGCAGTCGGGATAAATTGGTGATTGTTTTGCTCCGCGAACTACTAAAATATGATGGTGATTTCAAATACGTATCCAAGATAAGAGCGGAAGAATTAGCACTACTCAAAGAAAGTCAAGGCGAATATATATGGCAAATGTTTGGGCATGAACTTATTCCTTTTCATCTGTGGTTTGAATCCATGTCAATGCGGCGGCCATATAAATGCAATTTAGTGGAACCGTCCTCAATAATTAAATAGATCGAATGTCTTTATTCTGAATTACTAAATACTGTATATCAATTATTTAAAATAATACATAGTAGTCCTGAGTGTCTATTATACCACCGAAAAAGGAAGCTAAAAAGAATGAAACTGACTGTATATAGTAAAGTTTCTTAACAAGTGTTCGGCAGATAATCTGATTAAATACTTTTGATTTGTCGGAAGGCTGATGGCCGAAAGCACAGGGAAAATGGCGCACACCCTTGCTTTCGGCTATTTGCATTTTTGATATATGCGGGAAAGTCAGTTTGTGTATGTGCGCCACACATCCCGGCTGATGAGTACCGCACCCCTACACCAACTATGAAAGCCCTGCATATCTGTTTTACCGAAACCAATCAAACCACACATCCACCTGATAAAAAGTTCAAACGCTCATCGGCAATACCCAAACTTTCGGCATCTGTAATCAATGATGTGGAAGCAGTATATGCTTCGCATTGGGAAAGTTGGAGTAAAGGCCCATTGTGCTTTCTTGAAAAGGGTGAGATTGAACTTGTTGGCTTGTTTTTTACGGAGGGTACTGTGGAAGCCGCTGCAATTAAAAGCGGCCTGACAGAGAATTATGCCCAGCAAAAACTTACCAGAGTATTGAAACGGATGTACCGTTACAGAAGCATCGTTCAGGACTGGTTAGACTGTAAAACCTTAAAAGAAAAAAAACAGGTTTTACGCAGGGCACCGCTTACCTGTATAGGGCTGCTCTCTGTAAGAACCAGAAATGCTGTTTCGGCGATTGCCGATAATTTGGATGAACTCTGGGACTGGCATTTAGCAACCGATAAAAGCAGCAGGGGAATTGGGGCCAAAGCATTAAAGGAGATAAATGATGTATTTAAGTATGCCGGGTACAAAAAGACTTCATACAAGAACACTATAAACAGCTTATCCAAGACATACCAATGAATAAAGAGCGATTACCGGGAGGTGAGAACCGAGAATACTGCTTAGGGGTTAGTCGGTATTCCGGTTCCGGTAACTATTCGTAGTTACCAGAGGGTAAATACACAGAGGCGGCGTTAGGTAAGGCTAACGTCAGCCTCTGTGAGTACCCTTTTTTCATTAATACACCCAAAGAACGGAAAACAAATTAATGATCTCATATACAATGCGTTTCGAAAAAAATCACAACTGGCTCTTGACAATGCAATTATTCAAATTGTATAATTGCAAACCATTAACCCCTTATATGACCCCATCTCGAAATTTAATTCCCTCCTCCATGAAAGCAATTAAACTGCTGCTGGCATTAATTTGCCTCGGTACGGCTAAAAATTCTTTTGCCCAGACCGTAACCTGTTCACCAAACGCTACCAGCGTCTCTGTGATTGATTCAACCAATCATGTAATAAATGCAGGAGATACCTTATGTGTACTGGCTGAGGGTGGAATAACCGGTACAATTACACTGAACGGTGGCGTACTATACAATTCAGGAAGTATTAATGCTGCTGCAATAATTTTTAACTCCGGCACAATCGTCAACAACGGAACACTCACCGTTCCTGCCGATTTACAGCTAAATGCCAATTCACATCTTAGCAACCAGACAGAAGCCACTGTTAATGTAACAGGCTATTTCTCCGTGCATCATGCCTCGGCCTCAGCCACCAATGAAGGCAGTATAAACATACAGGGAAATTTGCTCTCTGCGTCAGGTTCCATTACCAACAACGGCGTAATTAACTGCAATCACAATTCAGCCGCATCACATTTGAGTGGAAACGGAACGGTAAACGAATCCTCACCCAATTAACCCTGGCCTGCCATGAGAACAAGACTTTTTCATATTTCCATCCTGTTAAGCATATTTACGCTGAGTATAGCCAATTCGCTTAATGCACAATGTCCCGCCTGTGCCACCACCGGAAACACCTGGACGGTAAGCGGAACCAGCAGTACAAGTTACACGGTAGGGACAGGGCAAAGCCTGTACATAGCACCCGGAGGTACATATACAGGGACAGTTACGCTCAACGGAGGAATCATTTGTAATGCAGGCGCATTTAATCCCGCTGGCTTTACCTACACCACCGGCACCTTTACCAACAACGGAACGGCTACATTCAGTTCTTCATTAGTATTTAATGCGGGCACAATCAATAATTGTTCCTCTGCACGAATCACCATTGCCGGAACTAATCAAAACTTTACCGTAAAAGGCACCTTGCAGAATTATGGCTATATACAGGTTTCGGGAGGTTTCTTTCAACAGGGAACCACACACAACAGAGGTCGAATCCGCACATTCAACTTTGGCAACACCGGCCCGCTCACCAACTACTGCCACATCGAAGTCACCAACAATTTCACCAACAGCAGCTTTGTATATGGCACTACCACCACAGTAGGCCGATTTAACGTAGGAGGCACCAGCAGCAACAGCGGAACGTTCGGCACCACCGGCCAGCTTGATTTCTGCGACGCAACCAGCACAAACGGAGGCAAATTCGACACCAATACAGGAACCGTGGGCGGTGCGGTAAACGTAACCCACTGCACCCGTACCGGTACAGGTTGCCAGATTGCGGTTCATACACTTTCACTAACCGCCACACCTTCCACAACATCAGCACCCGGAGCATTAAGTAAACTAAAAGTTGTGGCAAGCGGAGGCTTTACTCCCTATACCTGGCAATGGTTGGGTGGAGCTACCGGTACGGCAGATTCTACTCTGGTATATCCCACTGCAAATACCACATACAGTGTAAACGTAACCGATGCGGCCGGTTCGGTGGTTACCGGTACTGTTACAGTTGTGGTTAACCTTAAAATAGATGGAACCGTAACCAATGCTACACGCACCAACGCCAATGCAGGAGCCATTGCATTAACTGTTACAGGCGGAAGATCGCCGTTTACCTATTTGTGGAACAATGGCAGCACAGCCAAAGACCGCTCTGGATTATCCGCAGGCATTTACAGCGTAACGGTGACCGATGCCAACGGCCAGCAAAAACAAGCTACATTTTATGTGGGTAACGCCATAGAATGGATAATGCCATCGGGCAGTATGGTAACTGCAAACGACGACGGCACCATACTTACCCGGTCTGGTGCATTTAACGATTGGTGCGGAGCCAACGCCCGAAGCAACAATCGTGTATTGGCCAGAACAACAGACCCGGCCCCCAACCATTGGGTAACATTCAGTGTGTCCGATGTTACAAAAACCTGTGTGGTGGGCTTTGCTTCGCAGGCTGCAAGTGATGATGAGTACATGATGCACTACCGGCTGCTTATTCAGAACGGGACGCTTATTGTGATTGAAATAGATCAGGATGGTTTCTACAAAACCCAACAGATAGGCAATATTGCCAACGGCGATCAACTCCGTATGGAGATAAACGGCGAAGGAATCCGATTTATTAAAAACAACACCCTGCTTTACACCAGTACGGTATATGGCCCCGCCATTTATTACCTCGAAGCCGATATTGAAACCAATGGCGGCAGTGTACGCGAGTTAAGAACATCAGCCCCCTACACCCCCTGACATACTCCGCAAGCCGGTAAAGAAAATCCCTTTCATTAAGACATATAAAGCCATGAAAAACGCTTTTCACTATATACTTCGTCGCACTTTTATTGCCGCATTAGCGGGTTGCGTCGCCCTTCCTTTGAATGCACAAATGGTTGGAGGCCGCCAGAGCGGGCAGGGTGCGCCTAAAGAAGTAAAACCCTCCGAACTCAGTAAAGGTGGTTTTACAAGCGATGTGAGCCTGTTTTCGGGCGCACTGAGCAGCAGTTATTCGCTGGGCAGCGTATCCACACCGGGCGGACAATCGTTTGCATTGAACATGAGCTATACCGGAAGTTTTGCCACCGGCGATAATATCCCCGTAGCTTCGGGCATACCCTATGGCGAAGGCTGGAGTGTACAGGTACCCACCATATCGGTAAGCAGCGAATCGTATTACAAATACACGGAAAGCGAATTAGTATCCTACAATCTCAGTGGTTCAGATAATTTTTCGATGGCTTACAACGATATGGAAGCCAAAGACGAAGGCGAACTGTACTGGTTTTCGCCCCGTATCACTATTCCCGGCGTTATCAGCGAAAATTTCGTTTTCAAGTATTACGACCTTACCAACAACGAATCGGTTTTTGTACCCAATAAGTTTTCGACTTATGTGGAAGCACGGCTCACCAACAAAAGCTGGCGGGTGATACTTGGTAATGGCGATGTGTATTTGTTTGGCATTACACAACTCGGCATCCGCAACGCCTCCAACCAGCGGGTGGGCAAAAACACCAACAACCCCACACAGGAACTTGCCGACGATGGCAGTGTAATGTTTAATCTGGTGGTGCCCAAAGAGGAAGTGCTTACCTGGTATTGCACCGAATTATACAATCCCAATTCCAGCGGTGGCCAGAAAATTTCGTTTGCCTACCAGCAGTTCGGCCAGTTCGACTATTACAAAGAATTTATGCAACCCCGGCTGGATGCAGCACTAAGAATGCGCCTCCTCGATACTATTGCCATAATTGACAGTGCCCAATTAATCGGTGGTACATCCGGTTTTTTCGCAGCACCCTACGCCGATTCCATGCGCATCACAGTAATAAATAATACCTATTCCGCTTTTGTAGTATGCAAAGACATTTTACTTACCGAAGTAGGTGCTTCCGACTGGAACGGTACGTATGAACGAATAGAGTTAAAATACAAAACCCAACTCCCTGCCAGTACCCAAAATATGCTTGATTTCAGGCAGGCCGGAGTGGCGCGTAAAGATTCGTTATATAATTATGCCGTGGTATATAGCCAGGGCGTGGAAGCCTCTGAGCTGGCTTTGCTCGGACTTCCTGCTGTACCTGCCGGAAACACCAATTTTTCGCAGTGGTGGCGTTATCACCACATTAAAAGCACCGAAGCACAAACGCTGAACGGTAACTCAGAAGTACAGTTTACCGACCCCAACAACCCTTATGTGGGAGCACATAATTCCGGCACCAATGCCATGTTCCGCACACAGGGCACTGCTGCGCAAAACATACCGTTCAATCATGGCTTTCTCGAATCGCCCCGCGTAGGAGCCAATTTGCCTCCCGGCGATATTTATGAACTCCGTTCGCTGATTTATAACGGCAATGTGGACCCGCTATCCTCCAACGGATTCTGCTCGTTTGATATTAACCTTGCTTCGGGTGGCGTATCAACTGGCAATCAGATAGTAGCCAACAACCAGCAGATACCCGATGCCCGTGCATGGAGCACAAATCATGGTGAAAGTGTATTCTCCACATTCAATCAGGCTGTAAAGTGGAACTCCTTATCCAATCAGATAAACAGCCCCACACAACAGCTTCTGGTTACTTCCAACCTGTTTGTGTTGCCCAACCTGCCTACGCAGTTCAATGGGTTTAACATTCAGATCGGGCCGGGAAATTCCGATCACGATTATAGTTTCGACTTTGCTACCAACACCCCGGTAGGCGCGCACCGTGCCTACTGGAACGAACGCTATACACCTGTGTTTACCGGCAGTTATTTCCCGAACGATCTGGAGCCGTGCGATGCCATGCGCAACAACTTTGGCATTGGTCTTCCCTGGCACAATATGCGCAAAGTATATGGCGACATGGATAATGGCGACAACAACTGGAACGCCGCCCGATACAACTTTTGGTGGAAATCGCCCGGCGACCCGGCCTCACGCCCCAATACCCCCACCCGTGCCGATGCCAATGTTCAACTGAAAGCACTTGTACTTATCCGATACAGCAAAAACCCGTATATGCTTGCTGAAGTTAACCACTACATCGTAAATGGCGAAGTGGGGGCAAACGGCAACGGAAGTGGTGAAATACTAACTTCGAGACTGAAATTTTCTTACGAAGTACAGTCAGACACCACCATCAACAACAGAATTTATGCGGCCAATCAGCCCTCAGAAATGGGCTACATCCGAAACGTATTCCTGCTCAAAAAAATTCAGGATTTACCGGTAAACGCCTGGCAGGCCAACGCAAATATGACCGTGCCGGCCGATTCGCTTATCCCCACTACGCAGTTCTTCTACTCCCGCCTTGTTAATCCGTTCTTTCAGGACACCACCCGCACCAATGCCGATGCCTTTGTAATGACCAAAGTAATTGACCAGTTGGGCGGCGAAACTACTTATGAATATTATCCGCTCAACGACAGCCGCACCCCGGTATATGTGCGCAACAAATGGCGCAAAGCCAATATCGACCCGCTGGCCCACATCAATAAAGCTCCTTCGGTAGCCTTACAGATTACGCCTGTGGTTAAGGCCAAAACAATAGCTTCCGAAACAGACAGTTACCTGCCCAAACGCTGGGAGTATGATTTCATTAATCCCATTAACCGTACCGAACAGATACCATTACCCGATAATTTCCGTAATGTAGGCTGGAACATTTCGTTTGGCTTTGAAACGGCCATTGTGTATGAGCCTCGCCTTGTGGTGAACGGTACACAGATAAAAACAGTTTATACCCATTTTACCGCTGCCCCATCCAACGGATTGCTGTATGGCATGGTGAAAAAACAGGAAGTATTTGACGAATACAACCGCGTACAGTCGAGAACCGAAAACACCTACGGAGTAAACATAGCCTACTACAACGGCATACACCGCGCCACCTCTTATGAAATTGTACCCTCACAAGGCGAATACGATAATTATTATTCCTCCACACCCGTAGTGTATCTGGCCAAGTTCGATCTCAGGGCTACCTCGCACTGGATTCCATCGTTAGAAGGCCACAAAGGCACACTAATTCCTCCGGCCTACCTGCACAGCTATTTTGTACGGGCGTTAAAAACCACCAGTACCGAATTTGATTATACGGTAAGCAACCCTATTTACAATATTATTGCCGTACTTACCCAGCCCAACACCACCGGGCACAGCAGCAATTTACGCACCTCAAATCCCAACAACCAAACTACCTGTGGGGTTTCTGCGCTGAGGGCTGCCAGCGTAAGTACCATTACCGAATACGAGTATTGGGAGGCCGACAGTTTTGGCGGCACCATGAGCAATGGCTATAAATTGCTCCTCGATTTTGGCGGCGCGCAACGCAAGCAGTTGCAGTTTGAGCCTTCGTGGATGTTGTACCGCTCTAAATCCTATTCTCAACAACATCCCGACGCATGGGGTACACAGGAAAACTTCTACTACTACGATATTAAAAATCAGTACGGCGAAGCCACTTACGACTTTGATGCACTATACAAAGCCAATTTGCTGCGGATGCGTGGACTTTCGTATCAGACAAGAGCCACATCCAAAGCCTCCGGCCAGGCACCAATAGCAAGTTCAAATTACTCATTTTATGATTATCGTTGGAACCAAAACCCCGATGAGCTTTTGCCCATACTCATCGACACTGTTACCGGCCCGCCCTGTGCAGGTAATCCACCACCCGTTTTTCAAGATACATGTGTAAAATACTTTGGGCAGCCACCGCCTCCGGGTATGGTGCTTACCGAAGTAAACGGGCAATATTACTATTGTTTCGGAGAGGAAATACCCAACCCCAACCGTACTACCAATCCGGGGCCGAATGATCCGCCCCCTCCTATTCCCAATCAGGGTTATTTCCTTGCCGGTAAATTGTATTTCCGTGCGCAATGGGCGCAGGTAGATACCATTCCACAATATTCTGATCTGAGTATTGACCCTACCGATGCAAAAATTCTGCGTTTCGTGCCGGTAGTGGTTGGGCAGACTACACAATACTTGCCGAAGTTCCCGTTTGTTGTGTTGGAAACATACCGGGTGAATAAGCGGAATGAATTGGGATTGGTAAAAGAGGAGCAGGATGAGAGCGGGATTGTGACGAAGTACTGGTATCACTCTATTCAAACAATCTGGCATGTGGATGTGGCTCAGAATGGGTGGTGTAATAGTTATTTATCGAGAGTGTTTAAGGCGCGGGGACTGCCGTATGCGGTTACTGTGGGATTTGGTCATGCCGATTCTTCAAGATCGGAGATTAAGCATAATGCCGATTTGAGTATCGACTCCCTGATACGTCCTAATGACTATGTGGTAAATTATTCATACGATTCGTTTGGCAGAATGAAAAACGAAACGCACGACGGAAAACTGCGGGGCACATATAATTACAAGTATTATAACAATAATACGGCAGCAAATTATTCACAACGTTCATCCATGAACTATGTGGAAACTTATATTCTGCTCGACGAAAACAGTACAGTGGCAGAAAGATGTCGTTCCTACCTCGACCCTCTTGGTCGTAGTTATGATTTGCTTTCTCAGGTAACATCAAACTACCAGACTGGTGCATTTGATACGGTAATGGTTCACAAAGGCCAGACTGATTATGACAACTGGGGACGTACAATTAAACAATACAAGCCATTCAAGGAAACAAACAACAATCAGCCGGTTACGTTTATCCCTAAATTCAATTCACAAAATCAAAGCTGGTCGCAGCTAACTGCGGAGCAGGAATTTGAACCCAACAAAAGAAGCCGCACCTTAAAAGGTGCTAAATATGGCGAGAATATAAACGGCAATCATACGGTAAATACCAGTTACCAGATAATTAACGGCCAGCGCCTTATTCTTGAATTAAACCTCCAGGCTTCGGAAGTGGCATTATATATGCCTGTGGGAAATGCAGCTACCTATCGTTTCAGAAAACAATGTGTGCGTGACGAAGATGGAAAAACACGCATACAGTATTCAGATATGCTGGGTAATGACATCGCCATAAAGGCTTACATCAAAGGAAACCAGTATGCTGTTACTTTATTTGCCTTTGATAGCCGCAAACTATTGGTCAAAGTCATTAACCCAATTAAGGAGCAAACTACTTACAGTTATAATCTTCTTGGTTTAATGTATAAGAAAACCACAGTAAACAGTGGAATATCTAAATACATGTACAACAAAAAGGGGCAAGTGGTAATTCATCAGGATGCAAACGGACAGGCAGGTACAGATAATAATGCTATTCCCTACTACACCGTTTACTCTTACGATGATTATGGCAGATTAATTAAGCAGGAACGGGCAAATATGGGAGGAAACTACGGGCCTCTATACTATGCCGATATTAACGATAACTCCGGCACATTGGTTTTTTCTGCCGCTTCAAGCTGTGATTTCTCATTTAACTATGTACAATACCTTCCTAACAGCCAGACACAACCCATTTCGCCTTACACGTTACTTAGCGTGGTTCGCACCGAAAAGGAAATCGGGTACGACTTTGCAGTAAGCAATACCACAGGTCAGCAAATTAACAATTCGCTGCACACCAACTTACAGGCCACACGAACTACAAATCCTCAAACCAATCTGCGAAACAGGGTAAGCTATGATATTAGCTACGACAAAGCGGGTAATCCTGTGCAATACCATCTTTACTCATACAATAAGGTAGGGCAGTTGGTATATGAAATGATGCAGTTTGCCGAAACTGGTATTACGGCATCCAATCGCGGAATATGTGGCATAGTCAGATACACCGCATACAATTTACGCGGCGCAATGAAAGCACAGGTAATTGATGCTGATGCTAACGGCACGAACGAGGTTGCATATACTTATACTTACGATGGCTGGAACAGGCTGAAAGAGGTTACACTTAATAATGCTAAACTGGCAGATTATCAATATGATGATGCACTTGGATTAATTAAACAAATGCGATACTACGACCAGGCAGCCAACTGCATTGCTCCGGTTGCGGTAGATACTATACGCTACACTTACGACCAAAGAGACCGGTTAACTGCCCTCCAAAGTCACTTGTATGAAGAATATCTGTTTTATGACAATCAGCATCCACAGGTTTCAGACACCTCGTTTGCAGTGGCCGCAAGTCAGAACTGGAATGGATTAATAAATGCCTCCAAATCGGTATATAAAGCCAACCGGGCAGTAAATAATCCGGGCACTTTTAACGGGGCCACCATTTACGGTTATCAATACGACGGGCTGAACCGTTTAACCCAGGCCGATGCCAGTGTTATGGACGTACTCACCACCAACCCTGCCGTGTACACCCCCAAACGCCGTTACGGTGATGAGGCTTTAACTTACGACAAGGCCGGAAATATACTCACACTTACACGAGGAGCCTATTACCATAACAACACTCAAAACCCGGCAAACTGGGTAGCACAATGGAACTATATCTATCAAACCGGCACCAGCAGGCTGATACGCATTGACAGTACAGCCACCCCCATACGCAATTTTACGTATGATGCAAACGGAAGCCTGCGTACAGACAGTTATAACAGTATGAGTGTGGGCAGTATCGACCGGGCAAATTTGATTTCTGAAGTTACCGCAAACGGTGAATTACTTAAAAATCTCTACTCCGTTTCCGATCAGCGCATTTTTAAGCAAAACAGCAGTACAGGCAATAAAACATTCTACTGGCTTTATTCTTCCGGTGCCACCATTGGCGTACTTACCCCGCAAAACAATAGCTGGGCACAAGGCACTTGGGAGTTTTATTGTGGTGCAGCCAAATTGGCCGGTGGCGATTTGCATTTTTCGGTGTCAGATCATTTGGGCAATACGCGGGTTACTTATACCACTTCGGTAACCTGTCCTACGGGAGTTATCTCCTATACGCTTGATAATGTGATTGATTATTACGCATTTGGGAAAAAACTCAGAGAGTATGTAAATCAGAAAGAGCGTTATCAGTATTCGGGTAAAGAAAGAGATGAGGAAACAGGGTTGGATTATTTTGGAGCGCGGTTTTATGATGCTAATGTGGGACGGTTTTTAAGTATCGACCCTTTAGAAAGCAAATACTATTTCCAGAGCACGTATGCTTTCGCAGCGAATAATCCGGTTTGCTTAGTGGACATTAATGGTGAGGGGACTGATACGACAACAAATAAAGCTAATAAAAATAATACATCTCCGTTAGGTTTTTCGAGTGACCTTAGACCCAGTAATGGGAATTTAGTTGAACAAAAGTTTGACCAAATAAATGCCGAGAGTTCAGGATTTAGTGAGAAGGCAAGTACTGATCCTATGCCATTATATAAAAAAGATTTAATTAGTTTTGCTCAAAAACGCAATTACTGTAATCCGTGTAATGATAATGAACTGGGGACTGTATTTGAGAATATTACATATCAGTTACTTATATACCCTCTAAATGGCTTTCATAATATGCGATATAATACAACAAAATTCACAAGTTCAACAAGAAATACTGTCCCAGATTTTATTGGAGATCAACTTGTTATTCAGTTGTTTAAGCAAAGTTATTTTATAAGTAATTCAGCATGGGTTGAAGCAAAAGCTAAGACAGGCAATTTATATGTATCATCAAATATTGGGCAAATTCGTGGGCATATTGATAATCTCGCAAATGAGTTCTTAGGTGTAAATACTGGAGTTCCTTCATTTACCCCCCACTTACATATCATTACAACTGCTGACACTTATGTATCGCCAAGTCTATACACCTATGCTACAAGCAGAGGTGTAAAATTAGTTCATTTTCATGTGTATTACACCCCCGATTCAAACTGGCTATCTCCGTTCAGTCTTAAAAAAATTAACTCAAACTTCTAAACGATGAAAAAAAAATTCTTTATCTTATACTTACCTGTTTTTCTTATGATTTATATGAAAAATGAAAACACCTACGAAATCCTTCTTAATAAGGATTTGAATCAAATATTAAACTCTAATAATCGAAGTTTAGAGTCCCATGACACAATACTTCCCAGTGGTGCATTTGTTTATATATTAGATAGTACTATTGTAATCAAAGCAAATGACTTCAAACCTAACACCAAAGGCTTGTTAATCTATAAAAAAAATACGTACCACGAATTTGTTAATACTGAAAAGTTTCCTATTGAGCTTGACATAGATTATGATATTTGGGTCTCTGAAACATCTGAATTAGAAAATTTAGAATTTAAAACATCATCCTATATAAACAGGTTGACTGATTATATAGGCCATTCCGATACCAATGACATCTTTTTATTTCTCAAAGAAGTGCGAAGTAAAATAGTGAAGGACAAAAAATGTAAACAGGAAGTCAAAACGGCTTTTTGCTTAGTTTTTTTTGAACATGTGCGTAAAACCACTAATTGCAAATTAGATTTCATTAAGCGTTATGCGTATTTTAATTATTATTTTGAACCAAGACTAAGAAACACTAAAACCAATCAAATCGTCTCAGCCAATAGTTTATATCTTGAATTATCAAATAAAAAACAAACTTTTGAGTTCTTGTATAACTTTTATATTGCTCTGATGTCTTAGCCCCCTAAATAATTACTTTGCTAAATTTGTCTAAGAGTCTGCTAAGGAATTGTTTTTAGAATATGTTACGATCGCATTTTGTTTCAGACGACGTGGCTTTTGCCCATATCTAAATGATTTGGGCAAGATCGATCAAGCATGAAACTATATGCTCCAAAACCAAACTGAAGATAATTTCTTAGCAGCTAATTAGAATTAATTTTTCTTTTAAAAAGACATATTCCAATGAGAAAAGTCATTATTGGCAGCATTTGTGTTCTAATTTTCGGTCAAATTGTAACTAATTCATGCACTGAGGCAGAAGTTAAAAATACTTCAACTCCTCCTGTTTGTTATGACATACCCTCTATAATCAACAATTTTAAACACTTCGACAACTATTGTCTTAGCCCCCTATAAGTTGTAGAGATTTGAGCCCGGAGTTTAGGTCATTTACCCCCGTTGTGTTGAGTTTTTTCAGGCATTTTGCACAGCGATATATTGCACCACACTCAACTGTAATGCGGTGGGCGCTTCGCGCACACATAATCCGGTGCGGAAAATGATATTTATTGCTAAAGGGTGGATGGCGCAGGTGTTGATGCGGTGGAGCGGATAATTTTTTATCTGTCTCACGACACCTTAAACTTCTTCAACACAAAAATCATCCATACCAACGCCACCACACAGAAAAACGTGGACGCAAAATACGGTGCGCCGGGGAGCGATGTACTAACTGTTCCATCGGTAAACCAGGCAAACAGTGTTGTCATAAGCACAGGGCCAAGCATGGCGGTAAGACTGACTACGCTGGTCACAAATCCCTGCAACTCGCCCTGTTCGTCTTTGCCTACTACTTTGGAAAGAATGCCCTGAATGGTAGGCCCTGCCAAACCGCCCAGTGCAAGCGGAACCACGCTGGCAAACATCCAGAAACTGCTGCTGGCCATACCGGCAATGAACATACCCACGCCATACATTGCAATTCCGATAAGGATAGCACGCCGATTGCCTAATTTGGGAATAAGCACACGGTTTAAACCGCCCTGCACCAATGCAACCATTATGCCCACAAAAGCCAGCGAAAGACCAATCATGCCCGGCTCCCAGCCCAAACGATATTCGGTATAAAAACTCCACACCGATTGCAGCGACTGCCCGGCCATGTTGATGAGAAAAAACGCCACACCCATGCGCAGCACTAATGGATAACGGCTCAGCGAAATGAGCGCCCCCACCGGGTTTGCGCGCTTCCATTCAAAACGCCGCCGGTTCTCAGGCTGCAGCGATTCGGGTATTACAAAAAAGCCGTACAGCGCATTGCACAACGAAAGACCCGCAGCCACAAAAAACGGCACACGCTCGCCGTAAGAGGCAAGCAAACCGCCAATGGCAGGGCCCGCAATAAATCCGAGACCAAACGCCGCTCCAATTAATCCGAAATTCTGCTCGCGTTTATCTTCCGGACTTATATCGGCAATGTATGCGCCGGCCACTGTAAAACTTGCACCGGTAATGCCCGCCACCAAACGGCCAAGAAAAAGCCAGCCCACAGTGGGCGCAAAACCCAGCAGCAGATAATCGAGACCGAAACCCAGCAGCGACATAAGCAGCACCGGCCTGCGTCCGAACTTATCGCTCAAACTCCCCAGCAGCGGCGAAAACAAAAACTGCATGGCCGCATACGCAAACGCAAGCACACCGCCCCACTGCGATGCCTCGTTGGCCTCAAGACCGGTCATTTTTTCGAGAAGGCCGGGAAGTACGGGAATGATAATTCCCAAACCCACCACGTCGATAAAAATGGTGATGAAAATAAAAAGCAGGGCCTGTTTGGTTTGGCGTGGATTCATTCAGTGATTAGTTATTTACTCCTTAATGATTTGGGATAACAGAGGAAATATTTCTTTACAGGTTTCGACAGTACCGAGATGTTGAAAATATCAGCCGCTTCGGCAATGTCCATAATCTGTCCGTTCTTGAACTTGATGTGGATGCTGATGTTTTCATCGCTGCTGTAGGCATTGTTTTGCACGGCACCGGTAAATACGTAGTAAGGCATTTCGGCTTTACTTATTTTGAATTGCTTTGCCGCCTTTTCATACAAACTCTCTACATACGAACCGTCGAACGGTTTGTTCTGCAACTCCACGGCATAAAGCTGGCGGTTTACCATGCTGCTGCACAACTGCGCAAGTATTTTATCGCTGTGCTTTGCCCAAACTTTTATCGACGACATAATATCGTAATCATCCAGTTCGGCAAATGCTTCAAGTACTTCGGGCTGTTTTACAAACGACGATTTGGTAATGCGGTTGCGCAGAAACACCTCCAGCGACGGTGTGTAAAACAATGTTTCACCGCTCATGGCAAGCTCTTTGGCGCGCTTGAGAATGTTTACCAGCAAATGCTCGGCACTGAGCACGGTCTTGTGCAGATACACCTGCCAGTACATGAGCCTGCGGGCGATGATAAATTTTTCGATGCTGTAAATGCCTTTGTCTTCCACCACCAGCTCATCGTTCACCACATCGAGCATTTTTACAATGCGGTCGCTGCTCACAATTCCTTCTGATACGCCGGTGAAAAAACTATCGCGGCGCAGGTAGTCGAGGCGGTCCATGTCTAACTGGCTCGACACAAGCTGGTGCAGAAATTTCTTGTGGTATTTGTTGCGGAAAATTTTAATGGCTAATGAGAGCTTACCATCAAACCCTTCGTTGAGCCTGTCCATGAGCAGACCCGAAATGTCTTCGTGCGTCACATTATGCACAATGCTTGTTTCGAGTGCGTGCGAAAACGGCCCGTGACCAATATCGTGAAGCAGAATGGCAATGTAGGCGGCTTCTGCTTCCTCGTCGCTTATGGCGGTGCCTTTGCTGCGTATTTCGCTTATGGCCTCCACCATCAGGTGCATGGCGCCCATAGCATGATGAAAGCGGGTGTGCAAAGCACCGGGATAAACCAGGTTGGTAAGCCCGAGCTGGCGGATGCGGCGTAAACGCTGAAAGTAAGGATGCTCGATCAAACGAAAAGTAAGATCGGTGGGAACAGTCACAAAGCCGTAAACCGGGTCGTTAAAAATCTTACCCTTGAGTGTGCGTTTCATACGATAGCCGTAAAAATAGCTGATTTATGTCTGCTTTTTAACCATTCACCGCCCGGAGAGATACGTATTTTTGTACCCGAAATGATGCAGCCGCCAAATACATCACCCAAAAGCGACCGTTTGCTGCTCCGCGCCGGTCTTATCACACTCGTTTTACTTTATCTCGTTATTGTGGCCGGCTCTGTGGTGCGCGCCACCGGTTCGGGCATGGGCTGCCCCGACTGGCCCAAATGTTTCGGCTATTACATTCCGCCCACCAACCCCGCACAGCTCGATTATCATCCCGGCGAAACCTACCAGAAAGGCCGCATGGTTATTGTAAACGACACCCTCTGGCGCGCCCCCGGCACATTTACCGGCCTGCCCCAATTCAGCCGCAGCCAATGGGAAAAATACCCGGTACACAACTACGCCAAATTCGTGGTGTATCAAACCTGGACCGAATATATCAACCGCCTCATTGGCGCACTCAGCGGCTTAGGGCTTTTTGCTATGCTCGTTATTGCAGCCACCCGCTGGCGGCGCGACAAAGCCACCGTGCTCTGGCTCATTGCCGGAATGTTTGTACTGGGCTTTGTGGGCTGGCTGGGCAAAGTGGTAGTCGATCACAATCTTGCCCCGTTTAAAATTACCATGCACATGGCCAGCGCATTGGTTATTGTGGCCATTGTGCTGTATGTAAACAACCGCATCCGCAATATCGTACACGCCCACACACCCATAGCCGCCGGCAAAATGATCTGGCTCGGACTGCTTGGCTTGCTCCTGCTTACACTGGCGCAAATTTACGCCGGCACACAGGTACGCCAGGAAGTCGATACACTCTACAAACTCACCGAAAACACCAACCGCCATACCTGGCCTGCACAGTTAAGCAATGTGTATAATGTACACCAGATTATGGCGCTCTTAGTGGTGGCACTCAACGCCATGCTCTTCTGGATACTGCGCAGTGTGGCACCATTAAAACGTACTGCGCTGGCTATGGTTGTATTGCTGCTGGTCGAATACGCCGCCGGAGTGGTGTTGCACCGGGCCGGTATTCCGCCTGCCTTGCAGCCTGTACACCTTGTTCTGGCTACGGTGGTGTTTGGTGTGCAGTTCTGGCTGCTGCTGCGGTTGAAAAGAAGTTAATTGCTAATTTTAACCCACGCTGTAAACTTTATTCATCAATAACCCTATTCCAATGAAACACATTTCACTGAAGCGTTGCGCTGCGACATTAATTCTGGCAATCGCTGCTATTTCGGCCAGCAATGCACAAACGGCAGAAATAATCAGCGCGGATGCCCATAGTGTGGGCTACAAAGACAACTTTCACAAAATAGCTTTCAGCAATGAACATGGCACATATTGCCTGCGTGTCGAAAACTACAAACCGCATATCGAGCGCCTGAATGCCGAAATGAAGGTGGAAAAAGCGGTGAGTTTCGACATTGTGGAAAAGCGTGATGGTGGCGTAAGCAAAGTCATACACGACTTGCTCCGGATAAAAAACAACATTTGGGTATTCTCTGCCATATATTACCGGAAAACAAAAGAAACCGCCTTCGTGGCACAGAAAATAGATCCAATCTCCCTCAATTATACTTCACCTGAAATTGAACTTGGAAGAAACAAACAAACCTATTTTCACTCTCACAACGAAACAATAGCCCGGCAGGTAGTAAACAAGGAAACAGATGATATAATTGCATCCGTATTACAATCAGCATTCATCGCCACTTCCGATAATTCATCGCTCATTCTCTATATGAATGACTATAATCTTAATATTCTGAATAAGCCGGAAGCAATAAAGTTAATGGCTTTCGACGATGAGATGAAAAAACTCTGGGAAACCGAAAAAGTATTTAATTATAATGCAAATGATCTGACGATAATAAAAATAGTGGCCGATAGTAAGACAAACGTATTTATGGTTGCCGAATCGCGATCCAAAGGAAAAACCACAATTGTTTTGGGCGGAATAACCAGTACTGCAGTTACCCCGTTGTTGCTCACTTTTACAGATCAGGGAAAAACGGCGAAAGAATTTACACTTAAATATACCGGCATCACAATAGCCCAGCTAAATCCGGCAATTTCGATCAATTCAAAACTGATTCTTACAGGTACCGAAGTGGATAAGAATGCAAGAGCCACCGGGGTGTATTGCGGTGTTTTCGATATAAACACACTTGCATTTACCAGCCAGACTGTTTTTCCCTTCGGAGCCGAATTTGTAAAAGAAGACCTCAGCAGTTCAAAACAGGCCGCAGTTGATAAAAAAGCAGACAAAGGCAAAGAACCATCCATCGAAAATTTGTTCTACAATAATTCTATTGTGGCCGACGACGGTACGCTTTATGTGGCGTTTGCCGAAGGAAGGGAAATTTACTCCAATGAAACCGGAGTCAATTTACTCGCGGGATATTATCACCGGCGATATTTAATTTTCGGATTTGATACCGATGGAAAACAAAAATGGAAAAACAAGATAACCCGCGCTTCCTTAGGCGAACTAAACCTCGGCAAATTCAATAATCATTGCGCACTGATGTTGGTGAACAATGCTTTATGCGCCGTTTACTTCGACGATCCCAAAGAAAATGAATTCCAGTCGGTAAACAGCGAAACAAGCAAAGCTACCGACAATGCGGGGATAGTTCTTGCAATGATTGATAAAGCAACAGGTAACGTATCCAAGCACCTGCTTTACAGCAGCAGCCGCTTAACCGACAATCTGCCCTACATTTCACATTCACTCGTAAAAAGCACTAAAGAACTTTTCTTCTGCTGCTACAGGCAAAACAAGTATTATCAGTACGGCCTTATCAAATTCAAATAGTTTTCGCCAGACAACAAAAAAGCCTGCCCGTTCAAACAACCGGCAGGCTTTTTTCATTGAAATCCTTTCAAATACATTACCGCACCACCTGCATCCGCTTCGTTTCCGAAACCACCCCATTCACCCGCAGCCGGTAAAAATACACGCCCTGCACCAGCCCTTCGGTATTCACTCGCAATGAAGGTTCACCCGAAGTCACAGGCACACTCATCACAACCTGGCCCATGCTGTTGAATATTTCAAGCGTACCGTTATCGTTCAAATTGCCGGTGTTAATGTAAGTGTAATTATCGGCCGGGTTGGGCATGTTTTGCGATATGGTGGAGGCTGTATTTTCTGTAATGCCTGTGGAGGAGGTATCAATTATTTCCACCAGCAAATCATCAAAGAAAAACCCGTCGTATTCCACACCAAAATCAGACCGGAGTCGGAAGCGCAGCAGAATAGACTGGCCGAGGTAATCGTCGAGCGGCATTTGTTCTTTTACCCAGCCGCTCTGAAAGCCTGTCCACGCCGGATTGCCGTTGTCGATGTTATTATTGTTCGTGGTGTAACGTCCGCAAAGCGCCGTCCACGAAGCGCCACCGTCGGTCGATACCTGTGCCTGTGCATAGTCGTAGCCCGGCTCCGTTTCAAAGCGGGTGTAAAATGTAAGGTTGGCGCTTATGGCTGTGGTAAGGTTCAATGCGTTTGCAGTGGTCAGGCGCGAATTGGCTGCTGCCGGGTAGTTGCCGTTCGGACTGTCGGTAATACACGACGGGGCCGACCAGAACTGCGAAGTGGTGGTATTCCATCCCCCGCTCTGGTTCCAGCCCGAAATAGAACTTCCGCTGTTGGCAAGCAGTACCGTGGTGGCGCCGTAAATCTTGGTAATGGTATCGCTCCAGGTAAACACACCGTTGTTTATAGACAGTATGTAGCTGATGGTTGTGCCCTGAGGCGTGGCCGCATTGAGCGTGTAGGAAATAGAATCCTGCACGGTTTGCAGCAGCGAAATTCCATTGTAGGTGCGCGCAGGTCCCGCAGCAATCATCCACGGCGAAAGCGGCGTAATGCTTACCGTGTAAACCGGCGTGGTATCAAGTCCCAGCCGCTGAAAATCGTAGTGCAGGTAGCCCGCAGTCTGGCGCAGGTAGCGGTCGCCGCGGTCGTAGGCTATGCCGTAGGCCAGCAGCAGGCGCGCAGCATACAAGTCCATCGGAATATTCAGCTTGCAGATGTCGATAATGCGATTCTGCGCCGGCCAGAACCCGTCGGCCTGGTCGCCAGCTTCGGGAGTCATGGCCATTACCTTGGGCTTGCTGCTTTGTTCACCGTACATCCAGTCGTCGGAATTTCCGTTGGCGGTGTAACCCACAGTCTGGTTAGCCGTTCCAAAAGCATAGTTATTATCGGCCGTAAGCAGAGAACCCCAGGTCACAAACAGCGCCGAATCGGGCGTAAATGTTTGTGCCTGATAGCCCCACGGACAAATCAGCAGATTGCTGTAAGTGTGATAATTAAGGGCAATGCGAAACTGGTGTGCATCGCAAAGCTGCTTCACCAATTGTGTTTCCGCTTCCGAAAAGCCCGATGTGCCGCGATATGTATCATCGCTGGAAATATTGGATGATCCGATATTATCATAACCCCAATTATAACCGTAATTACGATTTAAGTCAATTCCATAAGTTCCATCGCCATTATCGAACCTGTTCTTACGCCACATACCACCGCCCTGCGGGTTGTTGGTTTCGTTGTAAATATATCCGTCGGGATTTATGCAGGGCACAAAATACAATTCGGTATTGTTAAGCAAATACTGAATTTCAGGATTTGAATTGTAGTTTTCGAGCAGATAATACATATACAGAATAAGCTGCGATACGCCTGCCGGTTCGCGCGCGTGGTGGGCGGCAGTGTAAAGCATTTCGGGCTCGGGCTCGTCGGTATTGGGATTGTCGGAGAGTCTGAGCCAATATACGTAACGGCCCTCTGCCGTAGTGAGGCTGCTGTCTATGGCTGCGCGGGCTTTTACCAGATTGGGGTAAAGCGTGGCCATGTTATCGAGGTGCCAGAGAATTTCGCTGTACGTAAAAAAACCGCCCATCGAGCCAAGCGCAAAATTGGCGGGTGTGGGAAAACTAAGCTGCGCGGTACAATTTGCTAACTGCGGCGACACTGCAGTAGCAGCAAGCCGCTGCGGATCATTTTGTGTAATGTAATGCTGCTGCACATCGGCAATAAGTATCTCGTAACTCAGCCCCATTTGCTGCACTTTGGCAAGTTCCGCAGCCGAAAGATCGGTAGTGAAAGAATAACCCTGTTTTATTTCGCCATGATCTACACAAATTCCGGCCTGAGCCAGCTGAACCAAGCCATTGGCTCCTGTGTAGATGCGCACCCGCGACCATTCCGGCTGCTGGGCCGATGCGGAAAAGGAAAGGAGAAGAAAAGAAAACAGCAGGAAAAAATGTTTCATTGCAGAAAAGATTCGTGTAGCCTAAAGATAGCTACAAGCTTTCGTACAGAAAATCTCCTTTATCAGAAAAAATCAGGTAAATGTGATAAAACACCGGATTTCAGCCGTTGCCTGCACAATTACAAAACCAGTAAAGACTATTTATCGCTCAGATCAAGCTGAGTTCCCCGGCACTTCTTGCTGCCGCAGAAACAGGCGTATTTCTTCAATACTTTCTTGGTAATTTTTCCTTCGTAAATGAGCATATAGTCGTAAAACAACTCCTCGTCCTTCTTAATCTTCTTGAGCGAATAAATAAACACGCGGCCCTTTTTCTCCACTGCTTCGCAGTTTGGTGCGCAACTGTGGTTGATGAAGCGGGCTTCGCTCCCGTTTACATTCCCGTCAATTACCCTGTTTCCCTCAATACTGAAAAACATGGTGTGCGAATGATCGCCCTTGTCGTCAAACCGGTCATCGGCTTCATCCCAGGAAATAATTTCGCCGGTATATTCAATAATCTTTTTGCCCTTCTTGATGTTTTTTGCAGCAAATACGCCACGTCCGTGAACTTTAGAGTCTTTCACGTAGTGTTTGGGCTTTTTCGTTTCTTTCATCGGTTTGTATTGAGGAGGTGCAAATTTAATATAATCCGGGAAGTATAGGACGAGACGATGGGTGTGATGCAGTTTATTACCGCATTACCTTAGTTCCCGCTTGTCGTGCAAGCTGGATGCCAGCAATAAAGCAAATCAGGAAAGTGTAACTACCGGCAAAGAGTTTCTGCCAGCATTTCTGCCTGCTTCCTGATTTCGGGCACAGCGGTAATTTCCCACAACACCCCGCGAATCATAGGCCCGAGCGCGATGATATTGTGCTGCACTTCGTCGTTGGCAGAAATAAGCTGCCCGGTTTCATTGGCGTTAAGGCCCAGCGCAGAACGGTCGTAGCCAATGTAGCCCGCAGCAGCCATTTGCTTTACCAATGTATTGCCCTCGCTGAGCCATTTCGACGAGGGGCCGGTGCAGTTGATTACTTTGGCGGCTATGGCCGTTTGTGTTTCGCTGCTGCCGCGGGGTTGCCAGTGTACGTGCAGCAAACCGGCGTGTGCTTCTATTGCGGTAATGCGTCCGGCGGCCACGGTGAGTTGCCGGCGTGCAATGCACTCGTACACCACAGCCGCAGTGGCGGGCGGCAGGCGGTGACGCGCCACGCCCCATAAGTGGCGCAGGTGCTGCATGAAATCGTTTCGCCAGCCATCGTTGCCCTGCAGCCAGAGTTTTTGGAGGTACGGACGCAAACTGTCGGTTACGGCTGTCCAGCCAATGCCTTGTGCGGCGGCCTTTTCGAGCTGGCTGCGGAAAATGTGTAGCTGTGTGCCAAGATCGCCGGCGGCCAGCATTTCATCGCCAAACGAAGGCCAGGCAGGCTGCGGAGGCTGATGCTGCGCAGGTAAAAACCCGTGCGGCGATATGGAAATAATTTTGCCTTTATGCCCGCGGCTGTGAAGTTCGCACACCAGATCGGCCATGGTGAGGCCCGAACCGATGAGCACCACATCGGCCTGCGCAGGCAGATGGTTGAAGGCATCGTAATGCCAGGGATTTTTTTCGTAGGCCTGGTGTGCGGCCACTTCAGACGATGCACTCACGGCCGCGGGTGGCGCAGGAAGCAGGTTGCCGCAGGCCAGCGCCAGATGCGTGGCAGTAATATCAACGCCCGATGCTGTGCCACAGCGAATTTCATCGCCATGCTTCACCGCCGAAATTATTTCGTCGTGCAGCAGTTGCAAACGGCCTTCACTTTGCTGCACGGCCTGTTGCAAACAATGCGCAAGGTATTCGCCAAAATAACTGCGCGGCACGAAATCGTCGGGCGTAACAGTGCGCGCGGTGGACGCAAGAAACTGGTGAAAATGCCCCGGCTCATCGGCAAAGCACGAAAGCTGCTTTACGCGCACGTTGAGCAAATGATGTGCACGGTTGTGTGCGCCGTAAGCAAGTCCTCCGCCAAAATGGCCACTGCGTTCGGCAAGGGTAATGGTCCATTTCTTCGCCGCATCGGCCCGCAGCAGATTCAATGCCAGCAAAGCTCCCGAAGCGCCGCCGCCGGCAATAAGCAGGTGAAACTTACGGCTCATCGTTTTTTTCTCTCGCCCGGTGTACCAGCCTGGTGCGAAGGGGTACGCAGTTTTTCCTTCACCGGCGCACCCGTTTTCCATTTCAGGGTTTGCGTAAGGTGTTCCACATCCTGCCTGATAAAATCGAGCACCGGCTTAAGCGAATCTTTATTGGGCACCGCCATAAAATAAAGCGAACCGCGTATGAAATGCTTCGTACTGTCTGTTAAATAAAACTGAATGGCCGTGGCCGCCGTGGCACCCACATCCACCACCGTTCCATACACTTTGTCTTCGGGGCGCATTACTTCCATTTCCTTACGGCCCTGCGCTTTTGAGCGGTGTTTCTCGGTAAGCTGCCACGAAGTGTTAATGAGTTGCTCCAGCATGGTATCGCTGGTAATTTCTTTGTAGCTCAGGTAAATCGTGGCTCCAAACCTGTCCATCTGCACATCGCGCCAGCAGGGTTCGGGATTATTGGCCATGCTGGGTACAACCCATGCATAATCGGGCATTTCGAAAGTATATGGACATTCGGCATCGTAGCTTACCCATTTTTTGGCGGGAAGGGCAATGCGGAAATAGCCACGCGGGCGGGGTGTCTGCACTTCATCATCGTCGTCGTCGCATCCGGCAAGGGAAAACGAGACCACGGCAAGGGGCAAAACAAGTAAGCGAAACATGCGCATAGGTACAAAGATAATTTTTGCCCCGCGTCCCGGCTGTTATCGTAACGATTTTAGGCATAGATTTGGGGAACAATCCTAAAATCAACGTATGTACCGTCTGCTTATTTTATTCCTGCTGCTTTCCACCCCGGCCTGGGCCAAAAAAACCATTGCACAGCAACTATTCAAAACTTCGGCCCACGCCGTGCAGGTGCGGGTATGCCAGAGTCCGGTGTTTCCTTCGCAGAAAAACAATCCCACACCCGATGCCTACCGGCTGGTAGTGCAGGAAGTATATAAATCGAAAACACTTAAAGCAGGCGATACCATTGCCATAACAGCAGCAATGTTTACCGCCGCGGTGGATACAATGGGCCGTCCGTATTTCAGCAATCTGCTGCAGCCCGACGGTGTATTTATTGTATTTCTCAGCGATGATACGCCACGGAGTTATACTTTCAACAAACGCAACTACAGCCTGTTTATCCTTGCCGATGCCGAAATCGGTATTCAGCCGTTTACACTGCACCTGCACAACTGGCTGGGAGAGGAACGTAATAAAATGAAGAAAAAGTAAACGAGTATGTCACAAGTAACTGCCGACACCATAAAAACCGAAGTGCGGAAATTTCTGGAAGAAAATCTTTTTTCGGGAAAACCTGAAGGTTCTTTTACCGACGATACACCGCTCATCAGCTCGAGGCTCATGGATTCTATTGTGGCGCTCAAATTGGTAAGCCATCTCGAAACGATTTTCAATATTGAGTTTGAAGCGCATGAGGTGGATCAGGATAATCTGGATACGGTGAATGTAATTACCGAATTTGTGGCGAAGAAATGTCAGTAAATCCCGCATCGCTGTATGAATTGTTTCAACGGGCTGCGGCGCAGTTTCCGGATAAGGAAGCAATTTTAACAGCTAACGGAAAAAGTATCACTTATCATCAGCTTGCCACCGAAACCGAAAAAATTATCGGCTGGTTCACTCAAATCGGTTTACAGCCGCACGAAAGAGTGTTGCTGATTTCCGATAAACAGGTGTTAACAATTAGTCATGTACTGGCTGTGCTGGCCTGCCATTGCTGCCTCGTTCCGGTGGATGAAAATATCAGACAAAACCAGTTGAAATTTCTGATTGAAGATGTACACCCCCGCCTGATTCTTTCTTCACAAAACCTGCCGGATGATCCGTTATTCAATGAGAGATTTACAAAATTAACCGCGGATATCGGGCTGTTTGTTTACGTGAATAAAGAAACCGCCCCGCATCATGAAAAATTAGCTTACCTGCTTTTCACCTCCGGCTCAACCGGACAGCCGAAAGGTGTAATGCTTACCCACGAAAATATTTTATCGTTTCTCGGCTGGGCACAGCACACGTTTAATTTCAGCAGCGATGAAGTATTTGCCGGTATCGCCCCGCTGTATTTCGATCTTTCGTTGCTCGATTTATTTGGCGCATTCATGTGCGGCGGCACGGTGGTGCTTTACGGACAACAAGAAGTAAACAACCCTCGTTTTCTGGTGCAGCACATTGCACAGCACGGCATCACCAACCTGTATGCCACGCCAAGCACATTGCGGCTTATGCAGCAGTTTGGCAAGGCCGGTAAATACGAATATCCTTCGCTGAAACGCGTGCTCTTTGCCGGTGAAGTGTTTGAACCAAAGGCATTGCACCAATGGATACAGCAATTGCCGCACACCCGTTTCTACAACCTTTACGGCCCTACCGAAAGCAATGTATGCAGTTGGTATGAAATTGAACGGCCGGTGGATGAATTGCGCACACAGCCTTATCCCATTGGCAAAGCCTGCAATGGCATGGAACTCCGCACCGATGAAACCACCGGCGAACTGCTCATTGCCGGGCCGCAACTCACGCCGGGTTACTGGAACAGGCCCGAACTGAACGCGGAGAAATTTATTACACACGAAGAAAAAACCTGGTACCGCAGCGGCGACCGCGTACAAACCGAAAACGGCAATTATGTGTATGAAGGCCGCACCGACCGTATGATTAAAAAACGCGGCTACCGTGTGGAACCCGGACACATTGAAAGCGTATTGCTGCAACACACGCAGGTGGCCGATACCGCTGTGATCGGCAGTACCGATGCCGACGGCTATGTATTTCTCACAGCCTTTGTGTCCCTTCACGAAAACCACGGCGACATGGTTTTGCCGCTGAAAAATTACTGCGCTGCATTTTTACCGCATTATATGATTCCCGAACGCATTATCTTCATTACCTCGTTACCCAAAACCGGCAGCGGAAAAACCGATTATCAGGCATTAAAGCAGCAGCTATGAACTTTGCCTACACACCTACGCAACAAGCCTTGCACGCACAGGCGCTCGAATTTGGCCGCACCGTGCTGGAGCCAAACACCGCAGCCCGTGTGGCTGCGCGCAGTTTCGGCAGTGAAGCGTGGGGGCAACTGGCTGAGGCAGGCTACACCGGCATGATACTGCCCGAAGCCTTTGGCGGTGCCGCACTCAGTGCCGCCGACGCCGCCGTGGTGCTTGAAGCCTTAGCCACAGCGTGCAGCGATACCGGCCTGCTTTTCTCGCTGGGCGCACACCTTTGCGCGGGCGTGGTGCCGGTGTGGATGCACGGCAGCGCAGAGCAACACACGCTGCTGCACGAAGTAAGCAAGGGCCGCTGCATAATTGCCAACGCCATTACCGAAGCCCATTCGGGCAGCAATGCGTTTGCACTGCGCAGCACAGCCACGCCAAACGAACAGGGCTACACCATAACCGGCCACAAGGTATTTTGCACCAATGCCACGCTGGCACATCACTTCGTAGTGTATGCGCTTACCGATGTGCAGAAGGGTTTTTTCGGCGGCATTTCGGCGTTTCTTCTGCCGCGCGAAGCGGTGCATGTGGGCCCGGCGCTGCAAAAAGACGCATTGCATACTTCGCCCGCCGCCGAAGTAATGTTAAACGGGGTGCAGGCGCACACCGCGCAGTTATTGGGCAAGCCGGGCGCGGGCGTACAAATTTTCCTGCACTCAATGAACTGGGAACGCACGCTGCTCTCTGCGTTGCATTGCGGCAGTATGCAGCTCCTGCTCAATCGCTGCATGGCTTATGTGAAAGCGCGCAGTACCGGCTCACACACGCTGGCACAACATCAGTCCGTACAGTTCAAACTCGCCGAAATGGCGGTTGACATCGAAACTTCGCGCGTGCTCGTACACAAAGCCGCCGCGTTCATTGATACAGGCAAAAACGCCACCGCCGCTGCCGCACGCGCCAAAGTGCATACCAGCGAAGCTTTTGTGCGCGTGGCTTCGGCTGCGGTACAATTGCATGGCGGTAACGGAATTACTTCGGCTTATGCCCTTACGCAGTTTATGGCCGATGCACAGGCGGCCTGTATTTATTCGGGGCCGAATGAGGTGTTGCGCAGTGTGCTGGCTGCTCAGGGGTGAGGTGAATATTTTTTTATCCGTATATCATTCCTGCTTTCCGGATACACCACTCACGTAAAAAACAACAACCTCATACAGCTATCGGAATTGGATTATTTCAACGGCAATTTGTACGATTGCCCCGGCCATTCTACCTTTAAGCACTGCCCGCACACCATGCTCCGATTACTCTGCTGTTTATGTCTTTTAGTTTTTGCCACCACCGCGCCGCTTCGCGCACAGCAGTTTAATTTCCGCAACTGGTCGGTGGCCGACGGGCTGGCACAGTCGCAGGTGTATGCGCTGGCCGAAGATACACGCGGCTACCTCTGGGCGGGCACGCGGGGCGGGGGTGTGAGCCGGTTCGATGGAATTTCATTCACCACCTACTCAGAAGAAAACGGACTGCCCGGAAATTTTGTGCGCTGCCTCGTGGCCTCGCCCAACGGAAGCGTGTGGGCCGGCACCGATGAAGGATTAGCCTTTTTCGACGGCGCAAAATTTGTACCTGTGCCTTTGCCCGGAAATGCCGGATTGGTAAACGCCCTGCTCTGCGACCGCCTCGGTCAAATTTGGGCCGCCACCGAAGATACCGGCGTGGTGGTGTTGCAAAACAATAAAGTAGTGCAACACTACTACTACAAAAAAGGCCTGCCCACCGACCGCACCCACGCCCTCTACGAAGACGCAGACGGCAACGTGTGGATTGGTGCCGAAAACGCGCTCATCCGCATCAAAGACGGAAAAATTTCGGTTACCGATCCGCTCGATGGCCTTCCCGAAAAAAGCATACGCGGCATTACCGGCAACCGCAAAGGCGAAATTTGGCTGGCCACCTACGGCGCAGGCATTGTGCGCATTGATGCCAACAATACACTCCTGCGTTTCGACCAACGCAGCGGACTGCCCAACAACACGGTACACGACATCACCACCGATGCCGACGGAAACATCTGGGCCGCCACAGCCAGCGGCGCCGCACGCATACAACCTGCCGACAGCGGCTACACCGCCACCACATTCGGCGAACGCGAAGGACTTTGCAGCAATGTGGTGATGCGCATTCTCTGCGACAGCCGCGGCAATACCTGGTTTGGCACATCGGGCGGAGGAATGTGCAGGCTCGACAGCGAACGCTTTTTGCATTTCAACGAAAAAAGCGGCGACATGGGCTCGTGGGTATATGCCGTACACGCCGATCGCAAAGGCAATATGTGGTTTGCCACCTCAAACGGCGGTGTAACCATGTACGACGGCACATACTACGTAAACTACTACGAGGGCGCAGGATTTACCAAAGCCAAAGTGCGCTGCATTTACGAAGACACCTCCGGCACAATGTGGTTTGGCACCGTAGGCGAAGGCGCATACGCGTTCAGCAACGGCGCTTTTACACACTACGACCGCAAAAGCGGACTGAGCGGAAGTTTTGTGACCGACATTCTCACCGACACCTGCAACCAGATTTGGTTTGCCACCGCAGGCGGAGGATTGTGCCGGCTGAACAAGTCCACAAAAAAGTTTGAGCGCATTGGCCGCAAACAGGGCGTTACCGCCGACCGTTTCCAACAACTCAGCCTCGATGCCAAAGGGCAAATGTGGGCCGCCAGCCTTACCGATGGGGTTTACGTATTTGCCTACGACAGCGAAAAAGTGGCCGTGCAACGCCGCATTACCAACGCCGCCGGGCTTGAGTCGAACTCGGTGCGGGCGGTGGTGCGCGATGCGCAGGGTAATATGTGGTTGGGCACGGCTGGCGGCGGAATAAGCCGTGTAAACGAAAAAGTAACCACGTTTACCAAAAAAGACGGCCTCGCCTCCAACAACATTTACCTCCTGCAACCCGACCGCAATGGCGACATCTGGGCCGGAAGCGAACGAGGACTCGACCGCCTGCGCTTTGAGGCCGGCAGCAAACTGAAAAGTGTAAAGCACTACGGCCGCGGCGAAGGTTTGGCCGGTATTGAAGTAAGCCTCAATGCCTCCTGCATGGACAGCACCGGCAAACTCTGGTTTGGCACTGTGTATGGCGCCACGCGTTACAACCCGAAAGAAGACCGCGACTGCCGCATTCCGCCCACCGTGCATATTACCGGGCTGAGGTTGTTTTTCAATCCCATTCAGGAAACGCCTTACGGGCAGGGCGCAAAAAACTGGTTTGGCCTGCCCGACACACTTGTGCTGCCCTACAATCAAAATGCCTTGCGCTTTGATTTTACGGCCATTGATTTGCGCAATGCAGAAGGTGTGCGTTTCAGATGGAAGTTAGACGGATTCGACAAAGACTGGTCGCCCGAAAACACCGAGCGGCAGGCCACCTACTCCAACCTGCCTCCGGGCGAATACACATTCAGGCTGCAGGCGCGCAATGCCGACGGGTACATGAGCAAGGAAGAAATATTCCGCTTTCGCATCACACCGCCGTTTTGGGCCACCTGGCCGTTTCGCATTGCAGCGGCAGTAGCATGTATTTTAATAGTCGTGATTATATTTCGCTGGCGTGTGGCCGGAATACGCAGGCGAAATGCGGCACGTATTGAAAAACTGAAATTAGAAAAGAATTTGCTGGAACTGGAGCAGAAAGCACTGCGCCTGCAAATGAATCCGCATTTTATTTTCAACGCGCTGCAATCGATACAGGGTTTTATTGCGCGAAACGACAGTGCGGAGGCACGCAGGTACCTCGCCAAATTTGGCAAACTCATGCGCATTACGCTCGACAATTCGCGGCAGCAATGGACAAGCGTGTCGCAGGAAGCAGAGTTGCTGCAACATTACCTCACGCTCGAAGCACTTTGCCTCGGCGGACGATTTACGATTGACATAATTACCGACGAAGTGGAACTGCCCGAAGCCACTTA
The DNA here is from genome assembly GCA_025454955.1 of Bacteroidia bacterium. Taxonomy (GTDB): domain Bacteria; phylum Bacteroidota; class Bacteroidia; order Palsa-965; family Palsa-965. The sequence goes on along the minus strand of JALONL010000003.1, from coordinate 177,099 downwards.
CCTGCCGGTGATGCTGATACAACCTTTTGTGGAAAACGCCGTGGTACACGGCATCCGGCATTTGCCGGGCGAGGGTAAAATAACCGTGCGTTTTGCGTTGACCGGCCAAAGCCTCACCGTTACCGTTACCGACAACGGCGTAGGCCGTAAACGTGCCGCACAACTCGAAAGCCGCGAAATAAAGGAACACGAGTCGGCCGCGCTGCACATTACCCGCGAACGCCTGCTGCAACTCAACGAACCGGGAAAACCGGAAAGTGGTTTCGAAATAAAGGATTTACCCAAAGGAACCGAAGTAGTAATTACTATCGGAACGGTGAGTGTAGAGAACGGATAAACCGTTAATAACCCCGATTAATAATATTCCAGTTCCGAAATCTGAAGATAGGCTCCGCCCGTGGCCGAACGGTAAGAAAACAATTCCACATAGTTTTCGGCATTGAAGCGGCGGTTTACCTTGAGCAGAATTTTATCTTTCTGTCGGCGTTCTTCCTGGAGAATACGGTCGTATTCATCGCGCACGTAGTAAAACTCGATATTCTCGGCAGCGTTTACCGATTCAACGCGTTCTTCCACCACCTGTCCTTCTTCGTTGTAAACGGCGTAAATTATTTCGGTGGTTTTACCGGCGCGGTTGCTGGTTACCTGCGCTATCTGATCTTCGCGGGTGCGGGCATCGTAGTAATCGGTGCGGCGTTGTGTGTCGTACACCAGATCGCGGGCGGTAATGTGTTTGAGGCGGGCAATTACTTTTCCGTCTTCACCGGTGAAGGCTTCGTACACGCTTTCTTCTTCGTGCGCGGGTTTATTGTCTTCGTCGTACTTCACCAATTTTATTACTTTGTCGGGAAACTCTTCGCTGTAAGCGTGTGTTTCGCGCTCAGAGAGTTCGCCGTCGTCGTCTTCGGTAATAATTTCGATGAGGCGGTCTTTATCGTCATACACAAACCGGCGCACAATGGGGAATCCTTCTTCAAACATTTGCCGTTCTTCAATTACCTGTCCTTTTTCGTTATAGGAATAAGTAATATTTTCGGCCTGAAATCCGTCGGAAAAAAGTTCGTGATGAACAAGCTGCCCTTTTTCGTTATACTGGTTGCGGATTTCCTGAATTACATTTCCGTCGGCATCGAGTTCTTTTTCAGATATAAGTTTGCCGTCGGGGTTATAGGTAAGTTCACTTGCAAGGTAAAACTCCTCGCGGTTCAGATCGGCAAGATTTAACTCTGCATCGAATTCAAGTTCGTGATTGCGGTAAATGCGGTGAACTTTGGCCGGTTTCCGTTTGGGTGCTTCTTTTTCCATACAGTTTTAAATCGTTAGGCCAAAGATAATGAACCGTCCTTCCGGTTCCCCGTTCCGTTCGTCCCATTTTTTCGACAGGGAGCCATAAATTTGGCTTAATTTGGCGCATCTAAAAAAACACCCGATGACATTACGCTATGTCCTTCCGGCCGGGCTGCTGCTTCTGGCGGCTTCGTGCGGCGATAAAAAGAACGAATCGACCGAAAACAAACCGGTGGCACTCACCTACCCCAAAACCCGTAAGGTGGACACGGTTCACACTTATTTCGGGGTAAAGGTAAACGACCCATACAACTGGCTGGAAAACGACACCAGCGCGGCTACGGCGGCCTGGGTGGACGAACAGAACAAAGTGACTTTCGATTATTTAAAGACACTTCCCCAGCGCGACAAAATACGCAACCGCTTGCGCGAAATCTGGAACTTCGAGAAAATGAGTGCGCCCTACCGCAAAGGCAACCGCTACTTCTTTTCGCGCAACAACGGTATGCAAAATCAGTCGGTGCTGTTTATGAAAGAGGGCATTAATGCGCCCGAAAAACAACTCATAGACCCGAATACATTTTCGAAAGATGGCACCGTTTCGCTTACCGGCACCAGCGTGTCGAAAGACGGGAAGTACATGGCTTACAGCATCAGCCGCGGCGGATCTGACTGGAACGAGTTTTATGTGCTCGACATTGCCACGGGCCAGAAGCTGAGCGACGAAATTAAATGGTCGAAATTTTCGGGAGCTTCGTGGAAAGGCAACGGATTTTTCTATGGTCGTTTCGATGCGCCCGCCGGCAGCGAGCTCTCGGCGAAAAACGAAAAGCAGAAAATTTATTTCCACACCGTGGGCGAGCCGCAAAGTAAAGACGTACTCGTACACAAAGACGATGCACATCCCAACCGCAGTTTCGGCGCGCAGGTATCAGACGACGAACGCTGGCTTATTCTTTACACCAGCCAATCAACCAGCGGCAACGGACTTCTCATTAAAGACCTGAGCCAGCCCAATTCGGCACTGAAAACCATTGTGGAAATAAAAACCGATAACGACCCCGAGTATTCGGTGGTTGACGTGCGCGGCCGCAACCTTCTTGTGCTTACCAACCACGAGGCTCCGCGTTTTAAAATGGTATCGATAAACATCGACAATCCCGCTCCCGAAGCCTGGACCACCATTATTCCGCAAAGCGAAAACCTGCTGCAAAGCGTAACCATTGCCGGCGATAAATTTATAGCACAGCACCTGGTGGAAGTAAAATCGAAACTTACCATTTGCGACACCACCGGCAAAGTTACCGGCGAACTGCCCATACCTGAAATGAGCGATGTGGGCGACATTAACGGCCATCGCAAGGATAGTCTGGTGTTTTTCACCGTATCGCGTTTTACCGCGCCGCCGTCGATCTTTAAGTACAACCTGCTTACCAATACCACCGCGCTTTACAGCCAGCCCAAAATTAATTTCGACAGCGAGGCTTACGAAACAAAGCAGGTAAAGTACAAGAGCAAAGACGGCACAATGGTGCCCATGTTTATTACGCATAAAAAAGGGCTCAAACTCGATGGCAGCAATCCCTGCTTCATGTTTGGCTACGGCGGTTTTTCGGCGCACTACGGCCCTGAGTTCCGTATCGACCGCGCCGTGTTTCTGGAAGCGGGCGGCGTGTATGCCGTGGCCGGTATTCGCGGCGGCAATGAATATGGCGAAGAATGGCACGAGGCTGGCATTAAATGCAAAAAGCAAAATGTGTTCGACGATTTCATTGCCGGTGGCGAATACCTCATTGCGCAGGGCTACACGAGCAAGGAAAAATTAGCCGTGCAAGGTCGTTCCAACGGCGGACTGCTTATTGGTGCCGTAATGACACAGCGGCCCGACCTGTTTAAAGTTTGCATCCCCATGGTGGGCGTACTCGATATGCTGCGTTACCACCAGTTCACCATTGGCCGCTACTGGGCCAGCGACTATGGTCTGAGCGAGAATGAAGCAGAGTTTAAATGCCTCTACAAATACTCGCCGCTGCACAATGTAAAGCCGGCCAGCTATCCCGCCACGCTCATCACCACCGGCGATCACGACGACCGTGTGGTTCCGGCGCACTCGTTTAAGTTTGCCGCCACGCTGCAGGAAAACCAGCAAGGCACCAACCCGGTGCTGATACGCATTGACAAAAACGCCGGGCACGGATCGGGCAAGCCTACTGAGAAGCAGATTGACGAAGCGGCCGATATTTGGGCGTTTGTGTTTGCGAATCTGGGGATGATGTATTGAGGAATGAGTGGGTTAAGACTAAAAAACGCCGGAGGTATTTTCCGGCGTTTTTTTTATGATAATTCGTTGACTACATAATTCATAAACCAGTTCGGGTAAAAATCAGATTTCAATTCGAGCGATTGATCTTCGCGCATTTCTGCAATGAGTTTCATGGAATTGGCAATTTCTGAATTGTCAAAAAGCCATGCGCGGTTGGAAACGGCCAACGCACGACTCAAAAGTTCAAGTGACCGGTAGTAACGTGATTCAATTTTCTCCTCATCCACATGATGCCCGTGTTGAATAACACGCAAACGCACACGGTCTTTTTGAATCTGCACACTATCGGTAGTAACGTAATACAGATATACACGATAACCAAGGCTCAATGCTTTTCTCATCCATTCAATTTTTGAGGGATGCGACATTACCGTTTCAAAAGCAATTGATTCGCCCTGTTGCAAAAGTTTTTCGCGTATAAACTCGGCAATCATGGAAGCCTCGTAAGCATCTGTCTCAGTTGTATCAATTACCGACAAAACATTGTCTTTTATGTGAAAGCGGCTTGCAGTAAACGGCCGGGGCAAATTAGCGGCAAATATCCTGAACTGTTCATGCAGGACATAAATACGGTAATCTGAAAAATTAAGTGTTTGTGTAATGTTTATCTGTTGTTGAATTTCGTCGGCGTTTACCCAAATTCCGGTTTTTTCGCCGAGATATAATTTTACTTCGTGATAGAGAGTGGATTTCCCGGAACCATTAGGCCCGGCAAAAATGCGGAGACGTTTAGAGGGAACAGGCTCTGGCGAAAGTTTATTCTTCTTTCCCGGTTTGAGCTTCACGTTACTTCAGTTTTAATTTAATCACGTCGCCCTTTTTCAGCTTCACCGGCTCTTCATTTTTCTGTGCGGTATCTTCTTCCAGAATTTCTATTGTTCCGTCGGGATTACGGCGCATTAGTTTTCCTTTTCTCAGAAAAACGATTGACTCGCCGGTTTCAAATGCCTTCTGCACCGCTTTGCGCGATGCTTTTGAAGCCAGTTCTTCCAGCAGTTTTGTAGTGAGTTTCCCCCCTACACCATCGCCTTTCTTCTTTTTCATTCTCCGGAAATTTATTATTAAAGATACTTAAAAAACTCAAGCGTTTATTTGCGGAGCAAAGCCCCGCTCATTCCACAGACATTCACTTTTCTCTGTATTTCCCCCATCTTAATCCACTTCCCCTCATCACCTCCCAACACCAGAATTTTCCCCTGAATTTCTTTTGAAAGCAATGTCCTTCTTCGCTCATATTCGGGGATAACAAACAACGGTGCTGAAACAGAATTTATCTCCGTGTAATGAAAAAGCAATTGCTGATCGCCCACCCATTCGGGGTAACCCAGACCAACTACCGTATTTATTTTTTCGGTGCGAATGAAAAGAGTAAGTTCATCCGATTTCGCTTTCAGTGAGTCGATGCGCATAATTCGCAGGGGCAGTTCGGGGGCTTGTGAATTTGTATGTGGTGCGCCGATGGAAAAGCAGGCGGCCACAGCGCACACGGCAAAAACAGACAGCGCAATGCGGCTGTGCAATTTCACACGTTCGGCGAGAGCGCCGGCGAGGAGCGGTAATGCCAGCCACATGCGCGAGAAGGGATAGTGCAGATGTTCGCGGCCATCGTGCAGTTTGTTTATGCCCAGCGAAAGCACGAGTACCAGCAGCACAGCGGCCAGCGCAAAAAGCAAACTGCGGCGCTGCTGGTAAATGCAAAGCCAGGTCAGCAAAATCAGCAAGGGCAGCAAGAGCCAGAGCGAAGCATTGCCGGGCACCAACCAGCGCAGCCACTGCGAAATGTGCGTAATGCCTTGGGCAAAATAATCGGCGGTCCATTGCAATGTCCATTTCGGATGCAGCAAACCACCTGCCTGCTGCTGCGCGTGTTGCGTAATAAAATGGTGCGCCACAAACACAGGCACTGCACCGGCCAGATGCAAAAAATACATTGCTCCCCGGCGCAGATGCGGCCAGCAGGTCAACACAAGCAACGCCACCGCCAGTGGCAGTGTATTGGCATTTACACAAAAAGCCACCGCCGCCAGTATGCCCGAAAGCAGCCAGCGCAGTTTTTCGCGCGCGAGGTTTTGCACCGGTGGCCAGCACGCGAAAAGGAAAAGTCCGTTTACAAAACCGCGCGGCATGGCCGTAACAATATACCAGCCCGAAGGCAGCAGCAACGGAATAAGCAGCCAAAGCGCCGCCCCGCCGTGAAGGTTGTTTCGCCGGGCATACCACGCAAACATCAAAAACGGCAGCAATGCCATGCACGCCGTGGCCACCGGCAACACATACACCGGCGAAAGCCCCGCCTTTACCGGCAAAGCAGCCAGCCACGGCTCCACGAAATAGTTGTAATCCTGCCCATATACAAACGCCGGAATACTGCGCCCCGCGGCCAGATCGTGCGCCGCCAGCCAGTACAGCGACTGATCGTTATCGGTAACCCGCAAATTATACTGCCAAAGCTCCAGCCCGCTGCGAAGCAGCAGCAACACACACAAAGGCCAGAATAACTTGCGGTAATTCAGCATAATACAGCTACCGATTCAAAAACAGGTAAAAATACGGATGCCCGGCACATAGTAATACCGCATTTTTGGGTAAAGCAAAAACTTTCCGGTTAAGGCTTTAACAACCCCGAAAGAAAAAGGTGTCTGACCCCAAGACACCTTTTTTGATTTTTACTAGTTCGTCAGCGCTTATAACTCCGGTTCCACAATCCGGTTGCGCACGGCAAACATTACCAAACCGGCAGCATTTTTAGACCCTGTTTTTTCGAGCAGATTATTGCGGTGACCTTCTACGGTACGCACGCTGAGGAAGAGTTTTTCGGCAATTTCGGCGGCGGTAAATTCGCGGCAAATGAGTTGCAGGATTTCTATTTCCCGCCCGGTAAGCCCGGCCGGGGCGGCCAGCGTTTTTTCGCGCATACGGGTTTTGCTTTGTGTGCCCGTGCGCATGGCCTGCAGGGTAAGGTCGTTGAAATAAAAATCGTGCTCGGTCACAAAACGAATGGCGCGGCCAAGTTCGTCGGGTTCCACCGTTTTAAGGAGATAGCCGTTTACGCCCTGTTCCACGAAGTGGATGATAAATCGTTCTTCGTTGTGTACCGTAAGCACGATTATTTTCATTTCGGGAGCCATGCTGCGCAGGTGGCGGATGGCTTCGATACCGTTCATTACCGGCATATTCAGGTCGAGCAGCAGCACATCGGGCATTTGCTCCATGTTGCGGAGCTGTTCGAGAAGTTCCTTGCCATTGCTGGCCTCGCTCACTACCTTGAGTCCGGGCTGTGATTCGATAAGCGAAATGAGTCCGCGACGAAACAGCAGGTGATCGTCGGCAATCATTACGCGGATGTGTGAAGGGATTGTGCTCATAGTACGGGTAATTGAACGGTAACCTGAGTTCCTTTTCCGGGTGCAGTAATTACTTCCCATTTGCCGGCGAGTATCTGCACACGGCTTTCCATATTTTTTAAACCGAGTCCGCCGCCTACTGCGGAAGCATCGAACCCGGCGCCATTATCGCGGTAATAAAGCTCCACGCCCTGACTGGCCGGGCCGAGCCTTACTTCAATTTCGCTTGCGCCGCTGTGTTTAACGGCATTTCCAAGCAATTCCTGAAGAATGCGGTAAAGCATAAGTTCGTGCGTTTTATCGCTGAGTGTAAAATCCGGATCGCCGTTAAAAGTAATATTAATCCGGGTTACTGATTCGGTTCTTTTGCAAAGTTCGCTTGCTGCATAGCCCAGGCCGAATACTTCGAGTCCCGGCGGCAACATATCATACGCAATGCGGCGCACACTCTGCACGGCCGAGTCAACCACTTCTTTGCCCGTTCCGGCAATTTCCTGCAACTCCACCTGCTGCGGATTTCCGCCCAGGCGGCTCAGTTGCATTCGCAGCGCCGATAAAGCCCCGCCAATTTCGTCGTGAAGATCCTGAGCAAAACGGCGGCGTTCGTTTTCCACGGCCTGCAGCACACTGTCTAAAAGCCTTCGCTGATGATCGGCTTCGAGCGCATACATCTCGGCCTGCCTCCGAAGATTGCGACGGTGGTAAAACACAATGAACAGTATGAGCGTGCACGAGAGCACGAGCATAATCAGTGTGCCTGCGAAGAGCGTGACATATATAGTGTCGGCTGCCGTGTTGGCCATAATGCAGCGGTTATAAAAATGTAGTGAATGATGAGGATTAGGTCATGAAACGCCCAGCTGATGGTGAATACTTTTGAGTTGATAATGAGTACATCGCCGCTTAACAGAAACACAAAAAAGCAGGCAGAGAAATAAAAGAGCAACGCCGTACTGATCCAGAACATGGGAATTCCATAGAGAGGCATTTTTGCTTCTTCCGAAAAAAGGAGTTTAAAAAAGTACGCCACCACAAACAACACGATAATTAAACTTTCCGCAGCCCTTGCATAACCATTAAACTTCCATATCGTCTGAATGAACAACGAATTGATAATACTTCCCGAAAGAAAGACAATGGTTACAACCCACCAAATTTGTATCTGATGCGGCTTCTGCATGAATTTTCGGAACAGCAGCGCAATGAGCAGAAACTGAAGCAGGGTATAAACATGAAGAATGGGGAGATTATTTTCGGGGTTTATTTTATGCATAATGTCGGCGGCTATTTCGGTAAGTACAGCCAGAAAAATATAGGCTGAAATCATTTTCTGTTCGGGGAGCATTTCGCGCTTCACGAACCATGCGTATATAGCCGTAAAAAATGGCACAAGCACAAACCATGTGGCCGACTTCATTGTTAGGCGAACCAGTTCGTCAGGAATGTGCATGTGCCGTTTTTATTAATTGTCAAACATCAACTCATCAGGAGCAGGTAACAGAATCAGGATTAAGCATGGGGCTGTTGCTCTGGTCGCAAACGGTGGGGCAGGGCTGTGCAAAATCCCAGATTCCCGTAGCTGTGGGATCCGATGCATTCACAATGTCATTGCCATTACTATCCACACCCACCACCATTCCGTCGAACTGGGTAGAGCCATCGTTCTTTGTGCGTATTCCGAAATATACACGAAATGCCACAGCTTTATCGCCGAGGTTTTGAACATCCTGCATATCAAATTTCAGGGCACGAACTCCCTGTAACTCAGGATTGGCAGCAAGAAAAGCAATCCACGCATCGAGCATCGGTTTGGCTGAGGTTGCATTGTCGGGATTGGGATTCGGGGGGCAAAAAGGAATTTGATTAGTCATTTTGGGTTCGTTTTTGTTAGGTTAATGAGGGAAAGATACCAGACCGCCGCGTAAAATAAAAGTGAAAACAATAAACAGGCAGAAATACGCAACTGTAATAACGCTTATTAAATAAAAAAGTCCCGCCCTGCGGGGCGCAGGGCGGGACATGAAATATGTGTGAGTAAATGATTAATCCATTGTTTTGAGTTCGGCCACCAGCTCGGTGAGGGCTTTTTTGGCATCGCCGAAAAACATGGAACATTTCTGATCGTAGAACAGCAGGTTGTCGATACCGGCGTAGCCGGCACTCATGGAACGCTTGTTTACCACAATGTGTTTGGCGCGATCAACTTCGAGAATGGGCATGCCGTAAATGGGCGAAGCCGGATCGGATTTGGCGGCAGGGTTTACCACGTCGTTTGCACCCACTACCAGCACCACATCGGTTTGGTCAAACTCGGGGTTGATGTCGTCCATTTCCACGAGTTTTTCGTAAGCCACATTCGATTCGGCCAGCAGTACGTTCATGTGCCCGGGCATACGTCCTGCCACCGGGTGAATGGCGTATTTCACTTCCACGCCGCGCTCTTCGAGCAGCATTTCGAGTTCGTGAATAACGTGCTGCGCCTGGGCCACCGCCAAACCATAGCCGGGCACGATTACTACTTTTTTCGAGTAGTTCATCATTACCGCAAGATCGGAAACGCCCACGTCCTTGATGCTGCCTTTCACATCGGGACCAGTGCCGGCAGCAGCGCCGCCGCCGCCAAACGCGCCGAAAATTACATTGCTCAGCGGACGGTTCATGGCCTTGCACATTTCGAGTGTAAGCAGCGTACCGGCCGAACCCACGAGAATACCGCCGGTGAGCATTACATAATTATCGTAAAGAAAACCGCCAAACGCCGCGGCCAAACCTGTAAACGAGTTGAGCAGCGAAATTACCACCGGCATATCGGCCCCGCCAATGGGCACGGTAAACAGAATACCATATACCAGCGCCACCGCAAACAGGGCATACAACATAACATGACCGGCAGGCGATGCGTACACCATCCATCCGGCAAAACCAATTACACCAATCATTACAATGGTGTTAATGATGTTGTAGGCAGGCAGGCGGATGGGCTTGTTCATGGTGCCATTGAGCTTGAGGTAAGCAATAATGGAACCCGAAAACGACACGCTGCCAATAACCATACCGGCAATAATGGCAATGAGCGCCCCGGTCTGGTTCCTGTTTTGCTCATACTCCATAAGTCCGATGAGCGCCGCACAGGCACCGCCCATGCCGTTGAACATGGAAACAAGCTCGGGCATTTTGGTCATCTGCACCTTTTTGGCCGTCATCCAGCCAATTACAGTGCCCAAACCAATGGCTCCGAAAATAAGTCCGTAAACCGTGGCCGACACCGGCACTTCGGTAGGCACGCCGTCGATATTTTCCACCCTGTTTTCGTGCAGGAAAATGGTACCGATGATGGCGATAATCATACCTGCAGCACCAATAAGGTTACCACGGCGGGCGGTTTTGGCATTGCCCATCATTTTCATGCCAATGATGAACGTAACCGAACCGATGAGATAGCAAATCTCTAAAAGATGATGTGTCATACGAATTGGAGTGGTGTGGGCAGATTACTTTTTCTTTTTAAACATTTCGAGCATTCGGTCTGTCACCACAAATCCGCCCACTACGTTAAGCGTACCCAGCAGCACGGCCAATGAGCCGAGGATGAGTGCGAGAATATTATCGGGATTAACGTTAAGCATTACGTGAATAGCACCCACGATAACCACACCGTGAATGGCGTTTGCGCCCGACATGAGCGGAGTATGCAGTACAGTGGGCACGCCACCGATTACTTCCACACCCACGAAAATGGAAAGGATCACGAAGTAGATCATTTCCTTGTGTGCGTCGATGAAATTGAGAATGGTTTCCATACGTCTAACGGGGTGATTTAAGATCAGGCATTAACTGTTTTCTGAACCGAAGGATGCACCGCCGCGCCATTGTGTACGATGAGTGAGCCTTTGGTAATTTCCTCTTCCATTTCCCACTTGAACGCATCTTTATCGGCCAGGTGGAGAAGCAGGGTTTGAATATTGCGGGCGTAAAGATCGCTGGCGTTCATGGGCAGCAGCGAGGGAATATTGCTTTCGCCGATAATGGTAACGCCGTCTTTCACTATGGTTTTATTTATTTCGCTGCCCACCACGTTTCCGCCCTGCTCCACGGCCATGTCGAGAATTACCGAGCCGAAGCGCATGCTTTTTACCATGTCTTCGGTCACGAGCACGGGGGCTTTGCGTCCGGGAATGAGCGCGGTGGTGATTACGATGTCGGCTTCTTTTACGTGCTTGGCCACAAGTTCCTGCTGCATTTTGAGGAATTCTTCGGAAACGCCTTTCACGTAGCCGCCTTCAATTTTAATGGAGGCATCGCCTTTTACTTCAATGAATTTTCCGCCCAGCGATTCCACCTGTTCTTTGGTTTCGGGGCGGATATCGGTTACTTCCACCACGGCACCGAGGCGCTTGGCGGTGGCAATGGCCTGCAGTCCGGCCACACCGGCACCAAAGATTACCACTTTGGAAGGGCGGATGGTTCCGGCGGCGGTGGTCATCATGGGCAGAATTTTGCCAATGGTATCGGCGCAAAGCAGCACGGCTTTGTAGCCGGCCAGGTTGGCCTGCGAGCTGAGTGCATCCATTTTCTGCGCACGCGAAATACGCGGCACGGCATCCATTGAAAAAGCAGAGATACCTGCTTTTGCGCACGCGTCAACCAGTTCGGGATTGGTGGCGGCCCACATGAATGAAATGAGAATGGCGCCGCGTTTCATTTGTGCAATTTCGGCTGTGGCCGGAGCATTTACACTAAGCACCACATCGGCCTGGGCCAGCAGTTCGGCTTTGCTGTTTACAATGGCTGCACCGGCAGCGGTGTAGGCTGCATCGGCAAAAAACGAAGCCGTACCGGCTCCTGCTTCTATGCTTACTTCAAAGCCTTTTTTTACAAGGTCTTTTACCACATCGGGCGTTAAGCCCACACGGTTTTCCTTGAATTTGGTCTCTTTCGGAACTGCAAGTTTCATGTCTGAAATTTGGATGGCCCTGTGGTTCGAAAACAGGACGGCCGAAAGTACGATTTTTTATGGGTTTGGCAATGTGACAACGCGCATTACCATTGTTTAACCGGGAGTTTATTTTATTGAAAATCAAACCAATCGGGCAAAAACCAACCAGGCGGCAGATAAATATGTATGGTTTAATTTAATCGGGCATCCTGAAATGCCGGAAAGCCCATATCTTAAAATCATGAATTATCCCGAAGAAATTGCCCGACATCTCCGTCAGGTACATACCGGCGGCAACTGGACTACGTCGAATCTGAAAACTGTATTGGAAGGAATAAGCTGGCAGCAGGCCACTGCGCGTATCGGTTCGTGCAATACCATTGCGGCATTGGTTTTTCATATCCATTATTATGTGGCCGAAGTGACGAAAGTTTTGCAGGGGCAGCCACTTACTGCAAAAGACGAATACAGTTACGATGTGCCCGAAATTACTTCTGCTGGGCAATGGGAAGTGCTTGTGCAAAAAGCCCTGCACGATGCGGAGGTATTTGCCGGGTTAATTGAGCAACTGGCGGAAAGCCGGCTTCAGGAGGATTTTACGGATGCGAAGTATGGGACTTACTACCGCAATCTGCAGGGGATAATTGAGCATACGCATTATCATTTGGGGCAGATTGCGGTATTGAAGAAGTTGGTGTGAGGGCGTTTATGTTTTAAAATTCCCGTTTTAAAAATCGGCGAATCTATTGATTTTATGACATGCTTTCCCGTACAATTTTCTGAACAGCTACAAGATTTTCAGGCAAACTCTTGTAAGGACTTTCAGCCTCCACACAACTCCTTAAACGCCCTCACATACACCTCCCTCAACGCCAGCACCGAATACCTTTCCACCACCGTTTTACGCGCCGCCTCACCAATACGCTGCCGCAACGCAGCCGACTCCACCAACTGCGAAATAATTTCCACCCACTCATCGGTACCCGAAGCCAGGTAACCGTTTTCGCCGTGCGCAATAATCTCCGTATTCACGCCCACCGGCGACATGATGGCGGGCACACCGGCGGCCATGTATTGCAGGCCTTTTAAGCCGCATTTGCCTTTTGTCCATTCATCGTCGGGCAGGGGCATGAGGCCGATGTCCATGCTGTGCAGGAGTTCGGCTTCTTTCTCGGCGCTCCAGGGTGTGCCGATAATGCCGAGTTCGGTGTTGCTGTACGATGCATCGCCCACCACTTTAAAGTCGATGCGGGGGCCGAAACGCTTTTTGAGTATGCGCAAAGCGGGAAGTGCAAATTCGAAATGCTTTATGGTGGTAATGCTTCCCATCCAGCCAATGACTACCGGATTGCCGTTGTTTACATGCGTTTTGGGCAGGCAGGCATCGGTGTTTATGGTGGAGGGAATTACGAGTATGTGTTTGTTGAATTGCCGGGCATAACCGGCCAGGTAATTGTTTCCGGCAAAAACGAGGTGGCTCAGTGCAATGAGGTCGCTGGTTTTTTCGGGGCGTTTGAGCCAGCCGAAACTTTTGTTGGCTTCCGACACATCGAGGTGCCAGATGGCATCGTCGAAATCATACACCACTTTGGCACCCGAGCGGAAAAAACGTTTTTCGAACCAGGTGAAACGCAGCATGAGGGCCTCGCGGCATACAAACATAATATCGGCATTGCGCGCGCGGCGCAAATCGGCCATGCGCACGAAAATGGATTTGAGCTGCACCTTCATCTTCCGCCACAAATGGCCGGGGCGATAGAAATAGGCATCGTCCTCTTCGCTGATAAACCACGAAAGTTCGCAATCAAAACCCTGCGCCCGGAGGTAGTCAAAATACTGTTCAAACCTGAAACGCTGATTAGGCGCACGGTTGGGGCGATGACTGGCAATGAACAGAATTTTTTTCCTGGTCATAACGGGCTTACCTGGAATGTGTTTCCGGGATAATTTATCCGATTAAGAAGCGGGCTAAAAGTACACGCTTTCCGGCAAGCGCCAAAAATAACCACGAGTTTGTTTAAAGATCATCGAACTAAAATGATTTTTCATTTAACAAAACAACCATTTATCTGAGTCAAATCGAAATTGCCAAATCATGGCGATTAATAACGAATTAAAATAAAATTCCTACCTTTAATCTCATAAATTATGATCCGGGAATATACATCGCGCCTGCTGTTTATACTTACACTGTTCTTTTTCAGTACAGTGCAAACGGGCATTACCCGTTTTGCCGCGCATTGGGCCGGATTAAATGATGAAGTAATTTTATTCCTCTCTGAAAAAGCGGAAGAAACCGAAAAAACCGAATCGGAAAAAGATTGTAAAGAGTCGAAAGAGGTGGTTGATGATATGTTGCTGAATGTTATTCCCCGCCTCGATCTTAACCACCTTTTACAAACGGCCGGATTAATTGAGCTTGAAAATGCACTGGCTCAGTCATATACCGGTCACCCCACCTCTCCTCCTCCAGAGTGTTGATTGAATTTGAACCGCTTTAACCGGCGGAATTAATTTTTATTCCCAAACCAACACTCTGTCACAATCATGAAATCATCTGCATTGCCATTGGGCAGCAGACTGCGAGCCGATATACCCGCGGGCATTGTAGTCTTTTTTGTAGCGTTGCCGCTTTGTCTGGGCGTGGCGCTGGCTTCGGGTGCGCCGCCGTTTGCCGGTATTGTTACCGGTGTGGTGGGCGGAATAATAACCGGAATATTGAGCGGCTCGCAACTTGGTGTGAGCGGGCCTGCGGCAGGTCTTACCACTATTGTGGCGGCGGCTGTGCTTGCTGCGGGCAACTGGGCGCAGTTTGTGCCTGCGGTTATTCTGGCCGGGGCACTGCAGGTTTTGTTTGGCTTTTTACGCGCCGGTATTATTGCCTATTACTTTCCTTCGTCGGTAATTAAAGGTATGCTGGCGGCTATCGGAATTACCATTATTCTCAAACAGTTTCCCCACGCGCTGGGTGTGGATAAGGACTGGGTGGGCGATATGGCTTTCTGGCAGGACGACGGCAATAATACATTTAGCGAAATTGGCGAAGCATTGCTGGCCATAAACGACGGTGCGCTGGCCATTTGTGTGGCGGGCATTTTGCTCATGCTGCTCTGGGAAACGAAATTCATTAAACGCATAAAAGTGCTTACCCTCATTCCCGGAGCCATGCTGGCCGTGCTGGCCGGTGTGCTGCTGGTGAGTGTGCTTCCTTCTATGGGCAGTCATTTTGTGCTGGCCAACGATACTTCGCACAATGTAATTCACTTTGTAAACCTGCCCACGCCGCAAAGTTTTTCGGAGTTTTCGGGACTGTTTAAGCTGCCCGATTTTTCGGCCTTTGGTCATATCACGGTGTGGAAAACAGCCTTTGTAATTGCGCTCGTGGCCAGCATAGAAACTTTGCTTTGCCTCGAAGCCACCGACAAACTCGATCCCGAAAAACGCATTTCGCCGGCCAACCGCGAACTGAAAGCACAGGGCATTGGCAATATGGTGGCAGGCCTGCTGGGCGGATTGCCGCTTACGCAGGTAATTGTGCGCAGCTCGGCCAACATACAGGCGGGCGGCAAAACCAAACTGGCCACCATTACACACGGCATTGTACTGCTTTCATGCGCCGTACTTATTCCCGGACTGCTCAACAAAATTCCCAATGCCGCCCTGGCTGCCGTGCTCATTCTGGTAGGATATAAACTGGCCAAGCCATCGCTGATGAAAAGTATGTATAAAGCCGGCTGGGATCAGTTCATTCCGTTTATGGTAACCATTCTGGCCATACTCTTTACCGATCTGCTGGTGGGCATTGGCATTGGTTTGCTTACGGGTACCTACTTTATTCTTCGTACCAACTTCAAAACGCCGTTTAAAAGTCATACCCAGCAAACAGCAGGCCAGGCGCCCGAATCAACCATTGTGCTTTCCGAAAATGTGTCGTTTCTGAACAAAGCCAGCATTCAACGCACACTCGAACACATTCCGGAAAACGCAGCACTTACCATTGATGCGCGAAACAGCACTTACATTGATTACGATGTAAAAGAAATCATTGCCGATTTCGCACTCAAGGCACACGAACGAAAAATTACATTCACTTTCCTTCCCCCAATCAATCAACCCGAATTCACACTTCCCGAAACCGGACACATAAAAAACCTGATAGACATGAGAACACACAGCAAAGAAGAACTTGCCAACCTCACGCCCGAGCAGGCACTTGCCATACTTACCGAAGGCAACAAACGTTTTGTAAACAATCTTCGTTTCGACCACGACCACCTGCAAATGGTAAACGAAACCCGCGAAGGCCAGTACCCGTTTGCCATTGTGCTCAGTTGCATCGACTCGCGCACATCTGCCGAATTTATTTTCGATCAGGGTCTGGGCGATATTTTCAGTGTACGCATTGCAGGTAATGTGCTTAACGACGATATCATCGGCAGCATGGAATTTGCCTGCTCGGTAATGAATTCCAAACTCATAGTAGTGCTTGGCCACACCGATTGCGGCGCCATAAAAGGAGCCTGCGGCGAATACCAGCTTGGCCACCTCAGCGGCTTGCTGGGCAAGGCACGGCGCGCAGTATATCAGGCCCGTGAGTTGAAACTGGTAAACGAAAACGACAGAAAATTTGCCGACCACGTAGCCGAGCTCAATGTGCGCAACGTAACCGAAGAAATCCTGATGCGCAGTCCGCTGCTTGAAAACCTCTACAATGAAGGCCGCATTGGCATTGCCGGCGGCATGTATAACCTGGCCAGCGGCGAAGTAAATTTTGTGGATACACGAATGCCGAAACAAAAAGAAGCCACCGAAAAAACCAAAAACAAACTTTCGGCTTAATCATCACTATGCGAAATGGCTGCCTCCAAACCGGGGCAGCCATTTTTTATTCCTTATCGTGAAATTTAAGTCGCAATGCCAGCCGGTTAATTGCTTTTGCCATTCGCTCCACCCGTGTTTCCTCGCGCTTTGCATCCGAAATCCAGTGAATGTAAAAACGCTGCTCAGTTTCTGAAAGCGATTTATAAAATGTATCTGCATCAGGCTCATCATTCAAACAAAGCTGAAATTCGGCGGGTGTTTGCAGTTTCGAATCATCTTCAAATAATACAAGTCTTACCATATCTCCTGCCTGTTTCTTTATTTTTTTCCGGATATCTGCTTTCACGGAAAGAAATAAAAATCCGTTTCCCATAGGCATGAGATGAAACTGCGAAATTTCATAATCATCTATCATTCCCTTTACACGCACCCAGCCAAACGGGGTTTTCCGGTTAAGTTCTAGCGGCAAACGCGCAAAAGTCCACCCGCCTTTTCCCTCAAATTTCTCAAGCAGAAACTCGCCTTTGATAAGCGGAATTATTTTTTTTGTCATGACTTGTCAAGAGGATTTTACAATAATTACCCACTTTTTGTCGCAAATACAACACAGTGCAATGCAAATTTGGTTTATTTTTGCGGCATGAAGCTCTGATTCTTTTTCCGGCCTGCGGGCGCAGCACCTTATTTTTCTGGTCCCCCATTTCTGCTGCCTGCCATTAATTTATTTTATTATTCACCCTGTATTGCTGTGTATTTGCAGCGATGCAACTATTCCTTTTACGTATGTCTCAAACAGGCATAAAGAAAATTTTCATGCTCATTCGTCAGTCTGTAAAAGGCGGCGAACAGGATTTTACCCAGGGCAGTATTCGCGTGGCCGTATTTCTGCTGGCAGTTCCCATGATTCTGGAGCTGGCCATGGAAAGCATTTTTGCAGTGGTAGATATGTTTTTTGTGGGCAAGCTGGGCGAGAATGCCATTGCCACCGTGGGTTTAACTGAAGCGGTGGTAACACTGGTGTACTCGCTGGCCATTGGTTTGAGCACGGCAGCCACGGCCATTGTGGCGCGGCGTGTGGGCGAGAAGAACGAGAAAGATGCCGCACACGCAGGCCTGCAGGCCATGATGCTTTCGTTGTATGTGTCGGTGGTAATTGCCATTGCCGGATTCATTTTTGCTGAAGATATTCTGCGGCTCATGGGTGCATCGGAAGCGGTAATTGCCGACGGTGTTATTTTCACGAAAATTATGATGGCGGGAAGTCCCACGGTTATTTTCCTGTTTATTATAAACGGAATTTTCCGTGGTGCCGGCGATGCGGCCATGGCCATGAAGAGTTTGTGGTTAGGCAGTGTGATCAACATTATTCTTTGTCCGATTTTTATTGAATGGATGGGGCTGAAAGGCGCTGCAGTGGCCACCGTTATTGGCCGCGGGTCGGGTGTGCTGTATCAGCTTTATCAGTTGTTCAAGGGCAAGGGTTTGCTTAAAATGCAGCGCAGCAGTTTCGGTTTCGACCGTGTGGTGGCGAAAAGCATTGTGAGCATTGCCTGGCCGGCCACATTCCAGTTTATCATTGCCAGCGGAAGCTGGATTGTGCTGGCGCGTCTGGTGGCCGAAACGGGCGGCACCACAGCCTCGGCAGGCTATCAGGTGGCCATACGCAATGTGGTGTTCTTCATCCTGCCTGCCTGGGGGCTCAGCAATGCTGCGGCCACGCTGGTGGGGCAAAACCTCGGAGCCGGTTTGCCCGAGCGGGCCGAGCAGAGTGTGTTTTTAACGGCAAAGTACAACGTCATATTCATGTCGTTTGTAACGTTGCTGTTTGTGTGTTTTGCCGAACCCATTATTGGTATTTTCACCAAGGACGCACAAATAGCAGCATACGGAGCAGAAGCATTGCGCGTAATTGGTATGGGCTATATTTTCTACGGCATAGGCATGGTAATGACGCAGGCGCTCAACGGCGCAGGCGATACGCGCACGCCCACACTCATTAATTTCTTCTGCTTCTGGCTGTTTCAGATTCCGCTGGCCTACCTGCTCACCAAAGTATTTCACTTTGATGTAACCGGGATTTTTGCAGCCATTCCCATTGCCGAAACAGCCATTGCATTAACTGCGTGGTGGTGGTTCAGAAAAGGAAAGTGGAAAACGGTGCAGGTGTAAACTACACCATTAAAAGTTGTCCGGGTTTCTTTCTTATGAAGGAAATACACACATTAAAACAATTTCTCAACAATGAGGAAATCCGGACAGCTTTTGCTTTTTAGTGGTGAGGTGGATAGTAAGCAGGATTAACAGTAGTTTAAACCGGCATTTTTCACAATTTAATCTACCATTTCCTTTTAGTAGAATAATTTTTTCGACTGCAATAATTTTATAATTAACAATATCATTATCAGGTATTTATAAGAATCAACAGACAATAAAACAAGTGTTGCTCACCGAATAATATTTCAATGTTGCCAATACCAATAAAATTAGCCATTTTATATAAATAATTTACATATATTAACAAATAATATTATTTATAGTAATAATATTACGTGTATTTATAAATATAAATTTATTTTAATGCTACAAAAACAACGTTTAAATCTAAAAAAGAATACACATAGCGGAGATTGCAGTAAAAAGGCAATGTACTATTATTGAAAAAATAAGGAGTTATTATCTAAGCACCCCAAATTTTCTGATTGAGCCTGAAACAGAAACTACAGTGTACACGTCCTCACTGTATTTTTTTCTGCCGCTCTCATGCCAATCTTATTGGCCATTCACTGCTTGTGTGAGAAAAGCTATTGGAGATTCCAATAAGAAATAAGAACGGGTATAACACTCCGGGTAAACATTGAATCAATCATAAATTAAGGATAAACAATGAAAGTTAACATCTACAGAACTCTCCTGCTCACTGTGCTGTTTATTTGCCTTAGAGCATTTATTTATGCTCAGGCGGGTTTATATGTATTCAGTTCTTCGGCAGGCACATACACGCCAATAAGCGGAGGAACAGTATTGGGTGTTTCTTCAAACGACGACGATAATTTCAATCAATTACCGATAGGCTTCCGGTTCTGGTTCAACAACCAGCCGTTTCAGACATTCAGTGTAAATGCCAATGGATTTCTGGCATTTGGCAATTCGGTAGGATCCAGTTACCAGCCCATCAGTCTTGGGCCAAACAACTTTGTAGTTTCGGCATTGGGCGCAAACCTTCAGGGTGAAGCGGGCACCGGGGAACTGCGCTATGAGTTAACAGGAACCGCACCAAACCGTGTGCTCGTAGTACAATGGAGTAACTATGATTTGGCGCCGAGCAATGCCAACACCTGCAATCTGAACTTTCAGATACGCCTGTCAGAAAGCAGCAATCAGATTCAGTATGTATATGGAAATACCGTATTTACTTCTGCATCGGCATTTTTTGAAGTTGGTTTGCGTGGCAATGCCAATCTGGACTTTAACAATCGACAGGTGCAAAACAATATAAACACCTGGGCCACATCGGTGCCCGGTGGTGGAAACAGTGCAGCCTGTGAAATGAACAATACGCTTACTCCTGCTTCGGGGCAAACATTTACCTGGAATGCTCCTTCGGTTCCGGCAGTTCCAATAAATATTTCATTTACTGCTGTTACCACCTCAGCAATGACCGTTAACTGGGTGGATAATTCAACCGATGAGCTTGTGTTCTATGTTGAACGTTCGACAGACAATATCAACTTCAGCCCGGTAGGCACAGTGCTGTCAACCAGTACGGCCGGCACCGGAACTGCTTACTCATTGGCTCAGACAGGGCTTTTCAGCAATACGCTTTACTATTTCCGTGTGTATGCAATGGTAGTAACTCCTGCGGCAGCACTAACCGGGCAGCAGGCAACGCTAAATGGCACATTGTGCGGCACCTTTACGGTAGGGCCCTCAGGCACTTATACTTCACTCACATCGGCATTTACAGCACTGGGGACAAACGGAGTATCATGCCCGGTTATTCTTGAGTTACAGACCAATTATGTAAGTACCGTGGAAACATTTCCAATAACGGTTCCTTTTCTGGCAAACAGTACCCTCAATACAATAACCGTGAGGCCCATAACCGGAGCCACCAATTTAAGCATCAGCAGCAACGGCTTACAAACAATAAATCTGAATGGCGCACACAATATTATTTTCGACGGACGGCCCGGCGGAACTGGTACCACACGGGAATTAACCATTGCCAATACATCCACTACGGGCAGCGCAATACAGGTAATTGGCGATGCTCAAAACTGTACGTTAAACTATATCACGCTGCGTGGGGTTTGCACGGGCAGCAGAGGTGTGGTTCAGTACCTCACTCCGGTAACCACGGCAGGATCATCGGGGCACAGCATTTCAAACTGCGAATTTGCACCGGGCGCTACCACGCCACAAAACATGATTTATTCTTCCAGTGCCACTGTGGATGGTTTTATCACAGTATCGGTTACCAATAATCTTATACACGACTGGCACAATGGCAGCAATACTGCGGCTATTCAGGTATTGGGATATGGCCGCAACTGGAATATTAGCGGAAATAGTTTTTATCAGTCTGTTTCGCGCTCACTTGGAAACGGTCTTCAGTATGTAATTCAAATTGGCACCACCGCTCTGGGAACGGGCGGCAATACGATTTCAGGAAACTTTATCGGAGGTACTGCCCCAAACTGCGGCGGAAGTGCTTACACCATTACCAGTTCCTCTTCTGCACGTTTTGTGGCAATTTCGGCAGGAGGCAACAGTACGGGAAATCCCATACCTACAAGCATTCAGGGAAACACCATTACCAACATAAACTTTACCACCCAGAGCGGTACCGGAACTGCTCCGGGCATATTCAGTGCTATTCATTCAAGCGGCACATTTCATAATGTGAATGTGGGTAATGTTACAGGCAACATCATTGGTTCTGTGTCCACTGCCAATGCCATTGTAACTTCTTCGGCTGTAGGTTCGGGCGCACTCACGGCGGGTATCTCCTGCATAGGCACAGGCGCTGTGAACATCAGCAACAACCAGATAGGAGGAATTACCTGCAACAGCCCGATTGCAATTGGCTCCACCAATTTTACAGGCATATTCAACAGTGGTGTGCCCAATGCGGTGATAAACAACAATCTTATCGGCAGTCTTACATTAGCCAACAGCGTACAAACAGCCATCTCTACCGGAACCACCTCCGGCATTGTAATGGGCATTCACAACACCGGCAACGGCCAGATTACGATAAATAACAATGTGGTTTCAAATTTATTCAACCGTTATTCGGGCACCGCCACCGGATCAAGTACGCGGGGAATATTCAGTTCAAACGGTACAAACATTATCAGTAATAATACCGTGAACAACCTTACCACACTCTCGCAGAGTGGCGGGTCAAATACTTCTGCTTCCATGCAGGGTATCACAGTGTCATCAAGTTTGGCTGCTGTGCAGGAAATCACCGGAAATTCCATTACCTCGTTAAGCAACATTGGCACTGCGGCCGGCGTAAGAGTAGTTGGCATCGGGCTTACCACAGGTGCTGCCACCAATCCGGTTTGCAGAATCAGAAACAATACCATTGCCGGATTGGGTGCTGTATCGAATACCCAAAACCAGCTTATTACGGGCATTCAGCTTTTTGGCAGCCCTGCTCAGGTGTTTAATAATTTTGTAAACCTGGGGACAGATGCAACCGGCAACGCAATTACCGCTCCGATTTCATTTACCGGAATAAACAAAGAAACTTCGGCAAACTGTGCCGTTAACTTTAATACTGTACAAATTTCAGGAAGCGGTATTTCTTCGGGTGCTATAAACACTTATGCATTCCGTCGTATTCTCAGCGGCATTGATACGCTCTCCGGAAACATCCTGGTAAATCAGCGTTCAAACACCACGGCCACCGGGCTTCATATTGCGGTTTCGCTTAACGACAGCAATTCGCTTACTATTAATTACAACAACTACTTTGGCACAGGAAGCGGTTATACACTTGCCGAAGTAAATACAGTTTCATATACCAGCATAAATACGTTTATCGGAGCAATAGGTGGTAATGCCAATTCATTTACCGTGAATCCGAATTTTGTTTCTTCCACCAACCTGCATATCAACACCGCACTTGTGTCGCCGCTCGAATCAACAGGCCCGGCTGTGGGTTATGTGGTTAATGATATAGATCTTCAAACACGCCCGGGCCCCACAGGCTCGGTAAACGGCGGCGGTACGGCACGCGATATCGGAGCCGATGAATTTGACGGCATTCCTTTAACTACTGATATTGGTGCATTTGCCATTCTTGCCCCATCCACAACCGGATGCTATACCAATGCTGAAACCATTCGTGTTCGTGTAAAAAATTATTCTTCCACCGCCATCAACCTTAGTGCTCCCGGAAATGGATTAATTGTAAGTGTTACTGTAACAGGTGTTAATCCGCAAACCTATTCGGTAGGGCCAATCACAACCGGGGTAATACCGGGCGGAGGATTTCTTGATACTGCCGTAACTGTGAGCTACAACATGACTGCAGCAGGCAACCATATTTTTACAGCCAACGCTACCACAACCGGCGAAATACTGGTTACAAACGATGCCTTTGGACCTGTAACAATTCACATAAGCGGCGGCAGCGCCATTGCGGGCGGATTAAACGGCCGTTCGTGTTTCGGAAGCCCCACAACGGTTAATGTAAGCGGTTACACAAACAATGGCACCGTACAATGGGAATCATCGCCCGACGGAATAACATGGACACCCATTCCCTTAGCCACGTCGGCGCAACTGGTAACCACTCCAACAGATACCACGCTATACCGTGCGCTGATATGCGGGCTGCATTACTCAAGCATTGATACGATTTTCCCTATTGTTACTGCTCCGCCTGTAATCAGTGGAAATACCACACGTTGCGGCCCGGGTACCGTAAACCTGAGCGGCACTGCTTCGGGAACGTTAAACTGGTACACACAGCCCACGGGCGGCACACCGGTTGCCACCGGAAATTCGTTCAGCCCTTTTGTGGCAGCTTCTACAAACTTTTATGCTGAAAACGCAACCGGCACACCACCCACTTCACAAAACACCACCTACTCAGCCGGCACCAGCGCGGCCGGAAGTATGTTTGTAATTTCTGCTCTCACCAATTTGACAATTACCGGTTTTGATGCCCACATGACTACCGGTACTGCCAACTGGCAGATTTGGGGAAGAACCGGCCGGTATGATCAGATACCGGGTGCAAACATCAGCAGTGTGGGATGGACATTACTTGCGGCTGTGAATAATGTTCCAGCTGCCGGATTGGGCATTCCCACGCCTCTGCCTGCCACGCTCTCGGTTACTATTCCGGCGGGCAACGATTATTCATTTTATGTGGTATGCACCACTCCGGGGTTGTTTCAGAATTATTCCATTGGCCCTGCCACCTACACTGCATTTACCACAACTTCCGATTTCATTTTCAGATCTGGAAATGGTGGCTCGTATTTCAATGCCACAATAAACAACCGGGTATGGAACGGTACTATTCATTATTACAGCGGATGTGCAAGTTTCCCACGTACAACCATTCCTGTAACCGTTACTCCCACGCCTGCCATCACTTCTTCTGCATCGGCCAATGTATTTTGCGGAGCCGATTCGGTGCAGTTAAATGTAACAAGCAGCAATCCGGGTTATAACTATACATGGCAACCGGCCGCTGGTCTTAACACTACCATCGGAAGCTCGGTAATTGCACATCCTGCTATTATTACCGACTACATTGTATCTGCGCTCGACATAAGTACAGGCTGCGCAACTTCTGATACTGTGCGTGTAATACCGGCACTTGATGTAAATATTTCTGCTGCCGTATCAGACGATACAATTTGTGTGGGCAGCCAGGTTCAGCTTGATGTGATACCGGTTCCCGAATTTTTTACAGTGGGAACAGGCAACGCACAGAATACAGTAAATACTTATCCGGCACCCTTCGGCACTACACAATCGGGATCGCGTCACCAGATGCTCATTCCTGCTGCCGAACTGGCTGCATCGGGCATGACACGGGGCTATTACAATTCTCTCGGATTTGAACTTCCTCCGGGAGCCAACACACCACCACCGGCATTCCCGATTCAGAATTTTCAAATCAAAATTGCCAATACATCGCTGAACAGCCTGAATGTAAATTTCCAGACAAGCGGATTCAGTACATACTTAAATCCGACCACTATTTCTCCTACTGTGGGTGTTTACACCATAAACTTCTCTTCTCCCTGGTTTTGGGATGGTGAGTCGAACATTATTGTGGAAACGTGTTTTAACGGTTCGTCGGTAACCGACAACTGGATATTCAGACAAACATCCACACCGTATGTATCAGTAATTGAGTTTTCGTCAATCGTAAACTCTCAGCCATGCACAGTTGCCGTAGCTGCAAACACCTACAACCAACGGCCCAATATGATTTTTGGACGGAGCGATGCCGGATTTACATACCAGTGGTCGCTTAGTCCGGTATCAAACAGCACCATTCAAAACCCCACGGCCACACCCGCAGCAAGCAACCTGTTTGCAGTACTTGTTACCGACAGTATTTCGGGTTGTCAGGATACAGATACGGTGAGTGTATTTGCCGGCACTATTCCTTCGGTGAATTTTGGCGGTGATACGTTGATTTGTTCTGCCGCACCATTACTGCTGGCTGGGCCTGTGGGACCGTACGATTATCTCTGGCAGGATAATTCAACCACCCCGACATACGCTGCAGGAAGTTTTGGAACATACAGCCTGTTGGTTACCGATACGTTAACCGGATGCTTTTCGGGCGATACCATATTGATTGGGGTGAATCCTTCGCCGGTGTTTACACTCGGGGCCGATGTGTCTTTATGCACGGGCAGCTCGGCTGTTTTCTCAGGTCCGTTGGGCAACTATACCTACAACTGGTCAACCAGTTCAAATACTTCGGCTACAGAAACAGTAAACGTTTCGGGCGTTGTAATACTTACAGTTACCGACACTGTTCTGGGTTGTCCCGGATTTGACACTGTGGTGGTTACATTCAATCAGCCTCCGCAAATATCCTTGGGTAATGATACCACACTCTGTGCCAGTGAAACTCCATACACAATAATTGCTCCGCCAGGCAGCTTCACGTACCAGTGGCAGGATAACAGCACCGGGCCGCAGTTTATCGCTCTCACATCGGGCATTTATTCAATTACCGTAACAGATACAACTACTTTGTGTACCGACTCGGATACACTCATTCTCAATGTGAATACCAACCCAGTAGTTGGATTGGGCAATGATACAGTGCTGTGCAGCAATAACACACCTTTGGTTCTGGCCGGCCCGGGAGGAAATTTCAGCTACGTGTGGCAAGACAATTCGGCACTTTCGACCTATGCGGTAAACGCCAGTGGCTTGTATTCGCTCACAGCTACTGATAACACCACAGGTTGTGCCGGTGCCGATTCAATTCTTATTACGGTAAATACCTCGCCCAATTTCAGCTTGGGAAATGATACCACACTTTGCGGAACCAGCCTGCTCATTAATGGCCCTTCAGGTAACTACAGTTATTCGTGGACACCTGCCTCGCAAACCCAGAACTATACTGCAACTGCATCGGGACCTGTATCGCTTACCGTAACAGACAATACAAACAACTGCACGGCATCCGATCAGATTGTAATCACATTAAATGCGCCTCCGGTTGTTTCAAGCGGAATACTGTTCGACACCACCTGCACCAGCGATGGCATCCGCACATTAACCGGAATTCCGTCGGGAGGCATCTGGAGCGGACCCGGCGTGGCTGCAAACAATTTCAGCGCATCAACTGCGGGCATAGGCACGCACGTACTTACGTATGTGTTTACCGACATAAACGGATGTACCGGCTCGGTTACTGATACTGTGATAACGGATGCCTGTATCGGTATTGAAACCATTTCACTTCTTAACAACCTGAATGTGTATCCCAATCCTGCTTCGGGAGTGGTTTACATATCGGTTTCGGGAATAACCGGACAGGCATTTTTCGAACTTGTGGATATGCGTGGACGAACAGTTTCTTCTTCGTCGCAGATAATCACCGACCCGGCAAGTGTTTCGGAAATTGATATCAGTAAGTTTGAAAACGGAATCTATTTCCTGAGAATAAACATAAACGGAGAATCGGGAGTGGTGAAAGTCCTGAAAGCCGAATAAAACGCCGAAGGCGAAACATACATTAATACAAAACGGGCAAACTACTCTGTGAGGAAGTTTGCCCTTTTTTTGTTATTGAAAAAACAAAAAAGTTCGGTCGGGTAATCAGTCCAATAAACTGTAAAACCAAGCCGCTATGGCATGATAAATACGTATTCCGATAATCACATTAAACGGAAACGTAATGCCCAAAGCAGAAGTGAGATACAACGTAGGCTTTGCTTTGGGAATGGCAATTTTCATGGCCGCAGGTGCAGCAATGTACGATGCGCTTGCAGCCATGGTGGCCAGCACAATGGCACCGCCCATGGAAAGTCCCGTAAGCCAGGCAATGACAATACCCAGCAGCGCCGAAATAAGCGGCATTCCAACTCCAAATCCCAGCAGAAACGGCCCTACTTTTTTGAGCAGACGCGTTTTTTCGGCGGCCACCACACCCATTTCGAGCATGAAGATGGCGAGGAAGCCTTTGAAAAGATCGAAGAAGAAAAAGTTCAGTGCTTTATTATCGGTATAGGCCGTTACCCAGCCTATAAACAAGCCGCCCAGCAGCAGCAGAATGGTTTTGCCGAAAAGAACTTCATTGACAATTTTGCCCAGCTTGGCCGGTTGGTCGCGGTTGTTCATGCGCGCCATGGCCACACCGGTGGCAATGGAGGGAATTTCGAGCAGCACCAGCAGTACGGTGCAAAATTCCTCGTAACCAATTTTCTGTTCGTGCAGGTAGTTGAGCACCACTGCAAAGGTTACCGCACTTACCGAACCGTAGTGTGTGGCAATGGCAATGGCGTTGTTCTTATCAAACCGGCCAATGCGATGCAGGATGTAAAAAGCAATAAAAGTGATGAGTACGCCCAGAAAAATTGTACCCAATGCCGGAAGAAGAAGATCGGAAGAGGCGTTTTTGTATAATTCAATACCGCCTTTAATACCAATGGAAAGCAGCAGGTAAATGCTTAATGTATTGTGAAATGACTGCGGAATACGCAGATCCGATTTGATAAGCCCGGCAAATACGCCCAGCATAAAAAAGAGTACAACCGGATCGAGTAGCTGAATCATAACGGCAAAATTTCGGCGAAGGTATTTTAAATCTCCCGACTATAGAAATTAAAACTCCCTTAAACCTCCTTGTGCTTCGTGCAAAAGCGCTCAGTATTTCCGGGGAAAAAGAAATAGCAGAATGCAGGGAGGGAATACTCATAGAGACTCACGAGTTTTACGGGTATGAAAAAGCCAAAAGTATTTATAAGCTATTCGCGGCAGGACTCACGTTTTGCCGATTGCATTGTATGTGAAATTAAAAATGCGGGTGGCGACCCCTGGCTTGATCGTGAGCAGATTAAACCGGGTGATGAATGGCCTGAATTGACTCTTAACACTTTAAAAGCATCTGATTACACTATCCTTATTCTTTCGCGGCAATCGGTAAACAGTAAAGGATTTGTGCAGGAAGAATTTCTTGAGGCGATTAAAGAAATGAAGCGGCGCAACAGGAAATATATTTTCACCTTCAAAACCGACGATTGCGAAATTCCCGAACCTCTCCGCCATCTGCACAGTGTTTCCAACCGCGACAATGGAATAGCACAGATCATCCGCGCAATGGGTTTGCAACCGCCCGCAAAATCGAAATGCAATTGCTTTGGGGTAAAAACTCCGGTACTGGTTTTTCTCACATTGCTGATATTGGCCGCAGCGGGAGTAGCATACTGGTATTACAACCAGAATTACAATCCATAACCACTACTGCTTCACTGAAGGCCGCACAAAATACCTGCGAACAACAGGTACAATTACGTGTTTTCGTCAGTCGTCGATAAATATCAATGAAATTGATTGTGTATGCGAAAGAGAAAATTGTTCTTTGGTACCAACCATAAACTCAAAACGCACACAATGAAAAAACTTCTCCCCTGTCTGTCAGCCCTTGTCTTTATTATACAGGGCTGTTCAGACAATCCCAAAAGCGACACCATTTTTGGTGGGGCCACTCTTTCCTACTCCATTTCTCAAACCGACGAATTTCCAAACCTTCCGCCGCTTCAGTCGTTTGTGTTTGGTCAAACCACTGATGCGTGGCTGTTTATAGGCGGACGTACCAATGGCTTTCACGGCTTTCCCAATGATGGTAACCTGGCATTTCCGCGCAAGAAGGCCAACAAATGGATTTATGCCTACACCCTGTCCACCCACTCGCTCGACAGCATAAGCGTGGACAGTTTGCCTGTTGCGCTCAAAGACCAATTTTCGTTTACCAATATCCAGCACACGCAGGATGGCGATTCGCTTTACCTCTGCGGCGGTTATGGGGCTACTTTCACCTCGCCCAACGACAGTACGTTTATCACCGACAGTACTTTTTCGCGTGTAATTGTATCGCAAATGGTGGCTGCGGTGAAAAGTCACAGCGGTGCGCAACTGCGCAGTTCAGTAGTATATGCCGCACCCGATAACTTTGTATGTGCCACCGGCGGCGAAATGTTTAAAATAAACGGACGTTTTTACCTCTGTGTGGGTCAAAGATACCAGGGAGGTTACAATGCCGGTACGCCGCCGCCCGGACTGCAAACTTATCTTGATGCCGTACATTCATTCACCATTACACAAACGGCCTCAAGCATAAGCCTCAACACCGCCAGCTACCAAACCATCACCGACGGTTTGCCTGATAGCACCACACAATTCCGCCGCCGCGATCTGGTGGTTTCTCCAGGCATTCAAACCAACGAAATGCCCGGAATATCGATATATGGCGGTGTATTTACTTTTGGCCCGGGCTATCCGTTCACACATCCGATATACATCACCGTAAACGGACAAAATGCCACCTATGCCGTGGATACTTCACACCAGTACAGCAACAACTATGCAGCAGCAAATCTGGGTCTGTACAGCAAAACATCGAAAAAAATGTACACTACTATTTTCGGCGGCATAGTAGAAAATGCGGCAGATACCAGTCAGGCCAGTTTCACCAAAAAAGTAATGACCATTAGCCGCGATCTTCAAACAAACACCACCACATATACCACCGACGCGGCACTGATGACTGCCAGCGACAATAAATATTATGGTGCTGAAAGTGATTTTATCCTGGCACCCAATGCCCCGCTGTACAATGCCACCTACGGCATTGTTGATTTTGATGCACTGCCTGCCAATCAGCCTTTGGTAATTGGTTATGTGTTTGGCGGAATCATTGCCAGCGCGCCGGATAATAATGGCCAGAGCAATTCTTCGGCATCCAACAAAGTATTTAAGGTAACCGTAACAAGAAATGTGGCAGGAACACCGCCAACGAAGTAGTTTTGCACAGCAATAAATACAAAAGCCGGATTTTCTGAAACGAAAATCCGGCTTTTATTTATGTGTAGCCCCGACAAGAATCGAACTTGTATCAAAAGTTTAGGAAACTTCTATTCTATCCATTGAACTACGGGGCCAATGTGGTTGCAAAGGTAACTGATTGAATCAAAAAAACAGCATCAGTCCTTGTGCGCTTCGTAAAATGCACGGGCGGCGGCAATGTTCTTGGCTTTCTGCGCGGCACTGTCGAAACCGGCTTCAAACGAGTTAACCACAAGCTGCAGCACGTCTTCTTTGGTAAGATGCAGTGCGCGGGCGGTTTCGAGGTAATTCTCGTTCATGTAGCCGCCGAAATACGCGGGATCGTCGGAGTGAATGGTGGCGCGGAGGCCGAGATCGAGCATGCGTTTTACAGGATGCTCTTCCATGCCCTGAATAACGCGCAAGGCCACATTGGAAAGCGGACAAAGCGTGAGCGGCATTTTCATTTCCACCAGGCGCTGCACGAGGCTTTCATCGTCGAGGCAGCGGTTGCCGTGGTCGATGCGCGAAACGTGCAGCAGGTTTAATGCTTCGTGAATGTATTCGGAGGGACCTTCTTCGCCGGCGTGTGCCACGGTAAGGAAACCAGCCTCACGCGAAGCCGCAAACACCCGCTCGAATTTCGATGGCGGATTACCTTTCTCCGAAGAATCAAGCCCCACAGCCACAATTTTGTCTTTGTGGCGAAGGCCATGCTGCAATGTTTCAAACGCCGACTCTTCGCTGAGATGCCGCAGGTACGACATGATGAGCAGCGAAGTAATGCCCCACTCCGCTTCCGCCTCACGCAGCGCGCGCCAGATGCCGTTTATGACCGTATCAAACGCCACACCCCGATCGGTATGTGTTTGCGGGTCGAAGAAAATTTCGGTGTGTACCACATTCTGCTCTTTGCATTTGAGCAGATAGGCGCGCGTGAGGTCGTAAAAGTCCTGCTCGTGCAGCAATACGCCTGCACCGGCGTAGTAAATATCGAGAAAGTCCTGAAGGTTGCTGAATTTGTAGGCTTCCTTCACCTCGGCGGCCGATTTGTATTTGAGTTGAATACCGTTGCGCTGGGCAATGGCAAACATGAGTTCGGGTTCGAACGAGCCTTCGATGTGGAGGTGGAGTTCGGACTTGGGAATGGCGGTGATGAATTGTTGTATCGTCATGGCTCGGCTCCGCTCGCCATGACGAGGCAGAGTAGTTTTTTATTTATTGTTTTTTTGCTGCTTGGTTTAATCTGGTATTCGGTTTTGCTTGGAATGATAAGCGATATTTTGTTGTGATGTCGTTGGTATTGGTTCCCTTCGACAAGCTCAGGGAACCAATGCCTGTGTTAATTTGCAAACTCTTCAGCAAAGTTGGCTACCTTCGACAAGCTCAGGGAACCAATTTCTGATATTTATATTAATGTTTACAATCTTTTAAAGTTCTCCCTGAACACCTCCCTATACAAAAACGCTGCATCGTCTTCCTGAGCAACCATGCTGCATGGTCTTCTTGAGCAACCATGCTGCATGGTCTTCCTGAGCAACCTGCTGCATCGTCTTCCTGAGCAACCATACTGCATCGTCTTCCTGAGCAACCATGCTGCATCGTCTTCCTGAGCAACAACGCTGCATCGTCTTCCTGAGCAAACATGCTGCATCGTCTTCCTGAGCAACCATGCTGCATCGTCTTCCTGAGCGGAGTCGAAGGAAGGTGATGCTACCTCACAGTACTACCATTATTTACATTACCCGTCCCCGGCACCACAAAACTCAACTCCCCCGCACTATTCTCCGCCATAAGAATCATTCCCTGCGATTCCACCCCCATCATTTTACGCGGCGCAAGATTAACCAGAATAGTTACCTGCTGACCAATGATATTCTCAGGCGCAAAAAATTTGGCAATACCCGAAAGCACAGTACGTGTGTCAAGGCCGGTGTCCACAGTAAGTTTAAGCAACTTATCACTTTTGGGCACACGCTCGGCGGCGGTGATGGTGCCGATGCGTATGTCCATTTGCGAAAACGCATCGAAAGTGGTTTCGGCTTTGGCGGGTTCAATATCTTTAATAGCAGCAGCGGGCGCGGCGGTACTTCCTTTCTCGCGGGCCTGTTGTGCGGCATCTTCCGCTTTGCGTTTTTCTTCCAGCTCTTTGCGAATCACATCGAGTTTGGCAAGCTGGTTTTTCAGCAGTGCCGGATCTACTTTGGCAAACAGCATTACCGGCTCGTTAAGCTGATGCCCTGCGGCAAGCAGGTTGGTGCTGAGCGCGTTGTTCCAATTCATGGCACCGATGTTTAACATGCGGCGCAGTTTTTCGGAAGTAAAGGGCAGAAAAGGCTGGCAGAGAATGCTCAGCGAGGCGCATACCTGCAACGATACATTGAGTATTGTTTTTACGCGCTCGGGATCGGGATTTTTCCACGGCTCGTTGTCGGAAAGGTATTTATTGCCGAGCCTTGCCAGCGCCATTACTTCCTGCTGTGCTTCGCGGAAACGATAGTTTTCGATGGCTGCGCCGATGCGCGAAGGGAAACGGGCAATTTCTTCGAGCAGGAGTAAATCTTCGCGTGTGTATTTTTCGGCAGCAGGTACTTTGCCGGCGTAGTTCTTGTGCGTGAGCACCATGGTACGATGCACGAAATTGCTGAACACGGCGGTGAGCTCGTTGTTTACACGCGCTTCGTAGTCGGCCCAGGTGAAATCGCTGTCGCTGGTTTCGGGACTGGTGGCGGTGAGCACGTAGCGGAGTTCGTCCTGCTTGCCCGGCATTTCATCGAGGTACTCGTGCAGCCAGATGGCCCAGTTGCGCGAGGTGGAAATTTTATCGCCTTCGAGATTGAGGAATTCGTTGGCGGGTACACTGTCGGGCAGCACGTAGCCTTCGTGCGCCATGAGCATGGCGGGGAAAATGAGGCAGTGAAAAACGATATTGTCTTTGCCGATGAAGTGAACGAGTTTGGTATCGGCATCTTTCCAGTAAGGTTCCCACGAGTTGCCCAGCGGACGGCCGCCGTAGCTGAGTGTCTTGCGCGTTTCGGGCTGTTCAAACCATTCTTTGGATGCGGTAATATAACCGATGGGCGCATCAAACCACACATACATTACTTTGCCCTGGGCATTGGGCAGCGGAACGGGTACGCCCCAGTTCAGGTCGCGCGTCATGGCGCGGGGATGCAGGCCCTGCTTGAGCCAGCCGCGGCATTGCCCGCCTACATTGGTTTTCCACTCGGTATGCTTGCCGATGTATGTTTCCAACTGAGGCTGCATCTGATCGAGCGGAAGAAACCAGTTGGTGGTTTCTTTTTTCACCGGCGGCGTGCCCGAAAGGGCCGAGTGCGGATTGATGAGTTCGTCGGGACTGAGGTCGGAACCGCATTTCTCGCACTGATCGCCGTAAGCTTTGGGATTGGCGCAATGCGGACAGGTGCCCACAATGAACCGGTCAACGAGAAACATCTTGGCGGTTTCGTCGTAATTCTGTTCGGTAAGTTTTTCGGTGAAATAACCTTTATTGTAAAGTGTGGTAAAAAATTCGGACGAAAACTGGTGATGCACCGGTTTGCTGGTGCGCGAATAAATATCGAATTCGATTCCGAAATCCTTGAACGATTTATCAATTACCTCATAGTAATGATCGACCACTTCCTGCGGCGATTTCTTTTCCATGAAACCGCGAATCATAATGGGCACACCGTGCTCGTCGGTGCCGCTTACAAAAAGCACGTCTTCGCCTTTCAGGCGAAGGTAGCGCACATAAATATCGGAAGGAAGATAACAGCCGGCCAGGTGCCCGATGTGAATGGGCCCGTTGGCATAAATGAGTGCGGCAGTTACGGTATATCGTTTGGGTTGAGACATAAGCTGCGTATAAATATCGGAGGATATAGCCGACAAAGATAAGGAATTGCCGAAATGCCTGAATTAACAGGCAATGCGGTAAAAATAATAGTACTGATTTTGCGTTAATCATAAAATGCCTCTATATTTACCGCATGCTCACTGCCGCTAACTCATATTATTACTACCAGGTTCCCGAACCCGGTGTGTAATAGTTTATCTATATTCAATCACAACCCGGTTCGAAAGGCCGGGTTATTTTTTTGCCTTTCTGCCGGGTGTTTCCAATCAATCATCAACCAAAAAATGAAAAGTAAAATGATTCAGCACTGGAACCGCTACACCCGCGACGACCACGAAGTATGGGAAATTCTGTTTACACGCCAACTGGCTTCGCTGCAGGACAAGGCCTGCCACGAGTATCTTGACTGCATGAACCGCTCGGCCCTGAAAGCCGGTGAAGTGCCCGATTTTTCGGTACTAAGTCCGCACCTGCGTGCTGCCACGAGCTGGGAAGTGGAAGTAGTGAAGGGTATAATCCCGGTTACTGATTTTATGGAACTCCTTGCCTCGCGGCGGTTTTGTTCGTCAACCTGGCTGCGACAGCGTCATCAGCTCGATTACCTCGAAGAGCCCGATATGTTTCATGATATTTTCGGGCACATTCCGCTGTTTTACCACGAGGAGTATGCCGATTTTGCCTGCCGTTTCGGGCAGCTTGGGCTGCGGTGGAAACACGATGCCACTGCATTGGCCCTGCTTGAACGGCTTTACTGGTTTACAATAGAATTCGGGCTGATACGCGAAGCCGGTGGTGTGCGTATTTACGGGGCCGGATTGCTTTCGTCGTTTGGCGAAACGAACTATGTAATGAGTAATGCGCAGGTGAAACGCCACGAGTTTTCGGTGCGTGCGGTGCTGAGTATGCCTTTCCGCAACGATGCCATACAAACCGATTATTTCGTGCTCGAAAGCTGGCCGCAATTGTGGGAATGCCTCGCTGAAACGGAAGCATTTTTGCAGGATGTGGCTGCGGGCAAAATTGCAAGGGAAAGTTTGCGGCTGCACGAGCAGAAAGGCAGTGTGGAAATGGCGGCACCGGAGGCTGAGATTGCAGGTTGAAGATTTGTGCCTACTTTTCGGATCAATCAGCTTTACGTAAAAAGTATGGAGTTGAATCCGAAACGGATACCGCCTTTTCTGAAACCCGGCGATACCATTGCCATAGCCGCACCTGCCCGCAAAATTGCCCGCGAAGAACTGGAGCCTGCAGCCGAAATGCTGCGTGGTTTCGGCTTTCGAGTAGTGTATAACGAAGCCTTGTTTGGCGCCGAAAACCAGTTCTCGGGCAGCGATGCCGCACGCACCGCCGATTTGCAGCACTGGATAAATGCAGCCGATGTGCAATGCATACTCAGCGCACGCGGCGGCTACGGCACACTGCGTATTGTGGACAGTCTCGACTTTGCCGCACTTGAGCCACATCCGAAATGGATAGCCGGTTTCAGCGATGTAACCGTGCTGCACAGCCACCTGCACACGCTTGGCCACGCCACGCTGCATTGCACCATGCCCATCAACTTTGGCAAAGACGCAGAGTCGGTGCGCACGCTGGTGGACGCGCTATGCGGACGCACGCTGCACTACACCGCCGCAAACACCACGGCCGCGCCCAACCGAACAGGCATTGCGGAAGGCATACTCACCGGCGGCAACCTTTCGCTGCTGTATGCGCTCAACGGAAGTGCATCGGCCGTGAACACAAGGGGCAAAATACTTTATATCGAGGATCTTGACGAGTATCTCTACCACATAGACCGCATGATGCTGAGCCTGAAACGCGCCGGGCACCTGAGCGGGCTGGCCGGACTGCTTGTGGGCGGCATGAGCGATATGAAAGATAATGCTGTGCCTTTTGGCAAAACGGCCGAAGAAATAATTTTCGATGCGGTGCGTGAGTATGATTATCCGGTGGCCTTCGGCTTTCCGGCCGGGCACGAAAGCCGCAATATGGCGCTGCGGCTGGGAGTGGTAACGAAGCTGGAAGTGGCCGATGGCGAATGTAGTTTGCGGCAGGATGCTTTAGTTTAGCACTGGAGGTTTGGAACGCAGGTGATTGTTAATATAGCCCTGGCTGGAGCGGCACCCCGCAGACGGCCTTTTTCGGCCGGCGAGGATCCCGATGAAAAATCGGGAAGCGGAAGACAGGAACTACCGGTTTTTTATTGCACTTGAGATTCGCTCCCACATTCCGCTCCATTCATCTGCCAAACAATAACTATCTTTGAAAAGCGTTGCAATTATTCACGCCACGCAAACTACTTTATGGATCAGGCACAAATACTCTGGGCAGACGACGAAATTGATCTGCTTAAACCGCATCTGCTTTTTTTAAAAGAGAAAGGATACAATGTAACCACCGCCAACAGCGGCACCGAAGCTCTGGAACTGATTGGCAAACAGGAGTTCGACATTGTTTTTCTCGACGAAAATATGCCCGGCCTTTCCGGCCTCGAAACGCTTACACGACTCAAAGCCGCGCGCAACGATTTGCCGGTGGTAATGATTACCAAAAGCGAAGAAGAGAACCTGATGGAAGATGCCATAGGCTCTAAAATTGCCGATTACCTGATTAAGCCTGTAAATCCGAATCAGATACTGCTTTCGCTCAAAAAAATTCTCGACAACCGCCGCCTGATTTCCGAAAAAACCACCAGTGGCTACCAGCAGGAATTTCGCAGCATTGGCATGACCCTGAGCGACCGCCTCACGCACCAGGAATGGGGTGAGGTGTATAAAAAACTGGTGTTCTGGGAACTGGAGCTCGACAAGTCGGACGACCAGAGCATGTACGAAGTGCTTACCATGCAAAAGCGCGAGGCCAATGTGGCTTTCGGCAAATTCATTGAGCAGCACTACATAAACTGGCTCAACGGCAAAGACAAAGACGCGCCGATACTTTCGCACACGCTGCTGAAAAACAAACTGGCCCCGCAACTGGAGAAAGAAGGCACCACGTTTTTTGTGCTGATAGACAATTTGCGATACGACCAGTGGAAAGTATTGCAGCCGGTAATTTCGCAATACTTTAAGGTGGACAATGAAGAATTATTTTTCAGCATATTGCCCACTGCCACACAGTATGCGCGCAATGCACTGTTTGCGGGGCTGATGCCTTCGGAAATTGAAAAACGTTTTCCGCAGTTGTGGAAAAACGACGATGACGAAGGCGGAAAGAATTTGCACGAAGAAGAATTTCTGGCCGCCAACCTCAAACGCATTTCGGGCGATGTAAAATTTTCGTACCACAAAGTCACCAACTACGGCGCTGGTAAAAAGCTGGTAGAAAGCATCAACAACCTGATGCAAAACAAGCTGAACGTAATTGTGTACAACTTTGTGGACATGCTCTCGCACGCGCGCACCGAAATGGAAGTGATACGCGAACTTGCCGACGATGATGCGGCCTACCGCTCCATTACACAATCGTGGTTTGAGCACTCGCCGCTGCACGATATTATTCGCTTAGTGGCCGAGAAGAAATGCCGCTTAGTAATAACCACCGACCACGGCACGATAAAAGTAACCGAGCCTTCGAAAGTGGTTGGCGACCGCAATGTAAACACCAACCTGCGCTACAAACAGGGTAAAAGCCTTGACTATGTAAAGCGCGATGTGTTTGAGGTACGCAATCCGGCCGATGTATTTTTGCCGAAAAACAACGTAAGCAGCGCCTACATTTTTGCGCGGCAGGATATGTTTTTTGCGTACCCGAACAACTTCAACCACTACGTGAGCTATTACCGCAACACGTTTCAGCACGGCGGCATTTCGTTGGAGGAAATGATAATTCCGTACATCACGCTTAGCCCGCGATGAGCCGTTTTGCCTTTGGCCCGTTTACCCTTGAGCAATTGCCCGATGCCGCAAAAGCATTGCTCGACGCATTTCCGCAGGCGCGGGTGTTTGCATTTCACGGGCAGCTTGGGGCCGGGAAAACCACATTGATAAAAGCATTGTGCATTGCGCTGGGTGTGAAAGATCATACCAGCAGCCCGTCGTTTGCGCTGGTGAATACCTACGAGAGTGCGCACGGGCCGGTGCATCATTATGATTTGTACCGGTTGCGCAATGCGCAGGAGGCTTTTGATGCGGGGCTTGAAGAAGCTGTGTGGAGCGGTGAGTTTTGTTTTATTGAATGGCCGGAACGGGCAGAGGAGTTGTTGCCGGAGGATGGGGTGAATGTGTTTTTGGAGATTGTGGGGGAGGAGCGAAATATAAAAGCAGGGTAATTATATTCCATATCCTAAAAATCAGCTATATTCTGATTTTTAGGATATGGAATATAATTATTTGCAAGAAGATATTATATTTTGTATCTTTGAAGTAAGGCTTTGAATGATTTTCAGGATATGATAACTAAATCCATTTCTCATCAATCCTACAACCTGTTGTCTTTTTTCCACAATGAGGAAAGACAACACTTTGATTTTGAGGAAACTGCCCATGCCCTGCCGGGCTCAAAACCCGGTGCAAGACGTGAGCTGGTGAGCGATATGGTAAGACGCGGATTGCTGATGCGCCTGAAAAATGGGGTGTATCAGATTATTCCTTTTGAACAAAATCCCGACACATTTATGCCCAACTGGCATATAATGGCCGGGCAGTTGGTAAACGGCGGTAAACATTACATTGGCTATTATTCTGCCCTGCAAATTCATGGTCTTATTACCCAGCCTTCGCTGAAAGAACAAATAGTGGTGGCCAAACAAATAAAACCTTCTGAACTGGTAATTAAAAACATTCCATTTCAGTTCATTTACCACAATCCAAAACATTTTTTCGGGAATAAAAAAACATGGATTGACGATCACCACAAAGCAGAATGTTCTGATTTGGAAAAAACAATTATAGACTGTCTTTACAAACCCGATTATGCTGGAGGGATTTCAGAAATTGCGAAAGCAATTTTTGCAGCAAAAAGCAAAATAAGATTTGACGTACTTCTTAACTATGTCCGCGAATTTGATGCCCAATCGGTTATTAAGCGCCTTGGGTATTTGCTGGAATTATTGGAGATAAACACTCCGATAATTGAGTCGCTGCAAGGCATGAAATCATCATCTTATATATTGCTTGACACAGAACTCCCCAAATCGGGTAAATATCTGAGCAGGTGGAGTATTCAACTTAATATGGATGTGGATACGATTAGAGGGGGAATTGATACATGATTAAACCGGGCGAAATTCAGCGTAAGGCTCTGCAGTGTGGTGTGCGAGATCAGCAAATTGAAAAAGATTATGTGCTGACGTGGTTACTTACGGGCATTGCGCTTCATAAAACGCTTAATTCAATACTTGTATTTAAAGGCGGGACGGTTTTAAAGAAGGTTTATTTCAGCGACTATCGGTTTTCAGAAGATCTGGATTTTACGCTGATACAGGAAAATACTCTTAACGAGGAGATATATGGCTGGTTCAGAGAAGTATTTGAGTTTATTAAAGAGGAAAGTAACATTAGTCTGGAAATAAATTCTGACCATACCCATGAAGACGGAGGAATTGGTTTTTATATCAGCTATACAGGTCCTCTGGGAGGACAGGGAAACAATAAAAATATTAAAATTGATATTTCAAAATCCGAAAAACTAATCTTCCTTCCTGTTAAAAAAGCTTTACTCAATGATTACTCAGACAGAGGTACTGAAATTGAAATACAATGCTATTCACTGGAAGAAGTATTAATTGAAAAGCTCCGTTCCGTAATACAGCGGATGCAAGCTCGTGATTTTTATGATATTTGGTATTTGCTGGAGTATGAAAAGATGGAAGTAGAATTTCTTCGTTCCGAATTCTCTCAAAAGTGCATCGCAAAGAGCATTGCGCCTCAGGTATTTCATAAAAAACTGGACGAAAGACTTCCTCAATACAAGGCTCGCTGGAATAATTCGCTGGCTGAACAAATCGGAAATCTTCCTGACTTTGAAACTGTTCAGCGTGAGGTAATGCGGCATTTAAAAAAACTTGCTTTGTAGTTTGTGGCCAGAAGGCATTCAACTTTGCTGTAAAAGTTCAGATTGAAATAAGCAATTGGGTTGGGACTTACCATTAACGGACAACTACCTGTCTTAATAACCCTTGCAGGGGATGCCTGATTATACGACCGGGTGGTTTAAAGCACCTTGAATATACTGTGTATTAGAGGTGTACCGGTATAATGAATCGGTGTTTAATTTACAGCCATCACATCCCAAAATAAACCGTATCTTCACAACACAAAAATGAGACGGGGGCTTCATCCCCTGCCATACACACCTGCCGTTATCACACCCGTATGAAAACTTCGCGCGATGTGCTTTTGTCGCTCACCAAGGGCGCGCTGATGCCTCAGGAAGAAATGCTGGAAGTAGCCCATAAAAAAGGGCATTTGCGCATTGGCATTCCAAAAGAAATTACGTTTCAGGAAAACCGCGTTTCGCTGGTGCCCGACGATGCGGGGCTGCTGATAAACCACGGCCACGAGGTAATGGTAGAAACCGGCGCCGGCAAAAACGCCAACTTCCAGGACAATGACTACAGCGAACACGGTGCCCGCATTGCCTACACCACCGACGAGCTTTACAAAAACTGCGAGATCATACTCAAAGTGGCTCCGCCCTCGCTCGAAGAAATTGAGCTGATGCAGCCCAAGCAAATCCTCTTCTCCACCCTGCAGCTTCCGGCACAGCCCGAAAATTTTGTGCGCAAGCTCATGGACAAAAAAGTAACGGCCATAGCTTACGAGTGGATTAAGGACGAGGACGGCGTATTTCCCGTAATCCGATCGATGGGCGAAATTGCCGGCGGTACCTCCATACTTATTGCGGCCGAGCTGCTGAGCAACGTAAACAACGGACAAGGCTCCATACTGGGCGGCATTGCCGGTGTGGCTCCTACCGAAGTAGTGATTCTGGGCGCAGGAACCGTGGGCGAATACGCAGCACGGGCTGCACTCGGACTGGGCGCCACGGTAAAGGTATTCGACAGTTCGGTGTACAGGCTGCGGCGTTTGCAGAATGTGCTGGGCACTCGCATTTTTACCTCTACCGTGCAGCCAAAAGTGCTGGCCAAACACCTCAAAACAGCCGATGTGGCCATTGGTGCCATTCGCGCATCGGGCGGGCGTACTCCCTGCATTGTGACCGAAGAAATGGTGCAGGACATGAAAACCGGCTCGGTGATTGTGGACGTGAGCATTGACCAGGGCGGCTGTTTCGAAACATCGCGTGTGACGAACCATACCAGTCCGGTATTCCGCAAGCATGGTGTGGTACATTACTGTGTGCCCAACATTGCCTCTCGTGTGGCGCGCACGGCTTCGTATGCGCTGAGCACCATTTTTACGCCCATTCTCCAGCATATTGGCGATGAAGGCGGCATGGGCAATATGCTCCGCCACAGCTCGGGAGTGCGCAACGGCGTTTACTTTTATAACGGCATTCTCACCAATAAATACCTCGGCGAGTTGTTTAACCTGCCTTCCAAAGACATTGACCTGCTCGTAGCCGCACTCTGATGAACCGAATGACCTGGAAACGCCGCCTCCTGCTCTACGGCTTTGGCTTTGGGCTGGGCGTACTTATTTTATACATTGCCTACGGCGACAAAATTCTCGACGGCTGGACACCCGCCAGCCGTGTGCGCACATTGCTGGTAAACGCCAAAACATTCGACACCGACAGCACCGCCATTTGCAAACTCACCTGCGAAGGCGTAACCCTCGACCAGCTTAAAGCCTCCATACCCAAAGCCGAGGTAGATCTCTCGCGCAGCAAACCACAAAACGAGCCCTGCCGCGAATATCTGCTTACCTGCCCGGTAAACGGGAAACTAGTGGATGCCTATTTCTCGGCCTGTATGAAAGATTCTACCGTGAAGCTGCTTAAAGTGTTTCCAACAAAAGATTGCACCTGCAAGTAATTGCAAACAATTACCATCAACCCGCCAATGAAACACATTCGTTGGCGGTTTTCATTTTATAGCCGCGATTATTAAACAAATTTAC
This sequence comes from Bacteroidia bacterium, assembly GCA_025454955.1. Taxonomy (GTDB): domain Bacteria; phylum Bacteroidota; class Bacteroidia; order Palsa-965; family Palsa-965. The sequence continues at coordinate 134,957 of JALONL010000003.1, read as the reverse complement.
ATATGACCCCTGCGATTATACATTAGGTGCAGCCGAATATACATCTATCCGGCATCAGGGTTTTCATGGAATTAACTTTCAGGTTCACTAACACTCATTTCTCATGAAAACTCATAAAATGCTAAAAGCACTATCGCTTGTGGTGATAGGTGTGCTAACGGCCGGAACGACACACGCACAATGTACAACTTACGATTTCAGCAGTTCGGCTGGCTGGACACAGGTAAACACAGGTGTAGCTATTTCCAGCAGCCAGGTAACCTTTACAGGAGCTGCTGACGGAAGTGTTCCCCGATTTGTGCACACTACTTTTTCGCCCGCACTAAGCAACACTTCATGGTATTGCGATTTTGATTTTACTCCTGTATCGGGCAACGGCCCTGCGCACACGCTTATTGCGTTTACGCCCTCCACGCCGGCTGTGTACAATGCAAGCGGCAACTATTCGCCGCCGCCTATGAAGTACAGCAACATGCATTGCATAGAAGTAGCTATACTGGGCCCGGCAGGCAACACCAATCCGTCGGACTGGTGGATTTATGCGGGTGCAAAACAATTTAACAGTTCGTTTGCTGCCGGATACACACTTACTACTCCGCCAGTCTGGAGCACATCAGCCAATATTGATTTACCTTCGGGTTCGGCGGGCGTAAAGCGTTATGTGCGTATTCAGCGCCTTGATGCCACACGTTGCAAACTAAGTATGTATTCTGATGCTGCCCGTACGGTGCTCATGGGTAGTTCGTGCTTTACTATTCCGGCGGCGGTTGGCGGTCTTAATGCTGTGCAGGTTGGCAACAAACCCGAAGGTTCACCAACACGCACATTTAGCGGAAGCGTAGATAACATTACCTTTTGCAACCTCAATCCATCGCTCACCGGCCCCAGTAATATCTGCTCAAATGTTTCCGGCCTGTACAAGCTTTCCAACGGCAACAGTTCGGTAACTGCCGACTGCGGATTCCCGGGTGCCACGGGCTTTACATGGTCGGCACCGGCAGGTTCAACACTGGGCAGCGGAACCGGTGGTACTTGTTTTACATCAGGCACCGGCAATGGTTCACAAAACGGAATCAACGTGGTTGCTTCGGGTGTAATTACCTGTGTAGTAAACTACGGCTGCGCTACAGTTACCTTTACACGGAGTGTTACTGTGAGTAACCCGCCTACGGCTGTTTTTTCAATGGCTACCAACCAATGTCTGAATGCAGCGATTATGGTAAACGGCTCGGCATCCACCAATGAAACAAACTATTTCTGGTCTGCGGCACCCTGCGACGCAAGCGGAGTGATTACCGGTTCATGGGTGAATCAGGCCACACAAACCGGTACTGCGGGCAGTTACAACATTACACCGTTGCTCAACCTGCCTCCTTTTGCCGTGTGCTCCCTTAATTACCGGATCAAACTTACCACATCAAATCCGGTTTGCGGCACCACAGTTTCAAGCCTTGGCCTGCTGCGCTTGTACAGAGCACCCGACATGGGTGTAAGCCTTGCGCCTTTTATTTGTCCCGATTCCTGCGCCACCATTTCAGTAAATGCCACCTGCGGCAGCCCAACCACTTACACCTGGTCGCCGGCTGCAGGACTGAGCTGCACAAACTGCACAAGTCCTGTGGCCTGCCCGAGCACCTCAACAACCTATACAGTAACAGGCTCAAACCCCGGGTGTCCCTCCGCAACAGCAATTGTACCCGTAACAGTAAGTACACTCAGTGTAAACGCAGGTCCCGATCTTATACTATGCTGTAATTTGTTCGATACGCTTGTGCCGGTGGTGAGCGGAGGTACACCGCCTTACACAATTGTGTGGTCGCCGGTTACCGATTTGTTTTGCCCCGGAATCGGTGTTTACACACCGGGCGCCTGCACATCGCCGGTGTTGCGTACCTGTACGCCCGGCATTTATACCGTAACTGTTACCGATGCCGCCGGCTGCACTGTAACCGATCAGGTAAACATATCTATCATTACCTGCCGTTTGGGCAGCGGTGCCGAAAACGGAAATGCATCAGCAACCGGACAAATTACCGTATTCCCCAACCCGGCTTCAAACGAAGTAAAGGTAAATGTGGAGGATGAAGTAGCCGGTCTCATAGAAATCACCGACCTTACAGGACGTGTAGTTATGCAGACCAGACCGCAAACCAACCTTGTTGTGCTCAATGTGGCAGAATTGCCCGAGGGCTCATACCTCATCCGGGTAATAACCTCCGGCAGAATTGAAACACATGAAGTAATTATAAGCCGCTGATAATCAATTCCAATAATAAATGAGGCTGGTCAATCACCAGCCTCATTTTTTTATTGCGGGAGAAGCAACCCGATATAATATCCCCTAAATTACTCAGACATTTATTTATGCTTCAATACATTGTGAATTCTTCGCTTTGTAAGGAAGAAACCGACCCCGGCTGTAATTGTGAAAGAAATCATCACTTATCCGGTCACAAAACTTAACATTTGCTTTTTATCCCATAAAAACCCGGTCTTTACATGTGGAATTTCCCATCTGTACTCCCTATATTTAGAGTTACCTTAATTCCAACATACCAATTACATTTCAAGTCCACGATGAAAAAATTCCGTTTACTAAGCACACTGCTGCTTGCATGTTCGGCCGCGCTGAATGCACAGTCGCAACAGGAGTTCTCGGGTGCACAAGCCGCGAAAATCTGCTTACCTGCCCGGTAAACGGGAAGTTTTTAGATGCGTATTTCTCAGCCTGCATGAAGGATTCTACTGTGAAGTAGCTTAAAGTGTTTGCGGCCCAAGAATGTAACTGTAAATAATTCACAAGATGACAAAGAAGAATACGGTTTCGTTAGAAATGCTTTATGAGCACCTTCGATCGAAGAACTTTGATACCGAAGAGGAGATGAAGACCTATATTGATACGATGATAGGAAAGTCGGCCGAGGATATCTTAAAAATCAACAACTCACCCAAGCTGAAAGCCATGCACTTGCTTGAAAAAGCAAGTTGGGAAAAATCCGACACCAAATACCACAAATACATCAATGAGGCCCTCTTGCTCGATCCTGATAATGCAGATGCCTATATGATGCTTGCCGACGACGAAGAAGACGAAGACAAATATGCAGTGCTGATCGAAAAAGCGATTGAGGCCGGGAAAAAATCAATTGGAGATGAATATGATTCACTCATAGGTAATTTCTGGATGCACTCGCACACACGGCCCTATATGCGAGCCCTTGCCCGCAAAGGAGATTTGCTTAGAAATCCTGTAAATTCAGAAGAAGCGATTACAGTTTATCAGTTAATTCTAAAATTGAACCCCAATGACAATCAGGGAATAAGAGATTTATTGGCTCCCATTCTCATTTATAACAACAAAAAAACTGAGTACAAAAAATTGGTTACTCAATTTCTCAATGATGATTCGTTGAGCTTTCATATTTGTAACGCTTTTCTTGCGTGGAAAGAGTCGCCAAAATCGCCAAGAACAATAACAGCCTTTAAAGAACTTTTCCTGCGAAATACTTTTCTTGCTGAACTGTTATTTGGCGGAAATGAAGATTTACCGGAACTTCCTGAAATGTATAGCATTGGCTCGCCCGAAGAAGCGATATATTCAATTTATACCTGCGGACTCTTATTTAGTGACTCGGACGAAGAATTGACGAAGCTGATGATAAATGTAATAATGACAAATGCCGATACTATAGAAGTAATGCAGGAAAGTTGGATGCATGACTATGAAAATAGCACTCAAACTCGATTTTATATTAAAACCGCTTTTTCTCATTAACTAAGCACGAAAGAAACGCCCAAATTAATCTGCTGCTCTTTCAGGAATTCCTGCCAGATTTGTTCAAGGCAACTGTTTAACCTTGACAAATACTACTTGCCCGTTTAACTTTTTCAGGATATTTCCCCGATTTTCCTCAATCAAACTGATTTGCCACGAATCTCCGGAATTTCATTTGAATGAAAATCCCGGTTTTTGTGTGTGGAATTATCAATCTGTATGCCCTATATTTAGAATCACGTCATTTATCTGACTCACACACCAATACCAATCTCACCCGAATGAAAAAACTACGCTTATCAGGCTTCGTACTGCTGTGTGCCACAGCCATGCTCAATGCACGGGATCAACAGGAATTTAACGGCGCAGAGGCTGCGAAAATCTGCCCGGGAAGTTCTTACGTGGTTATCAACCGCCAGTCGAACGTGCCTTCCTTTATTCGCTTTGCCGATGAAGCGAAATATACGGGCACCGAAATTTTCGGCGTGTTGAAGCCGGTACTTCAGCTCAGACCCGAAGACACCTGGCAGCAATATCGTACTGAACGAGATGCGCTTGGATTTACACATTCCCGCTATCAGCAGTATCTGAATGGCGTGAAAGTAAAAGGCGGCGAGTATCTCGTGCATGAGCGCAACGGCCGCGTGGAATCGGTAAACGGAATGTTTTTCGATAATCTGGGCGTAAATACCACGCCCGTTATTGATGCAGGTCTCGCCCTGAGCCGCGCACTCTCGCACATTGGCGCACAACGCTACAAATGGGAAATGCCCGAAGAAGAGGCACTGCTCAAGCAACTGAACAAGAATGCCAACGCCACTTATTATCCGATGGGTGAGCTGATGATTGCTGCCGCACATGGCGATATTTTCAACCGCGATATGCGTCTGGTATGGGTTTTCGATGTGTATGCCGATGCCCCGCTGAGCCGTCACTACATTTACGTAGATGCCAACACCGGCGAAGTTGTACACGAAATAGACCGCATTTGCCATGCCGACGTGAATGCCACTGCCAACACGCGTTACAGCGGCGCACAGCCCATTGTATGCGATCAGGTTTCGGCAAACTCATACCGCCTGCGCGAAGCCGGACGCGGACAAGGTGTAATTACCCTTGATCTAAACAACGGCACCAACTACGGCAATGCCGCCGACTTTACCAGCACCACCACCACCTGGACCAGCACGGTTGACAATGTGGCCTACGACGCACATTGGGGTGCCGAAGAAACCTACGACTACTACACCTCACAACACAACCGCGACGGTATTGACAACAACGGCTTTGCCATGTATTCGTATGTGCATTACGGCAACAACTACAACAACGCTTTCTGGGACGGCCAGCGCATGACTTACGGCGATGGCAGCCAGTCGCCGGGAGGCTTTAATCCGCTCACCAGCCTCGACGTATGCGGACATGAGTTTACACACGGCGTAACCGAATACACCGCAAACCTCGATTACTCCTACGAATCGGGCGCACTCAACGAATCGTTCTCCGACATTTTCGGCACAGCCATTGAGTTTTACGCCAAACCAACCACGGCCAACTTCCTCGTGGGCGAAGAAATAAGCGTACCCGCCGGCACACCGCTGCGCAGCATGGTAAATCCCAACCAATACGGCGATCCCGATTGCTACAACGGTACAAGCTATTACATTGGCTCGGCCGATAATGGCGGCGTACACACCAACAGCGGCGTACAAAACTACTGGTACTACCTGCTTTGCCAGGGCGGCAGCGGCACCAACGATCTCAACAATGCGTTCAATGTAACCGGGCAGGGCATTACCAAAGCTTCGGCCATTGCCTACCGCAATCTTGCAGTATATCTCACCAGCACTTCGCAGTATGCCGATGCACGCACCTACGCCATACAATCGGCGCAGGATCTTTACGGAGCCTGCACGCCCGAAGTAACTGCCACCGCCAATGCCTGGTATGCCTGCGGTGTAGGCGGCCCATATTCGCCGGTTGCCGCAGCCACGTTCAGTGCCGATATAACATCTACCTGCACGGTGCCCGCAGTGGTAAATTTCACCAACACCAGCAGCAACATCAGCAACGCGGTGTGGGATTTTGGCGACAATAGCACCAGCACGCAGTACAGCCCCACGCACACCTACACACAGCCGGGCAACTACACCGTACAACTTATCGGCAGCGGGGCCTGCGGCACAGACACTGTGCTTCAGACCAACTACATTAACGTAAACCCGCCCGCCGCACCTGTGGCCACCGGTGCTTCAACCTGCGCTCCCGGCCCTGTTACGCTTTCGGCCACCGGCCCCGGCACGTTGCACTGGTTTGCACAACCCACCGGCGGCACCTCGCTGGCGCAGGGCAATTCGTACACCACGCCCACAATAAATACCACCACCACCTATTATGTGCAGGCGCAAACCGCACAGGCTCCCGGCAACGCGGGCCCGGCCAACAACAATTTCGGCACCGGCGGACAGCACAACAACACTTCCACACAGTATCTTGAGTTTACCGTGTTCCAACCCTGCACATTAGCCACAGCCATAGTAAATGCAGGTGCTTCGGGCAACCGCACGTTTACACTCTGGGACAATCAGGGCAACCAGCTTCAGCAAATTACCGTGGCCGTGCCTGCATCGGGTGTGCAAACCGTAAACGTAAACCTCCCGCTCACACCCGGCAGCTACCGCATTGGCGGCACACAAATGAACCTTTACCGCAACAATGCCGGTGCCAGCTATCCCTACACAATGAACAACGTGTTAAGCATCACAGGCTCGTCGGCAGGTTCAGCATTTTACTACTACCTCTACAACTGGACCATCAACCTGCCCGACTGCATTGGCCCGCGTGTGCCAGTAACAGCCACCATTGGCAACCCGGCCGTACAGCTTTCCACCGCACAGTATGATACCACCTGCCTCGCACTCTCGGCATTTGCCCTCAGCGGCGGGCAGCCCGCAGGCGGCACATACAGCGGCCCCGGCGTAACCAACAATACTTTCGACCCGATGGCAGCCGGCATTGGCACACACACCATCACTTACACCTACATCGACCAGAACAACTGCACCACCGCAGTTACCAGCAACGTGCTGGTAGAAGTATGCACCGGAGTTTCTTCAGTGCTGGCCGGTGAGCTTTCGGTAAATGTGATGCCCAATCCGTTTAACACCGATCCGCTGCTCGTAATTAACGGTACAAACGGAAACCACGAAACCATAATCACGGTTACCGATGTGGCCGGACGCATTGTATTTACCCAACGCATGGTTTCTGCCACTGAGCAGCGTATTCAACTGCCCGCTCAAAACTGGTCGCAGGGATTGTACATGATTCAGGTGCAAAACGGCAACAGCCGCATTGTACAGCGATTGATTAAACAGAACTAGTAATCATACTTAATTCTTTTGTTCATCCTAAATACTCCGGTGTAACTATTAGTTGCACCGGAGTACTTATTTTGCACCATGCTACGCCCGGCCGATAATTGGTTTTTTTCGCAACCCGAACCTGCGCGGAGTTGCCTGATGCAACTGCGTAACTTTTTTCTCAGCTATTCGCCCGATGCGGAGGAGCGATGGAGCTACGGAATGCCCTTTTATTATTTCGGGAAAAAGCGGGTGGATTATTTATGGTTTCACCGGCAAAAACAAGTTCCCTACGTGGGGTTTGTAGATGGGAAATTGCTTGATGAGCCTGATTTGCTGGCCGAATCGAGAAGCCGGATGAAAATATTTTTTGTAAACCCCTCACGCAAACTGCCCGCTGCCCGGCTGGAAGAGTTATTGAACAAAGTGATGACGGCCACAAAAAATAAATAGCTGTCGTATATCGAAATTTTCTACTTTTAGTTGGCCAAACACACTCAACAACCAACAAACGGATGCCACAACCGTTGTTGACCCTCAAACGTGGACACATGAGTACTTCCTCTTATTTTCTGCCTTTCAGGCAAAATATCATTGGTATCGACCAAACCTTTGTTTCACCCTGTGGTAAGGTACTGCCAATTGTATATGCCGACTGGACAGCCAGCGGGCGAATGTATGGCCCTATTGAAAAACGAATGCGCGATGAAATATTGCCATTTGTGGCCAATACACATACCGAAGCCAACGCTACCGGTACAGCCATGACTCACGCCTATCATAAAGCGCGCGAAGTAATAAGGCAACATGTAAATGCGGCCGACGATGATGTGCTGATTATGGCCGGAAGCGGCATGACCGGTGCAGTAAACAAACTACAGCGCCTGCTGGGTATGAGGATTCATGAAAAGTATTCGGGAATGATTCATCTGCACGAAGATGAACGTCCGGTGGTTTTCATTACCCACATGGAGCATCACTCGAACCAGACAAGCTGGCTCGAAACCATTGCCGAGGTAGTAATTATTCCGCCCACAGAAAGCGGGCTGGTAAATCCCGATGCCCTGTGTGAAATATTACCCAAATATGCTTCGCGCAAACTAAAAATTGCGGCCATCACTGCCTGCTCCAACGTAACCGGGATTATAACCCCGTACCCTGAAATTGCCAGACTCATACATGCGGCAGGTGGTTACTGTTTTGTTGATTTTGCCTGCTCGGCTCCGTATGTAAATATGAATATGCATCCGGCAGCCGAAGGCGAACATCTTGATGCCATTTATTTCTCGCCGCATAAATTTCTGGGCGGGCCGGGCACAAGCGGCGTGCTTATCTTCAACAAAAAACTGTATCAGAATCATGTGCCCGATCATCCGGGCGGCGGCACGGTTACATGGACCAATCCCTGGGGCACGCGGCTTTACCACGATTCCATTGAAGAACGCGAAGACGGCGGCACTCCGGCATTTCTGCAAACTATCAGAGCCGCACTGTGCATTAAACTCAAGGAAGAAATGGGCACAGAAAACATACTGGCCCGCGAGCACGAACTGGTTGACTTTTTCTGGAACAAACTGGGCCGTATTCCCAATCTTCACTTCCTTGCTCCAGAGCAATCAAACCGTCTGGGTGTACTTTCGTTTTATATAAACGGGCTCAACTTCAATCACGGCGTAAAACTGCTTAACGATAAATTTGGCATTCAGGTGCGTGGCGGCTGCGCGTGTGCTGCTACTTACGGGCATTTCCTTTTTGGCGTTAGCCGGCAGCAGTCTGATTCCATTATGGATATGGTAAACCACGGCGATTATTCGCAAAAGCCGGGCTGGATAAGGCTTTCGCTTCATCCCACCATGACCGACGAGGAAGCAGCCTATATTGCCACAAGCATTGAGCAATTGGCCCTGAATTTCGAACAGTGGCTGAGCGAATATGCAATTGATCTTCCGCACCAGCGCATAGCACCGCTCACACAGGCCAAAGGTGCCGACATTGGTGAGCGAATGGAAGAACTGCTGAGTTTGCCGTTGGTGTAAACCAAAAGCTATTTGCAACTACATAAAGGGAATGTCGGGCAACCGGATATTCCCTTACTTGTTTTTGCGCCGTTGCTTTTCCTTAATAATCAGGCTGAGTTCGCGGCCGGTCTGGCCTTTTACGCTGGTGTTTTCCTGTGCTCGGCGAATGAGGTAGGGCAACACATCGCGCACGGGGCCGTAGGGCACATACTTGGCCACATTGTATCCGGCATGCGAAAGGTTGAAGCTGATATGATCGCTCATGCCCAGCAACTGTGAGAAGAAAATGTGTTTGTGGCTGTGCGGTATTTTTTTCTCGTCGAGCAACTCGGCCAGCAGGCGCGAACTGTTTTCGTTGTGTGTGCCTGCGCAGAGGGCAATGGTTTCGATATGCTCCACACAATAGCGTACGGCCAGATCGTAATCGCGGTCGCTATGTGCTTTACTGTCCTGAATGGGCGAAGGATAGCCCATATCGGCAGCGCGTTTGCGTTCTTTTTCCATGTAGGCACCGCGCACGAGTTTGGCTCCTGTGAGATACCCTTTTTGCGTGGCCCGCTGATGCGAAGTTTTGAGAAACTCTAACCGGTCTTTGCGGTAAAGCTGGAACGTATTATATACAATGGCCTCCTGCTTATTGCAAAGTTCCATCATGGCATCGGCCAGATTGTCGATGGCCTGCTGAATCCAGCTTTCTTCGGCATCAATGAAAATGGGCTTGTGTGCGTCGCGGGCGGTGGTGCAAATTTTCTCCACACGCTTAAATACGCGCTGCCACTCTGCTTCTTCTTCGGGGCTGAGGGCTTGGCCTGCGCTCACTTTTTCGAGCAGGGCAAAACGGGCCAGACCGGTTACTTTAAATACGCAGAAAGGAATGTGACTGTCGTTGTTGGCGCGGTGAACGGTGGCCATAATTTCCTCTGCGCCGTGGTCGAAATCGGTTTCCGATTCTTTGCCTTCTACCGAGTAATCGAGAATGGTGCCCACTCCGTACTTGCCCAACTCGGCCACGGTGCGACTGCACTCTTCGATGTTTTCGCCGCCCACAAATTGTTTGAAAATGGTGGCTTTAATAATGCCTTTCACCGGAAGGCGGAGGTTAATGGCAAAGGTGGCCAGCGCCTTACCTATTTTTACAAATGTGGGGCTGCCGATCATGCGGAACAGCCAGTAAGAGCGACGCAGGTCGTTGTCCGATTTCCCGGAAAACGCAACTGCCGTATTATCGAATGATATCATGCAGCTTTTATTGAGCTGGGCAAAAATAACTGTTTTAACCGGGCAGGAATGTGGTTGGGGTTGTTGTTTTAAGTAATTACCCCTGTTTACTGACTGTTCATTAGACAAAACCCGTCTTCAATGCCCTGAATTTTTACATTTGTGATGTGAATCAGACCAGCTCTCCGGAAATAGTCATTGGAGCCACCTCCGCCTTTGAAGCCTTTGACGAATTTCTTTCCACACATTCGTTTTCGCGCATTTTTATTGTGGTTGACGAAAACACGCTCAGGCATTGTTTGCCACGCCTGATGCACGAAACCGCCAACCTCGAAGGGGCCGAAATAATTGAACTCGAAAGCGGCGAAGAAAATAAGGTAATTGACGTATGCACCCAGGTATGGCGCGTGCTGGGCGAGCTGGGTGCCGACCGGCAAAGTCTGGTGGTGAATCTGGGCGGCGGTGTAATTACCGATCTGGGCGGGTTTGTGGCGGCCACTTTTAAGCGCGGAATTGCGTTTGTAAATGTGCCCACCACCCTGCTGGCTATGATTGACGCGGCCTGTGGCGGAAAAACCGGTGTGGACCTCGACCACCTGAAAAACGAGGTGGGCGTATTTGCCTATCCCCGCCGCGTGTATATTGATCCGTATTTCCTGCACACCCTGCCCAAGCGCGAATTGCTTTCGGGGTTTGCCGAAGCCTGCAAGCACGCACTCATTGCCGATGCGGCTTACTGGGAACTGCTTTGCCTCACCGATCCGGGAAATGCCGAACACTGGGAACATATCATTGCCCGCTCGGTAGAAATTAAACAGGCAATAACCGATGCCGACCCGTTTGAAAAAGACCTGCGCCGCATTCTTAACTTCGGCCACACCATAGGCCACGCGTTCGAAACCTATTTCCTCGAACAATCGCAAAATACCCTGCTGCACGGCGAAGCCGTGGCCGCCGGAATGATTTGCGAAACCCTGCTCTCGGTAAAATATGCCGGGCTCGATGAAGAAGTGGCCGCACAAATTACCACGCAGCTTGCCCGGCGTTTTCCGGTGGTAAACTTCGATGCATCGGCCGGTGAAAGATTAGTGGAGATTATGCGCCACGACAAGAAAAACGCCGACGGTAAAATTAAATGCTCGCTGCTGGCCGGTATTGGCAAACCGGTGGCCGGTGTGGAAGTAAGTGCGGGCGATTTAATTCAGGTAATGAACCAATACCGTTTAGAATTCGTAATATAGCGTGCTGTGTAAACAGCAAGTGTATGAAATCCCTCGCGCTGCACCATCCCACCGGACTCCTCACCGGTACTGTTCATTTACCGCTTTCGAAGAGCGAGTGCAACCGTTTACTCATTATCAGCGCCCTTTCCAACCGTCATTTTCAAACCCTTCCGCTTTCGGAAGCAGAAGACTCGCAAACCCTGCAGCGTTTAATTAAGCAGGCCGAAACGCACAACAATGGCGAGGAATTTAACGTAGGTGCAGCGGGTACTACCATGCGTTTTCTTACGGCTTATTTTGCCGTAACTCCCGGAGTTCGCATTCTCACCGGCTCCGAACGCATGAAGGAAAGGCCCATCGGCGAATTGGTGAATGCCTTGCGTCAGCTTGGCGCTTCTATTGAATATACAGGGCACGAAGGCTACCCGCCGCTGCGCATTACAGGCCGCCGCCTCAGTGGCGGTGAGGTAACCATGCGTGGCGATGTAAGCAGCCAGTTTATCACTGCACTGCTGCTTATTGCGCCCATGCTTCACAACGGGCTGGTGATTCGCTTTACCAGCGAGGTGGTTTCGGTGCCGTACATAAACATGACCATCAGGCTCATGGAACGCTACGGCGCCACGGCACTCTGGCACGACGATGTGCTTTCGGTAAGTCCGCAGGCATACTCAGCCGAAGAAACTCCGGCAGCAATTGAGCCCGACTGGAGCGCTGCTGCTCCCTGGTTTGCCATGGCCGCGCTGGCTAAAGATGCCGACATTCTGCTGGCCGGGCTTCACGAAAACAGCCTTCAGGGCGACCGCGTGCTGGCCGATCTGGCTCCGTTCTGGGGGCTTTCGGCCACATTCGAAAGCGAGGGGCTGAGACTGCGCAAAACGGATACCCGTCCGCTCAACTTTGCCTTCGACTTTGAAGACTGCCCCGACATTGCCCAGAGCGCCTCGGTAATTGCAGCCGCGCTGCGCATTCCCACACTGCTCAACGGCCTGCAAACCCTGCGCATAAAGGAAACCGACCGCATTGCCGCGCTGCAGCAGGAATTGGGCAAGCTAAATTTGCGCACCACCGCCACCAATCACAGCCTCGAAATTATCGAAACATCGCCCCTGCCCGCTTCGGTAAACATAGATACTTACGAAGATCACCGCATGGCTATGGCCTTTGCCCCGCTTGCATTGTGTATGAATGGCCTTCGCATAAACGAACCCGACGTGGTGCGCAAATCGTATCCCGGTTTCTGGGACGAGATGAAGAAGATGGGATTTGAAATCAGCGCCTGACCACCTACAGCCAAAATCTACGCCGCATCAAACGCGTAGCCGATTCCCTTGATGGTTTTAATAAACTGCTCGCCCACTTTCTCGCGGAGTTTGCGGATGTGTACGTCTATCGTGCGGTTTTTCTCGCCAAACTCGCCGCCCCATATTTCGCGGTAAATTTCCTGACGGGTGTAAACCTTACGCGGCGTGGCCAGCAGCAAGGCCAGAAGTTCAAATTCCTTGCGGGCCAGCATAATTTCCTGCTGATCGCGGAATACTAAGTAACGTTCACGGTCGAGCACCAATGAACCGCTCACTAGTTTTCCCTGCCGCTCTACTCCGCGATACCTTTTAAGCAATGCGTTGAGACGCGCAAGAAGTACCGAAGGCTTTACCGGCTTTACCAGATAATCATCGGCTCCCGCTTCAAACGCGGCAATTTGTGTATAGTCTTCGGTGCGCGAAGTATAAAAAGCAATGAGCAGGCGGTTAAGGTTGTTTTGCTGACGGAGTTCGTGACAGACTTCTATGCCGTCTATTCCGTTTAATGACACTTCCAGCAATACCAGGTGGGGAACAAATTTCTTTGCCAGATCGAGCACCTCCTGTCCGCTGGCAGCTACTTTTACTTCATAGCCCGCCATTTCGGTGGCCGATTTAAGCGCCTGGAGAGAATCCCGGTCGCTGTCGGCGATAATTAAACGATAAAAATCACGACCTGCTGGTGTGGACAATTGCATGACGGCGAAATTATACCGGCAGCCTGTGGTGATTGTTAATGGCGTATTAAGTTATTGTGTAGTATGCAAAGTAAAATGGTGCGCAGTGTAAATTTTGGGTAACACACTGTATGAGATTAGTCTTTTAATGAAGGCATAAACAACGTAAAAAACACTTTCCAACCCGTTTTTTTATGCCCGATCAAAGAAGGGCAGCGGAGTAAAATATTTTTAATCCGGGAAAAAAATCGAGTTAATACACTCATTATCAAGAATATTAAATTACTTTAATGGACTTTAATACCCATTTAACCGATAATAGTAAAACTATTACCCCCGGTGGTTGTTCCTTTGCAGTGAAAAAATAACTGAGGTGGGAAAAAAGCAATCAGAATCAGCAAATAATCAGGCGGGAAAATCCGACGACGGTTTCTATCCCCAAATGCCCTTTGTGCGCATTGTGGTGGATAATCGTCTCTACCTGCGCGATCCGCAGGAAACGGAACTTGGGCGCAGATTGCTATCGGTGGCGGTGGAAATGATGAATGAAATGGGGCTTGAAACCTTCACATTTTCGAAACTGGCCCGTGCCTGTAATTCCACGGAGGCTTCTGTTTACCGGTATTTTCATAACAAGCACGAATTGCTGGGCTACCTGGTGGCGTGGTACTGGGCCTGGCTCGATTATAAAATCAGTTACCGCACGCATAACATCAGCGAAAGCACACAGCGGCTGGAACTGATATTACAGGTACTTGCCGGCAATACCGATACGGGAGCCATGACACCGTGGATGAATGAAAAGCTGTTGCAGCGTCTGGTGGTAAGCGAATCGGGCAAATTGCAGCTTGCCGGCGAACATACGGCCGCCCGCGCCTACTCGCATCAGGAAGTGTTTACCCGGCGCATTGCCGATTTCATTACTTCGGCCAACCCGCTTTATCTTTACCCGAAAGCAATGGCCAGTCTGCTCATACAACAGGCCCATCAGCAACGCTGGTATGCCGAACATTTTCCGCAGCTTACCGAAGTTCGTTTGGGCGACGAGACAAACAGCCAGCCGCTTATCGGACTGCTCAATCATATCCTCCAAAACTGCATTGCTTGCCCGGCCTCTAAAAGCTGAAAGATAATATGACCACACCCGAACTTATCCGTTCAACCCTCACCGTAATACTCCGCGCCTACGAGCTTCCGCCCGAAGATTATCTGGTGCGTGATACCGAGGTAATGTTTACCGGCGAACGTTTGTCGAAACCCGAATCGTTCCTCGATGCATTTGTGCAAATAGCCAAGCGCAACGAGCTGGTAATTCTGCGCGATGAACTTTCCGAGCAGGAATTTCTCGAACAGTTCAACTCGGCCTACTATCCCGCGCTGTTTATCTGCGAAGTGAATAATGTGCTTACCCCGGTTGTTCTGGCTCACGACAAGAAAGGCAATCCGGTAATGAACATTATTCATACCGATTCCATTGAACAAAAACCGTTCAGTTCGTTTGCCGATTTTCCGGGAAAACTGCATACCATAATGCGCGACGGAATTGCGTGTGCGGTAATTTGCACCTGTTATCCCAACAAACCGCTTTTCAGCGAATACGACGAAGACGGACAAAGCCAGGAACAGCCTGCGCGCTGGGAACTCATACGCCGCTTTGGCCGTCTGCTCCGCTACGAGCGGCGCGAAATATGGTATGTAATCATTTACGCGGTAATTATTGGTCTTATCGGTCTTACGCTTCCACTGGGCGTACAAAGCATTATTGGTTTTGTATCGAGCGGACGAATTGCCACATCGGTGGTGGTGCTGATTATTGTAATTATTGCGGCACTGCTCATTGGTGGCGGTTTACAAATTATGCA
Organism: Bacteroidia bacterium; assembly: GCA_025454955.1. GTDB lineage: Bacteria > Bacteroidota > Bacteroidia > Palsa-965 > Palsa-965. Next base: position 119,518 of record JALONL010000003.1, on the reverse strand, counting down.
GTTGTATCTGGTAGAACATATACAGCGCAGGATTTTCATCAAAACTGCTTTCGAATTTGCATTCCGCATTCCGCGTGTACGCATTGAATCGGTTCTGAAAGAATATCCGCCCGAACTGGTAAACCGGTTCTTTGATATTGTTACCCTTCAGAAAGGATTGGCCACGCTGCTGCTGGAGTTTTCGGGGGCGGTGCTGCAAATTATTTTTGGTCTGCTGCTGCTTTCGCTTTACAATTCGGTATTTATTATGCTGGGCGTGGTGCTTATTTTTGCGCTGGTACTGATACTTCGTTTTACAGGGCCGCGCGGTTTGCAAACCAGCATCAAGGAATCGAAATACAAATACCGCATTGCGAACTGGCTCGAAGAGCTTGCCCGCGGACTAAGCACGTTTAAACTGGCCGGCGAAACCAACCTGGCCATGGAACGCACCGACGGGTTAGTGACTCAGTATCTCTCGGCACGAAAAAAGCATTTCAAAGTGCTGATTACACAATACATCAGTTTTGTGCTTTTCAAAACGCTTATCACTGGTGGTCTGCTGGTGGCTGGTTGTATTCTGGTGGTAAACCAGCAAATCAATATCGGCCAGTTTGTGGCTTCCGAAATTGTAATCATCCTCATCATGGCTGCCGTGGAGAAAATTATTCTCAAACTCGATACGGTGTATGATGTGTTAACCAGTATCGACAAAATTGCACACGTAACCGATCTGCCCATCGACAAAACCGGACATATCCGTATGCCCGAGCACAACGACAAACGCGGCATCAGCATTCAGGTGCAGGATTTGTATTACCGTTTCCCCGACAGGGCGAAACCTGTACTCAACCAGCTTTCTTTTAAAATAGGCACAAGCGAAAGAGTATGTATTTCGGGGCACAATGGCTCAGGAAAAACTTCGCTGGTAAATATTATGCTGGGCCTGCTCAATTCGTGGCAGGGTGTGGTTACTTACGACGGCATTCCGCTGCGCGATCTTGACCGGGAAAGTTTGCTGGCACAGGTAGGCGATTATGTGGCGCAGGAAGAATTGTTTGACGGTTCGGTGCTCGAAAACATTACGCTGGGCCGCCATCAGGTAACGCTTAACGATGTAATTGAAGCCATAAACGTGGCCGGCCTCACCGACTGGCTGCACACTCTGCCCGAAGGTTTAAGCACAAGGCTTGTGGGTGGCAACCAGCGTGTACCGGGAAGTGTAATGCGCAAAATTATTCTTGCACGAAGTATTTGTGCCAATCCGCGACTGCTGCTGCTCGATGATTTTCTGCTGGGTGTGGAACGCGGCGAGAAGGAGCGGGTACTTGAACACCTGTTCAGTCTTAACCGTAAATGGACAGTGGTGTTTATTTCCAACGATCCGTTTATTATGCAGAAATGCGAACGTGTTCTGCTCCTCAGCGACGGCCGTCTTTCGGCCGAAGGAAGCTGGGAGAGTTTGAAAAACAATCTCGAAATGCAATCTCTTCTTTATATAAAATACTAAGGCAAAATGGGACATCAACACGAGGATATTGGAGAAGACCTGATCCGCCGTAAGCGTTTTCAGGCCGTTACCATGGTGCGTAACCCCCGTCTTAGCAAACGTGTGGCGCAATGGTGCGTGGCTATTTTGTTTGTGCTTATCCTGAGCATGTTTCTGCCCTGGACACAGAACATTGGTTCGTATGGAAAAATTACTTCATACGCCCCGCAGGATCGTCCGCAGGAATTGCAAAGTGTTATTGCCGGGCAGATTGCCAAATGGTATGTGCGCGAAGGACAATATGTAAAGAAAGGCGACACCATTGTGCGTCTGACCGAGGTAAAGGAAAAATTTCTCGACACCAACCTGGTAAAACGTCTGGGCGAACAGATAAGCGCCAAGCAGGGCTCGCGCGAGTCGTATGCGCAGAAAGTTTCTGCACTGGGCACCCAGATACGCGCCCTGCAATCGGCACAGGTACTGAGTTTGCAGAAAGCAGATAACAAACTGCGGCAGGCACGGCTGAAAGTAATAAGCGACAGTACCGACGTGGTGGCTGCTTTTGCCGACTACGAAATTGCCGTAATTCAGCAACAGCGTGCCGACTCGCTTTTCAAGAAAGGCCTTATTTCACTCACCGACCTTGAGCGCCGCCGCCTGAAAGTGCAGGAAACACAGGCCAAGCGCATTTCGTCGGAAAACAAACTGCTCATCAGCCGAAACGAGCAACTGAATGCACTTATTGAGTTAGGCTCCATTGAGGCCGAATACCTCGACAAAATTTCGAAGGCCGAATCGGAACTCAACACCGCGCTTTCATCGGAGTACGAAGCACAGGGCGAAATCTCTAAACTATCGAACGAGTACAGGAATATGCAACTCAGGCAGGGCTTCTACGCGGTAACGGCACCACAGGATGGTTATCTCGTACAGGTGAAAAAGCAGGGTGTGGGTGAAACGGTGAAAGAAGGCGATGTAATTGCCACCATTATGCCGGCCAATGCACAGTTGGCGGTAGAGTTGTATGTACAGCCCATGGACATTCCGCTGCTGGCCAAAGGGCGTAAAGTGCGTTTACAGTTCGACGGATGGCCTGCGCTGGTGTTTAACGGCTGGCCAAACTATAGTTTCGGTACTTTTGGCGGCGTGGTGGCAGTAATTGACAATATCGATACCAAAGGACAATACCGCATTCTGGTAATTCCCGATCCGGAAGACGATCCCTGGCCCAAACAATTGCGCGTGGGTTCGGGCGTATATGGCTGGGCGCTGCTTAAAGATGTGCCGGTGTGGTACGAACTCTGGCGGCAGATGAACGGATTCCCGCCCGACTACATGGGCGACCTGAAAGAAGAAGCAGATAAAGAATACAAAAAAGCCAAAGACGCTGCCACAAAAGATGAATAACCAAATCACCCATCAAAGCCGCCAAAATACGGGAAGAGGCTGGACGATTTTTCGCCGCCTTACTTCCCTGCTGGCTGCTGCGGTTATGGTTTACTCCACATACACGCCTGCTGTGTATGCCGGCAACGAGCAAGTTCCCGTGGCCGATTCGGTGAAAGCCGGTGTAATGATGCTGCGCGATTTTTACACACTGATGATCGACAGACATCCGGTGGTAAAACAGGCCGCCACATTCAGCGAAGCCGCCAAAGCCGAACTGCGCATGTCGCGCGGGTTGCTCGATCCCAAACTAAGCACCACAGTGGGCGAAAAGCAACTCACTTCCTCGCGCTATTACACCATGTGGGACAATACCCTTAAAGTGCCCACCTGGGTAGGTATTGATCTCAAAGCCGGGTTCGAAGCCAATACCGGGCAATTCGTGTCGTCTGATATACGTACACCTTCATCGGGCCTGTGGTATGCGGGAATCAGCGTGCCGCTTGGGCAGGGATTAATCATCGACGAACGGCGTAATGTAATTAAGCAGGCACAGTTGCTTCCCACGCTGGCCGAAGCCGATCAGCTTAAAATGGTAAACAAACTGCTTTTGCAGGCCACCAAAGATTACTGGGACTGGTACTTTGCATGGAACCGCCTGCAAATGCTTGAAGAGGGATATACGCTGGCCTACAACCGCTTCCAGGCCGTAAAGTCGCGCGCGTTGTTTGGCGATCTTCCCACCATTGATACCGTGGAAGCCCTCATTGTGGTGCAGGATCGCGACAACCAGCGCATACAGGCAAGGGCCGATTACAACAACGCCATGCTTAAAGTGTCAAACCATCTCTGGGGCGAAAATGGCACACCGCTCGAACTTACTGCGGGTGTGTTGCCCGCTGCCGATGGCACACAAATAAGTTCGTTGCCGGTTGACAGTTTGAACAATCTCCTGATTGCCGCACAGCTTAATCATCCTGAAGTAGTAAAGCTCGATGTGAAAGGCGGGCAGCTTGCCATAGAGCGCCGCTATCAGGCCGATAAGCTCAAGCCCAAACTGAATTTTGAGTACAACATGCTGGCCAAGGAAGCCACCGATTTTGGCATGGCCGTTACCGATCGGTATTATGCCAACAATTACAAGTACGGCATCACGTTCAGCTACTCGCTTTTTCTGCGGCAGGAACGCGGCAAACTGGCCCTCACCGAAATCAAACAGCAACAGGTGGCGTTTGAAAAGCAGCAAATGCAGCGCGACATTGGTACCGAAATAAACCAGGTCTATAACAACTGGGTGGCACTCGAACTTCAGTTGCGCTTACAGGAACAACAGGTACAAAACACCGAACTTCTCCGTGATGGTGAGCAGCGCAGGTTTGATGCCGGCGAAAGCTCGTTCTTCCTGGTAAACACCCGCGAAACGGCTCTCATCAGCGCACAAATAAAATTCTACGAAATGCAGGCCAAGTACGCCAAAACAAAAGCCGAACTGTACTGGGCGGCCGGACGTTTAATTGCGGCGTAGTAAACCAAAAGCTATTTATCGCGCATGGGCTCTACCGAAACCACTTTGCCCCTGCTGGTTTTGATGAGCGTAACGCCCGCCACAGGCAAGTCGATGCGATCCATGAGCGCATGTGTATCATAGCGCGATTGCTGTATGAACGGTCGCAATGAATCAGTGCCTGAAATTTTGCGTGCAAGTATAAGCTGAACAGGCAGGCTGTTTTCAGTACGCAGCGATTCGGCCAGTGTGCCAAGTTGCCTTACCATGCAGCCTTTGCAGCCATTCTGCGGCACCAGCATATACATTTGTGCCTCCTGCGGAATGCTGTCGCCAAAGGCCGTGCGAAGGTAGTAACTGAACACCCGTGTAGGCTTGTCGGGCTGCCTGGGTGCTGTATCAGACGCACAGGCTGCAATAAAGAAGAACGCACTACACAGGTATTTCATCATGTCCCGGCAGTGAGTTGAAATAATACGAACTCCGTTTCATCGGCGGTAAGTACATCTTTATGTTTTCGCTTACGCACTAACCAGCCTTCTTTAACCGGGATTATTCCCGGCAGGTACAACTTAGGGTCGAATGTTATTTCATTTATCGGTTTCAGGTTTTCATCAAATACTGCAACCGACCAGGGTTTATCGAAATAACTGTTTACCGTCACACTGTCGGCATTGCGGTATGAAGTGCCATGATGAACAATACGATAACAGTAATTGCGATTAGCATCAAAAATAAATCCTGAAAAACGTGACTCTGTAATATCATATTCTTCGAGATAATCGAAATGTCCCAATTTCTCATCGGGGTAATTGTGAACTGAGTTCAATGAAGAAGCCGGAGTGCGAAGTTCTGTGATCTTATTATCGAAACTGCGCTCAAATACAAAATCAGAAGCGGCAAAACCCACATAGTGTTTTCCGTTGGGAAGCAATACACGTTGCGGATAATAATCGCGTGTATTTAAGCCTTGTCGGTATGTTTCGGGCCATTTGCCATTTAACACCTGTGCTGCATTTCCATTGAGCGGAATACGCAATTCGGGATAAACTGCATAGTATTCTTTTCTGGTTTCTGGTGTGCGCAACACAATATCCAGCCGGGTAGCGGCAGCGTATAAATTCTGTCCGTCGCAAAGCAGTTTAGCGCCGGCCACAACCACAAAACAATAATCGGTAATGCCCTGAACAGCCACATCGGTATGGTATTTCCGGGCAATGTTTCCCGAACCGTTGAGCAAAAAAATAGTGCGTGTTTCGGGTATATGTACAAATACCGAATCGGGCGACCGTGCACAAATACCGAAATCCCTGTTGGAAGGCGAAAGGCTGTCTAACTGTTGCAGCGAAACACTGTACAAAGGTTTACCACCCTTCACCTCAAAAAAAAGCACCTGCAACGAATCACGATGCAGTGCATAAATCAATTCCTTTCCATTGTACCTGCACACATCCCAGGCTTTAAGCACAATACCGGGCGAAGCCGTCATTACTGCAGCCGAAGATGGCTTTACCTCTAAAGCAACATGTTCACTGCACGATATAAGTGCAGTGAACATGATAAAAATGAGTGACAAAATACACAGCCTCATTTACCGCTGTTTTCCACCATTGTAGTGTAAATGGCCACACCGTCTGATGCGCGGGCCACAATGTAAAACAGATCACCGTTGCTGTTGGTTTCGCGCAACATGGTGTAAGTGCCGTCCTGAAGGTGGCTGATAAGCTGAGGCTGCCCGGCGAGGTAAGGAAAATCGGTTTCCCAGCCTGGCGTATTAAAGAACTGCTGCACACGCCTGCCGGCAATGGCCGCATCAACCGTGGCTGCAATGCCATTTTCAGGACGAATTTTGCTGCAATCGGTTTTGGGTGTGGGACAGGAATACTCACCGTTGGCATCTTTGGTGAGTGTGTAATTGAAATCAACCGTTAATCTTGCGTTGGAATTTGATTGCCTCACTGCATTTGTTTCTGAAACCGGAGTTTCAGTTTTTGCACATCCGGCAAGTATTGCCGCAATAAAGATTGGAAATAAATGTTTCATGGAGTGTGTTTTTGATGTCGGGCACAAGTATATATTACATTTTTCAAAATAGTCAATTACAAGTGAATAAGTTATTAACAGATCTTGTTCGGTCACGATTTAGGAGTTTCATTTTAATTTCAGCATTTCAGGGGCTAAACAATAATGAACAATTGTATATTAATAAATATTTGTGGCCTTAGAACACCATAAACACGGGCATTCCCGCACAAAGAAGATGATTGTTTCTTCCGGCCCTGAAACAACACACGCCGGGTTTCGTAAATTGTAAGGCGAATGGATCTGTACCCGCTTGCTTCACCCGCATGAAAACGAAAAACCACGACGATTTCTTTTACATGGTATATGAAGTGGTTCGCCTTGTGCCATTTGGCCGTGTTACTACCTACGGAGCCATAGCCAATTACCTCGGCGTAAAAGGCTCGTCGCGCATGGTGGGCTGGGCCATGAACAGTTCCCACAGCCATCATTCGCCCGTACCTGCGCACAGGGTGGTAAACCGGCAGGGGTTGCTTACCGGTAAACATCATTTTGGCCATCCCACACTCATGCAGGAATTACTGGAAAACGAAGGCGTGGTGGTGCAAAACGACCAGATTGTACATTTTAAAAAACTGTTCTGGGATCCTTCCGAAGAATTGAAATTATAAGTATGGCTACTACCTACTGCGATTTTGTACAATCGCTCGATAAAAATTCTGGCAATCCGCACCTTCATTATCATAACCACGAATATGGCTTTCCGCTTCCCGACGACGATGCGCTTTTCGGGCGGCTGATTCTTGAAATCAATCAGGCCGGTTTGTCGTGGACAACCATTCTCAATAAGAAAGAAAATTTTGCCCGGGCCTATCACAATTTCAATGTGACCCGCATTGCAAAATATGGCGAAAAAGACCGGCAGCGTTTATTGAACGATGCGGGCATTATCCGCAACCGGCTCAAGATTGATGCAGCCATACACAATGCCGGTGTGATTTTACAATTGCAGAAAGAACATGGTTCTTTCAAGGCATGGATCGACTTTCATCACCCGAAAACCAAAGAAGAATGGGTGAAGATTTTCAAAAAAACATTCCGTTTTACCGGAGGGGAAATAGTGAATGAATTTTTGATGAGCACCGGCTACCTGCCCGGAGCGCATACCGAAAACTGCCCGGTATTTAAACGTGTGGCGGCAAAGAAACCGGCGTGGATGCGCAAAAAGTAAGCGGCTAAAGCGCGAGTTCGTGCATTACCTGCTCTATCACTTCCTCGTTCCAGATCATACGGTAGTGCCCCACGTCCTGTAAAGGAATAAGTTTGAGTGCGGGCCAGGCGGCTTTTACCTTTTCGGCATTGCTGAACGGAATTTGCGAATCGTTGCGGTCGTGCAGCAATATGGCCTGCGTTACATTGGTGCGTGCGGCATCGCGGCTTACCTGCAAATCGCCGGCTTTGTAGTGGAAGTGTTTTTCGAACACGCGGTACACGCGTTCCTGCTGCCGGGGTTTTATTTTGAGCAGTGCGTAAAACTCGTTAAACGCATCAAGCAGCCTGTCGGGCGTGCTCAGCATAGCAAGTCTGGCCACCTGATGCGGATGCCGGGCCAGCGTGTAAATGGAGGCAGCACTGCCGAAGGAGTGAGAAATAACAGCGGTAATCTGCGGAAAACGTGCAAGCATTCCGGCCATTACTTCCGAGTAGGCAAACAGCGTGGAACGCTTTCCGTCGCTGTCGCCGTGAGCGGGCGCATCGAAAGCCATGCAGGTATAACCTTTGCCCTGAAGCGCAGTGGCAATGCCGCCCATGTTTCCGGCCCGGCCTTCCCAGCCGTGCATAAGCAACACGGTGGGCGTGCCGCTGCCCCAGGTGTACATGCGTATGCGTTTGCCGTTTATGTCCACATCTTCGGCGCGGGCAAGCGCCAGTGCTTCGGTTTCACGCTCGCGCGATTTGCGTACACGTGGTGTGGCAAACAGCATGAGCACACGCCACGAGGCTTTTTCGGGAGCTATGAAGAAGAGAAACTGAATCCAGGCCCGGTAAAAGGCAAGCATGGTGTTGGACATGGCGCAAATTTACGACCAATACACATCCATACGAAACCACGCCGCAAACTGAATGGGCAAACCATACTCGCAATGGTATTCCTCGCGCGGCTTCAGTTTGGCCGATTTCTGGGCAAAACCCGGAGGCGGTTCCAGCAAACTGTAACGATCGGTGTACCCGAAATGACGGATGAGTTGCCAGCGGCCGTTTATCTTTTTGAAAAACGCATACCCGATTTGTGTCACCGCCTGCTTGCCCCGCATTATTTTACGCACATCGGCCACAAAGGCTATGGGTGTATTGCGGAGTTTGGTCACTTCAATTGTATCGCTACGGCCGGAAGTGCGCAGGGTTAAATTTTTTGGGGTGCGAAAAACTATTGAATCGCCGTCGAGGTAAATTTTATCGAAACTGAGATGGATTGTGTATTGCTTCTGAGCCAGTGCCTGCGCGGGAAAGAGCAGCACGAAATTGATTAATACAAAAAACAGGACGCGCATAATCATTATTTACTGACAGGTATCAGGATTAAAGATACGTCCTGTGGTGCAATATTCGTTCCACTTAGGGCCATTGATCGGGCAGGGCTGCGTATTTTTGTACAAAATTCAATTTATGGCCATTACCAAAGAACAGATCATTGATGCGCTCCGCAACGTGGACGATCCCGATCTGAAAAAAGATATAGTTACCCTGGGCATGGTGCGCGATGTGGAGGTAAACGGAAACGATGTTTCTTTTACCGTGGTACTCACCACACCCGCCTGCCCCATGAAAGACATGATACAGCGTGCCTGCGAAAATGCGGTGAAGTATTATGTAAGCAAGGAAGCAACCGTAAAAGTAACCATGACTGCCAACACCAGCAGCCAGCGCAACGGGCCGGTGCTTCCGGGGGTGCGCAATATTATTGCGGTTTCGTCGGGCAAGGGCGGTGTGGGCAAATCAACCATTGCCTCCAACCTTGCGGCCGGCCTGGCCCTGCAGGGCGCAAAAGTGGGGCTGGTGGATGCCGATATTTACGGCCCCTCGGCACACATTATGTTTGATGTGATGCACGAGCAGCCCAAGCTCATCAATGTAAACGGCCGCCAGCTTATGGTGCCGGTAGAAAGCTACGGCGTGAAAATTCTCTCGATCGGCTTTTTTACCGATGTAAACCAGGCAGTGGCGTGGCGCGGGCCGATGGCCACCAAAGCGCTGAACCAGTTGTTAAACGATGCCGACTGGGGCGAGCTTGATTACCTCATTGTAGATTTACCTCCCGGCACAGGCGATATTCATCTTTCATTGGTGAGTGCCGTTCCGCTTACCGGAGCCATTGTGGTAAGCACGCCGCAAAATGTGGCTTTGGCCGATGCGCAGAAAGGCATTGCCATGTTCCGTATGCCCACGGTAAATGTGCCGGTGCTGGGCATTGTAGAAAACATGGCCTGGTTTACTCCTGCCGAATTGCCCGAAAACAAATACTACATTTTCGGCAAGGGCGGTGCGGTGGCTTTGGCCGAAAAAATGGGTGTGCCGCTGCTGGGGCAGATTCCGCTGGTACAAAGCATTTGCGAAGCCGGCGATGTGGGCCGCCCCGCCGTGCTGCAGCAAAACACCCCGCAGGCCATTGCCTTTCTCGAACTGGCCGGAAATGTGGCCCGGCAGGTGGCTATGGTCAATGCAAACGCCGGTACCACAGCCGTGGTAAGCTGATTTTTAGTAATTTTGCACCATTATAAAATAATCACCATGTCTCTCACGCAGCCTGCCGAACTTGTGGCCCGAATTGAAGATGCGCTTCAGCAACTGCGCCCGTTCCTCCAAACCGATGGCGGAGATGTCCGTCTGGTGGAAGTAACCGACGACAATATCGTGCGGCTCGAACTCGAAGGAGCCTGCCGCTCATGTTCCATGAACATGATGACATTTAAAGCCGGTATTGAAGAAGCCGTGCGCCGCGCCGCACCCGAGGTGAAAGCCGTGGAAGCCATAAACCTGAATACCGCCGCCGCCAAGAACTAAACCTTTGGCTGCTCCGTAAATACTATGCCCGGAACCACCGGCACATCAACAATGAAGACAAAAACAGCAAAAAAGGTTTCTTCCACCGAGGGAGAAACCTTTTTTCAGTTGTTATAGCTATTGTAAAATGGCATCTACCACTCAGGAACAAAAACAGAGCGTTGTAATTCTCTTTGCCGGCGATTCCGGCGATGGCATACAACTTACCGGCTCGCAGTTTACCACTGCTGCGGCCCTTTACGGAAACGACATCAGTACTTTTCCCAACTTCCCGGCCGAAATTCGTGCCCCGCAGGGTACACTGGCAGGCGTATCGGGCTTTCAGGTGCATTTTGGCAGCGTGGCCATTCACTCGCCCGGCGATGCCTGCGATGTGCTGGTGGTAATGAATGCCGCGGCACTCAAGGCCAACCTGCGCCAACTCCGTCAGGGCGGAACCATTATTGTAAATACCGATGGTTTCGACCCCAAAAACCTCAAATTGGCCAAATACCCGGATGGGGTAAATCCGCTGCACGACAATTCGCTCGACCGCTACCGGGTAATTGAAATAGATGTAACCAAACTTACCCGCACCGCGCTAACCGGTTCGGGCATGGGCACCAAAGAAACCGACCGCTCGAAAAACATGTTCGTGCTCGGTTTTGTGTGCTGGATGTACAACCGATCGCTCGACTCGATAAACGATTTCCTTCGCGAACAATTCCGCAAGCGTCCCGAACTGGTAGAGGCCAACACCAAAGTGCTCATGGCCGGCTATCATTACGGCGATACCATTGAGCAGCCCATGACCCGCTACGAGGTAAAGGCGGCTACGCTTACGCCCGGCACCTACCGCAGCATTACCGGCAATCAGGGCATTGCGCTGGGGCTTATTGCGGCGGCGAAAAAGAGCGGGCTTACGCTGTTTTACGGCACCTATCCCATTACACCTGCCTCGGATATTTTGCATGAATTATCAAAGCACAAAAACTTTGGTGTAAAAACCTATCAGGCCGAGGACGAGATTGCGGGTATTACAGCCGCCATTGGTGCTTCGTTTGGTGGCAATCTTGGGGTAACGGCTTCGTCGGGCCCGGGTATTGCGCTTAAAACCGAGGCCATTGGTCTGGCTACGATGCTCGAACTGCCGCTGGTTATTGTGAATGTGCAGCGCGGCGGCCCCAGCACCGGCCTTCCCACCAAAACCGAACAGGCCGATTTGCTTCAGGCACTCTACGGCCGCAACGGCGAATGTCCTGTGCCGGTTATTGCTTCGTCCACCCCGTCGGACTGTTTCGACGTGGCTTTTGAAGCCACACGCATTGCCATTGAACACATGACACCTGTGTTCCTGCTCAGCGACGGTTACATTGCCAATGGCTCCGAACCGTGGAAATTTCCGCAGGCCAGCGACCTCAAACCCATTCAGGTACGCTTTGCCAAAAACGACCTGCAACCCGGCGAAAAATTTCTTCCCTACAAACGCGACGAAAAATTAGTGCGCCAGTGGGCCATACCCGGCACCAAAGGTCTCGAACACCGCGTGGGCGGGCTGGAGAAGGAAAAAGACACCGGCAATATTTCGTACGACCCGGAGAACCATGAGTACATGGTAAAAATCCGTGCCGAACGCATTGCCCGCATTGCCGATTACATACCCGAACAGCAACTCGACAGCGGCCCCGAAAAAGGCAAGGTGCTGGTACTGGGCTGGGGTTCCACCTACGGCTCGATAAAAACGGCGTTGATCGAACTTCGCAGCGAGGGCATTGACGCGGCACATGCACATGTACGTTACCTCTATCCTTTCCCCAAAAACCTTGGTGAACTGGTTAAACGTTACGATTACGTGCTGGTGCCCGAAATAAACAACGGCCAGCTTGTGAAACTCATCCGCGAACAGTTTATGGTGGATGCGGTTGCGCTCAACAAAATTAAAGGAGTGCCTTTTACCACCACGGAACTTAGCGAGGCTGTGAAAGCACTTTTCAATAAATAATTCAGTGAAATTATTCCCGCTCGCCGATAAGAACGGCGCGTCCTATACAAATGGAAACCACAGTACAATCACCCGAAACGCCTAAACTCAGCGCCAAAGACCTTGTGACCGATCAGGAGGTACGCTGGTGCCCTGGTTGCGGCGATTACTCGATACTAAAGCAGGTGCAAACCGTACTGCCCGAGCTTGGATTGAAACGCGAAGAAATTGTGTTTATTTCCGGCATCGGCTGTTCATCGCGTTTTCCGTATTACATGGAAACCTTTGGTATGCACAGCATACACGGCCGCGCCACGGCCGTTGCCAGCGGTCTCAAAGCCACACGTCCCGAGCTGAGTGTATGGATTATTACCGGTGACGGCGATTCGCTTTCCATTGGCGGCAACCACCTTATTCATTTGCTGCGCCGTAATCTGGATGTGAATGTGCTGTTGTTTAACAACGAGATTTATGGACTTACCAAAGGGCAGTATTCACCCACTTCGCCGGTGGGGCAGGTGACCAAGTCCACGCCAATGGGTTCGCTCGATCATCCGTTTAATCCGCTGGCGCTTTGTCTGGGTGCTTCGGGCACATTCATAGCGCGTTCCATGGACCGCGATCCGGTGCATTTGCGCACCATGCTTACGCGGGCCAATGCGCACAAGGGCACATCGCTGCTGGAAATTTACCAGAACTGCAATGTGTTTAACGACGGTGCTTTTGAAGTATTTACCGAAAAGGCCAGCAAGAAGATGGAAACTGTTTTCCTCGAACAGGGCAAGCCGCTGGTATTTGGCGAAAATGCCGACAAGGGCATTCGTCTCGACGGTTTCACCCCGCGCGTGGTTAACCTTGCCGACTACAGCGCAAACGAGCTGTGGATACACGATGAAAACGACCTCGGCAAAGCCACCCTGCTGGTACGTTTCTTTGATGATCCGAAGCAGGAAGGCCATTTGCCGCGGCCTTTCGGCGTGTTTTACGAAGAAAAGCGCAATTGCTACGAAGACGATCTTGCCGCGCAGATTGCACAGGCTATTGCCGAGAAGGGCGAAGGCGATCTGGATGCGTTAATACGTGGAAGGAATGTGTGGACGATTGCGTAAATGATGTTTTTATATATTCGCTGAGCGGGAATGTTTCCCGCTCTTTTTCATTGACACAAACATGATAACCCCGGATAAAAAAATATTTACACCTGCTGAGGTTGAAGTAGAATTGGGTGGATATATTAAACATTCTCAATTCAATTCCCTTACTGGCACACTTGAAAAAGCACCTTTCTATATTTCACAATACGGTGTTGAATCTTCCAATGAGCTTAAACTGATAAAAAGGGAAGAAGGACTACAAATCCAAATCATCGGCTCATTCAACGATCATGTAAATTTCATACTCAGAGATGAGCAAATCGTTGAAATAACATGGGGGCAATATCAGTCAGACCGTTCAATTCCACGATTGAGTGGTCTGTCTGTCCTCATTTTTATTCTCCTCATGTTTATAATGGATAGAGCATTTAATGATGGCCGTATCGGCTATCTCGCCTTGTCTTTTGGACTCATATTGGGAATGTTGGGCAGCCTTTTTCTTCCTATATCAAGAAAAAAAATGGTGTCAATTCTTGCCAATGTGGACGGCGAACATGTTGTTTTGATTTTGTCAAATGTGAGAAAATATGAATTCAAGAATTTCTTTCAGGAATATTATCCCGATATCTCCTGGAATGGTAAATAAGACCGACCGAACAGAATCAGCACCACTCTCTGAAATTATTTTCTCACTGAAAAACAAACACTTAGCCCCAATCTGAAGAAACACCTCTTGACTCTTACGCTACGTGACAGCCTTTATTTGTACCGGTAATCAAAAACAACGGAAATGAAACTGTACACGGTTAAACAACTTTCGGTGGTATCGGGTGTGAGTGTGCGCACACTTCATCATTACGACGAAATTGGTTTGCTGAAACCGGCACAGCGCACCGAATCGCGCTACCGGATTTATGGGCGCGAAGAGTTGCTGCGTCTCCAGCAAATATTGTTTTACCGCGAGCTTGGCTATTCGCTGCAACAAATTGGCGGGTTGCTTGATGATCCGGATTTCGACCTTCTCAATTCGTTGCTTGAACAGCGCAGGCAGCTTCATCTTCGTGCCGTACAAAACGCGCAGTTGCTGGTTACCATTCACAAAACCATCAATTCGTTAACAAACCAAAAAACCATGCTTACCGACGAAGAATTGTATGAAGGTTTCGCAAATGCAAAGGCCTACCGACAAGAAGCAGCTGAAAAATGGGGCGAAGACACTGTTTCCGCCTCGGAAGACAAGCTGCGCAAAATGAGCAGGGAATCGCTGCAGGCACTTTTTCAGCAGGGCGAAAGCATTGTGCAGGCCATTGGGGCATCCATGCACCTGCCTGTGGAAAGCGCAGATGTGCAAAAGCTCATTGAGCAGCATTACCGGCACACCTGCATGTTCTGGGATGCACGCGAAGAAGGCTACCGCGGCCTTGCCGAAATGTATGTAAGCGACGAACGTTTTGCCGCCTACTTCAACCGCTTTGCCCCCGGCCTGGCCGATTACATGCAGCAGGCCATGCTGCACTACTGCAAAAATGGCCTGAAGTAAAGTTAAACAGCGGGGAAACGATGACTGATTTATTTTTCTGTCAATATCGTTTCCCCTCTATTATTTGCCTGCCTACGGTGTAGCAGTACAAACTGGCCGGCAAATATTCGTAAGTGACTCCATCTTTAGTAGTATGTACGCCTGTGGTGTCGAGTGTGGTTACCACTGCCGAACGTATTTCATGTGTCTTGCAAAAGCTGTGAAGACTTTTCAGCTCGCCGGGTTTCTGAAAAAATCTGTTTGTCCATTTTATTTCAATGCACCACGAGGGTTTCTGACGTTCGTTGAGCGACACAATATCTATTTCGCCACCCTTCCAACGTGCATAGTAGAGAGGCTGCGAGTGAGTATGATTCCACTGTGAATAAATAGCGGTCTCCACTAATTGACCAAACAGATCATCGCTTTCTGATGCCGGAGTAAACAGCGCACTGCGCAGCGAAGGATTGGTAAGGTATATCTTGAATAGATTAGACCTGTTGAATTTTTTCCCGCTCTGATCGATACGGGGAATAATCTTTATGAGAAATGCAGCTTCCAGGTAGGTAAAATATTTCCTGACGGTATTTTTTGATACTCCCGAGCTTTGTGATAATTGATCCAGGGAAATTTCACTGCCGCTATGCCAGGCGATGTATGTAAAAAGAGAATTCAGTTCCTGAATATCCTGAATACCGTATAAACTGGGCAGATCGCGCAAAAGAACTTTATCAATAATATCATTTCGGATATACCTGCCCGGATCAGACTGTATAACCTCCGACAATGAAACTTCGGGGTATCCGCCAAAATTAAGGTAGCTTAAAAACCTCCTGTTCAGGGCTTTTATATTTGGGGAGTAGTACTCAAAACCTTCTTCGTTATCTGCTTCTACCATTTTCACCAGATCTGCCGATTCGGTAAGTTTCAGGAACTCATAGAAAGTAAGCGGGGGCAGGATAAATTCGGTAAAACGTCCTGCGCCTGATTCATTGCTTTTGAGTTTAAGTGCAGCGGCTGCAGATCCGGATACTATAAATTTGATTGTGTGGTACGAATCAACCAATGACTTGAGGTGTATTTCCCAGTCTTTCAGGTATTGAATCTCATCGAAAAACACGTAGGCCGGTGTGTTTTTGTCCGTGCTATTCAGATCAAAATATAAATGCAGAAGTTCCTCAAGCCCGATTCCCATAAACAAGGGTGTTTCAATGGAGAGGTAACAAATATGTCGGGGATTAACTCCGCTATCTATAAGTTTCTGAATGACATGGAAGAGCAGAACCGTTTTTCCCACACGTCTGGGCCCCATTAACACTACGGCACGCTTTACCCTTTCCTCTCTTACAAGCGGGTGAAGGAGATGGAAATACTCTCTCTTTTGCATACGGGCAAAATGCGGGTCGATTTCTTTGGTTTCCCACCAGGGGTTTTCAAAGCAAATGCGTTCTTTGATTTTATCGGGCGCAAAGTTTATAGGCATGAGAATGACTTTAAATGAATCAATATGCAAATATAATAAAAAATAATTGATCTTATAATTATAAATAAGGTCAAATAAGGTTAAATATTTGACCTTATTTTATTTTTTGAGGTATGATTTTGATTTTCAATGAAATACAAGTGCGATATAATGCGTTTAACTTATTGATAAAACAAAAACGCCTGTTAACTCCACATACCCTGAATATCTGCACCTTGCATTGCCTGATTTAAAATTACACGAAAAAGCGGCCAAAAAAATACCTTTACCGGTGCGTGTGCAATTTTGCAGTGCACTGCGTCATAAGAACACAAGCGTCAGATTATGCGTCTATTCCCCCGCAAACGAACAAATGATCTCAGCGATCAGGAGTTGATGGCACGTTACCGCAAAGGTGGCGACAAGGCGCTTGTGGGTGAACTTTACAACCGCTATGCGCACCTTGTTTACGGTGCGTGCCTGCATTACCTCACCGACCGCGAACTTGCCCGCGATGCGGTGTTGCAGATTTTTGAGCGTTTGTTTGATTCTCTGCGCACCCAGCAGCCCGATAATTTCGGGGTATGGGTAAATACTGTGGCGCGCAACTTTTGCATTTCGGAGTTGCGGAAACAGCAGGTACAGCGCGGGCGCGATGAAGCCTATGCCGCCGAAACGAAAGCCGACTTGCTCGACGATACCGACCCCGAACAGCGCGAGGAGCAACTGAAACGTTTGGAGCAGGCTGTGCGCAGTTTGGGCGAGGAGCAGCGCAAGTGCATAGAGTTGTTTTATTTCGGCGATAAATCGTACCGCGAAATTGCCGACCTCACGGGCTTCAGTGAGAAAGAAGTGAAAAGCCATTTGCAAAACGGCAAACGCAATCTGAAGCTCGCATTAACCGGAAACCGATGAAACCAGATACACATTCCCATTCCGTTACCCCGCTCAGCGCCGGGCTGTTGCATGATTATGTGCACAACCGCCTCAGTGCCGACGAGCGCAGGCGCGTGGAGAAACTGCTGGGCGAAGACGAACTCTCGGCCACTGCTGCCGCGGGTTTTGCGGCTTTCCCCGATGCATTTGCCGATGTAACCTCACTTCAGGCCGAAATTGCTGCGCGCAGCGGAATGAGCGGCGGAAGTGCGGCCGCTTCAAAAGCGTGGCTGAACTGGCTTGCCGCCGGTGCCGGTGTGGCGGCAGTGGTTATTGCCGCAGTGGCATTCTGGCCCGCCGATGAAAAGCCACAGAAAAATGCACCCCCGGTGGTGGCAAAACCGCAAAATACAGAGCCTGCACAGCCTGCGCAGGAAATTGTACTCAATCCGGCTACCGATCATTTTGTAAATCCCAAGGCAACACCCGTAGTGGCCCGGCCCCAGCCCGCCACTACTGCCACCACACAGCCCGAGGAAATAAACACAGTAGCCGCGCCTCCCGAAATAGAGCCTCCCGCGCCTCCCGTACTTCAGCCGGCAACTCCTCCTGCCCCGGCCGAAGTAAAACCACAGGAGCCGGTGTACAATTTCCCCATCCGCTACATTCTCGACCTTAAAATTTCCGACTACGACCGCCTCTACAACCGTCCGCTCAAAACACAAAAACTGCGCATGACCGGCACGCCCGCCAACGAAGACGAGCGCAGAACCGAAGGCGGCCGCGAAGTGGATTATGTAATAATGGCCGATCAGGTACTGCGCGAAGGACTGGAAGCATTTCGCACACAACGCTACGGACGATGCATCAGCAAATTTGAACTCCTGCTCAAAAATTCGCCCGACGATGTGAATGCGCGTTTTTACATGGCCGTGTCGTACATCAAACTCGAAATGCACAACAAGGCCCTGCCCCTTCTCGATCAGGTTATTGCCGCCGAAAACAATGCCTTCCGCGAAGAAGCCGAATGGTACAAAGCCCTCGCCCTCATTGGCAATGGCGATTTGGAGGAAGCCGAAACACTGCTCAAAAAAATTGCAGCAAGCAATACATTTTACAGTAAGCAGGCTGCGGAAAAACTGAAAACACTCTGATACTTTTATCCTCTCAAAAAAAACAGCCCGTTTGGTATTCTGCCAAACGGGCTGTTCGCTTCAACGTTCTCCCTTCACTTCAAACTACACTTCTCTTTACTCCTGCACCTTCTCACTTCACGCTGCATTCACATTTTTATTTTCATCGTGCCTTTGTTGGGCATGTACTCATCCCGAAAATGCTGTAAAGCGGGCAGAAACCGATAGCTGCCGTAACGGCAAAAACAGCCCCGAGAATTACAAGAATTAATCCGATTGTACCGGTTACAAATCCGCCAAAATAAAGCACGGCAAAAAGTGCGGCTACAATGAGACGGATAATGCGGTCGATGTTTCCTACGTTGGTTTTCATGGTTAGTGATGTTTGGTTGTTGTTTATCCGAAAATGAGCACTCCGGCTGTAACCAGCGCAGCACAGGTGATACACACCAGAAACAGACGGAAGAGCTTTTGTTTGTTTGTCATGTTGATACATCAAAGTAACAACACGCAGGTTCGGATCACTGTGACCGGAGTTACACAACGACCTGAGAGAAATCAGTCAGGAAAATGAGCGGGATCAAATCAACCCATCCAGCAACGCATCATCCACCAAATTAGGCAGCGTTACTTTCAACTGCGGAGAGCGTTGCATTTCGCGTTTGATGGCAAAAATGGCTTCGTCGTTGCGGGCCCAGCTACGGCGGGCAATGCCGTTGTTTACGTCCCAGAACAACATGCTTTGCAAACGTCTTTCTGCATCGTCGGAGCCGTCGAGTACGAGGCCGAAGCCTCCGTTTATTACTTCGCCCCAGCCCACGCCGCCGCCGTTGTGCAGCGAAATCCAGGTGGCGCCGCGAAATGCATCGCCCACAAAATTCTGCACGGCCATGTCGGCAGTAAAGCGCGAGCCGTCGTAAATGTTCGACGTTTCGCGGTAGGGCGAGTCGGTGCCCGACACGTCGTGATGATCGCGGCCAAGTACCACGGGCGCTTTCACACGTCCTTCGCGGATGGCCTTGTTGATGGCCGATGCAATGCGTATGCGGCCTTCACTGTCGGCATAAAGAATGCGTGCCTGCGAACCTACCACGAGGTTGTTCTGCATCGCATCTCTGATCCAGAGAATATTATCGTGCAGTTGCTGCCTGATTTCAGCAGGTGCGGTGCGGTACATGTCTTCCATCACTTCCAGCGCCAGCGCGTCGGTCACGGCAAGGTCGGCTGCATCGGCCGAAGTGCATACCCAGCGGAAAGGCCCGAAACCATAATCGAAACACATGGGGCCGAGAATGTCCTGCACGTACGATGGATAGCGGAATGTGCCGTCTTCCTTCACAATATCGGCACCGGCGCGCATGGCTTCGAGCAGGAATGCATTGCCGTAATCGAAGAAGTACATGCCGCGCCCGGCCAGTGTGTTAATGGCCGCCGCCTGTCTGCGCAGCGAGTCCTGCACAATGTCGTGAAACTTGTCTGGCTCTTCGGCCATCATGCGGTTGGCCTCGTCGAACGAAAGCCCCGCAGGATAGTAACCACCCGCCCAGGGATTGTGCAGCGAAGACTGGTCGGAACCAATGTCCACATGCACATTGTCGCGCACGAGGCGTTCCCACAAATCCACCACATTGCCCTGATAGGCCAGCGACACAGCCTCTTTGTTTTTCTGCGCCGTGGCAATGCGTGCCATCAACTCATCAATATTCGCATACACTTCATCCACCCAGCCCTGCGTGTGGCGCGTGTGTGTGGCTTTGGGATTAATCTCTGCCACCACGGCCACGAGTCCGGCTATTTTACCGGCTTTGGGCTGTGCGCCGCTCATGCCGCCCAGGCCGCAGGTTACAAACAAACGACCTTTGCGTTCTTCCTCGCTGGCTGCAATTTTTCGTGCGGCATTCATTACCGTAATTGTGGTGCCGTGTACAATGCCCTGCGGGCCAATGTACATGAACGAGCCGGCAGTCATTTGTCCGTATTGCGTTACACCAAGTGCATTGAAACGTTCCCAGTCGTCGGGTTTGGAGTAATTGGGAATCATCATGCCATTGGTTACCACCACACGGGGTGCATCTTTGTGCGAAGGAAAAAGACCAAGCGGATGGCCTGAATACAACACCAGTGTTTGCTCGTTGGTCATGGTGGCGAGGTACTGCATGGTGAGCAGGTACTGCGCCCAGTTCTGAAACACCGCACCATTGCCGCCGTAGGTAATAAGTTCGTGCGGATGCTGTGCCACGGCATAATCGAGGTTGTTGGACAGCATGTGCATGATGGCTGCGGCCTGCACACTCTGGTGCGGATATTCGGAGATGGGGCGGGCAAAGATTTTATAATCGGGACGGAAGCGATACATGTAAATCCTTCCGTAGATTTTAAGTTCCTGAGCAAATTCAGGCGCCAGCGCGGCGTGATGCTTTGCTTCGAAATAACGAAGGGCATTGCGGATGGCTAATTTTTCTTCGGCCGGAGTGAGAATGGCTTTGCGTTTGGGAGCGTGGTTGAGTGTGGCATCAAACGGCCTGGGTTCCGGAAGTGTATCGGGAATACCGCGAAGAATGGCGGCCTGAAATTCGGCTGTGGTCATAGGTTTTCTGAAATCTTTGTAAAAATACGAATGAATGGGGAGAAAGCAGAGAGAATATTGGGCAGATACTTGATATTGGGGGTGTATTACTGTATTTTTGTAAAGAGGGTTTGAACAAATGAGTACAGCAGAATTTTCAGAAAAAATTGCCTTCATCGCCAATGATGTGCGTGTTCTTTCCTTTGATGAAAAGAAAGAACTTCCCGGCGAAGAAGAAATGAATCGTTTGTTGGACGCGGTTAACGAGAGCCGGAAATTTATTGAGGCCAAAACAGCCCGTACAGAACAACTCACCGAAGCATTAGAAGCCATTACCTGGATGACCAATCCCTCTGAGCAGGATCTGTCAGAAATTAACCAGCTTATCAGTTCGGCCCGCGATCTTCGCCGAACCTTACTCAGAACCTATCTCCATCTGGATCATTTTTCTAAACAAAAAAACATTCTCCTCACCGAAGTACAGCACTTAAAACGAGCCCTTGATGAGTTTACCGAAACTATTGATGATGTAGAGTCTGTGTTTTTCTTTTTGCCCAAAGACAAAAATTTCACCGAAATCACCGATCAGTTGACCAATTTGTAATGGGTCTTTTCTGCATTCCCGAATTTAAAACTGTGATTGAAAATCTCAGCCATACCAAACAATCATGGCTGATGTAGCGGAGTATTTCAACGGCAAAGAAATCGCAGAAATATGTTCAGGTACCCGACTGAACAACAGTGATAAATTTCCTTATATCAAAAAAAGACTGAATGGTTCAGGTGGTTATCGAATTTATTTTCTGGTACTTATTCAGGATGAAAATGTGTTCCTGATATTTATTCATCCCAAAACAGGGCCCGACGGTGCAGAAAATATTTCAGACAAAGCAAAAGCAAAGTACTATAAAGATGTATTGGAGGCGATTAAAGTGGGTAATTTGCTGGAAGTAAGTACTTCAAATCGTACGCTATCTTTTTCTCCCTTGCAGAATACCGACAAATGGAAGGCAAGAATAATTGAGTAATTTCAAACTTCCCCTTCCTTCTTCTTATCAAACCTTCCCGTCTTCTTATTATACCCATACGGGCAATGCTTGCATCCATTCTTGCAGCAATACCCGCGTTTGAGATGATACTTTTCGGTGAAAACGATATACCCGTCTTCATTCATATAGTAATCATCGGGTTCTAATTTATCGAGACGCGACATAATGAAAAAGCCGCCGGAAAGTTCCGGCGGCTCAAAGTTACGAAAGAGATTACTTCAGGAAATTGGAAATCATGCCGCCAATTCCGCCGCCACCGCCGCCGCCGATATTCTTCATAATATCGCCGAGGTCGAAGCTGCTGTCGTTGGGATCGTTGGTTTTGTTTACAAACTTGTTCATCACCATCGGAATGAGTGAAGAAGCAATGTTACCGGCTGCGCCCGAATCGAGGCCGAATTTTTTGGCAAGATCGGAAGCCACATTTCCCTGCACGGCGCTGGCCACGGGGCTTGAAGCCGCATCGCCGCCCTGAAACATGTTCATGAGGCTGCTCATGTCGCCGCCGGAAGCCTGCGATTTTAAGGAGTTGAGAATAGACTCGCCGGTGGTTTTAATGGCATCGTCGTTTTTCTCATTCGGAATGGCCGGGTTGTTAATGATGGCATCGCCGGCGTGTTCTTTTACCAGATTAATCAGATTGTCAAGCATGGGCGTGTGTTTTGTGTGAGGCGTGAAGGTACGAAGTATTACAATAAAAGTGATAAACTCTTGGTTATCTTTGCCGCCATGCTGGTGGTTGTAAATACACGCTTGCTTATTCCCGACAGGCTCGACGGAATTGGCCGTTTTACGGATGAAACGCTGAAACGCATTACACAAATGCGCCCCGACGATCATTTTGTGTTTTTGTTTGACCGCGAAGTGGATGAGCGTTTTATTTATTCCGAAAATATTACCCCCGTAAAGCTTTTCCCGCCCGCCCGCCGTCCGTGGCTTTATTCCCTCTGGCTCAACTGGTCGGTAAATGGTGTGCTGCGCGATCTGAAACCCGATTTGTTTTATTCGCCCGACGGATTTTTACCGCTGAAAACGCAAACGCCCTGCCTTCCGGTAATTCACGACCTTAATTTCGAGCATTACCCACAGGATCTTTCGAAGAAATATTCGAAATGGTATCGCAAAAACTTCCCGCTGTTTGCGCAAAAGGGTGAGCGCGTGCTCACTGTTTCCGAATATTCGAAAGCCGATATTGCTGCGCGATACAAAATTGAGACATCAAAAATAGATGTGGTTTACAATGCGGCTTCAGAAGCCTTCAGGCCGCTGGATGCCGAAGCGGTAAAAGCCGTACGCGAACAATACAGCGGCGGTGCGCCTTACTTTTTGTTTGTGGGTGCGTTGCATCCGCGCAAAAACCTGGTGCGTTTGGTGGAAGCTTTTGTGCAGTACAAACAAAAGCACCAAACTGCCACCAAACTGCTCATTACCGGTGCGCCCTACTGGAAATACCACGCGCTCGATTCGTTGCTGGCCCAATTGCCTGATAAAAAGGAAGTGGTATTTACCGGCCGCCTCAGCGACGAAGAATTGGTGCGCATTACCGCCGCCGCACACGCAGTGACTTACCTGCCCTACTTCGAAGGCTTCGGCATTCCCATTGTGGAAGCTATGGCGTGCAATGTGCCGGTGCTTACGGCCAATGTTACTTCCATGCCCGAAGTGGCGGGCGATGCCGCGTTGTATGCCGATCCGTTTGATGTGCAGGCCATAGCCGCCGCGCTTGAACAGATAGACAACGACGAAACACTGCGCACACAACTCATTGCCAAAGCCGCCGAACGCACCAAGGCATTCTCGTGGCAGCAATCGGCCGAAAAAATATGGCAGTGCATGGAACAATGCGTACACACAAATGCTTAGAAATCGTTATCAGGATGAATTTACCGAAGCCGGCTGCGACGAAGCCGGGCGCGGCTGTCTGGCCGGGCCGGTGTATGCCGCCGCAGTAATTCTTCCGCACGATTTCAAACACAAACTGCTGAACGATTCAAAGCAACTGAGCGATGCACAGCGCCGCGAAGTGCGGCCCTACATCGAAGAAAAAGCCATTGCCTGGGCGGTGGCCAGCATGAGCGTGGATGAAATTGACGAAATGAATATTCTTCGTGCATCGTTTGCGGCCATGCACAAAGCCATTGCACAGTTAAGCACAACACCTGAGTTTCTGCTCATCGACGGAAACCGTTTCAAACCGGCCTATCCCGGCATTCCACACGCCTGCATCATTGGCGGCGACGGGAAGTACAAAAGCATTGCGGCAGCCAGCATACTCGCCAAAACATATCGTGATGATTACATGGATGCCTTGCACGAAGAGTTTCCGCACTACGACTGGCTGAAAAACAAAGGCTACGGCACGGCCAAGCACCGGGCTGCCATTGTTGCGCACGGGCTTACCGTGCATCACCGCAAGAGTTTCAGGCAATTGCCGGATCAGTTGGAATTCACGTTTTGAGTTTATATTTTCGAACAACAATGAGCAACAAAATTATTACCTGGTTCCGGAAAAATTATTTCCCCTATATCCTCCTTCATTTAATTCTCACTCTCGCAGCCTGGTTCTTTTTGCAAAGAAATGGCATTGTGAATGAAGTGCCCGACAATGGCAAAATGGCACACTGGGATGCAGGAATTTATCAGTCTATTGCCGGAAACGGTTATATAGATTATGATGACCAATCGAACGGCAATGTAGGCATGTATCCCGGCTTCCCGTTTATCTGGTGGCTTACAGACATGAACGATCTTGGAATAAGTCTGCTCAACTGGTTATTTGCTGTCATTGGAATTGTGCTGCTTGCCCGGAACTTTGAGTGGAAACCCTGGCAATTAATGCTTATGCTTGCCTGGCCCAGTTCTATGTTTTTCCTTGCCCCTTATGGAGAATCGTTGTTCCTTTTAGGTTCGTCGATTGCGTTGGTGGGTATGCACAGAAATAATCTGAGGCTTTTATTTATCGGTTTATTCATCTCAGCAACAGTTCGTGCCATTGGCATGTTTTTTCTGCCGGCACTATTGTTCATGGCCTTCATGCAGATACAGGCATGGAACTGGCAGTCGATTAAACCTGTACTTCGTCAGTTTGCCGTAGGATTTTCGGCCCTGCTGGCTGGCACATTTACAGTAATGCTCGTGCAATGGATTCAGGTTGGCGATCCTTTCGCCTATTTCTATATCCAGTTTGTCAGGTGCCGACACCTTTTTACAATCCCCGAATTTCCGCTTACCACCTGGGATTCATACCGCCTGCTCTGGCTCGATGGGAGTGCTTTCTGGTTTTGCCTGCTGGCATTTCTGGGATGTATGGTGTGGGGGCTTCAAAAACTTCTGCGCAAAATGCAGCAACCTGCACTCGGCGGCAGTACGGCTGTTTGGTTTGCTGCCGGGTACCTCACAATGTCTCTTATCTTCCTTTTGTTTTACAATCCATACGATGGACTGGGCGGCACTACGTTATATGCGGCAAACCGGTATGTTTTTGCCTCTCCCTTTTTCATGATATTACTTATGTGGTTTCTGAACCGCAAAGAAACGCCTTCTTACTATGTATATATTATTCTTGGAGTAATTCTGCTCACCATCCCGCTGCTGGGCAACGACACTTCCTTTAATGCCTCACCTCTTTGGGGAAGTATGAAAGACGGGAAATTGTTTTACCGGCTGTTTATGTTTTTACCATGGGCATTTTTGCTGTTGCTTCAGGGTAAAAACAAATTTACTTTTCAATGGGCATTACTTTATGTGGCCTGCCTGTTTATGCAGTTGTATATTTATGATGCATATATAAAGGGTGTGTGGATTGGATAGCATAAATTAACCGCAAACCTGCTTAAGAAAGTACAAAAACATTGCAGTAGCCGGCATACCCGCCAAAACGTATCGCGATGATTACATGGATGCCTTGCAGAAAGAATTCCCAAAGCACGACTGACTGAAAAACAAAAGCTACGGTACGGCCAAACACCTGGCTGCCATTGTTGCGCACGGGCTTACCGTGCATCACCGCAAGAGTTTCAGGCAATTGCCGGATCGGTTGGAGTTGAAGTTTTGAATGCGGGCTTCTGCTTTACAGTATAAATTGTTCCTGAAAAATCAGGCTTCATTCATTGCAAGCTGCATGTCGGTTACCCAGGCTTTCACAAGTGGCAATTCTTCTGCACCAACTACACCCAGATCAATAAGTGTTTCGTAGCAACGAATCAGATTGTCACCAATATGAGCCGCACCATTATCCAGTGTAAGTGCTTCAAGTGCGCGTACTATGGCTGAGTTGTGCAGATACCCCGGAATTTCATCGGCAAAATCTTTCATCAGGTTATGCACGTTCCGTTCCTGCCATACAGTGGCCTTGTGAAACAGCACCGGCCAGTTACAGGTCCAGGCAATGCGCTGCGCCACAAAACTCCGCCATATATCAGTCATTCTGAAACTACAGTATGAAGGAAGATAAAGCAGCAAATAAGCTTCCGGAAACCAGGTTGTATTTTGCGAATTAAAAGGGCACCAGTTTCCTGCGGGCAAAGCCACCGGCTCATGCTCACCAAAATTCAAAGGCAGTTCACTCACCATTCGGTAAATGGCATCCACATCGGGATTTTCATTGGCAAGTCCCTGTTGAATCGGGCAGTTAAATTCGTGAACGTCTGCCAGCGACTGCAAAGGCTGTTGAATCAGATCAAGCGGAAACCCCCTCGGCCAGATATTGGCCCCGGAGAAATAGCGATATACATTTGTCCAGCCTTTTTCGGCAGGCACACGCGCACGAATGTTTTTTACACGATCATCCCAAAATGAATCAAGCGGAAGATTATCATCGTCTGTTTCTACAATCCATTTCGACTTTGCCGCAAGCAGATAGCCGATGTTTTTTCTGGAATAATGACGTTCAGGAAGTCGTTCTATAATACTGAAAGGCAATTTCTTCTGATCGCCAATGCCATAGAAACGGCATCCTTCAATATGAAAATCAACCGGCGAGGGTACGTCGCCAATCAAAATAAAATTCATGTTTTTTTGCGCACACAACTTTGCATAGTTTTCAAGTACACTGTTGGGTGCGGCAATGGAAGTAATAATAAGTGACGGATTATTATTCATAATGGCGTAAAGGTAATTTTTGCCGTCAAATATCTATTCACGGGAAACTATATCTTTACGCACTTGTATCAAAAAAATGAAAATTGAAAACTGGGCTGTAATCATTCCCCTTGCCAACGAGGAAGCCGACTTTCTGCCGCTTATCGAGGCGTTGAAAAAGGAGCTTGACGCCTTGAACTCCGGAAAAGTTTACCTGATTACAGACAATGCCTCCAAAGACCGCACCACTGAGCTTTGCCACCAACTGGCCGCCACAGACAGTCGTTTT
Source organism: Bacteroidia bacterium (assembly GCA_025454955.1). Classification (GTDB taxonomy): domain Bacteria; phylum Bacteroidota; class Bacteroidia; order Palsa-965; family Palsa-965. The sequence goes on along the minus strand of JALONL010000003.1, from coordinate 92,049 downwards.
GTATCGGTGTGGGCGCCCGAAAACCGCAATGTGGTGGATGCCTACCTGCGGGGCTATCGCGAAGCGCTGCGCGGCAATCATGAGTATATCATAGAAATGGATGCCGGCCTTTCGCACGATCCCGCGCAGCTTCATGCATTTCTGCGCGAATTTTCGAACGGGTATGAATGCGTCTTCGGAAGTCGCTTTATCAAAGGCGGAACAATGGGCGATTCGCCTTTCAAGCGACGTTTTCTTTCCAAAGCAGGCACCACACTCTCCAACGTGCTTCTGGGAACTTCACTGCGTGATATGACATCAGGCTATCAGGGCTTTCGCAAACACATTGTGGCTGCATTCCTGAATTATCAGCTGCACTCTAAAGCTCATTTTTACCAAACCGAACTCCGCTACCTGCTCCGGAAAAAGAAAATCGTAGAAATTCCGATTACCTACAAAGCCCCGTCACCACGGGTATCACAAAATGCAATCAAAAATTCGTTGCAAACCCTCTGGTTCTATTTCATACAGCGCCTGAAAGGAAAAGCTATTTCACTTTAACAAACATCAGTCGCGTATAATTATTGCAGGGCTTATCATCAGCATTTCTTTGGAAATACCTTTTCTGCGCAGGTTAATTACAAATTGGGTTCCGGGAGGTAAAGGTTTGCGAAAAGCAAACTTCACCGGCTGCACTTTAAAAGCCTCCTCTGCGTATGCGCGTCCGTGAGGTTCTACTTTCACCGAGAAACTGTCCGCCACCGAATCTCCAATAAGCAGTTCCATGTCGCAGTAATACGCAGTATCCAGTTTTTGTGCCCCCAGAATAAATGCAGTGGTCATATACAAACTATCGCGAAAAGTAAATTGCAGAAGTGAACCGGATGCTTTCAGGAGATCTTTTTGTGAAGAAAATTTTCCTTCTATCACGTTTCCCTCACCGGCAAAAACAAGCATCTGATGTGAAGTTCCTTCAGGAACGCGTTTAAACACCAGCCATTCAGGGTAATTATAATAGGTAATGTCGTAAAATGCCGTATCGAACGAATAAGGTGGCCGGTTGAAGGCATCAAGCACATAGCCATCGCGTTCCTTTACCACCCAGTTGGGTTTAAATACATCGCGAATCCGAAAAATATCCCTGTTGTACTCCGTCACTACTTTTGAATTAAGCCCCGACATATCCAGCACATACCCTTTTGTGTAACGTCCCGTCATGCCGTGCCAGGTCATCAGCGTATCGCCTGCTGCAACACGTTCGCCCAAATACTTCCCCATATTATTCCGTTCATATTCAACCGTGCTCAGGTATTCAGTAATCCAGTATTTCCCGCCTGTCACATCAGGCAACAAAAAAAACAGGAGTGAAAAACCGGCTAATCCGGCCGTGGCAGTTTTGAGCAGTCTATGGGTAATATAATTGAGCAGAAAAAGCAAGGCTGTGGCTAATTGCAGAATCAGTAAAATATCAGGCAAGGCATAATACCACAACATACGTTCGCCCGGATTGTAGAAGTAGTAAAGGATCATCGTGGCAATATAAGCCAGCCCCGGAATGATATTTTTCAGGACTTCGGCTTTCTTAGTAATATAAGAGATGAACACAACCGCCAAACCGGTAACCAGCACAAGAACAAGCAACACGTTAAAATACGGATCCTGTATATAGCGTGTAAAGAACGGAAACCAGTGATCGTCGGGATGACCGTGATGATGAATTTTCGAATATGCCGATTGTGGCAGCGGGCTTCCGAATACTGCTGTGGCAAATACAATCCAGAGCACAACCGGTAGTACCGCAAAAACAAGAATGTTCAACAAATGTTTGTTGCGAAATGAAATGGGCAAATAGCTTTTTCTGTGTTCAACCAGCCAGGCCAGGCCAAGTACAACCGCAAACGGCACCGCATCAAGTTTTGAAATTACCGACACGGCAAGCATTAACCAGAACAGCTTTTCGCGTTTGCTGTAATAACACCACAATGCCGCAGCAATCAGCGAAAGATGCAGCGGAGTTTCAAGGCCTGATTTGGCCACATTCAAAAACATTTTACTGCCGCAAACGATCAGCAAGACATACAGCAAAAAATAATTTTGTGATTCACTTCTGTTGCGGACTATTTTCACGAGAAAGAAAACAGTAAATACAAGCCCTGCAAATGCGGTTCTGCGCATGGCCTGTTCGGGAATCATTATATGTGTGTAACAAAGAAAACCATTGAGCAAACCCTGAAATGGCGATGAAATGCCAAATACAGGGCCGTCGGCAGGATTGTATGAATAAAAATATCCGTCTCTGAAATTTTCGAGATAACGCATTTCAAAACCGGCATCATCAAAAAATTCGCCGGGATAAATGCGGAAGATCAGCAATGCCACAAGTAAGGAAAACCCAAAATCAAGCGCAAGATCAATCCATTTGTTGCGATTATATACCCATTGTCCGGCACCAATGCACAACGGCACCACAGCAGCCAGCACAAGCATTAATTTGAATGTCACATCAGCCGGCTGGTAAAGAATGAGAAATACCGATACAACGGCAAAAGCAAGGGCAAGGAGTATGGAATTACGCCACTGAATTGTCATTCGCTGATAGTTTGTACAAAGCTATCAGAAATCACCAATCTGCGGCATCCAAATTTTGATACACAGGCTATCCCGGATAACAACTCCGCAGTTCGCAGCCGGCTTTTTATTCGAGTGAAATAATTCGGGTAATGCCTATGCAACCAAATCCATCATCACCCTACAAAATCCCACACTTTAAACGGTCCGCCCAACACCTTTTCCGCATCAGTCTTCAGCCATTTTTCGAGCAGCGTGGCATACACTTCGCGGAAATCGACTTTGTAAATCAAATCGCCGTTGTCGAGATTTTTCAGGTCGGGAGCTTCGTTGAGGATGCCTTTTTTGCCGAGACTTCCGCCCGCCAGGAAAAGTACATTGGCGGTGCCGTGGTCGGTGCCTTTGCCGGCGTTTTGTTTTACGCGGCGGCCGAATTCGGAGAAGGTAAGCACCACGGTATCGTTCCAGCGGCCGCCTTCCTTCAGGTCTTCGGCAAACTGTTTCATGGCATCGCTGTACACGCGCAGCAGGCGGTTTTGCTGGCCGTTTTGCGAAACGTGTGTGTCGAAGCCGGGAAGCGATACGTAGTAGATTACCGTTTCGCTTTCGGAGCGGATGAGTTCGGCAATCATTTTCATTTGTTTGCCAAACTCGTGCTGCGGGTAAATGCGTTTCGAACGGAACCCGCCTGCGTGGCTGTGCAGGTAATCGGCGCTTTGAATGGTGGAGGCGAGCGTTTTGTGCAGGTACTCCACATTATGCTCGTCGTGCTCGTGGCCGTGATCGTGTGGCACGTAGGCCGACGATACCTTGCGCACGAGTTTGTCGTTGCTGAGATCGTAGAGGCGTTTGGGATTTCCGGCCGCAATGCCGCTGTTTACGTTTCCTTTGAGCGCCATGCTCAGCACTTCATCCACTTCGAGTGCCAGGTGCGGCTTTTGCGGCTGTCCGGCGCAGCAACTGTCAAGGTAACGGCCAATCCAGCCGGTGCTCCAGTTTTCTTCGGCGCCGCTGGCACTTTGCCAGATGTCGGTAGAGCGGAAATGCGAGCGGTTGGGATTGGGATAACCCACACTGTTGAGCATGGCCAGGTGTCCGGCGCTGTGCAAATCGGCCAGGCCGCGCATTACACCATTAAAGGCAAAATGCTTGTCGATGGTGATAATGTCGTTTGTCTTGAGTCCGATGCCGGGACGGTTGCTGTGATAAAGATCATCGCCAAAAGGCACGAGCGTATTCAACCCGTCGTTACCGCCCGAAAGCTGAACCACAACCAGAATGCGGCCATTGATATTGCCCGCCAGCAACTGCCTTTTTACATCGGCTTCGGCAGCGGCTTTCAGAAAATTGGGCAACAGCAGCGAGGCAGATGCAAGTCCGCTCAGTCGCAAAAAATATTTTCTTGAATAATTTCCCATGGCCTTAAATGAGTTGATATTCGGGCAGTTTCATTACTGCTGCAATGGTGGTGATAATGCGTCGTTCGGGTGTGGAGTTGTCAACCTCGGCTTCAATTGCCTTCCGGTCAATCATCTTTGCGGGCGATTGAATAAAGAAGTTGAGCACGTCGGTGGTTAAATCTTTCGACGGTTTGAAAAACTGCACCAGCTCGCTCCAGTCGGTTTTTATGTTGATGCGTTTTTCCTCACTGCTTTTGCCACTGTTCTTTTCTTCGAATGCCGGTTTGCGCCTTATTTTCACTGTTCCCTGCTGTACAATGGCGGTGGGCAAATGCACGCGGTAGAGCAGCGAGAGGCTGTCGATCCAGTTTCGTCCGCCCTTCCAGCCGGCCACGTTGGGCGGAAAGAAAAGCGTTTGCCCCAGCACATCCTGCAAGGCCAGCACCTGTTTGTCGTCTGTTTCGAGTTTGAGCAGGCGTTTGTAGCGCACAATTAAATCGGTGGGCGAAGAAATGATGCAGCCAATGTTTCGCTGGGCGTAAAACCAGTCGGCAAGCAGCATGTATTTTACAGTGGCGGTAATGTCGTAACCCGAGTCGTAAAATATTTTAGCCAGTTCGGCCACACGGTTTTCATCGATAACCGCGTTTACAAACAGGCGGTACATTTTGCGACATACGTAGGTAGCGGTTTGTTTGCGTTCGAGCAGCATTTCCAGCACGTCTTCGCCGCTGAAACGGCCTGTTTTGCCGAAAATGGTTTTGTCGCCTTCGTCGTGATCTTCGGCCTTAAACTCGTATTCGCCTTTCATGTTTACTGTCCAGCCGGTAAACGCGCGGGCAGCCTGTTTGATGTCGTATTCGGTATATCCCTGACCTTCGCCCAGCGTGAAAAGCTCCATTACTTCGCGGGCAAAGTTTTCGTTGGGAGCCTTCTTTTTGTTTTGCTGATTATTGAGGTAAATAATCATGGAAGGATCTTTGGCCACGGCGTGAAGCATGGTACGGAAATTACCAAGCGCATGTTGGCGAAGCGTATTGTGCTGCACCTGCATAAGCCAGGCAAACGCGGTGCCCGTGGCAAAATGATTGTGCCAGAAAAGCGTCATCTTTTCGCGCAGTACGGCACGCGCCACACCCATACGGTCGAGCCAGGCCAGATTGAGTTTTTCGGTTTCCTCTTTCGACTTGAGCACCATAAGCAGCGCCTTGAGTGTGGAAACCTCGCCGTTGTCTTTCGTATCGGGGCGGGGAATAAAAAGAATGGGCTGGTTTATCGACGAATCCTGAAAAAGCAGTTCCACGGCTTCTTCGCGGGTTTTGCCTTCAAATCTCGCAAGTTCCGAAGGCCGCAGCCCGAAACCCACTCTCAGCATCAAATGCTGAAGTTCCTTTCTGCTCAATTCTTTTCCTTTCATGAGTAAGGTATTTTGCTTTGAAGATAATTCAGATTCCGGTATCTGCAGCACGGCAATTCCTGTGCCGTTTAAATTTTTGCCTTCCTGTAACTTTACCAGATGGCAAACCGTCACAGCGGTGCTTTATTTGACGAATAATCCGGCCCCGGGTTTAATCAAAAAATAAAGCGGATCTGCACCGGCAAATCCGCTTTGGGCTTATCAATCAGCAAAGATTTACATTAAGATAATATTCCAGCGGTTGCTGAACTTCTTTTGTTCGGCCTTCACGAGGTCCATTGATTTTTGAGAATCGGTGTCGAATTTTTCAATATTTTTTTCGAGCGAGGAGATTTCTTCTTCGGTTGGTTCAACACCGCCAGCAAACTTTGCGGTGGCTGCCACAATGCTTTTTACTTCATTTTCGGCCAGTTTGTTCATATTCTCGAAATGAGCCAGCATGGCATTGTAGTAGCCCGGATCTTTTTCTTCGAGCGGTTTCATGAGTTTTACTTCGGCAAGACCGTTTTTGATGACGGCTTTGAACCTTGTATAAACTGCATTGAGCGAATCAATGTTTTCGCCATCCAGTTCATCGGCCAGTTTGTTGGTGAGATCGTCCACCTTGTCACTTAAATCAACCAACTTATTGTTATACGTTACGGCATCATCCTGTGAGGGGCCGCATGAAGTGAGCAGCAGCGCAAAAACTGCGGTAATGGCGAAGAAGTATTTTTTCATCAGGTCAGGTTTTTTTCAATGATACAGATTTTTCGTTTTGTGAAAGGCCGCAGGCCCAAAATTATCAGAGCCTGATAAAATTATTTTCAGAAATGAACCCGATAAGATTCAATAATCACCCATAAGTGATATTTGTCACTAAATATTCTCCAGGCAGCATTTAATTTTGTTCTGTAATTTATAAAACCATGAAAAAAGGACCGCTTTACAGCATTTTCGCCTCAAAATGTCCCAAATGCAACCTTGGCGATTTGTATGTGGATAACAACCCTTTTCACTTGCGAAAGTTAGGCGATATGCATAAAAACTGCTCGTGTTGCGGGCAGGTTTACGAGCCCGAAACCGGTTTTTATTACGGAGCCATGTATGTGAGTTACGGCGTTTCCATTTTACTCATGTTTATTCCTGCCGCAATACTGTATTTTGGCTTTAACGCCCAATTTCCGACGCTTCTGGCCACGGTGCTGGGTATTTATGTGCTGAGTTTCCCGCTGGTTTTCCGCTGGTCGCGCAATATCTGGCTCAACATTTTTGTACGCTTCGACCCCGAACTGAAGCAAAAACTGAGCAGTCACGCAGTCTGACCCTGCTCAGATCTGTTACTTTTCCTTAAATTGGTACTTATGCTCAAAAGCATAGTCACTGTTGGCACTGCTTTTGATCGGGTGAATGAAAATCGCCATATTTGTTTATCATGTTTGGAAAACGTAACACATTTCTGGCCGGCATCCTTTTGCTTAGCCTTGCGCTTATTCCCGCCTGCGCCCCGGAAGAAACACCCGATCCTGCCGATGAGCGGGATAAATTTGTAGATGCCTGGAACTGCGCCGAAAACAGTTCGCAGGCCGGGGCAAGCAATTATGTGCTGCTCATCAGCAAATCAACCACCAACACTTCGGAAGTGCTTCTCGAAAACTTCTACGACCTCGGCAACCAGCACAAAGCCCGCATGAGCGTGAGCGGAAATACCCTCACCATTCCGCAGCAAACCCTTAACGGCAGCCAGATAAGCGGTTCGGGAACCCTGTCGGGAAACAATACGTTTACCCTTAGCTACTCCGTAAATAACGGCTCCACCATAGACAACTGCACTGCCACCTGCACGCGTCAGTAATTAAACCCTCACACCTTAACCAAACGCTACCAGATGTTTAAACCACTTGCCGCACTGTTTGTAGGCCTGCTGCTTGTTACGGGTCTCTCGGCCCAATACGCGGCTGCCGATGTAAAAAAAATCGAGAAATCGAAAGAGTATTTCAAAAAAGCGAAATACGACAAAGCGGTTTCCACCTTAGCCAAAGTACAGGCAAACCCCAGCTATTATTACGACAATTCCATCTGGGATCTGCGTGTGCTTTACGAGTATTTCCGCTACAAAACCCAGTATCAGACCGACATGAAGGAACTGATACGCAAGATTAACAGCCCGAAAACCTACACCGTTGACCTGAACAAACTCAAGTTTGTGCAGTACAAAATGGAAATGATCGGGCAGTGTAAATTAGCTACGCTGTTTTGCGAAAAACAATCGCTTGCCTCCAGCATTCTTTTCGACGAACTTATTTCCACTTCAACAGATACGGCGGTTTCTGATGAGGCCAAAACAGCCTACCGCCAGGGCGATGAAGAATACAGTCAGGAAAACTGGAGCGCGGCCATTAAGCAATACCAGAAAGCCCTGCGCGAAGACAGCACCTACTACAATGCCACAGTGAGCATTGGCATGGCCTACGAGGAAATGGAAGAATGGGAAAAAGCGGCAAGCTGGTATGAAAAGTCCAAACGCATGCAACCCGGCCGACTGAAACCTTACAGCGGAATGGTAAAAGCCTACTCCAAACTCAAACGCTGGGACGATGCGTACAATGCCTGCGTGGACGGAATTATTGCCTATCCCGACAACAGTTTATTTGAAGAACTTGCCAACATTTGCGAAAAACAGGGCAAGAGTTTTAACCGCCACTGGATGTCGCGCACTATTCTCCCCAACCGCATGAGCACCAATCAGGATCCGGCACAGAAAGATCCGTGGACATATTACCGCACCGCCAAAGACAAAATTGTGGACAACTGCAACGATGATGGGGTAATTAACCGCGAATCCGAACTTACCAACCAGAAGTACATGGAAGTGTATAGCTGGGAATATATGCTGAAGAAAGACGATACCGATGAAAAGGAATTCGGTTTTGCCCGTAAAATGGAGAAGGAAGGTTTCTTAGACTGCTTCGTGTTTGTAAGCATGTACCATGTAAACTTCCGCGAGCAGTACACGGATTTTTCGAAGAATAATGCAGAACGCATCCGTACTTATATCAGTACGCAATTGGTGAAATAATTGCTTACACCATACAAAACAGAAAGCCTGCGAAATTCATTCGCAGGCTTTCTGTTTATATGCCTAATTGCGGTTATGAACGTATTACCGCACCTAATTTTTCGGTAAAGGCTTTGGCCAATTTCTCCATTACCTTTTCAATCTGTTTATCGGTAAGTGTGGCGTTTTCATCCTGAAGGATGAAACTGAGTGCATACGATTTTTTATCGCTGCCCAATTTTTCGCCTTCATATACATCAAACAGGTTTACGCTGCGCAGGAGTTGTTTCTCGGTTTGCAGGGCGAGTTGTTCGAGGTCGCGGTAGTTTACCTGTTTGTTTATTACCAGTGCCAGGTCGCGGCGCACGGCGGGGAATTTGGGCACTTCGGTGTAGCGTATGGCGGGTGTTTTGGCAATGGCCTGCAGCAGTGCATCCCAGTTGAAGGCGGCAAAAAATACTTCGCCCGAAGTTTGTGTGCTTTTGAGATGTGCTGTGCGCACACGGCCATAGCGCACCACTTCTGTTTTGCGGCTGAGCATTACAATGCCTTCGGCCAGAAGCGGGTCGTTTTGAATGGCTTCTGTTTTGAGGTTTTGTACGCCGGTGCGGTTGAGTATTTGCTCCACGGCTGCTTTGAGGTCGGTGAAGGTGACGTTGTCGCCCGTGTGGTTCCAGCTTTCGGCGTGGCGGCGGCCGGTGAGCCAGAGGCCAAGCTGAAATTCTTCGTGGTAGGGCAAACGGCCGGGCTCTGCGCTTTGTGCAATGCGGCTATACACCGAACCGAATTCAAACAGGCGAAGGTCGGCGGCTTTGCGGTTCTGGTTGTAGGTTATGGTTTCGAGTCCGCCGAAAAGCAGTGTGCGGCGCAAAATGCCAAGGTCGCTGCTGAGCGGGTTGAGCAAAGTTACATTGCCCGCGGCCATGCCTTCGATGCTGTCGGTGTAGGCGGCGCGGGTGAGCGAGTTGTTGAGGATTTCGGCAAAGCCTGTGCCCGCCAGCATTTCGCTGATGCGTTCGCGCAGTATTTCGCCGTCGGGGTGCTTGCTCCACGAAAGCGAACTTTTTACCTGCTCCGGAAAGTCGATATTGTTGTAGCCATACACGCGCAGCACTTCTTCCACCACATCGGCCTCGCGGGTAACATCCACTTTAAACGGCGGCACGGCCAGCAGCAGCGTATCGTTTCCGGTGCTTTCTATTTCCATGCCCAGGGCTTCGATGATGCGCTTAATGGTGTTGCGCTCAATGGTTTTGCCAATGAGTGTATCGCAGCGGTTGTAGGTGAATGCAATTTCAACCGGCTCCACAGGCTGCGGATAAATATCAACGGGAGCCGTGGTTACTTCTGCTCCGGCTATTTCCTGAAGCAGCCACACGGCACGTTCGAGCGCACGAATGACCATATCAGGATCGGTGCCGCGCTCGAAGCGGAACGAGGAATCGGTTTTGAGGCCGAGACGTTTGGCGGTTTTGCGCACATGCACGGCATCGAAGTATGCGCTTTCGAGGAAAATGCTCGTGGTGGATTCGCTCACACCCGAATGCAAACCGCCGAATACACCGGCAATACACATGGGTGCGTTTTCGTCGCAAATCATCAGGTCGTTTTCGTGCAGTTTACGTTCGGCACCGTCGAGGGTCACAAATGTTTCGCCGGCAGTGGCTTTGCGCACTACAATGCGGCTTCCCGAAATGCGTGCGGAATCAAACGCATGAAGGGGCTGACCAAGTTCGTGCAGCACGTAATTGGTTATATCAACCACATTGTTGATGGGCCGCAAACCAATGGAGCGCAAACGCTGCTGCAACCATTCGGGCGAATCTTTTACGGTGATGCCGGTAAGGTGAATACCTGCGTAGCGCGCACAGGCTTCGTGGTTATGCACTTCTACCGTTACGGGCGAAGCGGGAAGATCGTCGGTAAACGAAAATACCTGTGGGAAACGCAATGTGCCGGTTTCCGATGTGGGATCGAGGCGAAGTTTCTGCGCAAGAAACACGGCATTCAGGTCGCGGGCCACGCCGTAATGCGAGGCTGCATCGGCGCGGTTGGGGGTGAGACCGATTTCGAATACTTCTTCGGCCTGCACACCAAAATACACGGCTGCCTCAGTACCCGGCACCGCTGCGGCATCAAGCACCATAATGCCCGCATGCGACTGGCCCAGCCCTATTTCGTCCTCGGCACAAATCATTCCTTCGGAAAGTTCGCCGCGTATTTTCGATTTTTTTATTTCAAACGGTTCGCCGCTAACAGGATGTACGGTTGTGCCCACCGTAGCCACAATTACTTTTTGTCCGGCCGCCACGTTGGGCGCACCGCACACAATGGAAAGCAACTGATCGCCGCCGGTATTTACCGTGGTGAGCGAAAGTTTATCGGCATTGGGATGTTTTACACAGGTAATCACTTCTCCCACCACCAGTCCGCGCAGGCCGCCAGGAATGGTTTCAAAAGGCTCCACGCTTTCCACTTCGAGGCCGCAACCGGTGAGCAATTGGGAAAGTTCCTGGGCAGTGCGTTGTGTATCGGCCTCGGGCAAATATTCCCGGAGCCAGTTATAGGCTATTTTCATGATCTTGTTTAGAGCCTCAAAAGTAGGAATTTGCAGGGTTTGAGAGTATGCCGTACATTGTAATCTTAAATTTTATAGTTATGCTTCAAGTTTTTTCATTCCGTTTTGTCCTTGCCATTCTTGTCGTTTTTGCTGTTATGGCGCAGTCCTGCACAATTCAGAAGCGCCGTTACCGCGATGGTTTTTATGTGGAACGCCATTCGTTTACCCGCCCGCAAAATAAGCCAAACCCGCCCGCAACTCCTTCGCCTGCCGAAACATCGGTTAAGGTATTGCCTGACAGTGTTTCGGAAAATCCTGTTACCGGCGAAGCCGGACAATACGCCGCAGAACCGGCCCGATACACAGAACCGGCCATTGCCGAAACGGCTCACCGTCCCGATACATTTATTGTGGAAGAAGCCAAAGACACTACCAACCTCAGCCCTAAACAACGGGCAAGGTATTTACTCAAAAACAATCAGGATCGGGACGGCCTGCCCATTGTGCCTAATGTTGAACTGGCCAATGTACTCATGCTCGTAGGCTGGGGCACTACCATAGTTGTCGGAATCGGCCCTGTTATCGCATTGGTTTCGCTGATACTGCTGCTTATAGCCAATTCGAAACTCAGAAATGCTCCCGAAGGCACATACAGCCCCGATAACTACATAGTCATCCGCCGCACATTCTGGCCTGCACTTATTTGCTTTTTATTGCCGGTATTCTTTATGGCCTTCATAATTATCCTGTTTTTTGTACTGTAAATCGTTTCACCGGCAATGAGTTTGCGGCTGCGGTACTGACTATATTTGCGCATGTCAATGACGGTACTTCCTTCCCGGCGTATTCATCAAATTACGGCCTGGGGTGTTTTTCTGATTTCGTTTCTGGTTTATGCCTTTACCGTGGAAGACACGGCCAGTTTCTGGGATTGCGGTGAGTATATAGCCTGCGCCTGGGGCATTGAAGTGGGCCATCCGCCCGGAGCACCTTTGTTTCTGCTGCTGGGCCGTTTGGCAGGATTACTTTCTTTTGGCAATGTGGACAATGTGGCGTTAATGGTCAATATGCTTTCGGCGCTGGCCAGTGCTTTTACCATTTTCTTTTTGTACCTCAGTATTTCTTTGCTTGCGCAAAAAGCCGTGAGGAAAAAAGCCGATGCAGAACCGTTGCTCGCTTATCTTCCTTTGCTGGCTGGCGTAATCGGTGCACTTTCGTTTGCTTTTACCGATACTTTCTGGTTTTCGGCGGTGGAGGGCGAAGTGTATGCGCTTTCGTCGTTTTTTACCGCCATTGTGGTGTGGGCCATGCTTCGCTGGGAAACCGTTGCCGGTGAGCCGGGTGCCGACCGCTGGTTGGTGTTTATTGCCTACATGATGGGGCTTTCCATTGGTGTGCATCTGCTCAATCTGCTGTGCATTCCGGCGCTGGTGTTTATATGGTATTTCAGAACCTACACGCGTGTAACGCGGCTCGGGTTGCTGCTGGCGGGTGTGTCGGCACTGGTGCTGCTGGGCGGTATTCAGAATGTGCTCATTCCGGGTGTGGTGAATTTATGCGGCAAAACCGAATTGTTTTTTGTGAATGAATTAAGCCTGCCGTTTAACAGCGGTACGATATTTTACTTCGCCACACTTACCGTACTGCTGGCTGCGGGCATATTAGTTTCGCAACTGCGCCGCTGGCGGATACTCAATACCTCGCTGCTGGCACTTACCACGCTGCTTATCGGCTATTCGAGTTTCTTTGTGCTCATTATCCGCGCGCAGGCATCGCCACCCATCAACGAAGGCAATACGTCGAACGCGGTAAGTCTGCTCTCGTACCTTAACCGCGAACAGTATGGCGACTGGCCCCTGCTCAGCGGCCGCACCTACGCCACACCGCTCGATGCCGAAGAGCCGTGGGTGGATGGCAACCCGGTTTATGTGCGCGATGAGGCTTCGGGAAAATATGTGGTGAGTTTCAGCGGTAAGGCAGCCGAAGCCAATTACGACAAACGCGCCTGCATGTTTTTTCCGCGTATGTGGAGCCCGGGACACGCACAGGCATACAAAAGCATTACCGGCGAGCCGCGCGACAGTGTGGATGTAAGCCTTTCCGGAAATGACGGTGAATATGTGAAAATACCTTCGCAGGGGCAGAACATGAAATACCTGATTACACATCAGCTAAGCTGGATGTATGGCCGGTATTTTCTCTGGAATTTTGTGGGGCGGCAAAACGACAGGGCCAGCGGAGGAAACGATGCCGAAGGAAATGTGCGCTGGGGGTTGGGTATTGATAATATGCGGGCAAGGGAAAAATTCAGACCGCAATCGCAGCGTGATAACAAAGCCTCGAATTTTTACTTCTACCTCCCGCTGCTGCTTGGCATCATGGGCATGGTGTGGCAGTTCAGCACCAATGCGCAGGATGGTTTTGTGACTGTGCTGTTGTTTGCGTTTACCGGAATTGCCATTGCCATTTACCTGAACATGACGCCGTGGCAACCCCGCGAACGCGATTATGCCTTTGTGGGTTCGTTTTATGCGTGGGGAATATGGATAGGGCTTGGTGTGTTTCCGGTTTACGAATGGATAAAGACACTGGTGCATAAGGCAAAAATTGCACTGAGCGGTGCATTGATTGTTTCGCTGCTTTCGCCGGTGGTGCTGTTGCAGCAGAATTTCAACGACCACAACCGCGCCGGACGTACTGCCGCACGCGACTTTGCCATTAACCTGCTCGAATCGTGCGATAAAAATGCCATACTCATTACCTACGCCGACAACGATACGTTTACACTCTGGTTTGCGCAGGAAGTATTGGGCATACGCCGCGATGTGCGCGTGGTGTGCCTCTCGCTGCTGCAAAATGACTGGTACATCGACCAGATGAAACGCCGGCAATACACTTCGGCGCCGCTGCCCATTTCCATGCAGCACCAGCATTACAAACAAGGCAAACGCGAGTACGTAAACATTGATCCGCGCACCATACTGCCCATGCGCGCCGACAGCATTATTGCCTACGCCACAAGCACACGCAAAGGCGAGTTCCGCATTGACAGTTACGGCGATACCAGCAGCATTATTCCCGCGCAGGCCGCATACATTGCCGTAAACAAAACAGCCTATGCCCAAAGCGCCGGACTAAGCCCCGCACAAATGCTGGCCGCTCATGACACTGTGGTGTGGACTATTGCCGGCAACTACATGATGAAAGACCAGCTTGCCATACTCGACATTCTGGCACACAACAACTGGGAGCGCCCCATTTACTTTGCACCGGGAATGCCCAACTCCGCCTACAGCGGACTGAATGATTACCTGATGGCCGAAGGCCTTGCGTGGCGGTTTACTCCGTTCTACCATCCCGACACCGATCGCAACATAAGCACCAACGCGGCCTGTGCCACGGCAAAATCGCTGGCGTTGTTTCAAACCAAATTTGGCTGGGGCGGTTTGAAAGACCCCGATGTGTATGCCGACGAAACCATAGAACGCATGTTTGCCGATCCCATGCGAAACATGTGTGTAGTAGCTGCCGAAGCATTGATACGCGAAAACAAAAATGAAGAAGCCGCTGCGCTCATTGCACGCTGTGCCGAAGAAATTCCCCACACACAGGTGCCGCCCGACGATCACTGGATGAATCTCACCGCTGCGGCATACGCCACGGGCCAGAGACCACTGGCCGATAAAATGGGACGCATTACGTTTACACACGCGCTCGAATGTGTGCGCTGGTATGCCGATATGCTGCTGCCCTCATACGATAATCAGGAACAGCGTGGAAATTTACAGCGTGTGTATGAGCTTGCCCTGCTTTCGGGCGATGGAAAACTGGCGGAGGAAATTTACACCAAAGCTGCGCCGTATGTGGAATTGAGTATCCCGCAGGAAATACTGCCGGGCGGCGATTCTATGGATAGTGCGGATACGTTGAAAAAGTAGATTTGCGCGGCAGCAAATCGCCCACTGATTTCAGGAAATACGGCTCCAGTTTACAGAGTCGCTGTGCTCGCGCTGAAGTTCATCGCGCAGGGGCTGGTTGGCGGGCGATGCGAGTTGCGGATCGGCTTCGAGAATTTCGGAGGCGGCAATGCGGGCGTGTTGCAAAATGGGGCCGTCTTTGGTAAGATCGGCAAGGCGCAAACCCAATGTGCCGCTTTGCCGTGTGCCTTCCAGATCGCCGGGGCCGCGGAGTTGCAGATCGACTTCGGCAATTTCGAAACCATCGTTGGTGCGCACCATAGTGTCCATGCGCAGTTTTGATTCTTTGCCAAGTTTGGGGCCGCTCATGAGTATGCACCACGACTGTTCGGCACCGCGCCCCACGCGGCCACGCAACTGGTGCAACTGCGAAAGGCCAAAACGTTCGGCACTTTCAATTACCATTACCGAAGCATTGGGCACGTTTACGCCTACTTCAATTACGGTGGTGGCCACCATAATCTGCGTATCGCCTTTTACGAAACGCTGCATCTCGAAATCCTTTGCCGCCGGTTTCATTTTTCCGTGTACAATGCTTACGCGGTAGTCTGGCAGCGGAAATGCGCGCGAAATGCTTTCGTAGCCGTCTTCCAGGTCTTTGTAATCCATTTTCTCCGATTCCTGAATGAGCGGATACACTACATACACCTGCCGGCCTTTGGCAATTTCTTCGCGCATAAATCCAAACAATCGTTCGCGGGCCGAGTCGTAAAAATGCAGTGTGCGTATGGGTTTGCGGCCTGCGGGCAGTTCGTCGATGACAGATGTGTCGAGATCGCCGTAAAGCGTCATGGCCAGTGTGCGCGGTATGGGTGTGGCCGTCATCACAAGAATGTGCGGAGGATGCACATTTTTGCGCCAGAGTTTAGAACGCTGCTCCACACCAAAGCGGTGCTGCTCGTCGATAACCACCAGACCGAGGTTGGCAAACTGCACTTCGTCTTCGATAAGCGCATGAGTGCCCACGAGAATGTGCATTTCTCCTGCGCGCAATGCGGCATGAAGTTCGCGGCGCGCAGCGGCTTTGGTGCTGCCCGTGAGTAAGCCAATGCGCACGGGCATATTGCCTGTAAGCTGGGTGAGTGTAATGTAATGCTGTTGTGCCAGAATTTCGGTAGGCGCCATGAGGCAGGCCTGAAAACCATTGTCGTTGGCAAGCAGCATACACATGAGTGCCACTACGGTTTTGCCGCTGCCCACATCGCCCTGCAGCAGGCGGTTCATTTGTTTGCCGCTGCCCATATCGCCGCGTATTTCGCGTATTACACGCTTCTGCGCATTGGTAAGCGGAAACGGGAGATGATGTTCAAAAAACGTATTGAACATATCGCCCACCCGATTAAAAATATGCCCCTGCACATTGTCCTGACGCAGGTTGCGCACCCGCAGCAGTTTGATTTGTATGAAGAGAAATTCTTCAAACTTGATGCGTTTCTGTGCGCGTTCAAGTTTTTTTAAATCGGTGGGGAAATGTATTTCGCGCAGGGCCTCTTCGCGGCCGGGGAGTTTGTATTTTTCGAGAAGTGAGGCGGGAAGAATTTCGGGAATCTTGCCGGTAATCTGCGGCACGAGGGCTTTGAGCAGTTTCAGAATGCCTTTCGAATCGAGCCCTTTCATCTTCGTTTTCTCGGTCGATGAATACATGGGCTGTAAGGCGCTGGCGCGTTTCAGCAGTTCTTCGCTCACCTCTTCCACTTCAGGATGCGCAATATTAATGCGTCCGTTATATACCGAAGGTTTGCCGAACACAATGTATTCCTTTCCCGGTTTATATTTCCCGTCGAGCCATTTCAACCCCTGAAACCATACTAATTCCACCGAACCGAAAGCATCGGTAAGGTGCGCCACCAAACGGCGGCCCTGTTTTTGTCCTACAATTTCGGCGTGGAGAATTTGCCCGCGCAGTTGCACGTAAGGCAAATCGGCATTGATTTCGTTGGTTTGGTAAAACCGGGTACGATCCACATACCGGTAAGGATACCACCGCAGCAAATCGCCAAAGGTGGTAATGCTGAGTTCTGATTTGAGCAGCTTGGCCCGTTCGGGGCCCACGCCTTTCAGAAACTCT
Organism: Bacteroidia bacterium; assembly: GCA_025454955.1. GTDB lineage: Bacteria > Bacteroidota > Bacteroidia > Palsa-965 > Palsa-965. The sequence goes on along the minus strand of JALONL010000003.1, from coordinate 75,043 downwards.
ACCGGTGTGTCGAGAAAACTATTGTCCACTGTTGCGAAAATACGACAATGCCGAAAAGATTCGTCAAGTATGTATCTTCATGGGTGTGATACACCTTGAACTTTTCACGCACATTTCCGCACCACCCGCACGCTGTTTCGATATATCGCGCAGCATCGACGCGCATGTATCGTCGCTGCGGCATACCGGCGAAAGGGCCGTTGCCGGGCGCACCCAAGGCCTTATTCAACTGCACGAAACCGTAACGTGGGAAGCCCGCCACTTCGGCCTTAAACTGCGCATGACTGTTTCCATAACCGAAATGCAGCCGCCACATTATTTCTGCGACGAGCAGGTGAAAGGGCCGTTTGCCATGCTCAGACACCAGCATTTTTTTGAAACCCACGGCACTCAAACCCTCATGCGCGATGTGTTTGAATGTGCCGCACCGTTAGGTATTCTGGGGCGAATGGCGGAATTCTTTTTCCTGAAAAAATACATGACCAAGCTGCTGACCACCCGAAACGAATCGATAAAAAGAATGGCCGAAGCAGGTGCAGAAAAGCCGGGAGAATAATTCTTCCGGCTTTTCGTTTTTTCTGCACTCGCTTTTTTACTCAATATGATAACGGATTAAACGACGCTCATAAAGCAAATGCGGTGAAGAGGAATATATATACTGATTCCTTACAAGTCCAACACCGGGTGCAAAGTTCGTTAAGTAAGGACTATGAAATTGAGGAAGTTGTGTGAACATGTACTGAACTCTGGTTGATCGTTGGAGCGTGTTATAGGTGTTTGAATTCAGGGATAATGAAAAATTGCCGTTATCCATGGAATCTCTGACAATAATAAACAAGCTGACTGTTGAGAAAATACTATCTGTCCGTATAAGCTGCCCCTGAAGGTTTGCCGAAAAAATTATTTCACCTTTTTCATTTACAATACAATTGGCCGAGTCGCGGCAATATTGTACCAATGGGTAAAATCCGATGTTGCGCAATATACTGTAGGTATTGCCTCCGATAATCGTATCACCGGTAATGAACGTGGAATCGTTGTTGTTGTAAGTTTCCATTCCCAGAGTATCAATACGGTAGTGCTCATACACCCAATAACTACCCGAGTCTAGCGGGAAATAAGCAACGCTCTGCGTTACTCCCGGATTTTGAGTTTGCGGAATAATGGTATCCTCTTCTTTTTTGCAGGCAACAGTCAGCAGGCACAGTGATACTGCGCCGATAATCAGCTTTTTCATGAGAATGTGTTTACGTTTTTGGGGGATGAGCAAAGAATAAACGGGACACACCTTACTTTATTTCACCTACAATAATTCTGCATTGTGTTCGTTGGGCAGCGAAAACAAAACAGGCTTCGGATTTTTCCGAAGCCTGTTTTGTTTGATTATTGTAATGATTTATACGAGAATGGTTACCGGGTTTTCGAGCATTCCTTTCAGTGTTTGCAGGAAAGCCGAACCGCTTGCACCATCCACCACGCGGTGATCGCAGGAGAGTGTTACTTTCATTACTTTACCGGGAACCACCTGTCCGTTTTTCACCACCGGGGTATCTTTGATGCCACCTACTGCGAGGATGCATGCATCGGGCGGGTTGATGATGGCGGTGAATTCTTCGATGCCAAACATGCCGAGGTTGGAAATGGTGAAGGTATTTCCTTCCCAGTCGGCGGGCTGGAGTTTTTTGTCTTTTGCTTTTTGCGCAGCGGTTTTTACTTCGGCGGCAATCTGCGAAAGCGATTTCTGATCGGCGAAGCGAACTACGGGCACGAGCAGACCATCTTCTACGGCTACGGCCACGCCAATGTGTATGTGCTGGTTGTAGCGTATTTTATCGCCGAGCCACGAGCTGTTTACTTTGGGATGTTTGCGCAGCGAAGCGGCCACGGCACGTAATACGATGTCGTTGAACGACACTTTTACGGGCGATACGGCGTTTATGGCTTCGCGGGCTTTGGTGGCCTCTTCCATGTTTATTTCCATGGTGAGGTAGAAGTGCGGTGCACTGAATTTGCTTTCGGCCAGGCGGCGGGCAATGGTTTTGCGCATCTGCGACACGGGCTCTTCGGTGTAGCTTTCCTGTCCGGCCACCACGGGCGCGGCAAGGAATTGTGCGGCGGGCGGCACCATGGAAGGATGCCATTGCTCCACGTCGCGTTTCACCACACGGCCATAATCGCCCGAGCCTTTTACCTGCTGGAGGTCGATGCCTTTTTCGGCGGCCATTTTCTTGGCCAGCGGGGAGGCTTTTATGCGTGCATCGCCGTTTTCAGACGGGGTGGCAGCGGCTACCTGCACTACAGGGGCGGCAGTTACCGGTGCTGTTTTTACTTCGGCCACAGGCTGCGGGGCTTCGGCTTTGGGGGCTTCGGCTTTCGGAGCCTCTGCCTTGGGTGCTGCGGGCGCAGCGGTAAGCAGTGCCGAAATGTCTTCGCCGGGTGCGCCTATTATGGCGAGAATGGCATCTACGGGGGCGCCCTGTCCTTTTTCTACGCCGATGTGCAGCAGTGTGCCGTTATAGAACGACTCGAACTCCATGGTGGCTTTGTCGGTTTCGATTTCGGCCAGCAAGTCGCCGCGTTTTACGGTGTCGCCTACTTTTTTATTCCACGACGCTACCACACCGTCGGTCATGGTATCGCTGAGTTTGGGCATTTTGATGATTTCGGCCATTGTGGTATGCTTGTGTGTGTTGCTTTTTTAGTGCTTTTGCTTGGTAGTATAGTCGTCCGCAGGACGACTTTGCTGAGATTTTGATGCGGGACGACTTTGCTAGTGTGTGATGCGGGACGACTTTGCTGAAGTTTTGATGCGAGACGACTTTGCTAGTGTGTGATGCGGGACGACTTTGCTAGTGTGTGATGCAGGACGACTTTGCTTGGTGTGATGCGGGACGACTTTGCTTGGTGTGATGCGGGACGACTTTGCTTGGTGTGATGCGAGACGACTTTGCTTGGTGTAATGCGGGACAACTTTGCTTGGTGTGATGCGGGACGACTTTGCTTGGTGTATGATTTAGGACGACTTTGCCGGACTCTTGTTTGTTCGTTGCCTTTTGGGCGACTTATACTGTGTTCGGTGCTTTCGGGCCTGCTTCACTGTTGCCTGCCGTATTAGTCCATGATATATGGATAATCGGCCTGCATGTACACGTCTTTGTAAAGTTCTTCCACGGCGGGGAAGTCAGACTCTTCGGCAAACTTTACAGATTCGTTTACGATGGCCTCTATTTTGGCTTCCATTTCTTCCACGCCTTTGTCGTCTATCCAGCCGTTATCGCGCAGGGTGGTGATAACCCGTTCGATGGGATCCTGGCGCTTGTACTCTTCGAGTTCTTCCTTGGTACGGTACTTGGCGGGATCCGACATGGAGTGGCCGCGGTAGCGGTAGGTTTTCATTTCGAGCAGTACGGGGCCTTTTCCTGAGCGGCAGTGTTCGGCTGCTTTGGCAATGGCTTCGTGTACGGCTTCGCAGCTCATGCCGTCCACCGCCCACGAGGGCATGTCGTATGATTCGCCGAGGGTGTAAAGGTCGGTTACGTTGCTGGTGCGCTCAACCGAGGTGCCCATGGCGTAGTTGTTATTTTCGATGATGAAAATAACGGGGATTTTCCAGAGCATGGCCATGTTGAATGCTTCGTGGAGCGCGCCCTGACGCACGGCACCGTCGCCCATGTAGGTGAGGGTAACGCGGCCGTTGTTGTTGTACATATCGGCAAAGGCAATGCCTGCGCCGAGAGGAATCTGACCGCCTACGATGCCATGTCCGCCGAAGAAGTTGAACTCTTTGGAAAACAGGTGCATGGAGCCGCCTTTGCCTTTGGAGCAGCCGGTAATTTTGCCGAGGAGTTCGGCCATGATGTATTTGGGATGCAGGCCGCGTCCGATGGGATGGGCGTGATCGCGGTAGGCGGTAATTACACGGTCGTCTTTGGTAATGGCCGATTCGGCACCGGCTACCAGAGCTTCCTGCCCGATGTAGAGGTGACAGAAGCCGCGGATTTTTTGCTGGATATAGAGTTCACCACATTTTTCCTCGAACCGGCGCATAAGCAGCATCGATTCGTACCAGGTGAGATAAGTAGCTTTATCAAATTGGGCAGCTCCTGCCGCCTGTTTCTTGGTTTTCGTCGCCATCAGAGCGGTGTTTTAGTACAAGGTTGACAAAGATAAAGGAAATTGCCGTTTGGCAGAACAGCCTTTGCGGGTACACATTAAAATGCAGTGAAGCAGCGCGTTTAACGGTCTTTGCGGAGTTCGCCGGCCTCAAACATGAGCGGGAGCAGGTCGCGGATGCTGTTTACCACCTGCACGGCGCCCTGCTCGCCGGCCAGAATAACGCGTATGGGCTGATTCCAGCGGGTTTCGTACTCGGCCATGGCCTGTCGGCAGGCCCCGCAGGGCGACATGGGCTTGTTTACCTCAAAAAGGCCCGAACGGCAGCTCACGGCAATGGTTAAAACCGGCACATCCGGGTGCAGCGCACCGGCCGAATAAATGGCCACCCGCTCGGCACAAAGACCGGAGGGATAGGCCACATTTTCCTGATTGTTGCCGGTCACAATTTCGCCATTGGCCAGACGAAGTGCGGCGCCTACATAAAACTGCGAGTAGGGGGCCCAGGCATCGCGGGCAATGGCACGGGCGGCATTGAGCAGGTCGCGGTCATCGGCCGTAAGTTCGGCATCGGAAGCGTATTCGGTAACTGTGGTGGTTACCTGAAAGGTGCGCATAGGCAATTTCGTTTCCTGTAAAGATAACGAAACTGTGTGCTACTTCAATTTCCGCAACCGTTTCGGATTTTGCCGATTGTGCATAACGGCATAAACAATAATGCTGCTTTTGTGGACACGATAAACAAGCAAACACGGGAAACGTGACATCAATGCCACTCTGTATCTGCGCCACTTGTACTGAAATGCAAAAGGATATTGCTGCAGATAAGCTAATTGTGCTGTAAACTCTCCGACAAAACGTTCGCCAAGTCCCGACTGCTGGTTTTCATAATAAGCCGCATAGGCTAAATACTCGGATTCGGCAGCCTGAAGCAGAACAACTTTTCTGATTTTCTTTTCTGATGGCATAGCTGTTTTTCAATGTATAGGTCATACAGGCTGAAAAAAAGAAAAACAACTCGCTACTTCTCTTTCCTAATTTGACTTAAAACTCTTTTGTTTACAACATCTAATGAATCTGCCGACATTTCTCCGCTTAAATACGCTTTCTCGCGGCGTTCCAGTTCTTCTGTTTCCTCCGGTGTAAAAAAAGTTTCTCCCGCTTCCTTTACTTTGAGGCGGTCTTCAATAATTACTTTCAATACAGTCAGATACTCGTCATCAACCTGATCGATATATTGCCGGAGTTGCTTTCTGATTTGAGTGGCTGTCATGACAGAGTGTTTAGAACAATAAAATTACAAATTACTGAGGATTGGTCGCTCACTATTGCAAAATTCGGTAACTGTGGTGGTTACCTGAAAGGTGCGCATAGGCTTTGTGTTTACCGGTAAAGATAGCAAACAGAGGCTGGTTTTGTTTTGATAGGGTTTGATAAGCAGGAAATGGCATCAGGTTCCTGAAAATCTATCCTCCATTATTTCCCATTTTTTCAATAAAGGAATTACCGGCAGGCAATAATAACCGGGATGACAATTCTTTGTCCAAACAACACCAGAGTACACATTTTATCCCTGCTTCCCGGAAATTCAACTTTCCAGATATCGCAGATAAATTACCACCTGCCAAAACAACTCATTTTACGAGTCCTTAATGTTATATTTACATTATGTACCGGTTGTTATTCATGCTTATGCTAATAACAGGTCTTGCCGCACATCCCCGTGCAAATGCCGCGCAGGCCAACGATTCCTGCCGGCAAATAACCGTTAAAAGGCCCGAAGTGCCGGCGGTTTTCAGGGGAAATATTGGCAACTACCTGAATATGCATACGGACAGCACGCTGCTCCCGGAAAAAAAATGCATGGCCATAGTGCAGGTGCAGCTTAACTGCACCGGGTCGGTGGTGAAACTTGTATTTGACAAAAGCACCCTTCCCCCTGCCCTGCAGCAACATATTTACGACCTGATTCTTCACAGCCCCGCATGGAAGCCTGCGCAAAGCGATGGCTTGTATGTATGGACTGTCATCTCCCTTTCCATCCAAACCAGCTCAACTCAAATCACTGCCCGAATTATCTGACTCAATGAAACATTTTCTACTCGGGCTGCTTATGCTTTGCAGCCTTCGCAGCACTGCCCAATCGTCTGTGGCAGGAAACCTTCTTTTCGACGAAAGCTATGTACATGAAATCCGGCTCACCATGACCCAGCCGAATTTCTGGGATTCACTCACTATGTATTACGACAGTGCGCTGGCGGGCGTATGGCCCAAAACTTACATGCTGGCCGCAGCCGAAATTGACGGAACAACCTACGATTCAATCGGGTTCAGGCAGAAAGGTTATTTCTCGAACTGGGGTGCCGGAACCAGTGTAAAAAAGCCGTTTAAAATGTCGATGAACGAGTATGTAAGCGGTCAGAAGCACGATGGCGAAAAAAAGATAAATCTCCAGAACTGCTTCGAAGACCCTTCCATGATGCGTGATGCGATAAGCTATAAAATTATGCGCGATGCAGGCATGGTGGCCCCGAGGGCTGCATACACCAAACTCTACATCAATAATATTTACTGGGGAGTGTATGTAATGGTGGAAGAATTGGACAAAACATTCTTCGACAGAAATTACTCTTCCGACAATGGCAACCACTACGAGTGTATAGACAATACCAACCTCGACTGGCAGGGCAACAACTGGCAGTCTTACACCGATGAATTTGAACTAAAAACCAATACGGCCACGCCCGATTATTCAGACTTTATACGCTTTGTAAACGTGGTTAACAACTACCAGACCCGCGACTCACTTGACGCAGTGCTGGAAATTGAAAACTACCTGCGCGTGCTTGCCGCCGATGTAATTTTGCTGAACTGGGATTCTTATTACGATCACGGCCGGAATTTCAACCTGTACAATGATCCTGATAACAATAAATTCAACTGGATTCCGTGGGATTACAACCTGGCGTTATCCAATACACCCCAAAGCCTTATTATTACTTACAACGGTCCGTTTACCGATCCAAAACCGCTTGTGGTGGCCGTAATGAACGACGACACCCTGCGCCACCACTACCTGCTTCATGCCTGCGATTTGCTGGAAACAGTGTTTAACACCACCTACCTCGGGCCGTGGATCGACTCTACCTACAACAGAATTCGCCCGGCTGTGCTGAATGATACCAATGCCTTTTTCTCAGTAGCCAATTTTGACCAGAACGTGTACAACAGCACCACGGTAACCATAAACGACCCGATCTGGGGGCCTTACACGCAAACATATCCCGGCATCCGTTCGTTTATAGCACAGCGTACCACTTCGGTGCGGGTTCAGTTGCAGCAACAGGGTGTTTACTGCAATCCGCTTTCGGTGCAAACGCCTGAGGTGGCGGCCATGCGTATGTATCCCAATCCGGCGGACGAACAGATAACCATTGAATATGCACCGGGCTTTGGCAGTGAAACTCAAATTGACCTGTTTAACAGTGCCGGACAGTCCTGCGGCAACTGGAAACCGGCACAGGGGGCTACCCAAATTCAGCTCCCGCTCCACGAACTTCCCGCAGGGCTTTACCTTGTGAGAATGAGCGATACAGAAGGAAATCAGTTCTACTACCGACTAATCCATCAGTAGCCTCGTAATAATTACGTTAACTTTTCGGCTCCGTAACGTTTCGTAATTATTATCTTGGCATGCAATTAGCAATTGAACCCACTATGAAATTTACCCATCTTGCCCTGTCGCTTGCAGGTGCCTGTATTCTGCTTCTTAATGCTTGTTCAAACAGCCCCGGAGCCGGCGGACGCGCCACTATTACCGGTAAACTGAAGGCCGAAGACTATACCAACAATTGCACCACCCTCAACGGCGAATACTTTGCGGCCGATGAAGATGTGTACATCATTTACGGCGACGAACCCAGCTACGGCGACCGCGTGCGCACCGGCCCCGATGGGACGTTTATGTTTCGCTATCTTCGTAAAGGCACGTATAAAGTATATGCCTATTCCGACGACTGCTCCGCCCTTTCGGGTACCCGTGCAGTGATTGCCACAGTGGAAATTACCGAAAGAAAACAGGAAGCCGATGCCGGTATAATCACTGTTATCCGATAAATTATGCGTCTGATCACATCCCTCGTTCTATCGTGCCTGCTGGCAGTAGCTGTTTCTGCACAATCGAAGAAAGATATACGCCTTTACAAGATTAAAGGTGTAACCGAAACTACTGTAGTGTATGAAGGTGGTAAAGAAGTGGCCAACTATCGTTCAGAAATAAAAAAGTTCGATAAAGAAGGAAACACCATCGAAAACATTACCTACAACCGCGATGGTTCTGTGCGCCGCAAGGAAGCCGCAAAATATTCGGGTAAAGACAAAGTGGAAGAACTGGTGCAGGATGTAAACAACCAGAAGAAAAACGACGAAGACAATGACGATGGTGCCAAATACAAACACACCACCTCAAAGTATAACTCGACCGGTGATAAAACCGAGGAAGTCTGGTACAACGAAAAAGGCGCCGTAATCAAAAAAGAACTTTACACCTACAACGCCCGCGGCGACAGACTCACCGAAACCACATACGATGCAGCGGGCAAAGTAACCCGCAAAACTGTTTACACCTACGACGCAAAAGGCCTGAAAACCGACAAGAAAGTGTATGGCCCCGGCGATGTGCTGCAGAAACATGTGAAATACACATACTCGTATTAAGGATATGCTGACCGAAGTACGCGACCTGCTCAACAGTTTTGAACCCATTACACTGGCCGAAATGGACAGTGTAAAACTCATGGACCGTACCGATCAGAAATTCATCTTCCACATCAGCAAACTGCCCGCGCTTTTGCGGGCTGTGCAAAACGACTACCGCAGCCTGGAAGTAACCGGCACGCGCATGAGCCGCTATGAAACATTGTATTTCGATACGCCCGAATACAAACTGTTTACACAGCACCATAACGGCAAAACCAACCGCTACAAAATAAGAATGCGTCGTTATGTGGAATCGGACCTTCAGTTTTTCGAAATCAAGCACAAAAACAACAAGGGCCGCACATTAAAGAACCGCGTAAAAACAGCCGCTGATCCCGGCAGCATAGACCCCAAAGCCACAAACCTGCTCCACGAAAAAGCGGGCATGAGTGCCGGTGAACTGGAACCCAAACTCTGGGTAAATTACACCCGCATTACACTCGTAAACCGTTTTGCCGAAGAACGCCTCACCATTGATCTCGACATGGAGGTAAAAGACGAAAACGGCAGCAAACGATTCGACACGCTGGTTATTGTAGAAGCCAAACAGTCGAAAGCAATGGACACTGCGTTTGTGAAACTTCTCAAAGAACAGCGTATCCGCCAGGGAGGCATGAGCAAATACTGCATTGCGGTGGCAGAACTCAACGAGAATATCCGCAAAAACAACTTCAAGGAAGGTCTTATCACACTGAACAAAATAACCACCAATGACCCGAACGCTGCTTAACTGGCTTTTTCCCGTTCTTCTACTCCTTTTCGCCTCGCCGCAGGAAGCCCTTGCACAACAAACGCCACCGGTAGGCGAAAACGGACTCTTCCTCTCCACCGACAGCACCACTGAAAGCGATCAGGAGTCGAAAGACGAAAAAAAGAAGAAGAAAAAAGAGAAGGAAGAAGAAGCCGCATTTTTCAGTTTTGGTCTCGACCGCTTCGACATTACTTTCTTTACCCGTATGCTGGTAAATATTTTGTCGATGATTATCCTCATCCGCTTTATCTATTATCCGGTATATAAAAAGCGTGATTACTTCTTCACGTTTTTCATGTTCAATATTACCATCTTCGTCATTACCTTCCTGCTCAACACCAAAACCAGTTTTTCAACCGGCGCTGCATTTGGTTTGTTTGCCGTGTTTTCGCTGCTCCGCTACCGCACCGAAGATATTTCGGCGCGCGATATGACTTACCTGTTTACGGTTATTGCGCTCGGTCTTATCAGTTCGGTAAACAAGGGCAATGTGCTGGAAATTATCATTGTGAATTCCACTATTCTCCTCGCCGCATTTTTACTCGATGGCAATATTCTCATGAAAACCGAATTTGTAAAAACCATTCAGTACGAGAATATCGAACTCATTAAGCCCGATAACCATACCGCGCTCATCGAAGACCTGAAAAAACGCACCGGTCTTAACATTCACAAGGTGAGCATTGGCCGTGTCGATTTTCTGCGCGATACTGCAGTGGTAAAAATTTACTATTACGAAAACCGTAATCAGGAAGTATGAAAAAGCGGCCGGTTTCAAAACACGTAACCATACTGTTTGCACTGCTTGCAATGTTTGCTGGCATACCCGCTTTTGCCCAGCACAGCGACTTGCGAAGCTGGAACACTTTCAGCTTCAATTACGGAATCAATAAAAAACTCACCCTTAACTTCGACCAGGAAGTTCGCGTGCAGGACAACCTCACACGAATTAATCAGCTATACACCAATATTGGTGCTACGTACAAAATAAACAAGTACGTGCGTGTGGCCGGTGTATATCGCTTCATAGCGCGTTACAAGGAAGATGATTCCTGGGGCGTGCGCAATCGTTTGTATGGCGATTTGATTGTGAAGTTGAGGCCCGGACGCTTTTCGTTTGTATATCGTGCCCGCATGCAATACGAGTGGCGCGGGGCCGGTTACGGCAAAGAGTATGGCAATGTACCCGAAATATACTGGCGCAACCTGTTTAAAGCATCCTACAAATTAAACGACATTGTTTCGCCGTACTTCGCCACCGAAATCCGCTTCCAGCTTCAGAATCCCCGCATTCCGTATCATAACGGATTTGACCGCTCGCGCTTTACCGGCGGGCTCGATATTCAGGTAAGCAAAAGCAGCACATTTGGCGTGTATTACCTGTTGCAGAAAGAGTGGAATGTGATTGATCCCGAAACATTGAATGTGATCGGGCTGGAGTACACGATTTCTATTGATTAGGACTTCACAATCAACGCCACCGCATACGCATTCACCCCATCCTCACGCCCCACATACCCCAGCGTTTCGTTGGTAGTGGCTTTAATAGACACACAATCCTGCTCCACACCAAGAATAGGTGCAAGTACCTCTACCATGCGCGGAATATGCGGATTAATCTTAGGCCGTTCCATACTTAACGTGGCGTCAACATTTCCCACCTTCCAGCCGCGTTCGTGCAGCAGTTTCACCACATCGCGCAGCAGGAGTTTGCTGTCGGCATTTTTATAATTCGGATCGGTGTTGGGGAAATGAAAGCCGATGTCGCGCAGGGCTGCGGCGCCAAGAAGTGCATCGCAAACAGCATGCAGCAGCACATCTGCATCGGAGTGCCCGTCGGCTCCTTTTTCGTGTGCTATTTTTACACCGCCCAGCCAAAGTTCACGGCCTGGTTTCAGTTGGTGTACATCAAAGCCAAATCCTACGCGTATATTGAGACTCATGCCATAAAGATACGCGATGTGCGGCGATGCATACCACACAAAAACGGCTCTGCCATTTTGCAAAGCCGGTTAAGCAATTTATTCCGTGCGCTCAGGCAACTTTTTCCTCTCCGGCAGCTCTTTTGCCTTTGCCCGGTAGCAAAGGGTAAAATGCAATGTTTCATCGGTTATACCTCTGTCGTATGTGGTCGGATGCAGATATGCAAAACCAAACTCAAATGCATTGTAACGAACGCCCACACCCATTGTAAGCATTTGCAAGGCCTCATAGCCTTCGAGTTGAAAATTACCTCCGGCACGAAGGGCAATAAATTGCGCAAACCAGTACTCTGCTCCGGCCGAAATGAATATCTCCTTCATATCATAACTCAATCCTAACGGCGAATCGTTAAACGAACCGAACATACCACTCAGCACCGGACGGTTGGGATCTTTTCCCGCTGCAATCTGGTATCCGTTTCCACCCGGCAGCGGTACAGGCCGGCCTAATGAGTCGAGCACGTAAATCGGATACGAGGGAACAAGCATTTTCTGCGCCTGCACATACACGCCCAGTTCGTGCCGCATTCCTGCGTTTTGCACCCAGCCTGCACCTATATTAAGCATCGCCGGACTGAAACGCTCTTCACTGGAGTTTGAATATCGTGTTTTACCACCCGCATGATTAAGTGCGAGGCCCGCTGTAACCTTTGCAGGCTTGCCCCACAAATGCCGGTCGGCCCGCTGATAGAAAAACCCAATATCGCCCGAAACCGCATAACCTCCTTTGCTGGTCATGGTTATATCACCTATAAAATCAGACTGCATCACACGGGCTGTAACCGATGCCGAAAAATATTTACCGAACAGACGGGTGTAAGCCACATCAACCGCCGTTTCCGTGAGTCGCCTTTTACCCAGTAAAATCAACGGAAATACTCGCGGAACAGCTATATAAATTTCACCCGTAGTAAATCTTCTCACATTCACCCCAATTGCCTGATTTGCCTTTAGTCTGCGAAAGAATGAAGCCTGATACATCCTGTATTTGTTTGGCCCCCCCAATTGTGAAAAATTATTCCACGAAACCGATGCCCCTGAATTACCGTCTGCAAAAGCCAAACGCGAAGCATTCCGGTAAAACGAACCCGCATCGGCTGTAAGTGCCACTCCGTTTCCGCCCAACGCACACGAACGGGCATCAGATGAATGTGGAAATGCCGGGAAGGATGAGTTTGTATAATCAAAAAAACCGAAAATCTCGCTGCCGGTAACAGGTTGTGCATTCAGCCTGCAAATAGTTGTGGCTGTTATGAGGAAAAGAAGCAGACTAATTTTTTCTCGTGTCATGAGGCCTAGGTCTTAATCAATACGACCAACAAACGATCAAACTCCACAATTATGATATTTACTCTCCACAACTTTTGCAATAAATCCTAAGTTCAACCACGCACAAAACAAAACCGGCTTCGCAAACTGCAAAGCCGGTTGAACTGATCTTATCGTGAAACGACTATTTATCGCTTCCACCTTCCTGCGACTTGAATCCTTCGAAGTCGAACGTGAGAGTGAAACGTAATGTGTTTTGCAGCGGACTTCGCTGGTTGTTGGTGGGAATGAGATAGGCAAAGTCGAGACCAAACACATTGTAGTGAATGCCCGCGCCAAGCGAAATGTACTGGCGGTTGCCCTTGGTGGGATGCTCGAAGAAATAACCGGTGCGCACGGCAAACTGCTTATCATACCAGTATTCAAAACCGGCAGAAACATTAAACTCACGCATTTCTTCGCGGAAACCGCCGGGAGCATCATTAAACGATCCAAACATACCTGCAGGCACCGAACGGTTGGGGTCTTTACCGGCAAGAATTTCAAACCCGCCACCGCCGGGAAGCGGAATAGGGCTTCCGTTCGAATCGAGATTATAAATTGGCGGGGTGGGTACCAGCAGTTTGTTTATTTCCACAGAAAAACCAATCTGGTTGTAATCGTCGGCATTAATGAGCATACCGGTGCCCAGACGCAGGTTAATGGGAATAAAATCGCGGTTTACTGAGGTGGAGTATGAAATCTTGTTACCAATATTGGTAATGGCCATACCCGCCATGAGCGTACTTTTCTTGCCGCTTACTTTAATATCGTCGTTGTAGTAGTAGCCGCTCAGGTCAACCGCAAAAGCTGTTCCGGGGCGGGTATCCTGACCATTTACATTGATACCGTTGGTAAGGTTTGAGCGGACAATGCGTGCTGCCATCGAGGCCGAAAAACGCTCACTCAGTTTACGCGAATAGGCAAAGTCGAATGCAAATTCGTTGGGTCTGAACTGGCCAATTACATTACCCACAATATCGGTAAACGTAATGTTACCCATAGAGAAATAACGCATGGAACCACCAAAAGCCTGGTTTTTATCGGGCTTGGTATAGAACGATACGTAGGCCAGGTTGATATCCGGAACCAATGCACGAAGCCAGGGCGTGTAACTGATACCCAAACCCATTTTACGATCGGCAAAGGCCAGTTTGGCCGCATTCCAGTGAATCGAATTTACATCGGGCGTGGTGGCTACACCTACCTCGCCCATGCCACCGGCACGCGAGTCGGGTGTAATCATCAGAAACGGAACAGCCGTGGTGATGGTATTTATTTCGCTTAGAAATTCATTCAACTGAGCTTCGGTAATACCCGAATTCTGCGCCGATGCCGCGAAGGGACTCATCGAAACAGCCGCCACTCCGGCCCAAAACGCGCTTTTTACTCCTGAAAACTTCATTGTTGGTTGTATAAACGGGACGTAAATTTAGAAAAATATGGTTTGGCGGCAGCAAATTTAGAGGATTACCAGCTTTTCATATTGTTCCGCGCTCTGGCCATCCACACCTCTCACCACCATCCGGTAAACGTAAACACCCCGCCCGATATTGTCTCCGAAGTCATCTTTTCCGTCCCAAATTATCGGTGCCGACCTAAAACCCTCATTCTGAACAGTTTCATTTATGGTCTTCACCAACTTTCCGGATACGGTAAACACCTGCACCATCACATCAAACTGCGTACAGCACTGGTTCGACTCGAAATAAAATTCGGTTCGGGTAGTAAACGGGTTGGGATAATTGAGCACATGCTCCAGTTGCAGGCCATTGTTCTTAACCACTGTAAACTCGGTAGTTACGGTGGTGGAATTATTGTACACATCCCAAACCTTCAAACTCAGGGTATGCCTTCCCTCACTCAGGTTCGAGAGCGGGTAAAGAATACGTCCGCGCTGGAAACTGTTCAGGTCAGACTGATAAAAATCGTTTAACACAATGGCATTGCTGGTTTGCTCGTCAATTACAGCCACAATATCGTGCCCGATGCCATTGCCTACCGTATTAATGCCGTTACTGTCGCTCACAATGGCCAACAGCGTGGGCGATGCATTGGTAATGCCGCCAAAGGCAAAATTGGTATCGTTCATAAACAGACGCACCTGAGGGCCGTTGTTGTCGGCAGGGGCATTGGGGTTGGTGCCGCCAATGATAATGTCTTCGCAAAAACCGCTGGCGTCGGTTTGTCCGTTGTACGCGTAGTAGCTTATACGCCCATTGTCAAACTGATAGGAAATATCGCGCGGCACCACAAACGAGAACGTATAATCGCCGTTTACCACACTTACCTTTCCGCGGTAAATAATGTTTTTCTGAAACTTAAAGGTAATGGGCGAGTTTGGCGGATCGTTGCCAAGTGTGGTAATGGTTGATGTTTTATCAAACACCGTGGGATAAAGCACACCATTAAACCCGTTGAGTTTGTTTCCGGCCTGATCGGCCACAAAACCGGTAATGGTAACCCGGCTCAATGCACGCAATGTATCGGGCTGCGCGGGATTGAGGGGCTGGTTGTTTACTTCGGTGGTTACCACTTTATTCTTGGGATAACGCAAACGCAGCGCAGGATCGCCAAGCAGGGTAAAGTTGCGGTTATTGGTGTTGTTGCCGCTTGTTACTTTGGTAATGCGATATACATCGCCAATGCGGGGCAACTCGCCGTTAAGGGTATCGAAAACGGCTTCGTAAAAGTTTCTGTTAAGAATAAAGTTGGGCGACGAATACACCAGGCGCACCGTGGTAAGCAAACCAATGCCGCCACCGTTAGGATTGAGCAGCACATATTCGCCCGCCGAAGTACGCGAAGGATCGTCGAAACGGCTGAACTCGCAGGTGGCAGTCACAAACAGCGG
The DNA here is from genome assembly GCA_025454955.1 of Bacteroidia bacterium. Lineage (GTDB taxonomy): Bacteria > Bacteroidota > Bacteroidia > Palsa-965 > Palsa-965. Next base: position 59,277 of record JALONL010000003.1, on the reverse strand, counting down.
CATGTTGCACAGGTTCTTCCAGTTGTTAATCTGCGGCACATTTACTGCCTGTTCGTGCGCCAGCCCCACCTCGCCACCGTGGCCAGTATAGTTTACAATTAATGCCCCGCGATCCATTCGCCGGTTAATTGCTTCCACCACGCCGGGATAACGCTCTCCGCCGGGAGTTTGCTCCTGCTGAAAGGCGTCGAAATAAATTTTATCGATGTTGTAATTGTCGTAAGCCGTGTCTACCATGGTGGCAAGCTGATCGGACTGCGACATGTGTATGCCCGAGTCTTCATCGTCGCCGATAAACGCAATCCAGTTTCTCCATTCGCCGGTGCTGCTGCAGTCCTGTCCGTTGCCACACGCGGTAACAGTAGAAATGGGATCATTGGCCATGTAACGACGGATTTTATTCATTACCGCCTCAGCCTCTTCCAATGTATGCACCGGAAAACGACCAATTCCCACGTCCACATATCCCACATCACTCGAACCGTCCCACTCGCCCGAATCGTCGAGCAGGCCATAAAACTCATCAGAGGTATATGAAATTGTGGGTGTTACACTGTTCGCATTCTGGAACGTGGGAATCATGTTGGTGTTTTGCGGAAGTTTGTATTTATTATCATAAGATCCGTCGCCAAACAGCAACACATATTTGGGCATTTCTTCGGGCGTAAGTGCACGGTCGTAGAGCATACGGATAAAATCGCGGATGGCTGTAATGTCCTGTGCTCCCGACGAAAACTCGTTGTAAATCTGCTGCGGCGTTACCACAGTGTAGGTAAGTCCGTCAATCGCATTGTGCATCTGCCCAAGTTCATTGGCCTGCGCCCAGAACATGGGGTGAGCCACAATTACATAATCAACAGCCGTTTGCGCATGCAGGTTCTGATTGGCCACCTTGCCCTCGTAAGCCGCCGTAAGATACTGTGTGCCGTCGAACGCAATAAACTCGCGTATAGAATCGGCAGGCAGTACAAACTCGTGTATGTTTCCGTTTACGGTAACCTGTTGCAAACGCGCATCGCCAAACGCAGTTACGTCCCAAATGGAAACCTGCGGAATGGCATTGCCCAGTGTGTAACGCGCCACATTGCCTGCACCGGCGCTCAAATGATCGCGGAACTGCATCTGACCCGAAGTCATAAGCAACTGCCGGCGCACATTCAGTTCAATCTGATTAAGCCAGCCCAGCGCCCCGCTTGCATTGCTGCCACGGGCAACACTAACGTTTATGGAAGAAGAAGTGGGCGTAAACATAAACTGCGTGGTGCCAAAAAGGGCATACGTATCATAATAGCTCGACACGTTGGCGGCAGGCACATTAATTAATCCCGCGCCCGACTGTGCCGACACATTATATGTATGCGGTGTGGCCAGACGCGAAACCAGGTCGCAATAAACCCAGGCCTGGGTGGTGTTGTCGATATTGGGGAATGCAAACGAAAACGAATACTGTCCCTGAAGGTCAAACTTCTCGCCATACCACTCGCGGCCCGATTTGATAAGGTTTTCGAGATCCTGCTCGTGATAGGCGTAATCGGTAAATGAAGTAACGTTGTGCGTGGGTGTGAGCGATGACGACGACTGCACAGTTACGCGCTTGGCCGTTCCGGGGGCTGTGGTGATGAAATAAAATGTGGAATCGGAATAATTATGGAGGTTATGACGGAAGCGGGAAGAAACCGGATCGAATTTCCAGCGGTGCGGTGAAGTTCCGTAAAAAAGCACATAATCGTCGGTGTCAAAAGTACCGTCGGTTTCGCCCACTACCTGAATGGCATACTCGTTCAGATCGTCGTAATGGGCAGCCGCATTGCTAAACGAAAGTTGTCCGCGGCCATTGCCATACAGGCGTATGGTGCGCGGATCGAGCGTGGCCATGTCGTAGCCCATATTGGCAAAAAACTGGTAGCTGAGTTTGTGTACACCCGTTTGAGCAATACCAATGCGGTGCCAGTCGCCGTTGGCGAGCACAGAATTGGCGGCGTAGGTGCGGGCCGTAACCGTGCGCATATTGGAGGCACTGCTGCTTTGCACCACCAGCCTGAAGCTGATGAGTTTATCGGCTGCATTGCTGCTGGCATTGCGGCGCAGCGGCACCACGGTAATGCTGGCCATTGGCTGGCGGCGGCTTATGCCCACTTTTACATCCACCTCGGCTTCAGTGCCCAGCGAAGCGGCTGCATTGCCCAAAATGGCGGCTTCGGCAAAACTAAGCGGGGCATACACCGCATCCACAATTTGCACCGTGGCAGAGCGTGAACCGGCCGGAAGTGCCCGCTGTTCTTCGTACAAGGGCAGATAATTCCGTTCGGGGCTGTATGATGCCTCTTTAAACCAGAGGAAGGTGCGCCGCTCGGTTTCCGAAAACTCGGAAGTAACCGGTGCGCCCCAGTGTAATTCAGTAACCGCAGCCCGTGCCTGACGGGAATTTATCGTCTGGGCGGTATACAACGATGGCAAAAATGCCAGACCGATGGCCGCCGCCACCCCACAATTCATAGCTTTTTTCATGTGCCTTGTTCGGCCTGTGGCCGTTTTTCAAAATTAACGAAATAGCGCATACCCTGGTTTGCCATTTAAGGGCACTTGCCGTGTTTTAATCCTCGTGAATGTGCGTTTTTCAGCCGAACTTGCAGAAATGGGATGAAATTTTCTGCAATTCGGTGGCAATTTTTTGAAAACTCCGGACAAATCCGATATATTTGTTTCTGACGTTCGATCGGAGTTGACCAGAAATCGCCGAAAAAACGCAGGCAAACATCAGGATATTGTACAACAGGTTTCAAAAATGGGAATATTTGAAACTTGTTTGTGTTTTGTCCGTAACATATTAATTCAACGAAAACCCGCCTTCTATGCTGAAGCGACTGGTTATTGCATCGGGAATGCTTCTTTCAGCCGGCTTGCTGAATGAAGTTCGCGCGCAGGATCCGCAGTTTACGCAGTTCTACGCCAATCCGCTCTACCTCAACCCGGCCTTTGCGGGCACCGCCCGCTGCCCGCGCATCTGTATCAACTACCGTAACCAGTGGCCTGCCATTTCGGGTACGTTTGTTACATACAGTGCGTCTTACGACCAACACATCGACGGTATTGCCGGAGGCATAGGCCTGCTGGTAACCAACGACCGCGCCGGTCAGGGAACACTCAACACCACCAACGTAAGCGGTATTTACTCTTACCAGCTTAACGTTACCCGTGAGTTCTCCATGAAACTGGGCATTCAGGCCACCTACGCCCAAAAATCGGTTGACTGGAGCAAACTCACTTTCGGCGACATGATCGACCCGCGTACCGGTTTCGTGTACAACACCAACGAAGTACCCAACGTAACCAGCCGCTCCAATGTGGACATTTCGGCCGGGATACTTGGTTACAGCCGCCGTTATTTCTTCGGCTTTGCCGTACACCACGTAACCGAGCCCGACGAAGGATTTTTGGGCACCAGCAAACTGCCCATGAAATATACAGGCCATGCCGGGGCGTTAATTCCCCTCGGAGGCCGTTACAGCGAATCGAGCATCTCGCCAAACATTCTTTATCAGCGCCAGCAGGATTTTCAGCAGCTTAACCTTGGTGTGTATTTCACCAAAGGCGCGCTGGTAGGGGGTCTCTGGTACAGAAATCAAGATTCTTTTATTATTCTGCTCGGTTTTCAACAAGATCTGTTTAAATTTGGCTACAGTTACGACGTAACTGTGTCACGTCTGACCAACGCAACCGCCGGTTCGCATGAGCTCTCTTTCCAGATGCAGTTCGAGTGCAAACCCAAGAAGCGTAAGTTCAGAACAGTAAGCTGTCCCTCGTTCTGATGGAAAAGAACAAGGGGCTATACTATTAAAAGGGAAACAACGTTATATAATCGGAAACTACTAATAAACCGTTGACAATGAAGAAAGCAGCGATGCCGTTCATTCTCCTCGCCGGAGTTGGAATGCTTGCCTCTTGCGAGAAAGAGCGATCCAATGTAACCGGGTGGGAATACAACAATCCCGATAACGGCGGCTTTGAAGTCGTACCTTACGAAGAACAGGAAACAGGCCCCGGCCTGGTGTTTATCGAAGGTGGTACGTTTACAATGGGACGCGCCGAACAGGACGTGACCTACGACTGGAACAACGTACCGCGCCGCGTTACCGTATCGTCTTTTTATATGGACGAAACCGAGGTGCGCAACCTCGATTATCTCGAATACCTTTACTGGACTTCCCGTATCTACGGGCCCGATTACCCGGAGGTATATAAACTTGCGCTGCCCGACACCCTCGTTTGGCGCGAGAAACTGGCTTACAACGAGCCTTACGTAACCTACTACCTCCGTCACCCCTCCTACCGCGACTATCCGGTAGTAGGTGTAAACTGGCAGCAGGCTACCAACTTTGCAAGCTGGCGCTCAGACCGCGTAAACGAATACATTCTCATCCGCGAAGGTATTCTCGACTGGGCTCCCGATCAGTTTGGCGATCAGGCTTTCAACACCGACCACTACCTGGCCGGCGACAAAGCCAGCACGCCTTACGTGGGTAACGTGCTCGACGAACCGATTTCGCTCAACCCCACCGGCCCCGAATTCCGCCGTGTGCGCATGGAAGACGGAATCCTGCTGCCCAAGTACCGCCTGCCCACCGAAGCCGAATGGGAATTTGCAGCCTACGGTCTTATCGGAAATACCATCGTGGAACGTATCACCGACCGTCGTCTCTATCCCTGGAACGGACATGCCGTTCGTAACCCGGATGAAGAATACATCGGTCAGATGCTGGCCAACTACAAGCGCAGCAACGGTGACCAGATGGGTGCAGCCGGTGCGCTCAACGATGCCGCCGACATTACCGCTCCCGTATATTCATACTGGCCCAACGATTATGGCCTGTACAACATGGCCGGCAACGTATCGGAATGGGTAATGGACGTGTATCGTCCGCTCTCGCTCACCGACAACGACGATTTCCGTCCGTTCCGTGGTAACGTATTTGAAACACAACTCAAAGACACCACCGACCCGATTGACCAGCCGCTGCTTGTGGAAGACTCTGTACGTTTCGACTCAGACGGAAACGTAGTGAGCATGCCCGGTATGATGCGTTCACGTCAGGTTAGTCTTACTTATAAGGAAGACAAACTCGACCGCCGCCGCAACTACAAATACAGCGACTACATCAACTACGGCGATGGTGACGGTACTTCATCGCTCTACTACACCGATCCTACTGCAGTTCCCGCCAACAAACTCATGTATGAGTATGGCCAGTTCTCGCTCATCAACGACAAAGCCCGTGTATATAAGGGCGGTTCGTGGAAAGACCGGGCTTACTGGATGGTTCCGGGCACGCGAAGATTTCTCGATCAGACACAGTCCACAGCCTTTATCGGTTTCCGATGTGCAATGGACCGTGTAGGCAGCCCGCGAGGTTTGGGTGGTCGATAACTTTCAGAAAATCTAAGGCGCAGCGCCCCAGGTTCATTGTAACTTGGGGCGTTCGTTTTTTACACATGCACACCGATATCGCCACCCTTTACGGGCATTACCTCCACGCCCCGCTCATCAGCACCGACACGCGCACCATTGCTCCCGGAAGTATTTTTTTCGCCCTGAAGGGAGCCAATTTTAATGGCAACCTCTTTGCCATGCAGGCATTGGAACAGGGCGCTGCTTTTGCCGTGGTGGATGAAGATGTAGCCGGCACCGATAAGCGTTTGCTGCGTGTACCCGATGTGCTTACGGCTTTGCAGAATCTGGCCCGGCACCACCGCCGTGTGCTTGGCGAAAAAGGCCTGCGCGTAGTGGCACTCACCGGAAGCAACGGCAAAACCACTACCAAAGAACTGCTGGCCCGTGTGCTCTCGCAAAAATTCAGCACACATTTTACCAAAGGCAACCTCAACAACCATATTGGTGTGCCACTCACCCTGCTGCAACTTACCGAAGCGCACGAGCTGGCAGTAATTGAAATGGGAGCCAACCATCAGGGCGAAATACAACAGCTTTGCGAAATTGCCGAGCCTGATTTCGGACTGATCACCAATATTGGTCTTGCCCACCTCGAAGGCTTTGGCGGCCCGGAAGGAGTGCTGAAAGGAAAAACCGAAATGTTTCGCTTTCTCGAAGCGCGCAAAGGCAAAATTTTTCTGCTGGCCGATGAGCCGCGCCTGAACGAATACGCACAAAAGCTGCAGGCCATTACCTACGGCACAAACGCAAATGCCGATGTAACAGGCACACTGCTTGCTGCCGATCCTGTGCTGCATTTTACGTGGAAAGCCAAAGAGGAACCCACGTTGTACAAAGTACGCACACAGCTTGCCGGAGCCTACAACCTGCCCAATGCGCTGGCAGCAGTGGCGGCAGGCCGCGGGTTTGGCATCAGCAACGAAAAAATAAACGAAGCACTCGAAAGCTATCAGCCCGACAATAACCGCTCGCAATGGGTGCAGCGCGGCAATGTGCAGTTGCTGCTCGATGCCTACAACGCCAATCCGTCGAGCATGAAAGCCGCGCTCGAAAATTTCGCCACGCTGAAAGCCAGCGCCAAAACCATAGTCATTGGCGATATGTTCGAACTTGGCGATTCATCGGTCGAAGCACATCAGCAAATTGTAGATTTACTTGCGCAGCAAATGCCCGATGCCACCGTGCTGCTTGTGGGCGAACATTTTGCGCACACTACCGACCGCTGCGGTTTTCACCGTATGCCCAACAGCACAGAAGCCGCCGCATGGATGCAAACACACAAACCAGTTGAAGGACTGGTGCTGATAAAAGGTTCGCGCGGGATGAAGATGGAGCGGGTGTCGGAAATTTTCGGGTAATTCTTTTTTCCGGCGATGAGTTTTTTCCTTTCCTGAAAAGTTTTTTCGAAGAAAACCTCTTCTCTCCAAAATAAATTATTGCACCATTCTAACACAAGCGGCCTGTCTGAAAATCAGACAGGCCGCTTGTGTTAGAATGGAAAAACTTAGTCGAGGATGGCGCGCGAAATTACAATCTTCTGTACTTCGCTGGTGCCTTCGTAGATCTGTGTAATTTTTGCATCGCGCATGAGGCGCTCCACATGATATTCTTTTACGAAACCGTAGCCGCCGTGAATTTGTACGGCTTCAATGGTGGTATCCATAGCTACTTTAGACGAATAGAGTTTGGCCATGGAACTGCTCAGGCCATAATCCATATCGTTGTCTTTGTGCCAGGCCGATTTGAGGCACAGCAAACGTGCGGCTTCAATTTGTGTGGCCATGTCGGCCAGTTTAAACTGAATGGCCTGGTGCTGTGAAATGGGTTTACCGAAAGCCTTGCGTTCTTTCGAGTAAGCAAGTGCAAGTTCGTAAGCGCCCGAAGCAATGCCCAGTGCCTGCGCGGCAATGCCAATGCGTCCGCCGGTGAGTGTTTTCATGGCAAACTTGAAACCGAAACCGTCTTCGCCGATGCGGTTTTCCTTGGGCACTTTCACGTCGGTAAACATGAGTGAGTGTGTGTCGGAACCGCGGATGCCGAGTTTGTTTTCTTTGGGGCCGATTACGAAACCGGGCGTTCCTTTTTCCACGATAAAGGCGTTGATTCCTTTGTGGCCTTTTTCGGGATAGGTTTGCGCGATAACGAGATATACCGAAGCACTGCTGCCGTTGGTAATCCAGTTTTTGGTGCCGTTAATGAGGTAGTGATCGCCGTGTTCGATGGCGGTGGTGCGCTGCGAAGTGGCATCGGAACCGGCTTCGGGCTCGGAGAGGCAGAATGCGCCGATAATTTCTCCTTTGGCCAGGGGCACGAGGTATTTTTGTTTCTGCTCTTCGGTACCGAAAGTTTCGAGGCCCCAGCAAACGAGTGAGTTGTTTACCGACATAATTACCGAGCAGGAAGCATCCACTTTGGAAATTTCTTCCATGGCCAGCACGTAGGAAATGGTGTCCATACCGCCGCCGCCGTATTTGGGGTCAACCATCATACCGAGGAACCCGAGTTCGGCCATTTTCTTCACCTGTTCGGCGGGGAAGGATTGATTTTCGTCGCGCTCAATCACCCCGGGTTTCAGTTCGTTTTGCGCAAAATCGCGTGCGGCTTGCTGAATCATGAGGTGTTCTTCGGTGAGTTCGAAATTCATGGCAGGAAGAGATTTTATTGGTGTGTAAATTTTGGTGGGCAAATATACCGTATCGGTTCGAGTTGCACCAGTTTGCGGGTAAAAAATAGCGGTAATTGTAAGGGTTCGCTTAATTTGCGCGATCTTTTGGGAAAATGACGGGAGAACAATTAAACAAAAATCCGCTGCGGGTGCTGGGAGCCATGTCGGGCACATCGGCCGATGGTATTGATTTTGCGCTGGTGGAATTAAGCGGCAATGAAACGGCGGTGCAACACCGTGTACTGGCTGCCGAAACTATCGGGTACAGCCCACAATGGCTTTCGTGGCTAAAGGAAGCCGAGCAATGCAGCGGTGTGCGTTTGGCCGAACTGCATTCGCTTTACGGACAACATACCGGCCAAGCGGCGCATGATTTTTTAATGCGACATGGCCTGCAAGCAGATGTGCTTGCCATGCACGGACACACCATATTTCATCAGCCGCAGCGGGGTTTTACCTTTCAGCTGGGCAGCGGTGCGGCGGCAGCGGCGGCTTCGCAGTTAATTACCGTGTGCGATTTCAGAAGCAGCGATGTGGCGCACGGCGGCCAGGGTGCGCCGCTGGTGCCGCTTGGCGACAGGTTGCTTTTTCCATCGGCGGCGGCCTGTCTGAACCTGGGCGGCTTTGCCAATATTTCCTACGAAACCCAGGCCGGGCGCATTGCATTCGACATTTGCGCGGTGAATTATGTGTTAAACAGACTTGCACAGCGGCTCGGAAAAAATTTCGATGAGGGCGGAAAAATGGCACGAAGCGGAACACTACTATCTACGCTGCTTGATCAGCTCGAAAGCCTGCACTGGTTTACATTACCGCCGCCAAAATCGCTTGGGCGCGAATGGGTGGAAGCAGAAATTTTTCCGCTGCTCACCGATAACTACCGTGCAGAAGATTTGCTCCACACCTTTACCGAGCACGTTTCGCTACAGCTTTCACGCATTTGCCGCGACAAAGGCGAAGTACTCATTACCGGCGGCGGCGCACATAATACTTATTTACTTGAACGCTGTGCCCGGAATGGTTTCGTGCAACAGCTTGTGCCCGATACACAAACCATAGATTTTAAAGAGGCGGTGGTGTTTGCCCTGCTGGGCTGGCTGCGTTTGAATCATTTGCCGAATGCGTTAAGCAGTGTAACCGGTGCCGCAAAAAACAGCAGCGGCGGAGCGGTATATCTCCCGTAAAAAGAAAACGCTTTCCGGTTCCGGAAAGCGTTTAAATGTATGGTTTAGTATCAACGACTAATAATTGTCGTCGTAATATCCATCATCGTCATCGTCGAGATCAAGATCGTCGAAACGAAGATCGTTTTCGATTTTTACTTTTTTGTCGTCTTCCACATCATCGACAGAATCGTCTTCCTCGGGCTTTTCATAATCATCATCCTCCTCCTCTTCGGGAAGATCATCATCGTTCTCGTCGTCTTCGGGTAGATCGCCAAGATCGTCTTCTTCATCATCGTTTTGTGATGATGATTTCTTTTTCGACACTTTGCCCTCATCGGCATTATCGTGCCCTTTACCTGTGCTGTTGGTTTTGCTTGCTTTTTTCATCACCGGTATAACTGTGCATTAAAGGTAGTAAGGTTTTTGATTTGCCAAAAAAATTTGACGACGCAAGTTTAGCATTTTTTTTTGCCGTGAAACAATGTTTGAGTAATGAAGTTAATGAGAAAAATTATTCTGAGGAAAAAACAAGTATTTCACCCAATTTTTTTTGCAGAATGAAATGTTTTAACATCGTTGGCAAGAATATCTCTTATATTCTGCCGGGCAGGGAAAGCGGTGCGGATGAGTTTTGTACTTTTGCGGCTTCACATTAAATTAAGGCAATGAACGATCTTCTAAGCGCATACGAGAACAAGCAACCCGAAATTGTTTTTGAATGGAAAGATGCCGAAACCGAGGCTCAGGGCTGGGTGGTGATTAATTCGCTGCGCGGCGGGGCGGCCGGTGGCGGCACACGTATGCGCAAAGGACTTGACCGGCGCGAAGTGGAATCGCTGGCCAAAACGATGGAAGTAAAATTTACGGTAGCCGGCCCGGCCATTGGCGGTGCTAAATCGGGCATTAATTTCGACCCGGCCGACCCGCGCAAAAAAGGCGTGCTCGAACGCTGGTTTAAAGCCGTGATGCCGCTGCTCAAAACATATTACGGCACGGGCGGCGATTTGAACGTGGACGAAATTCACGATGTAATTCCGGTAACCGAAACCCTGGGCCTGCTTCACCCGCAGGAAGGTGTGGCCCGCGGGCATTTCGGTGCCGACTCGGCCGGAATGCAGCACCGCATAAGCAACCTGCGCACGGGCGTGTCGAAAAAAGTAGAAGACCTTCGCTTTGTGCCCGCCGCCGGTTTTACCGTGGCCGATATGATTACCGGCTACGGTGTGGCCGAAGCCGTGCGTCATTATTATGCACAGTGGGGTGGCAGCGTAAGCGGCAAACGTGTACTTGTGCAGGGCTGGGGCAATGTGGCTTCGGCCGCAGGCTATTACCTGGCACAAATGGGCGCACGCATTACCGGCATCGCCGACCGCGAAGGCGGACTCATTAACCGCGAAGGTTTTGATGCAGAAACAATAACCCGTTTGTTTATGCAGAAAGACGGCAATAAACTCCGCGCCGAAAACACGCTTTCGCCCGAACAGGTGCAGCAGGAAATATGGAGCTGCGGTGCCGAGATTTTTATTCCCGCCGCTGCCTCACGCCTGGTTACCCGCCAACAATTGGACACTATGATTGCTCACGGCCTCGAAGTAATTTCGTGCGGCGCCAATGTGCCTTTTGCCGATCCGCAAATTTTCTTCGGCCCCACCGGCGAGTATGCCGACGAGCGCGTGAGCGTGCTGCCCGATTTCATTGCCAACTGCGGCATGGCTCGGGTGTTTGCCTATCTCATGCAGGAAAATGTGGCACTTACCGACGAAGCCATTTTCAACGATGTTTCGGCCACCATTGCCCGTGCACTGGAAAACACACACGCCATTCACCCGCAGAAAACAGGCATTGCCAAAGCGGCTTTTGATAGTGCGCTGAAACAATTGATGTAAATTAGTGAGGCATAAACCCAACGCAGATGTTTGAATTTCTACCGCCACACATTCGTGATTTTCTTGACCGAAAATTTATCGGCGAAAATTCTATCGGTGACTGGGTGTTGTTTGCGGGAATTCTGCTGCTGGGTTTTCTGCTGAAAAAACTGCTGGCCAAAGGGCTTACACGACTTCTTTTCAGGCTGTTTAAAAAGCGGCAGACGGAAGCGGCCGGGTTCGATCAGTTGTTTGAACTGCTTCGCCGTCCGTGGAATTTGCTGCTCATGCTGCTTACCATTTATGCGGCCTGCCAGTTTATAGGTTTCCCGCAAAGCTGGCACATGAAGCCGGTAAATGAACTGGGCATAAAAATGGTGCTCGACAAGCTGATGATAGTGGCGTTGCTGGTGGCATTTACCTGGGTGCTGATGCGGCTTACCGACTTTTTTGGATTGCTCCTGCTTCATCGTGCCTCAAAAACACACGATGTGACCGACAACCAGCTCATCCCCTTTCTGCGCGAGTCGATAAAGGTGGTGATTTGCATAATGAGTTTTTTCTTTATGCTGGGTGCCGTGTTTCATGTAAATGTGGCTTCGCTGGTGGCGGGCCTTGGCATTGGCGGTTTGGCGGTGGCGCTGGCGGCAAAGGAGAGTTTGGAAAACCTGCTGGCATCGGTTACCATTTTTCTGGATAAGCCTTTTGTAATTGGCGACCGGGTAATGGTTGACAACATTACCGGCAGTGTGGAACGCATCGGTTTCCGGAGTACACGTATGCGTACCGACGATCAGGAATATGTAACCGTGCCCAACAAGCGTATGGTGGATAATGAAGTATTCAACCTTTCGCAGCGTCCGGTAAGGCGGGTAAGAATAAATATTACGCTCGAACACAAAGCCAACTCCGAACAGATAAGACTTGTACGTACACAGATTCTTTCGATACTCAATTCGCATAAAGACCTGGTGAATGAAGAGTGCCGGGCTCATTTCTTTGCGGTAACCGGTACAGGTTTTGAGATACAGGTTACGTACTTTATTAAGGTACTCGATCCCGATCTTTACCTGAATGTGCGCGAGGAAATAAACTTTGCCATTTTCGATTTGCTGCAAAAGGAGAATTTGCATTATTCGTGGACAAACCCCACGCCTGCAGGTTAAAACTTTACCAGTTATTGTATTACTTCTGCCGTTTGCAAACGGGCAGGCACCTGCCTATAACATTGGGCAGGCGGGCTGCGTTACACAAGCAGAAACACATTCTTCATCACCCACACGATCCTGAATGAACTGAACCTTTACGCTGTGATTACTGCTCCTGTTGTGCAATGAACGTCAATGCATCCCCTGACCGCACATTCCCCATACACGGCAGCAGCGCAAAGTACCACAGAAGCTCACCGGCCGGTGTGGCACAGACGTTCATTTAAAAACTAACTCTAAAAAGGATCGACATGGACAACAAATTCGTCCTCTCCGACAGTTTCAACGAAGTAATCTTCGAGCACCGCAACAAGGCTTACGGTGCGTATCAGATGCGTCGCCGCTATGGCCGGCAGATGGTGAGTGCCGCGCTTATAGCCTGCGTACTTTTTGCCGGTTTGTTTGTGTATGCGCACACGGCAATGGCCTATCACACGCCTGCGGTGCCCAAACCGTATATCACCACGCACGTAACGGAAGTGAAACTGCTTCCCGATTTACGTCCCAGCGACCCGGTGAAGCCCAGGCAAGAGCCCAAGCCCGAGCAGCCGAAGCCTTCGGTGAGGTTTGCGCCCAAAGCCTCTGCGCAAATCACCTCACAAATTGATGTGACCCATAAGCCGGTGGATAAAATTCCCGACAACACCGCCGGCGGCAGCCCGAAAGGCACCGATGGCGGCCTTGGCGGCGGCACATCCGGCTCCGAATGCGACGACTGCCCTCCGGCACTGCTTCCCGAGCCCGGGCCTGCAGCACCCGCCAAAATTCCCGACTGGGTAGAAATAATGCCTGAGAATAACGGCCTTATTCCATACCTGAGGAACAATGTGCGCTATCCGCTCGATGCCCGCGAGCTCGGCATTGAAGGCACGGTAATTCTGGAGTTCATTGTAAACAAAGACGGTTCTTTCCGCGACATTAAAGTAATACGCGGTGTATGCCCGTCAATTGACCGCGAGGCCATTCGTGTGGCGCAGAAAATGCCGCGCTGGAAACCGGGCTTTCAAAACGGCAATGCCGTAGATGTAATCTGCCGTCAGCCCATTGTATTCAAACTGACTAAATAATTGCTTCCTGTCTGCGGAAAATTCCCTTTAAGTAGTTTCCTTCCGCCGCAGACTTTTGCAAAACCTCCGGGGCAGTTCCAGCCCGGAGGTTTTTGCGTTTATGTCCCGATGTAAACAGGGCAGTGTTGAAAATCGGTGAGTGAGGCGGGGAATAGGCAGTTGCAGGTGCAATAATTTCGGGGGATAATAAACGAGTTGTGCAGTGAACCTATTGCACGGCGGTTTATAAATCGCTCACAATGTTTGCAAAATAGCGTGTGATATACGAAACACGGTGTTTATGCAGTTTATGCTAAAAGAAACGAACGAACCATGCTGCTCAGTTTTCTTCTTCAGATTACACCTTCTGCCGGAAATGCGGCAACTACTGCAACTGCTACCGTTACTCCTGCCCCACCTACCGAACTTTCGCCCTGGGAGTTTGTGGTAAAGGGCGGAGTAATTATGATACCGCTGGCGTTGCTGCTGATTATTACTATTTATTTTGCCATTGAGAGGTTAATCATCATCAGCAAAGCCGCCAAAACCGACCGCACATTTATGCCCAACATCCGCGATATGCTGCTTTCGGGCCGCATTGAATCGGCCAATGAATTGTGTAAGGTAAAAAACACACCCGAAGCCCGTGTAATAGCCCGCGGTTTGAGCCGGTTGGGAAAACCCTCGCGCGAAATTGAAGTGGCCATGGAAGCTACCGGCCGTCAGGAAATTGCTTTTGCCGAAAAACACCTTCACTACCTGAGTCTGATTGCGCGGGTTGCCCCTATGCTTGGATTTATCGGTACGATTATAGGTGTGGTGCGTATCTTCTACGATATTTCAAAATCGGGCGATATTTCCATTGAAACCATTTCGGGTGGTTTGTATGAGAAAATGGTAGCCAGCGGTGCAGGACTTTTTGTAGGAATTATCGCCTTTATCTGCTACCACATGCTCAACAGCATGATTGACAAAATGGTTCATCGCATTGAGCGTTCGAGTCTTGCCTTTCTCGACCTCATGCACGAGCCTGCCAAGTAGATAAAAATATTGATTTCGTAAATTGTAAGAACGATGAATCTCAGCCGCCGTCATAAAGAATCAGCCGAAGTGTTTACCGATTCGCTCAGCGATATCATGTTCTTTCTGCTGCTGTTTTTTATCATTCTTTCCACGCTGGTTAATCCCAACGTAATTAAGCTGAATCTGCCCACCTCTAAGAATCCTACCAATGTAAATATGGATAATGTGAATCTGGTGGTGAATGGAAATCATGAATATTTTATTGAGGGTGCTCCCATTACTTTTGCCGAACTGGAAACCGCATTGAAGGCAGTAACCACAGATAAAAAAACCGACAAGGTTATTCTTTCGATGGATAAAACGCTTACCGTGCAGGATCTGGCCGATGTGATGCAAATTGGCGCCAATCTGAAACTGAAAATTGTGCTGTCAACCAAAGCAGTGAAATAAAATGAAAACACTGGCTGTTGATTTTACGCCTCCTCAGGAAGAATCACGATCGCGGGTACTGGCGATTGTGATTACTACGTTTATAACTGCCGTTATTCTTGCCTTACTTATTTTTATAAAATTCCTTGTTCCCAATCCTCCGCTGCCACCTTCGCCGGAGAAGATGGAGATTGAATTTTTCGACCTGGAACTCGGTGGCGGCGCGGGCGAAAACTCAACAGATCCGGGCGGAGCTTCGCTCGGCAATTCGGGCGAGCCGGGTTCTCAGGCTGTGGAGCAGCCTGTGCCTAATCCCAATCCTTCGCCTGCCAGCGATGGAGCTGTTACCGGCGATGAAGAAGATAATCCGCAGGCCAACAATTCGCCACAACCCAGTGCAGCTTTGCAAAACGCGCTGGCAGCATTTAACAAAGACCAAGGCAAAGCCTCCATTAATATAACCGGCGGTGGGCAGGGAAATGATCCTTATGGCGGCGGTATGGGCGGGAAAGGCGGAAATGCTATTGGCGAGGGGCAAGACTCCAGAGGCGAAGATGGACCAGGTCCTGATGGCAAAGGTGGCCCCGGCAAAGGCGTACGCAAACTCATTTCAAAACCGGATGTAAAAAACCCGACGCTCGAAGAAGGCGTGGTGGCGGTAGATGTGTATGTGGACAAAAGCGGCAAAGTAGTGCGTGCGGAAGTAAACTCGGCACGTTCCACCACCATCAACACCATTCTCCGTGCCACAGCCCGGCAGGAGGCCACCAAATTAGTGTTCAGCGCCGATGCCAACGGGCCCAACCAACTGCTGTTAACCATTGAATTTAACTTCACACTGAAGTGACCTACCGGCAAACGCTGGAATATTTGTACAGCCGCCTGCCCATGTTTCAGCGGGTGGGCGCTGCCGCCTACAAAGCCGATCTGAGCAATACGCTGGCTATTTGTGAGGCGCTTAATCATCCCGAGCAAAAGTTTAAAAGCATACACATAGCCGGCACCAACGGAAAAGGTTCCACCTCGCACCTCATTGCGGCGGTGCTGCAGGCGGCCGGCTACAAAACCGGGCTTTACACCTCGCCGCACCTGAAAGATTTCCGCGAGCGCATCCGCATAAACGGCCGCATGATTCCGCGGGCAAGAGTGATACGGTTTGTGGAAGAATCGAAAACAGCTTTTGAGCAGATTGAGCCTTCATTTTTTGAATGGACCGTGGGCCTTGCCTTCGATTATTTTGCCCGCGAGAAAGTAGATATTGCCGTTATTGAAACCGGCCTCGGCGGTCGTCTCGATTCTACCAATGTAATTACACCGCTGGCCTCGGTAATTACCAACATAAGCTGGGACCACGCCAATTTGCTGGGCGATACGCTCACGAAAATCGCGGGCGAAAAAGCGGGCATCATCAAACACCACATCCCGGTTATCATCGGCGAAACGCAGCCCGAAGTAAAAGCCGTGTTTGAAAAAAAATCGCGCAGCGAAAAATCGCCTCTGGTGTTTGCCGATACGGTTTACAAATTGCGTAATGTAACCCAAAGCCGCCGCCTGCCCCTGCAACTGGTGTGCGACGTGGCAAAAGGCCGCCAAACCGTGCTTCAGGGCCTGCGCTGTGCGTTGCCCGGTTTGTACCAGCAAAAAAACATGGTCACTGTGCTTTGCGCGCTCGATTCCCTGCGCACACAAGGCTTCCGCATTCCCGAAACGGCGGTGCGCAAAGGTTTTGCCAAAGTCACATCGCTCACCGGCCTGCAGGGCCGCTGGCAGGTAATTGGCCACAAACCCCTCACCATAGCCGACACCGGCCACAACGAAGCCGGAATAAAGGAAGTGCTGCGGCAAATAAAAGCCACGCCACACGCACAACTGCACATTGTATTTGGCATGGTTAACGACAAAGACGTAAACAAAGTACTGAAACTGCTACCCCAAAAAGCCGTCTATTATTTCTGTGCCGCCCGCCTGCCCCGCGCCCTTGCCGCCCGCGAACTGCAAAGTGCCGCCCGGGAATTTGGCTTGCATGGCAAAGTATATCGCAGTGTGAAACAAGCCGTTTCGGCTGCCCGCAAAGCGGCCAATGCCCATGATTTGGTGTATGTGGGAGGAAGTACGTTTGTGGTAGCCGAAGCGATTTAAACGATATAAGACAGATTTACAGCACCTTACGCATAACTGCAGAAAATTTTTTTCTGATTTTTTGGAGATTTAAACATCAGCAGTATATTTGCAGCCCGATTAGACGGGAGCATAGCTCAGCTGGTTCAGAGCATCTGCCTTACAAGCAGAGGGTCACAGGTTCGAATCCTGTTGCTCCCACCCTGATAATCAACGCCTTACAAGAAAAAACTTGTAAGGCGTTTTTGCTATGTGCACAAAATGTGCACAAAAACAGGGGGGATTTCGACCTATTTTTTTTCAGTTTCTCCAGTCAGGTTATTTTAGCAGAAAACAAAACCTCCCTGCACAAATTCCATTTCCGAACGTATGAACGTAGCCGAATATTTAGACAGTATCAATAAACGATATAAGCAAGGCATTACTACTGAGCACTCATTCCGGGGCGATTTACAAACACTTATTGAAAGCCTCATTCCCGGCGTGTATGCCACCAACGAACCCAAACGGCAGAAATGCGGAGCACCCGACTATATCCTAACCCGCAATGAAATACCGGTAGGCTTTATTGAAGCTAAGGACATAGGGGACGGCGATTTGCAGGGCAAAAACAAAAGCGGCAATAAAGAACAGTTCGACCGCTACCGGGAAAGCCTTACCAATTTGATTTTTACCGATTATCTGGATTTCCACTTCTACAAAGACGGAAAGCCTACGCAGAGCGTCCGCATAGCCGAAATAACAGATAAGGCCGGGAAACGCGAAATAAAGCCTATACCCGAAGCATTCAGCACCTTTGAGCAGCTTATCCGGGATTTTGGCTTACAGGTTACGCAAACCATAAAGAGCAGCAAAACATTAGCCGAAATGATGGCCGCCAAAGCCCGGCTGCTGGCAAACGTAATTGAACAGGCGTTGAACAGCGATGAGGAAACCTCAGAAAACAGTACGCTCAAAGACCAACTCCACGCATTTAAAGAAATTCTCATACACGACATTACCCCGAAAGCCTTTGCAGATGTGTACGCCCAGACAATAGCCTACGGTATGTTTGCAGCACGTTTGCACGACCCCACACTGCCCACATTCAGCAGACAGGAGGCGGCAGAACTCATACCCAAATCAAACCCGTTTTTGCGGAAGCTGTTTAGCTACATTGCAGGGGTTGACATTGACGACCGCATTAAATGGATTGTAGATAGTTTGGTAGAGGTGTTTTTAGCCTGCAACGTGGAGGAACTGCTAAAGAACTACGGCAAAAGCACCAAAACCGAAGACCCGATAATACACTTTTACGAAACCTTTCTCAGTGAGTACGACCCCAAACTACGCAAGGCGCGGGGCGTATGGTACACCCCTGCACCGGTAGTTAATTTTATTGTTCGTGCAGTAGATGAGGTATTGAAAACAGAGTTTAACCTGCCCAACGGTTTAGCAGATACCAGCAAAACCAAAGTAAAAGTAAACTTGCAGGAAACCGATAAACGCTACAAAGAGAATATAAAAACGGTTGAGCAGGAAGTACACAAAGTGCAGATACTTGACCCGGCCACCGGTACAGGTACATTTTTGGCTGAGGTGGTTAAGCAGATACATAAAAAGTTTGAGGGGCAACAAGGTATTTGGAGCAACTATGTAGAAACGCATTTGCTGCCCCGCCTCAACGGTTTTGAGTTGCTTATGGCAAGCTATGCAATGGCACATTTGCAGTTGGATTTGCTATTTACCGAAACCGGCTTTAAGCCCACCAAAAACCAACGCCTCCGCGTTTACCTTACCAACAGTTTAGAAGAAAGCCATCCCGATACCGGAACGCTGTTTGCAAACTGGTTGAGTGCGGAGGCAAACGAGGCGAACAAAATAAAAAGAGATACGCCGGTTATGTGCATTATCGGAAACCCGCCGTATAGTGGTGAAAGTGCAAATAAAGGGGAATGGATAATGAAGTTAATGGAGGACTATAAAAAAGAACCGGGGGGGAATGAGAAACTAAAAGAAAAAAACTCAAAATTCATTAACGATGATTATGTGAAATTCTTGCGTTACGGTCAGTTCTTCATTGAAAAAAATGGCAGTGGCATTCTGGCATTTATCAACCCTCATGGATATTTAGATAACCCAACTTACAGAGGTATGCGTTGGAATTTACTTAAAACCTATGATAAGATATATACAATAGATCTTCATGGAAACGCAAAGAAAAAAGAAACTGCACCTGATGGGAGTGCCGATATTAATGTTTTTGACATTGAACAAGGGGTTTCAATTAACTTACTGATAAAAACCGGCAAAAAAAAGGAGAATGAATTAGGTGAAGTTTTTCATTTTGATTTATTTGGGAAAAGAGAAGTTAAATATGACTATTTATTTAATAATGGTTTTAATGATGTGAAATTCAAGAAACTTAAAAACCAAACTCCATATTATTTTTTCAGGCCAAAAGATTTTGAAGATGAGAAAGTATATAACGAAGGATTTTCGATTTTAGAATTATTCCCAGAAAACTCATTGGGTGTTTTATCTAAAAACGATGAAATTACAATCTCTTATGATAAATTACAATTAGAACAAAGAATTTCAGACCTGACTTCATTAGAAGAAAATGAAATCAAGATCAAGTATAAGGTGAAAAATGATAGTCGTGACTGGATATTATCAAAGGCAATAAAAGATTTAAAAGAAAACTCAAATAAGGATAATTACAGAAAAATTAATTATAGGCCATTTGATTTTAGGTGGACTTATTTTACAGGAAAAACAAAAGGTTTTTTCGCGTATAGTCAAAACAGAATAATGAGAAACTTTGTACAACAAAATAATTTTGCTTTGATCTCAGGGAGGCAAGGTCAAGCTGTTGGGAATATGCAATGGAATTTATCTTTTATCTCTAATATAATCTCAGATCAAAATATTTATTATCGTGGAGGCGGCACTGTATTTCCATTATATATTTACAACACAGAAAATACAAAGCATCTATTCAAAGAAGAGAATGAACGAAAGCCAAATCTTTCTGAATCAATAATAACTTCGATTGCCAAGAAAATAAATTTAACATTCATTCAAGAAAAAGAACCCAGAAAAAACACTTTCGCACCAATAGACATTTTAGACTATATCTATTCCGTTCTACACTCTCCCACCTACCGGGAGAAATACAAAGAGTTTCTGAAAATAGATTTCCCCAGAGTACCCTATCCGAAAGACAAAGAAACGTTTTGGAAACTGGTAAAGTTAGGCGGCGAACTCAGGGAAATACATTTGCTGGAAAGCCCGAAAGTAGAAAAGTACATAACACAGTACCCGGTTGACGGGGATAACGTGGTAAACAAACCCGTGTATAAAAACGGCAGGGTGTATATAAACGAAACGCAGTATTTCGACAATGTACCGGCTACTGCGTGGGAGTTTTATATAGGCGGTTATCAGCCTGCCCAGAAATGGCTCAAAGACCGCAAAGAAAGGAAACTGGAGTTCGACGATATTTTGCACTATCAGAAAATCATTGTGGCACTATCTGAAACAGCGCGTATAATGAAGGAGATAGACAAAATAGACTTTGAGTAAATAGCGGCTAAAGGCTTTTTATTTCCTCCACACTCAGCCCGGTAAACTTTGAAATCAAATCTGCCGAAACCTTGTTTTTCTTCATTGTTTTGGCAATAGTGATTTGCGTTTGTTTTCGCTCCTCAGCTTTTGCCATCGCTTTAATTTTTTTGATCTGCTCAAACTTCGGCACCCATGCCGTACTCTTTCGCAGTTCCTCCATTAATCCCACATCAGCAAAGCTGAGGTAATCTTCGGTTTTCGCGTTTATTATTACGTGATCGTAAACGTTAATCCCTACAATATTGCCTACCTGTATCATTCGATCAGTTAACGCCTTATCGTCGGGTTGAGCGGCCATATCAGCCGTTTTTCGGTTATGGCAGAGGTACATATACTCAGCCTCTTTTTGCAACGCCAAACGGAAAATTTCCATCGGTTTAACCTTGCCTTTTGCCGGTATGCCAAACGCAATTAACTCCACGTACAGAATGCTGAAATCTGCATTAAGCCCAACAGCCCAGAGGTGTTCTTTCTGGCGGCTAATGCGGTTTTCACGAAGCAGTATTTGCCGCATTATCCGGGCAATATCGCCCGAACTTTCAACCAGTATTTTCTGCGTTTTGGTTAATGTCACGTTCATACGTTCAAAGATAGAGAAACCTCAACGCGAAATTTAGGCATTTAGGCGGGAGTTTACAGTAGCCCCCCGAACGTGTGAAAACTGCCGGTAGAGGCCAGGCGTTTGCAGCACCTCTGCAAATAGCTGTAATTGTGTGCAGTAGGTGTTTCTGAATGTCGGTAATTTGGAGCAAACCACAAACCGGGCAATATTTGAAATGAGGGTTTTGCAGTTCACTTAAACCTGTAAAACCAATGAGCGGACTAACTGCACTCAGCACACTTGTAAAAGCCCTGAAACCAAACGAAATTACCCTCTGCAAAAACTACCTTTCGGCTTTCGACGAACGCAGGGAAAACTACGAAAGCAAAAGCCGGAAACTGTTTGATTTGCTTTGCAGCGAAGAACAGCACACCGAAAAAGCCTTGCAGTTTTTGCTATACGGCAGTATGAATGTATCAGCCTTTAGCCGTTTGGTGCTGAGGTTGAAAGAAAAGCTGCTGGAGGCGGTTGTACTTCGTGCAAATACGTTGCGGGTACAATCGTTTACTGCCGAAGAAAAAGCCCTTGTAACCTGCCGCAATAAAATAACCTATGCAGAGTTTTTGCTGGAGCGCGGTTTAATACACCTTGCCGAATTTCACCTCAGCGCAGCCTACGAAACAGCCCTGCAACTTGAATTTTACCCCGAACTGCTTAGGATAATTACCTACCTGCAAAAGATAAACCCGGCCAAAGCTGCAAAGTATGAAAGGCAGGAAATACAGGTTTTGAACTGCCTACAACTGCTGCACACCTGCCGCGAACTGTACCGGCTTGCTGAGGTAGCCGCCGAAGGTGTAACCGCTACACAGATACAGGAACTCCGCAAAGCCGAAAGCCCGTTTCATTCAGCCCGCGCAAAGTTCATACTACTTGAAACCGAAGCACTGAGCGCGGAGAAAAACAACCAGTTTGCAACCGTGGTACGCTGCCGAAAGTATCAGCTACGGTTAATAAAACTGCACACGGCTTTACAAAGCGGCGCACCCGAACGCGAAACCCGCTACAAACTTGCCCTGTTCTATCTGCAATGCCGCAAAACAGAACAGGCGTTAATACACATACAACAGGCCAAAGCCGTGCAAGGTTGGGACGTGGCCGAAAAGCAGGAATTAAACCATCTGGAGGCGGCAGCTTGCATTTTACTGAAACGGTTTGAAACAGCCGCTCAACTGCTTTCCGAAATACCCGTGCATTTTGATAAAACATTCTACCTGAAAGCCCTGCTGTATTATTCACTGGCACAATACGCAGAGGCGGTAGAGGAGGCCGAAATGGTAAGCCTGAAAACGGCAGATAAAGAGGGTTTCGGGGCTGCTGTACGGCAGTTGTTGTTTATGTGTATGGCTGCGCTCCACAACACTCCACACGCGGCCAAAGGTGGCACACTCCGCCGGTTTATGGAAACCCTGCCCCGGTACAGCGAACTCACCACGCGGGAGCAGTACATTTTTGAACTCATTACAGCCGTGGTTGAGGCTGAGTTCAATTTCAGAAACGTGTATCAGGATAAAAGCGAAACCCTCAACCAGCTACGCGAAAGCAAACCGGGACTGAAACCCAACCTGCACGGCGCAAACACCCGGCAGTTATTCCGGTGGGAAATTATACCCTTTCACGACTGGTTTATTTCAAAGGCGTTGGGCGTTCCGTTTGAAATGCACACAGGCCGCCGCAAAACGGTTTAAATGTACAGTTGCTCCTCATTTATTCCCTCTCCCTGCCGGATATGCTGCATGAGTGTTAAATAGCGGCGTGTGGGCTTGCCTTTGTATGTTTTTTTGAAGTGTTTACGATACAGTGCCATGTGTGCATTCTCACACCTGAAAAAACGTTCGTAAAGCTGCATTTTAACGCGGTCTGATTTAGATAAAGTTTGTGTATGGTAAAAGCCCGTGCCGTGTGTTGCACGTCGTACAAAGTAGCCGTTTATGAGATACAGTTTGCTGCACAGTAAACCGGTTTTCGGGCAAACGAAATACCAAACCAGCCCCCGGCCTAAATTCGACTGCCGGGAGGTAAGCTGTACAGTAAACTCCCGTGGTTCTTTGTTGAAGCAATAATTCAGCGTTAAAACCGGGAACGCTCCCACAAAACAGAGGGAGGCCGAAACTTCGCCCGTGGTTTGTCCGTTCCTGCTCCAGTTTATCACACCTGAAATAATCACTCCCGGATGAATGTAGCCCCATTTATTCAGCTTTGAGGCGGTTAGCGTTCTGCATTCGTTGTACAGTGTTGGTAGTGTAGAATAGCGTCCCATATAGATAACCTAAATTTTTAAAGAAGTTTGCAGATAATCTTTGAGTTCATGCAACCGGTTTAAGTATGGCAAATGTGAATTTTTACCATAGTTTGCTCTTACGGTAGCAAAGTGACTTTCAATGAATAGTGAGCAGTTTGTTATTGTACTCCAGCTATTCAGCTTTACGGCCTCTGCTGGTATGTCAATGCCGGAAAAGTATTTTTCAAGTTCAGTCATACTATGTTCCCAGTCTTTGAGTTCTGGTACTTCGGGCTTGTTGAAATAGTAATCGAGAGGAGGCTGATAAATAGGTTTCACCTCAACCAATGGCTGAGCGGTTAGGGGTGCTTCGCTGGCTTTGGTTTCAGTTTGGGCGAAGATTTTGTAATCAAACTGTATTAAATAGTCTGCAAGGTCAAAACCTTGTTCCCTTTCAGTTTCGGTGGCTTTACGTTCGAGCAAATCCGAAACAACAAAATTTGCAAGGTGTGAAAGTTCCTCTGCTTTGGTATTCCATTTATCAAACCCGTTGAGGTCGGGGAAAAGTGCAACTGTTCGCCCTTTGAGTATGCTGCACTTCTCCGCGTTCAGATTTGTAAGACTACCCACAGCAACCCATATAAACTGGGGTAAATATACGCTGGCAATTACTGCCGTTTTTTCACTTTCAACCACTGCAACGGGCTTTGTTTTATCAATGAGCAGGTGTTCGCCAAACAAACACTGCCCTAACTCAAATTCGGGCTGCTGGAGCGATTTATGCACCCAGTTAATATGATTAAAAGGCTCTTTTACCCTTTTCCCGGTAACTGGATTGTAAAGCATTATTTTACCCGTTCTTACTTTCCCCGTTATATCAATTTGCCAAAATACTGTTGCCCCGCTCCAGTGCTTAGAGGTAGCAATAAAGTAGCGGCTTATCAGTTCGCTGGCAACCTCAGCCCCGAAAAGATCAATAAGATATTTTGCAAAGTGGTTTGTTTCATATCCCTTCAGGCTTGCTTTAAAAATCTCAACTGGAATAAATGAAACGGGCTTTGTTTGTTGTGCAGCGGTTCGGGGCTTGTATGCTTTGGGTTGGGTTGTATCAAATGAAATATTGTTATCCTGAAAGTATTGTTTCGGGGTATAATGGTAGCTGCATTTGCTTTCACGGTTGCACCGGCCAACAGTGGGGTGTATGTGCTTTCCCGTTTCGGTATCAATATAAAGCGAAAAGGTTTTATCTCGCTGCTGGCAACTGGGGCAACGGTAGCGTGTATTTATTCCTTTGTATGGTTCAAGTATGTATCTGCGCTCATTCATTTTAAGCATTTTAAGCGTTACGGGTGTAACTACTGTAACAACTGTAACAGTCTGTTACACCTGTTACAGTGTGTTACACTCCTTTAAAATCCTGCTTACCTTCATGTGAGAAATGCCCAGTTCCCCCCCTATTTCCCGGAAGCTTCGCCCTTGCTGCCTTAGTTCGTTTACCTTTACAATTAGGTTTTCTTTGTCCTTTTCGGTGTGTTGTTTCAGGTGTTCATATTCCTTACCGTAATTCACAAACTCAAACAATAGAAAATTTAAGGGCTTATCAATTTGACAAACACAAACATTTTCGGCATCATAAATTTGTTCTGTGTTCCGTTGTTTAATTTGTTTCAGGTAGCGTAAATTTTTATCGCTGTGGCTCTCACCGATTGAAAAGGAACTATCACAAAAGTTCATTAGCATTTTACTCCCTTGCAAATCATTCCGCGTAATTGGTTTTGACAAATCTCTTTTGGGGGTGTGTGCAAGTGCTAAAATTGAAAGGTTGTATTTACTCTTTAATGCTTTCAAATGCTTCATAAGGGGCAAAGCGTCTTTAGCCTTTTCGGTTTCATTTTTGAGGTAGGTAAGGTTGTCAATGATTAAAACTTTCGCCCCTGTTTCGATAATGCTTAGTTCCAGCGAATGATTGAGATAATTTTCAAAAAGTTGACTTTCTGGAATTACTGCATCGGGGTTTATTTCAACACGCTTGAAGTTATCATCAAAAATATAATGTTCTTTAAAGTTATTTGAGTATCTGTTTTCAAATTGCTTATCGCTTAACTCAAAATCAAAATACAAAATTTGTTGCTTTTCTGTTTCCTGCTTAAAGCCCCTTATGGGTTCACCCTTACTTATACTATTACCAATTTGCACTGCTAAAATTGACTTTCCTAAATTGGTATCAGCAAACAAAATACATATTTCACCCTCAAACCAAAATTCACCAAAAAGCATTTTAGGAGTAGGCCGGTTTTTCGCTTGCTCAATCCAACTGCTGGCTGTTTTAACGGTGAACAGTCCTTTATTTTCTTTGGCTTGAACGCCTTGCTTTAATAGCTGCTCAGCTTCGTTTTGAATATCATTACTCCCGATTCCGTGTATTTGCGAAAGGTTGAAATTTGGTGTAATTTTATTGTCTCTTTCAGAGCTACTTTCATTTAGGGTAATGTTATGTTCTCCCATAGCTTACCCTTTTTTGTGGCGTTTGATATAGCTTTCGGCCTCACTTTTTATCTCAGCAGCCGTTTTCTTTCGCCCGTCTTTTATCCATTGCAAAAGTTCCAGCTTTGAGAAATACAGCCTCTTTCCGCGTTTGCTTACCGGAATAGCGGAGCGGCTTACATAGCCGTAAATCGTAGGTACTGAAAGATTGAGAAATTCCCCGGCTTGTTGAATTGTGAGCAGTTGTTCGTTTTCTGCGTGTTGGGGCGGGTTTTGCTCAACCAGAATGCGCTCAATGGCGGTTAGCTTATCGTAAATAATGCCTACCGCTTGCGGCAAAGTTTCGAGTGTAAGTTTTTCCATTGCGGATTATTGTTTGTTGTTCCGCAATATTCGGTATGGGATTTATGGGATTTATGGGGGGATTTGCGGGATAGCTGATTTCCAGCACTTTAAACCCACCCTATTTAGTCAATACTTTGTAAATTTCATTTTCAGTGAGGTTTGAAAAATGGCTTAAACATTTCAAAAGTGATAGAAACTGAATATTACTTTTAAGTGGTGCTTCCGACAACTCTTTGTAGATTACATGAAGGGTATTTCCAACCTTTGTTTTGGTTTGAGTGTTCAAGCGAATAATGTTAGCTGGAGTAGTATATTCCTTTTGCTCAAAAAAGCACACAAGTAAATCAACAAAAATCCTGTAATCATCTTTTGATCTAAAAGCGTATCTCCATCCCTGACTATTATGTATAACTTCAAAATATTCCTCTATAACGCTTTGTGTAGTTCGTTTTGGTGTTTTTTCTTTTTTATCAAAATTTGGAGAAGCTGAACTTTCCTGAGAAGATATTAACGGTTTGATTTTACTAAAATATTTACGGTGTAACTTATACCACTTATTTAACACTTCTACATACTTCAACTCTTCGTTATCAAACGCCTCTGTAAGTTTACTAACCCCGATTTGTAGTAATCTATTCTCAATTTCGATTTGATACGAATTTATCTCATTGGAAATACCTGCGCTTATTAATTCACTGGCATTAAATAGCTGTATCAATTTTTGTGTTTCTATATTTAATAAGCTAATTAGTTTTGATTGAGAAACCAGACTTACACTTACTAAATTTGTATATCTGTTTATTCGTGGTTTGGCATTTAATAGAGGGATACTTTCCCTATACTCTTTTTCTTTTTCTTTCAAATAAGGCAAAGAGAAGGGCATTAGTTTAAGCCATCTATTATATGTGTGTTTCAATTTATTTAAATCACTTTCTTCTCTTTTCTTTTTGGGGTTTTCATTATTAATTTCACGTATAAAAATGAGCAGTTTATCTTTTTTTTCTGAGTAGTCATTTAGTCCGTGCTCAATAAAATTTTCTACATAGAACAAATACAAATCAAGCCCAACAACGCCAAAGCCTTCTGGCAATTGCCCGAAGCTAAGAATATTTGCCTCTATATATTCTTCTATATCTTCGAACCAATCCTCTTTATTTATTTTATTTAGAATATGGTATTCACTGTATGAAATTTGGTTCAATAATTTACTTTCAACGCCGTAATACTGTTTTTTATTAAACCATTTTTGAGATAATAACTTTTTGTGTGTATCACAACAGTTGGGGAATGAATCAAACCATTTAGTAATAGCCTCAAACATCCTTGTATGATAGTCACAGCAATTAGGATAAACAAAACCCGTTTTTTTATTTTGCGGTTTTTCATATTCCTTATCTGGTTGAATATCTGTAAAGCCCAGTTCAAAATCTTTTGAGTGTAACGTAATGCTTTTGCAAGCATACATTTCTGTTACGAATTTTAGTGCAGCTTCTGGATTGACAATTCGACAGTTTCCAATCATTTTTTTTTATTTTAAAACTCCATTACCTTATTCATAATATCTCGCTTACTGCTTTCCTCAAAACCTGCGAAATAGGTTTGAGTGGTTTTTACATTACTATGGCTGAGGGCTTCGCTTACAAACTCAATACTTGCCCCTTTCCTTATTGCAGTTGTTGCAAAGCTGTGTCGTGCCCAATAAGTGGAAAGACTTTCTGTAATACCGTGGTTCTCTGCCATTTTTTTGAAGTTCTGATTTACAAAGCGGGTAAAGTTTTTAATTGCCGTAAACTGTTCCTGCTTACTATACGAATCATTGAGGACATTAAAAATGAACTCTTTTGCACTCCTATTTTTCGCCCCGTACTTTTCAATTATACTTTTTGAGTACTCATTCAGATAAACCACAACCCTAACTAAATCCCCTTTGTTGGTGTTAATCGTTTTTGCCCGGTAAAATGAAATCGTATCGCCTGTATAGTCCTCCCATTTCAACAGCAAAATGTCTTTCATATTCATTCCATTACAGGCGTATGAGAAAAACCAAAAATCTTTTGCTTTCTCTTGCTGAGGTGTTTCCGGGGTTGCTTCAAACAGAATTTTAAGTTTATCAGGGCTAAGGGCTTTTTTAATATTTCTTACCGTGGGTATCTGGTACTTTTTTTCACCAAAAGGATAAACTTCTCTGCTTATTTCATTTTCGCTCAGTGCGTTGTTGAAAATAGTACGAAGTACACGCAGATACATTGAAACAGTTGTTCGGGTTCGTCCTAATGTTTCAATCATGTATTGCTCATACAGTTGCAGCCATTCTTTATTAACCTCCACAAAAGCAAGTTTATTCGCCTCCCTGCCGGTTTTGAACTTCACAAACTCAATCAGTGACTTTTTACTCAGCCTGTAATTACTTGCCGTCCCGAACTGATTATTTTCTGTAAGCCTCTGAATAGCAGAATCATAATAATAAAGTATGTTATCTCCATCTGCCATATTTTTAAGAAACTTACTTTCAAACTGCTCAAATGTGAAGGGGTCTAACCCCATAGCGGACTGAAAAGCCTTATCTTCAATAGCTTGAAGTTTCATTCTCATTTCTTTGTGCTCAAGTCTGGGCTTTGTGGTTTCCCAGATGCTTTCAAATTCCTTTCGGGTCATTTGAAATACCGTAGAGTAAAATTTGGCTCTGTTGAGAACAGATGAGTAAACCCTAACTTTGAGCGGGGCTGTTTCTTCTACCTTCGATCTTCGTGTATCGAGGTACAACGAAATGGAAAACTGTTTGGTCATGTGCACAAAATGTGCACAAATTTGTGCAAAATAAACGAATAACACTACAAAACAACACATAATTACAAAAACACAAAAAGCTGTAAATGAGTAATATAAATGAAAATAACACAGTTATGATGAACTCAACCCTCCGCCTTACAAGCAGAGGGTCACAGGTTCGAATCCTGTTGCTCCCACCACAAAATCAACGCCTTACAAGAAAAACTTGTAAGGCGTTTTTGCTTTGTACACAAAATGTGCACAGATGAAAGCCCGGCTAAAAGCATTCTACAATAAGTATCTCTATTATTTCCCCGACATCTGGCAGTATCTGATTATCATCGTGGGATTTACCCTGTGCTGGTTGATTTTCGGGCTGTAATCAAAAAAACTGCCGGCTCAGTTTGCATGCTGATAAATCGAATGCGTCAGCTTCCGCCACGGATTAAAATTGGGCGTTGGCAGCCATTTTCGGCTGTTTTAATACCGGCTTTCCGTTACTCATTTGCAAATTAGTGATTGAAAAAAGCAACAGGACCAAATCAACAACTCCATATTTTCACTCATCGGGCGAATTTTAATGCCCGTCCGGTTCAGGTTTCACGTCGTCTAATTCTTTGGCAAGGGCTTAAAACCCGCTGTACTTTTGTACTGTTAATCACAACAAATGAATTTCGCTGGTAAATTTTTATTGCCCTTTGCAGCTACTGTAATCACCGTGTCGGCGATAAGCTACTCGGCCTGTCATGAAAGCAAGGCCGACAGTTTAACCGAAAACGCCCAGGCCAAGGTGACCAGTGATTTTGGCAAATACGAAATGAAGATCAACGAGTTGATCAAACTTCACGAAGAACAGGTTAAACTGTTTACCAATGAAGTGGGCATGACCAGCAACAGTGAGGCGCTTGACATGATTCAGACTCACAAATCGATGATTGAAAAGCACCAGAGCCGTCTTGATTATCACCGCCTGCAGTTGCTTCACGGCGATACCGCAGACACTACAAAGTCGAATAAAATACTGAACGAACTGAAAGCCGATTTAGAACTGGTGGCAAAGGACATGGAAACCATGAAAACCGATGCCGAGAGTGAAACCAGTCTCAATATCAGACAATAATATTACGGTATATCCGGGCAAGGGGGAACAAGTGTAGTTTTCATGGGTTTATGCTGTTCTCCTGGCAAGCAGCCTCCTTAATGGGAGGCTGTTTTGTTTTCGGTACTTTTGTGGTATGCCAAAGCGCAAACGTTCGCGGCCCTTGCTGCTGTTTTACATTTTAGTGTGTTATGTGTTTATCCAGTTTGGCTGGTGGGCTTTTCTGCTCACGCACCTGAACGGAGAAATTACGGAACTGCTTCTGGAAAAGCAGCAATTGATACGCGCACACGATACACGCGGCCTAGAGGAAGTGGCCCGTCAACTGGAGCATCAGCTCACCATGAAGCGGCTCATGATTTTGGGCGAAGGACTTGTGTTTCTTTTTCTGCTTGGCTTAGGTATTTTGCGCACCCGCCGCAGCTTTAAACAGGAAGCCGCACTGGCCCAGCAGCAAAAAAACTTTCTGCTTTCGGTTACACACGAACTGAAATCGCCGCTGGCCTCGGTGAAACTGCAATTAGAAACCCTGCGCCGCCGAAAGCTCCCGGCCGAAAAACAGGACGAAATGCTTTCGGATGCCATAGAAGATACCGAGCGTTTGCATGCGCTGGTGGACAATATTCTGGTGGCTGCGCGCATCGACCACAATTCATTTGCCATTCACCCCGAGCAGGGTAACCTCAGCGATTTTGTAACCGAATTAACGGACAAAGCCGGTTCGGGCACGTTGCGGCATCACCGGCTCTCGCATTCGGTTTCGCCGGGAATAGTTGCCGGTTTCGACCGTATTGCACTTCATTCGGTGCTGATGAATCTTCTCGAAAATGCCGCAAACTATTCGCCCCGTGGAAGTGAAATTATGGTGCGGCTCCTTCGCGACGGTCAGCGCAGTTATCTCACCGTGGCAGACAAAGGCCCGGGCATTCCCGATCACGAAAAACCGATGGTGTTTAAACGCTTTTACCGGCTGGGCAACGAAGAAACGCGCAGCACCAAAGGCACGGGGCTGGGATTGTACATTGTACAGAATCTGGTACAGGCGCATGGCTGGCAGATCAGAATTATTGACCATGAAGGCGGCGGCAGTATCTTTGAACTTTCTTTTCCACTCACACACTGATTTATGGGCGTTTCACAAAAAGCAGTATTGATCATTCTCGACGGCTGGGGCATTGGCGACGGAACTGCATCTGATGCAATAGCACATGCACAGGTGCCTTTTTTCCGTAGCATGATACATACTTACCCGCACAGTACGTTGCGTACTTCGGGCGAGGATGTGGGTTTGCCCGAGGGGCAGATGGGCAACTCGGAAGTGGGGCACCTGAATATTGGTGCGGGCCGCGTGGTGTATCAGGATCTGGTAAAGATAAACCGCGCCTGCCGCGATGGTTCCATTGACACCCATCCCGTGCTTGCCGAAACGTTTGGCTATGTAAAAACCAATGGCAAAGCACTGCACCTGATGGGGCTTTTGTCGGATGGTGGTGTGCATTCGTCGCAGGAGCATTTGCATCATTTATTGCGGGTAGCGGCGGCCAACGGTGTTTCGAAAGTATTTGTACATGCGTTCACCGACGGGCGCGATACTGATCCGAAAAGCGGACTGGGCTTTCTGCAACTGCTTCAGCCTGTGCTTAAAGAAACGGGCTCATTGCTTGCCAGCGTAACCGGTCGTTACTACGCCATGGACAGAGACAAGCGATGGGAGCGTGTAAAAATTGCCTGGGATGCGCTTGTAAACGGCAAAGGCGAACACTGCACCGACATACTTGCCGAAGTGGCCGCCTGTTACGACGAAGGCATTACGGATGAATTTCTCACCCCGCTTATTCTCACGCAGGATAATGGACAGCCGGTAGCCCGAATAGAGCCCGGCGATGCCGTACTCTGCTTCAATTTCCGCACCGACCGCTGCCGCGAAATTACACAGGTGCTCACGCAGCAGGAAATGCCCGAACAGGGTATGCACACTTTGCCGCTGCATTATGTAACCATGACCCGCTACGACCATACGTTCAAAAATGTGCACGTAATTTTTGAAAAAGACGACTTGAGCATGACGCTTGGCGAGGCTATTGAAAAGGCGGGCGGCACACAAATACGTATTGCGGAAACGGAGAAGTATCCGCATGTTACGTTTTTCTTTTCGGGCGGGCGTGAAGCGGAGTTTAAAGGCGAACGGCGCATTATGATTCCCTCGCCCAAAGTGGCCACTTACGATTTACAGCCCGAAATGAGTGCCCGCGAACTTACCCAAGCCATTGTGCCCGAACTAAAAAGCGGCAGTGCCGATTTTGTGTGCCTCAATTTCGCCAATCCCGATATGGTGGGGCATACAGGTGTGTATGAGGCCGTGGTAAAAGCCGTGGAAACGGTTGACGGCTGTTTGCGCGAAGTGGTGGAAGCCGGCCTGTCGGCCAATTATTCGTTTATCATAATCGCCGACCACGGCAATGCCGATTATGTGATAAATACCGATGGCACGCCCAACACGGCCCACACCACCAACCCGGTGCCGTGCATAATGATTGATCCGAATTACAGTCACATAAACAACGGCCGCCTCGCCGACATTGCTCCTACCCTTCTTACGCTTATGGGCCTTGCAGTTCCGCCCGAAATGACCGGCGAAATTCTGGCCAAAAAATAAGCCCGCAGCCAGAGGAATGCTGCGGGCAGGGCCGGTACGGAAGCGGTAATCGTATCCGGCATTTATGATTTTTGTTGCCGGATATATAACGCTGCGTGGCGTAAAAGTTACAGTATTAAAATTTGAGCTGCACCTGCAGGGCAAAATTGCGCGGGGGCTGAATATCGGCAGGGCGGGAGCTGTATTCGCGGTTGAAGATGTTGTTGCCGATGAGTGCGATGCGGGCCACGTTGCTGAGTTGCCAGAGCAAACGGGTATCGAATATAATATCGCCGTGGTTGTTTAATTCGCGATAGCTTCTTACGCCCGGTAGCAGCGTTTCAAATACCTTATCAATGTTTTGCATGAAGCTGTTGTAGCGCATACTTACACCAAAAGCCACCTGCTTGTACTGCCACTCGGCATCGAATTTTGCGATGTGGCGGTAGCGGTATTTAAGGATGTTGTCTTTGGCTGTATTTACCAGCGTATCCTGAGCCTCATTGAACCGGAGCGAAACTGGATTCATATAGGTATATCCGGCAAGCAGCGTAAGTGAAGAATTGCCAATCTGCCCCTGCCCCATTACCGAAAAATCGAAACCGGTAGTGCGTGTGCTGCCAATATTTATTGATTTAAACCCGAGACCGAAAAGCGGATCAACCAATGGATTTCCCCACTGCCCGAATGTGAATTCCATCATGTTGCGGTATTCCATCCAGAACACCGAAAGGTCGGCATACCCTTTCCAGTTTGCCACAGCCAAACCTTGTTTCACCCCCAGTTCGGCCGACTGGCCCGTTTCGGGTTGTAGCTGTGCATTGGGGTAAATTTCGAGGCTGCTTGCACTGGTGCGTACAAATTTTTCGGCAATGGACGGGAAACGATAGCCCTGCCCGTATGATGCCCGGATAAATGTGGCTTTGAGCAACTGATAATTTACGCCAAAACGGAATACGGGACGGAAAGGCAAAGAAATGGTATCGGTTCCTGAACGGGTGATGACATATTCTGTGGAGGCGGTATCCACTCTAAAGTATTCGGCCCGCAGACCGGCTGATACTGTGAGTTTATCGAAGAAACGTTTATCGGTTTGAATGTAGCCGGCAATGTTTGTGGAATAATGATCTTTGTAAAGCTGCGATTTTATGGAGCTGTACATACCTACTAGTCCGGCCGTGAAAGCAATGTCGTTTTTAAACCGGTACTGATACTGGTACTCGCCATACCAAAGGTCGGCCAGCGAACTTTGGGCGAGGTCGTTGGCATTGTCGGTGCGGAAGAAACGGGTGCGCAGGGCGTGACGATGTCCTTTGGGGCCGTAGTAAGTAATGAATGGATCGATATTGAAACGCTTGTTTATATAATTCTGCACGGTACTGTCGGCAGGTATATAGCCCAGAGTATCATTGTACCAGAGTATGAAAAGTCCGCCGGTGGTGCGCATCATGTTTGCATTAATTCCTGCGCTAAGACCAGGAATTTTTTTAAAGCGATACCGGGTATTGATATTGAGGCGGGCACGCTGTTCGGTTTCGAGGTAACGGTATCCGTCGTCGTCGAAAAAATTTCCTCCCACCACCAGGTCCAGATTTCCAATCTGGCGCGAGTGATTAAATGAGAGTCCGGTGTTTGCGGGCGGTGTATTTTTCCACCATTTCAACTCCTGCCGTTGCGGCGAATCGTAAAAGCCGGAGAAGATGGTCACATTTGTTTGTGGCTTGAGGCCGGGGTAAGCGGTGCGGAAGTGAATCACCCCGTTAAGGGCCGAGGAGCCAAACAACGCCGAGGAAGCGCCTTTAAGCACTTCCACCTGCGACACATTTTCGACGGGCAGGAAGTTCCATTTTACATCGCCCGCATCGCCCGAGAGCATGGGCATATCATCGACCACCATGAGCACCCGGCTTCCCGCGCCGTAACTGAAACCACTGCCTCCCCGTATATTGGCCTGCCCGTCGGTAACATTTACCCCCGGTGTCTGGTCGATGATGGTTTCCATGTTGGTGGTATTCTTGTTCTCGATAAGTGCAGGCTTAATTACCTCCATCGATACGGTGACATCGGTAATTTTCTGCTCGTACCTTCCTGCCGAAACCACCACAAGGTTAAGTTGCTGGGTGGCGTTGACAAGTTTCATATCAAGCTGCTTATTTTCGCCCGGGGCAAGAGTAACACCGGCAGTTTGTGTGGTGTAGCCGGTATAGCGGAAAGTAAGTGTATAGGAACCCGGTTCAAGCCGGAGCAGATAATTGCCGGAAATATCGGTAACGGCACCCTGTTTTTCACCGGCACTTACAATTACACCAATAAGCGGTTCGCCATTGGCACTGTCGCTCACAATTCCTTTTATAATAGCAGTTTGTGCGGAGAGGAAGGAAGGGAGGAGTAAAGATATGAACAGGTGACAAAAGGGGGAGAGGTGGTTGTACATTTGTGGTGATAAAGGAAGGAAGGTAGTAATAATGGATGAACGAATTTATCAGATTGCACTGACACAATTAACGGGTATAGGACCGGTGCTGGCCAAAAAACTCCTAACTCATTGCGGCACAGCCTCTGCCGTTTTTCTTGAAAAACCAGATTTACTTCGCAAAATTTCGCGGATCGGAGCAAACAAACTATCTCAATTAAGTGATAAAAGTATCCTGAAACGGGCGGAGGAAGAATTAAGATTTACGGAGCGGCATAAGCTGCAGGTTTTGTTTATTGATGATGCGCATTATCCGGAGCGGCTTCGTCATTGCCATGATGCACCTTTATTGCTGTATCACTGCGGCAATACGAATTTGAATGCCAAGCGTATAGTGAGTATTGTGGGCACACGTTCACCCTCGGAATATGGGAAAGAATTGTGTATGCAGTTTGTGAAAGATCTTGCGCAATATAATGTGCTTATTGTGAGCGGGCTGGCTTACGGGATAGATGCCATAGCACATAAAATGGCGCTGGAGCAAAATATCCCTACTTTGGGCGTGCTGGCACACGGGCTGGATCAGATTTATCCTTATGCACACAGAGGGTTGGCGCGGCAAATGACAGAATCGGGCGGATTGCTTACCGATTTTCCGAGCCAGACCAAGCCGGACAGGGAGAACTTTCCGATGAGGAACCGTATTGTGGCGGGGTTGTCGGATGCAGTGATTGTGGTGGAATCGGGAGTTACGGGCGGGTCTTTGATTACCACAGAGTTTGCCAATAACTATAACCGCGATGTGTTTGCATTTCCGGGCAGAGCAAATGACGAAAAATCGGCCGGGTGTTTACGTTTGATAAAGGGGCATAAGGCGGCTTTAATTACATCTGCGGCAGATGTGGCTTTGGGGATGAACTGGGAAAGCGGTGTACAGACCACTCTGGCAGTTGAAGTGAAGCCCGAAATTGAAAAATTAGAAGTGGAAGAGGCTACAGTTGTAGGCTTGTTAAACGGGCGTGGCGAAGTTCATATTTCGGATTTAACTACCGGAGTAAATCTCTGCCATGAGCATTTGCTGGATATTATGGCAAGTCTGGAATTGAACGGGTGGGTAAAGTCAATTCCCGGCAATTATTACCGGCTGAAACGTAGTTGTGTGGCTTAGGCTTAAACACTAACGCAGTAATGTTTCATTAGCAGGTGGTGATTCTCCATTTTACTGACCACAATACTATTTTGTACTAAAACTGGAGATTGCGTTGAAGTTTAGCCGGTTGAATTGTTTTACTTTTATAATGACCAACTCCCACTCTCATGAAACAATTTGTACGCGTCATCTTTATTGCCGTATTATCAGCCACATCTGTACAGGGGTTTTCGCAAAGCACCTGCGGCAATCGTGATTTTGAAGACACCACTTTTACCAACTGGACCGCAGCCTCGGGTGATAACTATGGAACGCTTTCTGCTCCTGTAACCTGGATTCCGGGATTAATCAGCAATGGGCTTAATGCTGCCGTGAGTGATCCGCTTGCCAGACACACGCTGATTACCACCAATTTTGTTGATTCGCTTGTGATCGACCCGATTACCAATTTGCCCGATACACAAATGACTTCACTTGCTCCGGGAGGAGGAAGTGTAACACTGCGCCTGGGCAATAACAACATCGGTGCAGAAAACGAAAAGCTTTCGTACAGCTTTACGGTTACTGCAACCAATTACATCTTCACCTACCAGTTTGCCTGTGTAATGGAAGATCCGCAACACATGCCCAATGAGCAGCCTTACTTTATGGTAAATATGTATGATTCGTCGATGGCAATTATTGCTACCGGAACAGATACATTTTATTCGGCCCAGCCCAATGTGCCTTTTATTACCACCCCCAACGGGATGATAAAATATCGTCGCTGGACCAATATCAGCGTTGACCTTACTGCTTATGTAGGGCAGAACGTTACTGTAGAATTTATCAATTCTGACTGCGCACTGACCGGGCACTATGCCTATACATACATTGATGTATCGTGCCTGGGCACCCTGATGGCCAACGTATGGCCGGGCGACTGCGACTATGACCTGCAAGCAAACAATGTGGACTTACTCAGTCTTGGTATTGCCTACAATGCCACCGGCACCACGCGTGCATCAGCCTCAAACACATGGGTTGCCCAGCCTTCAACCGACTGGAATACCAACTTCCCGCTGGGAGCCAACTACAAACACAGCGACTGCAACGGCGACGGAGTGGTGGATTTGAACGATACACTCGCCATCAGCCTCAATTATGGGCAAAATCACCCGCTTCGCCTTCCCGCTGCCGACCCCAATGTGAATCTTACCAGCCTGCCGCCGCTTACACTCGTGCCTTCGGTAAGCACCATTGGCGAAGGTAATATTGTGACTTTTGACGTGTATGCCGGCTCGGCTGCACTTCCGATAAATGACCTCTACGGAATAGCCTTTAAACTGCATTTTGATCCTAACCTGGTTGCCGGCGGAAGTACACAAATGCTGTTTACCAACTCGGCATTGGGCACGCGCAATGTGAGTATGCTGGGCATGGACAAGCAATTCTCATCAACCGGCCAGAACGAAGTAGGCATGGTAAGAACCACACATACCGCCGTAAATGGCGCCGTATATCTTGGCTCGTTCTCGCTCAGAACTTCCTATAACGTAGCCACGCTGTCGGAACTTGAAGTGTCTTTCTCTGATGTGTTTGCGGTGGATCCCAACTACACCCACATTCCGATGAATCCGCAAACGGCCTCCATTATGATTGATCCGAGCCTGCCGGCCGGCATTACCGATCTTCAGGCTGCGCCATTTACCTTCTTCCCGAACCCGGTGAACGACGCGCTGAACATCAGCACAAACGGCTATGTGGCCGAGCGTATTATCATTACCAACCTGCTCGGACAGGAAATGCTGAACATTGTTCCCGCAAGCAACAACACTTCAATTTCTACTGCCACACTTGCCGAAGGCATTTATCACGTAACGGTGATTTCGGCCAATGGCAAAACGGTGAAAGACGCAGTAGTTACACATTAAATCATCATCCGATTTATAGCAACGAGGCCCGGCAAGTTTTGCCGGGCCTCGTTTTTATTTCTATGATGAGATTACGTTAATGAAATTTTGGACGCAGCCAGTTTTGCATTCTCCACCAGTTCTTTCACATCGGTATTGGCAGAGCCCCAGCTCAGGGCCACACCCATGCGCCGGTAGGGACGCATAACGGGTTTTCCAAAAATGCGCACATCGCTGGAAGGCAGCGAAAGCACATCGGCGAGGCCGTTGATTACGGGCGGCGCTTCACGATCGGCGAGAATTACGGCGCTGGCTCCGGCGCGTTCGAGTACGATTTCGGGAATGGGAAGGCCAAGTATGGCGCGAAGGTGAAGCTCGAATTCGTTGAGCGGAAGTGTATTGGCCAGCGTAACCATGCCGGTATCGTGCGGGCGGGGCGAGAGTTCGGAGAAGTACACACCTTTTTCGGTGAGGAAAAACTCCACGCCCCAGATTCCGGCGCCGGTAAGTGCGCGTGTAACTTTAGCAGCCATGTCCTGCGCTTCGGCCAGATGTTCGGCGCTCATGGGGTGCGGCATCCAGCTTTCCTGATAATCGCCGCGCTCCTGGCGGTGGCCGATGGGCGGGCAAAACAGCACTTTACCGTTTATCTGCGTTACGGTGAGCAGGGTAATTTCTGTATCGAAACGAATAAACTCTTCTACAATTACTTCGTTGAGATCGCCGCGCGAACCGGCCATGGCGTTGTTCCACGACTTTTCAATATCGGCTTCGGTGCGCACCACGCTTTGTCCTTTGCCCGACGACGACATAAGCGGCTTCACCACACAGGGCAGACCGATTGCGTCGATGGCTGCACGAAACGAGTCGAGCGTGGTAGCATAGGCATATTTTGCCGTGCGCAGGCCAAGTTCCTGGGAAGCAAGGTCGCGGATGGCTTTGCGGTTCATGGTATAATTGGCGGCGCGCGCACTGGGCACTACCTGTATGCCTTTGCTTTCGTAGTCGTAAAAACGTTCGGTGCGGATGGCTTCAATTTCGGGCACGATAATGTCGGGCCTGTGTTTTGCCACCACGGCATCAAGGGCATTTCCGTCGAGCATGTTAATCACCTCGCGGGCCTGCGCCACCTGCTGCGCAGGAGCATTGTCATACGAATCCACAGCAATTACATACTGACCTAAACGCTGTGCGGCAATTACGAATTCTTTACCCAATTCGCCTGAGCCGAGAAGTAAAATCTTTTTCTGCATATTGTTTCAAACAATGGACTGCGAAAGTAGGGCATTGAAAAGAGATACACACCAAAATATTACCTCGTGCGGGCTTATTTTCAAATTTTACTCTTCCGGCCGTCCAAACAAATAGTTTTTTATTCTGCCTGTTACCTTTATTTTCGTTGTCGAAATAACCAGTCTATATGTACACACCAGCCTTTCATCAGCAACTCAGTCAGGAACTCGCCAATATACAGGAAGCGGGCTTATTTAAACGCGAACGGGTAATTACCACTCCTCAGGATGCGGTAGTAAAAGTGAATGGCAAGGATGTAATTATTTTCTGTGCCAATAATTACCTCGGACTTTCTTCGCACCCCAAAGTGCTGGAAGCTGCACACAGGGCGTTGGACTCGCACGGGTTTGGCATGTCGTCGGTGCGGTTTATTTGTGGCACGCAGGATATCCATAAAACACTCGAAGCTAAAATTGCTTCTTTCCTCGGCACCGAAGACACTATTTTGTATGCGGCTGCTTTTGATGCCAACGGCGGCGTATTTGAGCCTTTGTTTGGCGAAGAGGATGCCATCATTTCCGACGAACTCAACCACGCATCCATCATAGACGGTGTGCGCCTGTGCAAAGCACAGCGCTATCGCTACAAGAACTGCGATATGGCCGATCTGGAAGAGCAGCTCAAAAAAGCACAGGCACAGCGCCACCGCATTATTGTAACAGACGGTGTGTTTTCGATGGACGGTTTTGTGGCACCGCTTGATAAAATATGCGATCTGGCCGAAAAGTATAATGCATTGGTAATGGTTGACGAATGCCACGCCACCGGCTTCATTGGCAAAACCGGCCGAGGCACCATTGAGCAACGCAATGTAATGGGTCGTGTGGATATTATCACCGGCACATTGGGCAAGGCTTTGGGTGGTGCAATGGGCGGATTTACCACAGGCAAAAAAGAAATCATCGAGCTGCTGCGTCAGCGTTCGCGGCCTTATTTGTTTTCCAATGCGCTGGCACCGTCTATTATTGGTGCTTCCATTGCGGTGTTTGATATGTTGAGTGAAACTACCGCTTTGCGCGACAAGTTAGAGTGGAACGTAAATTACTTCAAGGACGGCATTCGCAAAATAGGTTTGGAGTTTAAAGACGGCGAATCGGCCATTGTGCCGGTAATGCTTTATGATGCAAAACTCTCGCAGCAATTTGCCGACCGCCTGCTGGAAGAAGGAATTTACGTGATAGGTTTTTTCTATCCGGTGGTGGCCAAGGGCCAGGCGCGTATTCGTGTGCAGCTTTCGGCAGCGCATGAGAAAGAGCATCTCGACAAAGCCATTGCCGCATTTGAAAAAGTGGGGCGCGAACTTGGCGTAATTAAGCACTCCTGATTTTCGGCGCTGCACGGTCGAGCCTTTTCGGCTGAGGTTGTGTATATTGCCTGACATGAAAAAAGCACTGCTGTTTTTATTGCTCATTCCCGGTCTGCTTCCTGTCACACTCGTGGCGCAGGACAAGGCCCGGCTTCGCAGTGCGATGAAAAATCTGGAAACGGCAACCGACGACACCAATAAGGTAAACTGGCTGAACGATGTGGCCTGGGACACCAGCTACGACGACTTAGCTGTGGGCCGAAGGTATGTGACACAATCGCTTGAACTGGCAAAAAAACTCAGCTTCCAGCCCGGACTGGTGCGCGGCTACAATACGCTGGGAGCCATTGCGCTCGACATGGGCGATATGAACGGTGCGCTGGAAGCTCATTTCAGCAGCCTGAGAATTGCCGACTCGCTCAAAATGCAACGTTCTATGGCTACCAGCTATATGAACATTGCCAATGTATATTCGGTGCAGAGAAACGATTCGCTCAGGCTTGTTTACCTCAGCAAGTCAATTGCTATTAATCGCTCGCTGAATAATTATAACGGACTTGCCGTATCGCTGGCCAATATGGGCAATCTGCAGTTTGAGTTGGACAGTGTGGACAAAGCCGCAGAGTACCTGAACGAAGCATTGGCCATAGCCGAGAAACTAAATATCCCGCTCCGCATCGGAGCTTCACTTTCGGGTCTGGCACGATGTGAAGCGCGAAAGGGAAACACCGCCAAAGCAATCGACCTTATTCAAAGAGCATTGTACACGGTTGACACCACCGGAAGCACTTACGAAATTGCCCTCATACATATAGATTACGGCCAGGTTTATACCGACCTGAAACGCTATGATTCGGCCGAGGCACACTATAACAAAGCACTTACGCTTTACAGCCGCTTAAAAATGCCGGCCAAGTTTCAGGACATATATGAAGGCCTGGCACGGATGAACGAACAAAAAGGCGACTGGAAACAGGCACTGCTTTACACCCGTAAAGCCACACTCCTTAAAGACTCAATGCAAAGCGAACGCGTACTCCAGCACCAGCGCGATATGGAGTCGATGTACAAACTGGCCGAAAAAGAACAGGCCATTGAAATGCTCAACCAGCAAAAATCGTCGCAAAAGATTTTTCTCTGGCTGGCCATTGCAGGCTGTGTGCTTTTGCTGTTGTTTCTTGCCGTGCTGTTTAACCGCAATAAACTCCGCCAGAAAAGCAACGAACTTCTGGAAGAGAAAAAAACACAGCTCGAACTTCAGAACGCCACCATTGAAGAAAAAAACAAAAGCATTACAGACAGCATCAACTATGCACACCGCATTCAAAGCGCATTGTGGCCGCGGGCGCAGGATTTTGAGCAATACCTGCATTCGGGCTTTGTAATGCTCAAACCCAAAGACATTGTTAGCGGCGATTTTTACTGGCTGGCCGAACGCGACGGATACATTTTCATTGCCACGGTTGATTGTACCGGCCACGGCGTGCCCGGCGGGTTTATGAGTATGCTGGGCTCGTTGCTGCTCACTGAAATTATTTCTGATAAAGGAATCATTGAACCGGCCGAGGTATTAAACCAGCTTCGCCGCCGCGTAATTACGGCCCTGCGCCAAACCGGCGAAAGCAACGATTCGAAAGACGGCATGGACATGGTGCTTTACCGGTTTAAAAAAGAAAACCGCGAACTTACCTACGCCGCAGCCAACAACAGCTTTTACGTAATTACAAAAGGCGAGTTGAAGGAATACCAGCCCGACAAGCAACCGGTAGGCTATCACCTCGAAATGAAACCATTTACCCAGCACAGCCTCACACTGTCGCCCGATTCGCTGGTTTATACCTATACCGATGGTATTGCCGACCAGTTTGGCGGCCCTGCGGGAAAAAAATTCAAGTACAAACAATTCAGGGAGGTATTGATAAAGTATTCTTCTCTGGCAATGCACCTTCAGGAAGTAGAATTAATGAAGGAATTGGAAAAATGGCAGGGAAATCACGAGCAGGTGGACGATATTTTGGTGATGGGAATAAGATTTTGGTAATTTAAAGGGTAATTAATTGATTTACAGAAAGATTAATTTAAGCCTGTTTCTGCATGGCCTGATTTCACAGGCAGGGAGAAACCAACTTTTTCCACAATTTCTTTGTGGATAAGTTTGCCGGGATAGAAAATGTGCTTATCTTCGCAGCCCCAATAATGGGAAAGGACTACACTTTGTAGAACTATACAACTGAAGGTCAAGTGAATACGATCTCTTACAAAACCATCTCTACCAAGCCTGCCGACGTGAAGAAGGAATGGCTGCTGGTGGACGCAGAAAATGAAACGGTGGGTCGTCTCGCATCGAAGGTAGCATACCTGATCCGAGGCAAACATAAACCCTCGTTCACTCCGCACGTGGACTGCGGCGATAATATTGTCATCATTAATGCTGACAAGGTACGCTTCACGGGCAATAAAACCGAAGACAAGGTGTACACCAGGTACACCGGCTACCCCGGCGGGCAGCGCTTCACTACACCGCAGGAGCTTTTTGCAAAGCATCCTGAGCGTGTGCTGGAGTTAGCCATCGGCCGGATGTTGCCTAAAACCCGCCTCGGTGACCGCCTCCGTCGAAACGTATTCATTTACGCCGGCCCTGACCACAAACAGGAGGCTCAGAACCCGAAGAAAATCGATCTTTCAACCATTAAGGAACGCGCATAATGGAAGTTACCAACACCCTCGGCCGCCGCAAAACTGCTGTTGCACGAGTTTATCTGCAGCGCGGTAACGGTACAATTACCGTAAACGGCCGCGATTTCAAACAATACTTCCCCACCGAAGTCCTGCAAATTAAAGTGCAGCAGGCCCTCACCATTACCAACAATGTCGGCCAGTACGATATTACGGTAAATGTTGACGGCGGTGGCGTTACTGGTCAGGCCGAAGCAATTCGCCTGGCTATTGCCCGTGCCCTGGTTGAGCTTGACGAAACCGTGAAGTCTGCACTTCGTGCCGAAGGCCTGATGACCCGCGACCCCCGCATGGTGGAGCGCAAGAAATTCGGCCAGAAAAAAGCCCGTCGTCGCTTCCAGTTCAGCAAGCGTTAATCCGATCCGTTTTCTCACAGTATATATCGTTCAACGAAGGAACAAATGTCAAGAACCACTTTTAACGAACTGCTGCAGGCAGGTGCCCATTTCGGCCACCTCAAGCGCAAGTGGAACCCGGCAATGGCGCCGTATATCTTCACCGAGAAGAACGGCATTCACATCATTGACCTGAATAAAACCGTTGTGAAGGTTGAAGAAACCGCCAACGCACTCAAACAAATTGCCCGCTCAGGCAAAAAAGTGCTTTTCGTAGCTACCAAAAAGCAGGCGAAAGACATCGTTGCCGAGAAAGTAAAGGCCGTAGGTATGCCCTACGTAACCGAACGCTGGCCCGGCGGCATGCTCACCAACTTTGCCACTATCCGCAAAGCCGTGCGCAAAATGGCCAACATCGACAAGATGGCCACCGACGGTACTTTCGACGTACTCTCCAAGAAAGAAAAACTCATGCTCTCGCGTGAGCGCGCAAAACTCGAGCACCAGCTCGGTTCAATTGCCGACCTCACACGCCTTCCCGCTGCCCTCTTTATTGTGGACATCGTGAAAGAGCACATTGCCGTTGCAGAAGCAAAACGCCTCGGCATTCCCACCTTCGCCATCGTGGATACCAACGGCGACCCGAACAGCGTTGATTACGCCATTCCCGCCAACGACGATGCTTCTACCTCAATCGAACTCCTGCTCAACATTGTAACCAAAGCTGTGGCAGAAGGTCTTGAAGAACGCAAACTCGACAAAGACAAAGGCGAGGAAGAAAAAGACGATCAGGAAGAAGAGTTTGACGACCGCAAATACACCCAGGGTGGCGAAGATGGCGAAGACCGCCGTCGTAAAGGTGGCAGCCCCGGTGGTGCTAAAAAGCCCGGTGCTCCGGCCGGTGGCCAGCGTCGTGGTGGTGGTGGCGGAAACGCCGGTGGCCAGCGTCGTCCTGCCCGTCCCTAGTAGCTAACATTACTTTTTGACTTTAAATTACCATGAGCGTTACAATCACCGCT
The DNA here is from genome assembly GCA_025454955.1 of Bacteroidia bacterium. Taxonomy (GTDB): domain Bacteria; phylum Bacteroidota; class Bacteroidia; order Palsa-965; family Palsa-965. Next base: position 14,401 of record JALONL010000003.1, on the reverse strand, counting down.
TCAGATGTAAATAAGCTGCGCACCATGACCGGTGCCGGTATGATGGATTGCAAAAAGGCGCTGACCGAAGCTAACGGCGATTTCGAAGCCGCTATCGACATTCTGCGCAAAAAAGGCCAGAAAGTAGCTGCCAACCGCAGCGACCGCGATGCCAAAGAAGGTTTGGTTATTGCCAAAACCAACGGCGCACGCGGCGTAGTAATCGTACTCAACTGCGAAACCGATTTCGTAGCCAAAAACGAAGACTTCGGTAAAGTGGCCGAAAGCTTTGCTACCATCGCCCTCGACCAAAAACCTGCCGACCTTGCTTCACTGCTCAGCCTGAGCTACGAAGGAATGCCCATCAGCGAAAAAGTGGTGGAAATGGTTGGCAAAATCGGCGAGAAAATTGAACTCTCTGCCTACGAGCAAGTAGAATCAACCCAGGTGACTGCTTACAATCACCCCGGCAACAAACTCGCCTGCATCGTAGCCTTCAACAAAAACATCTCTGAATCAGCCGCCCGCGACGTGGCCATGCAGGTAGCCGCTATGGCTCCCGTAGCTGTGGACAAAGACGATGTGGACAGCAGCACACTCGAACGCGAACTCGAAGTAGCCCGCGAACAGGTACGTGCCGAAGGAAAGCCGGAAGACATGGTAGAAAAAATTGCTCAGGGCAAACTGAACAAATTCTACAAAGAGTCAACCCTGCTCAACCAGGAGTTCATTAAAGATGCCAAAAAAACCATCCGTCAATACCTCCAGGAAACCGACAAAGAAATGACCGTAACGTCATTCAAGCGCATCGCCCTCGGATAATTGACCAGTACATAAATCCCCTCTGCGGCGCAGAGGGGATTTTTTTTGACCATTCGCAGCCATACACAACAAGCCATGAAATACAAACGCATACTCCTCAAACTTAGCGGCGAAGCCCTGATGGGCAACAAACAATTCGGTATCGACAACGAAGTTCTTACCCGTTACGCCGCCGAAATAAAATCGGTGCTCGAAGCCGGAGTACAGGTGGCCATTGTAATTGGCGGAGGAAATATTTTCCGCGGCATTCAGGCCGCCGAAGGCGGCATGGAACGCACACAGGGCGACTACATGGGAATGCTGGCCACCGTAATAAACAGCATGGCCCTGCAGGCCGCGCTCGAAAAAAACAATGTGCCCACCCGCCTGCAGAGCGCCATTGAAATGAAAGAAATCTGCGAACCCTTCATCCGCCGCCGAGCCGTGCGTCACCTCGAAAAAGGACGTGTGGTAATTTTTGGTGCCGGCACAGGAAACCCGTATTTCACCACCGATACCGCCGGCTCGCTGCGCGCCATTGAAATTGAAGCCGACGTGGTTTTGAAAGGCACCCGCGTAGATGGCATCTACACTGCCGATCCCGAGAAAGATCCCAACGCCGTGAAATACGACACCATCACCTTTAACGAGGTATATGAAAAAAACCTCAGCGTGATGGACATGACCGCTTTCACCCTCTGCAACGAAAACAAATTACCCATCATTGTATTCGACATGAACAAAACGGGTAATCTTAAAAAGCTCGTCATGGGCGAACGTGTAGGCACGCTCGTAGAGTTTTAATCGTTATTTTAGCAACAACATCCTATAAGAATACCGATATGAATGAAGATCTACAGTTGATAATCGACGCGATGGAGGAATCCATGCAAAATTCAGTGTCGCACCTTGAAGACGAGTTGAGCCGTATCCGCGGCGGACGCGCTTCGTCGAGCCTGGTCGATGGGGTATTTGTAGATTACTACGGCAGCAGCACACCGCTTAGTCAGGTAGCCAACGTAAGCACACCCGATGCCCGCACCATTTCGGTGCAGCCCTGGGAAAAGTCGATGCTTGATCCCATTATGCGCGCCATACAGGCAGCCAACCTCGGCTTCAACCCTACCAACAACGGCAACATCATTATTTGCGCCATTCCTCCCATGACCGAGGAGCGCCGAAAAGATCTCGTAAAACGTGCCCGCTCCGAAGGCGAAAACGCCAAAGTAAGTGTGCGCAACGCCCGCCGCGATGCCAATGAGGAAATCAAAAAACTCATGAAAAACGGCCTGCCCGAAGACGAAGGCAAAGAAGGCGAAGCCAAAGTGCAGCAAATGACTGATGCCTACATTGGCAAAGTAGATAAGCACCTTGAAACAAAAGAAAAAGAAATTCTTACCGTATAAAATTTCTTTACCGCATAAAAAATCCCGGTCAGATTGATCGGGATTTTTTTATTGAAATATTCCAATACTTTATACAGAAACAATTTACCAGATTTTCCACCACGGTTTCTTTTCCGATGATGAATTTTGTGGAGCGGATACCTGTTCGCGTGCAGTTTCTTTCATGCCTTCGGCAATGCCACGCAGTGTTTGTTCCAATCCAGGAAGTTCTTCGGCAGTAAATGGTTCGGCGAAATAATTGGTTTCGTCGGCGGGGCGGAAATGCGAATCGGTGTCGAAAAGCGGGAGAAGCCTGTCGCGCCTGATTTCCAGCCAAAGTATTTTATCGCCTTTATCGAAACTGGCGTAAATCCACATCGAACTGAAGAGATACGTGGCTTGGAGCGGGTTCCAGGTAATCATTTGTTCGGGCTCGCCGCCCACGGGGCCGTCGAGCTGATAGCGGGGTGGAATCTGGTAATGAATGAGCTGATTCTGATGCTCAATGAAATGTTTTTCGAGTGCCTGAAAGGCCTGTGTTTCTGTGGCTTCTTCGAGGTGAAGTTGTTTGATGAGTTTTGCTCCCACTGCATATTCGGCACGGTAGCCAAACAGTGTGAGCGGGCCTTTTCCTTCGCGCACCATCTGAAGAATTACACCTGTGCCCTGCTCTGCCTGTTGGGCAATCCATTCGGGCGTGCAAAGCGTTTTAAATTCTTTTACCTCCATTTCGCCGTAATTCTCGGGCTGCAGGCGGTTGTCGGCGTATTCGGCAATAATTATTGCGGCTCTCACAGCCAGTGTCCAGTCGCCTTCGGAGGCAAGCGTGTGGAGCGAAATTTCGTAGCCCGTTTCGGTGCGGTAAATGCTTGCGCCGCGTGTGGAAATTCCTGGGCGATGCAATTTTTCGCCTTCCTCGATAAGCCTTTCGTCAATTACCTGTGCGCTGTGTTTCGAATGCTCCTGCTCGTCGAGCAGTTGCTTAAACAGCCAGCCTTTGGCAATGGGCTTGCGCGAGGGTATGTAGAAAACGTAACTCATAAACTTGTGTATTAACCTTGGGCAAAAACTTTTGTGCCTTCCGAACAGTTGGCACAAATATCAATACTGCTGCGCGATTGCAGTATTGCTTTTCTGAAATTATTATACGGCGCACTTTTCCATACCTGTGTAAGCGGCTGCTGTGCCAAATCGCCAAGCTGGTGTGCGGCATCTTTATCGAAACAGCAGGGCACTACTTTTCCGTCCCACGTAATTACACAGGAATGCCACATTTTCCAGCATTGATTGAGCAGTGTGCCGCGCAGTTTGTATTTCCCTCCGGGCGTACGCACGTAGCGCGAAAACTCTTCATTTTCGGGCATGAGCGGATTTCCGTTTTCGTAATCGTACAACTGCGCTGTTTTAAACACAATTTCGTCGGCACCAAGTTCCTGTGCCAGTGTGCGTGCGGCTTCCACTTCATGCTCGTTGGCACGTACCACGAGAAACTGAAAAGTCACAAACGGAGTGGCCGATTTCATTTCTTCGCGCATGCGCAGCACATTGCGTGCGCCTTCCAGCACAGTGTTCAGCTTTCCGCCAATGCGATAGGCTGCGTAAGTTTCCTGCGTAATTCCGTCGAGCGAGATAATGAGTTTGCTCAGCCCCGAGGCTACCGTTTTGCGTGCGTTTTCTTCGTTCAGGTAATGCGCATTGGTAGAAGTAACGGTGACCATTTTTTTTGCCGCGGCATACTTCACCATGTCGGTGAACTTTGGATGCAAATACGGTTCACCCTGAAAGTAGAAAGTGAGGTAAGCCGAGTGCGCCGCATTCTGATCGACAATTTGCTGAAACAGTTCAGCATCGAGCATTCCCGTAGGGCGTGTAAAACTACGCAGTCCGCTGGGACATTCGGGGCAGCGCAAATTGCAGGACGTGGTGGGTTCCACAGCCAGTGCAGCCGGACGCGCAGGCATCCAGGCCCGGCGTGTGAGCCGCGAAAAATGATACGACACCAGCAGCAACAGGGCATTAAACAGCCGTTTGGGTGTAACGCTGCGCAGGATGATGCGGTTCCAGGTGGTGCGCGGTATCAATGTTTCTAAGTTACGATGTTAATGCGTTGGTACTTGCAGCGAGAAAAAGTGAATGACTCAATTCATTCCTCACACAAAAAAAATGCGGCGAACCATTTGGTGATTCGCCGCATTCTTTGTGAACTCATTACGCATCAATTTTGGCGTATTTGGCATTTTTCTCAATAAACTCGCGGCGCGGCGGAACATCGTCGCCCATGAGCATGGAGAAAATATGATCGGCTTCGGCGGCGCTTTCGATAGATACCTGGCGCAGTGTGCGGAACTCAGGATTGAGCGTGGTTGACCAAAGCTGCTCGGCATTCATTTCGCCAAGACCTTTGTAACGCTGAATGTTTACCGAGGTTTCCTTGCCTTCGCCGGCCAGTTCTTTTACAAATGCGTCGCGCTGTTCTTCGGTCCAGCAGTAGCGTTCTTCTTTTCCTTTCTTCACCAGATACAGCGGCGGAGTGGCAATGTAAATGTATCCGCGTTCGATAAGTTCGCGCATGTGGCGGAAGAAGAACGTGAGGATAAGCGTGGTAATGTGGCTGCCGTCCACGTCGGCATCGCACATGATGATTACTTTGTGGTAGCGGAGCTTATCGATGTTGAGGGCGCGTTCATCTTCCGGTGTGCCACGGAAAACTCCGAGGGCTGTGAAGATGTTTTTGATTTCCTCGTTCTCGTAAATTTTATGCTCCATGGCTTTCTCCACGTTGAGGATTTTGCCCCGCAGCGGAAGAATAGCCTGGAAGGCGCGGTTACGGCCCTGTTTGGCAGTTCCGCCGGCCGAGTCACCTTCTACGAGGAAGAGTTCGCACTTTTGCGGATCGCTTTCGGCGCAGTCGGCGAGTTTGCCGGGCAGTCCGCCTCCGGTGAGAGCGCCTTTGCGCTGCACCATTTCGCGGGCTTTGCGGGCGGCGTGGCGTGCGGTGGCGGCAAGAATTACCTTGTCCACAATCATGCGCGCCTGTTTGGGATGCTCTTCGAGGTAGTTGGTAAGCATTTCGCTTACGGCGGCGCTCACGGCACCGTCCACATCGCTGTTGCCGAGTTTGGTTTTGGTCTGGCCTTCAAACTGCGGCTCGGCTACTTTTACCGAAATTACGGCGGTAAGTCCTTCGCGGAAATCGTCGCCGTTTACTTCAAACTTGAGTTTGGAGAGCATGCCTTCCTTATCGGCATACGCTTTGAGTGTGCGGGTGAGTCCGCGACGGAAGCCGGCAACGTGTGTACCGCCTTCGTGTGTGTTGATGTTGTTTACGTAGGAGTGCAGGTTTTCGCTGAACGAAGAGTTGTACTGCATGGCCACTTCCACGGGAATTCCGTTTCGTTCGCCTTCCATGTACACCACATCTTCGATGAGTTTTTCGCGGTTGGCATCGAGGTAAGCCACAAATTCGCGCAGGCCGCCTTCGGAATAAAACATTTCCACGGGGTGCGAACCGTCTTCGCTGGTAACGCGGCGGTCTTCGAGTGTAATGCGGATGCCTTTGTTGAGGTAGGCAAGTTCGCGCATACGGGCTGCAAGCGTATCGTAGTTGTATTCGCTTACGGTGAAGATGCTGCTGTCGGGATGGAAATGCACTTCGGTGCCGGTCACATTGCTTTCGCCGATTTCTTTTACCGGATAAAGCGGTTTGCCGATGCTGTATTCCTGCTGATAGATTTTACCCTGACGGTTTACGGTTACCTTGAGGTGATCGGAGAGTGCATTTACGCAGGACACGCCCACGCCGTGCAAACCGCCCGAAACCTTGTACGAATCCTTGTCGAATTTGCCCCCGGCATGAAGCACGGTCATTACCACTTCGAGCGCCGAACGCTTTTCCTTGAGGTGCATATCTACGGGAATGCCTCGCCCGTCGTCCTTTACCGATATCGAGTTATCGGTATGAATGGCCACTGAGATGTTTTTACAGTGACCGGCAAGTGCTTCGTCGATGGAATTATCAACCACTTCGTACACCAGATGGTGCAATCCTTTCACGCCAATATCACCAATGTACATGGCCGGGCGCTTGCGCACGGCCTCAAGTCCTTCAAGAACCTGAATACTGTCGGCCGAGTAATCTGAGGCCTGTTTTTCTTTCACGATTTCTTCCATAGTTTAACCCCGGGTTTCCCCATTTCAGAGAGGTAGTACAAATATACCGAAAATAATGGCGCGGAAAGCCCGAAAAAGCCTAAAAACAAAGGTGTTTTTCCACATTGTGTGTATAAATTTCCCCGTTAAAAATTTGGCAATTTGAGGAATTTGATTCTGAGGAAATTTCTTACGTGTTCAAGAGGTTTTTTTGAGGGAAACACCTTCTGCGTAAAAAAGGAGCTTTTTAATTGAAGGAGATTCGAAAAAATTGCTCTTCTGAGGATTGAATGAATGAAAAAACATTTCCATGAATTCCTTCATCGCATATAATATTCTCCGGAATTACGATACCTCAAAATGTTGCGCAATGACAAACCTCTGCAGGTTTGCCACTGCAACACATCAGTAAAAAAACATATTCCTCAGAATGTAAACGTAAGTCCCGCCAGCATATTGAACTGCTGCGTAGGATAAGCATTCCAGCGATAATATCGCTGCGAGGCCACGTTGTTGAAGTTGGCAAAGAGCGAAAGGAATTTCGTGTAGCGATACTCGAAGCCCACGTTAATATCAATCACACCTTTGAGCAATTCTGCGCCATATACGATGCCGGTACTGTCAACCGTGCGGGCGTACTGGCCGTTGAGGTAGTACGTTTGCATACGCACAATTATTTTGTCGCGCAGGTTGTACTGGCCGGTAAGCGAGAGGCGCAGCGTGGGCGTGTGCCAGGGATGCTGCTCGGTGTTCATGTCGTACTGAAACCAGTCGGCGGTGGCAATGATATTGAGGCGTTCGCGCTGCTGCCAGGCAAGCTGGGCGTGGGCGGTAAATACCTGTGCAGTGTCCCACACGATGGCAAATTTATTTTGCTGTGCATCCTGCGCGGCAATGGTATTGACGAAGAACGGAGCATTCACGAGTTCGAAACGGCCTACGCGAAGATCGTAAGCAAGGTTGGAAGTAATGCTGCCACGCACACCGGCAGCTGCGTCGAATTTGCGCTGGGTGTTGCGCAGTTCGGTGCTTTGCGAGGTGAGCAGGAACGGATTTACATCGGTAAGGCTGCGGTAGCTGTTTCGTTCGAGCGAGCCGGTGAGTGTGAAATACGGCACCAGCATACTGCGCAGAAGTTTCACACTGATGCTGCCCTGCGGATAAAAATACGTGCTTGCTCCTGTGCTGCCGGGCGTTTTGCTTTCCTGATAAATGCCAATACCGATGGCCGCATCAAACAGGTCGTTTTGCGCGTGGTACACAGGTTTCAGCCAGCCGAAGGTGTTGAGGGCCGTATCGGTGGGAATGGCGTTTCGGTTGTAATCAATGCCCAGTTCGGCAGTAAGGAATTCGTTGCCGCGAATGGTACGCTGGCCTGCCGCAGTGAAACGAATATTGTTTTCGTTGGCCTTAAACGCATCGCCGAGGAAGTGGTAGTTTACGCGAAAAGTGTGGTTTATGGCCTCATCGCCGCTGAGGTGGCTTTGCAGTTCGGCACCTGCCGTGAAAAGCTGGAAACGCTGGCGTATGTCTTTTTTCTCAAACTCAAGCGTGGTGTCGGTGCTTCCGTAGTAATGCACCACATTCCGATCGTAACCGAGGTTACCTCCCAGCGTATGTTTTTTCAGGAAACGTTTGCCGCTGAGATCAACCGCTGTTTGGCTGAATCCGGCAAAACCCTGCACATCTTTTGGGCCGGTGAGCGAAGAAAAGTGTCGTGCATGGGCATTCCACGCACCGTTTTTGGAGCGCATGCTCATGGCATCGGCTTCCACGTAAAACATGCCGTAGTTGCCAATTCCGGCGCGGGTGTAGGTGCGGTAGAGTTTGCTCACCGGTTCGCTGGCCAGTTTTGCGGCGGGAATGGTATCGGTGGTAAACTCGGTGGTAATTTGTTTCGGCTGCAGTTTGTAGGTAAATGCTGGCGGCGGCAGCACGGTATCTTTTGTGGCCGGGTCGGTCGATTTTTTGCTTACTTCTTTAATAATTACCGGCGAAGCACCGCCTTCGGCAATAATTACTTCGGTTTGTGCGGTGGCGGCAAACGAGGCCAGCACAAAGGCTGTGGCAGCTAATATGCGTTTCATTGTCCGCCTCCTTCCTGCGTGTCAATGGGAATTTCTATTTCTTCGGGAGCTTTGCGCTGTATGGCATTTTCCTCGGCCTCAATGGCGGCCAGTTTATCTTTGGCCTGCTGCACCAGATCGGGTTCATCGCCATTGTCGATATAATTTTGCAGCACTAATTTGGCCTGGAATTTATCTTTCATGGCTAAGTAATTATCGGCCAGCAGAAGCATGGCCCGTCCGCTCCATTGCGGATAACCGGCATAATCGCTCACAAATTTCAATCCTTCCTTCTCCACTTTCTTGTAATCTTTCCGGCGGTATTTTATTACCAGCAGCGAGTAGTTGGCTTCGGCTGCAAAGTTGGTGAGCGGCTGCATTTTTACCACTTTGGTAAAATGAGTTTCGGCTTCCTTATCGTTAAGGGCGGCAAACTCAGTACGGCCACGCAGGTAATGTGCTTTTACGGCAATGTGGTTGGGCAGCTTGGGCACTTCAAGCACAGCGGGCGCATACACTGCCGCCGAATCGTATTCGCTCAGGTTCATGTGCGCCAGCATGAGGTTTACCGTGGAGCTGTTTTTTACTTCCGGATCGGCGGTTTCCTTTTGCAGGCGTTTGTAGGTTTTTATGGCGTTGCGGTAGTCGCCGGTTTTGTAGTAAATGAACGACGCACGTATGAGACTTTGCTCCGAGTAACGTGTGCGGCCTTTGTTGAGCACGGCCACGTAGCTGCCCAGCGCGGTAATGGTGTCGCCTTCCTTGTAGCTGCATTCGGCGCGCATGAAATGCACATCGGTAATGTAGCTGCCCGAGGGATATTTTAAAATGTATTTGTTCAGTTGCTTCAATGCTTCGGGGCAGTTGCCTTCTTTGTAAAAGCGGTCGGCCACTACAAATGTGGTGCTGTCGGCCACCTGCTGGCTTTCGGCAAAACCCTGCGAGGCCGAGTATGCTTCCCATTGGTCGAGCTGACCCAGCGCCACGTATATTTCTTTTATTTCGCGCATAATGCCGGGTAACTGGCCGGTACCGTCGTTGCGGTATGCGGCGGCGGCTTTTTTAAACTGCTCAAGTGCTTTCTGCTGCTCGTTTTTGGCGCGGTAAATAAGTCCCATGTTTACGAGGCTGAGTTTGCCTTCGTTGCTTTCGGGATCTACCTTGTTTACGTTTTCGTAAAGCAGCAATGCCTCGTCGTAGCGGCGTAAATCGTGCAGGGCGCGTGCTTCCTGAAAGCGTGATGAAGCAAGGTATTTTGAGTTGGGATAGGTAGTGCGAAGCTGTTTAAGCAGATCGGCCTTTTCGCTTTTGCGGCCGAGATAGCCAAACGCCATTGCCTGCTGAAAAAGAGCATAGTCTTTAAAATCACTATCGCCTGTTTTTTCGGTTACGGCTTTGCCGTAAAACTCGGCGGCATTCACATAATCTTTCAAACGGAAGTACGCATCACCCATGCGCAAATCAGCATCCATAAGCGTTTCGGCCGATTCACCGGCGGGCAGTGCCACGTACTTTCTAAACCAGAGCACGGCATTTTCCCAATCGCCTTTCTCGAAATAGCAGTAGGCAATGTTGTAGTTTACAAGATTGAAATTGGGCTGTACGCTTGCACCGGGCGCAAGCTGAAATGCTTTGTACTCGGCAATGGCTTTGTCGTAGCTCGATGTTTCCTTGCCTCTGTTTTTTTCGCCGTTCTGGTACCATGCTTCGCCTTTCCAGTAACGTGCCTGTGCGGCAAGATCGCGGTTTATGGGGTAAGTAAGCGAAAGGTCGAAATGTTTCACCGCACCCGCATAGTCGGCCTGCTGATAAAGTTCTACGGCGCGGTTGTAGGCCATTTGCTGATACACCGGCTGCAGCGCAGGTTTTAGCACTTTAATGCGGCTTATCGACTGCAAACCCAGCGCATAGTTTTTGTTGCTCAGGTACACGTTGGTAAGCAGCGTGTAGGCTTCATCGGCACGCGGTGTGTTGGGGTACTGATCGAGATAATTTTGCAGGGCCACAATGGCCTCGTTATACGGACTCAGCGAAAGTTCGTAGCTCAGTCGTGCAAAATTAAACAGGGCATCTTCGCGTATGGCCGCATCAAAATTCAGTGCCGATGCTTTGCCGAAAGCGGCACGGGCTTCTACTTTTTTGTTTTGCTTCAGGTTGCAGTCGGCCAGGTGATACCAGGCATTTTGCTCGAGCATATCAGCCGTATCGCTCATTACCTGCTGAAAATATTCGGCAGCCTGCGCGGTACTGTCGGCGCGGTAATAAGCGTAGCCAAGTTCGTAAGCCTCTTCGCGCGTGAGCACGGCCACACCTTTGCGGTAGCGTTGCAGGTACGGAATCGACTCGCGGAATTTTCCGGTGCGGTAATACGATTCGCCAATGATGCGGGCAATTTGCGGCTGGCGTTTTTTATCGGCCGAATCGAGCAGCGGCGGAGCATACAAAATTACCTGATCGTAACGCTTTTGCAGGTAATAAATCTGTGCAATATAAAACGGCACCACCGGCCCGAACGATTCGTTCGACACCAAACGCTGAAAGCCCTGCAAGGCCGTTTCGTAATTGCCTTCTACGTAAGCAATGTGCGAGAAATAATAATTGGCCGGCGCGCTGTACTTTGTATCAACGTCTTTTATCTCGTAAAAATCTTTCTTTGCCGAGTCGATATGATCGAGCATATAATGCGCATAACCACGTTTGAAATAAAACTCGGCCGTTTCTTCTTTTTTCAGGTTGTAAAAATCAACCTTCTCCATCCACACCAGTACATTGCGGAATTCCTTTTTACGGAAATAATATCTTGCAAGCTGAAAGCAGGCTCCGGGCACTTTCTGGCTTTCGGGATGGCGCTCTATGAATTTATTGAGCCGCCACTCGGCATCCTTATGAAAAAGTTCGAGTGCGCAAATGGCCGCGTAATACTCGGCATCTACGGCATAGAGATTTTTTTTATCGGGATGAGTGCGCACATACTCATCAAACACCACCTGCGCGGCTTCGTACTTCTGTTTTTCAAACAGATCGAGTCCCTTGCGGAAATCAGCATCGGGCGCAATATAGGTTTGCGTTTGCTGTGCAGATAAATTACCTGAACACAGCCCGAGGCCAAGCAGAAGAAGTAAATAAAAACGGAAAGCAACCATCCACACGGATTTTAACGGATAAAAGTAGCTTCTCTGGTTGCATAGATCTGGTTTAGGCAATATTGAGTTATCAACGCAAACGTGTTGAAATTATTGCAATTAACACCCCTTAACAACTTCGGCGGCCGGGCATTCTTGCTAACTTTGCTCACTGTTTCTCTTCCTGTTATGGATTCAACACCCATCATTTCGCTCGATCAGGTTACCGTATTTCAGCAGCACAATATGGTGCTGTCCAACGTAAGTTTTACGGTAAACAAAGGCGAGTTTGTATATCTGGTGGGCAAAACCGGTTCGGGAAAAAGCAGTCTGATGCGCACCCTCTATGCCGATGTGCCGCTGGCCAAGGGCAGCGCCGAAGTGGCCGGGTATAACCTCAACACCATTCGCCGCAAGGAAATTCCGTTCCTGCGCCGAAAACTCGGCATCGTGTTTCAGGATTTTCAACTGCTTTACGACAGAAGCGTAAACGACAACCTGCTTTTTGTACTCCGCGCCACCGGCTGGAACGACAAAAAGAAAATGGCCGACCGCGCTCAGGAAGTACTCGACAAAGTAGGGCTGGCCACCAAAAGCCACAAACTACCGCACGAACTTTCGGGCGGCGAACAGCAGCGTGTGGCCATTGCCCGCGCACTGCTCAACGATCCCGAAGTAATTCTGGCCGACGAGCCCACCGGCAACCTCGACCCCGACACTTCCGAAGGAATTATCCGTCTGCTAAAAGACATCAGCAGCACCGGCCGCGCCGTGGTGGTGGCCACGCACGATGTGTTGCAGATTCAGCGCAATCCCTCGCGCACACTGCGTTGCGAAAACGGCGCAGTGTCTGACACCGCCGCTATCGTGGCCGAATAAATTTCTCTCATAAATCACCTGCTTATTTCGCCTGCAGCGTATCCAGCGTGGCTGTAATTATGCGCGCATTTTCGGCATTGGAAAAACGGCTGCCCAATATGCGGCGACGTGCTTCCACACATTCGCCGGTAAATGGTTTGGTAAAATATTCGTCGAGTGCTTTTCGGAAAGCCGCCGCGTCGGTACACATCACGCAAAGTTCGTCGAGTCCGGTGTGAGCGATCATGGGTGCGTTTACTAAGCAATAACGCCCGCGAAACAAGGCCGCCAGCAGTTTCAGCTTAATGCCCGTGGCCTGAAACGTGGGCAGAATATTGATGTGTGCGGCGGCAATGAGTTCGTCAATTTCGGCTGTGCTTATGTTCAGGCGCAGTTCTACATTGGCATGAGCTGCAGCCGCATCGCGCAACACCTGCGGCGGATTATTGCCCGCAATCACCAGTTTGTGCGATGTTCCGGCAAACACTTCATTCACCAGAAACACGGCGGCCTGATGGTTTTCGGCCACTTCGAGGTTGCCGTGATAAAGTGCAAAATTTCCACTGCCCGTTTGCGCCGTCACCTCAGCATTCGGATGAAAAGCCATTACATGCTTTACCTTTTGTCCGTAGCGGCGTTCAAGCTGGGCCGTATCGGCTGGCGAAATGGCAAACACGGCCTGCGCACGGTGTAATACCTTTTCAAACTCCAGCAGTCTGCGCGCCTCGCGGCGGAAATACCAGCGGCGGAAAAAACTGGTTTCGGCACCGGCCAGTGCGGCGTAGTAATCATGCTCAATATTGTGTGTGCGCACAATCTTTATGCGCTTTGCCAAACGCTCATCGTCCAGATGCCCGCAGCAATGCAAGCCTTCAAACATAATCGGAAAATCATCGGCCAGCAAACGCTGCATCAGTTCTTCCGACTGGCGTGTAATTACAATAAACGGCCGCGACGAAAGCAACAAACGCTTGCTCATATTGCGTTTGTAGTAATGCACACTTGCACACACCGCGTCTAATTCGGGTGCGCGTTTACGCCCGTAGCAAAATGTATGCAGATGTACGCGCACACCTGCATCGCGCAGCGCGAGAATTTTGTAGTACACGTCAATCACCCCGCCATAATTTGCAGGCCAGGGCACATCAAACGATACGATATGAAGATCGGTAAACGACAAGCGGTGAATCAATCAAACTGCACGCAGCAGCGGGTAAAACGGGGTAAAGGTGGAGCTATGGCTTGTCGGATTTGGTGTGGCACAAGTTTACAAAAAATCGGTGGGGGTGCAAAAACATTTTGGGGGTAATTGTGCTTCATTCTTTGTCTTTGAAATTCGCGTATGCGGAGCGAGGATTTGTTTTGCGTATGTGGGGCGAGATTTCATTCCGCGTTCGCGGGGCGAGATTTCATTCCGCGTAGCTGCGCGATGCCTCGCGCAGTTACGGGAATCAGATTTCGGCGATTGAAAGGCGGGATTTCACGGCGGTGAGATTCACGTATGCGATGCGGTGTTTCATGTGGGGTTCGATTCCGCGTATGCGGGGCGAGATTTGATTCCGCGTATGCAGGGGGAGATTTCATTCCGCGTAGCTGCGCGATGCCTCGCGCAGTTACTCCGCGTAGCTGCGCGATGCCTCGCGCAGTTACGGGAATCAGATTTCGGCGATTGAAGGGCGGGATTTCACGGCGATGAGATTCACGTATGCGATGCGGTGTTTCATGTGGGGTTCGATTCCGCGTATGCGGGGCGAGATTTGATTCCGCGTATGCAGGGGGAGATTTGATTCCGCGTAGCTGCGCGATGCCTCGCGCAGTTACGGGAATCAGATTTCGGCGATTGAAAGGCGGGATTTCACGGCGGTGAGATTCGCGAATGCGATGCGATGTTTCATGTGGGATTCGATTCCGCGTTCGCGGGGCGAGGTTTCATTCCGCGTAGCTGCGCGATGCCTCCTTTAGACTTGTACCAGAAAATTTACGAGTTTTAAAAAGCCAACAGTGAGGGTTACCTATGCGATGCTCCAGGTGCAATACCTAT
>JALONL010000041.1 GCA_025454955.1 Bacteroidia bacterium | reverse complement strand
GTACCAGTGGAATCTGTCCAACATGGTAGTCTTTCTTCGATTGAATTTACTGGTGAAAGTTGATCTGTGGGGTTGGTTGGATGATCCCTTCTTCAGACCGCCCGAAAAGGCTGATTTGGCTCAGGTAAGGTTATTCTGAAAATTTATTTTGGACAGCTGTGTACAGTTGATACATCGTTTTTAGAAAACGAATTGATTGAAGATAATTTGATTAATGAATTTTGGTTATTTACATATGAAGCTACATATAAAGGTTGGCTAACATCACCATCTAACATTCTTAATACTAATGAATATTTTAAAATACTAAAAAATGAAGATGTATTTTTTTACGATGAATCAGCAACAGTTTCAACTTTCATAGTAAAGTCAGCCAATGAAATTGATGAAGAAAATAAAGAAATACAGATTGACTATGAAACAGCAAAACAAATCTTTACTGGTGGTGGTGGATATTAAAAATTGCATGTAACAGGCGTTTGTCAAAAGCGAGTTCAGTGTTTAAATGAAGTTTTGTACTTTTTTATTATTTGAATAAAAAACATTCGTCGCAAATGCTCCTCAGTAGACTTACCGAAATGGTTGTGAACGGTGTAATTAGTGAGACAATTAGCAAAGAATTCGTCGAAACAGTAACCAAAGATTACGCTAAACTTATTATATAAACAATAATGACAGTTACAGAGTTCTTCGAGGTGTACGAAAACTGACAAAGATATTTCACCGACTTAGATTTTGAATATGAATCAGATTTTTATAGCAGGAAATTCACTGATATCATTTTTGAAAACTGTTCCCTGTATCTCGACTTTCCTAACAGTTATTTGCCCAACATTGAATTTGTCAGTTGTAATGTAGCCGCCCCAACAAAAAAATCCAAACAGCCCCTCCCCCCAAAAAAAACTCCCGGCAATCAAAAAGATCACCGGGAGTTTTTTAGCATTTCGTTAACTCATCAATCCTGCTTCATCACCTTCACAGTCTGCGTGGCAGCACCGGCAGTTACTTTCACATAGTAAGCACCGTTGGCGAGGTTGGTAAGGTCGATCTGACGAATCACATCGCCCGTTACATTCGAAGCCATGTCGCTGTACACTACCTGACCAAGTACGGTGTACACCTGAATGCTCAGTTCGGCGTAGTTGGCGTTGGAGAGTGCGAGGTTGAAGAATCCGTTGTTCGGGTTGGGATATACATTGAACATGGTTCCGTTAAATGCATTCTCCGCAATTCCCGTGCAGGGATCCACAATTACAGTAGCCGAATCGGTAGCCGAGCAACCGAGCGAATCGGTGAAGGTGTAGAACACTACATGGCTTCCCACACCGGCAGCTACCGGATCAAATGTATTACCGGTTACAAACGGACCACCGAAGGTTCCGCCTGCAGGTGTACCGATAAGTACAAACAGGCTGTCCTGATCGCAAAGTGTATCCTGTGTGAGCGAGAGGCTAACCACGGGCAGTGCATTGATGGTTACCAGAACCGAATCGGTGCCCGAGCAGCCGAGTGAGTCGGTTACTGTTACGCCATACACAGCGGTGCTGTTTACCACAATGGTTTGTGTGGTGTCGCCGGTGCTCCAGGTGAAGATGTTGCCACCTGTACCTGCATCGAGTGTAAGCTGTCCGCCGCAAAGTGTGGTGTCGTTACCGAGGTTCACAACAGGCAGGGCCGAGAAGCTCACGTTCACCGAGTCGGTAGCCGAGCAGCCGAGCGAGTCGGTGGCAGTTACCACATACACACCGGTGGTGGTGGCAAGTATGGTTTGTGTGCTGTCGCCGGTGTTCCAGTTGTAATCTGCCATGCCTGCCACACCTGCATCAAGCAGTACGGGGCCGCCTGCACAGGCTGTTACATCGTTGCCGAGGTTCACAGCGGGCAGTGCATTTACAGTTACAGCAATCGAATCAATGTTCGAGCAGCCGAGCGAATCGGTAACAATTACACTGTACACGCCGCTGGCCGAAGCTGTAAGCGTTTGTGCGGTGGTGGTATCGTTCCAGAGGTACGAAGCACCCGCGTTACCCGCATTCAGCACCAGCGAACCGCACACGGTGGTATCCACACCGAGGTTCACTACCGGAAGCGCATTAATGGTTACGTTAATTGAATCGGTAGCCTCGCAGCCGTTGGTGTTGGTTACCGTTACGGCATACACACCGCTGGTGGTTACGCTCAGTGTCTGGGCTGAACTGTTGTCGCTCCAGAGGAAGGTCGAACCTGCGTTGCCTGCATCAAGTGTAAGCGGGCCGCCACATACTGCGGTATCAGCACCAAGTGCAACTACCGGCAGGCTGTTTACGGTTACGGTTACAGTTTGTGTATTCATACAACCGGTTACCGTGCTGGTGCCGGTTACAGTGTAGGTAGCAGTAGCCGTGGGCGATACAGTTACCGAAGCACCGGTAAGGTTGCCGGGTGTCCAGAGGTAAGTATTGGCACCGCTGGCCGAAATTACTGCCGAGTCGCCTACGCAAATTGCAGCAGGTGTGGAAGCAGCGGTAAGTACAGGCAGCGCATTTACACCTACACTTACTGTGGCCGTATTCACACAACCGGTTACGGTGTTGGTGCCGGTTACAGTGTAAGTGGTGCTCACCGCAGGCGATACGTTGATCGATGAGCCACTCACGTTGCCAGGGTTCCAGGTGTAAGTGTTTGCACCTGTGGCACTCAGTGTGGCGGTATCACCCACACACACAACCGAAGCTGTAGTGCTGGCTGTTACCACCGGAAGCGCATTCACGTTTACAGTTACAGTTTGTGTATTCACACAACCCGTTACCGTGTTGGTGCCGGTTACCGTGTAGGTAGTGGTGGCTGTGGGTGTTACAGTTACCACGGCACCGTTAAGTGCGCCAGGGTTCCAGGTGTAGGTATTGGCACCGGTAGCGGTAAGCGTAGAGGGCGAACCGGCACATACTACTGTTTGCGATGCCGCAGCAGTTACTACAGGCAGCGGGTTAACAGTAATGGTAATGGTACGTGTACCTGTGCAACCTGTTAAGGTGTTGGTACCTGTTACCGTGTAGGTAGTGGTTACCGTGGGATTCACCACTACCGAACCACCTGTAAGGTTGCCGGGCTGCCAGTTGTAAGCACCGGCTCCGGTGGCGGTAAGTGTTACCGGACTGCCAGCACACGAGGTAAGTGTAGAAGCAGTTGCCGTAACTACCGGCAGCGGGTTTACGGTAATGGTAATGGTTTGCGTATTGCTGCAACCGGTAACAGAGTTGGTACCCGTTACTGTGTAGGTGGTCGTGGCAGCAGGTGTTACGGTAATTGAAGAACCACTCAGGTTGCCCGGATTCCATACGTAGGTGGAAGCACCGGTTGCGGTAAGCGAAGTGGTTTGACCGGCACAAATAACTGCCGATGAAGCCGTGGCTGTAATCACCGGCAACGCATCCACGTTTACACTTACCGACTGTGAAGCCGAACAACCTGTTACGGTGTTGGTGCCGGTTACGGTGTAAACTGTAGAAGTGGCAGGCGATACAGTTACCGAAGCACCACTCAGGTTACCCGGGTTCCACACGTAAGTGTTGGCACCGGTAGCTGAGAGTGTGGTGTTGCCGCCCACGCAGATTGAAAGCGGAGAAGCAGTGGCGGTAATGGTCGGCAGCGGGTTTACGGTAATGGTAACCGTGCCTGTGTTGGTACAACCGGTAATGGTATTTACACCCTGTACGGTAAATGTAGTAGTGGTCGAGAGGAACACTGTTACAGAAGCACCGGTAAGGTTACCAGGCTGCCAGGTGTAGGTGTTGGCTCCTGTAACGTTAAGCGTTACTGAGTTACCCGAACAAATACTGGTGGCAGAAGGTGTAATGGTAAGTACAGGCAGCGGATTCACGTTTACGGTTACAGTTTGTGTATTCACACATCCTGTGGCCGTGTTTGTGCCGGTTACTGTGTAAGTGGTGGTAGCCGAAGGCGTAACGTTTACCGATGAACCGCTCAGGTTGCCCGGGTTCCACACGTAGGTGTTGGCGCCGGTAGCCGAAAGCGTTACAGTTGTTCCTGCACATACAGTTGAAGCTGAAGTGGTAGCCGAAACGGTGGGCAGCGCATTTACAGTTACGCTTACAGTTTGTGTGTTGCTGCAGCCGGTTACGGTGTTGGTGCCGGTTACGGTGTAGGTAGTGGTAGCCGTGGGCGATACAGTTACTGAAGCACCGCTCAGGTTACCCGGGTTCCACACATAAATATTGGCACCCGTAGCCGAAAGTGTGGCCGAACCTCCCACACAGATGGCTGCGGCAGAAGTATTGGCGGTAATTACGGGCAGCGGGTTTACAGTTACACTTACTGTTTGTGTATTGGTACAACCGGTTGATGTATTGGTGCCGGTTACGGTGTAGGTGGTGGTAGCTGTGGGCGACACAATTACCGAAGCGCCACTCAGGTTACCCGGGTTCCACACATAAGTGTTTGCGCCGGTAGCCGAAAGTGTGGCCGAACCTCCCACGCAGATAGCCGATACAGAACTGCTGGCAGTTACTGTGGGCAGCGGGTTTACAGTAATGGCAATGGTTTGCGTATTGCTGCAACCTGTTACAGTGTTGGTGCCGGTTACCGTGTAGGTGGTGGTAGCCGTGGGCGACACAGTTACCGATGAACCACTCAGGTTACCCGGGTTCCATACATAAGTGTTTGCACCTGTGGCCGAAAGTGTGGTTGATGCACCTACACAAATGGTAGTTACAGTTGCACTGGTTGATACAGTGGGCAGTGAGTTAACGGTTACACTTACAGTTTCTGTATTCACGCAACCGGTAACAGTGTTGGTTCCGGTTACAGTGTAGGTGGTGGTAGCCGTGGGTGATACAGTTACTGAAGCACCGCTCAGGTTACCCGGGTTCCACACATAAGTGTTTGCGCCGGTGGCCGAAAGTGTGGCCGAACCGCCAATACAGATGGCCGCAGCAGATGTGCTGGCAGTTACTGTGGGCAGCGGATTTACGGTTACACTTACAGTTTGTGTATTCTCACAACCGGTTACGGTGTTGGTACCGGTTACAGTGTAGGTTGTAGTAGCCGTGGGCGATACAGTTACCGAAGCACCGCTCAGGTTACCCGGGTTCCACACGTAGGTGTCAGCACCGGTGGCCGAAAGTGTGGCCGAACCACCAATACAGATGGCCGCAGCAGAAGTGCTGGCAGTTACTGTGGGCAGCGGGTTTACAGTAATGGTAATGGTTTGCGTATTGCTGCAACCGTTGGCATCCACACCGGTTACGGTGTAGGTGGTAGTGGCTGTGGGCGATACACTTACCGAAGCACCACTCAGGCTGCCCGGGTTCCAGGTATAGGTGGAAGCACCTGTGGCAGAAAGTGTGGTTGAAGCACCGGTACAGATTGTAGAAGAAGAAGCACTGGCCACAATTACAGGCAGCGGGTTAACTGTAACAGTTACTGTGGCTGTGTTAAAGCAGCCCGGCGAAACTGTTCCGGTTACGGTGTAAGTTGTGGTTGCGGTGGGCGTAACACTTACTGAAGCGCCGCTCAGCGAACCGGGCATCCAGTTGTAGGTTACTCCGCCCGTAGCGGTAAGCGTGGTCGAACCACCTATGCAAATTGCAGCAGGCGAAGACGAAGCCGTAATGGTGGGCTGTGCGCCTACGGTAATGGTAATGGTAGCCGTGTTGCTGCAACCGTTGGCATCTACTCCGGTTACGGTGTAGGTGGTGGTGGCAGAAGGTGTTACCGATACAGAAGCTCCGGTAAGTGAACCCGGGTTCCAGGTGTAGGTGCTGGCTCCGGTGGCAGAAAGTGTAACAGAGTTACCTGTACAAATGCTGGTTGAAGAAGCCGATGCCACTACTGTGGGCAGCGGGTTTACGGTAATGGTTACTGTTTGTGTATTGCTGCAGCCATTGGCATCCACACCGGTTACGGTGTAGGTAGTGGTAGCCGAAGGTGTTACCGATACCGAAGCTCCGGTAAGTGAACCAGGCATCCAGGTATAGGTATTACCACCGCTTGCATTGAGTGTGGTGGAAGCACCTGCACAAATTGACGTGCTGGTGGCACTGGCGGTAATGGTGGGCAGCGGATTAACTGTTACGGTTACCACGTCGGTACCCTGACAGCCGTTGGCATCGGTGCCGGTTACGGTGTAGGTGGTGGTGGCCGAAGGTGTAACGCTAACCGAAGCACCGCTCAGTGAGCCGGGCATCCAGCTATAGGTGGCGGCGCCGGTAGCAGCCAGCGTGCTCGATGCACCCACGCAAATGGTGGCGGGGCTGGCTGTGGCAGCCACTGTGGGCAGCGCGTTTACGGTAACTGTTTCGGTAGCAGTATTTGTACAACCGTTGGCATCAGTACCGGTTACAGTGTAAGTGGTAGTTGCCGTGGGTGATACAGTTACCGACGAACCGGTGAGCGAACCGGGCATCCACATATAGGTAGAAGCTCCGGTGGCGCTGAGGGTAGATGAACCTCCTACGCAAATTGCAGCAGGCGAGGCCGAAGCAGCTACGGTGGGCAGCGGATTTACGGTGATGGTAACGATAGCAGTGTTGCTGCAGCCGGTTCCGGTATTGGTTCCGGTTACGGTGTAGGTGGTGGTGGCCGAAGGTGTTACCGATACAGAAGCACCGGTAAGTGAACCCGGCATCCAGGTATAGGTATTACCACCGCTTGCATTGAGCGTGGTGGAAGCACCTGCACAAATTGTGGAGTT
Source organism: Bacteroidia bacterium (assembly GCA_025454955.1). GTDB lineage: Bacteria > Bacteroidota > Bacteroidia > Palsa-965 > Palsa-965. Next base: position 69,519 of record JALONL010000041.1, on the reverse strand, counting down.
GGTGGTGCTGGCCGTAATGGTGGGCAGCGGATTTACAGTTACTGTTACCACGTCGGTATTCACACAGCCGTTGGCATCGGTGCCGGTTACGGTGTAGGTGGTGGTAGTGGTGGGCGATACGGTTACCGAAGAACCGCTCAACGAGCCGGGCATCCAGGTATAGGTTGATGCGCCTGTGGCAGCAAGTGTGCTTGAACCGCCCACGCAAATGGTAAGCGGGCTGGCCGTGGCATCAACCACAGGCAGCGGGTTTACAGTTACTGTGGTTACGTCGGTGTTCACACAACCGTTGGCATCGGTGCCGGTTACGGTGTAGGTGGTGGTGGCCGAAGGCGTAACGGTTACGCTGGTTCCGCTCAGGTTGCCGGGGTTCCATACATAAGACACAGCACCGGTGCCGGTGAGTGTGGAAGAACCGCCAGGGCAAACCGCAGCCGGAGAAGCCGAAGCACCCACGGTGGGCAGCGGATTTACGGTAATGGTAATTTGTGCAGTGTTCTCACAACCGTTGGCATCAGTACCGGTTACGGTGTAGGTGGTAGTGGCAGTGGGTGATACTGTTACCGAAGCACCGCTCAGCGAACCGGGCATCCACGAGTAGCTTACTGCGCCTGAGGCATTAAGTGTGGTGGAAGCACCTGTACAGATGGAAGTGGCCGAAGCCGAAGCTGTTACTGTGGGTAATGAATTTACGGTTACTGTAACCACGTCGGTATTGTCGCAACCGTTGGCATCGGTGCCGGTTACGGTGTAGGTGGTGGTGGCCGAAGGCGTAACCGATACGGGAGAACCGCTGAGGTTACCCGGGTTCCACACATAAGTTACTGCACCGGTGGCTGTGAGTGAAGAAGAACCGCCGGGGCAAACTGCTGCCGGTGAGGCAGAGGCTGCCACAGTGGGAAGCGGATTTACGGTAATTGTAATGGTGCTCACACCTTCGCAACCGTTGCCATCGGTACCGGTTACGGTGTAGGTGGTGGTAGCCGAAGGCGTCACAGATACTGAAGCACCGCTCAGGTTACCGGGATTCCATACGTATGTATTGGCACCGGTAGCCGAAAGTGTGGTAGAAGCACCGGCACAAATTGAAGTGGCCGAAGCTGAAGCACTAACTGTGGGCAGGTTGTTTACCGACACAGTTACCTGTGCAGTATTCTCGCAGCCGTTTCCGTCGGTGCCGGTTACGGTGTAGGTAGTGGTGGCCGAAGGCGTAACAGCTACTGCCGCACCGCTCAGTGAGCCGGGCATCCAGTTATAGGTTACAGCGCCGGTGGCCGAAAGGTTAGCAGTGCTTCCTGCACAAATTGTAGCCGGTGTGGCCGATGCAGACACTGCAGGAAGTGTGTTTACCACCACAGTTACCTGAGCAGTATTCACACAGCCGTTGGCATCGGTGCCGGTTACGGTGTAGGTGGTGGTGGCTACCGGCGATACAGTTACTGTGGTACCTGTAAGCGAACCCGGCATCCAGGTGTAGGTTACTGCGCCTGTGGCAGTAAGATCTGATGAACCGCCAATACAGATTGCACTTGCCGAAGCACTTGCCCCGATTGTGGGCAGCGGGTTTACGGTAAGTGTAACAGGGCTGTTGTTTGAACACACTCCGTTGGTGGCAGTAAAGGTGTAGGTGGTGGTGGCGGTGGCCGCAGTGGCTACCGGGTTAAGAATGCTGGTGCTGCTCAGGAAGGTGGCAGGCAACCAGGAGTATGTTACCGAGGGAGGCGTGAACGTATAAATTGTTCCGCTTGCCGGCGGGTTGATATTGGTGTTGTTTGCCGTCGAAGTGCTTGCCGTGTTTGAAGAGAAGGTAATAGACTGGAAGTTGGTAGCGCCGCCGGTTAAACCGCCCGAAGCTGACTCAAGGCCAGTAATACCCATTGCTCCGTAACGGAACTCTACCACATTGGTTGTTTCATACATCCAAACCTGGAAAGTGGAGTTGGCCGCACCGGAAAAATTATACGGAACGGTTACAAACCACTGTACCTTGAGAATGCGGTTGGGTGCTGAGCCGGTAACCCGGTAGCTTACACCACCATTGGTGCCGGTGGCAACATCATCCCAGTAGGCATAAATTTTGGGAATATTGGTGGTGCTGGTAACCGAGTTGGTAAACTGTGATGTGGGAGCCACATTACCCATACGTATCCAGCCATCGGGCGATACGGAGAAATCGGTGAAGTTAACTCCGTTGAAATTGAACGTAAATCCAATGGGTAATACACCTGAAGGTGTATCGTCACCGTTGCTGCCTATCGCAGTGGTGGCACCTGTCATCGGATCAAGACTGGCTCCTGTTCCGCTGCTAAACGCATAGCTGTTTACAGGTGTATTGAATGTTACGTTGGCCTGCAACTGAGAGTTGTTACCGGTGCATATTGAAGCCGGTGTGGCTGTTACACTGGTAATAACCGGATTGGTAATTGCAGTAATGGTAGTGGTAGCGGTATTGATACAACCGTTGGCATCGGTTCCGGTAACGGTATAAACCGTGGTGGATGCAGGCGATGCATTAACCGAAGTTCCGGTGGTTGCACTAAGTCCGGCAGCGGGCGACCAGGCATAAGTTGATGCACCTGAAGCGGTAAGTGCTACCGGTGTTCCTCCCGGATTACAGAAGTTGGCCGAGATGGGCGACACAGTCACCACAGGCAGCGCGTTGATTACGCCGGTAATTTCGTTGGTGGTGGCTGTTAATCCGCTGGTGGTACAGGTTACCACCAATACAAAGTATGTGGTGGTGGTAATGTTGGCGGTAATATAGGTGGAAGTGATGGCACCCGGAATGTTGGTGTAAGGACCACCTGCCGTGGTTGACGATTGCCACTGGTAGGTAATTCCCGGGCCACCCGATGCGCCAGTTACCGATAATGTAAATGTACCCGAACCACAACGGCTTGCAGGACTGAGTGAAGCTGTACCGGCAGTAGGTGTTCCGGTGCAGGCAAGCAGTATTCCGTCGTATTCATCTGCACCAATATCAGATGCAATGGCGCCACCGTTTACCGAACCTGCGGGGCCCGGACGAACGTCGTTGTCAAAGTCCACCGTGATACCGGCAATCGGAGTTCCGCCGCTTTCGAGCACATAACTCGAAGCCGCAGGAATGTGCAGAAATCCAACGTTAGAGACTGTGGTGCTGGCAAATACGGGATTTACAGAAGCCGAAGCACCGTCGCGGCCTGCCACGCGGGTCTGGTATGCCGCAAGTGTCTGGTCGGAGTTGGTACCGTCGAAGAAGATTACATTGTTTGGTCCGGGAGTTCCGGCATAAAACGAGTTATTGTTCGACAACGCAGCGTAACTGGCAAGTGTGGTGGTAGAACGGCGGTAAGCGGCGGTTAAACCCGTAGAGTTGGGTGTGGATAAGTTTACCACCAGGTTATTGCGCAAATCCACCGTGGGTGTGGTGGAAGCAAAAATACCGCTGGTTCCGAACAATGCTCCCGAACTGGTGGCATTGAGGTAAATTGTATTGAAGTAAATATTGGCAGTTGTGCTGCCGGTAATATTTATACCGTTAATTACGTTTGCCGCATTGGCGGTAGTGGCGCGCAAATCGCCAATGAGGTTGTTGGTAACCGTAATGGTAGTTCCGCCTGATACTGTGATACCATTTACAAAACCACCGGCATTGCTCGACTGTAAATCGCCGATTTTGTTACGTGTACAGGTTGTTGAAATGCCACTGGGTATAATGATACCACTCACGTTCGCAGCACCGGTTGAACTTAATCCGTGAATTGTATTGTCGGTAATAACCATTGCAGCGGTTGCCGAACTTGAAGCAGAAATACCGGTTACCGTGCCTCCTGTACCGGTTGAAGATAATCCTGTAATAGAATTGCCGGAAATGGTTTGAAGTGTTCCCGCGCTGGTACCACCCGATGCCATGCCGGTAACCGGACCAGTGCCTGTAAAGTTGCTGAAAGTATTATTGCTGAAAGTGGAGTTTGTTCCCGAGAAATTCACCGTCATACCCAGAATTGCGCCAGAGCCGGCGGTCCAGTTTGAAAATGTATTTCCGGTTATTGTTTTCAGCGGCCCGAGCAGTGCAGTACCATCGGTATTGCTCCAGCCTGTAATCGCAGTTGCGCCGCTTACCGTAATATTTGAAAAGTTGTTGCCTGTGGCTGTGTGACTGGAAGTAGCTGCCGAAGCGGCATTCGACGTAAAAACAGTTACATTGTTACCGGCACCGCCTTTGTTGAATGAGGTAACAATTGAGTTGTTGTTGAATGTTTGTGAGCCGGTGGTAGCCATTGAGGCATTGGCGTTAAAGAAGGTAACCGCTCCGGTGGTATTGACATTTAATGCGGTAAATGTGTTGTTACTCACATTGACAACCCCTGTGGCCGAAGCTGTGCCCACATAAATATGTGCTGCAGAACCGGCAACACTATGTGTAATGCCCCGGATATCATTACCTGTAATGGTAACTGTGGCTGTGGAGGCACCTGCCGCGTTAAGACCGGTTAATGTACCTGAGTTTGCTGCAGAATAGGTAATAAAGCCACCCGAAGTATTTCCTAACTGGTTGTTGGTCATATTCACGGTTGAAACCACAGAGCCTGTGTTGGAAATACCTGTCACATTGCCAGAGGTGGTGGTAGTGGTGGTAGTAATTCCGCGTATCACATTCGAGTTCATATTGAGAACTCCGGGAGCCGAAGTATTAATGATACCTACAATGGCAGATGTGGAACCTGCTGCTGTTACCGCCGAGTTAATAATTGTATTATTATTAATGTTTATTGTGGCGGTGGCCAATGTACCCATACCCTGACTGCGGATATGCTCAAACGCACCGGAAGCATTTCCGCTGGTGAGTGTAATTGTATTGTTGTTGATGGTGGTGGTAAATGTTCCGGTAGGAGCAGCTATCGTATAATCTTTAAAAATACCGCGCAAGGCCGAAGTTGAACCTGAAACAGCAAAACTATTAATTGAATTGAACGAAACATTATCACCAATCTGGTGATTCATATAAATGCAGTAAAGTGTGCCGGAGTTTGAAACAAAAGAACTGGTCGCTGCCGTGCTTCCCCAGTTTGAGATACCGTTGGCTGTTGCAGCAGAAGTACCGCCAATGTCGTTGCCAATATCCATATTGGCAGGAGTGCTTGAACCGATAAAGGCTATACCATAGTTTACGGCGCTGATGTTATTGGCATAAACCCTGTTATTACTGTTTGATCCGCTTGGTGCGGTAATGTCTGCTGCAACCGTGGGTGCTGTAGCCGTATGACGGGTATTGCTATATACAGCCCAGCTGTGGTTATAGGTTCTGGTCAGCGAAATAAGGTTGCTGGCAATGAGGTTGTTTTGAGCACCGTTGGTGGGCGAGGCATACAAAAGTGCAATACCCCACTCAGTCATGTTGTTGGTGGCTGCCGCAGTTACTGTATTGCCCGGGTTTTCCTGAATATTAAATCCGGTAATGGCGATAAAATCGCCGCCGATAATTTTGAATACGGCATCGCTTAAAGAACCGGCAGCCTGAGGTGTAAAAGCCACCGCCTGGTTACTGTTTCCCTGAATCACAATCGGATCGGCGAGCGAACCGCTGGCGGTAATCTGATAACCACCCACTGGTGCGGTTTGAAGGTTACCGGGCAACACATTCAGTGTTACACCGCCTGCGCCTACGCCCTGGGTGTTAAGATCGATAATGGCCGCCTCAAGTGTGGCATAGTCGCCGGGAATGTTTTTGGTGCCGGTAAGCTGGGCACTTAACATACCGGGGAGAAGAATACTCACAGCCGCAAGTGCTGCCGTTCTCCAAAAGACCGGATTTTTCAGGGTAAATTTATTTTTCATTTGCTTTGTGTTGCGCCGATAACCGGCAAAATTTTCCCGAACAGAAAACAAGAGTTTTCCTGCCGGGCGGGTTGTTGTGTTGCTGATACTTAATAGTGCTTTCCGCTAAACGGATGACGGAGTTGCAGGGTCTGTTTTGAAGTTAAATGAAACGCGCCTAAACGCATTTTCACCGGCCAAAGTTACGTATATGGTCACATCATCCGCACACTTACCCTATTTTTAATTAAACAAACCCTAACACAAGAGTAATAAACTAACAGAATAAAACTCTAAAAATCAATATAATAATAACACTTTCAAACCATCCTTGCCGAACAAAATAAACGAATTGTAACCTTAAAAATTAATACTTCGTCGGTATTTCATTCCGATCTAAAGCATTTGATGTGGATGATTGCGCGTGTTTTTGTAAAGCACATACAAACCCGCAATAACTATAAGCACTGCAGCAATTAACACACCCGTTCCGGGCGACCATAAAGCCCACCACGATTTGGGGTCATGCTGACCGATGAACGAATCGGTTACTTCGAAGGCGTTAAACAAAAAATGACCGATAATGCTTACCCGCAGGGCACCTGTCCATAAAAACAAATACCCCAGCACCACCCCGCAAAGAAAAATGGCCGGCAAGCCTGCGGCTGTGGCATGAAGCAAGGCAAACACCATTGCCGAAAGCCATACGGCTATGTGGCGGTTGCGGATCCAGTCGGAAAGCAGTTGAAGGAGTGCGGCGCGGAAAAACAGTTCTTCCACCAGCGCAGGCAAAAAGGCCAGCAGAATGAGGCAGGCAAAATAATCGCTCCACTCGGGCATGAGTTGTATTTGCCGGCTGTACTGTGCCGAAACCTGTTCCTGGGCAATGATTTGAGGGTCGTTAATGAGGCTGCCCATCCAGTTTGCAATGGGGTTGGCCACAAAAATCATGGCCAGCATTATCACTCCGGCGGCCAACAGCCACCACACCGGTGTGCGGCGGTGCAGGCCAAACCAGTAAAAGCGGTTGGGCGGAAACACATTGGCAATAACCAGCGCCGGCACGGCAAACAGCAGTATGGAACCTATGGCGTTGGCAATACGCATCTGGCTCACACTCACGTCGTCGCCAATGCCTTTCATAAACTCCAGACCGGGAATTTGTACCAGCAAGGTTTGTATGCCTCCGCAACTGAGAAAAAGCGTAATAAGCAGCATGACCCGGAAACCGGGACCGAAAAATGAAATAGCGGGCTGACCTTTAGGTAACTGTTCCAAGTGGTTTGTGTAATTTTGCACAAAACTACGCATTCGTGGCCCGCATCGGTTCTGTTGATCTCGGTAATTTTCCGCTTTTACTTGCTCCCATGGAAGACGTGAGCGATCCGCCCTTCCGTTATGTGTGCAAGAAAAACGGTGCCGACCTTATGTACACCGAGTTTATTTCCTCCGAAGGACTCATCCGCGATGCCATCAAAAGCCGCAAAAAGCTCGATATTTTCGACTACGAGCGCCCGGTGGGCATTCAGATTTTCGGTGGTGACGAAGAAGCGATGGCGCTGGCCGCAAAAATTGTGGATGCTACCCAACCCGATCTTCTGGACATCAATTTCGGCTGCCCCGTAAAAAAAGTAGTGTGCAAAGGAGCGGGTGCCGGTGTGCTCAAAGACATCGACCTCATGGTGCGCCTTACCAAAGCCGTGGTGAAATCGACCTCGCTGCCCGTTACGGTAAAAACCCGCCTCGGCTGGGACGAGCAAAGCATAAACGTAATGGAAGTGGCCGAACGCCTTCAGGACGTGGGCATACAGGCCCTCACCATACACGGCCGCACACGCGCACAGATGTACAAAGGCTTTGCCAACTGGGAACGCATTGCCGAAGTAAAACACAACCCGCGCATACACATCCCCATTTTCGGCAACGGCGATATCGACAGCCCCGAAAAAGCACTCGACTACAAAAACCGCTATGGCATTGATGGCATCATGATTGGCCGCGCCGCCATTGGCTACCCCTGGATTTTCAACGAAATAAAACACTACTTCGCCACCGGCACACACCTCCCCGCCCCCACCCTCACCGACCGCATCGACGTATGCCGCACACACCTGCTTAAATCGGTAGAATGGAAAGGCGAAAAATTAGGCATTGTGGAAATGCGCCGGCATTATGCCAACTACTTTAAGGGACTTCCCAACTTTAAGGAATTCAGAACACGTTTTGTGACTACCGATGATTTACAACCGCTGCTGGAAATTTTTGACGAGGTGGCTGAGCGGTATAGCGAACCCTCTCTGAATCTGGTGTAAATACATGCTTTTGCAGGGCAATTTATTCATCGCCCAATATTTGCCTGTCAATTACCGATAATCACTTTTCATCGGAAAACCCAAACCCTGATTCCAACATTCCGTACAACACCCAAACCGGAAAAGTTAAATTTTGTGCGGATACCTGGAATCGACTCGCTGCGCGGGCTGGCGGCTGTTTTTGTTTGCCTTTATCATTTTGTGTGTACCACCACCGGGTACGTCACCCACGAGTCGGTAGCCAACTCCTTTCACTGGGGCCAAAAAGGCGTTCAAATCTTCTTCATCCTCTCGGGCATTGTTATTCCGCTGGCTTTGCTGCGTGCTGATTTCAGCTTCCGTAAACTCCCCGTTTTCCTTGCCAAACGCTTTACACGCATTGCACTGCCGTTTTGGGCAGCTTTGGGCGTAACCGTTTGCTATCTGCTGTTTCGCAATTACATGCAGAGTAATAATCCTGCATACCTTATACCCAATACCGAAAATATTTTCACCAACGCATTCTGGCTGGCTCCGTTCAGTTCACAACCGCAATGGCTCAATCCGGTGTTCTGGACGCTGGCCATTGAAGTACAGTATTATCTGGCGCTGGCTATTTTGTTTCCATTGGTTATGCAGCCGCGCATAAAATACCGTGCGTTGTTTTTTGTGCTGCTTGCCGCGCTGCCGTTTTTATCGCCCGCCAAATCGTTGTTTCTGCATTGGGCTCCTTACTTTGGTTTGGGAATTGCATGGATTATTTTTCAGCATAAAAAAATTACCCGTAACGAATACATTGCCTATACGTTATGCTGCGCACTTTCGGTTTTCTACTGGCAGGGATTTATTGATTTATGTATCGGAATGGGTACAATTATGCTGGTCAATTTTTTTGGTCAGCAGCGCACACGCATTACCGAATGGTTTGGCGAAATTTCCTACTCGCTTTACCTCATACACACGGCCACCGGCTCGGCCATCATCAATTTGCTTTCGCATCATTTCACCACACCGTTGCAAACTTTTCTGGTTATTGCAGCCGGATTTTTGTTCAGTGTAATGAGTGCGTGGATAATGTACATGCTGGTAGAAAAACCTGCTATTACACTCTCGCAGCGCATTGGCAGGCGGGGCACACACAAAACACGGCAGCTCGATACCGGCATTGCGGCCGGCAAGGAAACCGCCTCGCAGGTGGCCTGAGTTTACTGCGTATGCAGCAATAGGACTTCGCCGTTCAGTTCGATGGTTTTTTGTTGCGTGAATCCGATTTTTTGCAGCACGGCAATGGAAGCCGCATTATCGGGTGTGGTAATGGCCACAAGTGTGGAAAGTCCAAGGTTGCGGGCGAAAGTCATTATTGCCGCAGCCCCTTCAGTGGCGTAGCCTTTGCCGCAGTGTTCGGGCAAAAAGGCAAAGCCAATGTCCACATGGTCGAGCCCTTCGCGTTTTATGAGTCCGCAAATTCCCAGCGGTTCATCATCAGCCACGCTGCTTGCGAGGTAAAATCCGAAACCGTGTCTTGCATAATGTGGTATATACACCGTGCGCAGGTATGCGGCCGCATCATCGTGTGTGGCGATATTGCGGTTGCCGATAAACTGCAGCCATCCGGGACTGTTCATGAGCCGGTGCATAAATGGCGCATCGTCTTCGGTAAGTTCCCGAAACTGCAGGCGTGCGGTGCTTAGTTTCATTATGCGCCTGTGGCGGGTTGTGTAAACAGGGCTTTAAGTTCGGTGGCGTCTTCGGCTTTCATTTTACCGGCCAGAATAAGTGCAAGCTGGCGGCGGCGCAGGGCACTGTCGTAACGCTTCTTTTCTTCTTCGGTTTCGGGTTCTACGGGCGGCACGGGCAGCGGTGCACCGTTCTGGTCAACTGCCACAAAAGTATAAATGGCTTCGTTGCTTTTTACTTTCTCGCCCGTAACCGGATTTTCCACAAATACGTCGATAAATACTTCCATCGACGAGGTAAATGCTCTCGATACTTTGGCTTCGAGCGTAACGATGCTTCCGTAGGGAATGGGCTGGTGAAAAGCCACATGGTTTACAGTAGCCGTTACCACCACGCGGCGGCAATGGCGGTGGGCCGAAACGGCGGCAATTACATCCATCCATTCGAGAAGGCGGCCGCCAAAAAGATTGTTCAGGTTGTTGGTATCATTGGGCAATACGTGCTGGGTAGATATTGCCAGTGAGTCGGATGGTTTTCTTGGTTTCATAACAACGATGTGAAAATCGAATGAATTATTTTGCGGAATTGGAGAATTGACGTTGGTAAAACGGCACTGCATTGCTTACGGCTTCGGATACGGAGCGGTAATTGAACTTCATGGTCTGTGCCAGTTTTTGTCCGCCGAAACGGTTTACTTTATGCAGCACAGCGGCGGTTTCGCGGGTAAGCTTTGGTGTGCGGCCAAACCACGAAAGTAATTTTTCCATGCGCCAGGCCAGGTTTGTCATCCACGGCTTCAGCGGGCGGCTTACGGGTTTGTGCCCGAATGCCTGCATGAGATAATCGAGGAAACTGCGGTAGGTAATATTTTCGGCATTTACCACAAACCGTTGGGCGATGTTCGGGCAATCGAGTGCCCAGCGGGCGGCGGCGGCCACATCGCGTGCATCCACGTAACCGGTAATGCCTTCGGTAAACCACGCTGTGCCTTTGTGCGCAATGGGAAAAATTACATTGCTGCTCCGCGAAGCATCGCCGGGGCCGATTACGTAGGAAGGATTGAGAATAACCGCTTCTAACCCTTCTTCGGTGCCGCGCCACACTTCGCGTTCGGCATTGTACTTCGAAATGGCGTATTGCGTATTGCCGGGTGCATTTTTCCACCAGGCATCCTCGTCAATTTCATTCCCGAACTCATTGCCGCCCAAAGCCGAAATGGAACTGATATGCACTAACCGGCCAACGCCAAGATACAGGGCCGTGTTTACCACATTGGCCGTACCATCGCCGTTTATACGCCAGAGTTCGTCGCGCTGAGAAGGATGGAAAGAAACCAGCGCCGCAGCATGAATTACCTTGTCCACACCCTGCATGGCATCTTCGAGGCTTTGCACATCAAGCACATCGCCGGTAACCCATTCTATCTTCCCAAACAAAGCAGCCTCGCCATAATGCGCAAACACCGATTCGGCCACCGCCAAACTGCTGTTTGGCCTGCGAAGCCCGCGCACCGGCAAACCGCTGCGAAGCAGTTCGAGTGCAATGTGCGCGCCTACCATGCCGGTAGCTCCGGTGAGAAGAATCATGGGCGCAAAGATAACGGGTTTGATGCCCTCCCTGCATATTCCCCACAAAACTGTACACACTTTCATCGGGCTTTAACATGCCCGGCTGCGTACACACTTAATTCAGACCCAGTTCGGTATTAAGCACTTCCAGTTCACGCCTGAAATCTGAGGCCTTTTGCATGGCACGGCATTGGGCAAAAATATCAATGCCCCATTTCACAAAGCTCTCATCTTTCGTTTTGTAATTATGGATTATTTCGTGATTCAATATCCTAAGATTCTCCCGCAAATTCATCCCTTCATCTCTCACTACATGCTTAAAAAACTGAATGAGGGCTTTCTCAGTTTCGGATACAGCAACCGACATGGTTAACTTTTCTATCTGCCTGAGCAAACGTTTAAGTGGCGAATAACTCCCTTTGCTCAACAAACAAATCATTAAAGCATAATTACAAATCCGGTGCACGACAACACTTTTAGGCTTTTTTACATTTTGAAGATAATACTGCATAATTCGGATACCTTTCCGGTAATCGCGCTGCTCCAAACAGGCTTTAAAATAAATCATGCGCAGGTAATGAGCCCTTGTTTCCCTTACCAGATCAAGTTTCTGACACATAGCTGTAATTTTCTTTTCCATCTGCATAATCTTATCGGTCCTGTCTTCCAGATAAAATATATACACTTCACAAATCAGGGTCATCGACTCAAAAAGCAAAGGCTGCACTCCCGAAAAATTAGACAATCTTAGTTTACTCTTATTTATTTTATCAAGCACTTCGTGAAGCACAGTCGCCTCACGCAACTGAAAACCGAGTATGACCAGATTCATACTGTTTGTAGTAAACAGTGAAGTATGCAACCTAATCATCCAATCGTTGGAAGAAAGGAGATGAGTAATTGCCCGGTTATGCTCCAATGTGGGTTTAACTCCGGGCATGTAATAATTATACTGATCCATTATTGCATGGCGGAATACTTCGCCCATAATACTAAGCGGTTTGAAACCTGGTGCAAGCAGCGGATGTTTGATTAATTTCATCGACCCGGCCAGCGCTTCGTTATTACCTGTATTGAACTGAAACAGATTGACCAGTTCCGTGAGTAATCTGTTGTACTCATCATTCTCTGTAATTATTCTTATTATTTCATTGCGCCGGTCAAGCAACGACAATAATTTTGATTCGGAAACCAGCGACGAAATTCTGATCTGAAGACGTGTAGTTTCCAGTTCCAGTTCCGACAAACAGGCCATGCGGCAAATTTCGGCCACTTTGCCGAGCAGGTTTTCTGCCTCTTCAAAAAAATCCCTGTCGATAAGCAATTCGGCCTGCGACAATTGTTTGCGGAGTTTCAGCACCAGCACATCTTCGTCGTGATAATGAACCAGGGCCGAAAGCAAACGCTGCCAAAGACTGTGCTTGTTTAAGGCCAGATTACGGATAAATTTCTGCTTCCGGTTTTTTTGAATAAACACCCGCTCGTCTGTTTCTTCAAACTCCGACAATGCCCTGTACAACGCAAAATAATCGGGCAGCGAAGCACGGTCGTAATGCGAACTGACCAGCGAAAAATAACGCTTCTCGCCAGGTTCAAGCATTTTAATGAGGCTAAATATCCTGTTCATAACACAAATAATTATAAAACACAATAATATGGTTTTCAAATGATTATTATAAAATCTAAAAAATTAAAACTCTAATACTTTTCTAAAAGCCATAATAGGTACAAACAGGCCCGCAGGTATTTTTGCCTCACCGCAATAAACACCTGAAATGAAAAAAACATTACATAGCATTTTACTATCGCTGCTGCTTCTCACAGTTTGTGCTTCCCGCTCACTTCATGCCCAGCCCATATCGTTTTCGTGGGTAAAAGAGGCATTTGCCTCGCAAGCCGGTATTCATCCTGTAAAAACAATAACCGACAATCAGGGAAACATTTATGTAACCGGGTATTTCGGAAACCGGGTATTTATAGGCACCGATACGCTCGACGCAGTAAACCCGCCATTCGCCAATATCTTTCTTGCCAAATACGATTCATCGGGAAACTACCTCTGGGCCAAATCCTATGGCGGTGCCGATACTGATTACAGCTACGGACTGGCTGTGGATGATGCAGGAAACGTGTATATAAGCGGAATTACCTACGATGCACAGATTACGTTCGATGCGTTTACACTTACTAATCAGCCCGGCAGTTTTTCTATGGGTTTTTGGGCAAAATTCAACAGCAGCGGGCAATGCCAGCTGGCCAAAGCAATGTGGTGCAAACAAAATCAGTTTGGACTTGCCGCAAACACCGTAAACGACATTACCGTTGATGCACAGGGAATGATTTATGTAACTGGCGGATTTGAAACCGATACCATTTGTTTCGACAATGAATGCCTTGCCATTCAAAAACCCATAGGATTTGGAGGCGGAAATATTTTTGCGGCAAAATTTGATGCGGCCGGAAACTGCCTCTGGCTCTCGGGCTCGGGGCCGGGAACTGAAGGCGGTTTTGGCGATGCGGGAAAATCAATTACTCTCGACGAAAACGGCGACCTGTACATTTCAGGAAAAATAGGTTCGATTAAACAGGTGCTGGGCAACGAAACGCTGTATGTGGCCAATGGCGAAGAAGGTTTTTGCGCCCGGCTAAGCAGCACTACAGGAAATTTTATGTGGGCTAAAGCCATAAGGGGATTTCACTTTGGCGAATTCACTTTTGATATGGCCAATGGCATACTGAGTGACCGTTCGGGACATATTTATGTGGGCGGATACTATCAGGGATTTAGTGTGGTGTATGACAGTACCTATACCGTTTCATCGCCGCAAAATCCGCAAAACCCCGACAGCGTTAAAATATTTCTCTTTAAGCTAAATGCTTCCAACGGAAATGTATTGTGGGGAAAAGGCTATGGCAATACGGCTCATGGCATTGCCGTAGGCACAGACTGGGCCATTTCGCCCGATATGCAGCGCATTGCAATGGCCGGATTTTATGGCGGGCTTGCCTGTACGTTTGATGCCCTCAGTGCTCCGGCAATAAACGGCATAAACGGTATTGTGCTTGAGTTTGACACAATAGGCACCGTATTGCGCGGCACACCAGTGATAAGTACTACACAGGATGAGTTTACCTCCGTGGCTTACGATTTTACGGGAAAACTCATTGCTGCCGGAAAATACAGCGGAACACCTTCGCAGTTGGGAAATCAGTTCACGCTTCAGAATCCGTTTCAGAACGATTTCTTCTACGATCTCTTTTTATGCCGCCAGGGCGTACCGCTTCCGGCTTCGGTAAATGATCCCGCCATTACCGAACCCGTGGTGATATGGCCCAACCCGGTGAATAACCAGCTCAATATTATGCTTCCGCATCCGGGCGAAGAGGTGATGATACGCATTTATGATATGACCGGCCGTTTAATACTGTCGGAATCCCACGCAGGTGGCATCCTGCAAATTACTGTAAACACCGAAAGCTTAACAGGGGGAAAATATCTGCTTTCGGTAGTCAGCGGAACATATTCAGCTACTGTTCCGTTTGTGCAGGCGGCAAAATAAACTCTGGTTAGTATATATTCGCCCTGGGCCTTTTGGGTCCGGGGCTTGCCGTTTAATGTGCCTGCCGTTGCCGGCCGAATACGTATCTTTGCCCGCTATGCATACCAATTTCATTGAAGAGCTCCGCTGGCGGGGCATGTTGCACGATGTAACTCCGGGTGCCGAACAACTGCTTACCTCACGCATGGTAACCGGCTATATCGGTTTCGATCCTACGGCCGATTCGCTGGGCGTGGGCAACCTGGTTCAGATTATGACCCTGCTGCATTTCCAGCAGGCCGGTCACAAACCCATTGCCCTGGTGGGCGGCGCTACCGGCATGGTGGGCGACCCTTCGGGAAAATCGCAGGAACGGAACCTGCTCGACGAATCCATCCTGCAGCACAACCTCAACTGCCAGCGTGCGCAACTCGAAAAATTTCTCGATTTCAATTGCGGCGAAAATTCGGCCGAGATTGTAAACAACTACGACTGGTTTAAACACATCGACTTCCTAGGGTTTATCCGCGATGTGGGTAAATACATTACCGTAAACTACATGCTCTCGAAAGATTCGGTAAAACGCCGTATCGATGGTTCAGACGGAGCAGAAGGAATGTCGTTTACCGAATTCACCTACCAGCTTATTCAGGGCTACGATTTTTACCATCTCTGGAAAAACCACAACGTAAAGTTGCAGATGGGTGGTTCCGACCAGTGGGGAAATATAACCACCGGCACCGAACTCATCCGCAAAAAAGCCGGTGGCGAAGATGCGTTTGCCCTCACCACACCGCTCATAAAAAAGGCCGACGGCACCAAGTTTGGCAAAACCGAAAGCGGCAATATCTGGCTCGATCCGAAACGTACTTCGCCCTACACGTTTTACCAGTTCTGGATAAATGCGGGCGATGACGATGTAAAAAACTACATCCGCATTTTCACACTCAAAACGCGCGAAGAAATAGAAGCCCTCGAAGCCGAACACACACAGGATCCCGGCCGCCGCGCATTGCAGAAAGCATTGGCCGAAGACATTACCCGCCGCGTGCATGGCGAAGAGGCTTTGCAAACGGCCATCGAAGCCAGCGGCATTCTCTTTGGCAAAGGCACAATAGACACACTGCGCAAATTCAGCGACGATGATTTCGAAAGCGTGTTTGCCGATGTGCCGCAGAAAAAAATTGAAGCCGCACTGCTCGAAACCGGCGTAAACATAGTTGACCTGCTTGTGGCCCAAACCGGCTACTACGCTTCCAACGGCGAAGTACGCCGCGCCATGCAGGGCAACGGATTTTCGCTCAACAAAGAAAAACTCAGCGACCCGGCCCGTCACATCACCAAAGACGATTTGCTCAACAACCGCTACCTGCTGCTGAGCAAAGGAAAAAAAGACTACCTGCTTGTGCGCGTAGTGTAACACCATATGCAGTTTACCCTCCAGCATACCGACCCGCACAGCAAGGCACGCGCCGGCGAAATTGTGACCGATCACGGCCGCATTGAAACGCCCATTTTTATGCCCGTGGGCACGGCGGGCACCGTAAAAGCCGTACACCAGAGCGAACTCGAAAACGAAATACGCGCACAGATTATTCTCGGAAACACCTATCACCTCTACCTCCGCCCCGGGCTCGATGTGCTTGAAAAAGCCGGCGGCCTGCACAGGTTCAACAGTTGGAACGGGCCCATACTCACCGACAGCGGCGGGTTTCAGGTGTATTCGCTTTCGCACAAACGAAAACTCACCGAGGAAGGCGCAAAATTTACTTCGCACATCGACGGCTCCAAACATTTCTTCACACCCGAAGGAGTGATGGACATACAACGCACCATCGGAGCCGACATCATCATGGCATTCGACGAATGCGCGCCTTACCCGTGCGATTACGAGTACGCCCGCAAGTCGATGGAAATGACACACCGCTGGCTTACCCGCTGCATCAACCGTTTCGACAGTACCGAACCGAAATACGGCTACAGCCAGACACTGTTTCCCATTGTGCAGGGCAGCACGTACAAAGACCTGCGCATCCGTTCGGCCGAGTTTGTGGCTGCGCAAAACCGCGAAGGCAATGCCATTGGCGGACTTTCGGTAGGCGAACCGGCCGAAGTAATGTACGAGCTTACCGAACTCGTGTGCGATATTCTGCCCAAAGACAAACCGCGCTACCTCATGGGCGTAGGCACTCCGGCCAACATACTCGAAGGCATTGCCGCAGGCGTGGATATGTTCGACTGTGTGCTGCCCACACGCAATGCGCGGCACGGACTGCTGTTTACCTGGCAGGGCATCATCAATATCCGCAACGAGAAGTGGAAAAACGACCACTCGCCGCTCGATCCCGAAGGTAAATCGGCACACGATTTGCGCTACACACGCGCCTACCTGCGTCACCTCATGCACAGCGACGAAATGCTCGGAGCCATGATTACCTCCGTACACAACCTCGCCTTTTACCTCGATCTGGTGCGCGAAGCACGCCGACGCATTATCGACGGAAGTTTTGCCGAATGGAAAAAAAACGTGGTGCCGCAACTCGCCAAACGCCTCTGAACATGAAGTTTCTGCCCGCACTCGACCGGTACATTCTCCGCAAGTTTATGGTCACCTTCCTTGGTGCCATAACTACGTTGTTGTGTATTGTAATTGTGTTCGACTTCTCGGAGAAAATAGAAGACTATATCAGACACGATGTAAGTGCCAATGAAATTATTTTCGATTACTACCTCAACTTCATTCCCTACTTTGTTTACCTGTTCAGTCCGCTCTTTACGTTCATTGCGGTAATTTTTTTCACCTCGCTCATGGCCACGCGTACCGAAATTGTGGCCATTCTCACTTCCGGTATCAGCTTTAACCGTTATTTGCGGCCGTACATGATTGGCGCAGCCATTATTGCGTTCAGCACCATGCTGCTGGGTATGTATGTAATTCCGCTGGCCAACAAAACCCGGCTGGGCTTTGAAGCCAAATACGTAGGCGGAAGAACAAGTTCCATTAAAAACAATTTTTACCGTCAGGTGGCGCCGGGTGTAATTGCCTATGTAGAGCGTTACGATCTTTACGAAAACACCGGAACACGTTTCACACTCGAAAAAATAAAAGGTCAGGAACTTACCTACAAACTTTACGCAAAAGAAATACGCTGGGACAGTGCATCGCGCCGCTGGTCGATACGCGATTTTACAGTACGGGAGATAAAAGGTAAAAACGAACGCTTTTACAAAGGCGCCAGAGTTGACACCGTACTCAATTTAACACCCGAAGATTTCGACATGCCCAACAATTTTATGGAGACCATGACCCAGCCCGAACTGAGCAAATACATTAATAATGAACGCATGAAAGGATCGGAAAATATTCTGTATTATGAATATGAATATTACAACCGAATTGCCCTGCCCTTTTCTACGTTTATCCTTACGTTTATTGGCGTAGCCGTATCCTGCCGCAAGGAACGGGGCGGCACGGGAAAGCATCTGGGAATTGGTATTGCGATAAGTTTTATTTATATCTTTTTTCAGCGATGGTTTCAGTCGTATGCGCAAACGGGGGTGATACCGGCTTATATTTCGGTATGGATTCCTAACCTGGTTTTTCTGGGAGTGTGTTTGTATTTGTTGAAGCGGGCACCCAAGTAGTTTCGACAGGCTCAACTACCGGTGGTTGAGCTTGTCGAAACCACCGGTAGTTGAGCTTGTCGCGGTAGTTGAGCTTGTCGCGGTAGTTGAACCTGTCGCGGTAGTTGAGCCTGTCGCGGTGGTTGAGCCTGTCGCGGTGGTTGAGCCTGTCGCGGTGGTTGAGCCTGTCGAAACCACCGTTAGCTGAGCCTGTCGCGGTAGTTGAGCCTGTCGCGGTAGTTGAGCCTGTCGAAACTACCGTAGTTCGCCCTGCCACATTGCACAATCGCTAAAAGCCTCATTCAACTCCGGCTGTTGCGCAAACAACCCGAATACCGCCGAGCCGCTTCCGCTCATTGCCGCGTAAAATGCGCCGGCATCGTACATCTGCTGTTTGAGTTGTGCAATGCGGGGATGAGCGGCAAACACGCTGGTTTCGAAATCGTTTACGAGTATGTTTTTCCAGCGGCTTTGCGGTTCATTGAGCAGGATTTCTTCGAGCGGGCGGGCGGGTTGCCGGGGTGTGATGCCGCGGTAGGCTTCGGGTGTGCTTACGTGTATGCCGGGGTGCACCACCGCAATGTGCGTGCCTGCCAGCGAAAGCGCAATGCTTTCATACACATCGCCTTTCTGTTCGGCCAGTACGGGGCGGTTGGCGATGAAGAAGGAACAATCGGCGCCAAGCTGCCGGGCGTAGTGATGGAGTTCGCCCCAGGCTAAGCCGAGTTCGAAAATATTGTTCAGCGCGTGAAGGAAAAAAGCCGCATCGGCCGAGCCGCCGCCCAATCCGGCTCCGATTGGCACACGCTTTTCGAGATGCACTTCCACGCCGGGTACATGATAATCGGCCGATACTAATTTGTAGGCTTTCACCAGCAGGTTATCGTCCACATCGCCCGGCACGGGAATGCCGGAAAGCGAGAGCGATATGCCCGGTGCAGGATTGGCTGCGGGTTTTACATGCAGCACATCGCTCCAGCCGATGGGATAAAACACGGTTTCGATATTGTGATAACCGTCGGGACGTTTTTCGATGACGTGCAGTCCGAGGTTTATTTTGGCATTGGCAAAAACTTCCATTGCTGCGAAGGTAAATGGTCTGC
The DNA here is from genome assembly GCA_025454955.1 of Bacteroidia bacterium. Classification (GTDB taxonomy): domain Bacteria; phylum Bacteroidota; class Bacteroidia; order Palsa-965; family Palsa-965. The sequence continues at coordinate 49,918 of JALONL010000041.1, read as the reverse complement.
GCCATTTTGCCACGCCGGGGTTTGGTGCTAATTCTCAGCCGGTTGCATTTTACGCCTATTTCGGGCAATTTATTTACCTTCGCTGCTTCGGACCAAAACGCAAAGTATGAATTACCTCGATTTTGAGAAACCGATTGCCGAGCTTACCGAGCTCCGCGATAAAATGGTGCAAACTGCAGAGAAAAGTGGTGTGGATGTATCGGCATCACTTCAGGAAATTGAAGAAAAAATTGCGACCAAACGCAAAGAAATATATGGCGCTTTAACGCCCTGGCAAAGAGTTCAGGTATCGCGTCACCCCGACCGGCCCTACTCGCTCGACTATATCAAAAGCCTTACCGATGGCAATTTCGTGGAATTTCACGGCGACCGTACCGTGAAAGACGACAAGGCCATGATTGGCGGTTTGGGCATGTTTAACGGGCGCTCGGTAATGTTTATCGGTCAGCAGAAAGGGCGCAATACCAAGCTGCGTCAGTATCACAACTTCGGTATGCCCAATCCCGAAGGCTACCGCAAAGCACTGAGGCTGATGAAGATGGCCGAGAAATTCGGTAAGCCGGTGGTGACTTTTATTGATACTCCCGGAGCCTACCCCGGCCTCGAAGCCGAAGAACGCGGACAGGGCGAGGCCATTGCCCGCAACCTTCTCGAAATGGCCCGCCTCAAAGTGCCGGTTATTTGCATTATCATTGGCGAAGGCGCTTCGGGCGGTGCGCTCGGCATTGGCATCGGCGACCGTGTGCTGATGCTCGAAAACTCCTGGTACTCGGTAATTTCGCCCGAAAACTGCTCCACCATTCTCTGGCGCAGCTGGGATCACAAAGCCCGCGCCGCCGAAGCCATGAAACTTACCGCCGACGACATGCTGGCACAAGGACTGGTTGACGGCGTAATACGCGAACCCGTGGGCGGAGCACACACCAACTGGGACGAAATGTTTGCCATTATGCGCACCGAACTCCAGCGCCTGCTCGACGAAGTAACACCCCTGAACGCCAATGAACGTGTGGCTCAACGCATCGACAAGTTCTGCAAAATGGGTGTGGTAATTGAGAATTAATCCGGATTATTATCCGATTAAAAAAACACGGTTGTTGCACCGTGTTTTTTTATTCCCAATAAACTGCAAAACAACTAATTAGTGTTTCGTCTTAGGAATGCCGTTTTTAGTCGAAAAATATTCGGTAAACCCAATGCTTACTGTTATTTTCGCAAAGACCATTTATGCCTCTTCTCCCTCTCAGGCTGTTTTTAGCGATGTTTGGCTTGCTGACTGTTTTTACAGCCAGTGCCAACCGCTACAACTTTCGCACATTTTCTGTGGCCGAAGGTCTGGCACAGTCGCGCGTGACAGCCATTACACAGGATATTAACGGCTATATCTGGGCAGGTACAAACGGTGGTCTGAGCCGGTTTAACGGAAAAACATTCCGCAATTACTTCATCGAAGACGGGCTCCCCTCCAACCGCATTACAAGCCTTTGCAGTTCGCCACGTTTTCTCTGGATCGGCACGCCGCAGGGAATAAGCGTTTGGAATGGCCAGCGTTTCCAGAGCGTGGGGCAGAAAACCGGACTGGCCACCAGCAATATCAAAACACTCATCTGGGGCAACAGCCAGGTGTATGCCATTACCGGCGACGAAATTTATGTAATCCGCGAAAACATACCCGGCGGCACATTTGCAATAGACTCGCTCAACTCGCGCAATTTTTCCATGATACCCCAGTTTTCGACCGGTATACTGGATACCGACGGAAACCTCTGGGTGGCCTGCACCGACGAAGGACTTTACGGGCTGATCTGGAACAAAAGCCGCATTGCCGAATCATCGCGCAGGGCATGGCTTACCACCACCGGCAAACTGGCCGGAAAAACCACCGAAGTATTATTGCTCAACAAAGACACTAACCAGTTTGGTCTCAACATTTCGTCGATGACTCTTGACAGGCAGGGCAATATCTGGTTTTGCGATCTGGCCGAAGGTGTGGGGCGCATTCTGATGCCTGCGGGGCAGCAAATGAAAATTCAAAGCACGCTGGTTACTTCGGGCGGCACCGATCTTTTTCCCAAACGCCGTTACAGAGCCATTATCTGCGACAGCCGCGGATCGATATGGGCCGGCACCGACGGTGGCGGAATGATACGACTGCTTCCGTCTGACAACAAAGGCAACTATACTTTTTCAGAAACGCAGTTAAGGGAGTTTACCTACAACACCGGATTGAAAAGCGATCACATTGTGTGTTTGTTTGAAGACGATGAACGCAATCTCTGGATAGGAACCCTCAACGAAGGCATGGCCAGCCTTAACGGCGAAAAATTCATTACACATATTCCCGAAGAACGTTTCGACGGCGACAATACGCTTTGCGTGTTTCAGGATAGTTTCGGATACATCTGGAGTGGCGAATACGGTGGCGGTGTAAACTGGCATGTGAGTCCCGATTCTATGGTAAATTACCTCTGGGAGCGCGGCATCTGCGAAAGCATTATTACCAGCATTACCGAAGATAAATACCGCGGAATATGGTGCGCAACCATTGGTGGCGGCATCAGCATACTGCCTTACGCAAACAGAAACAAAACCGAAAATGCATTCATCTGCCTGAATTCTGAAAACGGGTTGCCCTGGGATTTTGTGTCGGTAATTTATACCGACCACAGCGGCCGTATCTGGGCAGGTATGCAAACCGGCGGGCTTTCGCTCATTACTTCCTCAGGCCCCGAAGGCCCGTTCTCCATTTATCAGGTGGGCGAAGAAGAAGAAGTGCTGAACAGCGGACGCATAAACGCCATTTATCAGGATGTAAACGGTGATATGTGGGTGGCCACCAGCAAAGGATTGGTACACATGAACGAAGACGGAAAAATGAAAAACGTGTTTGCGGCAACCACCAATTCTATACTTGGCGATATTTCCTGCATTTCGCAGGATATGTTTGGCAATCTCTGGCTGGGAACAGCAAACAATGGTATCTGGATCAGAAAAAACACCAAAGCCGTAAAATATACCACTTCCGGTACAGCCGATAAAGATGAGTTTGTGACTACCCAAAACAGCGGTTTATCCAACAACATCATTACCGGATTTCTCATTAACCGCGATATAATTTGGGTAACCACAAGACTGGGCCTGAATAAAATTGTACTGAACAACAGCGGAAGCATTGCCTACGTACGCACCTACACACAGGAAAGCGGTTTGAATACCGTGGAAATAAATACCAATGCCATTACACGCGACCGGCGTGGCGATATCTGGCTGGGTTCGGTAACAGGGCTTACCCGGTTTGTACTCGAAAATGATATTACCTCCTACCCTGCGCCCCATCTCAATATCGAGCAGATATTGCTCAACTACAAGGACATTCACACCTATATCGACAACGGAAAAAGTTCATACTTCCGCTTCGACAGTATTCAGCCCTGGTTCGGATTTCCGGTGAATCTGAAAATGTCGTATTCCATGAACCACATTACGTTTGTGTATTCGGGCATACAACTCACCGCACCCGAACGTGTGTATTACCAATACAAACTCGAAGGCTTCGACGAAGAATGGAGTCCGCCCACCCGCGAAACCCGCGCAGTATATTCGGGCCTCGAACCGGGCGAATATTCATTCATGGTGAAAGCCAGCAATGCCGACGGGGTTTGGATGACAGAGGCCAGCATCTATCGCTTTACCGTGCTGGCTCCGTTTTACCGCACCTGGTGGTTTTACCTCATATGCGGGGTGCTGGTGGTGGGAGGCATCTTTGCCATAATCTGGCTGCGCGAACGGAATTTGCGCCAGACCAGCGAAAAACTCGAAAGCACCGTACAGGAACGCACCGCCGAAACACTCAAGCAAAAAGAAGAACTCGAAAAACAGGCCCTGCTCATTCAGGCCAAAAACCGCGACATTACCAGCAGTATCGAATACGCCCAGCGAATTCAGCAGGCCATTTTACCCGAAACCAATCAGATCAACGCGTTCTTCAGCGAGCATTTCATCATCTACCAGCCACGCGACATTGTAAGCGGCGACTTCTACTGGATGGCCGAAAAAGATGAAATGATTTACATTGCCGCCGTTGACTGTACCGGTCATGGTGTGCCGGGAGCTTTCATGTCGCTCATCAGCTACAACCTGCTCAATGAAGCACTTATCGTGTCCAGTACACGCGTGTCTGACGTACTCGAAAACCTGCGCCTGAGTCTTTACAGCCAGCTGAAAAAATACGACGAGGAATCCATCATTTACGATGGCCTCGACATCAGTCTCATCAGTTTCGATCCACGCACCCGGCTGCTTTCCATTACCAATTCAAACAGGCCCGCCTTCATTATTTCGGGCGATGAACTTACTCACGTTAAATCCTGTAAAACCACCATTGGCGGTGTGCAATACTCCACCACCGAAAAATTCGATACTGTTCAGATTTTAGGTAAGCCCGGCGATAAAATCTATCTCTTCACCGACGGTTACACCGATCAGTTCGGAGGCCCCAAAAACAAACGATTCGGGCGGGCCAGCTTTGAACGCATGTTACTCGAAATTTCCGATTTACCCATGCACGAACAACGAAATATCATCATACGCCGCTACAACGAATGGCGGGGAGCCCACGATCAGATGGATGATATGCTGGTAATCGGCCTTGAAATATAATGCCCCATGAAAAAGTTAAACTTCCTAATGCTCATTGATGATAACGAAATCACCAATTTCTATCACGAAGACCTGATACGTGATATGCAGATTGCCGGTGAATTCAGAATCTTCAACACATCCGTATCGGCCCTCGAATACCTTAAATCAGTGATCGACGAAGAAGCACCCAGACCCGACCTGATACTGCTCGACATTAAAATGCCCGACATGGATGGATTTGACCTCTTGCACGAACTGGAAGACTACAGCAACGATGAAACCGAATTGCTGAATTTTGTTATTCTCACCTCCTCCACCCTCAAACGCGACAGGGAAATGGCCGAACGTTTTCCGTTTCTCAAAGGATTTGTAGAAAAGCCGCTCACCGAAGACAAGATGAATACCCTGCTCGAAAACCTCAATACCGGTAACTAGAACTCATCCACTTCCGGATTTTTCGCTGCGTCTTTTTCGCTCTGGCTTCTCTTCTTTTCTTGAACAGAGTCGCCAACTATGCCCTGCGAAAAGATGCTCGCCATAGCGAAAAATACTTGGAAAAATCTCGAAAAGTAATTTTGAGATGAGTTCTAATAAACCCTGTCGGCCATTTGAAGCAACTGCGGCCTGAGTGTGAGTTTTTGTGAAGCGCAGGTTTTGGTATTTACATCAAACCGCAAAGCTCCCTGATCGTCTATCGAATAACTTATTGCAGCGCCTTTCAGGCAATAGCCATTGCGTTCGCAAACCAATAAAACCGGTTTCCCGTTTATCGCTTTATTTATTTCACTTACCGATGAAGAACGTGATGCGGGCACAAAAACCACCTCGCACGATGCAGCCTCGGAAGGAGAGTTTATGATGCGCACTTCAATGGGCATGTGTCTTACTTTTTTGGTGCGGGTAATCAGCACCAGATCATCATACAGTTTCGACTTGCCATATATGCCATACACAAAACTGCTTTTCAACTGCTCGTCGGGCCACTCTATATTTTTGGCAAAACTATGCAGCAGCAGCGAATACGATTTATAATTCACTTCCTGATATTTCCCTGCAGCCGATAAGGTAAACAACCAAAGCGGCAACACACCCAAAAATGTATATCTCAGGAATTTCATAGGCAGCGCGAATATACTGTTTAATAACCTCGTATATCTTTTACACCGTTTTAAGAAAGTGTTCTTAATACTAATTAACGCTCCGGAAAACCCGCTTTTAGTAAAAAAACAAACACCTGAAAAACTGAATTTCAGCACGTTCAGTATAGCTTATGCAGCGATATTCTGGTAAGAATTAACGAAAAAAAACGGCTTTGTGAAGGCCGGTTTATAAGGAATTTTTCAATGAATCGGGAAAAACGGAACAACAATCGGGCAGTTAAAACCTGCGAAAACCGGAAAATCAATACACCCGGTCGGCAATCTGAAGCAGTTGGGCGCGCACAACTAATTTTTGCTGTACGCATACTTTGGTATTGATATCGAAACGGAGAGTTCCTTCTTCATTCACGTTAAAACTGATTGCTGCTCCTTTTAAGCAGTACCCGCTTCGTTCGCACACCATGAGCACAGGTTTGCCTTTAATTTGTGTGGCAATATCTTTCACAGATGATGAGCGTGAAGTGGGCACAAACACAATATCGCAGGCCGCTGCTTCGGCGGGCGTGTTCAGGGTGCGCACTTCAATATTCATGTTTCTTACTTTCTTGGTACGGGCAAGGTTCAGAAGCTCGTCATACACTTTCGATTTTCCATAAACCCCATACACAAAAGTAGTCTTGCCCGTTTCGCCCGGCCAGTCGATGTTTTTGGCAAAGCTGTGCAGCAAAAGGGTGTATGATTTAAAATTCACCTCCTGATAATGCACGCCCGCTGCCAGGTGCATAAACACCGGCAAAATAAGCAGCAAGAGATGAGGTTTTATACGGAACATGGATTAACGGGAGGTACGGGATTTGAATTGGGGATGCCAGGTCATGCGCACCACAATTTCGCGGGAGAGAGAAGGATAAGGGCCAATATCGCCTTCGTAGGGCATACCAATGACATAGCTTCTGTTGAGCAGGTTATGCAAAGAAAGTGCCACGTCAATTCCCGGCAACACATTCTGCTTGTTGATGGTGGACGACAGCAAGGCATCGGGCGCACAACGGTCCACCACATAATTTCCTGCCGTATCGATTGCGGTATAAAGAAAACGCTCGGAAACCAGATGCCCGGTGATGTTTACTGCCCAGCCTGAAGGAAATACATGCGTGGCAGAGAATGTAATTTTATGCTGGGGAAAATTCAGAAGCACATTGTTTTTCCCAGGCACCGAATTCAACTCGCTGACGGGCATTCCGTTTACCGAATACCATGACCAGCTTGCCCTCATCTGGTTAATGGGGCCGCGGTAAATAAATTCGGCCTCGGCTCCATAGCTCACGTTGCGGGGGCTGTTTGTATAATATTCAAGACCGTTGACTTCATCGTAATAATAAAGTATCTGGTTACGTACATCGGTACGGAACAGGTTGGCATTTACGTATGCCTTGCGGTTTATCTTGTAGCCGAATTCCAGTTCGCTCACCTTCACGTATTCCGGACGGAGGCGGTTTCCGCTGTCCTGCAAATCAATATTTTCTATGGTGGGTGCCTTGAACGATTCGTTGTACAAAAGTTTGAAGCTGAAACGCTCAAAGTTTTTGGTAATGGCAAAACGGGGCACGAGAGCGGCACCATACTCTGAGTTAAACTCGGCACGACCGCCTGCCACAATGTTAAACCAATATGTTTTCCAGATTATTTCGGTAAAAGCCGACTGGTTGCGCAACACAAAGCTGGTGCTGTCGTTGGCAAGAAATAAATCGTCGGGATTATTGGCCCGCCCCTGATCGATAAATGCCTGCCAGCCGAAATTAAGCGAAAAATCTCTTGTTACTTCATAGCCAAAACGGGTAGTGAAGCGGGTGCGCCTCCCACGACGGTCATAATCCGGTAAATCACGATAAAGTACACCGGAGTTCCAGGGGTTGTCGAAATTGTAATACAGCCCCGACTGGAATGTCCAGCCCGAATTGAATTTTTTTGCCCACGATACCGAAGCCCGATACTGCTGAAAACGGGTCACGTAATTCAAGGTATCGAAAATACTGTCGAACGGAGCCAGTGTTTGCATGCGATGGTCGCGGTAATACAAACTGATGTTCAACCCGTGCCCGCTGATGTTCAATCCGGCATCGCCCAGATCAATTTCAGAGGCGTAGCGCATGTTGTAGGAAGCTCCGGTAAAATCGCGGTACAACTGATCGCTGCGCAATGCCTTGCCTACAGATCCGCGCACGGATAAGTACCAGCCGTCGGCCGTGTGTGTGCTCATCAGCACACTGGCGTTTGAGCGCGAGAAGCCTGATTGTGTGCCTCCCACATTGGTGGTGGCCGATAAACCATCGGGCTCGGTTAAATCGCGGGTAATGATGTTAATAACTCCCAACGCGGCAAAACCACCGTTCATTACCGAACCCGGCCCGCGAATTACTTCCACCCGTTTAATGGCCGAAATCTGAAAATCATTCCCGAAGGTGAAAAAGCCAAACATCAGTTCATTCATCTCCATTCCGTCAACCGCCACCAGCACTTTACCCTCTGCGCCCCACTGCCCGCGTATGCCCACCGAAACCACACCTTCCACATCTACCCCGAATTCAATGCCGGGAACCAGTCGCAGTACATCCATCAGATCACGCGCGCCGCTGTTGCGTATTTCATCGGCTGTAATAATGGTAACTACATTGGGCGTTTCACGCGTCGAAAACGGACGCTGCGAAGCCGCCTCAATACGCGCATTGAGCTCGGCTTCGGTGGCCGATGAACTGTCGAGGGCTTTCAATAGCAGAAGTTGTTCGAGCGACAACTCCGGAAGCGTATCGGCCGGCTGCTGTGCTTTTAACTGCAGGTTGAAAAGCAACAGGAGAAATGCCAGAAACAAACGCGTAAACGTTTTCTGCATGAAAAGGGGCTTTGGTGTGTGTGCTGCAAAGGTAATCAGTTAACCAATTGGCCACTTAATTGCATCAATGATATACATGTATTTATGTATGAATCGAGTGTTTCACCAATGGTTAGTGGTTCCCGGTTAACTCAACGATTATGCCACAATTCAAAATTCACCACAGGTAATGTGGTATTGATGCTGCGCACCCACTGTGCATTGGTGTACTGATAAATTCCTATGGAAGTTCCGTCGGCAATAAACACCTGGTTATTCACCACATCGTAGTTTATTTTTCCCGGCTGCGTAGCCGTAAGCCAGGGAATCATGCCAAGCGGATTAAGCGTAAACTTTTGCACGGTACCGTTGCTCATGCTAAGCAATTGTGTGTTGCCGTCAACCCGGCAGGCGCCGCGCACTTCGAGACCCGAAGCAATGGTATAAGGCTGCCAGGCCGTATTGGTGAGGCAGTTGTATAAATAGGCGTAACCCTGCCCTGCACTATTGCCATATACAAATACCGAAACCGAATCGACCGGTTCAATGGCCACCACATCTATCGTAAGCGGATAAAAGTGTATGGCCGCACCGGTAAGTATATCAAACACTTCAAGTTGCTTTACAGCCTGCGGGGCATCGTGTTCGGCAGCCACCACGTAGCGGCCGGTGCCACCCAGCTTATACGGACGCATACCCGCACCGCAGGCCACGTTATACACCGACGTGCCCGCCTGATCGAAAGCGCGGATGAGTTCGTCGCCAAACTGTGCAGCCCAGATGCGGCGGTTGTGCTCGTATATGCTGCTCCACGCGGTGGGCGGGCCCTGCGGTATGTTTACCTGCCACGAAGATGCCGTGTTTTCGAGCGGCTCGGCACGCAGTATGCCGGAGTTTCCGGTGCTCATGTACACCTGCTGCCACCAGTTGCTAACGGCCACATCGCTGCACACGCCGGGTTGCTGCGAAATTAGTTGAGGCTGCCACGAGGTATCGCAACGGTAAATGCCGGTTTGATTGGATGTGTTTTGCGTGGCATAACAAAGCCCGAGCAGTTGCAGCGGTGCTTCTGCAAACTGAATTTGACGGTACTGCCGTGCATTGTTGGGTCCGTCGCTCACACGCACTTCTATGTAGCAGGTGCCCGAAGGAACACGCGCATCGTTAAGCACGTAATTCATGCGCACCGTATCCTCGCGGCCGCTCAGCGATTGTACCACTTCCGGAAAAACCGGCACCAGCGCACTGTTTACCACCCGTATGCCACACTCGGAAAGCATTTCATTGTCGCTTACCTTAATTACCAGCCGCAGCGTATCGAAAGCCGATACGTTTATCCCGGCAGCAGGCTGTATGAAGGAAATGCGGGGAGGCTCTTCGTCGTTTTGGCGCCTGCACGACCAGAGCACCACCAACACAAGCAGCCAGAGTGTATGAAATTTCATGACGATAAATTTAGGCGAAATAAAACAACCGGTGTAAACACAACACCTGCCCGCCCGTGAGCAAATGGTTGATAATTTACCCCGTAAATCGCCCTCAAATGCCTACCTTTGCGGCTCAATTCCGGATAGCACCATGTCAACAGCTTCTGCCACTGCGGTTACCGTAGAAACCGCCAAACAACTGGGCCTTCTGCCCGAAGAATTCGACAAAATTTCTTCCATCCTCGGCCGCACGCCCAATTTTACCGAACTCAGTATTTATTCGGTAATGTGGTCGGAGCACTGCTCGTACAAGAATTCCATTGTATGGCTCAAAACCCTGCCCAAAGACGGCCCACACATGCTGGCCAAAGCCGGCGAGGAAAATGCCGGATTGGTTGACATTGGCGATGGTCTGGGCTGCGCATTCAAAATCGAATCGCACAACCACCCTTCGGCACTCGAACCCTATCAGGGTGCAGCCACAGGCGTGGGCGGCATTAACCGCGATATTTTTACAATGGGTGCCCGTCCGGTGGCACAGCTCAACTCGCTGCGTTTCGGCGATCCGAAACTTGAAAAAACAAAATGGCTCGTGCGCGGTGTGGTAAAAGGCATTGGCGATTACGGCAACGCATTCGGCATTCCCACCGTGGGCGGCGAAGTGTTTTTCGACGATTGCTATAACGTGAATCCGCTGGTGAATGCCATGTCGGTGGGTTTGGTGAAAGTGGGTGAAACCGTTTCGGCCACTTCGCACGGTGTGGGCAATCCGGTGTTTATTGTAGGTTCTTCTACCGGCAAAGACGGCATTCACGGTGCGGCCTTTGCTTCGAAAGATATTACCGAAGATTCGGCCAAAGACCTTCCGGCCGTACAAGTGGGCGATCCGTTTCAGGAAAAACTTCTGCTCGAAGCCACACTCGAAGTAATACGCACCGGCGCCGTAGTAGGTATGCAGGACATGGGCGCGGCAGGCATTACCTGCTCCACCTCCGAAATGTCGGCCAAGGGCGAAAGCGGCATGGTGGTTTGGCTCGACAAAGTGCCTACCCGCCAGGCCAATATGAAAGACTGGGAAATTCTGCTTTCCGAATCGCAGGAGCGTATGCTCGTAATTGCACACAAAGGCCGCGAAGCCGATGTGCTGCGCGTGTTTGAAAAGTGGGACCTGAACTGCGTACAAATTGGCGAAGTAACCGACACCGGCCGCCTGCAGTATTATATGCACGGCGAACTGGTGGCCGATATTCCGGCCGAATCGCTTGTGCTGGGTGGCGGCGCTCCCGTGTATCACCGCGAGTACAAAGAGCCGGCCTACTTTGCCGAATCGAAAAAATTCCAGATTGAACAGGTAGCCGAACCGGCCGACCTGAAAGCCGTGGCCATGCACCTGGCCTCGCACCCCAACATTGCCTCCAAACGCTGGGTGTATAACCAGTACGACTCAATGGTGGGCACGGTAAACATGAGCACCAACGCCCCCAGCGATGCAGCCATTGTAAACCTCAAGGATTCCGACAAAGCCCTCGCGCTCAAAGTCGATTGCAATTCGCGCTACGTAAATGCCGATCCCGAACAGGGCTGCGCCATTGCCGTGGCCGAAGCCGCACGCAACATCGTATGCTCGGGCGGCGAACCCAGTGCCATTACCAACTGCCTCAACTTCGGAAATCCCTACAACCCCGAAGTATATTGGCAGTTTGTAGGTTCCATTAAAGGCATGGGCAAAGCCTGTCTCAAATTTCAAACACCGGTTACCGGCGGCAACGTGAGCTTCTACAACCAGTCGTCGTACGAAGGCCCCGTGTTTCCCACACCCACCATTGGTATGCTGGGCGTGGTGACGAGCAAGAAACACATCACCACACTCCACTTCAAAAACGCCGACCGCAGCATTTACCTCATCGGCCGTTCGCGCAACGATATCAACTCCTCGGAATACGTGTATTCTTACCACGGTGTAAAAAACACACCGGCTCCCGACTTTGATCTCGACGAAGAATACAACGTGCAGCAGGTGGTAAAAGCCGCCATTCGCAGCGGCCTGCTCGAATCGGCACACGACTGTGCCGACGGAGGTTTGTTTATCACCCTGCTCGAAAGCGCCATGCCTTCGTCCATCGGTTTCAGCATACACACCGCAGCCGACGTGCGCAAAGACGCTTTCCTCTTTGGCGAAGCACAAAGCCGCGTAGTGGTAAGCATAAAACCCGGCAGTGAAGCCGCACTCGAACAGTTGGCCGCGCAGCACAATGTGGCACTCTCAAAAATTGGCACCACCGGCGGAAATAACTGCGTAATTAATGGCGAAGACTTTGGCAGTCTTACTGCGTTTCAGCAGCCTTATGAAAATACGCTGGGTTCGTTGATGAACTAAGTGAAATTGATGGTATAAAAAAGCGGCGGCTTCAGAAATGAGGCCGCCGTTTTCATTATGGCATTATTATTACTAATTCCTGCTGCGACCTATGATGTAGCCAATAAAGGCCAGAATCAGAAGAAAAACACCAGCATTAGTAGCACGACGATCACCGAGAAATATCCCCGTAAGAGTAATTAATCCACCTCCCACGAATAATCCATTTGATGCGGTTTCCAAATCGTCACGCCGATTGCTTTGATTTGAATATGACATATCTAATTTATTTTATTGATTTAATAAGACCAGAAGACTCTTTAAAATTTTGATTCATCAGCATACTCAGGCGATGCGTCTTTCAGAATCTTCTTCATTATCCCACCGATTGGCAATTTTAATTGCGCCTCCGGTTGCCATGCTTAAAGCGCCTGCTTTAGCTATTGCAGCATATCCAAAAAAGATTCCGCCTCCAAGGGCAAGCAGGCCAAGAGCAATTAAGACGTTGCTGATGTCTTCTGATGCATCAGAGTTTCGGTCTGAGGTATTTCTGTTTACTGTATTTGTCATTTGAATTAGTTTTTAAAGGTGTGTAATACTTTTCTTTTCTAAAACGTTCTCACAACCTCAAAACCAATGAATGACGTTTGGCACTATGCAGCATCTTTAAGGGTACATAGTAATGAACAGGACGCCCGCAGGATAAAAAATCCCTGTACGAGCTGATGCCCAGGAACATCCTGATTAACTCCCCAAACGATACAACAGCAATCGATGCCATTTTATTAACTATTTTACATGAAAGTTAATGAATCGGGCGAAAATTGTCAAGTATATTTTTTTATCCAGAAATCAACCTCAAAATAATTCTTCCCGCAATTCCCACCCCCAGCAACCGCAACCCAAAATTCCACATATCATGCAACCCCAGAAAAAGCCCCACTATAACCAGCAACAGCCCCACATTAATGGCAATATTGCTCAATACTTCCAACACACGTAATAACGACATGGGTACACAGGTTTAAACCGGGGGAAAAGTAAACCTGAAAACAAAATTATCCCTCCACAGATTCAGGGATAAAACTGATGAGAATCTTAGGATTTGTACAACCTGGAATCTTCCCTCAACGCGCCGCCGACTGACGGAACTCAATACTAAACACCGTACCGTTTTCTGCATCCGACGACCAGGTGAGTTTACCATCCAACTGCTCGGTGAGCGATTCCACAATGGTAATTCCAAGTGAAGAAAGATCGGCGGGTTCAAAATTTTGGGGCAGGCCTTTGCCGTTGTCTTTTACGGAGAGCGTATAAAGTTCGCTGTCGGTGGGGCTGGCTTCGAAAGTGATGTGTATTTCGCCGCGGGGTTTTTCGGAAAATGCGTGTTTGTAGCAGTTGGTAAGAAGTTCGTTTAAAATTAACCCGCAGGGAATGGCTGTGGTAAGATTTAAGGGAATGCGTTGTGCACGAATGGTTACCTGAATATTGAGCGGTGTGGCAAACGGATACGAAACCCGAATTTCATTAACTAATTCGTGTATGTAGGTATCGAAGTCCACATCTTCGGCATTATCCCGGCTGCGGTATAATTTCTGGTGAATGAGTGCCATGGAAGCCACCCGGTTGCGGCTTTCGAGAAGGGTTTGCCGGGTGTATTCGTTGTTTACGCTGTTCATTTGCAGGTTGAGCAAACTGCTGATTACCGAAAGGTTGTTTTTTACACGATGGTGAATTTCGGCAAGCAGCATTTCTTTTTCGCGCAGTGCCTGTTGCATTTGCTGCTGACTTTCTTCGCGTTCCAGTTCGCGTTGTTTGTAGCTTTTATACTCCCGGTAATTCATCCTGATAATGATAAACGTGCAGGAACCGGTAAGCAGTGCGGAAACAATAAGGTTGTACTGAAACGACACGGCAAGTGCATCGGCAGGCTGCTGAAACCAAAACAGCTTGCGCTCAAACACAATACACATGAGCATGGTAAATACTGAAATAATTACATGAAAAGTAAAATACCGGAAGCGCCTGAAATCCGACAAAAACGACATCATAATGAGCAGCGGGAAAAAGTACAGGTAAATTCCCGCATCCACACCGGCCATGTTATGAAAGAAGAAAATACTGATGTTGGCAATAATCGTTATTGCAAATTCGGCCACCACAAACCGGGCCGTGTACAAAAAAACACCTGCCAGCAAATACACAATATTCAGCCCAAGCATGGCATTTCCCAGCAAAGGCCCGTCAACCAGATAAGTCTGTATCATAGACCCTACAAATGCGGGCAGGCTTACAAAGTAAAATGTGTTGATGAGCGACGCATGACGCAACTCCAGCTCGTCCATTCCGGGCCGGGTGCCGAAACGGGTAATACGATAATAAAACTGACGCAGGAGCTGGTACATGTTTTGGGTCATCCTAAATTAATATTTCTCCACTAACCGGGGCGAATCTGCGGAAATAAACTTTTGAATTTTATACAGTACCTGTTGGCCGAAAAGATTAATCAGCATCAAAGCTCAACCAATGCCGAAAGGGAATATTTTTGCAGCGTGAAAAAACAATCGTTATTCAAACGTATTTCCCTTGCGCTCTGGCGTTTCGGGTTGTTCTTTGTGTTTTTCAGTTTTGTGCTGGTCATGGTTTACCGTTGGCTTCCGGTTCCGGTTACCCCGCTTATGCTTATCCGTGCCGCAGAATATAGTGAGGCGGGAATTGCACACCACTGGGTTTCTCACGATCAGATTGCCAACTCCATGCAGCTTGCGGTGGTGTGTACCGAAGATCAGAACTTTCTGCATCATCCCGGCATCGACACCGCCGCCATACAACGCGCGCTCGATGAAGCCGAAGACGGCAAGCGTGTGCGCGGGGGCAGCACCATTTCGCAGCAAACGGCAAAAAATGTATTCCTCTGGCCCAGCAGCACGTACCTGCGCAAAGGTTTCGAACTCTGGTTTACCATGCTCATTGAACTGTGCTGGAGCAAGGAACGCATAATGACGGTTTACCTCAACAGCATTGAGTTTGGCAAAGGCGTGTATGGCGTGGAAGCAGCCTCGCAGAAGTTTTTCCGCCGCCCTGCACTTGCACTCAGCCGCGAGCAAAGCGCGTTAATGGCCGTAGTATTGCCCAATCCGATTAAATACAAGGTGAATGCTCCCGGCGGATACATAAAACGCCGTCAGCAATGGGCACTGCGGCAAATGGCAGCATGGGGCGGCAAATTGGATTACGACTACGATCCTACACTTGGCCTTCCGCGAAAATCGTCAAAACGCAAGCGTTCAAAGTAACTGCTGCTGAATTTCGCTGCGCAGTTTTTCGAAACCGCTGCCGAATACACCGCCCGCCACAATGGTGTGATTGACAAGCAACGCCGCCGCGCCATTTTCAATTTCGTGTGCCACGCCAAACATTTCGCTGCGCACGGCATCGGGCAAACCGGTGGCGTGTACAATTACCACATGCAAACCCGGAGGCCCCGTGCGTCGCAGGCGGTTGAGCAAACTGCGCATCTGCACGAGCGATATGCTGCTGGCCGGATTGTGTGCAATGCAGAGTGTGCGCGGAAAAAGCATTCCGGGCAACTCCGCTGCTTCGGCGGCTAGGGTGATGTGCATTTCGGAGGCGGCCAGCCAGTTTCCGGCATCGGTGCGCAGGGCTTTGAGGCGTTGCTCGCGCTGAAAAAGTGTGAGCGGCTGCCCCGGCGTTTCGGCGGCTTCGGGTGTGGCGGCACTCAGGCCGAGGCGTTGGAGTAAGGCGGTAAAGTCCATCGGCATCAGCGTTTCACAATCATCAGCAGCCCGTCGCGCAGGGTAAGCAATACATTATCCACCCGCTCATCGTGCTGCACCAGTTCCGAAAAACTGCGCAAAGCCTCAGTGTCGGCATCGCGTATCTGCGGATCGAAAACGCGACCGCTCCAGAGCACATTATCGGCCAGTATGAGTCCGCCTTTTCTGAGCAGCGGCAGGGCAAGCTGGTAGTAGCGGGCGTAGTTGCGTTTGTCGGCATCAATAAAAATGAGATCGAACGGCCCTTCGAGTGTGGGCATAATGTGTGCCGCATCGCCGGTAATGAGTTCGATACGTTCCTGCAAACCTGCTTTGGCAATGGCCTCGCGGGCAATGGGCATTACCTCGTCGTTTATGTCGATGGAAATAAGTTTGCCGCCATCGGGCATTCCCTGGGCCAGCGCAATGGCCGAGTAGCCGGTAAACGTGCCTATTTCGAGTATGCGGCCGGCATTCATAAGCCCCGCCATCATACCCAGAAAACGCCCCTGCACCTGCCCCGAAAGCATACGCGGCTGCAAGGTGCGCAGGTGTGTAATGCGGCTCAGTTCGGCCAGCACTTCGGGCTCGGCACTCGAATAGCGTGCAGAGTATTCGTCGATGGTTGGATCAAAAACGTACATGCGTGGCGTGTGTGTATTGAGAGCCTCAAAGCTAAGGTGCAGTAAATGATTTATTGCCGGAATAATCGGGCAGAAAATTGTACAGATCAGGGGCGGCCGGTATAAACCAGCATACTCAGCCGCGCGGGGGCAAATATTTCGTTGGCCACCTCAAGCACCTGTGTGGGCGTAACGGCGCGTATGCGCTGGCATATTTCGGCCAGCGACGAGGTTTTGTCGTGCTGCAGGAGCTGGCGGCCGAGTGCGA
This sequence comes from Bacteroidia bacterium, assembly GCA_025454955.1. GTDB lineage: Bacteria > Bacteroidota > Bacteroidia > Palsa-965 > Palsa-965. The sequence goes on along the minus strand of JALONL010000041.1, from coordinate 32,858 downwards.
GCATGACGTTGAGTTTGTTTTCTTCGGCAATGGTAAGCTGTCCTTCAAACTGCAACTGCGCCGCGCGCATTGCCGCCGGACTGAGTGCTTTTTCGCGCACCTTTTTAAGTTCGCTGTGAACGAGTTTCAGGCAGCGTTCGGTGTTTGTGGCATCGGTGCCAAAGTAAATGTGTGCCAGTCCGCCGTCGGTCCAGGTATTGTAGCCTGCATCAATGCTGTAGGCCAATCCGTGTTTTTCGCGGACGAGCAAATGCAGGCGCGCATTCATGGCCGGGCCGCCCAGCATGTTAACAAGCAGCGCCAGCGCCGTGCGCGAGGCATGTTCGGTGGCGTAGGCCGGTGCGCCAATTACACAATGCGCCTGATGCGTGTCCTGCTGATGATACACCGTGCGGGCACGGTAGCCGCTGAACTTTTTACGCGCCGGGGCATTTCCGCCTTTGGGCACATGGCTGAAAAAACGTTCGGCCACCTGTCTGGCTTCGGCTTCCGAATACGGGCCGGTGAGACAAAGCACCATGTTGGAGGCTAAGTAATGGCGGCGGATAAATTCGAGCAGGTGCTTTCGTTTTATCTTTTTCAAACTTTCTTCGGTGCCCAGAATAGGCCGTCCGAGCGGATGAGCACGAAAAACCTGCTGCTCGAAATCGTCGAAAATCTGCTCCGAGGGCGAATCGAGGTACGAGCGTATTTCATCCACAATCACTTCTTTCTCCTTCAACAATTCGTTTTCGGGAAAGGTGGAATTCAGCACCACATCGGCAATAAGATCGGCGGCGCGGTTCAGGTAGCGGCGGTGAAAAGAACCGTAAATGCAGGTTTCTTCCTTGGTGGTATAGGCATTGAGTTCGCCGCCCACCGCATCGAGGCGACTGAGCACCTGAAACATGCTGCGGCCTTTGGTTCCTTTAAAAAGCGTATGCTCGATGAAATGCGCCAGCCCTTCCTGTCCTTCTTCCTCATCGCGCGAACCGGCATGGATAAATATCGCAAGATGACCGGTTTCGCCGGCCGAGGGACGAAAAAGTACACGTAAGCCGTTGGGAAGGGTATGGTGATAAAGTTCTGCTGACACAGGGCAAAGGTAACAAGCATTTCGATGCACAGGCTGCCCGGAAATACTACAAAATACACGCCACCGAAAGCGGTACAGCCGTTTGTAATCGGCTGCTGTTAACTATCAGGTGTTTATAAGTCCGCGGTCGCAAGTAATTTGCACTAAGCGCGAATTGGCAATTTAGTGGTATGATCAGAAAAATTCTGGCTTTCCTTGTTGTGCTCATTTCCCTGCTTTCGCCCCTGCAGCTTCACGCACAGGCCGATAAACTTACCCGCAAGGAGGAGATTAGACTGGAAGAAGCCGAACTGGCATTTACCGATGGTAACTACCTGCGTGCATTATCTATTTACAAAGAATTGCACACGGCTCATCCCAAAAACGCATACCTGAATTATCAGCTCGGTATTTGTTATCTCTACAAAACCGACGAAAAAGAAAAATCCATTTCCCTGCTCGAAACCGCTTTCAAAGGCAATCCCGATCTGCCTATGGTGCGCTACTGGCTGGGTCGTGCCTATCACCTCAACTACCGTTTCGACGATGCCATTAAACTCTTCAACCAGGAGCTCGACAATGGCGACATGAACGAAAAGGAGCGTGTGGAAGTGGCCCGGTATGTGGAATACTGCAACAATGCCAAACTCATTACCCGCGATACGCTGCCGGTGGAAATTACCAACCTCGGCCCGCCGCTCAATAGCGAAAACTCGGAATATGTGCCGGTAATCACCATCGACGAATCGATGATAATTTTTACCTACACCGGCCCGCGAAGCACCGGCGGTTTGCAGGATCCGCGTTTCCGTCCCGATACCACAGGACAGTATTACGAAGACATCATGGTGGCCCAGAAAGTGGGCGACAACTGGTTCAGCCCCGAACCCATCAGCAACAGCATCAACACCAACGGCCACGATGCCAGCATTGCCCTTTCGAACGATGGTCAGATACTTTTCATTTTTAAAAGCACCACCAAAGACGGCGGCGATATTTTCATGAGCAACCTGCAGGGCAATCAATGGTCAACACCCGAACGGCTCGGCCCCAACATCAACACCAAATGGTGGGAAGGCAGTTGCTCCATTTCGGGCGATGGCAAGCAGCTTTTCTTTGCCAGCGAACGCCCCGGTGGTTTCGGCGGCCGCGATATTTACGTGTCAGACCGGCAACCCGACGGAAGCTGGGGCTCAGCCCGCAACCTCGGCCCCACGGTAAACACACGCTACAACGACGATGCCCCTTTTATTCACCCCGACGGCATTCACCTTATTTTCAGTTCGCAGGGGCACAACAGCATTGGCGGCTACGATTTGTTTTTCTCGATGCTCAAAGACGGTGTGTGGGGCCCGCCGCAAAACATTGGCTACCCGGTAAACACACCCGGCAACGAACGCTTTTACGTACTCTCGGCCGATGGCGCCACCGGCTACTATTCGTCCGACCGCAGAGGAAGTTTGGGCCAGCAGGATTTGTACACTGCATCGCCCGGCTTTATGGGCGAGCCGCCCATTATTGCGCTTGTGGTGGGTTTTATTACACTCGACGGCCGTCCCACCGAAGCCAACATTAACGTAAGCAATTCGGAAACCGGCGAGCAGTACGGAAATTTCCACTCCAACTCGGCCACCGGTAAATACCTTATTGCACTCAAGCCCGGCAACAAATACAAAGTGGCCATTGAAGTGGAAGGTGCTGCTCCTTATTACGAATACATAAACGTAAAAGGTGTGGATACTTACGTGCAGATTCAGAAAGACTACAACTTCGTTTCGCAGGGCGATACGGTGGCCTACTACAATCCGCCCAGCGCCATTGCCGATTCGTCTGAAACCCTGCAGCGCAAACTCGACGACCAGATAAAAGCCATAAAAGCCGAACAGAATGCGCAGGTGTATGAAGAGCGTATTTACAAACAACTGCTAAAGAAATACGGCGATGCCTACGACAGCAGCGACCAGTTTGTGGTGGAACTCGGCACCTACGAAACTCCTTCACTTTTCGACTCGGCCAAAGTAGCCGATATGGGCCCTATTCAACGCAGCATTACTCCGCAGGGCTACTCCCGATACACGGTAGGCCCGTTTAAAACGCTTCTCGATGCCGAACTCTACCGCGCCCGCTTAGCCTCGCGCGACAGTGTAATTGCTTCCAACTCGGAAGTAACCGTGCTCGACAACGGCACCCGCAAAACCGTACCCGTTTACTACCGGAAAGAATACAAACGCCGCGACTATAAACCGCGCGAAGAAACCCGTGTGGTGATGAGCAACAAAGGCACGCTCGAAACCACCATTGGCAGCAATTACGGCTACGATAAAATTGTAAACGATTACGGCACGTTCCAGAGCGACGGACTTACCTACAAACTCGAGCTGGCATCGGTAAAAGACAGCAGCGATTTCAGGTTGCAGCACCTGGGGCAGTTTGGCCCCATCGAGAAAAAGATTTATCCCGACGGTACCATCCGCTACCAGATGGGTCCGTGGAATACACTCAAGGAAGCCGAAGATTTCAAATCGTTCCTGATGTCGAAAGATTCGGCGGCGGCAAAATCCATTGTCACCATTTTCCACTTCGGCCAGCGCAAAACAGTGCCCGAGTTTTTTGCCAAACCGCCCGCTCCCGCTACATCGGGCCCGTGCAATTCCACACCGGTTGATCTGGCCTGGTTTAAGGATAAATCGCTGAACGACCCGGCGGTGTATGCCAAATTCCTCGAAGTAACCGGCAATTACTGTTCGCCCGGCCTCATTTACAAAGTGCAGATTGGCGCATACCGTCATCCCGAAAATTTCAAATATCCGCAACTAAAAGAATTCGGAACCGCCGAAATTATCAATTACCCCGACGGCATTACCCGTTTCACCCTCAAGGAATTCAAGACAATAAAAGAAGCCGAAGCCTTCCGCCAGGAGTGCATACGACGCGGCATTACCGATGCCTGGATTACCGCAGTGTACAACGGCCAGCGCAAAACACTCGAAGAACTTATTGATGCCAATTTCTATGGCAAACAGATAAATTAACAGGAACAAGGAAAACCGGAAAAAAGCAACAGCAGGCCCAATGTGCCTGCTGTTGCTTTTTGGGGAAATATGGTAATGTTTATACGGAAATTAGCACGAACGAAAGTTCCTTTTTCTGCAAATTATGATTGGCAATGAGTCTGAGTTTTTTGCTTCGCGTATCGTAACTCGTGCAGGGATTTGATTTGCAGGCCAGTTTGGGAAAACGCTGTTTGAGTGTGCGCAGGGCGGCTTCCGAATTTACATCGCCGTTTACGGTGACAAATACATAGGCCAGTTTTCCGTCGCAGAATTCAAACTCAATTCTCGAAGCCGTGAAGCCGTTGAGCTGCAGTTTTTCGTTGCTGCGGCGGTAAATGTGGCAGGTGGTGACTTTGAGGTAGAACGCGGTATCGGAAGTGTATGACGAGGAAGTGTCTATTTGCAGCAATTTGTTTTTGAGTTCGGCTTCGGGCATTCCGAAACGCACACCTTCGATACCCAGAAAGTTCAGATCCTGTGCCGCCGAGGCAAGCGAAAGGCACAATGCAAAAAGCAAAAAGCTGTAGCGATAAATCATAGAATGCTTAAAACTACAAATTTCCATCGGCTTGCTGTGCTTTGTACATGCCCGGATACACAATTTCCATAAGTCGTTCGGGGTGTGCCGGAATGTGAAAGCCGAAACGTTCGTAAAGCGTATGCGCATCGCGCGTGGCCAGCATGAAACGGCGCAGGCCCTGAATATCGGGATGCGCCATGATGCATTGCATGAGCCATTTACCCAATCCGGCGCCGCGGTGATTTTCACTCACAATCACATCGCAGAGGTAACCAAACGTGGCAAAATCAGACACCACGCGCGCAAAGGCCACCTGGCTTCCATTGTGGTAAATACCAAAACAAAGCGAGTGCTGTACCGACTTTTCGGTAAGGCTTCGTGGAATGGCCTCGGCCCAGTAGCTGTGGCTCAGTTCGTGATGAATGAAATCATGATCGAGCCGCGATTTATCGTCGGAAAGTTCGTAGCCGTTTTGTGTTTCGAGCATACTTATTCGGTTGTATTTACCAAAGCCAGCCGCACCGCACCGCCGCGACTAATGGCAATGCGCGAAATTTTGCGAAACCCGATGCCTCTGAGGTCGGTAATTTCCTGCCAGCCGTCGCGGGTAATGAGGTTGTACGACATGAGTTTTGAACCTTGTCCGGCAATGAGGTTGTTGAAAGCATCCACAGCAAAGTCCTGCGTACCCGCCGGAAGTTTTACCGGCTGAAACCCGGGTTCGGCCATACCGGTTTTGTTGAGAGCTTTCACGCTCCAGGTGCTGTCTTCGTTCATTTGCGTGTAAAGCAGCAGCTTTTTACGCGGGCTTTTCCAGGTCTGCATGCAGCGGCCGGGATTGGTCACACAGTTTCGCTTATTGCCGTTTCGTGCATTGGCCAATACCAGCATATTTGGATCGCCGATCTGAAAAAGGAAAACCGTACTGGCATCAAACCAGCACTGGTAGCCCACGGCATAAATCTTTGGAATAAGCACTTTGCTTTCGCCGGTAATTTTATGGTAGCGCCAGATACGTTGCGACGAATCTTTTTCGACCACCACCGCCGCCAGAAATTTATTCCCGGCAATATACTGCGGCGAATACTCACTCACCGCCGTACTGGTAAGCTGCCGCGAAAGTTTAAGCACCGGATCAAAGCGCATAATATCTGTTTGCCCGTCGGCCTGCTCCGAAGTATAAACAAGGTAAGAGCCCCCCTCAGAAAACGAAGGCTGATCGTCGTACCCCTTACGGCTGCTCACGTTGTACCCGCCCCCCGGCTGAAGTTTGCCATTGGCGTAAGTACAATCAAAAAGCCACACATCGGCCCCCTGCGGCAAAGGAGGAGCCACACGCGCCCCGCCAAGCAGCAAAGAAACAGGCAGTAAAAGGGAAATCAGTTTTTTCATATAGCGAAAGGAAGTGAGAGAAAGACTTTTTCAAAATAAATCCGCTTGCCGCGCCCCAATGTTTTGAATGCAGAGATGCGTAAAGACATACGCAGCGAAAATACAAATTCCCACCCACTAAAAGTCAGAGCGAGAGTGAGGAGAGCGAGAGCGAGGAGAGAGAGCGAAGAGAGGAGAGAGGAGAGAGGAGAGAGGAGAGAGCGAAGCGAGAGCCAGAGCGAAGCGAGAACCGAACCGAAGCGAGAACCGAACCGAAGCGAAGCGAGAGCCAGAGCGAAGCGAGAACCGAACCGAAGCGAGAACCGAACCGAAGCGAAGCGAGAGCCAGAGCGAAGCGAGAACCAGAGCGAAGCGAGAGCCAGAGCGAAGCGAGAGCCAGAGCGAAGCGAGAGCCAGAGCGAAGCGAGAGTGCTACGAAGGCGAAGCCGAGTCTCCAGACGAGCCGAGGTCCGTCGAGCCGGCCGAGGAACGACATCCTGCGGATGTCGCCACTGCCATGCCCGCAGGGCCTACCACACCACAGCCCAGCACAAAAAAAACCTATCTTCAAAACAAAAAACAATGTCCTACTCCCACCGCCTCCGCTACTACAACTACGCCTCCCCCACCACCTGGTTCATCACCATAAACACCCACAACCGCATCCCCTACTTCGGCCAAATCCAAAACGGCCAGATGGAACTCAACGAATTCGGCCGCATAGCGGCCGAAGAGTGGCAAAAATCAGCCCAGCTTCGCAAACACATCTCCCTGGGAGAATTCGTAATAATGCCCGACCACTTCCACGCCCTCCTCACCTTCCTCCCCCTGCCCCACGAACTCCCCCAACCCCGCTGGCACCCTTACTACGAACTCCGCCCGCAACTCGAAGCCAGAGGCCCAAAACCCAAATCGCTCGGCGCGGTCGTGGCAGGATTCAAAGCCGCCGTCACATCAAGAATAAACCAAACCCGCCAAACCACATACCCGCCCGTATGGCAAAAAAACTACCACGACCGCGCCGTAAAAGATGCGCTTGCGCATCAACACATCACACGCTACATCCGGGAAAATCCAGCTAACTTTCGCCCATCAGTTCAGCCATGAGTGTTTTCCTCCCCGCAATTTACACCCTGCTTCTGCTGTGGATCATAGTCCGCAGCAAACAGTTCAGGTACGATGAACTGCACAAAAGATTCCTCCCCGCCGCATTCCTGCTTAAAATTGCCGCCGGCACCGCACTCTGGTACATTTACACCTACTACTACACCGACCGCAGCACCTCCGACATCTGGAAATATTTCGACGACAGCGGCATCCTCTTCAGCGCCCTCCAAAGCTCCCCGACCGATTTCCTGCGCATGATTACCGGCATTGGCGACGACGCACCGCACATTGCCGCCACGTACTACCAGAAAATGAACTACTGGTACCAGCAGTTCGACAGTCCGTTTTTCAACGACGGTCGCACGATGATACGGCTGAATGCCTTGCTGCGGCTTTTGTCGTTTGGCAACTACCATGTGCATACGGTGATAATGAGTTTTCTTTCGCTCATCGGGCTAAACCTGATATATAAAATACTGCGTCCGGCTTTTGCGGGCTGGCGGTGGATTGGTGCTGTGGTGGTGTTTCTGTTGCCTTCGGTGTTGTTCTGGGGTTCGGGGGTGTTGAAGGAAGGATTGCTGTGGCTGTGCATGGGCGTATTGCTTTGGGCGTTGATGCAGGCGAAGGAAAAGCCGCTTTGGTTACGTGTGGCTCTGACGCTGGCAGCAGCGTGGCTTATGGCAGCCACGAGGTTGTATGTGCTGGCGGCGGTAATTCCGGCGCTGGGCGGCTGGTGGCTGGCGAAAAAATGGAACAGCACCGTGTGGAAGCCGCTTGCCGTAACACTGGCAGCCGTGTGTGTGTGTTTGCTTCTGCTGAGAATGTGGCCCGCCACTGATGCCGTAAAACTGGTAGCCATAAAACGAAACGACTTCATCAACCTCGCCCGCGGAGGCACGTACATGTACGACAGCACCCGCGTGCTGCATCTCGACGCAGCCAACCGCAACGCACTCATACGCGTAAACGACACACTGGTGCGCATACAACGCGGCACACCCGTGCGCTGGTGGCGTGTGGCCGACAATTTCATGGACACACTCTACACCGCACAATTCACCGACACCGCCACGTTCCGCCTCCTCAGCGATTTGCCCCGCGCAGGCACACTCACCAGCACACGTTACCTGCAACCCGGCATTGCCGATATGCTCCGCGTACTGCCTGAGGCGATGTTCAGCATAGTATTCCGTCCGCTGCCGCACGAAATGCGCCACCTCCCGCTCATCCCCGCCGCCGCCGAAAATCTGTTGCTGCTTGCGTTGCTTGCATTGCTGCTGCGCACTGCACGACGCACACCGCAAAAAGCACTCACGGTATATTGCGTGGTATTTGTACTGCTGCTGCTGGCTGTTACCGGCATTACCACGCCTGTAACCGGTGCTGCGGTGCGCTACAAATCGCTGGCATTGCCGTTTTTGTTTGCCATGCTCATGCTGCATATCAATCCGCAAAAACTTCCCGCTTTCGTGCTACGCCTTACAGGCATAAATAAAAACCAGCCGCAATGAGTACATACATCGCCCTGCTTCGCGGCATCAACGTGAGCGGAAAGCGGCTCATAAAAATGGATGCGCTCAAAACGCTTTGCCACACACTGGGCTTTGCCGATACGCAAACTTATATACAGAGCGGCAATCTCGTTTTTCGCGCCACAGAAAAGAAAACCTCCGCACTCGAAACAAGGCTTGGCGAAGCCATTGAAAAAGAATTTGGTTTTGAAGTGCCGGTGGTGATAAAATCGTTCCCCGAATTTCAACGCATAGTGAACAACAATCCGTTCATCCACAAAAAACAAATCAACCCCGAACACCTGCACATTACCTTTCTCGCCAGCGAAGCTGAGGCATCATTACTCCAAACCATTGATCCTGAAAAATTTCTCCCCGACGAGTTTGCCGTAATTAACGATACCGTATATCTGCATTGCCCCAACGGTTATGGAAACACCAAACTCCACAACACATTTTTCGAAAACAAACTCAAACAAACCGCCACCACCCGCAACCTGAAAACCTGCAACGTATTGTGCGAAATGGCCACAAAGAAAACCTGAAGCAGCGAAGCTGCAAAACACACAGAGGGCAGAAAGTTTCATTCGCCAAAGGCGACAAACTTTCCGCCCACATGAAACAAATCTCCGGGCTTGTTTCAGAAAATGCACCTTGCTTTTAAAATTACCCGTCGCAAAAAACCCTGAAGAATTCCCCGCCCTCCGAACCCAAACCTCTCTCCCCCATTCCCCGAACCCCAAAATCTCATCGACGAAAACATGATTTTCGTCAATAAAACCAATTTCCTTCACTTCATTTAACAGAAGTTTCATGCTCTTTACTTGACTTGCAGCCAAATAGTTGTACCTTTGCACCCTGAAAACAATACGATCCTCTGTAAATTCCTGATTAACAACACCTTACAAAAATGAACAACAACTCATTCTTCGACGCCTGGCTGAACACCCAGAAAGAACTCACCGACAACTGGATGGAAAGTTCGCGCCGCCTGCAGGAAACCGTAAACAACGGAACCATGGCCGAAAAAGGTGCTGCTATTTATCAGGAATGGCTCAACCGCCAAACCGAAATCACCAAAAAAGCCGCCGAGCAATCGGCCAAACTGATGAGCGAAACCGCCCAGCAAAATACCACTCCTGCCGATGCAGCCGCCATGTACAACAAATGGATGAGCGCACAGCAGGAAGCCATGAACAAGGCTTTCGGCCAGTTCAGCAATCCCTTTGCCAACAACTGGATGAACAACAATCCTTTTGCCGGAAACTGGAACAACTGGATGAACAACCAGCAAAACCCCTTCGCCACTAATCCCATGATGCAGTGGATGAATGCGGCCAATACCAACAACTGGATGAACCAGTGGATGAATCAGTCGCAAAACATGATGAACAACTTCATGACCAACGACTGGAGCAAGCAGTGGACAGCCCAGTGGGAACAGTGGAATAAACAAATTCAGGATCAGCTTGGCAAAAACACCTTTGCCGGTATGACCGACATGAATGCGGCCTGGATGAAATTCAACGAAATGTGGCAGCCCCTGTACAAATCGATGCAGGAAAACACCAACGCCACCGAGTGGATGAAAAACCTCTACAGCGCCGAAGCCATGCAAACCATTGTGGAAAACATGAAACAGTGGATGCAGCCCATGCAGGCCAAAGAAATGAACCAGCAGTGGCAGCAGTGGATGGAAATGAGCACCAACTACAGCAAGCACGTTTTCCAGCAGTTTGCCGGCAACACGCCCGAACAGATGCAGAAGCTCATGCCCTTCCTCATGTTCGGACAAAACGATAACAATTCGTTCAATCCCTTCGCCATGTATCAGCGCGCCATCAACCCGATGATCCGCCTGTTCAATCCCGGCAAGGAAAGCGAAATCAACGAACGCATGTCGGCCGTGATGACGCTCATGAACGACTACGGCCGCAAACTGGCCGAAGTGCAGCAGCACATCCAGACCACCACCTTCAAAACCCTCGAAACACTCATGCTCGAGAATTTTGAACAGGCCAAAAAAGGTGTGGATCTGAGCAACAGCAAAGAAGTATTCCAGAACTGGGTAAACCGCAACGAAGAAGCCTTCATTTCCCTCTTCCACAGCGAAGCCTACTCCAAACTCCAGGGCGAACTCCTCGACCTGAGCCTGCAGATCCGCCAGAACAACGAGCAGCTTATGGAACTCGTGCTCCAGCCCATGCCCGTAGTACTGCGCAGCGAAGCCGACACCATGAACCAGACCATTTACGAACTGCGCAAGCGCATTCACCAGCTTGAACAGCAGCTCGAAGGAAATACTGCCGAAACTCCTGCCGCCACCAAAACCGCCGGCAAGAAAAAAGCGGCCACCGCCTAACGCATACCTGATCCCCTACACCGCATGAGCAGCGAAAACATCATGAAAGACATGGCCGAAGCAGGTACCAAAATGGTAACTGCCTACGAAAATCTCGTTCAGGCCGGCCCCGTGGAAGTGGGCACCACACCTAAGAAATTAGTGTACAAAGTGGATAAGGTAAAGCTGTATCGCTACGAACGCGAAACACCTGCCACCGTGACCACACCGGTTATCATTTCCTACGCGCTGGTAAACCGCTTCGAAATGCTCGACATACAGCCCGACCGCAGTTTGGTGCGCAACCTGCTCAACCTCGGTCTCGACCTGTATGTAATTGACTGGGGCTATCCCACCCGCGCCGACCGCTACGTAACGCTCGACGATTACGTAAACTGGTACATTGGCGGCTGTGTGGATTTCGTGCGCCGCAATCAGGATGTGGAGGCAGTTTCGCTCATGGGCATTTGTCAGGGCGGAACACTGGCCACTATTTACTCGGCTCTTCACCCCGAAAAAGTGAAGAACCTCATTACACTGGTTACGCCCATCGACTTCTCCACCAACGACGGGCTGCTTTTCCGCTGGGCAAAGGACATGAACATAGACCGTTTGGTAGATGCCCACGGCGGCGCCGTACCCGGCGAGTTCCTGAACAACGGCTTTGCCATGCTCAAGCCCATGATGCGCATAAACAAATACATGGGCCTTACCGACACCATGCAGGATGCCGACAAGCTCATGAACTTCCTGCGCATGGAAAAGTGGATAAACGACAGCCCCGACCAGGCCGGCGAGTGTTTCCGCCAGTTTCTGAAAGATCTCTATCAGGAAAACAAACTCGTGAAGGGCACGCTCGAAGTAGGCGGCAAAACGGTGAGCCTCAAAAACATCACCATGCCCCTGCTCAACATCTACGCCACCGAAGATCACCTTGTGCCGCCCGCTGCCTCCATTCCGTTCAACGATCATGTGGGCACGAAGGACAATGAGCTGTATAAGTTCCCCGGCGGTCACATTGGCGTATTTGTGGGAAGCCGTTCGCAGAAAGAACTCGCGCCCACCATTGCCAAATGGCTCGGTGCCCGCGACTGATTGCAGGGTGAATGGTGTGGAGGAGTTGAGATAGAATAACGATCACCACTACACAATTCACCGAATAAATAAAGATGCTTGTTTGTTTCCGGCTCGTTTTGCAGCAATGCAATGGGCCGGATTTTTTATGGGTAAATTCCGGTAGAAATACCTGAACCGGGTTTTGCGCGCTGAACTATTTTCGGCACAAACACCCAAACCTGATGAAAACCCTGTTTCTTTCTGTTTTCCTGCTTATCAGCGTGGCCGTTTTTTCACAAAATGCACTGCAGCCGGGCCGCTCTTATGTGTTGAATGCATCGGTGGTGGCTACGCCGTGGGATTATCTTTCCAACACGGCACAGTCGGCCGCATCGCCCATGTCGCTCGAAAGAGGATATAAATACACGCTGCTGAGTGTAACGCCCGATAATCAGTACGCCATCATCGAACTCTGGCGGTTTGTGCCGCCGCAAAACCGTATGCTGCGCAGCAGTACAAACGACCAGAAAGCCAAAGACCGGTTTTCGCTGAGCGGAAAACCATTGAATGATTTCAGGTATTTCAGAATCCAGCTTGCCGATCTTTCGTCGAAGAGTACTGCCTACAGCGGACGCACACCGGTAATCGGGCTGCTTACGCTGCCGGTAAAACTTCGCTTCGGCTACAACCGTCCGAATACCGAATTTGATTTCTCGAAAGATGTATCGCTGGCCGCGTCGTTTGCGGTGCGCACGCCGCTCAATCATGGGTTGAACGAAAGCTATTTTACCTGGGTATTTGCCACCGGCTTTTCGTCCATCTCACTCGACAGTTTAACGGCCCCGCAATCGGGCAAAAGTATCGATGCCAGCAGTTACACTCTGGCACTGGGAGCCATGTTTGAATTTAAATCGGGACAAATAGGCTTGTTTTCGGGCATAGATTTGCTGGGGCGCAACAAGGAGCGTTACGGCTGGGTATATCAGGGTTTGCCGTGGTTTTCCATTGGCATTGGGGTGAATTTGTTTTCGGCCAACAACGATTCGCCGGGATCGAAAGAACAAACTGTTTTGCCCGGAGGAAGTAATTGAGAGCCTGTTTAAAATTCGTTTTTGAGATTTGTTATGAGCAGATTTTTTCTCAGACAAGGCACCTTTTGCAGACGATCCTTGGAGAGGATCGACAAAAAAGGTAACGCCGGATGAGAAAAAATATGCCATAACAAAGCCAAAGGATGATTTTTAAACAGGCTCTGAATAAAAATTTCCAACTTTGAAGCAGCCGGAATTACTCCTGGCTGCTTTTTTGTTTCACTATGCCAGTTTGCCACATACCCGGCTATACCACGCCGCTATACTACGAAACTGCGGGCCCGGTATCGCGGCCGGTGCTGTTGTTTGTGCATGGCGTGGCCGAGCATGGTGTGATATGGCAACCGGTCATCGAATTGCTTTCGCAGGATTATTATTGCATTGCTGTGGACTTGCCGGGGCATGGCGGGTCGATGAATTTTCGCGGAAACTGGAGCATGAATTTTTATGCACAGGTGCTTCGGAAATTTATGGAGACTATGCAACTGCGCGAGGTCACATTGGTAGCGCATTCAATGGGTGCGCAAATTTCGGCAGTGCTGGCGTTGCAGGTTTCTGTGTATATAAATGCAATGATTTGGGTTTCGCCCGCAGGTGCAGAAACGTTCTCTGAAAAAGAGGCAAAATTGCTAAAAAATTTCACGACCCAATATTGGGAAAGCCCGCCACCAGAGGATTTGGTGACCGAAAAATTAAAATCGCATTTTTCATTTTCCGCCAACTTGGGTGTTTTTATACCCAAGTTGGCGAAGTATCATGCTCCTGAAATTGCCAAAAATTTCAAAGAAGTAGTAATCTATTCTGTAAGCGGAATGCTGGACGAGCCGGTACATGCGTATCTGCCTCAGCTAAAAATGCCCGTACACGTACTCATCGGCGAGCGCGATTTGCTGGTGCCCAACCGCTGGCTGCATCCTGCTCTTACGCCACAGCATATACTGGATGAAGCCAAAAGGCTTTTGCCCAATTGCCGCACCTCGCTGGTAAAAAATGCAGGCCATTTTTTGCCGGTAGAACAGCCCGAAGTGCTGGCCGATGCCGTGCGCGGGATAAAGCGCGATACAGTTTAGAAAGGTTCGCCCCACAGCATCTTCATTATTCACACCCGCGCGAATTGTGTATTTTCGCCCCATGTCCGCACAAAGCAAGCCAGCCGAAATTTATTTCCAGTGGGACATCCGCAACTGGTCAAAGGCGTTGCCCTGCTGGGAAAAAGCACTTCCGCCTGCAAAGCCGCAAACCGGCGCAGCCCCCAAAGCCCTCGAACTGGGCGGGCGCGAAGGCGGCCTCTCGCTGTGGCTGGCGCAAAAAGGCTTTCAGGTAATCTGCTCCGACCTGAGCGGGGCAGAAGCAACGGCCAGTCCGCTGCACCGCCAGCACGGCGTAACCGCAAAAATTACCTACGCCGATATTGACGCGTCAAACATTCCTTTTGAAAACGAGTTTGATGTGGTCGTTTTCAAATCCATCATCGGCGGCATTGGCCGCAACAACAACAAGGAAATTCAGCGCGAGGTTTTTGCGCAGATCCATAAAGCCCTCAAGCCCGGCGGAAAATTGCTGTTTGCCGAAAATCTCACCGCATCGCCCCTGCATAAATTTTTCCGCAGGCGTTTTACCAACTGGTCGGGCTACTGGCGCTACGTCACCGAAGCCGAACTGCGCGAATTCATGCAGCCGTTTTCCAGTGTAGAAATACACACCACCGGTTTTGCCGGCACCTTTGGCCGCAGCGAGAAACAAAAGAATTTTCTGGCGCGAACTGATGAGTGGTTGTGGAATGCCGTTACGCCGCGCAGTTGGAAGTATATTGCTTACGGGGTGGCGGTGAAGTGAGGTTTCTCCGGTGGTTTCGACAGGCTCAACCGCCGGAGAGAATTTCTACTTAGGAAGATTGATTTTCTTCGGGTATTTATTTTGTTTTATAATGGAGTGTAGGCGGTAAAGTAATTCACATAAATAATGCAACCAATTCCAACAACAAAAGCCACCACCGGAGGTTGAGCCTGTCGAAACCACCGGTGGTGATTTCGACTCTGGATGATTGATTTTTTCTTCGGGTATTTATTTTGTTTTATGATGGAGTGTAGGCGGTAAAGTAATTCACATAAATAATGCAACCAATTCCAACGACAAAAGCCACCACCGGAGGTTGAGCCTGTCGAAACCACCGGTGGTGATTTCTACTCATGATGATTGATTTTTTCTTCGGGTATTTTTTCTTGTTTTATGATGGAGTGATGGCGGTAAAGTAATTCGGATCTAAAAGATGCAACCAATTCAAACGACATAATCCACCACCGGAGGTTGAGCCTGTCGAAACCACCGGTGGTGTTTTATTCTAATACGCGCGCACAGATTTTCCTGACAACAATTCATCTGTTGCAATTAAATCTCTACTCGACTGAATCCTTACAGTAAGATGTATTTCCTGTCTGAAAATTCGAAAAGGATGCTGATAAGTAGTTTTGCGAACAGTATCAAAATTATCGCCTTCCCAAATTTCAAATTCGGCCGGATAAAAACCAGTTACCAATCCGTAAGATAAGCCCAATGCAATAATTTCATTCCTGTATTTGATTCTATATTCGGCACCCAGCCGGGGCGATAAGGCCCATCCTGTTTTGGTCTTTTTTGTATGTGCCTTAATGAAAGCCACAGAATCCACATCCTGATAAATCAGTTCCGAATGCGACATCCAAACCAAATCAGAGGAAAGCGAGGCGGAAAGATACAAATGCTTTGTCCATGCCCGAAACCGTGTATATTTCAATCCCAACCGGAATTCGGTAACATCATTTACAATCAACTCTCCAAAGGCTGATTTTCCATGCTGGTTGAGTAAGCGGATAAATTGTGTTTTATAAGGGTCTTCGTAATGATTAAATCCAGAAAAAAATAAAGCAAAACTTGAATTTTGGTCAATATGCGCACCAACACCCATTGAAAGAGATATATTCCAGGTATCGCTCAATGCTTCTGAAAACCGGTTGTTCATATACAGCGTTTTTCCCAGGCCCGGCTCCCAATCTATAAACCATTGTGTGGCCGATAATTTGTGTGCAAAATTGCGATACCGCTGCTGCACCTGCGCAGATGAATTACAAAAACAAATCAATCCCAGCGAAATACACAAAGCAAACCAGGTATTCAATAATACCGCGAAAATTGAATAACAACGTGATAAGTGTGTCATGGGCCAGAAGAATTAAATGCGCACACGCACACGCATCACCAACGGATGCACAGGCACAGGATTTTCAGAAGTAAGCACCCGCAAAGGCTGATAGCGCCAGCCGAATGTAAACTGCACATTATTCACCCAGCTACCCATATAACCGGCAGTCCCGTTTTTCAGATATAAATGGCTCAGTGTTTCGCCCACCACCCCACGCTCGCGGCGAGCTAAAGTGAGCGGGGTTTTTACCTCACGGTTTTGCGGCATGGCTGCAGTGAAACCCACACACACGCGCTTACGTCCCGGCATACGTTTCTCAGCCACACGACTAATGCCCCACTGCGATGCGTCTTTGCGCTCCGCCAATCCGGTTTGTGCCATGTGGGTGAAACGTACTTCGCTTTTGCGGGGAGCTTTGGCAAACACAGTTACCGAAGTGAGGAGCAGAACGAGGGTGAGAATGGTTTTCATGGCGGTGTTGTTTAATGACAGCACAAACATACTCCCGCCATTTTGCCCTCCGAAACGGAGTTTTGCGGCTGCCTCCCGGTTTCTGGCAGATATTGCCTTTAGGGGAAAACCGGCCCCAACCGGCCCCTGTTTTTTGCGTAATCTGAGGCAGAAATAGGGCGATTTGCAATTATTGCAAGTTTTCACCTCCTTAAACCGGCCTACGCCACAAGGAATATTTAACAATGAGTGACGTAATGATAAGCTGAGACCGCAAAAAGGCTCATCAGTAAAGTATGCAGGAAAAAACCTTCCCGGCGGCCGAGAGCAGAAGTACAGGTAAGCCAACTCAAAACCGCTTCTCTTCAACACTTGTCTTAACACCCCAGGGCTTTGCATGTTTTTATTACATTTGCACACCAATTAGCGGATGTGTCGTAATTGGTAGCCGAGCCAGACTTAGGATCTGGTGCCGCAAGGCGTGTGGGTTCGAGTCCCTCCATCCGCACTTTCCTCCCGCATTTTCTGCGGGAGATTTTGTATGGGGATGAGAAGTTTACCCCGATCGTAGCGAAGCGTAGTATCGGGGAGTCCCTCCATCCGCACTTTCCTCCCGCATTTTCTGCGGGAGATTTTGTATGGGGACGAGAAGTTTACCCCGATCGAAGCGTAGCGTGGAGTCCCTCCATCCGCACTGTTTCTCCCGCATTTTCTGCGGGAGTTTTCTTTATGGGACGAGAAGTTTACCCCGATCGAAGCGTAGCGTAGTATCGGGAAGTCCCTCCATCCGCACTGCTCCCTGCCTTTTCAGGCAGGGAATTGTTTTTCCCGGATGAACAGGAAGTTTATTCCAATGAAAATTCAAAAACACTAACTGATATTTGTATAATTACTTCCGGCTTCCCACAACAATGCACACAAGAAAAAAGCGCCATATACTAAACCAAAACTGGGCCAGCCTGAGAAGTCAGGTAAGCAGAGTGATGGCTGAGAAAAAAATTGATGAAATCAATTTCAGGGCATTATCACCGCATGAAAACTGGTATGAAATACAACAAAACATCATAAAAACATTCTGCGTTCCGGCTTATCAGCATCAGAAGCCAGCCTGGTTGTGGAATGGACTAAAGTCAGATTATGTTTCTTTCTCAGATTTTCCCGGATGGCCCGAAGAACATCTCGATAAAATCATCGAACCCGGCGAATTAATATGGTTTATAGTTAATGAAACAATTAATGAGCAAACAAAATTCTGGCTGTACGAAGGAAAAATCAATACCATCCTGGAAATAATTCAGGAAATACATTTCGATGAACTGTATTTTATTTCAAAAAAATACGAGTGGCTGATTTGTATTAATCACCATGATTATCTTATTGCTACCGGTGGAGATATGCCGGATAAACTGGTTAAATTACATTCTTCATATTCTTCAACAACCGAATAGAATAATCATACTTCATCATTCAGAATTCAATCCCAAATTACGCTTCCGGATTTATCACTGATTAAAGCCGCACAGTTCGCCGGAAGTAAAACAGCACCTGATTTTCAATACCTTATTCCAAATATTTTCTCGTCTGTGATTAGTTCAATTTCCAGCACATCCACCTTCTCCACCCTCGCCCTGTCGGGCCCGCGTTTACACCAGTTTACAAACTCCTCCAACTGCTCATCCGTGCCTTGCGCCTGGGCATACACACTTCCGTCAGGTAAATTTTTCACAAAGCCGGTAAGGCCAATGCGCTGTGCTTCGGCGGCGGCCGATTTGCGGTAGAACACGCCCTGTACTTTGCCGGAGATGGTGAGCGAAAATCGTTTCATGAATGCCGCAACTTAAACGAAATACGTGTTAATTCTGTCCGGGTTTCAGCCACACGGTTTCGGCTTGCGGTGGTGGCTGGCCGATGAGTTGCAGGGCTTCTGCGGGTGTGTGGGCTACCTGTACGAAACTGCGGTTGCGGGCATTTAAAAAGCCTTCGGTCACCATTACGTCCAACTGGCTGAGCAAATGTGCGTAGTAGTTGCGGGTGTTGATGAGCACAATGGGTTTGCCGTGCAGGCCCAACTGCGCCCAGGTGAGTATTTCAAACAGTTCGTCGAGTGTGCCGAAGCCGCCGGCCAGCGCAATTATTGCATCGCACTCCTGTTCCATAATGGCTTTGCGCTGGTGCATGCTGGTGGTTTCGCGCAGGTCGGCAACTCCGCTGTGGCCCACTTCTTTGGTGTTGAGGAATGTGGGTATTACGCCGGTTACCGCTCCGCCGTGTTCAAGCACACTGTCGGCGAGAATGCCCATGAGGCCAATGCTGCCTCCGCCGTAAACGAGGCGCAAATTATTTTCGGCCATGAGCCGGCCCAGCGTTTGGGCGGTGTGCGTGTAGTCGGGATGATTGCCTTTCGACGCGCCGCAATACACAAGAATGCTTTTTATCATTCGCTTAAAAATCTATCTGGTAATAAAACAAGGGCAGGAAACCAAGCTGGTATTGTTCCACCACCGGATTATCGTTTGGCCGCAGCGGATTGGGCGAGTAAGTGAGACCGAGAATGTTTTTGCGGTTCAGCACATTAATAAAGTCGATACCGATTTCGTGTGTCACTTTGCTGGTGTTTAAGCGCCAGAGCACACGTATATCGATACGGAAGTAGGCACTGCTGAACTGCAACGTATTGCGCAGGGTGTCCACCAGCACTTCGTCGTTTTCGAGGCGCGAGGCGGCGGTGTCAATGGGTGTGTACCAGCGTTTTCCAGCCATGGTTGCTTTGCCGCCAAGCTGTATGGTCTGGCGTTTGCCTACTTCCCATTCTTTGGCACCCAGTAAGTTGGCGGCATAGCCGGTGTTGAAATCGGTATTGCGTTCCACACCGTCGCTGCCTTTATACTTGGCATCAAACACAGAGGCGGTGAGCAGGAAGAAATAGCCTTTGCTGAAAAACTTCTCCAGCGTTACTTCCACGCCGTAGTTGGTGCCGGTGCCGGTATTCACGAGTGTATCGGGAAAGAAACGGCTGAAACCGCTGCCCTGATTGAGCACCGAGAACGACGAGCCTTTTTTCTCCACGGGCACATCATACAAGTTCTGGTAGTAAGTTTCCACGCGCAAACGCATTACTGGCGAAATGAGCCAGTCGTAACCAAGCACCGTGTGCAGGCTGCGCATAAAGCCGAGGTCTTTGTTGTGCAGCGTATAAGGCTCGGCCGTGGCGGGCAAATGGGTGTAGTAAATGTAAGCGGGCAAAATCTGGCTGTGCATACCCACACCTGCGCTGAGTGTGTGTTTGGGTGCCACAGTCCAGCGCATACCGGCACGCGGCTCTACAGCTGTGCTGCCGTTGAGTGTAAAAAACTGACCATGCACCCCGGCATTGAACACCAGCAAATCGCTGGCGCGGAATTTCCATTGCGCGTAGGGCTGCAGCAACAGTGCCGAGCCTTCGTAGTCCTGACGGTTGCGGAAAACAAACAACTGCTCGCTGTGTATGCTGTCTAAAAGTTTGTTGCTGAACATTTCGTTAAACATGCCCGCTTTAAATACATGGCGGCTGCCCATTTTGCGGGTTACCGAGAAGTTGAATGTATAGCGTGTTTCGGTATTGAGGTAACCCATTTTGGGCGTAATGGAGTCGATACTGAAATTGGTATTTCGCCACACGAGCGAGTGGAACGATCTTGACTGGCGGTGACTGGCCGCAACCACTGCGCGGAAAAGTGTTTTTTCGTTTATCGGTTTGGTATATACCACGCCTGCCACACCCATGCCGGTGCCGAATTGCTGATCGCGGCTGTCTTCGCCGTAAAGCTCGTCGGTGGGCTCGGTGTACTGGCTCACGAGAATATTAATATTACTCAACCCGCCCAGCCCGAACATGGAAATATTGCCGCCTTTGCGCAAGGGGAAATTGAGTTTAAATGCCCCGTCCTGATAATTGGGAACCGCACCCGTACCGATGGAAAAGTTAACGGCCTCAAACAAACGCAGGGTCGAATAGCGGTAATTGACCATAAACGACGAGCCTTTGGCTTTGTTCAGCGGCCCTTCGGCGGTAAGTTCGGTACCCAGAAAACCAAACTGGCCGTTAAACTCAAACCGTTCGTTGTTTCCGTTGCGCATACGCAGGTCGAATGCGGCGGCAATGCTGTTGCCGTATTCGGCCGGAAAGGCACCGGTGAAAAAGTCGGAATTGGCCAGCACTTTGTTGTTAATCATGCTTACCGGTCCGCCGGTGGTGCCTTCAATGGCAAAATGGTTGGGGTTTGGAATATCCACCCCTTCCAAACGCCAGAGCACACCCATGGGCGAGTTTCCGCGCACCACAATATCATTGCGCGAATCGTCGGCTCCCTGCACACCGGCAAAGTTGGAAGCCATACGCGCCGGATCGCCGCGGCTGCCTGCGTAGCGGTTTGTTTCTTCTACCGAAAACATACGTCCGCTCACGCTGGCCATTTCGTTGTTGGTGCCTTCCTTGCTGGTGCCCTCAATCACCACTTCCTGCACCTGCACCGCCGACTGCTCCAGCTCAATATCCATAATCAGTTCCTTGCCCGACGACACAATAATATTGGGCATGGCCCAGGTCTGATAGCCCGTGTAGCGTGCCTCCAGTGTAATGCGCCCCACGCTTATGCCGGTAACCCGGTAATTGCCCGACACATCGGAACTGGCACCGCCAATCAGCGCAGAATCGCGCTTTATCATGATTACCACACCCGGCAACGGCGATTTGGTGTCTTTATCCACCACCCGGCCGCGCACGGTTTGCGTAAGCGGTGCAGTTTGTGCCGTAGCCGAAAGGCTCATAACCAATAATGCAATGAGGCTGAACAGAGGTTTCATAACTGGTAATATAGGAGTTTGAAACCAAATGTAGGGATTCCGGCATACCGGTCAAGAGGTGTTGAAAAACCTGCAAGATATTTTCGCGGAGTGGCAATATTTGAAAAAAACCAGGGCCGGTTCGGCATTTATTGCAAAAAAAGAGAGGTTATTTTTCCTTATCGTTAATTCAAATACAATTCACGCTGCTTTTTTATCCCGTTATCTACGCTCCGCCACACTCGTAATTCCGATTACTGTTTTTAATTCCAATCGTTTAAGGATAAAAAAACATACAAGCCGGCCATTCAGCGCAAATGCTTAACTTAGTTGTATTGCCCGTCGTTACTGCTTTTCAGAAGCACACACATTAACAGATTTTAATATTTCCCGACTAAGCAGTTTACCGACTGTACGGGTTCATTGAACTACAAATACAAACCGTTTACCGATTTTTTGAATCTAAGGGTAAATCTCCGCGTAAATTTGGTAAAGATTGCTTCACCAACAAGGGTGGCCGTTCAGGTTTAAGGGGTTAACTGAACAGCATAAGCCCGGTGAGCATTTCGACAACAGGTTTTTTGGGGTTAACCTGTTGCCGATCTACAGAAAAGCGCTGCCGCCCGGTAGTGCTTTTCTTTTTTCCATCTTTAAAAAACTCAAAATCTCTTCGTTGGGCTCGTCCGCCTCAATCTTTTGAGTTTTTTAAAGATGGCTACGGTACAATAAAAAACTCAACATCAGTTTGCGACGAATTCTGTGCCTTTGCTTAACCGGGCAAATTGTCATTCGTCCGAAAAAACCTACCACTTAACGATTTACCTGAACAAAAAGGCATCCTGATTGTATTTTTGTACAGATTTGTTCACCAACAAGGTTGCCGAAGCAGGTTTAAGGGGTTAACTGCCCGGCGTATAACCCGGTGAGCAATTCGGTAACAGGCTTTTTTGGGGTTAGCCTATTGCCGGAAAGATGAAAAGCGCCACCGCCTGGTGGCGCTTTTCGCATTTATACATTTAGTGGCATATTTTTCCTCATCCGGCGTTACCTTTTTTGTCGATCCTCTCCAAGGATCGCCTGTCCCGCTATTTCAGCGGGATGCCTTGTCTGAGAAAAAATATGCTCATAACAAATCTCAAAAACGAATTTTAAACAGGCTCTTAGAGTTCTTTTTTGAGTTCGAGCAGGAAATGGCGTATGCTTTCGAGCGATTTCACCATTTCTACGGTGTTAATGGTGCCGTATTTGTTTTCCCGCAGTTTTTCGCGGGCGCCCTGCAAGGTATAGCCGCGTTCTTTTACCAGATGATAGATGACGCGGAAATTGTTTACATCTTCCTGCGTAAAAAGCCGGTTTCCTTTTTTATTCTTTTTGGGCTGAATAATATCGAACTCTTTTTCCCAAAAGCGGATGAGCGAAGTATTCACCTCAAACATTTTCGCCACCTCGCCAATGGTGTAATACAGCTTAACCGTTTCGCGCTCTTTATAAGGCATGTTTAGTCGAAAGATTGTGAAGGTTGTGAGGCGAGTTCGATGAGGCGCTGATATTGTTCGGGGGTGAGATCGCTGTAGTAGTAGTTGATGGGGTTCATGCGCTCGCCGTTTTTGAGCACTTCGTAATGTACGTGCGGGGCGGTGGAAAGTCCTGTGCTGCCCACGTAGCCGATGATTTGTCCGCGTTTTACTATGTCGCCGGGCTTTACTGCCATGCGCGACATGTGTCCGTAAAGTGTGGTGTAGCCGTTTCCGTGATTAATCACTACGTGGTTGCCGTAGCCCTGTGCTTTGGCATCGGCAGTTTGAATTACGCCGTCGCCGGTGGCGTAAATTTCGGTGCCTTCGGGTGCGGCGAAATCCATGCCGGGGTGAAATTCGGCGGTTTTGTAAATGGGGTGTGTGCGCCAGCCAAAGCCCGAGGGCGCGTGCCGCAGGTCTTTGTTGGAAATGGGCATGATGGCGGGTATGCTGGATATGAGTTGGTCTTTTTTGCGCGCCAGTTTCAGCAGATCGTCGTACGAGCGCGACTGAATATACATTTGTTTGGCCAGCTGATCGGTGCGCTGCGTGAGGGCGGTCATGAGCTGTGTATTGTCGAAACCTTCGAGCCCGGCGTAACGGTCGGCACCGCCAAAACCGGCTTTGCGTATGGCATCGGGAATGGAGTCGGTTTCGAGGATAACGCGGTAAACGTTATCGTCGCGGCGTTCGAGGTCGCTCAGCACGGCGCTCATGTTGTCGAGGCGGTTGTTGAGGCGGCGGTACTGGGCCTGCATTTGTTCGAGTTCGCGCTTGAGGCGTTTTTCCTTGGGCGAATCGAGGTAGTTGTAGGCAATAATTACCGCCACCGCACCAATAACCGAAGCCGTGGCCAGAAACGACAGCACACGGATAATGCGTACACGCAGCGGCGTTACGAATTTTTCGTAGGTGAGGGTTTTGGTATTAAACCTGTACCTGATTTTCGACATGGCGGCAACGGCCGGTTTCCGGAAAAGGCCGAATAACAAATATAAGGTTTGGGTTTGAATATTGGCCTTTCCCGGAAACAAACGCCGCTCCGGCTATTTGCCGGAATTCGCAATTTTCACCACGGCAAAAATCTTATTCGCCAAAAACAGCAATGCTCCAAGCCCCCACAACACCGCAGGAACAAAAAAGATAAGTGCAACTGCCAGAATATAAGCCAGCACAAAACACAGCAAAGCAGCGCAACCAATAATCAGGGCAAGCCTGAAATTACCTGAATTGCCCTCAAACAGATAAAGACCAAGGGCAGGAAAAAACAGGGCCACAATAATACACAGCATCTTATTGCTGTCATCACCGCCTGCCGCAACCGCTTTCCCCTTTTTCAATACTGCACAATGGGTTTTTAACCGGCCGAAAAACTGTTTTCCCTTTTTTGCCTGATCGGTTGCAGATCGAAAATCAGTTTTTTTAGCAAAAAATTCAGTATTTGCCTTGTCCCCATCAGGCCCTGCCACATTATTACATACGGCAGAATCGGCAACATTGGCTACAGCTTGTGCAGGTTTCAGCGTGTCTGTATTGGTTGTTTCCGGTTTATCATTTACAGTTAATTCTGCCTCAGCGTGCCTCGCCTTGTTATTGTTAAGGTCGATATAAAACCCCTGACGATAACGGCGCTTTTCAACCGAAAGGCTGTGAGGGAAACTGCACGAAGCAAGGAACATTGTTCCCGAAAGGATGGTAATGATTAATAGTTTCATGGCTTTTTTTCGCCAAAACTATTTCAGAAAAAAACTATTGAAATCAGTACTTATGGCTTTTTTAAACCATAAAATCTGATGAATAATCTGACTAATTAAAACAGATGATTACTTCTGCTTCACCTTTCGTTTCTCCGCCTCAATCACCTCACCTTCTGCCCTGCTCTTTTCGCGCCCCCAGTGCGCCAGTGCTTCCACCACCTGAATAAGCGACGCGCCTTGTTCGGTAAACGCATATTCCACACGCGGCGGCACCTCGGCATACACCGTGCGGCTGATAATGCCATCCTGTTCCAGTTCGCGTAGCTGCAGCGAAAGCATTTTTTCGGTAATCTGCGGAATACGTTTTCGCAATTCGCTGAAACGCATGGGGCCTTTGCGCAGGTACCAGAGCACCACGGTTTTCCATTTGCCGCCAATAAAGCGCATGGTTACATCCAGCGCACAGTGAAATGTTTCGCCATTTAGCTTAATCAGGTATTCCTTGTCGTTGATGAGCATCGGTTAATAAGTTTTTGGGCGGTTACACATTGTGCTGCGGTGTAAATCCGTCAAGTTTCTCCATTACTATCCTTTTTGACAGTTATTGTAGGAAAGAAAGTAATGTGCTAATGTTGCACAAAATCAATCAAAAAACAAATCTTATGAATATCGCAGTACTCGGCACCGGCGCGGTGGGCGAAACAATAGGCAGCCGCCTCATCGCACTCGGACATACAGTAAAAATGGGTTCACGCACAGCCACCAACGAAAAGGCGGCCGCGTGGGTAAGCAAAAACGGCAGCAATGCCTCGGCAGGCACCTTTGCCGATGCAGCAGCGTTTGGCGAAGTAATTTTCAACTGCACCAAAGGCATGGTAAGCCTCGAAGTGCTGCAAATGGCCGGTGCCGAAAACCTGAGCGGCAAAGTCCTCATCGACATTGCCAATCCGCTCGATTCGTCGCAGGGCGGCATACCGGTGCTCAGCATTTCAAACACCGACTCGCTCGGCGAACTTCTCCAGCGCAGTTTCCCCGATGTGCATGTGGTAAAAGCCCTCAACACCATGTGGTGCGGCATTATGGTTAATCCGCGCATGCTCGGCGGCACACACCACACCTACCTCTGCGGCAACAGTACCGAAGCCAAACAAACCGTGCGCGAAATCCTCCAACAATTCGGCTGGACCGAAAACGAAATCATCGACCTCGGCGACATCACCAACGCCCGCGGCACCGAAGGCATCCTCCCGCTCTGGATCCGGGTGTACACCGCCACCAAAAACGGCGCGTTCAACTTCGGCATCGTCACCGCGTAAAACGACAAAGCTGCGGAAGGTTTACCTGTCGAAGACAGAAAAACCTTCCGCAACCTTTGATGCAAGTCTCCGGACTTGCGAAAAAACATGCAACCCCGAAAAAGCAAGTCGCCAGACTTGCAAATAAACACCCTCATTCGCCCCACAAAAAAATCACGCAAAAAAGATTCCGCACTAAAATTCCCCGCAAAATTTACCACAAAACCCATTCCCGCATCACCCCAATAAATCCGGGCAAAACACCCTACCCTTTCCGCCTTTTCCCAATATCACACAACATATCCGAATGAATATTCAACCCAATATTCATCATATTATAATACGACTCCGTAGCCACCACCCACATCGCCTCACAAAGCTGCCTTTCTGAATAATACGCCTTCAGTTTTCCAAACAACTCCGCATCCCCGCGCTTCTCGGCCACCAGCGTGCGCACGTAACGCAGCAGCAGCTTTTCCTTCACGGCAAACAAGTCGGAGTTTTCAAAATCGTTCAGCGCCTCAAACTTCGCCGCATTCATATTTTTCTGAATCACAATAGCCCGCCCAATATCAATACAAAACTCGCACACATTCTGCCGCGCCACACATTCGCGCAGCAGCAGTGCCGTTTCGGCAGGCAGCGAAAGTTTGCCATCCAGCTTCGAAATTTTGCTCCAGAACATCGCAAAGCCCACCGGCAAACGCGCGTAAACCACTTTGAGCGGCGTAATCACCTTACCCAGCATACGCCGGCTCATGGCGTAGGCTATGCGCATAAACAAACCCGACGGGCGTTCCAAAGGTGCAAGAAATGTATCCATGTCTTCAGTTGTTTATACCAAAGACAGCCGCCCGCTGGTTTTGTGACAACAAAAAACAAAAATTATTTCCCCACCCGCAACTTATCCGGATTGCGTATAAACAACAACTCCGAAACACCATCCTCATCAAACCGCAGCGTAATGGCCGAATCCACCTCCCCGGTCGATTCGCGGTAAATAAGTGCCCCCGGAAATCCGTTAAAAAACGAAGGCCGGTAAGTAAGCACATCCGTTTTGTTCTCTTCCATATTCTGCACGCCAAACAAAAACTTCAGCACTTTATCAAGTCCCGCAATGGGTTTAAGTGCTGCTGCACGTTTTCCGCCACCGTCGCTGTACAGCACTATATCGTGTTTGAGCATGGTTTCCAGTGCCTCTCGGTTCTGGCTGTGCAGGGCAAACAAAAATGCCTCCGTGAGTGCTTTCAGCTTTTCCTTGTCGGCTGGTTTTACGGAGCCTGCTTTCAGTTTCTCGCGGCTGCGGTGCAGCAACTGGCGGCAGTTTTCGGCTTTCAGGCCGGTAAATGTGGCTATGGTGTCGTAGTCTTCGCCAAAACTCTCGCGTAAAATAAATACCGCGCGTTCCATGGCGTTGAGCCGTTCGAGCAGGAATAGCAGGCCGTATTCAATGTCGGGCGTATCGTGGTCGGGCGTGGTGGTTATGTATGGCTCGGGCAGCCAGGGGCCGGTGTATAGTTCGCGCGCGGCTTTGAGTTCGTTCAGGCGGTTTATGCTGGTGTGTACCGTCATACGTGCCAGATAGGCTTTGACGTTTTGCACTTCTGCCGTTTCGCGCTGCAGCCAGCGGGCAAATACGTCCTGTACAATGTCTTCGGCCTCTTCTACTTCGCCTGTCATCTGGTAGGCTATTTTAAAGAGGTACGGGCGTAATGCGGTGAGTTGATTTTCGGTTAATGCGGCCACGGGTCAAAAATAAAAATCAGGAGCGAAACTCAGGGTGCTTTGAAAAACCTTCGCTCCGGCTATCCGTTCCAACCCGGCAGCAGCAAAAAAAATAAACCTCAACTTTCCGAGGTTTCCGAAAACCTCAACTTTCCGAGGTTTTCGGAAACCTCGGAAAGTTGGGCACCCTGCCCGCTGCTGCCGGGTTTCCACTACTATCCGGGCTATAAACCCAAACCGTCAGGCGCAACAAAAACCCACAGAAATTGCCGCATTTTCCTAAATTTGCACCTCTGTAAAAATACCGCCAGCAAGGCAACCAGACTATGATGAACGCCGCCGGAATACGCCGCACTTTTCTCGAATTTTTCCGCTCAAAAGGTCACGAAATTGTGCCTTCTGCGCCTATGGTCGTAAAAGACGATCCCACGCTCATGTTCAACAATTCGGGCATGGCGCCGTTTAAAGACTGGTTCCTGGGTAATGCGCCCGCCAAATGGCCCCGCGTGGCCGATACGCAAAAATGCCTCCGCGTATCAGGCAAACACAACGACCTCGAAGAAGTGGGCGTGGATACCTACCACCACACCATGTTCGAAATGCTTGGCAACTGGAGCTTTGGCGATTACTTCAAAAAAGAAGCACTCGCCTGGAGCTGGGAACTGCTTACCGAAGTATATCAGCTTCCCAAAGACCGTCTCTACGTTACCGTGTTTGAAGGCAGTGCCGACGACAACCTCGGTTTCGATCAGGATGCCTACGACGTGTGGCGGCAGTTTTTGCCCGAAGACCGTATTCTGCGCGGCAATAAAAAAGACAACTTCTGGGAAATGGGCGATACAGGCCCCTGCGGCCCCTGCTCCGAAATTCATTTCGACAGCCGCCCCAACAGCGAACGCGAAAAAACACCTGGCGCCACACTCGTCAATGCCGATCATCCACAGGTAATCGAAATCTGGAACAACGTGTTCATGGAATTCAACCGCCGCTGGAAACAAAACGGTGCCGCCGCCGAACTTGCCGCTTTCGAACGCAGCTTCAAAGGCAGCGAAAACGATAAGAAAAAAGCCGTAGCCAAAAAGCATTCCGAACTCACCGTGCTCGAACCGCTTCCGGCAAGGCATGTGGACACCGGCATGGGTTTCGAACGCCTGGTGCGTGTGATCCAGCAGAAATCATCGAACTACGATACCGATGTGTTTCAGCCGCTCATTACCACCATTGGCGTAATGACCAATCACAAATACACCGGCACCGACAGCAAGCAGGACATTGCTTTCCGCGTACTTTCCGACCATATCCGCACCATTTCCTTCGCCATTGCCGACGGGCAGTTGCCCTCCAACACCGGTGCAGGCTATGTAATACGCCGCATACTTCGCCGCGCCGTGCGTTACTACTACTCTTTCCTCAATCAGAAAGAACCGTTGCTGTGCCACCTTGCACCCACGCTGGCCAACGAAATGGGCGAGTTCTTCCCCGAACTTCGCGAGCAGCGCAACCTCATTACCGCAGTAATTGAAGAAGAAGAAAAAGCATTTCTCCGCACGCTGGCCGGTGGCATTGTACGTTTCGAAGAATACGTAAAAAAGAATCCCGGACAAACCATCGACGGAGCTTTTGCATTTGAACTTTACGATACATTCGGCTTTCCCATCGACCTTACCAACTTACTTGCCCGCGAAAACAGCGTGGCGGTTGACATGGACGGTTTCGAAACCAACCTGCAGGCGCAGAAGGAACGCTCGCGTGCGGCCACAGCCATTGATACCGATGAATGGGTGGATGTGCTCAAAGACGTGCAGCCCAAATTTACCGGCTACACCGATCTTGTTTCGCAAACGCGCATTGTACGCTATCGCCGCATCAAGGCCAAAGGAAAGGAATCGTATCAGCTTGTGCTCGAAACCACACCGTTTTACGCCGAAAGCGGCGGACAGGTGGGCGATACCGGCTGGCTCGAATCGGCCAACGAGCGTGTGCGCATACTCGACACGAAAAAGGAAAACGGCGTTACCGTACATTTCGCCGAGCGCCTGCCCGAAGACGTAACCCGCACGTTTACCGCCACTGTTGACAGCACCGTGCGCCACGCCACCGAAAACAACCACAGCGCCACACACCTCCTGCACGCCGCGCTGCGCACCGTGCTGGGCACACACGTAGAGCAGAAAGGCTCGCTCGTAAACGACGAATACCTGCGTTTCGACTTCTCGCATTTCAGCAAAGTGAGCGACGAAGAAATTGCCGCCATCGAAAAAATGGTGAACGAAAAAGTGCGTCAGAACATCGCCGCCGACATCCGCGAAATGGCCATCGACGAGGCAAAGAAACTTGGCGCAATGGCGTTGTTTGGCGAAAAGTACGGCGACCTCGTGCGCGTGGTGACGTTCGATAAAAATTACTCCATCGAACTTTGCGGCGGTACACATGTGCCGGCCACGGGGCAAATCGGGCTGTTTAAAATTACCAGCGAATCGGCCGTGGCTGCCGGGGTGCGACGCATCGAGGCCATTACCGCCACCACTGCCGAGCAGTATATGAATGAGCAGTTGCGCCTTGTGCGCGAAGCCCGCGAAATTCTCAAAAACCCCAAAGACCTGCTCAAAAGCCTTCAAACACTCATCGACGAGAAGAAGGCATTGGAGCAGGAAGTGGAAAAAATGCAGCGCGCCAAAGCCAAAATGCTCAAAGGCGAACTCATTGCCAAAGCCGAAAGTATTAACGGCATTACATTCATCGCCGCACAGGTAGAACTGAACAGCGCCGATGCCATAAAGGATCTGGCCTACGAAATACGCACACAGGTGGGCGACAATCTTTTCCTCGTGCTCGGTGCCGAGGTAAACAGCAAAGCCTCGCTCACCTTAATGCTGTCCGACAATCTGGTAAAAGACAAAGGCATGAACGCCGGCCAGATCATCCGCGACCTCGCCAAAGAAATTCAGGGCGGCGGCGGCGGGCAGCCGTTCTTCGCCACCTCCGGCGGGGCCAATGTGGCAGGCATTCCGGCGGCACTGAGTAAGGCGAAGATGGTGTTAGCCTAGTAGTTTTTGCAATCATCAAAACGGCAGGTTCTTTTGAGGAATCTGCCGTTTTTTGTGCGTAGAATTTCAGGAGTAATTCTTCAGTGCGGGCAAACTACATTATCTGGCTTGATTTTTATTCCGACGGAGCAGGTGGTTTCCACTCCACACTCATAAGAATTCACAGATAATAAAAACAGAGGAAATTTAACCGGGCATTCAGCAAACTGCTGGCGCTAGTGCGTTTGAGCAGCACACAGGCAGAAAAATATAAAACTCGTAAACCCCTCGGAGGTCTCCGAAGACCTCCGAGGGGTATCAGTCCAGATTATTTTTCTGCCTGTGTGCGGAATTACTGCTAAAATTCAGTGCCAATTAAAAATTGTTTTTAAAGTTTGTTGTGAGCCGATTTTTTCTCAGACATTGTGCAAACTCCTGGCGCGTGTAAATTTGAGCAGCACACAGGCAGAAAAATAAAAAACTCGTAAACCCCTCGCAGGTCTTCGAAGACCTGCGAGGGGTATCAGTCCAGATTATTTTTCTGCCTGTGTGCGGAATTTCTGCTAAAATTCAGTGCCAATTAAAAATTGTTTTTAAAGTTTGTTGTGAGCCGATTTTTTCTCAGACATTGTGCAAACTCCTGGCGCGTGTACATTTGAGCAGCACACAGGCAGAAAAATAAAAAACTCGTAAACCCCTCGCAGGTCTATGAAATAAGAATATCCAACTCAGATAAAATCAGAATAGTTTAACACAATGCAACAAACACGCGGGTTTCAGCGTTAGAATAAAAGAACCCCGATTGAATGTGGTTGAACTAATCTGAATAGGTTTTTGTAAGATTTGTTACCCGGCTTGTTACTCCTTAATCGGGGGAAACTTAAACCAACAAGCCATGAGCGTTAAGTTAAGAGAAAAACAGTTGAAAGATGGTCGAATATCCCTGTATTTGGATATTTACGACCAGTATGGTAAAAGAAGTTACGAAACCCTCTATTTGTACCTATCCGGCAAGCGCGGTAATCCTAAAGATAAAGAAATTCGGGAAATCGCCGAGCGCACCCGTTTGGAGGAACAATTTACTCAAATGCCTACCTTACCTATTGGCTCCATTGACCGGGCATTTATTCTGGCATTTCAGCAGTTTATGTTGGATGAAATCAAAAACACCCCCAACACTGTCGTAGGAAAACTCAAAAAGTTTCGTACGCAGTTGCAAGAGGCAAAAGAGGAAGGGTTAATCACGGTAAATCCCTTTGACAATGTGCCGTATCACCTTCGCGTGAAGTATAAAGAACCGCCGATTGACCCGCTTACCACAGACGAAATCCGGGAAATGCTACACAACCACGATAAATTGCCCCGGCAAATAGCACAATGCTTTTTTGTGGCACTTTTTACCGGTTTGCGCTGGGTTGATGTATCTCAACTGCTGAAAAGCAGAATACAAACAATTCTGATTGACGGTAAGCGCCAGAAGGTATTGGCGATAATGGTGAAAAAAACAGAAAAACCCACCTATCTGCCCCTATCTGCCGAGGCTATTCATTATCTGGCATTGCGGATGCTGGATGAACGCAAAGAAGTTAACCAGCACCGCAAATTGGGACTGACTTACCGGCATAGTGAGTATGTTTTCCCCCGGCTTACACAACCTAATCCCCAAGCTGGCTATGCGTATATGAACTGGCATTTGAGAAAATGGGCACAAAGTTTGGGCATGGAAGGACGTTTAACGTTTCACCTTACCCGTCACAGTTTCGCTACCATGATGCTGCCGCTTGTGGGCGATTTGCGTGTGGTGCAGAAGTTGCTGGGACACGCTAATATAACCACCACACAGCGATACGCGCACGTTTTGGATGCTTACAAAGCGAATGCAGTAAATAAGATTTCAGCACACAATTTTTTAGGCAAGTAATGTTAACCCGCCCGGCTGCACTTATGCAGCCGGGCTTTTTATATCATGCTATGAATAATCCCGAAACCCTCAATTTCCGCGCCCGGTATAACCGGATGTTAGCGTATAAATGTGTAACCCTTTC
>JALONL010000022.1 GCA_025454955.1 Bacteroidia bacterium | reverse complement strand
TTACCATGAGGATGGGGGTTGTTTTGTAGCAAAAACAATGTACCGGTTTTCGGTACACCATCCTCTCTTTTTTATTTAGCTATTTTGGACAGATGTGATCTGTTCTGAAATAAAACATTATTTGAATACTTTTTTTTTCATTATACTGTTGATAAGCTCGATTAAACTCTTCTTCAGTCCCAGAACCGGCTCTATTGGTTTTTGTTCCAAATTTTTTCCACATAATTCCTACAAAAATATTATAGTCATCTCCAATTTGTTGATTAATCACATCTTGACCATCTTCCCCTAATCCGGGATAAGTACTTGTTTCCCACCTAAGTAATTCTATCTGAAAACCATCCTTTTTACCAACACTATGATTGATATCATTGATAACTGTTTCAGCACAAGTTCTTTCATCATTCACATCAGAGGGGGATGCGAGAAATAGTTTATACGTTAATATCATATTGTTTCTTCATTTAAGTGACAAAGTTAGTTATTATACTATTCATTCAAAAATAACGTGGAATATAAAGCAATAAGCTAAAATTTCCCCCGATTCAAAATCCCTTCGGATCAAACACCCGCTTAATCTCCCGCATCAACTCCGGCCGCTTCTCATCAATTGCAATTCCAATATGTCGCCCGAAATAGTACTGCCCAACTCCATACAAAGCTCAAATATTTTGGCAATGCCCTTGGGCAATTCATTGTGCCAGATTTCATCGCTTAACCTGCTTTTAACATCCCATAGAAAATATAAACATAATCTGTCTCTCTACCTTCCTGCCACTCACCTTATCTGTGCCCGAAATGCGGACTAATACCTTATTCATCCCCACAGAGCTGTGAAACCCTTCAAGATCACGTATCTGATCAATAACCGGCTTCCACTCATCGCCGCAATGCTTTCTGGCTGCATTTTTTAACTCATTTACCGTTACAGGTGGAAATTTTTTAGTGTCGCTTTCTGTATATCCGAAAAGAGTGTAAGAACCGGTATCATTTGCAGCTATCCTTTCCCATTCGGTTGTGTGGTGCAACCAGTCAGTGAGATCGCAGTGGGGGCCTTCGTTCATAATGGTCATACTTGTTTGCATACATTGTTCCACTACAATATTTTCGAGATTTTCGGAGATTATCTTCAATCCCAGATCCGAAGGATCGGTTCCTACTTCCACATCAAACTCTTTTTGTCTGGTTGTGATAATTTTATCATTTGTTTCTTCATATATGTTGAGAAAGCTTCCGATAATTTCAATGGCCATACTGTCGAAATTGACCATGCTTTTGCTAACGAAAATTTCTTTTTCCGGTTCACTCTTGTTATTGTTTATATAGGCCATACTATCGTGCCATAAAGGTTCGTTTGGCTTCATTAATTCTGCCGTCGCTGAATCCGAACCGTTTGCACTATCTCCCGAATTACAGGATATAAAAAATATGGGAAGACAAATTAAGCACCAAACTATATTTTTCCACATAAATTTTATTTTAAATCAATTTAATAGTTTAAGCATTATAAATCTTCCCCGGATTCAAAATCCCGTTCGGATCAAACACCCGCTTAATCTCCCGCATCAACTCCAGCCGCTTCTCATCAATAGCAATCCCAATATACGGCTGCTGCACTAACCCGATGCCATGCTCACCCGAAATAGTACCGCCCAACTCCACACAAAGCTCAAATATTTCGGCAATGCCTTTGGGCAGTTCATTGT
The DNA here is from genome assembly GCA_025454955.1 of Bacteroidia bacterium. Taxonomy (GTDB): domain Bacteria; phylum Bacteroidota; class Bacteroidia; order Palsa-965; family Palsa-965. The sequence continues at coordinate 81,019 of JALONL010000022.1, read as the reverse complement.
GCCAGATTTCGTCGCTTAACTCGCCTTTGATAATGTTTACGTGCAGGTTGCCGTCGCCGGCGTGGCCGTAGCAGACTGATTTGAAGCCATACTTCTGCCCTATTGCTTTTACTCCGGCCAGCAGTTGCGGCAATGCGGCGCGGGGTACCACGGTGTCTTCTTCCTTGTACACACTGTTTGACTTTACGGCTTCGGCCACTTTGCGGCGCATGAGCCAGAGCATGTTTTTCTGGTCGGCGGTGTCGGCAAAGAGGATTTCGCCGGCGTGGTGTTGCTGCATGACTTCGGCAATACGTTCGGCATCTTTGTAGAGTACGTCCATGTCGTTGCCGTCAACTTCCACGAGCAGGTGTGCCTGCACTTCGTCGGGTACCTGCACGTTGATGTCGGGCACGAAAGCGCGCACCCAGTCAATGGCATCGCGTTCCATAAATTCGAGGCCCGAGGGCGTGATTCCGGCGCGGAATACGGCGCTTACGGCTTCGCAGGCGTGGGCGGCGTGATTGAACGGCACCAGCATCACCAAATTGTGCGGCGGATAAGGTATGAGGCGGAATACAATTCTGGTAATGATGCCCAGCGTGCCTTCGCTGCCAATCATGAGGTGTGTGAGGTTGTAGCCGGTGGAGTATTTGAGCACGTTGGCGCCTGTCCACACAATTTCGCCGGTGGGCAGCACCACCTGCATGTTGAGCACATAATCGCGGGTAGTGCCGTATTTCACGGCTTTGGGGCCGCCCGAGCTGTGGGCCAGATTGCCGCCCAGAAAGCAGCTTCCCTTGCTGGCGGGGTCGGGCGGATAAAACAGGCCTTTTTCGCGCACGGCGTTTTGAAATTCTTCGTTTATAACGCCCGGCTCCACGGTGGCCTGCAGGTTGGCTTCGTCGATGTGGAGAATTTTGTTGAATCGCTCCATCGAAAGCACAATGCCGCCGTGTATGGGCAGCGCACCGCCGCTAAGCCCTGTACCCGCGCCGCGCGGAGTGAGTGGTATGAGGTAAATATTGCACAGCCGCACAATGGCCGAAATTTCTTCGGGCGTGTGCGGACGAACCACGCAGGCGGGTTTGTACAAAAGGTCTTCGGTTTCGTCGCGGCCGTAGCGTTCGAGGCGTTCGCTGTCGGTGTGTACGTATTCGGGGCCGAGCAGGCTTTGCAGTTCGGCTATTATTTCGGCGGTAAGGTTTCCGGCGTTCATCAGCTTTTGCTTCCGTAAATCAGTTTCGTGCGCCGCCGGGAAGTTCTTGCATTCTTTTCCGGCGAAATCGTGTATTTTGTGCGTCCAAATTTACAGGTTAAATAACTATGCTGCGAATTTCACGTTTTGCCCTTGTGGCCGGATTCATGATTGCATCGGCCACGGCCGAGGCTCAACTGCAAACCAAAAAAATTACGCTCGAAGACTGCTGGGCAAAACCCACTTTCCGCGCCGAAGGCGTGTGGGGCCTGCGCCCCATGAAAGACGGACAACACTACACCCGGTTCGAAACACTCGAAGACAACACCGTACAGGTTTCGAAATACAACTACCTGACCGGAAACCGCGTACAGGTGCTTTTTACCGAAAAACAACTCATCCCCGAAGGAAAAACCGACCATATCGATATTGGCGAATACACCCTGAGTGCCGACGAAAAGAAAGTACTCATCAGCACCAACAGCGAAAGCATTTACCGCTATTCGACCAAGGAAGAAAACTACGTATTCGATATGGCCACCGGCAAACTGCGCCAGCTTTCCTCAAAAGGCAAACAACGCTTAGCCACCTTCTCGCCCGATGGAAGCAAAGTGGTATTTATGCGCGACAACAACCTCTTTTTGGTGGATCTGAAAGACATGAGCGAATCGCAGATTACCACCGACGGAGCCTGGAACAAAATCATAAACGGCGGCACCGACTGGGTGTATGAAGAAGAGTTTGCTTTGGAAAGCGGCATTCGCTGGTCGCCCGACAGCCGCCGCATTGCCTTTCTGCGTTTCGACGAAAGTCAGGTGAAAGAGTTTGCCATGACCATGTACAACACCGGCCTCTACACCGAACCATACAGCTTTAAATACCCCAAAGCCGGCGAGAAGAATTCATATGTAAGCATAAACATTTACGACATTACCAACGGCGAAATTACGCCGGTGGATGTGGGCCCCGAAACCGATCAATACATTCCCCGCCTCGACTGGACGGCCAATGCCAACGTGCTTTCGTTTCAGCGCATGAACCGCTTGCAAAACAAACTCGAACTGATTTTTGCCGATGCCGCCACCGGAAAATCGACTGTGGTGCTTGAACAAACCAGCACAACCTACATTGAAGTAAGCAACGACCTGCGCTTTCTGCCCGACAACAAACGATTTGTGTGGAGCAGCGATGCCGACGGACGCAATCATTTGTACTGCTACACGTTTGAAGGAACAAAGATTACCGGCAAACTGCAAATTACCTCAGGCGCTTTCGATGTAATTGATTTTTACGGCATCGACGAAAAAAACACCCGTCTCTTTTATCAGTCGAACGAAGAGCATCCGGCACGCCGTGCGGTGTACAGCATTGGTATCGACGGTAAGAAGAAAGTAAAACTCTCGGCCCAAACCGGCAGCAACCGCGCCGAATTCAGCACGGGAATGAAATATTACATCAACACTTTTTCCACGGCCAACACTCCGCCCGTAGTTACGCTGCACGATGCAAGCGGCAAGCAGGTGAAAGAACTGGTGAACAACGAAAAACTCAAACAAACCATTGCCATTTACGGCTTTGCGAAGAAAGAGTTTTTCGAAATCACCAATGCCGAGGGCATCAAACTCCAGGCCTGGATGATTAAGCCGAATGATTTCGACCCGAAGAAAAAATACCCCGTGCTTATGCATGTATATGGCGGCCCCGGCCACAACACGGTAAACGACCAGTGGGAACGCGGCGATTTTAACTGGCATCAGTACCTCGCCCAGCAGGGCTACATTGTGGTATCGGTTGATAACCGCGGCACCGAATATCAGGGCGCGGCATTTAAGAAAGCCACCTACGGCCGCATGGGCGAACTCGAAAGCGCCGACCAGATAAGCGCCGCCAAATGGCTGCAGCAGCAACCTTATATCGACGCAAACCGCATTGGCATTCAGGGCTGGAGCTATGGCGGCTACATGTCGAGCCTCTGTCTTGCCGTGGGCGCCGATATTTTTAAAATGGCCATTTCCATTGCCCCCGTGGCCAACTGGCGTTTTTACGATAGTATTTACACCGAACGCTACATGGGCCTGCCCAAAGACAACGGCAAAGGTTACGACGCATTTTCGCCCACCAGCAACATGCAAAAAATTAAAGGCAAACTCCTGCTCGTACACGGCACGGCCGATGATAATGTGCATTTCCAGAATTCGGTGGAAATGGTGAATTCATTGGTGAAGAACAATGTACAGTTCGACTTTTTTATGTTTCCCGATAAAAACCACGGCATTTCGGGCGGAAATACAAGGCTGTATCTCTTTACCAAAATGACCGATTACCTGAAAGCCAATCTTTAATCTGCCGCTATTTTTTGCAAAACGGATGGTGTAAAGTGGAAGATTGACCGGAGAATTTATACCCTAAAACGTTGATTTTCCGCCTTTGGCGGAAAGATCCGGGGTGCCGGGGTAAAAAAACTAATTTCTCATCGCTTTACACTGCTCACTATTTCTATCTTCGCAATTCATCATTGTTTAACATTACTGATCTGATATGACCGATTCAACCTCTAAAGGCCATCCCAAAGGGCTTTACCTGCTGTTTGCCACGGAAATGTGGGAGCGTTTCAGTTACTACGGGATGCGGGCACTTCTGGTGTTGTTCCTTACCAAAGCACTTTTGTATGATAAGTCTTTTGCTTCCGACGAAATTTATGGAAGCTATACCGGACTTGTGTATTTAACCCCGCTGCTGGGCGGCTACATAGCCGACCGTTACTGGGGCAACCGCCGTTCAATTATTATTGGCGGAATTCTGATGGCTATTGGTCAGTTGTTCATGTTTATTTCCGGTTCAATTTATGAATCGATGGATTCAGCCCGTTTGATGATGTTTGTGGGATTGGGCTTCTTGATTTTCGGCAACGGTTTCTTCAAACCCAATATTTCCACCATGGTGGGGCAGCTTTATCCGCAGGGCGATAAACGCATTGACGGTGCTTTCACTATTTTTTACATGGGCATTAACCTCGGTGCATTTATCGCCCCGCTGCTTTGCGGTTATGTGGGCGATACGGGCAGTCCGGCCGATTTTAAATGGGGCTTCCTTGCGGCCTGTGCGGGGATGATTCTGAGCGTGATTCTGTTTATCATGTACAAGGATAAACTGCTGGTAACACCCGATGGAAAACCCGTGGGCGCAGCCCCGGCAAAAGCCGGTAAAGCCGAAACAGCAGCCATTGATACACCTCAGGAAGTAGCCTCAGGATTTGGCATGAACCAGATTCTGATTTGGCTGGGCGTTGCCGCCGGCTTGTTTGTAATTTTCAAATTTGTAGCGGGGCTCGATCTTATTGGTTCGGGCATCTTCTCGCTGGCCATTGCCATTCCGGGCTTAATTATTTCCGATAAAGCACTTAACAAAATAGAAAAGCAGCGTATCTGGGTAATTTATATTGCCGCGTTCTTCGTTATTTTCTTCTGGGCTGCATTCGAGCAGGCCGGCGCATCGCTCACCTTCTTTGCTGAAGAACAAACAGACCGCACCTTGTTTGGCTGGAAAATTCCCGCCAGTTATTTTCAGTCGGTTAATGCTGTGGCTGTAGTAATTTTTGCGCCCATGTTTGCTTCGCTCTGGCTGGCACTTAACCGTCGCGGAAAAGAACCCGCATCGCCCTACAAACAGGCCTGGGGGCTGCTGCTGCTTGCATTGGGTTATGTGGTAATTGGCATTGGCGTAAAACTTATTGCGCCCGGCGAAAAGTCGAACATGATGTGGCTCATTCTGCTGTATGTGATTCACACTTTCGGCGAACTTTGCCTCTCGCCCATCGGCCTTTCGATGGTAAACAAACTGGCTCCTTTAAAATTTGCCTCGCTGCTTATGGGTGTGTGGTTTCTTGCCAACGCTGCAGCCAACAAATTTGCCGGCACACTCAGCGGCCTTTACCCCGAAGATGTGAAACTGGTGGCCACTATTGAAGCCAAAGAATTTCCATACACTTTTATGCCCGCACACGATTCGATACCCGAGCAAAAACTCAATATCAAAAACGACAGTGCGTATGTGGTTAACACGTTTATCGAACCCACTGAATATCTCAAGGAAGCGTTTGAATTAAAACCACCTGCCAGTGCCGGTCAGGACAGTGTGTATGCCTTGAAACCCGGTTATTTTACCTGGGTACTTGATACGGTAACCACCAAAGATGAAAAAGGCGAAAATAAAATTGTGCTGAAAGGGCTTAAAAACAGTTTTGCCTCCAACGATTTCAGTTTGCCTAAATACAAATTCATGCAAATCGTTAAAAACTACTCCGAAACCAAAGCCCTGTCTGAAAATGCCGCCGAGCAGAAAAAGATAGACGAGGCCTGGACTTCGGGAGCCGACGAGCGCAAGGCGGTATATACCTTTACTGCCGGCGGAAAACAGCTTGCGGTATGGAAAGCCGGTAAAATCGAACTCTGGACCATTACTCCCGAAAAGCCAAAGTTCATGGGCTTCGAAATTACGGGCCTTTACGAGTTCTTTATGCTTTTCGTAGTCATGTCGGGTATTGCGTCACTGATCCTGTTTGTACTTGCCGGACGAATGGTAAAAATGATGCACGGCGTTCGTTAATTCACACACACAAACACCAAGAACAGCCACGTTTGCCCGGACAGTTTCGTCCGCAACGTGGCTGTTTCACTATCACACACTTAGCCAATGAGCAATGTATTTAAGCCCTATGTAAACGACGGCACACTGATGGCCGAGTTTACGCCCCGCGCCATTATCATGGGCTGCATTTTCGGCGTATTGTTTGGTGCGGCCAATGTGTATCTGGCGCTCAGGGCCGGGCTTACGGTGTCGGCCTCCATTCCCATTGCGGTAATGGCCATTTCGCTGGGGCGGAAAGCATTGCGCACCACCATACTCGAAAACAACATTATCCAGACCACCGGCTCGGCGGGCGAGTCTATTGCTTCGGGTGTGGTGTTTACCCTGCCGGCATTTCTGTTTCTCAGTGCCGATGCGGGCGGCGAAGTGTATTTTAATTACTGGACCATTTTTGCGCTGGCTGTCATTGGCGGACTGCTGGGCACGCTGATGATGATTCCGCTGCGGCGCTCGCTCATTGTGCAGGAGCACGCCACACTGCCCTACCCCGAAGGCACAGCCTGCGCGCAGGTGCTCATAGCGGGCGATAAGGGCGGAAAGTTTGCCCGCACGGCCTATCTGGGCCTTGCAGCTGCGGGCGTATATGCGTTGCTGCAAAAGTTTTTCCATTTCATTACCGATGTGCCGGGCTATTTGGTAAATCAAACCAATAAGTTCATGCCCTCGGCCCGCGTGGATGCCGAAATTACGCCCGAATACCTTGGTGTGGGCTACATCATTGGCCCGCGCATTTCGGGGCAGCTGGTGGCGGGTGGCGTGCTGGCGTGGCTGGCACTTATTCCGCTGCTGGCCTTTCTGGTGCCGGCCGATGTAATTGCGGCGCAATTGGTAAAAATCGGCTACCTCGCCAGCCTCACCACCGAAGGCGGCCCCGGTGGCTGGAACCCGCTCACACACAGCTTTACCGATACGGCCGAGGCGGTGTACAAAGCCTTTGTGCGCCAAATTGGTGCCGGTGCGGTGGCTGCGGGCGGTTTCATTACCCTGTTTAAAACCCTGCCCACCATTGTACGCTCGTTTCGCCAAAGCGTGGCCGCCATACGCGGAGGCAGCGCCGCCACCGAAACACGCCGCACTGAAAATGATCTTTCCATTAAAGTTACCCTCTACGGCTGTCTGGTACTGGTGGCCCTCATTGCCGTGCTGCCCGTAATTCCGGGCGATACGCTGTTGGGCAAACTCCTCATTGGTGTGCTGGTTATTGTGTTTGGCTTTTTCTTTGTCACCGTGTCGAGCCGTATTGTGGGCATTATTGGCAGCAGCAACAGTCCGGTGTCGGGCATGACCATTGCCACCATTATGGGCACGGCGCTGGTGTTTATTGCCTTTGGCCTTACCGGCAAGGCGTATGAGCCAATGGTGCTCGTGGTGGGCGGATTAATATGCATAGCCGCCGCCAACGCAGGCAATACCTCGCAGGATTTAAAAACCGGCTTCCTCATTGGTGCCACGCCACGGGCACAGCAACTGGCGCTGTTTATCGGGGCCATTGTGTCCACATTTGTGGTGGGCTACGTGGTGCATCTGCTCGATACGCCCACCGCAGCGCAGCAGGCAGAAGGCATTAAACACGCCATCGGCAACACGTATGCCGCACCACAGGCCACACTTATGGCTACACTCATTAAAGGCCTGCTGGGCAACGGACTCGACTGGCAGTATGTAATGGTGGGCGTGTTTCTGGCGGTTACCGTGGAGCTGTGCGGGGTAAATGCACTGTCGTTTGCCGTGGGGGCTTACCTGCCGCTTTCCACCACCCTGCCCATTTTTGCAGGCGGCTGCGTAAAAGGTCTGGTTGACTGGAACGCCAAACGCAAAAATCAGGAGCCCGAAGAAGGCGAACTGGGCCGCGGAAGCCTTTTTGCCACAGGTTTGGTGGCCGGAGGCGCATTAATGGGCGTGCTGGCTGCCGCGCTCAGTGTGTGGCCCGCCAGTGCCGAAGCAATCGGAAAATTGGATGTATCGGAAAGCCTTAAAAATGCCCTGGGCAGCGGTGGCTACATGCTGCTTGGTACTTTATGCTTTGTGGCGCTGGGCGTATTGCTCTACCGCGTGGCCGTGAAGAAAGACAAAACAGCCTCCACAGAAGCATAACGTCCTGATGCGGCATTTTTTCGTATCTTCGGAATAAACAGGCTCGGTTTTTGCAGCCAAAAGGATTATGAAAATGAATCTGAATAAGTTTCGTCTTGTATTGTTTGCCGGTGCCGCGGCGGCGCTCACGCTCACCGCATTCACCTTCCATAAAAAGCAGCAAACACCCGCTGCACAGCAAACCGCAGCCGCGCATGTAGAATGGATTTCCATTGAAGAAGCCCAGAAACGCTGCGAAAAAGAACCGCGCCGCATTTTCATCGACTTCACCACAAGCTGGTGCGGCTGGTGCAAGGTGATGGACAAAAACACCTTCTCCAACCCGGTTATTGCGGCCTACATGAACAAAAACTACTACTGCGTAAGTTTCAATGCCGAAACTACCGACACGGTTACCTTCAACGGCCAGCAATTCTACAACCGCAATCCCGGCGTAAACCGCAGCCCGCACGATTTTGCAGTAGCCGTACTGCGCGGACAAATGTCGTACCCGAGCTACGGAATTTTCAACAAGCAGCGCAATTCGGTTTCCATCCTGCAGGGCTACATGCCGCCCGAACAGTTTGAGCCCTACCTGCACTACTACGCACTCGAAAAAGAAGGCACCATGTCGTATGCCGACTTCCTGAAAACCTTCAAAAGCGAACTCCCACCCGCTCCGCAAACCCAGCCTGCCACCACCGGCCATTAATCCTTTCGCCCCACTCACATGACAGAGCAGGATAATACCAGCGTTCCCACCCACCCTGATCTGAAAAAGCGCATCGAAGCCATTCTCAAAATGCGCGATTACACGTACACCGCCCTCGTCGATCACCTCGGCACCACCGAGCGCGAACTCGACCGCGCATTGGCCCAAAGCACCATAGAAATACGCACCCTCGAAAAAATTTCGAAAGCCCTGCGCATTCCCCTCTACAGCTTTTTCAGAAACACCGACGAGCCCGGCGACGACCAGCCGCACAATTACTACAACGTAAACATCTGGGCACCCGAAGAAATTCAGCTACGCACTGAAAACGAAAATCTTCGTCAGGAAGTGGACCGGCTTAGGTTGGAAGTGGCTAAGAAGGAAATTCTAATTCAGGGATTGGAAGAGCAGTTGAAGGCGAAGACGTGAGAAATGCTTTCGGTTTCTCTGCTTTAATTTTGATATAGAATAATACTATTCTTGGGGAGGCTTCTCAAAGGCTAATTGAAAACTTTGTTAATCAATTCCGTTAACGTATTATATTTTTCTTCATTGTATTTATCTCCTTTCATTCTTTCCAGCATTGATAATGGAGATATTCCTGAGTTATTACCAATTGTTAAATCAGCCCCGTTTTCAAGTAAAAAACTTATTATCATTCGCTGTGAATCCAGGCCACGAAAATCCATAAATGCACGCCAGACAGGTGTATTACCCGATGATGATTTTAAATTGACATTTGCTCCCTTAAATATTAGTGCTTTAACCAAATCAGGATTATTTGAAGATACCGCAAAATGCAGTGCTGAATAACCATCTCTGTTGCCAAAATCAATAGGAACACCCAAACTAATAATCGTAGAAATTATCTCACTTGAAGATAAAGTTATTTTCTCTGCATTTTGAATATAGTAATGAAGAATGGTAATACCACTTCCCCAAACTACCGGTTGATTATGGAGTAATAATTCGTTTTTCAATAAAGTGAGATTATTGCTTAGCAAGGCTCTCTGAATAGAATACTCTGCGCTCATTTTACTATTATTGTCTTTTCTGTCTGATGATTTACTTATTCTTCAGCACCGTCTCAAACACCCCAACCATTTTCCCGGCAATCACATCAAAAGAATACTCCTTCACCACTTCCTCATTAACTCTATAAATTTCACCAAGCCGCGCCTTATTATCACAAAGCTCTTTCAGCGCAGCGGCAATGGCTGCGGAATCAAACGGATTCACAATAATCCCCGTACCCGCCTTACGCAAAATATCGGTACAATCGGAACTGCCGGCTACGGCCAGCACGGGTTTTCCGGTGGCAAGGTATTCGTAAAGTTTGCCGGGGATGAAGAGTGGCCGCTGTCCGTTTTTCTCCGTTTCCAACGGTAAAAACAGCACATCGGCCTGTTGAAGTGTGCGCAGCGAATCGGCTTTGGCTTTGTAGCTTTCTATTTGTACGCAGGGCTGCACGCCCATTTTTGCGGCCTGCGCGGCGGTGCGCTTGTCTATGGCGCCCCAGAAATGCAGTTTTATGCGTGTGGCATATTCGGGATGATTGGCAATGAGTTGCTGCAACCCCGCAAAAAGGTAATAGGCCGAACGTGTGCTGATATCGAGATTGTCCACCTGATACGTGCCAAACAGGCGGCTTAACAGGCCTTTCGGAGCTTGCTGCGCCGGATCGAAATACGCCAGGCTGCCTGCGTAGGCTATCACTAACTGCTCAGTAGCCATTGGTAAGCACGGTTAAGCGTTCGGGACTTATGAAGCCGCGTTTGCGGTACAGCGCAGCCGTTTCGGGCGTATTTACAATGAGCTGATCGGGAAACGAAAGCAGCTTCTCCTCCACCCTGCGCGATAATTTCCAATGCAGTTTCGACGGCCATTGCCAGGCGTAGGCATCAGAATACGGGTCGCGCAAATCGGCCACCCAGCGCAGGCCTTCTTTTTGCAAGGCTCGCCCGGCAAACAGCGCACTGTATGGGCCCGAACTGGTGTACACCAACCGTATGCCATGCTCGCGCACCAGCTTACGCGCCACCGGCAACACACGTTTGGGCCAGCCCGCCGACGATTCGTACAACCACGCATACCCGAAAAACCAGAAGAACCGGTATAAACGCAACTTCATCATAAGCCGTTTAAACTTACGCGGTTCGCCAGTGGGTATGCGTACAATAATGGCTTCGGGCGGAAGCTGGGCGAGTAAAGTTTCGTCCACAGAATAAGGCCCGCTGCGCACATCCTCATTGGTAATCGTAATTACAATAGGCCGGAAACCCAGCGCCGGAAGCCTTTTTACCAATTGCAGCGAACGGTGTGTACCGGGCCCGCCCATGGGCGGAAAATGATGCGCAATGAACAACACCGGTTCCATGCCTCAGCTTTTTGATTCGCCGTCAAACCGTTCGCGGATGCGGCGTATGTAGCCGCTGGTGGAAAGTCCGTGGCTGCGGTCGGTATAGTAAAACTCCATGTTCAGATCGGCACCGGTAATGGGACGATCTTTGTAATCGTCGCCCAGAAAACGGATGCTGATGTTGTTTGTTTGCAGTATGTGCAGCAATTCTTCCTCGCTGCGGTAAGTAAGCACTTCGTCCACATACCGCACCGCCTGCATAATTTTTACACGTTCCTGAATGGTAAACACGGGCTTGTTTTTGCCGGGATTGATTTGCGGATTAATATTTTCGGCCGTATTTAGAGCCACAATCAGGTAATCGCAATGTGCGCGGCATTCTTCGAGCATGAGCACATGGCCGGCATGGAAAAGATCGAAAACTCCGCAGGTAAATCCCTTTTTCATGCGCGATGAAGTTCCTGTTGCAAATAATTTTCGAGAGTGTGTTTTGGTGCCCAGCCCAATATTTGCTGCGCTTTCGAGGTATCGGCAAAAGTAATGTCGGCCTCGCCTTCGCGTTTGGCGATAAATTCAATATCGGCCGAAATCATCCGGGCCAGTTCGAGCACCGATAATGTGCTGCCAAAGCCCACATTGAAAGCCGTGTTTATACGTTCGGGATGACGGGCGGCAGCCAGGTTGGCCAGCGCAAGGTCATACACATGTACAAAATCGCGGCGCTGTGTGCCGTCGCCGGTTACCAGCAGCGGTTGTCTGTTTCGGTGGCGGTTCAGGAAAATGCCCACCACACTGCTGTATGCGTTAAACGAATTGGCCGGATTGAAACTGCGCGGGCCGTAGGGATTGAAATAACGCAGTGTGACATAATCGAGCGGATAGCGCGTGGCCAGCAGTTCGAGGTATTTTTCCACTTCGTATTTCTGAAACGCATACGGACTGAGGCAGCTTACGGCTTCGTCTTCGGCGGTGGGAATATTTTGCGGCGTGCCGTAAATGGCGCTTGAACCGCTGTACACCAATCGCGGGAAATAATTTTCCCTAATCATGAGTTCCACCAGATGCATGGCCCGCGTGACGTTGGCAGTAATGTGTTCGCCAACGAGTTCGAAACTGGGCTGTATGCGCGGCAAAGCGGCCAGGTGAAATACTTTGGTGTAAGGCTTTAACGAAGTAAGCTGGGCCAGATCGCCTTCGATGAATTGAAAACGGGCATTGCCCAGCGCGTGATCGATATTGGCTTTGGTGCCGGTGCTCAGGTTGTCGATGCCGTCTATGTGCCAGTTGGTTTCGGCCAGCAGCACATCGAGCAGGTTGGAGCCGATAAAGCCGGCCACTCCGGTTATGAGCACACGTTCAGTCATGCAGCGAATCGAGTATGATGTGCAGAATGGTTTGGTGGAAGCATTCTACAATGCCGTAGTTGCGCACAGGCGTTAGGAAATTAATGTCGCCGCTGCGGCTCAGTGTATTGCCCGGCTCAAAGCCCGAGAGTGTGAGTACACGTCCGCCCAGTTCGCGGGCCTGCGCCACGGCGTTGAGAATATTTTTCGATTCGCCCGAACTGCTTATGGCTACCAGTAAATCGCCCGACTCGAAATGGAGTTTAAGCCACTCGGCCATGGCGCGTTCGTAGCCGTAGTCGTTGGCATAGCAGGTAATGAGGGCGGCATCGGAAAAAGCGTGCGTGCGGAAACGGCCTATTTTGGCGTAATCTTCCATCATGTGCGAACAGATGGAATTGCTGCCGCCGTTGCCAATGAAATAAATCCGCTTCACATTGCCGGTGCGCAGCATAGTTATGGCTTCCTGCATTTGCTGCTCCAGGTGCGGATCGTTCATCCACTTGGTGTAATACTCTTTATACGACGCGAGCTGCATGATCGAGGAGTTTTGTACGGGTAACAGATTGTTCGTTGCAAAGCCAGGTGGTGGAAAGACTGGCCGCAAGTGCCGGAATGGTGAGGTCGGTTACATTGCCCTGCAGCGCAGGAAGCAGTGTACAGAAAGCCAGAAACGTATCGCCGGCTCCAATGGTATCTACAATTACACTTTTGTACGAATGCTGATGAACAGAAGTACTGCCGTTGTAATGCAGCGAACCTTTTCCGCCGAGTGTCACAAAAAGATGCTCGGTGTTGAGTTCGTAGTTGTACAACTCCGCAATATCGGCGTCGTTGTCGCGGCTAATGGTGCGGTTCATCTGCAGGCTGGCTTCGCGCAAATCGAGCGTGATGCTTTTTTTGCGGTACTGCTTCCATTTCGATATGCGGTTAAAACCAAAATTGTTTGAATTGGTCTGGCACATCAAATGAAACCCGTCGGTAATATTTAATTTATCGCAGTAACCATGCCCGAAATCGGCCACAATTACCACATCATAATCGGAGGTATTAATAGTAATCGGACCAAAATTCGAAGTGTCGAATTTGTTTATCTCTACGTGTTTCTTTTTATCAAACGCATCCATGTAGCGCGTTTTCACAATTTCATCGCCGGGATTGGAAATAAGGGTAACCTCTTTCACAAAATCCTGCAAATGCCCGGCAATGGCAGCTGCGCCGCCTTTCTGTACCAGCGGTTCTTTTCCCGATTCGAGTTTGAATACAGGGCAGAACGATTTCATGGAGTGACCTTCATACGTCACTTCAATAAACTGGTCGATGATGGTTTCGCCCACCACCGCCACACGCAGGCCTTTGGCCTGTTCAATAAATGCGTTTACTTTTTCTGTAATTCCCATCAGCGCGTTCCGGTGCAGATGAATACAAAGTGATAATGATTCTCCGGATAAAATGTGGAGATAATCTGGTCTATCTGACCAAACGTATAAACATTGCGGAACCTGTCGGCGCAAAACTGATAGAGTTCGGCGTAGCTGAGTTCGCGTATGTGATAGTCGCGGCGGTTTTGTGTGGGCGGCGGATCCATTTTGCGCACGGTGGAAATAAACAGCGTGCCGTCGGGTTTAAGCAGGCGGCGCATGGTGTTCATGAGTTCGTGCTGCGCGGCTTCGTCCATGTGCTCGATTACTTCGAAACAGGTAATTACGTCGAACGAGCCTTCGGCAAGTTTGGTAATGTCCTGTTCCACCTCAATGCCTTCGGGCGCATAGCCGTCGGGATATACGTCGTGCGAAACGACCTGGGTAAATTTCTCTTTCAGAATCCGTGTGCCGTAGCCCGAACCGCAGCCGTAATCGAGTACGCGCAGGTTTTTATCGTTCAGGGTACGGTTTACAAAACTGTATCTCGCCATCGAAACAAGGGCATCCATTGATCCGAGTGAGTAATCGATTTCAAGTCGCTTCATGCAAACTGGTTTTTGACAAATGTAATTATTTCGGGTGTGGAATAAGCGTAGTGAAATGGCTTTGCGGCGGCTCTTTTTCCGCGAAAACGGAGCGTATTTACCAGGCTGCCTATTTGTGTGCCGCCTTTGTAAATTATGAGCACCTGCGCAGGCACATAATCGGCCAGATAAACCGCGCCCGAATGCTGGGTAACAATGAGCGAGGCATTGGCGCAGGTTTCGAGCACGTTGCGGTTATCGGCACTGATGCGCAGTACAATGTTTCCGCGTTCGCGCACGGCTATGGTTTGCGAGGGATGGCCGGTTACATATACTTTGTCGAAATACGGGCTCAGCAGTTCGGCCAGTTCGTCGTAGTCCCAGGCCTCGCCGTTGTTGAGCGAAGAGGCTGCGCCCTTGCTGCGCGGAAAAAGCACACAGCTTTTTTCGGTGGTGGTGCGATATACTTTGGACAGATCGGGGTAATGGAGGTGATGGCCTTTGAGCAGCCAGCTACGGTGAATAAACCAGTAGTAGTATTCATCGTCGATATTCCAGAACGGCAAACCCGAAGCGGTGGCTTTTTTATGGAAAGCGTTTATTTCCTGCTGCACATCGGCCGGCGGCACGGCTTTGTTGAGTTTGGGCGGTACTTCGGCAAAAAAGTCGCGCAGGCCGTGGTAAGAGGCCACCAGCGGCTGCCCATTTTCATTTACCAGAAACGGCTCGTGCAGTTGCATGCCGCAGTAATGAATTTTTACGCCCCGGCTGTGCAGGTATGCGATAAACGGCAGGTTATGCGCCAGAAAATGGCCAAACTCGCCTTTAAACGGGCCGTAGTAGCATTCTTTTTTGCGCAGGGTTTTCCACAGTCGCAGCCAGGCTTTGGCAAAGCCCATGTAAATGCCCAGCCAGTAACGCAGCCGCGCCAGCCCTTTGTAGTTGCGGGCAAAGTGGCGGTTGTCGGAAAGCACGTTGAAATTTACCTGGCTCATGCGTGTGCGGGGTTTTTATCGTACAGCCATTGCGCGGCAGTGTAGCGTACTGCGCCGGTTTCGTGGAGCCAGGCGGCTACGGGGGTGTGCAGCGCGTGGTTGAGCGCGGCGGCAAGTTGTTCGTGGTTTAACGGACAAATTTTTGCAATGGGGCTTTGCGGCTGCGGAAATGCGCTTACGCCAGCGGGAAAGAACAGGGTTTTGCGGGCTGCAAAAAGCCGTTCAAACAAAATGGTGCTTATGCCGCCAATGCCCACATCTACCGCATCAAACTGAGCCGTGCCGGGTTTGGTGCTGTTGGAAAAACGGTAGCTGATGCCCCCGAAAGCCGCGTCGTAGTGGGCGCGGGTGCGTTCGGCAAATTCGGGTTTGCGTTCGCGCGGGTGCAGGAAAATGAGCAATTCGGACTCTTTGTGTGTGCGCAGGTATGCGGCAAGGGCTTTTACGGCTTCCTTTTCGGCGGTATGGTCGCCAAAGCCCGAATCCTGGTGACCATCGGCCTCGCGCAGCCACACGGCGTGCGAGTAAAACCCTATGGTGTGTGGCGGTGCGGCGGGAGCAGCAGCGTACAGGTGCCCGTAATCGGCCCAGCGTTCGGGCGTGAAATGTTGTATGTGTGTGAAGTGGTGCGTGGCGCGGTATGCCTCAAGCTCATCGGCCTGATACGGACTGCCGAGGCTGAGCGTATCGGTAATCAGTTCCTGATGATGCGCTCCCAGAAGGCTTGGCGAGGGAAGTTTATTTACCTGCACACCATGTTTGCGCAGCAACAGGGCAAGCGCATTGGCATCTTTCTCAAACGGCGAGTAAAAATGCAGGTAAGTAATTCCATGGCCTCGCAGCACACGCAGCAAGGCCGCCGCTTCAAACACTTCGTGAAGCAGCAATGCTTTTTGCGCCTGCGGCCCACGCATAAACAGCAGCCGCAAAGCAATAATAACTGCGCTTAGCTTTTGACCAATACTCAGTGGCTGCCCCAATAATCCTTTGCGACTGATGAAAATTGACGGCAGCAAACCTGTATTGGCTTTCAGGTGTGCCACGCGCATGGCCTGCGCAGTAGCACTGTTGTCGAATACGGCTATGTGTTTTTCTCCGCCTTCAATTGTGGTTACTGCTTTTTCACCTGCCCCGCAGTTCAGCAGTCGTTTCAGCATACGCAGGGGCAACAGCTTATCGTGTGCGGCCTGGTGCGGCAAGCGAAAAGTGGATTTATGCAGCACACACCAGCCTGCCAATGCTTCCTGCGACGAAGTTTTCCCCGCTGCCGAAGCCGAAATCAAACTCCTGTAAAAGCCAAAGACCTGCGCTGCTGTCATTTAATTGCCGCAATTAATTACGCGGATTAATCCGGTCGAGCACTTCCTGCAATTTGCCGGCGCGCAAAAGCATGGTTTCCACAAATTCGCGGAATGCGCCCTCGCCTCCCCTGCTCTGTGTAACCAGATGCACTTCGTTGCGCACATATACCGGTGCGTTAAGCGGAGCCGCCGAAAATCCCACACTACGCAGCAGCTGCACATCGCCAATATCGTCGCCAATGTAGGCCACCTCGGCCAGCGAAATATTCAGGTCGCGGCAAATCTGCTGCGCACATTCCAATTTATTGTTTATGCCCTGATGCAGCATATCAATTTTGAGCTTGGCTGCCCGGCGCGCCACAATCTCGGTATTTTCGCCGGTAATTATTCCCAGCGGTATATTCAACTGGCGCAGAAACAATACTCCGGCGCTGTCGGAAGTATTAAACTTCTTCCACTCGTTGCCCGTCTGGTCGTAATACATTCCGCCATCGGTCCACACACCGTCAATATCGGTAAGTACTAATCTGGGCAGGGTGTTCATTCCACAATCATGTATGACTGAATGCCCGTGTAGCTGAAACGCTGCAGGCGTATATTTTGCAGGCCCAGCACGTCTTTCAGTGCCTGTGTTTCGCCGGGGAAATGCGGGTCGCACAATTCATCAAAACCTATTACCGAACCTTTGGTAAGATGCGGTGCCAGCAGTTCCAGACAGCGGCGGGTGGGCTCGTAAATATCGAAATCAAAGTATGCAAAGGCTACAATGGTTTCGGGATGTGCTGCAAGGTATTTTTCCAACTGTACCACCGCATCGCCTTTTACCAAAGTGTTTTTGCGGATATGGTTGAGCGGACATTCCTTTTCGTGATAATTGAGTACTTCCTGAAGATATTCTTCGTAATTCTCGGTTACCGAAAAAGCGCCTTTTTTAATTACCTCATGCGTTCCATCCTGTTCGTGAACCGAGGGAAAACCCTCGAACGTATCGAAACCAATGAGTTTGCGGCTGTAATTGTACGGTTCGTAAATGCCGCGAAGGTTGTTCAGCGTCACTAAATTCTGCCCCCAGCGCACACCAAACTCCATCATTACCCCGTGTACATGCAGGAATTTCTGATAGAGTTCGTTCATGAAAAGCGTTTTGGTAAGTTCCTGACGCTTTACGAAAAGTCCGGTGTTGGAGAGTTGTTCGTTGGCCGGAATGGGCGAACTGCGGTAGAGTTCGGCAAACCGGGCGCGTAAATCCTGCTCGTGGCCGGAGGCGATTGTTTTGGTTTCTATGCTCATGCGAGATGCTGTGCGTAAATTATTTCATCGGCCGGAATATCGGCGGTGAGTTTTTTTCCGATTACCTGTGTGCGGTCGGCCCATTTAAAACCATCGCCGGGCGAAAGCAGGTGTAAATCGTTTTCAGTAATTATTTCGCCTGCTTTCAGGGCGCGTTTCGAGGCGATGGAGCGTTCTAATTTCACGCGGGCGGCTTCTACCGAAGGTTCGATAAAAATTTCTTCCTTCCCGAACGATTCTTCCAGCGCCCGCAAATCGCGCATCATGCGCACCATGCCATCGGGGCCAAGCGAACCGGCCTGATCGGTGCCTTTCATACGGCGATCAAGGGTAATGTGCTTTTCAATAATTTTCGCACCCATGGCACAAGCCGCCACCGGCACGGAAATGCCAATGGTGTGATCGGAATAACCGATGGTGTATTGCGGATAATTCTTTTGCAGCCAGGCAAGGGTAAGCAGGTTTACACTGCGCGGATCGGTAGGATATTGCGATACGCAGTGCAGGATGGAAATGTGATTGTGATG
Source organism: Bacteroidia bacterium (assembly GCA_025454955.1). GTDB lineage: Bacteria > Bacteroidota > Bacteroidia > Palsa-965 > Palsa-965. The sequence continues at coordinate 62,647 of JALONL010000022.1, read as the reverse complement.
GCGCGAAATCGCGTTCAGGGCATCATCCAGTTGTACTTTTCCGGCCATACCGGTAGAGAGGATGATGGGAATTTTTGTTTCGGCCATTGCTTCAAGCAGCGGCAGGTTGGTTAAATCGCGGCTGGCTACTTTGAGCGAGTCGGGCGTGAAGAGTTTGAGCATACTCAGACAGCCAATGGCGCAAAGCGTTTCCACAAAATCGAGCCCGTAGCTTTTGGCGTACTGATACAGCTCAAAGTGCTGCTCGTCGTTGAGTTCCAGCTTTGCGCGGTGTTCGCCGTAGGTGCGGCCAAACGAGTGCGGACTGTCGTACACACGATCCATTTGCGAGCGCGAGAGTTCTTCGTTCAGGTCGCGTTTGGTGAGTTTTACGGCGTCCATGGGGCGGTATTCGCGCTGAAAGAGTTCTTCGCGAATGGGCCTTGCGGCTGCGTCGATAATGAGTTTGGCAATGTCCACCGAACCGTTGTGGTTCTGGCCAATTTCGCCGATTACATAAATGCGTTGAGGTGTACTCATTTCTGGAAACGATCAATTTGCCGCTGCATTTCTTCACGCAGTGCGGGGCGTGATTTTAATTCGGCAAGTATGTTCTTAAAAGTAATTGGTTTTGAGTTGTTGGCCAAATCGGTGTAAAGTTGCTGCAATGCGGCAAAATCTTCGGGCGTATCAATGGTAAGCCGCACCGAAAGATTTTCATACACACCCTCAGGCGCATTTATCCACTGCACATTAAACTTTTCGGGATGGCCGTAAATGTAGTTGGTTACATGCTCGTGGTAAAACATATCGGCCGTGGCATCGGCAGCGCGTTTCAGGGCATCGAGTGTAACATACTCGGCAAAAATGCCCCAGTGCGAGCGTATGGCCGGCAGCGCACCGCTTAACTGGTAGCTGCAATAATCGGCCGTGGAAACCATCGAGGCGGCAATGAGTTCGTCGAGCAAACCCGCATCAAGAAACGGATTATCGGCACACACGCGAATGATGCGCGTAAAACCCGCCTGCTGTGCGGCCTGCGTAAAACGCTGCAACACATCGGTTTCATGTCCGCGAAAACAGCCCACGCCTGCTTCGGCCGCCACGGTCGCCACTGCATCATCGGCCTGCAACGCCGAGGTAGCCAGCCATACCGGCACGCGGGCAGCGTTTTGTTGCAGGCGTTGCAAAAGGATTTCGAGAATGCTCCTGTTTTCGTAAAACGGCATCAGCACTTTCCCCGGCAGGCGTGTGGAACCCATGCGGGCCTGAACGATGATGCCGGTTTCGGGGGCGGTTTGGGAAATCAGGAGGCTCATTGATGCTTTTTTACGGAAAGCGGTGGTGTTTGGTTTTTGTTTCCCTTCAATTCGCAGTGAAGATACACATTAAGCAATTTCTTCACTCCCCCCAAAAACCCACCCCATAATTTGTCGCATCCAAAAACCGCTTCCTGTGCATTGCCTGCGCCCCTTCGCGCAGCGAAGCAACCCCCTCGCGGTAAATCTTCTCCACACACGCCGCCACCTGCTCAGGCGAAGGCGTTTCGGGCAAAAGAAAACCGGTGCTTTCGTCCACAATTTCAGGCACACCGAAAATATGTGTGCCAATAAGCGGAATGCCCGCCGCGGCCGCCTCCATCATAGACACCGGCAAACCTTCGTAGCGGCTCAGGTTGATGAATACGTGTACCGGTGTGGTGCGGTAAAATTCGAGCACCTGCGCATTGGGCACAAAGCCACGAAGTTCGGCGGTGATGTGCGGCGGAAGCGTGGTGCATTGTACACGTAGCTTTTCCAGATCGGCACCGTGGCCGAAATGCACCCAGCGCACCGGAAATGGAAGCAAAGCCAGCGACGATGCAATAAGCCCGACACGCTTGCGGCTGTCAACCGCCGAGCAGGACACCACGGTAAACGACGCATCGCTGTGCATCGGATTGTCGGCTGTGTGCGGTACGCCGAGGTAAGCGGTTTTTATTTTGTGCGTAAAATGCGGGTACGTATCGCGCAGGTAGCGCGAGCCGTGCTCGGAGCAAGGATGCAGTGCCGAAATCTGCCGCAGGCGATAAGCCTTGAGGTAATTGGGACGCATGGCAAACACCGGGTAAAGATCGCCGAGATGCGCGCGGCTGATGAACTGCGGTATTTTGCCCTGCGCCCTGAGCAAAGCCAGCATGGTGCTCCACTGAAAAAACCAGTACGAGTAAAAGTAGTTTTCGCTTTGCGGCTGTGTGCGCAAATACTCGTCGAATGCGCGGGCATGACAGAGTGCGTTGTAAAACTGCTGCACGGTACCTTTCAGGTGCGCAAAACTCCGAAGTTCGCGGCGCCCGTGTTTCCACTCGGTGGCTAATACCGACAGCAGCAGCGGCAAATTTTTCAGCAAAATGAGCTTGCCGTATCTTACATTAGTACCTAAGAAATGTACTTCGGCATTGGGCGGCACGGGGCGCTGGAATGAGGCGCGGGTTTGCGGTAAAATTACAATACGGTCGAATCGGCCGGCCAGAAACTGCATCTCATTTTCGAGATATTGTTCGCCTTCGTCGTAAGGATATTTATCGGTAAATAAATATAAGGTTTTGCTCATGGCCGTGTCAGCGTATTCAAAAACTCCGTGAGCTTTCGCATTTTGGCAGCGTAATCGAGATTTGCTTCTGCAAATTTACGCAATGCGCTGCGCGTATCGTCCTGTGTGGCCTTTTGTGCAAAGGCAATTATCTCATCGAGCGGTATTTCGTCCTCGCCCATAGGTACGCGAAACCAGAAATTTTGGTTCAGATTTTCGTCGAGATCAGGATCGTCGAATGCCGTCACAAAAGGCACGGCGCGGGCTGCATACTCGCGCACTTTCAATGCCGACATTTCCGTAATGCCCACCCGCTGCGGCGCCAGGCTGGCAATGGCCAGATGCACTTTGTCGAATACCTTGTCCAATGCATCGCCTTTGAGCATTCCGGTAAGTTCGGCTTTGTGGCCTAAGCTGCGCGCCAGTTCCAAATCGGCCGGGAGGAAATTGCCGGCCAGCCATACTTTTACGTCGTGGTGAGGTTTTATGCTTTTCAGCAGCCTGTCGACCCCATGCCACGGAGCCGCCACACCGGCCAGAAAAAGAATGTGCAGTGTACCGCCATTGTATGCGCCCGCCTGCGACACGGGACAGCGTTGGGTGTGAATGCCGTTGGCAATGGTGATTGACGGAATTTTGCGGCCGGCGCGTTGCAGTTCATAGTGCGTAATTTCCTGCGTTACGCCCACAATTCCCGCGGCCCGTTTAAGAATGCGTGGAGCGAAGTATTTTTCGAGCCAATACACAGTTGCTTTTTCCCAGCCGCTGCGCCTCACGCCGTGGTAGCTCATGGCCAATTGCTCCACTTCTTTGGTGTTGTGCTCAAATACCACGCGGTAGCGGCTCATCAGGCTTTTGGTAAACGGATTGGCTGTGCCGTAACGCATAAGCACCACATCGGGCTTTACGGCTTCCAGCTCGCGTTCGAGCATTTTTGCGGCAGCACGACTGCGGTGCAACGAGGAAAGTATTTTGAGCGGGCCGGTTTGCAGCCATTTCACCGGTGTATATCGGAAAACGGCAAACCTTACTCCTGCTGCCTGATCGTTTTCGGGTACCGGTTGCAGGCATATTGCCACGGCCTCCACTTCGGCCCCGGCTGCGCGTATGAGCAGGAGTTTGTCGTTTATCTTACTCAATACGCCCGGCAATGAAGGGTTGTATGAAAATACGTAAGCTATTTTCATACGGCAGCTTTATTGAGCACATTGAGCAACGGCTGCGGGAAACTGATTTCAGAGTCGGGCCCGAGCAAGGGCATGGCTTCCACTTTCTGCGCATTTTTAAGCGCGGTTATCATTCCCTCTTTTTCCGTTTCCAGCCGCAAACCGCTGGTGCCTATTAAACGGCCGTAACCCGCTTCGGCATTGGTATGCGAGAATATGGTGGGCACGCCAATCTGCAAGGCTTCCACCGCAATGGTTGACCAGCCCGTGATATGCACATCGGCTAATTGCAGCAGGTGATACAGATTTACGCTTGTGGGCCGCAGCGTTTCGGCATTGGGCAATGCGGCAATCATATCGTTTATGGTGTTCCGCTCTTCGGGGCTTTGCGCGGGATGGAAACGCAGCAGCCAGCGCCAGTTGGAAGGCAATTCTTTCATGGCCGCCAGCACATGGTCGGCCAGGCCGCGCTGCAAACTTACCACCACGGTGCGCTCCACACCGGCAGTTTCGCGGCGCAGGGCTTCAATTTCGGGCGAAACAGGTACGCCCGACAAACTTTTCTGCATCCACAAATTTCCGCCGGTAAACGGTATGCCGTGCGGCCCGGTGTTGCTTTGGGCCGTGAAACGTGTAAAATAATCGCTCCACATCCAGAAATAATGAGCCAGATAAGGACTTTCGCAGGCCGCGCCTTCCCAGCCGTAATACATGGGGTTGTCCTGTCCGCCATGCTGTATATCAATTACCGGCACCCCTACCCGATGGCATACCGAGGTAAGCGCCATAGTTTGCTGATCGCAGAAATAACAGGGCATGAACACCGCACGGGGTTTCATTTTTTCAATAAGTGGCAGCAGCAGTTCTTCCCAGGCAAACACCCGTTCGGCAAATCCTGAAATGGCGTTGTGGTGCGGATGAAAACCGGTATTGAGTTTACGCAGGTAACTCATCACAGCCGCATCGGCCTGCTGCACACGGGTAAGCGAGGGTTTCAGCCTGTATCGCCGCAAACGTCCCAGCCTGCGCATTTCCTCCATCACCAGATCGTCAGAGGCAATTACATTTACCTCGTGCTGCAAATTCGTCAGCGGTAACGAATTACTTCCCGCCACCTGAATACGCACCGCATCGTATTTCGCACCCAGCCACTCGAAATAAGGGTCGATATGACGGAAATAACCTTTTCCATCAATAAAATCGGAAGGCTTCTGAGTGGCCGAAAAAAAGAAAAGTACTTTCCCTCTGTGCTGCTCTGCCAATAGGTTTACCTGATTTTGATAATCGCGCTTAGAGATTTCATTTTTTTTCGTCGCGGCCGCTCCGGCCGTATCGGTTTTGGCGCCCGCTTTCACCTCCATATCCTGATCGTGCTGCGCCCTGAAAAAATCATACATCACCTTCCGCCTCACCACCGGCCAGATGTTTCGTCCGTTGTAAGTATATCCGGCAATGTCCAGCTGCTTTTCCATTTCAAAAAAAGCGGCGGTAAATGCTGTCCGGGTAAAAGAAATATGATGCTTTGCTGCTGCTTCCGACATGGGATAAAAGTAATTAATTCTCCTTTGTCTCGGCTCCGCTCGACAAGACAGAGGCATCTCAGCCTTCGGCGGGCTCAACCTTCGACAAGCTCAACCTTCGACAAGCTCAGGTTTCGACAAGCTCAGGTTTCGGAGTTGCGTTCTTGTTCAAATTACAATGTGCTCAGCCTTCGACAGACTCAGGCTTCGGGGTTGCTTTCTCGTTTTAATGCAATGTGCTCAGCCTTCGACAGGCTCAGCCTTCGGGGTTGCTTTCTCGTTTTAATGCAATGTGCTCAGGCTTCGACAGGCTCAGGCTGAGGGGTTGCTTTCTCGTTTTAATGCAATGTGCTCAGCCTTCGACAAGCTCAGGTTTCGGGGGGAATTCCAATCTTTTAAGTCTTGGAAATTTTCAGAATTTGCGGTAATTATTGGTTATCAATAGAATTAGACAATCAATAGACTCAAAGCACAAAAAGAAAAGCTGACAAAGTTGAGTAAAACAAAGCAAAAACATGAAAACTATCCCGTCGAGAGTAGCGAAGACGAGAATTTAAAATAGTACAATTCCCTGTCCCGCCGAGCGGAGCAAAGACGAAAATTTAAAATAGTACAATTCCCTGTCACGCCGAGCGGAGCAAAGACGAAAATTTAAATAGTACAATTCCCTGTCCCGCCGAGCGGAGCGAAGAAGAAAATTTAAAATAGTACAATTCCCTGTCCCGCCGAGCGGAGCCGAGGCGCGACAGCAGCACTATTTCCTGTTCTTATACAAAGCCCCATTAAGGTTCGCATAGCGAAGAGTAATTTCAAACCCACCCATTCCCCTCGTTACCGCAGTATATCTCGAAAGATTAAAATCATAAGAAAGTCCGATAAAAATATCTCCCAGATCATAATAAAACTGAGGAATCAACGCATCGCCCACGCGGTAATGCAAACCCATTCCCACACCCGATTCGGTATAGAAATTGGTGATTTTAGTACCGTTCTGCACTCGGTAACGAATCATTGACCCAAAAATAATTTCCCGTGCCGTGCCTTGCTGCATGTAGCAGGCCGAAGGCCTGAGCGACCAGCGCGTATCGGGAAAATCGTAGCGCAACTGGGCATGGCCCACTAAGCGCATGGGCAGTTTTGCACCGCCGCCGCTGTGAAAGCGCATTACTGGCTGGTTTACATGGAACGCTGAAAAGCCCACCTGAATTTCGGTAACATCTTTACCCACCAGACTGCCGGCCACGCTGCGGTACTGATACACCACACCGGCCGAAATGTCGGGGTAAAGAAATGAGGTAAGCAGATTGGCTTCGTTTGACGGTGCGGTGGGATCGAATGTACCGTTGATGTACTGGCTTTCCCACTGCAATCCGGTTACTGTGGCCGAACGCTGTCCCATGCCCAACTGCAATCCGGCCGAGAGCTTTTGTTTGGCATCGAGTGGCAGCACGGCGCTGCCCGAAATGCTGCCCTGAAAAGTACCAAACTTCGAATCGCCGGCCTGATCGCGGAAAACAAACATGCCCAGACCAAGATATGCCCGGTTGGCTGCCGGTCTTATTGGCATATCAAACGCAGCGGCCATAGTGCGGTACGGACTGCCCATTTGCGCCCACTGCGATTTGTAGTTGGTGGTGAAACGAAAAACTCCGTCAAACATGCCCGTAGCCGCCGGATTAAGATGCAGGGGCAATTCGGCCATTTGCGAAAAATGGATATCCTGCGCTGCACCGCTTACGGCAAACCCCACTAATCCTGTAAACAACAATATCCTTTTCATGGCCGCACAGTTTAACGCATCAATGTAATATTGCCCGACTTCACCGATGTTTTGCCATCGGCAAAAGTTACCTTCAGCATATACGCATACACGCCTGACGGGCAGGGCTGCCCGTTATGTGTGCCGTTCCAGCCCTGCGAGAGATCGTTGGTTTGAAAAACCTGCTGGCCCCAGCGGTTAAACACCACCCACTCGGCCTCGGTTACGCCCACCAGGCCGTGTACAAAAACCATTTCGTTGTTGTTGTCGCCATTGGGCGAAAATGCGTTGGCCACAAATGTGTTTTCGAGCACTTCAACCGTTTTGTAATGGGCAATGATGCGGTCGGCCTGGGTAAGATCGGTGGTTATGCTGTCGCTCTGGGCGTTGGGCGATGGTATGTTGACCATTTCCCAATAGTCAAAAATGTAAAGCGGTGAGGTGGGTTCGGTTTGTAGTATTATTGGTATTCCCCCGAAGTAGCTGCCCGTCCATGGAAATACATCGAGATCGAGCGAGTTGAGTTGTATGGTTCCTGCTCCGGGAGGCTGTACTTCGAGAATAATTTCGTACGGGCCGGTAAGGTCGTAGCAATCCATCATGCCCTGTACCAAAGCGGTGCAGCGGGTTTGAATAAAATTCCGCAATGCGGTTACGTTGGCCTGCCAGCCAGCCATGCTTCCGCCCCACCGCTGTATTTGACGCGGCATTTCGGGAGCAATTTCGGCAATCATCGTATCAAGCAAACCAAGCAGCGAATCGCAACTGAACGTAGTATTCATTAGATCTACGTATCGGTTTACATAATACTGCTTGAATGTTTCGTTTACCAAAAGCGCATTTAAAATGGGTATGTGGCCCTGCCCGCCGGGATCTGACAGGGTTTCGGGATTGCACGGATCGGCATTGGCCGATACGTCGGGAATACCGGTATAGTTAATGTAATGGCCGAAGGTGGCATCGTTGTCCCAGAGGGTGTAACGCCATTTCTTTTTATCGCCGTTCGGATCCATGCCGCGCCACCAGGCCGTATTCCAGTTCAGCCAGTCGGCCGATACCACTACCGAATTGAGAATCATGTAGTCGATCAGGCTTTTCCAGTTATATACGCTGTCCACATAATCAAAATTGGCCTGAACGGTCATGTTGTTTGTGGTCACAAAGTTTACAAACGTGTTCCAGTCGGTCTGTGCCTGCGGGCCGCCGTATTCCGACCAGGTTGCGCCCCAGGTTTTGAGGAACTGGAGATTTTCTTCTGACTGGTCGTAATAGTAATCGGTGAAATCGTGATCGTCAACTTTTTCGCGTATTTCGTACACGCCCCAGTACTGGCCGTTCATATATACTATGCAGGGTTCCCATGTACGTTCGTCCATAGCCAGCCCGGCCTGCTGCGAAAGATTGTGGCAGTATGCATCGCGTATGTGCGCGCCTCCGTTTTCGAAAGGATAGTTGTCGTTGGCGGCGGCTTTGATGATGATTTTTTGAAATTCGTCGCGGTCTTTGCGGCGGAAGAGTTTCCAGTCGAGCGCATCATTGTAGCCAAACTGATCTTTTGATACAAAGTCGATACCGCGCTGGTCGTAAGCCCACGAGTCGTTACCGTGCTTGTTTGAATTACCGGTTACTTCGGTGCGCATTACGCCGGTTTTATCGAAATATTCGAGAGCAGTTACGGGTTCGTCGTTCCAGTTGCCCTGCACCATGAGGTCGGGTAGGCCTTCGCCGCAAATAGAAAGTACCGCTACCGTGTGTGCGCTGTTTATGAAGTACGTATTGGTTTCGATAAAGCTGGCGGGAATGCCGGCTGTGCTGCTGAAGGCGCGCGCCCTGACCACCTGTGTGGTGGCAATGTTTATTGCGGCCGAATATACCGGCGAGGTGGGAATGGGTTCGGAGCCGTCGGTTGTGTAACGAATGGTTACGTTGGGATCGGGCGAAGTAATGGTAACGCTGATACTGGAATTGTAAAACCCGGGCTGCTGGCTCAACACGGGTGTGGTGGCATAGGGTTGAAAAGGTGTGCCGGTGTTGTTGGACGCGCCAAATGTGGGATTGGTGAAAATGTTCCAGGTATTGGCCCCGTTGGTGGTGCGCCCCCACGAATGGCCCTGCTGATGGCGGCGGAGTTTTACCGAATCGAGCATGGTGCCCGATGCGTCTGAAATAACAATTTCTTCGGGCTTGCACTGGGTGAGTTTAAAACCGGCATGAATCCAGCCGCTGAAAATAATGCCGCGCCCTGAGCAGATAATACGTGTTACCCCGCCCGCAGACACACTGCCCGAGGGGATTTGCCATTTGGTGAGGTTGTTGTCGTTGTCTGTAATGTAATAGCCGGCAAGATTAACGGCTGCAGTGCCTGCATTGTAAATTTCAAACCAGTCGTGATACTCGCCGAAATTGTCGGCCTGCCCGTTAATATTGGCGCAGGAGTACTCATTTATAAATAACTGTGCACGGGAAATTGTGCTCGTAAAAACCAGCAGTGATAAAAGGAAAAGTTTATGCATTGTGACGCAGCTTTAATTGTTTGTGCCGGGGAGACAAGTAAAGATAACATCAGTAAAGCATTAAAAAACAACCCGGAGCGAATATTTTTCGCACCGGGTTGAATGAAATTCTGATTTCGTTTAATTATCGTGGGATAAGACTGCCCGTTTTTCGTGTTTCGGCCAGAATTACGTCGTCGAGTTCGAGCAGGGCGGCAATGGCCAGTTGTGAATAATTCTGTGAGGCATTGCCAAAACTTCCGGCCTTGGTTTTCCACATGGTCATAATCAGGTCTATATCGCCTTCGCAGGGATTTATGGCGGTAAGCACTTTATCCACATTACCAGCACCGGCATGATATACATGCAGCACGAGTAGTTTGTACCAGAGTTCTTCGCCGCAGTAGCTTATGCCGCGTTTTTCGAGCATGGCGTTGGTATAGGGAATACATACTGTGCGAATAAGTTTTGCCGCCGCCCAGGCCGATTTGTCGAAATCCTTGCGTTCATCCACATACTTATTCACTTTCAGCCCCATTTTCACGGCCACACCTTTCATAAGCTGAAATGCTCCGTAGGCGCCCACATTCGACTTTTGCAGTTTACCGGGGCTTTCGATGAGCAGAATGGCTTTGGCGTAAAACGGATCTACTTCCTGCGCCAGAAAAATGGGTATGGCCCTGTCAATCTGCGGCACAACTCCGGCGGCATCATAAAAATCGCCTTTGCCGCGGGTAAACAGCAACTGGGCCGAATCGGGAAGGTTATGTACTTGTCTTATGCTGTCGCGGAATTTTACCTGGCCTTCGTCGCCCAGTTTATTCCAGTACTCGGCCGGGCAGGAAAAATAGATTTGCCGGTTGGCGGCATAGCTCAGCACACCGCTGTCGGGCGAAAGGCGCATTACTTTTCTCCAGAAATTTACCCGGGAAAGCGTATCCAGCCCCATCGAGCGGATATCGGCTGTTTGAATATATTGCCTCCAGGTGGTATCGCGCAAACCGGGGGCGGTGGTCACAATTTCTGAAGTATTGGTACGGCTTTGCTGAGCCGTTAAAGTGCTGCTTACACCAAATAATAACAAGGCTATGAAGCCTGATTTTTTGAATAATGTCATAGATTTCCTCCTCCGTGTTTCTCAAAGAAACGTATTCAGTTGCAATTATCTTACGGTAACTCTCGCTTTTTTCAACGTTTAAAAGTGAATAAGGTTGTTGAACTTCGGTCTTTGACCTTATTTATGTGATTAATTGGCAAAAAAAGCACCTGAATTGTTTACCAACCCATTTTTTGGCAATAATTCACAAAAAAGAAAAGGCACCGGCGTTGCCGGTGCCATCGGCCAGTTCAACCGCAGGGAAAATTGGTTGGACGACCTGGGAATGGCAAATACTATCAGCCGGCCTCGGCGGGCTGATTGCCTCTTTTGCGATAGACTAAGGTAAGAAGGTCGTTTCCGATTTCGATGTAGCCGTAATCGTAACAGAAGTAGTACACACCGCCTTTTCGGGTGGTATACACATGGGTAAAGTATTGGAAACTAAAACCCATATCGCTGAGTTTTTCTTTGGGAACAACGGCTTTGTCTTCGGGAATAAGGTCTTCGAGAATACGGCGGTTGCGGCGCAGAATATTATTGATATTCCGCATCAGGTTATTGGTATCGCTGTTGCGCTTGTTGTTATAATTGTTGCGGCAATTATCGGAGCAGAATTTTTTGTCTGCCCGGCCTATCATTGGCTCACCGCAATCGATACAGGACTTCTGCATAAAGACAAGTAATTTATTTGCGATATTACTCATACTTTTCATGAGAAGTTTCATTATTACTTTACTTCATCCCTTATTTTTATCAACAGTCGTTCATCGTATTGATTGATACTTTATTAACACAATTCACAGACTCCCGGTGTTCCTCATTGATTAGTGACGTTTCAATAACTGCATTTAGTGCTGCAGAAGTAATGCCATAAAAAAGCCCGGTTCCAGCGTGAGCGGGAACCGGGGCCTTCGAAACTAAAAACCATGGCGTAGTTTTTAGTAAGCCGGTTTCATCGAAGAAAATGAAACCGGTAAACGTGTGGGGTCTTACTGACCTTTTTCGTTCTTTTCGAGCTCAGACTTCAGGTTGGCCAGAGCAGAAACGTCGCCAAGGGTAGTTTTCTCAAGGTTTTCTTTCACCTTTTTCACTGCTTTCTTGGTTTCGTCGCTGGCGTTGTTTGAAGCTTCGGCATTTTTCTTACCTCCGCGGGCAGGGCGCGCTTCTTTTTCTTCGATAGCGAGACCTTCTACGGTGTTACGGTGAGAAACGATGATTTTCTTGGCTTCTTTGTTGAATTCGAGCACTTTGAATTCGAGTACTTCCTCAGAACCGGCGTTTTTACCGTCGCCCTTGAGCAGGTGCTTGTTGGGGCAGAAGGCTTCCACACCGTAGGGCAGTTGTACCACTGCTCCTTTGTCGTTGGCGCTGATAATGGTGCCCTGGTGAACTGAACCGATGGTGAATACGGTTTCGAACACATCCCAGGGGTTTTCCTCGAGTTGTTTGTGACCCAGGCTCAGGCGGCGGTTTTCCACGTCCACGTCGAGCACCACCACGTCGATGGTTTCACCGATTTTGGTGAACTCCGAAGGATGCTTGATCTTTTTCGACCAGCTGAGGTCAGAGATGTGGATGAGGCCGTCGATACCTTCTTCGAGTTCCACAAAAATACCGAAGTTGGTAAAGTTGCGAACGCGGGCGGTGTGACGTGAGCCTTTGGGGTATTTGGAAAGGATTTCCTGCCAGGGATCGGGCGAGTTTTGCTTGATGCCGAGCGACATTTTGCGCTCATCGCGATCAATTGAAAGCACGGTGGCTTCCACTTCTTCGCCGATTTTGAGGAAGTCCTGGGCGCTGCGCAGGTGCTGCGACCACGACATTTCTGAAACGTGAATGAGTGCCTCTACGCCGGGCTGGATTTCTACGAAAGCACCGTAGTCGGCAATAACCACTACTTTGCCTTTTACTTTGTCGCCCACTTTGAGTTCGGCACTGAGTGCTTCCCACGGGTGCGAGGTAAGCTGCTTGAGACCGAGGGCAATGCGTTTCTTCTGATCGTCGAAATCGAGAATAACCACGTTGATCTTCTGGTCGAGCTTAACGATCTCTTCGGGGTGCGAAATGCGGCCCCAGCTAAGGTCGGTAATGTGGATGAGACCATCAACGCCGCCGAGATCAACAAACACACCGTAAGAGGTGATGTTTTTAACGGTACCTTCAAGTACCTGACCTTTTTCGAGTTTGCTGATGATTTCGCGTTTCTGGGCTTCAAGTTCCTCTTCGATGAGGGCTTTGTGCGATACCACAACGTTTTTGAATTCGTTGTTGATTTTCACCACCTTGAACTCCATGGTTTTGCCTACGTAAATATCGTAGTCGCGGATGGGCTTCACATCAATCTGTGAGCCGGGCAGGAACGCCTCAATGCCGAATACGTCAACAATGAGACCACCTTTGGTACGGCATTTCACATAACCCTTAATTACCTCATCGGTAGAAAGAGCGCTGTTAATGCGTTCCCACGACTTCATGGCGCGGGCTTTCTTGTGCGAAAGAACGAGCTGTCCGTCTTTGTTTTCCTGATTCTCGATGTAAACCTCTACTTTGTCGCCGGCCTTGAGGTCGGGGTTGTAGCGGAATTCAGACAGCGGAATAACTCCGTCTGATTTGAAGCCGATGTTAACTACGACTTCTTTCGAGTTTTTGATTACAACTACGCCTTCCACCACTTCATGATCGTTGATGGATTTGAGTGTCTGGCCGTAGAGCGCGTCGAGGCTGGCAAGTTCTTCTTTCGAATAAAGATCAGCCTTTTTGCCTACCGCGTTCCAGTCAAACTCGGGAGGAGTAATTGTGTTGGTTGTTGATTCGGCCATTTGCCGTGTTGGTTTTAAGGTGCTTTACAGCACTGGCACAGCAACCGGCATTGCTGTACTAGTGAGACAAAGGATGCTGCCGGCCATCCATTTTTGAAACGGGCATCAAAGGTACGTAATTTATTACCGAATTCCCCGCATAAGCCGGGGAGATTTAGCAGGATATTTTTTTAGTAAACGATATTTTAAAAAAACCGGGAATAAAATTCAAGGGTGAGATATAAAAATCTGATAATAAACAATTTAACTCCAATAGCCAATCCCAGGCAGGTCAATCATAACAACGGCTGTTGAAAACTAATTCGTACAAAAACTTCAACTTTTGAAAACCTAAATATATACTTGCGCCACAAAGTGCCGGAAAAACCATGATTTGTATTGTTTGCAAAACATGATTTTCTTGTTAACTTTGAAAACATCATTTTTGAACCTAACCAAAAATCAGTCACATGAAAAAAGGATTACTCATTGCCATTGGCGTTGGTACAGGCCTTGCTCTTTCGGCACAGCGTCCTGCCAATGTCGGAGGTGTGAAAAAATGGGATCTTACCGGCATCAACAGCTCTAAAATTGACGCTGAGCCGGTTAATTTCTTTGCCCAGGCCATGTCGAATGCCCGCAACGGCAACCCGACAGTTCAGGCAAACGGAACCAAGTTTTCTAGCTCACGCAACGCTTTCACCCTGCTGGTGTCTCAGTCAAACTGTATGACAGCCAACCAGGCTCTCGGCGTGGCCATGTTCACACACCGTATCAGCTCTCAGTGGAGCCCTCCGTCGGTGAACAGCGGTTTCATCCAGCATACCTGGACACTCAACAACGGCGGAAGCTGGGATTCTACCTACTTCGCCAACAACGGTACCAACCTTTACCGTTATCCCTCTGGTGCTATTTTCAATCCCGCCGCCAACACCACCCTCGCCAATGCATTTGCAGTGGCAGCAGGTCCTTACACCGATGGCTCGGGCTGGATGGGTAACTACTACAGCAGCCAGAACATTGTAAACACACAAACCAACGTAAACACCACCGACGATGGTACCGGTTACATTGGCTTTGCCCGTATCGACATGCATTCTACCGATCAGCATGTATGGGTAACCGCCGGCCTTTATGCCGATCCGAACGGTACCACCGCCCTTGCACAGGGTTTCCGTGGTGCGGCTATCATCAAAGGCACCCAGTCTGGCAATGCTTTCGCCTTCCAGATTGACTCTATCAAGCCGACCTTCCACCAGGACGGTAGCGGTGCCAACGACTGCTACACCGTAACTCACTGCGCTTTCTCGCAGGACGGCAACACCGGTTACGTGGTATTCTTTGGTGTGGATGCTTCTGCTACCACCTCACAGACACGTACCTTCTCACCGCTCGTGTGGAAAACAACCGACGCCGGAGCTACCTGGACCCGTTACCAGCAGAACTTCGACTTCACCACCATCCAGACCATTGCCAACAAAATCATTCCGGCTACCGACAACAACCTCAAGCCCTGGTTCTCACAGAACAATGGCTCTGACGTAACTGTTGACAACAACGGCCAGCTCCACATTTTCTGCGAAATTGGCAGCGGTGCTTCAAACGACAACGACTCACTTGGCTTTACCTGGACCCGCACCGGTGCCAACGGAACTCTGGCCCGTCACTTCATGTACGATGTACACACCACCACAAACGGCTGGAACGCCTGGCTCATCGACTCACTCATGAGCTCGCCCAACGACCAGACCTCACAGTGGTCTGACGGTACCAGCTCTTTTGCTATCGATGCCCGCGCCCAGATTTCACGTTCTGCCGACGGCACCAAACTGTTCTACATCTACTCAGACACCGACCCGAACATCGGTCAGGGCGACAACAACTTCCCCAACCTGTTTGGCCGCGGAGTTGACCTGAGCATTGCCAACGTTAGTGCCAATGCCACTGCCCGTCAGCAGTTCTCTTCAGACGACAACCTTTTCTGGCAGTATGTATCAAACATTACGCTGGTAAACGGTAACACCTTCACTGTACCCGTATCAAACTCACTGGCATCAGACCTCAGCTTCAACCTGCTCGTGCCGTTTGACCACTACTACATGGACAACGTTCAGTTCACCACTGCACAGTTCACCTCTCCTGCCGACCTCGGCGCTGTGGGTATCGAAGAGTTTGCTTCTGTAGGTACACTCAACTTCTTCCCGAATCCTGCCAACGACCAGATCAACGTGGTACTCGACCTCATCAACGGCGAGAACGTTAGCATCGAAATCGTAAACAGCCTTGGTCAAACCGTTCTCGTAGAGAACCGCGACCTCGGTGCCGGTAACAACGTGGTTCGCATGAACACCGAAAACCTTACCGAAGGCATTTATTTCCTCACCGTTACTGCAGGCAACGCCCGCGCGGTAGAGAAAGTAGTTATTCAGTAATTGAATAATTGAACTTCAAGAACGGCTGCCACTTTTGTGGTGGCCGTTTTTGTTTTACCTGTTGTGGATTATGGTATTGTTCTTATATTAACTGATAGTTTTGTCTGGTAATTACGGGTTTATGGCACGTTTATTCTTTTTTGCAGCAATAATGTGGAGGGTAATTTCCCTTAACGCACAAACAGCATTACCACAAAAATGGTCGGCCGGATTTTCGGCCGGAATAGTTTCGTTTTCGAAACCGGAGTACAATCACGGCAGCGGCACAAATGCTTCGGGCATTGCGTATGGATTAAACCTCTCGCACCATCACCAGCTTGCCAATGGAAATTCTTTTCGATTTTCGCTGGTAGCACGCTATGAGCGTATAAATGCGTTTACTCTCGATCTAAGCAGTGCAGGCGTGCTGCATAAAGAAGTGATAACCAGCCAGCGTGCCATAAGTGTGCAGGCGGCTGTTACCCACGAAATAGGTATTAATTCAACCCTGTATTTACCCATTCGCTTCGGTGCAGGGGTGCCGATTTACCAAAAACACAGCGGGTATTCGCATTTTGCCGTAACGGGTAGCGAGGAAACCTATTCTTACTATACAAACATCGCCGATCCAAACCGGCGAAATCTGGTTGTTTTTGGCGCTTTGGGATTAGGTGTGAAACCGGCCCCAAGGGTATATATTGAAACCACATTAGAACTTGGCAATTCTCCCGATACGCGGTTTGGCCTATACTCCGGCGCCTTAGTAAGCGCAGGCTGGATGCTGTTTTAACTGAAACCCGATATATTTACTTTCCCAACCACTTAATAACCTCTCTACGATGAAAAACCTTCAAAAACGCGGTTTACTGTTTGTTACAGTATGTCTCTTTGTATTGATAAAGATAAATGCACAACCTTTAGTTATTAACGAACGCCGCTGGTCGGTAGGTGCCGAAGCAGGAAATATCCGGTATGGAGAAGCCGGGGCAATATCCGATATGCTTCGGGGAGAAGCAAACCTTCCGCGAGGTATGAACGTGAGTTTAACAGGAAATTATTCATGGATTGACAGCACCAGAAACGCTACACAAATAGGCATCGGATTGCGGTATGAAAGTATGTTTGCCCATCAGGTAATTGTGCAGTTGAACCATATTCAATCTGAATTTTACCGCGAACACAGCCAGCGGGCTTATTATCTCCAGATAAATTTCACCCGCAAAGTGGCTTTTAAAAAAGATTATATGTACTGGTTATTCGGAATGAATGCGAACATTAAACTTAGTGCCATACATTCCGGACAGTACATCAGAAACGGTTTGGCCGGCAGTTCTTATGTAAATGAATTATATACCAACAAAACCGACCCCAATCGCCGGAGTTATTTTCTTGCACCGTTTACCGGATTTGGTGTGCATATATCTGACAAACTTGCAATAGAAGAACAGTTTTTTGCAGGCACTTCTCCGGCTGATAACTTTAAATTCTGTTTTGGTTTCAGGGCCGGATTGTTTTATTCATTCGGTAAACCCAATAAGAAGGTAAATTTGATTTACACCCAATAAAGTTATACTGCTGCCTAATTGACTGTTTTTGTCGGCTCTTTGTGCTAATTTGGCTGAAACGGAGCCGCTTCCCTGCCCTTTTTTCCGGTTCTGAACGATGGTATGTGCTTTGTGCATGATTTTGCACAACCATACACTGTATTGACATTTTTATCTTTTACACATGAACCTGAACAATTTTACGCTTAAATCGCAGGAGGCTTTGCAGCAGGCACAACAAATTGCGGCAGGCTTCAGCCATCAGACTTTAGACACTGCACATATTCTTAAAGGAATTATGGAAGTGGATGAGTCGGTTACGCCGTTTTTGCTCAAAAAGCTGAATATCAATGCACCGCTTTTTGAGAAGCTCACCGACAAAATTATTGACAGTTACCCCAAGGTTTCGGGCGGCTCGGGGCAATACCTTTCGGGTAAGGCCAATGAGGTGGTAATGAAAGCCGTAAACAGTCTCAAGGAAACCGGCGACGACTTTGTGAGCATTGAGCACCTGCTGCTGGGGCTGCTGGCTGTTGACGATCAGGTGAGCCGGATGATGAAGGACAATGGCTTTACTGCCAAAGACCTGAAAACAGCCGTGAGCGAACTGCGCAAAGGCAGCAAGGTTACCAGCTCGTCGCAGGAGGATACTTACAATGCGCTGAACAAATACGCCATTAACCTGAACGAAATGGCCCGCAGCGGCAAACTCGATCCGGTTATTGGCCGCGATGAGGAAATTCGCCGTGTGCTGCAAATCCTTTCGCGCCGCACCAAAAACAACCCGATTCTGGTGGGCGAACCCGGCGTGGGCAAAACAGCCATTGCCGAAGGCCTCGCCCACCGCATTGTAAATGGCGACGTGCCCGAAAACCTGAAATCGAAACAGATTTATTCGCTCGACATGGGCGCACTCATTGCCGGTGCCAAATATAAGGGCGAGTTTGAAGAACGTCTCAAAGCCGTGGTGAAAGAAGTAACCGGCTCAGACGGAAACATCATTCTGTTTATCGACGAAATACACACCCTTGTGGGCGCAGGCGGAGGCGAGGGCGCAATGGATGCGGCCAATATCCTGAAACCTGCCCTGGCACGCGGCGAATTACGCGCTGTGGGTGCCACCACACTCAACGAATTTCAGAAGTACTTTGAAAAAGACAAAGCACTCGAACGCCGGTTCCAGAAAGTAATGGTGGACGAGCCCAGCGCCGAAGATGCCATTTCCATACTCCGCGGCATTAAGGAGAAATACGAAACACACCACAAGGTGCGCATTAAGGACGAAGCCATAATTGCCGCCGTAGAACTCTCGCAGCGCTACATAAACGACCGTTTCCTGCCCGACAAGGCCATTGACCTTGTGGATGAGGCTGCCTCCAAACTGCGCATGGAAATAAACTCCATGCCGGTTGAACTCGAAGACGTGGAACGCAAAATACGCCAGCTCGAAATTGAGCGCGAGGCCATTAAACGCGAAAACGACCAGCCCAAACTCGAAGAACTGAGCCGCGAAATTGCCGAACTCACCGACAAACGCTCCGACCTGCGCGCCCGCTGGCAACAGGAAAAAGACGTGGTGGACAGCATACAGCGCGAAAAAGAGCTGATTGAACAACTCAAATTCGAAGCCGACACCGCAGAACGCGCCGGCGACTACGGCAAAGTAGCCGAAATACGCTACGGCCGCATCCGCGAATCGGAGCAACGCCTCGAAGCAGCAAAAGCCAGACTGGCCGAATTGCAGCAAAAAGGCTCGCCCATGATTAAAGAGGAAGTGGAAAGCGAGGAAATTGCCGCCGTGGTAAGCAGTTGGACCGGCATTCCCGTAACACGCATGCTGCAGGGCGAACGCGAAAAACTGCTGTATCTCGAAAACGAACTGCACAAACGCGTGGTGGGCCAGCACGAAGCCATTGAAGTAATTGCCGATGCCGTGCGCCGCAGCCGTGCCGGAATGCAGGATGCCCGCAAACCCATAGGCTCATTCATTTTCCTTGGCACCACCGGCGTGGGCAAAACCGAACTCGCCAAAGCTCTGGCCGATTTCCTCTTCAACAACGAACATGCGCTTACCCGCATCGACATGAGCGAGTATCAGGAGCGCCACAGCGTTTCGCGCTTAGTGGGTGCGCCTCCGGGATATGTGGGCTACGAAGAGGGCGGCCAACTTACCGAAGCCGTGCGCCGCAAGCCTTACAGCGTAATCCTGCTCGACGAAATTGAAAAGGCCCATCCCGACGTATTCAACATTCTGCTTCAGGTGCTCGACGACGGAAGACTTACCGACAGCAAGGGCCGCGTGGTGAATTTCAAAAACACCATCGTCATTATGACTTCCAACCTCGGCGCACACATTATTCAGGAAAATTTCGAAGACATAAACGAAGTAAACCGCGAAGAAGTAATGGCCAAAACCCGCCGCGAAGTATTCGACCTGCTGCGGAAAAGTCTGCGCCCCGAGTTCCTGAACCGTATAGACGAGCTCATCATGTTCCAGCCGCTGAGCCGCGAAGACGTGGAGGAAATTGTGCGCATACAGTTTGAACACATTGCCGAACGTGCCGCCGAAAACAACATACGCCTCACCGCCTCACACGAAGCCATAGAATGGCTTGCCGAACTGGGCTACGACCCGCAGTATGGTGCAAGGCCGGTAAAACGCCTCATGCAGAAGAAAGTGCTGAACGAACTTTCCAAACAAATACTGGCCGCCAAAGTACAGGCCGGACAGCATGTGGTGGTGGATGTGTTTGAACGCGAAATTGTATTCCGCGCACCGGTGGAGAAAGAACTCGAAAAAGCCTGATGAAAACGGCCGCAATAGCCTGGGCGGTATGCCTTACTGCACTTTTTACAGCATGTTTGCCCGCGCAGCAAAACCGGCCTAATCCGTCAACTGTGCCCCATACGCCAGATGGCTTAAACACCCGCTGGCAGCCACTCACCGATTCGGGAGCGGCTGCCGGCGTTTTATTTGGCGACAGTGCCGGCGACTGGTACATAAAATGGGGCAATGGCCAATTCAGCCGCACATTGGCCCTCACTGCATTTACGGGCAGCCCAAACCTGCGCACGCCACCACAGGTATGCTGGCAAAACAGTCAGTTTATTGGCCTGATGACCTTTTGGAGCGGCCCATTCTCTGAACATCTTTTTCTGCCGCTCGACAGCACTGTAACACCCCGTTTTTTCTCCACAGATATCGAATACACAGATACCACCGGCAACTTTGTGGTGGCCCTGGATTCGATTTCAGAAAAAGAGGGAAAACAGATGCTTTGGTGGACAATATCGAGCCTCAAAAACAGCAATACGCTCAAATTTTCCTTACCGGCTCCGCAAAATTGCAAGTCTTACCCCTGGCATGGCGAAATAACGCGTAAAGGCGATGAACTTCATATCTGCAATTGTGGCGGCGAAATTGTTGAAAAGGTGGCAATAAGTCAGTTTATGGCAGAACGGTGAAACAGCCTCTGACCATATATGATACAGGTATTTTCAATTAACCTGTATTTAATCACAAAAGGTGTTAACGGCACACCAAACAGGCTCAATATTTGTTGTATGTATATAAAATTTATTGATCCCTGACGAGCAATAGAATTATTCACTTTTTATCGTTTACCAATATGAAACGCACAAAATCAAACAAAGCAGCCGCGGCCGACGAGTTCCGCGTAAAGCTCAGAGTTGACTCAAAAACATTAATCGTTGTCCGCAATCAGACAGCGCTGGATATGTGGCTTACACGCTACCCGGCTGCCCAGGTTGTAGAATAGGCTTTTTGCCATTACATCCCCGTAAACGGCGGCCGGGCTTTTTGTCCTGTCGCCGTTTTTTGTTGATAAAGAACTCTATTTCCACAAACCGCCCGACCGATAAAAGCGTACATTCATCGGTAAAGCATTCCTCCCCAAAGAAAAACAACCGAGAAGTATGTTTTAATGGTCGTTATTTGAATAAAAATAAACAATGATGCGTCCATTAGTGTTACCATTAAAACCCGATACCATGAAAACCAAAAGTCGTAAACCCGTTGTGTACAAAGCCTACGAAGGCGAAACCATCAAGCTTCGTGTGGACAACAAAACCACTATTGTAGTGCGTACCCAGAAAGCCCTCGAAATGTGGATGGAACGCTATCCGCAGGCACAGGTGGTGGCACAATAAAAAAACCGCCTCCCTTGCGGGAAGCGGCTTAGTTCATTTTTCCGGATGCTTTTACTCGATTAATTCATCGATGGCATCCATTTTTTCTTCTGTGTAGGCTCCCGAAGTGGCATACACTATTTTCCCTTCCTTATCGAGCAAAAAGATGTATGGCTTCTTTTTGTCGGTCATTTTCAGTTTGTCTTTGTAACTGTCTATTTCGCCCTTATAAATGAGGATATGCGGCTGAATATCGGCCTGAACTTCGGTTTTCATTCGTTTTTTGGCACTTTCGGCGGCCGAGGCTTTGGCTCCGGTAAACATGGGCACGAAATACAGGTTTACATCAAACGCATCGTCCATTAACCCTGTTTTGGCTATAAACTTGTCGTAGGCCGGTTCGTACCAGGTTTGCAGATCGGGTTCGGCATCTTCCGACCAGGAAAGGCATATTAAGGTAAACTTGCCTTTCACATCGGCAGGCAGCGACACGTTTTTGTCTTTCAGGCTTTCGGCCTTCATTTCGGGGAAAACCGTGCCTACCGGGGCTTCGGCCAGCGATACGGAGGTAAAAAACGCGGCTGTAAACAGGAGTGCTTTCATTCGTGAATAAGTTTCTTGGTTACGAATGTAACGCAAAATCCATACCGCGTATTTTTGCACGTAATGAAAGCGCTAGTTTACTTTTTAACCCTGCTGCTTGTGGCCGTTTCGTGCAAAAGCAAAAAATCGGGCTCGGGCTATGTGCCACCGGCCACCACTACCACCACCACTACCCCGCCCCGTCCGCCCGGCAAGCCCGAACCCAACGATATGCGGGTGGTGATTCACGAAGAAATGCTCAATAAAATGCTGGCGGCATTGGGCAATATCAGTGGCAAAGAGCCTTACTCGGCCCTGCTTATGAAAGATACCTGTTTCTGGACGCTCATCGGCCCCAAAATAAGGCTCCACCCGGGTAAAGCCGATTTTGAAGCCAATGTAAACGTAAAAGCCGGCCCGTTTAATTACACTACGCCCGTAAAAGGTAATGTGGCCATTACCTACGACCGGGTGAAAAACGTGATTAACGTGAAAATTGAAACAGCCGTGGTTGAACTTTACACCAAATTTCTCGGCAAAAAAATTCACATCAAAGACATCGATCTGGCCGACCAGTTTGCCGAGCCGTTTACATTCGACGGCCCCACCGCCACCGAAAGCGAAATGGAATTTCCCATGCCCGACGGCACCACCAAAGTACTGCTCATGCGCACCAGCGACTGCGACCTGAGCGTGGTGGAAGACATGATTCTGGTGCCCTGCGAAATGGAGTTTTTGCCCAAACCCGGCGCCACGCCAAAACCGGCTCCCAAACCGGCACCAAAGAAGTAAGCCGCTATTTCCCCAGCGCCTTCTTGTAATTTTCCAGACACCGGTTGCGGGCAAACGTATGCTCTACCATAGGCTGCGGGTAAGCTGCCGTACCCCATTCGGGCACCCATTTTTTGATGTAGGCAAACTGCGGGTCGAATTTCTGCTGCTGCGAGGTGGGATTGAAAATGCGGAAGTAGGGAGCCGCATCGGTGCCGGTGCCTGCGGCCCATTGCCAGCCGCCGTTGTTGGAAGCCAGATCGAAATCGAGGAGTTTGGCGGCAAAATAGGCCTCGCCCCAGCGCCAGTCGATAAACAGGTGTTTGGTGAGGAAGCAGGCCGTAATCATGCGCACACGGTTGTGCATGAAACCGGTAGCATTGAGTTCACGCATTCCGGCATCTACAATGGGATAGCCGGTGCGGCCTTCGCACCAGCGGGCAAAGTCGGTTTCGTCTTTTCGCCACTCTATTCTGTCGTATTCCTTCTTGAACGCGCTGCCGGCCACATGCGGAAAATGCCAGATGATTTGCTGGTAAAATTCGCGCCAGATGAGTTCGTTGGTCCAGTGCTCGCTCAGCGGAAACGCCTGTTTTACTAAGCTGCGTATGCTTACCGTGCCAAAGCGCAAATGCACACTCAGCCTCGATGTGGCCGGCAGCGAGGGAAAATCGCGGCGCAGTGAATAGTGCGTGAGCAGGTCGGTTTCCACGGTTTTGTCGGGAAATTCGAGCGGCATGTCTTCAAAACCCATTTCCTGAAGCGAAACAAGTGGTTTTGAAGCTGTGCGCAGGAAATTGCCGAAATACTTTTCGGTGGGATAAGGTTTGAGGTAAAAATCGGTGAGTGTGGCGCGCCAGCGGTTTTTGTAGGGAGTAAAAACGGTGTAGGGCTTGCCGTCGTCTTTGGTGACTTCGTTTTTCTCGAAAATTACCTGGTCTTTGGCTAAGTGAAAACTCACGCCATGCGCCTCCAGCAATTGGCCAATGGCTTTTTCGCGTTGCCGGGCGTAAGGTTCGTAATCGGCATTGGCATACACGGCGGTAATTTTATATTCTCTGAGCAGTTGCGCCCACACCTCGGCCGGTTTTCCGTGGCGGGTTATGAGTACGCTGCCCAGTGCGGCCAGTTCGTTGGCCATTTCCTGCAGGGCGCGGTGAATGAAAACCACGCGCCGGTCGGCTTTGTCGTCGAGTTTATCCAGAATTTCGCGGTCGAAAATAAATACCGGCAATACGGGTTTGCTCGTTTTGAGGGCATGAAACAAACCGGCGTTGTCTTTGAGCCGCAAATCGCGGCGAAACCAGAATGCCACTGCTTCCTGCGTGTGCGAAGCCATAAAATTATCAGCGTTTGAAATGTTTTCGGGTTACAATGGCATTGTTGCCATTGAACCTCAACTCCCAGTTATCGTCGAAAATTTGCGGAAGATAGCGGCGGTAAAGCAGGCTGCGTTGCGAAGATTTATCTTCGGTTTCGCCTTCTTTGGGAATTCCGGTAAATTCGTAACATACCATTTTGGGGTGCTCTTCCATAAATATGCGCACTACTTCCGAAATGGTATTCATTACCCGAAAAACCTCGCCACGATTGGTTTCCACATATTCCTCGCCTTCAAACTCGTCGTTTATCACCCCAAAAACAATTGTAGCGTGCAAAATGTTGTCCTGCCGCCGGCCGAAACGCACTTCATACTCAATACCGCTGTCGGTGGTAAAAAAATACAAACCTGCCGAACTTATGGCCGGACGCAAAATGGGGTACAACACTGCTGACATTTCCTTCTCTCTGAATTCTGTACTTTTATTTGCAGGGGACACGATTGTAAAAGTACTATTTTGATTGCTTTCCCCGTTTACACACAAAAAAAACCCCGGATTGACAATGAATTTAAATACCCCGCTCTGCTTTCTTGCACTGATGTGTGCTTTTCCGCTCTTTGCCCAAAAGTTGCAACGCGATACCATTGCCGTGCTGCCCGGAGTAGGCCCTACGGTAGCTTTTGAAAGAAATTTTGACGGTAAAATAAAACAGGTTGGGCCTGAGAAATTTATCTGCGAACTGGAAAAAGATACCATTGCAGAACCCTGGTATTTTGTGCAGGATAATGTGGTAACGCCGCCCGATCTTTTTGCCGATTGTATTTTTATTTCGCCGGTAAGGCAGGCAGAATCAAGAAAGTCGCCCGAATTCTTTATGCAAAAACGTTCTGATGACATATACACCGACAGAATAAGGTGGTTCAAATCAGAAAGATCGTCCGAATACCGTGTTCCTGCTTCTTCAAGATATTATCTGGACACCACTAAAATTCAATTCTACCCAAATTCATTAATACGGTCCGACACGCTTACAAGACATATCGCATTACAATATTCGCACCCTTTTTATTTCCGAAAAACAGAAGTTACCAATGCCGAATATCGGGAATTTGTAATATGGGTAAGAGATTCCATTGCCCATACCCGTCTGAATCATTTCAATGCGAATGGTACAATTAACTGGTTGGAGAAAATTGATTATGCAGACAGTGCCACGAGAGATCAAATTGGTTTCTTTCTGCCAATTCATTTGCGTTTTTGGAAAAGAATTGAAGTGGATTCCCGCAAACTGATTTATAAATTCCGAAACAGATCCACTGAAATTGCCTTCGATACACTTGCGGTTTACCCGGATACATTGAGTTGGGTACATGATTTCAGTTTCAGTTTTAATGAGCCCATGACCAACATGTATTTCTGGCATCCGGCTTACAATACCTATCCGGTATGCGGAGTAAGTTACTGGCAAAGTATGGCATACCTCGACTGGCTGAATGTGAAGCTGAATAATCAATTTGCCGGAAAAGGATTGAAAATAAACTGCGCACTGCCTTCTGCCGCCGAATGGGATTTGGTGAGTACGGCCGAAAATAACAACGGGCAACTGCAACTGCTTGGCGAAAACTACAACCAGCTTTGCGACGATTCATGGCTTACTGATTTAGTTGTAAATAGCCCGCAGGGCAAACGCAGTATGCACGTTGTAAGTCCGGAAGAAAAGAAGGCCAATTTGGGGACCGACTCTGTAATCACTAAATCCCGTTACTTCACTTACCAGATAAACGATTCCAGAAATCTTCGTCTCATGCTGCATGATGCCCAAGTAATGTATGGCAATCTGACTATCGATAATGGTTTTCACACACAGTCCGTAAATCCGGCAATTCAGAAACGTTATTTTGAAAGTCGAAAATCACGCGGTGTAAAAAATGAACTGAAAACCAACCCATACTTCAAAGTACATTTAGACAACAATGGCATAAGTTACCTCGACGGGAATGTAAGCGAATGGCTACGAAACGATGTAAACGAATGCTGGCGCCCCATAATGACCAAACGACTAAACCACTGGTCGCCACTGATGACTGCCGAAGACTCGATTGTGCGCAGCATCGAAAGCCTTTATTTCCGCCAGCTTCCGGCGCAGGGCAAGTTGGTGATGGGTGGCAACTGGTTCGACGAACGTTTCAGCCTGGCCAATGGCAAAAACCCCGCAGGCTACAACGCCAAAACCTTCCTCAACCCGGCCGAACAACACTGCACCGTAGGCTTCCGGTATGTGATTTACGTAACGGCAGCCGAAACCACTACTCCGCAACCAAAGAAGCAGTAACTTTATGGTAATGAAAAATCTGCTCTGGCTGCTGCCTGCCCTGCTCCTGCTTGGCGCTCAAGATAAAAGCCCCACGCCCGCCAAAACAAAGGCCGACGGCATTCTCCAACGCATTGCGGCAGGCAAAGACACGGTATATGTGGTAAACTTCTGGGCCACCTGGTGCGCCCCCTGCGTAAAGGAACTTCCCGACTTCGAAAAGCTCGACAGTGCTTACCGCAGCAAGCCTGTAAAAGTGCTGCTCGTATCGCTCGACTTCGAAAGCCAGGTGCAAACCAAACTGGTGCCGTTTATGCAAAAGCGCAACCTGCACAGCGAGGTATTGTTTCTCGATGAAGTACACGACAACGAGTGGATCCCAAAAATTGATGCCGCCTGGCAGGGAAATATTCCGGCCACACTTATTGTACACAAAGGCAAAAATTACCGCCTGTTTCTACCCCGCTCCACAAATTACGCCGAGCTCGACAGCCTTGTACGACAGGCCTTTTAAGCCAGTTTGCCAGAAATACGCGTACCCGGCCGCGAAATGATAAACAGCCCCAGAAAAGTAAGCAGTCCGTTGAGCAGCAGCAATTCGTTTCCAAACTGATAGCCTCCAAACCAAGCTTTGCTGTATGCATTAAGAATGTAGCAAATTACAGGCGCAGTAAGGCATATTACAGGAACCACCTTTTCATACGTATTGCGTTTGGTTAAAATGCCAAACATAAACAGCCCCAGCAGCGGCCCGTAAGTATAGTTTGCCACCGTAAACAGCTTGCTCACCACCGAATCGTCGTTGATGACTTTAAAGAGCACAATTACCAGCAACAGCAAAATGGCAAACGAAATATGCACCATGTAACGCAGGCGCTTTTTCTCTGCTTCGGTGCGCTTTCCATGGGGATTGTTGAAACCCAGAAAGTCGATGCAGAACGAAGCCGTGAGCGCGGTTAATGCCCCGTCGGCACTGGGATAGGCGGCTGAGATAAGTCCGATGATAAAAAATATGGCCGACACTGTACCCAAATGATTGAGCGCAATGGTGGGGAACAAATCGTCTGACCGCTCAACCGTAATGCCATGCGCGTTTGCATACTGCCACAGCAACACACCCAGACCAAGAAAAAGTAAATTCACCACCACCAGCACTGCGCTGA
The DNA here is from genome assembly GCA_025454955.1 of Bacteroidia bacterium. Classification (GTDB taxonomy): domain Bacteria; phylum Bacteroidota; class Bacteroidia; order Palsa-965; family Palsa-965. The sequence continues at coordinate 35,010 of JALONL010000022.1, read as the reverse complement.
ACGTGAGCATATTTTTCTGCGCCTCTTTGAGCGAACGGCAACTGATGTTTTTCTGCATCATTTCCTGATCGAGCCCGGTCATGGCAATGGCTATGAACGCCCCGCCGAAAAATGCTTTCGGGAAAAACTTGGCGTGTGCCCAGTCGGTTACAAAAATGGAAGAACGGCTGTCGTTGGCCACAGCCGAAAACAAACTGCCCAGATCATAACCCGCCAAATCGGCAATGAGCCACACACTGAGCACCAGCGAAAGCAGCATGAACGTGGTTTGCAGCGTGTCTGTCCACACAATGGTTTTTACCCCGCCCTCAAACGTATAAAGTAAAATGAGCAGCACAAATATGCCCGTGGTCACCGCAAACGGCACACCCCATTGGTCGAAAACAAACAACTGCAGCACATTTACCACAATGTACATGCGGAAAGCCGCGCCAATGGTACGCGAAAGAATGAAGAAAAACGCCCCCGTGCGGTACGATACATTGCCCAAACGCTGCTGCAGGTAAGTATAAATAGAAGTAAGATTGCGCTTGTAGTACAGCGGAAGCAGCACAAACGCAATTACGGCATACCCCAGCAAATAGCCCAGCACCATCTGGAAATACGAAAACTGCTTCGCCTCCACCTCGCCCGGCACCGACATAAATGTGACGCCCGAAAGTGAAGCCCCAATCATGCCGTAGGCTACCAGATACCAGCGCGACGAGCGGTTGCCCACAAAATAGGTTTCGTTGGTGGCTCCGCGCGATGTAAGCCAGGTTACACCAAAAAGAAGCACCGTGTACAATGCCACACAAATTAAAATCAGGCTGGCCGACATAAACTGTTCGTTTTTACAAAGAACGCAATTGCCTGAGCCGGAACCGTAGTGCTTTGAAAACCAATATGAACAGGTTTTTACACAATGGTAGTTTATACCTGTTTTTCGGTATTCTCACTATTTTTTATCACAGGCTCACTAAAGTAACCCAACTGTTAACTATCTATTAACCAGACATCTAAGATAAGTTATTGTCAATTTACCAACACCTCTGTATTGTTTTCACTAACCGGGTATTTGAATTAATGGGGCAAAGGGCTATTTTTAACCAAACCTTAATAAACCAAAACCCAATTTGCCCATGACTAAACAAGTGTTAACAGGATCCCTCCTATTGCTGGGACTCTGGGCGAGGGGACAATCGGTAGAGCAAAACGTGCTTTCATCGGCCGGCGATTTCTATTCGAATTCGCAGGGCATGATTGAATGGACGTTGGGCGAGCCGATGTCGGAAACGTATGGCAATGCCAATAACTTTCTGACACAGGGTTTCCATCAAACCATGCTAGGTCCGAATTCGGTACCCGAGCAGGTAATTGGTAACCTCAGTTTGTTTCCCAACCCGGCCAGTGACCAGGTAACGCTCCAGTTCGATGCAGAAAGCAACGGTGTTTATACCGTTGAAATCTACAACGCGCTCGGACAACAACTCAGCAGCCGCCAGCTTAACATTATGCCCGGCGGCTATCGTCACGACATTACTGTTCGTGATTTCGCCGACGGAATTTATTTCGTGACGGTTCGAAAAGTGGGGACTGATGCCACCGCATCATTCCGAGTAAACAAAGTTTCTTAAACCCTACAAACCAACCTATGAAAAAAGTATTACTGCTTCTGTTCTCTGTAATTGCCGTGCAGTATGCAGTTGCCCAGGCTCCTACCCAGATGAAATATCAGGGTGTGGCCCGCAACGCTGCTGGTGCGCCAATCGCTAATGGAACCATCACGGTGAAATTCGACATTCACTCTGGTTCTGCCACCGGTCCTGTAGTTTACACCGAAACACATGCCGGTGTAACCACCAACCAGTTTGGTTTATTCAACATCAGCATTGGTTCCATTACTCCGCTATCGTCTTCGCTTTTTGGCACAGGCACCGAGTTTATGGAAGTTTCTGTTGACTTCGGTTCTGGTCTTACCAGCTTAGGCACTTCGCAGCTTCTGTCTGTACCCTACGCCATGTATGCCGAAACTTCGGGCACTGCCGGCCCCGCCGGTCCTGCTGGTCCGCAAGGCCCTGCCGGTCCTTCTGGTCTCGACGGTGCTACCGGTCCGCAGGGCCCCGCAGGTCCTGCCGGCCCTTCGGGACTCGACGGTGCTACAGGTGCTCAGGGCCCGCAGGGTGTAGCTGGTCCTTCTGGTCTTGATGGTGCTACTGGTGCTCAAGGCCCTCCCGGCGCACAAGGTCCTCAGGGTATTGCCGGCCCGGCTGGTGCCAATGGCGCTACTGGAGCTACCGGCCCCGCTGGTGCCAATGGCGCTACCGGTGCTACCGGCCCTGCAGGTGCCAACGGTGCTACTGGTGCTACCGGTGCAGCTGGCCCGCAAGGTGCTCAGGGTATTCAGGGTGTACCTGGAGCCACGGGTGCTACTGGTGTAGCCGGTGCTACAGGCCCCACAGGCCCCGGCGGTATTACCGGAACAACCGGTTATCACCCCAAATTCCTCACTGCAAACACACTTGGCAACTCAAGCATGCAGGAAAATGCCAACGGCAATATTTCTGTTAACATTGCTCCGCTTACCCAATACCGTTTGTACGTATATCAGCAGCAGCTTACCGCTAACGGCGACGGCCAGTCGTCGATGTTTGGTTACCGCACACGCGACAGCCAGAACGATGGTACCGGTTACGCCCAGAGCGTAGCCAATGACGCTACCCGTGGTTTCAACTTCTGGGGCGATTTGTACACCTTTGGTGTAGGCGGCTGGAACTACAACGACTATACCCGTTGCGGCGGTACATTTGGTGCCGAAGTATCAGGTACTTACTGGGGCTCGCTCGGTTACCGCTCTTCGGCACTTTTAAACTACGGTGTATATGGCTCAGCAGCCTATGCCAACGGTGGCGGTCGTCTATCTAACGGCGCTGCAACCGGTATTGGCGGTGCTTTTGCCGGCGACCTCATGGGTGCATGGGTACGCGGCGATGTAATGGGTCTTACCACCTCTGGTTCAATGTACGCCGCTTTCAACGTGGGCAACACATTCAACACCGGCTACCATGCCGACCTCGTAAACACCAACGGCAGTGTAACTCCGGCTTACGCAGTTACTTCTACCAAAGTAAAAGTGTACGACGACGGATCAGGCCAGCTTACTACCGGCACAACCCGTGTAAACTTTACACCCGAATTTGCGGCACTCGTGGCCGGTGGCAAACCCACTGTAACCATTACCCCGCAGGGTCAGTGCAATGGCCTGTACATTGTGTCTGTTGACGAAAAAGGCTTTAACGTGGCCGAACTCAACAACGGCAGCAGCAATGTATCATTCTCATGGATTGCCGTAGGCACCCGTGTAGATGCCGCCAAAACCGAGGTACCGGCCGAACTTACCAACCCCAATTTCGCAGGAAATATGCAGGGTGTAATGTTCAACGAAGGCAACACCGAACAGTCGGGCCGCCCGGTATGGTGGAACGGAACCAATCTCATGTGGTCAGCTCCCCCGAGCCTGACCCGCGAAGAGAAAGGCAACATTCTCAGCCGCGGTGCAAACCGTCAGTAAGCATTGATTTAGCTTTGTAAAAATCCCGCCCGGAAAATTCCGGGCGGGATTTTTGCTTACACTCCTTTACGAATGAGTAAATTCGACTGCGATGAACAAACTAAAAAGTGACGCGTACAAATTGCACAAACCCGCCACTATCCGCACGCTTTGCGGCCTGGCCACGCTTATTCTCTGGCTGTGTTCATCGTTTGCACACGCACAACAGGTAAAACCGGGACTCCACGAAAACTACTTTCGTCAGGTAATCAGCTACCTTGCCTCCGACTCCATGAAAGGCCGTTTGCCCGGAAGCGAAGAAGAGAAACGTGCCGCAGCCTTTATTGCTGCCCAATTAAAACTGGCAGGCTGTAAGCCGATAAAAAAGAAATTCATTCACCCGTTTACTTACCAAAATCCCGACTCGGCCCAAATCACCTCGGCGGGTAATGTGCTTGGCATAATTGATACCCGCTCGCCCTACTGCATTGTGGTGAGTGCGCATTACGACCATATAGGCTCCGGCAGGCATCATTCAAAAGCCCCGTTCTCGAAACAAATTCACAATGGTGCCGATGACAATGCCAGCGGTGTGGCCCTGCTGCTGGGGCTGGCGGGCTGGTGCAATCAAAACAAACACCTGCTTAACTACGATGTGGTGTTTGCCGCTTTCAGCGGCGAAGAAGACGGACTCTTTGGCTCCGATGTGTTTGTACGCAGCGGCATTACCGACACTTCAAAAATTCTCTGCAACCTCAACTTCGATATGCTGGGGCGGCTCGACCTGCTCCGTCCGTTATTGCGCATCGACGGTGCCACGGACTTTGCGGGCTGGCAAAATGTATTACCTCCTGATTCGGCCAAAGGCTTTCAGGTTTTGCAACGCTCAAACCTGATTAAAGGCGGTTCCGATCATTGCAATTTCTCAGACCGGCATATTCCTGCCCTTCTCATTACCACAGGCCTGCACAGCGAATACCATACGCCCGATGATGATGAATCGCGTATAAATTATCAGGGCATGAGTTACATTGGCGAATACCTCCGCACACTCATGCTCAATCTGCAAAACAGAAAGAATCTGCAGGTGGAGTTTCATGCCTGCTGATTTTTGCGGCGCTCAATACCTTTTCAGTACAGAAAATAAACACAAAAGCCGCTCATGAAATCATAAGCGGCTTCGGTGAAAACCATAGCAATAATCAATTGGTATTGAAAAGAAAATGATTGGGAGTAACGATGTTGTTGCGGATGGCAAAAAGCACTAATCCGGCTGTATTATTCACACCGAGTTTGTTCATGATGTTTTTGCGGTGTGTGGTTACCGTGTGCGCACTGAGGCAAAGCCGGTCGGCAATTTCCTTGTTGGTAAGGCCTTCGGCAACCAGGCGGATGATTTCCACCTCGCGGGCAGAAATGCGTACACCGTCGCAACTGAATTCAGTATCGGGCATTGCCTCATCGGGCGAGGCCATTACTTCGTTTACTATTTTTCCGCAGAAAAACTGTTCACCCTGCGCGGTGGCGCGTATGGCGTCTAAAATTTCCTCGCGGTCGCATTCGGTAAGCAGGTAGCTGCATACTCCGGCATCGAGGGCGGCGGTAAGTTCTTTTCGGCCCGGGCGCTGGGTAATGGCGAGGATTTTGAGCGCGGGATTAATCATTATTGCAGCGCGGATGCTTTGCAAGCCCAAACCGGCCTGAAGATGGTCGATAATGAGCACATCGAAGGGTGAAGCCACGGAAAGCTGACGAAGCATTTCTGCGCCATCGGCTTCGCCGGCAAAAGCAAAATCAGCTTCGCTGCTTACGAGGGCGCGTAAGCCCTCGCGCACGAGATATTGCTGACCTGCTATGGCAATGCGGATTTTCATAAGCTTATTTAGACTAATTTCAAATAAGAACTCAGGCAAAAGTAATACTCAAAGTACCTTTTGCCAAATTCTGTCTAAATTGTTTTTTGAACAATCCATTGTTCGGGTATCTGAAAAGTTATACCCTCCTCAGCCAGAGCGGTTTGCGCAAATTCCTGACGAGCCTCATTGAGTAATTCGTCCAATTCGCGATAACGTACCGAAAAGTGGCCGATGAGCAACTGTTTTACCCCGGCCAGCCTTGCCACACGGCCTGCTTCGAGCGCGGTGGTGTGGTGCGTAACCTTGGCACGTTCGAGCAGGTTGTGCATGAAAGTGGCTTCATGGTAAAGCAAATCCACTCCTTTTACCTGCGCAATTACCCTTTCGTCGTAGCGCGTATCGGAGCAAAAGGCATAACTCCGCGATATTGCCCGGCCACGGGTAACGGCTTCATTAGGAATCACGGTTCCATCGTCGGCCACTGCATCCTCGCCGTTTTTCAGCGCATTCATCTGCGAAACCGGTACCTGGTGAATCAGCACTTTTTCCTTGTCGATGGAAAACGGCCGTGGCTTTTCCCTGAACAAAAATCCGCAGCAGGGAATGCGGTGATTGAGCAGAATGGTTTGTACCTTGAGCCAGTCATCTTCATATATAATTTCCTGCTTATCAATCCGATGTTCGTGCCAATGAATAGGATAATTCAACACAGTACCCGAAAATTCGAGCTGTATGTCGATAATCATTTTCAGCCCGGGCGGATGGTAAATATGCAGCGGATTTTTACGCCCCAGCAAATGCAGCGACGAGAGCAGGCCCATTAAACCAAGGTAATGATCGCCATGAAGGTGGCTGATGAAAATATGGTTGATGCGCTGAAAACGGATATGGTTTCGGCGCAGCTGAATTTGCGTGCCTTCGCCACAGTCGATAAGAAAGAACCGCTCAGCTACATTGAGTAACTGAGCGGTGGGAAATCTTTTTGAAGTAGGTGTGGCCGAACTGCTTCCCAGAATGGTGAGCTCGAAAGGCGTGCCCATTATAAATTAATGCGAAATGGTGAGGCGACGGGTAACCGTGGAATTGCCCATGCGGAATGAATACATGTACACACCAGGGGGCAAAGCACCGGTTTCGAGGGTGAAACGGTTGTTGCCTTTTTCGGCATCAATATTCTGATGCGCCACTACAGCACCAAGCATGTTGTAGAGGGAAAAATTTACCTGACCGTTTACGGGTGAAGTAAAGCGGAATTCGGTTTGCGCATCTGCCGGGTTGGGGGCAGGTGCATTCACCGAAAAACGAAGCGATTCGATGGCGGGAAGGCTGTTGGGGGCATCAATTTCGATGCGGTAGCCCAAAAGCGTGGCCGGAAAAGCGGTGGGTACAGAAAGTACGTTTACGGTAGCCGTGAAATACACAATAATGGGATACACGCCATTTGCTGCCGGGCCGCCAAGTTCCTGGCCGGTGGTGGCAGTGCCGGTTACACCCACGCAGCCAAACGAACCTCCGGGCATAATGCCGTTTGTAGGGTTGGGCAGGTAGGTAAAACCAGCCGGAAGACCCGAAACGCTGTCGATGCTGATTTGGGTGATGGGAAAAGTACCCAGTGCGGTTACGGTATCAGGATCTACATGCACCTGAAGATCGGTGGTATAGGGTGTTCCTACGAAAGCAACGGGCAGGTTGGTAATTGTATCGGGAACAATACCGTAATCGTTTGGGCCGTTAAATACGCTTGAGTTTACGGTGCATTGCGCACCGAGAAACGTGGAGAAAAGAGTAACGGCAAGAAACGTGTAGAGTTTTTTCATGCAAAGAGGAGTTGGGCTGAATTAAACCGTTTGGAGTTGCTGAACGGCCGAATCCACATCGGGAACAATTTGCAGAATGCTGTCGAGTTGTGAGATGTGGATAAGTTTGCGCACCGATTCCTGGAGGTTGCTGAGTACAAGCGAACCGTCGGCATTTTTGCAGAGGCGGTTGGCCACCAGAATGGCGCTGAGACCCGAAGAATCGCAGTAGCGGGCCGAGCCAAGGTCGATGATGAGATTGCGCACCCCATCGGCATTGAGCATCACCAGCTCCGATTTTAAAGCGGGAGCAACAAGAGTGTCGAGCTTATCGGCCGACATGCGGATGAGTGTATAACGCTCATTGCGCTCTACTGAAAACTGTTCGTTCATATCGGGCAAAGGTAAAGTTTCCTTTTCAAACAATGAAAAGTAATGAATTTTTTCGATAAAGTCCCTAAAATGAGAGGAAAAAACTGCTCCGGAGCCAACGAAACCTTAGTCCTGCATCCTTCCGGCCAGCAGATACAGCACGGCCATGCGCACAGCCACGCCGTTTTCGACCTGATCGAGGATGATTGCCTGGCCTGAGTCGGCCACTTCGCTGGTTATTTCCACGCCGCGGTTTATGGGACCGGGGTGCATTACAATTATTTCCTTGCCCAGCGAGCGCAGCGTGGGCATATCGAGGCCGTACTGCATGGTGTATTCGCGGAGTGAGGGGAAATATTTGATGTCCTGCCGTTCAAGCTGTATGCGGAGCATGTTGGCCACGTCGCACCATTCGAGGGCTTTGCGCAGGTCGAATTCTACCTTCACCCCGAGCGAGCTGATGTAGCGCGGCATGAGTGTGCGCGGGCCGCAAACCATTACTTCGGCGCCGAGTTTTTGCAGGCAGAATATGTTGGAAAGCGCCACCCGCGAATGGAGAATATCGCCGATGATGGCAATTTTCTTTCCCTTCACATCGCCCAGCCGTTCGCGTATGGAATAGGCATCGAGCAGGGCCTGTGTAGGATGCTCGTGGGCTCCGTCGCCGGCGTTGATAATGCTGGCATCAATATGCCGCGATAAAAACACACAGGCACCGGGATTGGGGTGACGCATCACTACCATATCCACTTTCATGGCCAGTATGTTGTTTACAGTATCAATGAGGGTTTCGCCTTTCTTCACGCTCGACTGTGCGGCGGAGAAATTTACGGTATCGGCCGAGAGCCTTCTTTCGGCAAGTTCGAACGAAACCCTTGTGCGGGTTGAATTTTCGAAGAAGAGATTGGCAATGGTAATATCGCGGAGCGAGGGAACTTTTTTGATGGGCCGGTTAATGACTTCCTTGAACTGATCGGCGGTGTGAAGAATAAGCTGTATATCGTCGGGCGTCAGTTGCTTGATGCCCAGCAGATGTTTCACACTCAGTTTAGTTGCACTCATAATTTACTCCTGCGTCATTAACCATACATGATCTTCTCCCCCGGCCTCTTTCCAGTCCACCTTAATTTTTTCGGAGGCAATGGTATCTACAGTGCGGCCGATGTATTTGGCCTGTATGGGCAGATTGCGGCTGAAACGGCGGTCGATGAGCACCAGCAGTTCCACGTCTTTGGGGCGGCCAAACGCCATCATGGCATCCAGCCCGGCGCGAATGGTGCGGCCGGTGTAGAGCACATCGTCCACAAGAATTACATTCTTGTCTTCAATCACAAAATCAATTTGTGTGCGGTTGGCTATCAGATCGCGGCGGCGGAAATCGTCGCGGTAAAACGTCACGTCGAGTTCGCCAAGCGAAATGGAGTGGCCGGGCAAAATGGTGTTTAGCGTTTTATGAATACGCCGGGCCAGCAGCACACCGCGTGGCTGAAGACCGATAATTACAGATTCTGAGAAATTATCGTGTGTCTCGATCAGTTGATGGCAAAGCCGGTTGATCGTGATGGCGAATTGCTGCGGATGAAGAATAAGCCGAGGCGCCATACAGGCGGCAAAGATAGAAGTTTGCAGCGATGCACCAAATTTCGGGCGAAGGAGTTGTGAGCAGTAATCAACAGTTGTTAACGATGCTGGTGATTGTGCATCTGTTTGGCCTGCTCGTAGCGGAACCAGCGTTCGCGTATGGCAGTGGCCAACTGATAGTCGGAAGCGTTTTGCAGAAAATGGTCGGGAATATCGAGGTAGTCGATAAATGTATCGAACTCTTCGGGCTTGAGTTCCACCACGCCGGCTTTCACGTAAAGGTTGAGAAGCTGGTGCAGGATTTCGCGTTTGCGGTCTTCGTTTTCGAGGTATGCTACTTTGGCGCGCGATTGTCCTTCGCGGCTGTAACGCTCATACAAAGCCGTAATCGGACTTTGAAAAGCGTCGGCCGGGGCAGAGGTCATGCGGGTTTCCTTCACGCCCAGCGATTCGCGTTCGTTGCGCAGGGTTTTAAGGTCTTTGGCGGGATAAATGGCTACCGGGCGCAGGGTGTTTACTTTCATTTTAAGGCCGATGCGCACGTTGTACACTGCCTTGCGTGCCGAATCGCGGAAACAGATTCGAACAATTTCATAGCCTCCGGCAGTAACCATAAATGTATCGGTATGCAGCCCCTGCACCGAAAACCATTGCCCGGCCAGTGCCGACTGCCCAGCTCCGGTGCGTCTGTTTACAGCCATTGGCGCGGGCGAAGCCATAGTGTCGGCAAGGTCAAACACAGTTCCGCGCACGGTAATCGCTCCCTCCTGCTCCTGCGAGAAAACCGGCAGGACGCAAAGGCTGAAAAGCAAAAACAAACACGAGCGGAATATTTTCATTACTGCTAATTTACGGAGATTGTTGTGAGCACCGCTTCTATTGTTCAATTTTAAATCTGTTTTTCACATTTACCGATCGCCGCAACTTCCAGTAAAAGTCGCAGGCAACCGTTTCGGGTTGCCTGCTTAAAACTAGCGCTGCCGTTTCTTGAGCCAGCGGTATTTGAATTTTGCCATGCCCGATACACCTTTTTTCTGCGCCTTATACTTCGGGCTTCGCTCGTTAAGAGTGATTCCGGGGTCTTTTTTGTCTTTGGAAGCCGTATCAAGTGATTTATCTTTCTTAGACAGATCGGCACGAACACCAAATTGGAATGCCGTATCGGAAATACTGAATAAGTCGTTATTGCTCGAGGCAAACCTTACCTTGAAATTGGCGTATCCACTCATTCGTTTTGTGAGCTGATAACTGAAACCGGCTCCCAGATTGGCTCCTACCCAGCGCTGGGTAATGTTCATGCCATAGGAAAACGAAGCAAAATCGGTATGTGCCGAGTTTGGGCCCACATACACCGAGTTCCAGTAAAGATATCCCACGCCAAAAATAGCATTGAAATAGGTTTCGCTCTCGCCGATGCGCATAATGAGGTGTCCGTTCAGGTCGGCATTCCACGAGTCAATGTCGGCCAATGCCGGAGCAGCATCGTGCCTGAAATGATAGGTATATTCGCCCGAAATGGCAAACCAGGGGCGGTGCAGGTAAAACAGGTGAAAATTCAAACCCGGTTTGTAAAGTCCCCGCACTTCCTGCCGGTTGTTTATAACGGCAAAATTAAGACCGGCTCCCGGCATTAGTTTTGGTTTCCAGCGGGGAGTTTGGGGAAATTGCGGTTTAACAACAGAATCAAGCGGGATGGCTTCTTCTTCCTGGGCAGAAACATTGGCTGAGGTGAGAAAAATCGCAGCAAAAAATACAAGTAAACCAGCTCTCATAAATATCGGGTTTTGACGTGCTTAACGAAGGTAAAGATAAAGTTTGCAGGCGCAACATACTTTAAGCAAGTGGAAGCGACTGATTGATAATTGGAAATAAAAAAGCCCGCCTCGGGAAGGCGGGCCTGATTCAATTTTTTTGTCGGGGTGACTGGACTCGAACCAGCGACCCCCACGTCCCGAACGTGGTACGCTACCAACTGCGCTACACCCCGATCAATGAGCCCTTCTATTCCAAAGGGGTTGCAAAAATAGTATTTTCTTTTTGCAAAGCAACCGGTACAGAAAAATCTTTGGGGGGCAATTGGCTGTTTTCAGTGTGTTTAAAGCACACCAAGCTCAATGAGTTCCACTATTTCCTCAATTTTTTTGTCCTCACCATCGGCGTCATATTCCGATTTGAGGTTATTGCCGAATACCCGTGCCATTCCCTGCCACATTACGGCGGTAAGACCGCCCCGGTATTCTTTAATGAGCTGATAAGTGGTAGAACCTGTTTCGCGGCTCACGAGTTTGATAAGAATTCGGCCCTGGGCAGCGGTAAGGTTTTTCATGTCGTTTTCAAACTGGGCTACCAGTTCTTTTTCGGCTTTTTCGGCGAATTCCTTACGTTCCTTCTCGCCTTTTACGAGAGCCAGACGCGCATCCATTTCGCTGAGTTTGGCGCGGGCCAGCACGGCATACGGGTGTGCGGCTTTCACGTCGCGTTTCAGCTTATCGTATTTTACCTGTTCGCGCTTGCTTTTGAAAGTGCGTTCGGCCACAACCAAACAGGTGTAATGATGAATTACCGGCACAGTATCGCCGCTTTCATCAATGGCATAAGTAATCATATTGGCGGGATACTGTTCAATATCGCCCACAAACAGCGGCGATTGTTCCTGTGCCGAAGCCGCAAAAGGCAACCACAAACAGGTAAACAGTAAAAAAGCGTTTTTCATGATAACATTTCTACGCCAAAAGCGTGCCAAAGGGTTATATGTGAAAAACGCAACCAACCGGCTTTTCATGTACCTAAATGTACAAAAATTGTGAATAAGCCTGAGTTTTATTTACTGGTAAACAGCGAGTTGATTAAAGTCCTCAGCTTTTGCGGGTACGTTCGGTTTTCCACCGGCTGGTTTGTGAAGCAGGCTGAGTAGTAACTCCGGTTGTCTGACTTTGATTTCCCATGAGGTGCGAAGCGATGAGTGCAGCCAGTTCGGCTTCATCCTGGCGTTCGTCGAGCAGCATTTCGGGGGTGAAATAGGTTTTGATGAAACCGGTATCAAAATTACCCGATACAAATGCTTCGTGTTTGAGCACAAAACTGCAGAACGCCAGTGTGGTGGACACGCCGGTTATCTGATACTCTTCAATGGCGCGAATCATACGGTCGATGGCTTCCTGCCGGGTGGCTCCCCAGGTGATGAGCTTGGAAATCATCGGATCGTAGTAAATGGGAATGTCCATGCCTTCTTCAAAGCCATCGTCCACGCGCACACCATAGCCCTGCGGGCGGCGATAGGTAACGAGTTTGCCGATGTCGGGCAGGAAGTTGTTGGCAGGATCTTCGGCATATACGCGCACTTCTACTGCGTGGCCGTTTATTTTGAGTTCGTTCTGTGTGAACGAGAGTTTTTCGCCGCGGGCCACACGTATCTGCTCTTTTACGAGGTCGATGCCGGTAATCATTTCTGTAACCGGGTGCTCCACCTGCAGGCGGGTGTTCATTTCGAGGAAGTAGAAGTTACGTGTTTCGTCGAGCAGAAACTCCACCGTACCTGCGCCCACGTATCCGCACGAGCGGGCCACGTCAACTGCACATTTTCCCATTTTCTCGCGTATTTCGGGTGTGAGTACGCTCGACGGGGCTTCTTCGATTACTTTCTGGTGGCGGCGCTGAATGGAGCATTCGCGTTCAAACAGGTAGCAAATGTTGCCGTGCGTATCGGCCATTACCTGAATTTCGATGTGGCGCGGGCCCGCCACGTAGCGTTCAATAAACACCGAGCCGTCGCCAAAAGCCGATGTGGCTTCGCTTACGGCCAGTTTCATCTGTTCGGCAAAGTCTTCGATGCGTTCTACAATGCGCATTCCTTTGCCACCACCGCCTGCACTGGCTTTAATAAGCAGCGGAAAACCGGTGGCCAGTGCCACACGTTCGCCCTCTTCAATATCGCTTATGGCGCCGTCGGAGCCGGGAACCATTGGAATGTTGTATTGCTTTGCCGCAGCCTTGGCCGAAAGCTTATCGCCCATTATTTCCATAGCCTCGGGCGTGGGGCCGATGAGCGTAATGCCTGATTTTTTTACGGCACGGGCAAAGTCGGCATTTTCGGAAAGAAAGCCGTAGCCGGGGTGAATGCCGTCAACGCCCAGTTTCAGGGCCACTTCAATAATTTTATCGCCAAGCAGGTATGATTGCGACGAAGGCGGAGGGCCAATGCAAACAGCCTCATCGGCATAGCGGACAAAGGGTGCATTACGGTCGGCCTCCGAAAAAACGGCTACCGTGGCTATTCCCATTTCGCGGCAAGAGCGCATTACACGCAAGGCAATTTCACCGCGATTGGCTACAAGAATTTTCTTCATAGGAGTTTTGCCCTTTTCATGCGGACAATGGGCAAAAATAGCGATTATCTGCCCACGGTTAAGATCGGTGAATGTAAATCAACATTGAATCAGGCCGCAGCCTGAGTTGCATTGGTCGCTTTGCCCGGAATATCCGAAATTACCTGATCCACAAAGCCAAACAACTGCGCGTCAATATTATTATCCATCGGATCAAGATCAAACCTCAGGCCTTTGTTGCGTGCAATTTCGGCAGCCGGACAAAAATCGGCATCGCCGCCAATGAGAATGATCCTGTCAACCTGCTTTTCCCAGGCCAGCATGGCAATGTCGATGCCTATTTGCATATCAATGCCTTTCTGCCTCACTTCGAGTATCACTTCATTTTCCTGTAAATCGGCAATGGTTCGTTTTCCTTTCAGCAAATCGTGGGTGCAAAACGAGCGTATGCGCCAGGTTTTGTTTTCCTTGAGTTTTCCGAGTCTGATTTGCACCAGATTACGGCGCTGAAGTATTTCAATAAACTGGTTTCGGAAATCGGCCGAAGGGAGGCGGGCAAAGTCGATGACCCTTCCGGTAAGCGGGTGATGAAATTTTTTGTTGAGCGGCTCGCAATCGTAGTAATAAAGCCTGTGCAGGCGATATTGTGTGCCGAGATAGCATTCTACCATTTTCTGCAAATGATCGACCACTTTTACAGGGTCAAAGGGCTGCTGATCTTTGAATAAGCGCTGGTAACGTTTGTGGAAAAAGCCCCCGTCAACCAACACGGCGGCGCGCAATTTTTGTGCTTCGTTTAACTGTTCGTACATACAAGATAAATTAAAATGTAAAAGCTACTATAAAAAAAGCTTTGGGTGCTGGCAACCCCGCTATACCTCCTAGGGATTGCTTAGCCCAAAGCGCTAATTGAATACAAAGGTAATACTGGGAATTTAAAAAGCAATAGTTTGAGTTTAAAAGTTTTCAACAGACGCTCGTTTTAGTCTGTCGTTTATTGCTTTTCCCAAACCAGTTTCGGGCATTCTTTCGGCAAAGATACATTGCGCATCCGTTTCATCCAGCCTGCGCATGGCAGCAAATAAATTTCGGGCTGCCTCGGCGAGATTGCCGGTGGCTGAGAGTGTTTCCACACTCACAATATTGGACCAGGCTGGAGGCTGCTGCAAGCAAAGCACGGCTACTTTTTCCAGAGGTGGCTGCGTGGCGGGAATTCCCCATTTGAGCGGGATGCGGGGTGCATAGTGCGATTTAAGCTGGCCGGGCGATTGAGGATTGGATGATTCGTTGATATCAAGTTCTACTTCGCCTGCCACTTCGCGGAGTTGCTCCAACGTAATGCCGCCCAGACGCAGCACCACCACTTTATCATTGCGCACGGTGACCACGGTTGACTCCACACCAACTTCACTTGGGCCGCCATCGAGAATGTAAGGTACTTTGCCGTAAAGCTGATCGGCCACATGTTGCGCGGTAACCGGGCTTATGTAGCCAAAAGGGTTGGCACTGGGTGCGGCCAGCGGGAAAGGTAGTTTTTGCAAAAGCGCCTGTGTAAGAGGGTGCGCAGGTACACGAAGGCCCACGGTATCGCCGCCGGCGGTGATAATGTCGGGAATGTTTGTGCGGCGTGGTAATACAAAGGTGAGCGGGCCTGGCGAAAAGACTTCGGCAAGCTTTTTTATCTGTACTGGAACGTGCTGTGCGTATTTCTCAAACTCGGCGGCACTGTGTACGTGTACAATGAGCGGGTTGAAACCGGGTCTGTTTTTGATCTGAAAGATTTTTACGGCGGCATCGGCATCGAGTGCGTTGGCGGCGAGGCCATACACCGTTTCGGTGGGTATGCCCACGGTTTCGCCCTGCTTCAGCCAGTGTGCGGCTTCGTCTAAACTGGTTCCGATTTGAGTGTGAAATTGCACGGCACAAAGGTACAAACCAGAAAGGGCATTTGTACAGCCCGGCCAGTTTAGCGTGGCAAGCATTATCTTTAGGCCATGCCCGATGTAAGTGTGTTAATGCCCGTGTACAATGCCGAAAGTACGGTGGCCAAAGCATTGCACAGCATAAGCAGCCAGACTTTGCGCGACATTGAAATTCTGGTGTGGAACGATGGCAGCACCGATGGCACGGCAAAAATTATTGAGCAGGCAGCCAAAGCCGATTCCCGCATACGAATGTTGGGGACTTTGGCCAACCAGGGCATAGTAGCCTCACTCAATGGCCTTATTGCCGCCGCCACTTCTCCCCTGCTCGCCCGCATGGATGCCGACGACGAAATGCACCCCGAACGTCTTGCCCGCCAGCTTCAGGTCATGCAGGAAAACCCGCAATGCGGCCTGGTTAGCTGCCTCGTTACACACGGCGGCCATGCCGACACACAGCAGGGTTATGCGGCTTACATCGAATGGCTCAACGCGCAGCAAACTCCGGAGCAGATACGACTGAGCCGTTTCGTGGAATCGCCGCTGGCACACCCATCGGTAATGTACCGCGCCGAATTGGTGCATACACATGGCGGCTACCGCGAGGGCAATTTCCCTGAAGATTACGAACTCTGGCTGCGCTGGCTCGAAGCAGGTGTGGAAATGCACAAAGTGCCGCAATTCCTCCTGCAATGGAACGACCCGCCCACACGCCTCTCGCGAAACGACAAACGCTACGCCGCCAATGCCTTTCACCAAACCAAAGCCGCTTTCCTCGCCCGCGAACTCAGCCGCCTGGCCAACCACCGCGAAATATGGCTTTGCGGAGCCGGACGGATTACCCGAAAACGCAGCAATTTCCTGCGAAATGAAGGCATACATATTACCGGCTATATCGACGTGAATCCCGCGCTGGCCGGAAAAACTGCCGGTAATTTGCCCGTAATTTCTCCTGCACAAATTCACGAGCCAGAGAATTGCGTGGTGGTAAGCTACATTACCAATCGCGGAGCCAGAACGGAAATTGCGGAAATGCTTTCATCACGCGGATTTATAAACGGCCGCGACTTTATTCTTGCCGGATAACTCTTAATTTTGCTTAAAACTAACCCGTTTCACACTTATGAATTTCATCGATTTTCTAACCGGTGCGCTGCTCATGAATGCAATGCCGCATTATGTATTGGGTGTATGGAAAGCACAAATGCTCAGCGGATTTGGCATAGGAAATACGCGTAATGTAATTTGGGGGCTGGCCAATGCCGTAGCGGCTTTTGTGCTGTTCATTTATAATCATGGATTCGATGGATTTGTAACGCATCCCATTTTTGCCGGTGCCGCATTTATTCTTGTGGTATTCCTCGGCACTTCGTGGTTTTGGCAATGGTGGTTTTACACGCGAAACAAACAAAAAGTATCCTGATAATTTTATTTTTCGGCGATGAGCATTACCCCAAGAAATATTCTGGCTACCGTTTTTTCACGCACCATACGCCTGTGGCTTACACTCACAGGCCGCACCGAATCGTTAACCCTTAATCCCTGGCTAAATGGGCCGATGGGCGGAAAATACATTGGCGATAGCTTTTATAGCGAGTTTGCCGCTGAAAATAATCTTGAAATAGGAAGCAGAGATAATTCGGGCCTGATGAACGATTTTTCGTTGCTGGGCAGCGGGGCACACCCAAACTTTCAGACGGAAGTGGCGCGGTTTTATGAGCAAACTTCGGGGTACAAAATGGATGTGTGGACGCAATCATTTTACCCTGCAAAATTGTTTGCCCGGCTGCTCATAAACACCATCAGCATTGAAATAAACCAGCTCAACATTCCGCTCAATGCCATGGACACCAGCATGGGCATGAGCAGCGAAGTAATTCCGCTGAAAACCGCCTGGGGGGAAACCACTCTTGTATGCTGGCTCCGTAAGCGGATAATGGATAAACGTGTGGTGTATTGCGGATTTTATGCGGTGATACGCATTCACGACCACACATTTGTACGGGTTGTTTTTCCCCTGCCCGATGGTAATGTAACCGTAATTCTCAGGCCCGAATTTATGCCCGACGGTTCTTTCAGATTAGTATCAGATCGTTCGTCTTTTGGCGGTGCGGGATATTACCGTGTGCAAAAACACAAGCCCGGATTTGTGAAAGTAAAACGCATTCCGCTCAAGGAAATCATACATGTATATTGCGACGAAAATAAGGTTTTACGCACCGATCACTGGTTCTGGTTTTTGGGAATGAAGATGCTGAAACTTCATTATAAAATGCTTCCCGCAAAAGAAGCTTAACTCCGTAACACAAATTCTGAAATGGGCTTCATTTACTGGCTTCCAATACTCATCTGGCAAATTATCTGGATTGTAAAACGCAAACCATTTAAGCGAAGCGTGAGTTATAATTTTCCGCTTTCTAAATTTAACATCACCTTTAAGCGGTGATAGTTTATTTCTACAACCGATTTTGTAGCGCTTTTTTTTATCTTCATTCAAGCAATCTGCATAATCTGACATTACTGTCAGGAATAATCTCTCGTGAAAATCCAACTAATAGTTTTATGTGAATTTACTTATTAATTCTTCCAAAAGATTTGCCAAAACTTAGATAAAGCATATCAGGAAAACCTAATCCGGTACGAAAGTAGAAACCCGCACCCTGGCGTTGATAGCGATAACCTAAACGAACCAAAGGAAGAACGGTTGTAATATCTCTAAAAGTTGGGGTAATATTATTATTTGTCTGGTGGGATAAATTTGCATAAATGAATGTACCCAAAGCAGCTTCAAAATGATTATTCCCACTGCCAGTTGATATATGTGTATCTAAAAAGCCATAAGCACCCTTGGTTTCATCAAAAGGAAAAAAGGAAGTAAAGGCACCTCCTGCTCCGGCATAAAGTTTGAAATTACGATTTGAAGTTATCAAACATTCATATCCTACTCCAACATTATGGAATAGAAGAATAGAACCCACATTCACAGAAAGACCGTGCCTAAATTCAGATTCGGTATTTTCAGGATTCCCTAATAAAATAGTATTATTTAAGTCGGGCTTTATTAGTGAAAACGACCTTTCAGATTGTGCGTTTACGAACAAACTGGATAACATAAAAAAACAAAAACATATCTTATTCATTTTGTTTGGGATAAATGACTGATATATCAACTGTTGCTAAACAAATATAATAAACACAATTAGTAGTTTACAGTAATACTTATCAACCGAAATAGTTTCGACTTAAATAAACATGTAACTGTGCTTTTGGGGAAGTAGTAAGATGATCGTGCTGCTCAATTAAATGTGGGTATTACGATTGCAATCGTTTTAGCAAACGCTCATTTTCAATCACTCCGTTTTCATTCTGACTATTGGCCGCTTCAATCATCGAAGCAGCCACATCTTCGGCCTCTACGGCTTTCCAGTGTTTGGGAATGGCAAATGAAAATGCGTTCATAATGGCTTTACCCATGCTTTCGCCGAAGCGTTTCTCTGTGCGCGGGCCCAGCAGCATGGAGGGACGCACAACTACACATTTTTCAAATCCGGCTGCGGTTACGGCCAGTTCCATTTCGCCTTTGGTACGCAGGTAAAAATTGCGCGACTTTGCATTAGCCCCAATCGACGATACGACTAAAAAAGCATTCACTTTGTTTTCTCTGGCACTCATTGCCGCCCAGCGCACCAATTCGAAGTCGATGCGACGGAAGGCGGCTTCCGATCCTGCTGTTTTTATGGTGGTGCCGAGGCAGCAAAACACTTCATCGCCTTTTACTTCCTGCCTTAAATCGTCGAGATTTTTGAAGTTGGTGACTACTTCATCCAGTTTTGCGTGGCGTATTCCGGTGGGTTTTCGCACCAGAATTTTTACTTCGGCATATCGTTCGTCGGCCAGAAGCTGTTTCAGCAAAAAACTGCCAATAAGGCCGGTTGATCCGAAAACTACTGCGGTTTTGCTCATGTGTGGCAGCATAAAAAAGGCGGCATCATCAACCGATACCGCCTTTTGTGTTTAAAACAACGAGCCCTGCGGTTTGCTGCCGCTGCCCGTGTCTTTTTTATTCGATTTTCTCATTTCTTCCACCGGCGAAAGACCGCTGGATTCTTCCATCAATTCATCATCGCTCAACTGCGAAAACGGATCGGTAAGGGTGAGTCCGTTTTTCTCCTTGAGTTTGTTTGGCGTGAGCTTGTTGCCTTTTGCCTTGAGGTTGCGCACTTCGATAATGTTGTCCATATCGTAGGCTTCATCGGGCAACTCGGTTCCTTTTACTTTGGCAAAACTCAATGTGAGCGTGGTAGAAGGTTTGGTGGTAATGATGGCCAGCTTCGAGTCGGAATTTTCGGTGATAAAAAGTGTTTTCTTATCGGTGGGCTCGAAAAGGAAACGCTTTACGAAATACTGTTTGCTCTCGCCGTCGAAATACACCGCCGAAGCAGTGGCCTTGGGATCGAATTTTTCGAGCAAAATGGTGTCTTCTTCAAAGTAAGTGCTCAGGTCGAAGCCGGTGAGGCGGTAATGGCCACTTTGGGTAACTTCGAGAATGCGGTCTTCGGGGCCGAACTGACCGATGAAACGCCCGCGCTCGTCGTAGCTCAGACGGCGTGTTTGCGGGTCGTACCACACGCTTTGTTTGCGCACGGCGGCCTGCATTTTTTGCTTGAGTACAATTTTGCGCACGGGATAGCGGGTAAGAATATTTCCCTGTGCATCACGCCCTTTCACGGCTACCTGGCTCAGATCCATATCAAACTCCAGCTTTCGTGCGCCCGAATTGGGTGTAAGATGCACACCAATTACTTCCGGCTCGCCGTTGGGGCTTACGCTGAAATAATGCACTTTCGAGTCTTTGGCCCCGCGTGTGAGGTTGTACTCCTTATCGCGTGTAATGGCTGTTACGCTGAAACGTTTCACCATTACATTGCCGCGCAAACCATCGCGATAGGCCATGTTGTAAACCGTGCGGTCGTCGCCTTTCTTGTAAATGGCAATGTATATGATGCCCTTACCGACGTAGGTTTTCTCGGCCAGTTTGGTCACCATCATTACGCCGTCGCTGCGGAAGACAATTACTTCGTCGAGGTCGGAACAGTCGCACACAAACTCGTCTTTCTTCAATCCCGAGCCGATAAAACCTTCCTCGCGGTTTACATAGAGTTTTGAGTTTACAGCCACCACCTGCCGGGCTTCGATCACATCAAACTGGCGAATTTCCGTTTTGCGCTCGCGGCCTGTGCCGTATTTCTTTTTCAGTTCCTTGAAATACTCAATGGCAAAATCGGTAAGATGCGCGAGGTTGTTTTTTACGCCTTCGATCTTCTGTTCGAGATCGCGCATTTTTTCGTCGGCCTTGATGCTGTCGAAACGGGTAATGCGTATCATCGGAATTTGTGTGAGACGGCCAAGGTCTTCGTCCACAATTTCGCGTATCAGTTTCTTGCGGTGCGGCTTGAAACGCTCGTAGAGATAGCCGTACAGCGATTCGCGATCGGCATATTTCTTAAATTCGATGTACATTTCTTCCTTGATGAAGATTTTCTCAAGCGAAGAAAAGTGCCATTGTTCCTGCAATTCGTTGAGCTCAATTTCCAGTTCGCGGCGCAGCAGATCGAGTGTGCGCTGGGTGGAAATTTTAAGCATTTCGTTTACGCCCACAAAGCGCGGCTTCTCTTCCTCAATTACGCAGGCATTGGGCGAAATAGATACCTCGCACTGCGTGAAGGCGTAAAGCGCATCAATGGTTTTGTCGGGCGATACACCGGGCTGCAGGTGTACGAGAATTTCCACAAATTCGGCGGTATTGTCTTCAATTTTGCGGACTTTAATTTTGCCTTTTTCGTTGGCCGCAATAATTGAATCAATAAGTGAGCCGGTGGTGGTGCCGAAAGGTATTTCGGTAATGACAAGTGTTTTGCTGTCTTTCACCTTTAGGCGGGCACGTACGCGTATTTTTCCACCACGCAAGCCTTCGTTGTAGTTGGAAAAATCGGCCATGCCGGCCGTGGGGAAATCGGGCACAATATCGGGCTTCTTTCCGCGCAGAATGGCTATTGAAGCGTCTATCAGTTCGTTGAAATTGTGCGGAAGAATTTTACAGGCCAGACCCACGGCAATGCCTTCCACGCCCTGCGCCAGCAGCAGCGGAAATTTCATGGGCAATGTTACCGGCTCGCGGTTGCGCCCGTCGTAGCTGAGTTGCCACGGAGTGGTTTTGGGATTAAACACCACATCGAGCGCAAATTTCGAGAGGCGTGCTTCAATGTAACGCGGTGCGGCAGCACCATCGCCGGTGTAAAGATTTCCCCAGTTGCCCTGCATGTCAATGAGCAGGTCTTTCTGGCCCATCTGCACCAGCGCATCGCCAATGGAAGCATCGCCGTGCGGGTGGTATTTCATGGTGTTGCCGATAATGTTGGCCACCTTGTTATAGCGACCGTCTTCGAGTTCCCACATGGAATGCAGCAGGCGACGCTGTACGGGTTTGAGCCCGTCTTCCACATAAGGCACGGCACGCTCAAGGATTACGTAGGAAGCATAGTCGAGAAACCAGTCTTCGTACATACCATTAATATGGCGCACCTGCTGCTCGCCGTGCCCGCTGTTCTGGCCGGTACCGGATGGTTTAAAAAGGTCGTTTTCGTTGTTCTGATCGCTCATGATCGTATGCGTATGCGGTTCTTTTAATTACTTGATGCGGAAGAAAGTATGGGGCGAATGACTTCGGCCCAAACGGCGTATCCTTCGGGGGTAAGATGAACTCCGTCTGTGGTATGCCTTGGGTTTAACTGTCCGTCGGTTTGCAGGCGTGTGTACACGTCGGCAAAGACTAAGTTTCGTTTCATGCACTCGGCATAAAGGTGTGTGTTTACGGCTGCTATCGAATCGCGAAGGCCGGGAATGCGTATGGAGTTTAATTGCTGCGTATTCACCGGTAAAATGCTTTGCACCACAATGCGCGTATCGGGCAGTTCGGCGGTGAGTTTGTCGAGCAGGGCATTCCACGCACGGCACACCTGCTGTGCGTTGCTGCCGGTGAGCAGGTCGTTTATTCCTCCTTCGAGGAATAGCATTTGCGGCGGCGCATCGGCCAGGCTTTCGGTCTGGTAAATCATGGTGCTGATTTGCGCACCGGGAATGCCGTGGTTGATGAGTTTGTCTTTGCCCAGAATATGCAGCGGAAAATCGTATGTGAGGCTGTTTCCGGCAAATACCACAGCGCCTTCCGTTTGCGACGGAAGTTTTTCGAAGAGTTGCTGTATTTGCGTGCCTGTCATTTTCGATTTTGCGTAAACGTTATCCAGTCGCTTTTCGCGATTGGCCGATTCGAGCGAGGGCAGCACAAACACAAACACTGCCGCCACCACTGCAATCAATCCTATCCAAAGCCACTTGCTCATACGGCAAATTTAAACCACTGCATCTTCAGCCAGATCGCGCTCTACGCGAAGGTTGCTGATGATGAATTTCTGACGCTCATCGGTGTTTTTGCCCATGTAGTACGAGAGCAGTTCACCAATCATTCCGCCCGAGCTCAACAGCACCGGTTCGAGGCGAATATCCTTGCCGATGAAGTTTTTAAACTCATCGGGCGAAATTTCGCCTAAGCCCTTGAAGCGGGTAATTTCGGGCTTGGCACCGAGTTTCTGAATGGCTTTGCGGCGTTCGTCTTCGGAGTAGCAATAAATGGTTTCTTTTTTATTGCGCACCCGGAAAAGCGGTGTTTGCAGAATTTTGATGTGGCCTTTTTTCACCAGATCGGGGAAAAACTGCAGGAAGAACGTGAGCAGCAGCAAACGAATGTGCATTCCGTCCACATCGGCATCGGTGGCAATTACGATATTGTTGTAGCGCAGGTTTTCCATGCCGTCATCAATATCGAGTGCGGCCTGAATGAGGTTGAACTCTTCGTTTTCGTACACCACTTTTTTGGTGAGCCCGAATGCGTTGAGCGGTTTGCCTTTCAAACTGAATACGGCCTGTGTATTTACATCACGCGCTTTGGTAATGGAACCGCTGGCCGAGTCGCCTTCGGTAATAAACAGCGTGCTGTTGAGCCGGCGTTCGTCTTTAAGATCGGTGAGGTGTACGCGGCAGTCGCGGAGTTTTTTGTTGTGCAGGTTGGCCTTTTTGGCGCGGTCGCGGGCCAGCTTCTGAATGCCGGAAAGCTCTTTGCGTTCGCGCTCGCTTTGCAGGATTTTGCGGTGAAGCGCATCAGCCGTTTCCGGATTTTTGTGGAGGTAATTGTCGAGTTCCTTGAGGAAATCGGCCAGAAAAGCCCTCATCGACGGGCCGTTTGGCCCCACATCCTGCGAACCGAGTTTGGTTTTGGTTTGCGACTCAAACACCGGCTCCAGCACTTTTACGCTGATGGCGGCCACAATGGAGGTGCGCAAATCAACCGCTTCGTAATCTTTCTTGTAAAAATCGCGCAGCACTTTTACCACCGCTTCGCGGAAAGCCGCCTGGTGTGTACCGCCCTGCGTGGTGTGCTGGCCGTTTACAAACGAGTAGTAATCCTCCACATACTGCTGGTCGCTGTGCGTCATGGCCAGCTCCACATCGTTGCCGCGCAGGTGAATGATAGGATATACGATAGGGCCGCTCAGGTTTTTCTGCAAAAGATCGAGCAGACCGTTGTCTGATTTTATTTTGTTGCCATTGTACCACAGCGTAAGCCCGGTGTTGAGGTACGCATAGTTCCAAAGCATTTTCTCCACATACTCGTTTACGTAGTGGTAGTTTAAAAATACGGTGTCGTCGGGAATGAAGCTGATAATGGTTCCGTCATTCTCGTCGGTATTCTTTATTTTATCGTCGAGCATGAGTTCGCCGCGTTTGAATTCGGCCACCTTGCTTTTGCCTTCGCGCACCGACTGTACGCGGAACCACGACGAAAGGGCATTCACCGCCTTCGTACCCACGCCATTCAACCCAACAGATTTCTTAAACGCTTCCGAATCGTACTTGGCACCGGTATTGATTTTCGATACGCAGTCGATTACTTTGCCGAGCGGAATTCCGCGGCCATAGTCGCGTATACGCACCGTGCCGTCTTTTATCTGCACTTCAATGCTTCTTCCGTTGCCCATCACAAACTCGTCGATGGAGTTGTCGATTACCTCTTTGAGAAGAATATAAATACCATCATCGGCCGAAGAGCCGTCGCCAAGTTTACCGATATACATACCGGGCCGCAGCCGGATATGGTCTTTCCAGTCGAGCGACTTGATACTGTCTTCGTTGTATTTTACTTTTTCTGCCATAATTCAGTTCCTTTCCTTTTTAACAATACGGCCCGGCGGGTCGGCAGCGGGCAACCATCAGCCTGCCATTGCCAGTTTTACGAGCCAGAGTATGGTAATTACAATGGCCACAGTAACTAATGCAAGCCCAAGAAAAACGATTCCGCGTATGATACGCGAACCGAAACCTTCGTTATTGAGCGATGTGAAGCGTTTACTGAGTTTGTTTATTGCCCACCAGGCACCGAGGTACGGGAGAATAAAATACATTCCCATAAACAGCAGCACATTCAGCAGTTCTTTCATTGGTATTACACATTAAAGCGGAAGTGCATCACATCGGCCTCCTGCACAATGTATTCTTTGCCTTCGATGCGGAGTTTGCCCGCTTCGCGGCAGGCGGCTTCCGAACCCAGGGCGATATAATCTTTGTAGGCAATTACTTCGGCCTTGATAAATCCTTTTTCGAAGTCGGTATGAATAACACCGGCGGCCTGCGGGGCAGTAAAGCCCACGTCGATGGTCCAGGCGCGCACTTCCTGCACACCGGCGGTGAAGTAGGTTTGCAGGTTGAGCAGATTGTAGGCGGCGTGGATGAGTTTGTTTACACCCGGCTCGTCGAGACCGATTTCGGCGAGGAAAGCCTGACGG
The DNA here is from genome assembly GCA_025454955.1 of Bacteroidia bacterium. Lineage (GTDB taxonomy): Bacteria > Bacteroidota > Bacteroidia > Palsa-965 > Palsa-965. The sequence continues at coordinate 9,733 of JALONL010000022.1, read as the reverse complement.
TCTTCGTAAGATTCGAGGGCGGCAATTTCGGCTTCCATGGCGGCGGTGATGAGCAGGATTTCGGCATCCTCGTCTTTCACGGCCTCGCGCACGGCTTCGGTATGTCTGTTGCCGGTTTTTACCGAGGCTTCGTCCACATTGCACACATACATAACCGGTTTAATGGTAAGCAGGTGCAGGTCGTAAATGTATTTTTCGTCTTCTTTCGAAATTTTCACCGTGCGGGCCGATTTACCCTGAAGCAGCGCGGCCTGAATTTCGGTGAGTATCTCGTAGGTCTTTTTGGCGTCCTTGTCGGCACCGGTTTTGGCCTGTTTTTCCACCTTTTTCATGCGCGCTTCCACCGATTCGAGGTCTTTGAACTGAAGTTCGAGGTCGATTACCTCTTTATCACGCACCGGATTTACCGAACCGTCCACATGCACCACATTGGGATCGTCGAAGCAACGAAGTACGTGCAGGATGGCATTTGTTTCGCGGATGTTGGCGAGGAATTTATTGCCCAATCCTTCGCCTTTGCTGGCGCCTTTTACCAGACCGGCAATGTCCACGATTTCTACCGTGGTGGGTACAATGCGCTCGGGTTTAACGAGTTCGGCTAATTTATTGAGGCGTTCGTCGGGAACGGTAATTACGCCCACGTTGGGTTCGATGGTGCAGAACGGGAAATTGGCCGCCTGGGCTTTGGCATTGGAAAGGCAGTTAAAGAGTGTTGACTTGCCCACATTGGGGAGGCCAACAATGCCGCATTTGAGTGACATAACGGGAACTGGTAGTGTTAAATTGAGCGACAGCCGCGTCGGGCCGCTGCCGGAGGGCAAAAATACGTCAATCGGGGCGTGATGGTACGCCTATTGTGCGGCAGGAGCTTTGGAGTTTTCAACAAGGGTTAATTGTTATCAACACGAAGCCGCAGCCCCTGCAAAACCTGTACTTTTGACGCGCATCTCATCAAAAAGCTCATCACTCGCTGCTATGGCCTCCATTCAGGAACTCGAACAACTCTGCTCTCAGGTACGTCGTGATATTGTACGCATGGTTCACGCCGTAAACTCCGGTCACCCCGGCGGCTCGCTGGGCTGCACCGAATATTTTGTGGCCCTCTACGGCAGTGTGATGCAGCATCAGGCACAGCCTTTTTCGATGGACGGAAAAAATGAAGATGTGTTTTTCCTTTCCAACGGACATATCTCGCCGGTATTCTACAGCGTGCTTGCCCGAAATGGTTATTTCCCTGTAAATGAACTCACTACCTTCCGTCGCTTAAACTCTCGCTTGCAGGGGCATCCCACCACACACGAGGGGCTTCCGGGCGTGCGCATGGCATCGGGATCACTCGGTCAGGGGCTCTCGGTGGCCATCGGGGCAGCTTTGGCAAAGAAATTGAATGGTGATACCCGGCTCGTGTTTTCGCTGCACGGCGACGGTGAACTGCAGGAAGGTCAGATATGGGAAGCAGCAATGGCTGCCCCGGCCCATAAAGTGGATAATCTGATTGCCACAGTTGATGTTAACGGTCAGCAAATAGACGGCCCGACGGATAAAGTATTACCTATGGGCGACCTGGCCGCAAAATTCAGGTCGTTTGGCTGGGAAGTGCTCGAACTGGCGCAGGGAAATGTACTCAGCGCTGTAATTGATACGCTCAATCTGGCCAAAACACATACCGGAAAAGGCAAACCCGTCGTTATACTCATGAAAACCGAAATGGGCAACGGCGTTGACTTTATGATGGGCACACACAAATGGCACGGCGTAGCCCCGAACGATGAGCAACTGGCCACCGCTCTGGCACAGTTGCCCCAAACGCTCGGCGACTATTGATCTGCACCATGCTGAAAAAACACCTCTTCCGCTCCCTCCTTCTCGTTCTGGCCGTTATTTGCCTCGGTGGAAACCGTGGGTATGCCCAGCAACAGACACAACCGCAGCCGCTTACGCGCATCCTTTTTGTATTTGATGCTTCGTTCAGCATGTACGGCACCTGGCAAACCGGGCGGAAAATGGACATTGCCAAAAGCCTGCTTTCTAAATTTTTAGACAGCCTGCGCACGGCACAAAACATCGAACTTGGCCTGCGCTGCTATGGCCACCAGTACAGCCTCCAGCCCCAGCGCAACTGCGAAGACACACGCCTCGAAGTGCCCATTTCGAAGCCCTCGGTGTCCGTGCCGCAGATGAAACAAAAACTCGAAGGCATTGTACCGCGCGGCACCACGCCCATTGCCTACACCCTCGAAAAATGCGGGGCCGATTTTCCCAAAGACGGCAAAACCACACGCAACATCATCATTCTCATTACCGACGGCATTGAAGAATGCAACGGCGACCCCTGTGCCATTTCGCTGGCATTACAGTCGCAAGGTATTACGCTGAAACCGTTTGTAATTGGCGTGGGCCTCAACGGCAACTACGAATCGCTGGCCTGTATTGGCCGTTTTTACGACGTTTCTACCGAACAAACCTTTACCAATGTGCTCAACATTGTGGTTTCGCAGGCGCTAAACAACACCACCTGCCAGGTAAACCTGCTCGACCAGGCCAGCCGCCCCAGCGAAACCGATGTGGCCATGACCTTTTACGACCAGCAAACCGGCGCCATTCGATACAGCTACATGCACACCATGAACAACCGCGGACTGCCCGACACCGTTATCCTCGACCCGCTGAGTACCTATAAATTGGTGGTGCATACCATTCCGCAGGTGGTAAAGGAAAACATTACCATTACCCCCGGCAAACACAATGTAATTGCCGTGGATGCCCCGCAAGGTTTCCTGAACCTGCAAATGGCCGGTGTAAGCAATTACGACCGCCTGCCCTGTATTGTGCGCAAAGCCGGACAGATGCAAACCGTTAACGTGCAGGAATTCGGGCGGCTGGAAAAGTATATTGTGGGGAAATACGATCTCGAAATTCTCTCCAACCCGCGTATATATATGTATAATGTGGATGTGGGGCAAAGCAAAACCACACTCATACAAATTCCCCAGGCCGGAATGCTTACGCTGTTTAAACCCTCCGAAGGGCCCGGACAGTTGTTTGTGGAGGAGAAAAACGAACTCAGATTCGTATGCAACCTAAACAGCAAGCAAACAAACGAAAGCATTGTGCTGCAACCCGGAAATTACCGCATTGTTTACCGTCCGGTAAGCGCACGCGAAACCGTTTACACCATCGAGCGCCGCTTTAAAGTGGAGCCGGGCGGGCAAATTACCGTAAAACTCTTTTGATTACACACATGGAACACACCTACACCTTCAGCGAAAAGAAAGACACCCGCTCCGGATTCGGTGCCGGTTTGCTTGAATTGGGCCGTAAAAACCCGGAAGTGGTGGCGCTCTGCGCCGATCTTACCGGCTCACTGAAAATGGATGCGTTTCAGAAAGAGTTTCCCGAACGCTTCTTTCAGACCGGTATCGCCGAAGCCAATATGATGGGCATGGCCGCAGGGCTTACCATTGGCGGTAAAATTCCGTTTACCGGCACGTTTGCCAATTTCTCCACAGGCCGTGTGTACGACCAGATCCGCCAGAGCATTGCTTACTCTGGCAAAAACGTGAAAATATGTGCCTCGCACGCCGGTCTTACCTTAGGCGAGGACGGTGCCACACACCAGATTCTCGAAGACATCGGCCTGATGAAAATGCTGCCGGGTATGGTGGTTATCAATCCCTGCGATTACAACCAGACCAAAGCCGCCACCATAGCCATTGCCGACTACGACGGGCCGGTTTACCTGCGTTTTGGCCGCCCCACGGTGCCCAATTTCACCCCGGCCGATCAGAAATTTGAAATTGGCAAAGCCCTTCATCTGGTAGAAGGCACCGACGTAAGTATCTTTGCCACAGGGCATTTGGTGTGGAAAGCACTCGAAGCCCAGCTCATTTTACACGCCAAAGGAATAAGCGCCGAAATAATCAATATACACACGATTAAACCTTTGGATGAAGAAGCAGTCTTATCTTCAATTCGGAAAACCCGGTGCGCCGTTTCGGCGGAGGAGCACCAGCGGCACGGAGGTCTGGGCGACAGCATAGCACAACTGCTGGCACGCACCACCCCCACCCCGCTGGAATATGTAGCCGTAAACGATTCGTTTGGCGAAAGCGGGACACCTGATGAGCTTATGCTCAAATACGGTCTCGGCACAAACGATATTGTGGAAGCAGCCCTCCGCGCTGTGAGTCGCAAAAACGCCTGAGTACAGGCATTTTTGAATACACAGAAGCTGCGCACGGAAACTAAACCGGCGCAGCTTTTTAATTGAATGAACGACCTAAGCGATATACAACTCCTGCAGCAGTTCAGACAGGCATCCGGCGATTCGCCGGGCGCGGCGCTGCGCCAGCAGATTTTCAAGGTGCTGGTAACGCGCTACCAGAAAAAGCTGTACTGGCACATTCGTCGTATGCTGGTGGACCATGACGATACCGACGATGTACTGCAAAACACATTTATTAAAGTATGGCGCGCGCTCGACGGGTTTAAGGAAGATGCTCAGTTATACACCTGGCTGTACCGCATTGCCACCAACGAAACACTGAGTTTCATCCGCCAGCGAAAAGCCGATTTGCAGGTGCGCTTTGGCGATGTGGAGTACTCGATAGAAAACAAATTGCAGGACGACAATTTCTTTTGCGGCGATGAAATACAGAAGAAACTCCAACTTGCCATACAAACACTGCCCGAAAAACAGCGGCTGGTGTTTAACATGAAATACTTTGAAGAAATGCGGTACGAAGATATGTCGGCCGTGCTCGACACTTCGGTGGGAGCGCTGAAAGCCTCCTACCATCATGCCGTGAAAAAAATAGAAGCCTACATCAGAAACACCAGCCAGGCAATGTCCTGAACAACCTACATGAACCACGACGAAACACATATCCTTCCGCCTGATTCCGACGACCTTTCGGTTCATGCCCCGTTGCTGCACAGTTTGCAGCACACGGAAGGAATGGTTGTTCCCGATGGTTACTTTGACGGGCTGGCCGATGAAGTGCTGGCGCAGGTAAACTTGCCCGCCGCCGACGGATTTACCGCCCAGCCCGAAAACTACGAAGCCGATTTTAGTGAACGTCTCGAAGCACTGCTGCAACTCCCCGAATCGGGCGAACTGCCTGTGCCCGGAGATTATCACAATGATTTTTTGCAGCGCATAGAAGCCATTACCTCGCTGCCTGCCACTTCGGGCCTTGAAGTGCCCGACACGTATTTCGATGAGCTGGCCGCTGAGCTGAATGCAAAACTTGAATTTCCTTCGGAGAAAAATTCGCTCACCGAAGCACCTGAAGGATATTTCGAAAATTTTGAAGCCGAACTGCCTGCGCTGCTTGCGCTCGACAATGTGAAGCAGGACGAAGGCTTTGCGCTGCCCGATGGCTACTTCAATGCACTTACCGAAAAGGTAATGCAACGCACATCGGCCGATATTCTTGGCGAAGGTGCCGATACCGATGTGCCGCCCGACTACTTCGACACATTGCCCGACCGTATTCTTGCCCAAACCGGCGAAGATCGTGGCGGAAAAGTAATTGCGCTTACCATGCACACGCGCAGCCGCATTGTGGCCATAGCTGCATCGGTGGCATTACTTATAGGTGCGGCATGGTGGCTTATGGCAAACAATACTGCCACCGAAGGCCGTGCCGCCGGTTTGGCCAGCTACAAGCCGCTGCCCATGCCCCGTTTTGAAACGGTGCAGCCTGCGCCGGAAGTAATTCAGGTTGCTGAGGCTCCGGTGGTAAAAAAGAAAAACAGGATAAACACACAGCCTGAAACAACCATACCCGTGGTGCAGCAAAAGCCCGCTCTGGATGTGGAGATGATAGACGAATATATTCTCGCCGACTATGCTGCCGAACAACTCGGGCAAACAGTGCAGCCAGCCAATACCGATAACAACGCCGAATTACGCTATTACCTCGAAAATACCGAACTCGGCGACATACTTGATCCCATAGATTAACAGTACAAACGATTGCCATGAAACGCATTCTCTACATATTGCTCATGCTTATTGCCTCGCATACGCTGCACGCACAAACTGCGCCCACCCAATCGGGAGCCGAGCGTGTGCAGGCATTGCGGGTGGCTTTTCTTACCCAGCGTCTGGCCCTTACTCCGGCCGAAGCACAGGTGTTCTGGCCTGTATATAACGAGTATCAGGACAAACGCGATGCCCTGCGCAAACAGGCCGCCGAAAATCGCCGCAAAATACGCGAACAGGCCGAGCAACTGAGCAGCGAAGAACTCACCCGCCTGGCCGATGAAGAAATACGTTTCCGCGAAGAAGACGTAAAACTTCAGGCCGAGCTTCATGCCAAACTCAAAACCATTTTGCCCGCCAAAAAATTAGCCCTGCTTTATGTAGCCGAAGAAGAATTTAAAAAGGAACTGGTGAAACAGGTTACCGAAGACAACTCCGGCAAACCCAAACAGGGCCAAAACTAAAGCCATGCACGATATGAAACGCATTTGTTTTTTCCTCTGCCTGGCCTTCTCTCCGCTCCTGCTCAAAGCCGGCACCGACAGTACCTCACAACCAGGCTCGCTGCGATTGAAACCGCAGCGTGTGGTGCGCAATTACATACGGCCATCGCTTTCATTCAGTGCATTTGGCACCGCGGTACAGCCGCTGGTGCCTGTGCGGCGTTTTTCGCAAAGCATAAACGATACGCTGCAGGATTACCGTTTGGGCGAACAGCAACTGGCGTTCATTACTCCGCTTTACACACATACCCGTTTTGGCCGGAAAGACAGCACCGATGTAAACACGTTTCATCTCCTCTTTACTGCCGGTGTGGTGCGCATTGCGCCACAGTTTTCGGGGCTCGAACACCAGCATGTGCTTTCACGCACGGGTGTGAGTTTGCGTATGTTATACACATTCGGGTCGAAGTTTGTGGTGTTTTATGATGCTTCGCCCTTTGTGGTAAGCGATTTGTACCGCGGGCAGCGTACGCAGCAAAGCAGGTTTGCCACCACGGCAGTGTTTAACTGGATGGTGCATCCGGGCTTTAGTCTGCGCGCCGGCTTTACACGTACATTCAGACTGGGCAACAGTTTGGTGCTGCCCACATTTGGCGTAAGACTGGGGCGGCTCGATGGCAAGCTGTATTTTACTGCGCAATACCCGCGTTTTGCGCAATTGGTTTTTCAGCCCACGCCAAAACTCAGCATCAGTGCTTACACCCGTGCGCACGGCGGTTTGTTTGCCATAAGCAACAGCGACAGTGCGTTGTATGCAGGCAGCGACAGAACCCTGCAACTGGGCATTGCCGGATTAGCCAACGGTTTGCGCATAGAATACCGCACGGGCAGCAATTTCAGCTTTTTTCTTTCGGGAGGATATAACCGTAACCGGGTACTTATGTTTTCGAAATCGTTCAACAATTCGCCACGTGTATTGGGGCAGTTGCGGCCTTTTTACAATGGCAGAGTGAGTGAAAATGCCTTCTTTGTAAACTTCGGATTTACGGTAAGATTTGGCAAGGCCAAAACCTCGGCAGGCAATTATCTGATGTATGATGCTTTTGAACTGAACAACAGTGTGGATGTGGCCGACGGAAGCAATATGCCCGGCAATGGCGATATTCCGGGAAGAAGCACAAAGGCAGATGCGGCAAAAATTCAGTATCATGATGTGCAGGATTTGATTTCTGATTCTGATTTGTATTAGCCTACTGTTTCACCACACGGCCCACCGCTGTATTGCCCGATTTGTCGGTTATTGAAATCAGATACACACCTTCCGGCACATTCAACTCAATCCGCGAAAGCGGCGCAGAGGTGCGCTGCTGCGAATATATTTCGCGCCCGCTCAGATCGGTAATTCTGATGTTTACTGAGCCTGTGATTATTTCTGATTCAATAATAAGTTCGCTTACAAAAGGATTGGGATAAGCGCGAAATGAGATATCTTCTGCGGGCAACGAAGGTATTCCCACACCCGACTGATCGTAACGTACCACAAACACATCGCTGTTTTGCCAGTCCGAGGTAAGTACGAGTGAAGTACTTGCCGGATCAAAATCGGCAGAAACGGTGTATTCGCCGGTTGCATAAACCACACCGAGCGTATTTACATACACATCCTGCACAAAATCGTCGTAAATGCCGCCAATGGAAAATGCCCAGTTGAACTGCCCGGCCGTATCGTTGCGGATAATCAGAAAGTCGGATGCCGTGTTGCTTCCGTTTTGAATGTAGTTTGCCACAGCGGCCGATGGGTCGGCATCGAGCGTGTCGAAGAAATTGAGGGCAATGTAAAGTGCGCCGTCATCGCCTATTTCAATGGCAGTTCCGTCAACCGGCTGTGTGTTGGCCAGCATATAGGCCCAGGCGAGTGTGCCGGTTTGGTTTAGTTTTACCACCATGCAACCGCCGGCAAGCAGACTATCGTTGAGCGTAAACACGCCGGGGCCGGGATCTGCATCGGCACTGCCAATTATTTTACCGGTAAGATATATGTTGCCCGAGGCATCAGTTGCCACGTCGTTTGCCGCATCTTTTTCGGCTCCGCCAATTTGGCCAGACCAGTTAAAAATGCCCGATGAATTTAGCTGAAGCACAAATGCATCGCTTCTTCCTGCCGAGGAAAGCCAGAAACTGCCAGCGCCGGGATCGAAATCCACACTGTCTTCAAACTGCCCGGCTGCCACTATCCGGCCCTGTGCATCTGTACGCACTGCATTTACCTGGTCGAAGCCATTTCCGCCGAATGATTTTGCCCACACAAAATTGCCCATGCTGTTGAGCACCAGCACAAATGCATCATTGCTTCCCACCGCTGTTTGCGCATTTACAGCCGGGCCCGGATCAAAATCGACCGTATTCTCAAACGAACCGGCAATTACCGACTGTCCGTTGCTTCCCCTGCACACACTCATGGCATTTTCCTGTGCCGGGCCACTCAGTGATTTTGCCCAGTTAAGCTGTCCCTGCGGCGAAAAATTAGCCACAAACAAATCAGAAATCCAGGTGGGCGACGAACCCAGCATAACCGCTCCTGTTCCCGGATCCATGTCAACCATTCCGGTAAAATAGCCGGTTACAATTATGTTTCCGGCATCATCAATAGTAAGTCCGGTTACTTCATCGGCACTGGTGCTTCCAATTTGCAGGGCCCAGAGAAAATTGCCCGAGGCATCGAGCTTTTGCAAATACCCGTCGCTGCCACCCTGCGAAACAAGATTGTAAATATTATTTCCCGAACCGGGAGCAGGATTGAAATCGACTGTACTCTCAAATTTGCCGCATGAATATACATTACCGGCTGCATCGGCTACCACAACCGCTGCGCGCTCATAATCGCCGCTGCCGTTTTGCCGGGCCCAGGTTGCGGTGGGAATCTGTGCGTAAATCGGGCAGGCAAGAAGTAAAACAGATGCAGCGAAAAGATGTTTCATGAATATGGGCAGTTTAGTTGATGATCGTAATTTCAGCATGAAATAAAAAGTACACAAGTTTACCGTTGAAATTAATTAGCTTTCTAACCGAGGTTATCCTACCCACAAAAAACTGATTAACAGAAAAATACATCAATTCCACTATAAAATTTATTTGTTCCCTGAAAGTTAATTTTATCCAGGGAAAAACAGTGCATAGTTACATTGATCCGGTTTTTCTGAAATCACAGCTGTCCAAAATAAATTTTCAGAATAACCTTACCTGAGCCAAATCAGCCTTTTCGGGGGGTCTGAAGAAGGGATCATCCAACCAACCCCACAGA
>JALONL010000021.1 GCA_025454955.1 Bacteroidia bacterium | reverse complement strand
AGGTCTTGAGCCTTGGTCTTCAAATGATTCACCCTGTTTCTTGCGGAAATTTTATGGAGTTAAGGTAGAGTTTTAGTGAAATACAAACTAAAGGGTCTTGAAGACCTCGGAGAATTGAGCTCAGATATTATATTTTGTTTTTTCAGAAGTAATTACAGCGAGCCGGTTCGGCCGCCATCTACCGGCACATTGATGCCATTTATATAAGCGGCAGCGGGTGTGGCGAGGAAAGCTACTGCAGCGGCCACTTCTTCGGGCTGTGCGAAGCGGGCGGCGGGTATTTCGTGCAGCATTTCGGCTTCAAGTTCTTCGGCCGGGCGGCCGGTTTTTTGCTGTTTGGCGTCGATAATGCTGTGGAGGCGTTGTGTGGCGGTGGCTCCGGGCAATACGTTGTTTACTGTAATGCCTTGCGCGGCTACTTCGAGCGAGAGGGTTTTGGCCCAGTTGCCCACGGCGGCGCGTATGGTGTTTGATACGCCCAATCCTTTGAGCGGCTGTTTTACAGAGGTGGAAATAATATTGATGATGCGTCCGTAGCCCGCAGCTTTCATGCCCGGCAGCACGGCCTGCGCCAGCAAATGGTTGCAAAGCAGGTGCGACTGAAATGCGCTGAGAAATGCCTCAGTTGTGGCATCGGTAATGGGGCCGCCGGGAGGGCCGCCGGTGTTGTTTACGAGAATGTGAATGGTATGACCGGCAGCCACATACTGCTGCGCCGCGGCACCTACCTGCGCAGGCTGCGAAAAATCGGCCACGAGAAAACTATGACTGCCGGTGCCGGGAAGCGTGGCCAGGGTTTGGCGCAAACTTTCTTCGTTGCGCGCCATGAGCACAATGTTTGCGCCCAACAATGCCAGTTCGTGCGCTGCCGCACGGCCAATGCCCTGCGTGCTGCCGCACACCAATGCTGTTTTTCCGGTAAGATCGAGATTCATGCGGCAAAGATACCGGAAAACGGCGGCCGCCGGAGGCGGTGTGTAAATTGCCGGGCACTGGTAATTTGATGCACAGGTGGTTTGATTTTCTGGCCCCGATTGAGCGCTTTACCTTGTATTAGCGAAAGCGGGAGCCAAGCGGTTGTTTATTGCGCTGCGGGTGCTGCCCCGTATTATTTTCACCTTTCGTTTTGTGTGGTGGCGCACTTTTTTTGTGCGGGGTTTTGGGGTACTGATAGTGGTCAATAAGTTCATTGCGTGAATTACTTAACTTTACCACACATCAGCATTCTTTATTGCATGACCGACATTGCATCAAACACGCAAGCAACTATGATTACACGTCCGTTTAACTTCAAAACCTGGATAGAGGAAAACCGCCACCTGCTTAAGCCGCCGGTAAACAACAAAGTGGTTTACAAAGACGCGGAGTTTATTGTGATGGTGGTGGGCGGCCCGAATTCGCGCAAGGATTTTCATTACAACGAAAGCGAGGAGTTTTTTTATCAGCTTGAGGGAAATGTAACCGTGCGCATACAGGAAGATGGCAAGGCGGTGGATGTGCCTATACGCGAAGGGGATATTTTTCTGCTGCCTCCGCGTGTGCCGCACAACCCGATGCGCGGGCCGAATACGGTGGGGCTGGTGATGGAACGAAAGCGCCGTGAGGGGGAGAAAGACGGGTTGCTTTGGTTTTGCGAGAAATGCAATAGCAAGCTGTATGAGGAGTATTTTACGCTTACTGATATTGCCAATCAGTTTCAGGGGGTGTTTGCGAGGTTTTATGGGAGTGAGGAGTTGCGTACTTGCAAGGCTTGTGGTTTTGTGATGGAGCCGCCGGCGGTGGTGAGCTGAGGGGTATCGGCTGTCTGCATCTGCTGTCTGCATCTGCTGTCTGCTGTCTGCATCTGCTGTCTGCATCTGCTGTCTGCATCTGCTGTCTGCTGTCTGCTGTCTGCTGTCTGCTGTCTGCTATGAGACGCTGCGCGTCTCATAGGGCATGGCGGTGGGGCGCGATGCCTCGCGCCCTTACGGGAATCGGGAATCGGGGTGGGCTCACGGCTTTGCGTGAGATGCGTGACCCGATGCGTGACGTGAGATGCGTGGCCCGATGCTTGGCGTGAGATGCGTGGCCCGATGCTTGGCGTGAGATGTGTGGCCCGATGCTTGGCGTGAGATGTGTGGCGGAAGTACTTTGCCCGGGATGCTTCGTATGAGATGCTTGTGAGTATGTCGTACTGCTCTCTCTGTCGGGATGACTTTCGTATTTGCTATTTTTCGAAAATGCTTTTGTCGATGCCGAGCCATTCCAGTGCGGCGCCGTGGAGGAGCATGTTTTTCTTTTCGTCGCTCCAGGGCATTTGGCGGATGAGTTCGCCGGGGCGGTTTTCGCCGAGGGGGAAGGGATAGTCGCTGCCGAGAGCTACCCGGTTTTGGCCGAATTGTTCGACTACGAGTTCGAGTACTTTAGGGTCGTGTACGAGGCTGTCGATCCAGAAGCGGCCGGGATAGCTGCGGGGCGGCACGGGATTGTCAACGGCTACCAGATCGGGGCGGCAGTCGAAACCGTGTTGTATGCGACCGAGTGTGGCCGGGAACGAGCCGCCGCCGTGGGCAAAAGCCACACGCAGCGTGGGGAGTTTTTCGAATACGCCGCCAAACATCATGGAGCAGATGGCGCGCGTTGTTTCGGCGGGCATTCCTACGAGCCAGGGGAGCCAGTAGCGGGGCATGTCGGCCTCGCCCATCATTTCCCAGGGGTGGATGAATACGGCCATGTCAAGCTCCTGGCAGGCGGCGAAAATTTCGTGAAACTGCGGCTCGTTGAGATTGAGCTGGTTTACGTTGGTGCCAATCTGAATGCCGCGCAAACCGATTTCCTTGCAGCGCCGCAATTCCTGTATGGCATATTCGGTATGCTGCATGGGTATGGTGCCGAGACCGACAAAGCGTTTGGGATAGCGCGTTACAATTTCGGCGATATGATCGTTGAGAAACTTCGACAATTCGAGGCAGTCTTCGGGTTTGGCCCAGTAGCTGAACATGACCGGCACGGTAGAAAGCACCTGTACATCGACCATCTGCTCATCGCTTTCGCGCATACGGGTTTCGGCGCTCCAGCAGTTGTCTTCGATATCGCGGAAAAACTTGCCATCGTCGCGCAGCATACGCGCGCAGCAGGGCTTGTAATGGTCGAGTTGTATAAAACCGCCGTATCCGAATTTTTCTTTCCAGTTGGGAATGTGCTCGGGGAGAATGTGGGTGTGGATGTCGATGGTGAAGTAATGCGCCATGGCTACAAAGGTGGAGAATTTAATGATTTGAGCGACTAAATAAATCAATCATGCCACAATGGTTCTCCGCTTGCGTGCCTTACCCTGAGAATGATAATATACAGATTAGTTACTTTATAACTAAAATGCAAACGATCCAGCAGCACATATCTGAATGATCCGTCGTTGTTAATCCGATAAGGATCGTTCATAAATGCAAAGGGATATTCCGCAATCTTTTCGAGAAGATCAAAAATTTTCTTCATTAAAGACGCTGAATATGCAGAAGATCTGGTCTGATAATAGAAATGAATTTCAGACAACTGATCAATGGCAGGGGGTGACCAGATTATTTTTCGTTTCACTCTTTAAGGAATCGTTTACGGACAGTTTCATTATCCGTAAATTCTCCTTTTGCAACTGCATCAAGGGCTTTGTCAATTTCTTTGTTATACTGAACAAGATCAATTGAATCTTCAGAAGAATGTGTAAACTTCTTCAACAGGTCGTCGATTGCTTCAAGAATATGCGAATTACTGGTTGCTTCAACCGCCGCAATAATTTTTGCTTTCAACAGTGCCTGTGACATGTACGTAAAATTTAGGACATTACAAATGTACAAAATGCCGCAGCCGATGTCAATTATCGGCCCAATCACAACTTAATCTACATTAACCACATCCCGCATAAAAACCGTACCTTTGCACTTCCTTGTAACATCAGAAACAACAAGGTAAAGCGCCATGAGCGATCAGATCAAACACGAGTGCGGCATAGCTCTTATCCGCCTGCTTAAACCCTACCAGTATTACATCGACAAATACGGCACGCCCATGTACGGGCTAAACAAGCTGTATCTGCTTATGGAAAAGCAGCACAACCGCGGCCAGGACGGTGCGGGTGTGGCTACCATAAAGTTTGATGTGCCGCCGGGTACGCGCTACATTAGCCGCTACCGCTCTACCGATCCGGCTGCGATTAAAGAAATTTTCGGCAAGATAAATGCCAAGTTTGAGCACGCCCATCGCGAGCATCCCGATAAAATAAACGATGCCACCTGGCTCAAAAGAAACGTGGCCTTTAGCGGCGAACTGCTTCTGGGGCACCTGCGCTACGGCACTTATGGCGGAAACAGCGTGGAAAACTGCCACCCGTTTTTGCGTCAGAATAACTGGATTACCCGCAATCTGGTAGTGGCCGGCAATTTCAACCTTACCAATGTGGATGAACTCTTTCACCATTTGGTAGAACTGGGCCAGCATCCCAAAGAAAAGGCCGATACCGTAACCGTAATGGAAAAAATTGGCCACTTCCTCGACCGCGAAGTGGAAGGACTTTTCCAGCAGTTTAAGCGCCAGGGCCACAGCAACGAAGAAATTACCGGACTCATTGCCGAGCATATCGACATTCAGAAAATACTGAAAGATGCGGGCAAGAAATGGGACGGCGGCTACACCATGGCCGGAATGCTCGGTCACGGTGATGCTTTTGTACTGCGCGATCCGAACGGTATTCGTCCGGCGTTCTGGTATGCCGATGAAGAAGTGGTGGTGGTGACTTCGGAGCGTCCGCAAATTCAAACTGCGTTCAACGTACCCATCGAAAGCATAAACGAACTCAAGCCCGGCCATGCGCTGGTAATTAAGAAAAACGGCACCTACGCCGAGAAACAGGTGCGCACTCCCCGCGAGAAAAAATCGTGCTCGTTTGAACGCATTTACTTCTCGCGCGGAAGCGACCGCGATGTTTACACCGAACGCAAAAACCTCGGCCACCAGCTTACCGATAAAGTGCTGAAAACGGTAGGTTATGACTTGAAAAAAACCGTTTTCTCATTCATTCCCAACACCGCCGAAATTGCGTTTTACGGATTGGTTGACGGACTTCATCACTACCTGAACACGGTAAAACGCCACAAAATTCTCTCGCTTAAAAATGTGGCCGAGCCCGAACTCTCGGAGATTCTTTCCATGCAGCCGCGCATTGAAAAAATTGCCCTCAAGGATGCCAAACTTCGCACCTTCATTACCAGCGACCGCCAGCGCGATGACATGGTGGCGCATGTATATGATACCACCTACGGCATTGTAAAGCCCGGCGACAACCTTGTGGTGCTCGACGATTCGATTGTGCGCGGAACCACACTCAAGCACAGCATCATTAAAATCCTCGACCGCCTCAAGCCAAAGAAAATTGTAATTGTTTCCTCGGCTCCGCAAATCCGTTACCCCGACTGCTACGGCATAGACATGGCCAAATTGGGCGATTTTATTGCCTTTCAGGCGGCGGTGGAACTGCTTCGTCAGTCGTTCCGCGAAAACCTGCTGGATGAAGTGTATGAAAAAGCCAAGGCGCAGGAAGATTTGCCCGACGATCAGATTATAAACGTGGTGAAAGAAATTTACCGCCCGTTTACGGCCGATGAAATCTCGGCAAAAATCTCCGAACTCCTCACTCCGGCCGGAGTAAACGCCGAAATTGAAATCATCTTCCAGTCTATCGAAGGCCTGCACAACGCCTGTCCGGGACATACCGGCGACTGGTATTTCACCGGTGATTATCCCACGCCCGGCGGCAACCGCGTAGTGAACCGCGCATTTATGAACTACATGGAAGGCAAAAACGTGCGGGCTTACTGATTTAACTGAAATTCGGTTTTTATTTCATCATACACCCGGCTCAGCTACTGAGCCGGGTGATTTTTTTATATCTTTCAATATCCAATCCCTCACCAATGAAAAAGCTCTCCCTCATTGCATTGGGCATTCTTGCCGGTTCTTTTACCGGTTTGCGCGCACAAACATTCAGCAGCACCAGCACTGCTCCTATTCTCGACAATCAATATCATTTCACCACCATTACGGTATCGGGGCTTCCCAATTCGCTCGATACTTCGTTTGGGTTGTGCACAGTGTGTTTTGATATTGTACACCCGTATGTGGGCGATATTGATATTTATGTGATTTCGCCCGCGGGCGATTCCATACGCCTTATCAATAACCAGGGCGGTGGCGGCGACAATTATGCGGGCACCTGTTTGAATATGGCGGCCACCACTTCGGTGCTGCTGGGGCAGGCTCCGTTTACCGGTACGTTTATTCCCGAAGTGAGTCTGAACTACTACAACCAGGGCCAGAATCCAAACGGCATCTGGCGGTTTGGGGTGCGCGATGAAGCACCAAACGATACCGGATTTGTGGTGCAGGCTTCGCTCACCTTCTGCAACAATCCCCCGCCCGATCCGCCGCAAATGCCCGGTCCCTGCGATTATTACAACGGTGGCAATTGTTATTGTCCCAACGGATCGCCAAGCTGCGATTTGCTGCCCGATATGACGGCTTCTTACGATTACATCATTCAGGATCATGTGGAGCAGCCGGGCATTATACGCGTGGGTAATGCCACACCGAATATTGGCTGGGGCCCGATGGAAATTCGCGCATCAAGTTTCTGCTGGTGCGATACGGTGCCGGTAAACTGCAGCACCAGTGTATGCCCCAACGGAGACCAGCCCACACAGCAACTCTATCAGCGCATTTACCATAAAAACAATGGCGTAATTACGTACTACGATACACTCACGCAGGGCCGCATGAGCAACCACCCCACACACGGGCATGTGCATGTAAACAACTGGTCGGAATTTACCCTGCGCACGTTTGATCCGAACGAGCCCGATGCCCGAAACTGGCCCATTGTGGCGCGTGGTTCGAAAATAAGTTTCTGCCTTATCAATCTGGGCGATTGCACCAGCAACAACGGCTGGTGCCGCGATACGCTGAACAACATTCTTACCATGGACAGCATACCCAATGCGCCGTTCGGACGGGTAAGCGGCTGCGGCACCGAGCAGGGCATTTACACCGGAATGCTCGACATATACAGTTCGGGCCTACCCGATATGCACATCGACCTTACCGGCGTGTGCAACGGCAGCTACTACATTATTTCCGAAACCGATCCCGACAATAATTTCTTCGAAACAAACGACGAAAACAACTGGGTAGCTGTGCCCATTACACTCAACCTGCAGTCGAATCCCATTACCACCGGTTTCAACCTCAGCCAGTCGGGCACGGCAATAGTGGCCAGCAACAACAACACCGACGTGATCAGTTTCGAATGGGATTTCGGCGATGGCAATACAGACACCATCAACAACCCCGCCTCGCACGTATATACACAGCCCGGCACATACACCATAACGCTTACACAGGTAAACGGCTGCGGCACCTACACCAGTACACAGGTGGTAACCATTACCGGCATTGGCGAAACAGCCAGTTTTGACGAACAGCTTTTGCAGGTATCGCCCAACCCCACCAACGGCATTGTGAACCTCACCGGCATTTTACCCGGCGGCGAAGTGATGCAGGTGGAATTATACAACCTCGTAGGCGAACGTGTACTGAACATGCAGCAACGCATGCCCGCCGGAAAATACACCCTGCCGCTCGATCTTGATGCGCAGGGGCTGGCCAACGGAACGTATCTGGTACGCGTATCGGCTGGCGATTACACTGCGGTGAAACGCGTGGTGCTGAGCCGATAAATACAAACGGTAAAATTGTGGGGAAAGATCAGTTAAAATCTTTCCTCACAAAAAGCCCATAGTTCTGGCGAAGCCGAAAATCATTCCCGCTCTGATCAAGGTTGGCTCCCACGCCAAACTGAATACCGTTTTTGTATTCAAGCCCAAGCCTAATCTGCTGGTAACTGAATACATGATCGTCCCCACAAACAAAGGCTCAAACATAAGCTGACTAAAACCACGCCAGCGTTCATTGATGCGTGGTCTGTAAAATAACATACCAAACAAACTGTAACCAAACCGGCGCGACGAAGGAAAATATTGCGCCGATGGAAACAGGTTTAAATACAAATCATCTGTCATTACCTGATACGAAAGTGCCACCAAGGGCACAAACTCACCCGCGGTAAACCGGCCTCCGGCCGAAAGGCCCCAGGTGGGTGTGAGGTTATAGATGCCAACCTGATAGATTTCGTATGTGTTTTTTTGCCGCTCGTTATAGTCGGCATAATAAAATGTGTAATTGAAAAGAGTTACCCGGTTTGCCGAATCCACATTTTTGAACCAGAGAAAATTGTACTCCGTCCCTTCATTGGCCACAAAAACTTGCGGGGAAATTTGTGCGCCGAGTTTGAAGGGAATGCAAAAAAGCAACAGGAAATAAATCCGTACAGGAATAATCATGGCTGAATATTTTTTTGCAAACCTACTTCAACAGACTTTCTTCCGCACTTTGAAAAAGCCGGAGATTACTTCAAATTTTCCTGCCTGAATTGTACAGGTGTTTTCCCTGTTTGTTTTCGGAAATAGGTGAAAAAATATTCAGGGCCGGAAAAATTGAGGTAATGGCTTATTTCGGTAGCCTGCATGTGAGTTTGAAGCAGCAATGATTTTGCACATTGCAGCCTTGCCGAGTGAATTATATCAAGAGCGTTGCGGCCGGTGAGTTTTTTTACCGTTTGCGAAAGATGTTTATCAGACACATGCAGCAACCGTGCATACTCTTTTACGGTGGTGAATTTTAAAAACTCTTCCTGCACAAGCTGCTCAAAATTTTTCACCAATTCATATTCACGGCCGGTTTGGGAAATTCCGGCCGGGTGGTAAGCAAAACGTTTGCCCGCTTTTTCCAGAATTACCCGAATCAGGTTTCCTATTTCGCCAGAGGAAGATTGGCCGTATTCCTGATATTCGTAATTCAGCAATTCGAAAATCTGCTGAAACTCCGAAATGGCTCTTGAATCGAGTTTTACGCCGGGAGAAAATGCAGGATCAAGAAACGGATATTCTTTATGAAAAGCCTGTGTGTGGAAGTGAGAAGAAAAAAGACCGGGACGAAAAAAAAGCGAATATCCTTTTACCGAATCGTGCGATGTTTCATGTGCTTTCACACTTTGCAAACGGCGTGGCCCGATGAGTGATAAGAACTCGGTTTGATTGCTGAACAGGTAATCGTCAACCCTGAATTCGCAACCCATATTAATGTCCAGCGTAATTTCATAGTAATGATGCCGGTACGACTGAAGACTCAACTGCACATCATCATTAAGCTGTTGAAAATGATACATGGCAAAATCTTCCATCGGCAGCGGGAGATGGATATTTGCGGCTTTAAAATAATTGTCGATCGAGTGAAAATCCTGAACCATAGGTGCGAGAGTATAGCTACCTGAAAATTACAAAACACCCAATCTGAATGTGGGATTCATTGGAAATTTAATACAGAAGAAAAACAGGGAGTTTTGCCCAAACAGCAAATCAATTATTGCTTAGGCTGCTTATACACCGGCACCGTCGAACACGGCTCACCATACATCAGACTTTTCACCACCGGCTGCAAACGACGGGTAAGTTCCACATACGCCGTAAGCGGCACCGGCTTATCGCCGCAGCCCTTTACCACTACGCGGGCAGCCTTGTATTGCTCCATATCCAGCGCCGAAAGTATTTCGCTGTAAAGCACCGTCTCCAGCAATTCGAGATTACCAAACACAATTTTCCTGGCAAACGGCGCCAGCGATACCGAAAGCAGCATCCACGCCCAATCGGGTATAATGGCATCGGCACTGCAATGCACCGCCACATAAGCATCTTTATATTGCTCCCAGTTATGCGTTTTCACAAACTCACGAAAATCTTTCTCCCGCAAAATCAACCCCTGAAACAACTGGTCTTTGATATCAATAATTTTGCGCTCACCCGCCGGATACCACTCACCAAGGTCGATGGTAATAAGTCCGCTTTGCGCTACACGATTTACAATTTCATTTTCCATTGTTACTCTGTACTATTGATTTGGCTTCTGCGTGACTCACCAAGACATGAATTTGTACTCATTTTGTCCTAGAAAAAAGTACTATGCTATGGTCATGGTGAGCGGAGCCGAACCATGACCATAGCTACATAAACCCAAGCTCCAACTGAGCCACCTCACTCATCATCTCCTTCTCCCACGGCGGCTCAAACGTAATTTCCACCTTCCCCGATTTCACACCCTCCACTTCTTTCACCCGCTGCTCCACCTCCGCCGGAAGCGATTCGGCAGCAGGACAATTGGGCGATGTGAGTGTCATACGCACATTTACTTCCTTCTCCTCGTTCACATCAATTTCATAAATCAGTCCGAGCTCCCAGATGTCAACCGGGATTTCGGGATCGTAGCACGTTTTTATGGCATCAATGATGCGCTGTGTGAGCTCCGTATCTTTTGAAATAATGATTGCTGACATAGGCGTGATATTGTGTCAGGATACTTTTGCCTGAAGGGCAAGCGCATCCATCTTCATCTGTTTAATCATGGCCACCAGTCCGTTTGCGCGTGTGGGCGACAAATGTTCTTTAAGGCCAATGGTATCAATAAAAGGCAATTGCGCCTCGGTAATTTCTTTAGGTGTATGCCCCGAAAGCACGCGTACCATGAGGGCCACAATGCCTTTGGTAATAATGGCATCGCTGTCGGCGGCGAAAATTACTTTTCCGTCTTTGAGTTCGCTGTGCAGCCACACACGGCTCTGGCAGCCACGAATTAAACGGTCGTCGGTTTTAAACTGTTCGGAGAGCGGGGTAAGCGATTTTCCCATATCAATGAGATACTGGTACTTATCATCCCACTGATCGAACATTTCAAATTCGCCGATGATTTCCTGTTCTTCTTCGTGGATACTCATAATCAGGCCAGCATTTTCAGCGCCTTGTGCAGCGCAGTGATAAACTGATCCGCATCGCTGCGGGTATTGTACAGTCCAAACGACACACGCACCGTACCCGGCACACCGAAACGCTGCATGAGCGGCTGTGTACAATGATGCCCGGTACGCACGGCCACACCCTGCTGATCGAGAATGGTGCCCACATCGTACGGATGCAGGTTGCCCACTACAAAAGAAATTACACCGGCCTTGCAGGGAGCTGTGCCAATAATGCGCATCCCTTCTATTTGCTCAAGCTGCGCGGTGGTGTAGGTAAGCAAATCGTGTTCGTGTGCGGTAATGGCAGGCAGCCCCACGGCATTCATATAATCGAGTGCAGCAGCAAAGCCGATGGCCCCTTCGATATTGGGTGTGCCTGCTTCGAAACGCAGCGGGCCTTCCACAAAAGTGGTTTTCTCGAAAGTAACGTGCGAAATAATTCCGCCACCGCCCTGATAGGGCTGCATTTCGCGCATCAGTTCGCCACGCACATACAGCATACCAATTCCGGTAGGCCCATACGTTTTGTGCGCCGAGAAGCAGTAAAAATCGCAGCCCAGTTCCTGCACGTTAATGCGCAGGTGTGGAGCAGCCTGCGCCCCGTCAACCAGCACCGGAATGTGTTGCGCGTGTGCCATTGCGGTAAGGCGCTGCACATCGTTTACCGTGCCGAGGGTGTTTGACACATGCGTAAACGCAAACAGCTTTGTGCGCGAAGTAAGCAACGCGGCGGCGGCTTCGTAATCGAGTTCGCCGTTGTCGTTTACCGGCACTACTTTGAGTGTGGCGCCTTTTTCTTCGCACACCAACTGCCAGGGAACAATGTTGGAATGATGTTCCATGGCGGTAATGAGCACTTCATCGCCGGCGTTCAAACGGCTGCGCAGCCAGGCATGAGCCACAAGGTTTACGCTTTCGGTGGTGCCTCGGGTAAAAATTATTTCCTGCGCCGAAGCGGCGTTTACAAAATGCGCCACGGTTTCGCGCGCTGCTTCGTAGGCGGCCGATGCTTCCTGACTGAGTGCATGAACGCCGCGGTGAATATTGGCGTTGTAATGCGAGTAGTAATGCGTAATGGCATCAATTACCTGCTGCGGCTTTTGCGTGGTGGCTCCGTTATCGAGATACACCAGTTGACGGCCGGGCGATTTTGATGTAATATGAACATGACGACCGAGAATAGGAAAATCGGCACGATACCGCATTACATCGAATGCAGCGGTGGCAGTGATTTCGTTTTCTGTGGTCACGTTCATGGTTTTTAAACAGTGCCCATGCGGCGGGCAATGAGTGTGTCGATATAGTTTCTAAGCTCTTCGTGCGGCACGGCGTTTACCACTTCTTCGGCAAACGCATTCACAAGCAGTTTGCGTGCATTATCCTCGCCAATGCCGCGTGTGCGCAGGTAAAACAAGGCTTCCTCGTCCATACGGCCGGTAGATGTGCCGTGACTGCATTTCACATCGTCGGCATAAATTTCGAGCTGCGGCTTGGTGTTTATGGAAGCATCGTCGCTGAGCAGAATGTTTTTGTTGTTCTGGAAAGCATTTGTCTTCTGCGCATCGCGCTGCACATAAATCTTTCCGTTAAACACGGCCTGCGAGTGGTCGTACATTACACCTTTATACAACTCGTTGCTCATGCAGTTGGGCACCTGATGGTCAACCAGCGTGTGGTTATCCACCACGGAATTTCCGGAAGGAAGATATAAACCGTACAGGTGTGCTTCGGCATGTTCGCCGGCAATTTCCACGTTCAGGTTGTTGCGTACAAATGCGCCGCCGGTGGTAAAGGTGTAGGTATTGTAAAGTGCGTTGGCCGATACATGCGCCTGCACGGTGCTGAGCAGGTGGCCTGCTTCGTTTTCGGTTTGCAGGCGGTAGTGATCGAGTTTGGCATTGTCGGCCACTACTACTTCGGCCAGCACATTGGTAAACGAACGCACGGGGCCAATGCTTTCGAACGTTTCGATGAGTATGGCCTGTGCATTTGTTTCGGCTACCACGAGGTGACGCGGTTGCAGGAATGCCGATACTTCGTTGGTGGCGATGTGCAGGAAATGCACCGGACGTTCAATTACCGAATCCTGGGCAATGTGCATAAACAGGCCACTGTCGGCCAGGGCGGTGTTTATGGCAATGAACGGATCGGCGGCGCTGTCGGCCAGTTCGGCGTAGTGGGCTTTGGCGGCGGGGTCAGACACTACCGCATCGGCAATCGATTCCACGGTAAGGCCATCTGGCAATTCGCCGCTGAAAGAAAGATCGGGTACGAAATGGCCGTTGATAATTACAAATACGTATGCATCTTTTACGGGCGAAAGTTCGGCCACATCTTCGGCCGTAATATCGCGGAAAGCGGCAATGCGTGTACCGAAGCCTTTTTTAAGCACGGCATCGGGATTGATGTATTTGTAGTCTTCCCATTTGCGTGTGGGAAAACCGGTGGCTTCAAACTGCTGTGCAGCCGAGCGACGCAGAGCGGCTTCACCGAAAAGCGAGGGCAGTTCGGTTTCAAATTTTTCAAGCAACTGCTCTTTCAGTGTCATGGCTTGTGTGGCTGTACTCATGCCTCAACAGTATTAGCTTCTGCCTTAATCCAGTCGTATCCTTTTTCTTCGAGTTCGAGTGCCAGTTCTTTCGGGCCCGATTTTACAATGCGGCCGTTCCAGAGTACATGCACCACATCGGGCACAATGTAATCGAGCAGACGCTGATAGTGAGTTACTACAATAAACGAGCGTTCGGGGCTGCGGAGTTTGTTTACACCGTTGGCCACAATACGCAGCGCGTCAATATCAAGACCCGAATCGGTTTCGTCGAGAATAGCCAGTTTCGGTTCGAGCATGGCCATCTGGAAAATCTCGTTGCGTTTTTTCTCACCACCGCTGAAACCTTCGTTTACCGAACGGCCTGCGAGTTTTCCGTCGAGCTCCACCAGCTTCTGTTTTTCTTTTACCAGCGCCAGAAAATCTTTGGCTTCCATCGGGCCTTCGCCTTTGTATTCGCGAATTGCGTTGATGGCTGTTTTGAGGAAGTTGATGTTGCTCACACCCGGAATTTCCACCGGATACTGAAAAGCGAGAAACAGTCCTTCGCGGGCGCGGTCTTCGGGCGAAAGATCGAGAAGGTCTTTGCCGTTGAACGACACAGTGCCCTGCGTAACTTCATAGTCTTCGCGTCCGGCCAGTACCGAAGCCAGGGTGCTTTTGCCCGAGCCGTTGGGGCCCATAATGGCGTGTACTTCGCCCGGTTTTACTTCGAGATTGAGTCCGCGAAGAATTTCTTTTCCTTCAACAGAAGCGTGGAGATTGTTTATGCTAATCATGATTATGAATATGCAGATGCGTTTGTTTTTATGAACTGAATTAACCTACACTTCCTTCGAGACTCACCGAAAGAAGTTTTTGTGCTTCCACGGCAAATTCCATGGGAAGCTGGTTGAGTACTTCGCGGCAATAACCGTTTACGATAAGGCCGATGGCTTTTTCGGTATCAATGCCGCGCTGGTTGCAGTAGAAAATCTGGTCTTCACCAATTTTCGATGTGGTGGCTTCGTGCTCCACAATACCCGTTTTATCGTTTATTTCGATATAGGGGAATGTGTGTGCGCCGCATTTATCGCCCATGAGCAGCGAGTCGCACTGCGAGAAGTTGCGGGCGTTTTTGGCGCCTTTGGCAATGCGCACCAGACCGCGGTAGCTGTTGTTGCTGAAACCGGCCGAAATTCCTTTTGAAATAATGGTGCTGCGTGTATTGCGGCCGAGGTGAATCATTTTGGTGCCGGTGTCGGCCTGCTGCATATTGTTGGTTACAGCCACCGAATAAAATTCGCCCACCGAATTATCGCCTTTGAGAATTACCGAAGGATATTTCCAGGTAATGGCCGAACCGGTTTCCACCTGTGTCCACGAAATTTTGGAGTTGGCACCGATACAAATTCCGCGCTTGGTCACGAAGTTGTAAATACCGCCCTTGCCTTCCTTATCGCCGGGATACCAGTTTTGCACGGTCGAGTATTTCACTTCCCCATCGCGCTGGGCAATAATTTCCACCACGGCGGCGTGAAGCTGGTTTTCGTCGCGCTGCGGGGCGGTGCAGCCTTCGAGGTAGCTTACGTAAGCACCTTCGTCGGCAATAATGAGTGTGCGTTCAAACTGCCCCGTACCGGCCGAGTTGATGCGGAAGTAGGTGGAAAGCTCCATCGGACAGCGCACGCCTTTGGGAATGTAGCAGAACGAACCGTCGCTGAACACCGCCGAGTTGAGTGCGGCGTAATAATTATCGGTGTAAGGCACTACTGAGCCCATGTACTGGCGCACCAGTTCGGGATGATCCTGCACCGCTTCGCTGAACGAGCAGAAGATGATGCCTTTTTCGGCCAGCACTTCTTTAAACGTGGTTTTTACCGAAACACTGTCGATTACCGCATCCACGGCAATTTTCGACTCCACACCCACCAGACGTTTCTGCTCTTCGAGCGAGATGCCGAGTTTTTCGAAAGTCTTGAGCAGTTCGGGATCAACTTCGTCGAGGCTGCCCACAGTGGCTTTTTTCTTGGGCGCCGCGTAGTAGCTGATGGCCTGGAAGTCGATTTTGGGATAATCGAGATGCGCCCAGTGCTTGGGTTCTTCGAGTGTGAGCCAGTAGCGGTATGCCTTGAGGCGGTATTCGAGCATCCATTCCGGCTCGTTTTTCTTGTCGGAAATGAAACGTACAATGTCTTCGTTCAGCCCGAGCGGGGCAAACTCGGTATCAATGTCCGATACAAATCCGTATTTGTAGTCGGAGGCAATATGTTCTTCGAGAATCGGGTTTTGTTCAGCAGCCATGATTTGTGCTTGAGATGAATCGTAAACGCGCTAGTAAAACAGCAGAAAGCGGGCGAAGTTCAGTGCATTACACCGAAAAACTTTCCCCGCAGCCGCAGGTGCGTGAGGCATTGGGGTTGTTAAACACAAACCCTTTGCCGTTGAGCCCGCCGGTATAATCGAGTTCGGTGCCGGCCAGGTAGAGGAAGCTCTTGCGGTCAACCACTATTTTGATGCCTTTGTCTTCAAACACCTGGTCGGTGGGCAGCAAATTGTTGTCGAATATGAGCGTGTAGGAAAGCCCTGAGCATCCGCCGCTGTCCACACCAACACGAATAAACGTATCGGCCGGGCGGTTTTCTTCGGAAATGAGCTTGAGCGCGTGCGCTTTTGCGTTATCTGATACCGTAATCATTTGATTATCAGTTTTTAGTATTCGAATTCTTATTTAGACTAATTCTAAACTTGGGTGCAAAAATACCTACTTTTAGGTAGTTTGGCAAGCAGATTAACAAGTTTTCGACAAATGACGGCCGCTAACCACGTCCATAGCCATAAGAATCTGATTTGCTGCGATTAAATCCTGTTAATCGCACAGAAATCGCAAACGTTGATGATTTGCCCGCAATTATTCCTGCGGATAAAGCAGCGTAATGGTTTTATTCCAATAAAACAACGCTTCCCCTGCCGCCACAAATTTGAGCTTTCGGTTAAGGAAATTGTACTCGGGATGGGTAATCAAAAAATCCTTTACTGATTGTCCCGGTACAAATTTCTGAATCGGGCCATCAGCATCTTTAAGAATCACAGCCGCCAGATAAGCCGCTTTTGCACTTGCCGTCTGAGCCTCGTCAATCCTGAAATTCCCCTCAAAAACAAAATGCCTGAATTGATTTATTCCCTTACTTATTTCCTTAAACATTGCTGCTGTTTCTGCAGTAGTTTGTTGTTCTCTTCGGGCAATAAGCAAAGCCGTGTGTATAGTATCCCATAGCACCTGTTCGCGTGAAACAATGTTTCGTTCGGGCCGGTAATTGATTTCAGAGTCAACGGTTTTAATAAATGACTTCTTAAACCCGCTTGTATCTTCAATTTGATCAAACAAACAGCCTATATCAAAAACCTGTTTCAGAATCTCCTTCTCTTTATCTGCTCCGTATGGAACACCGGTAGTATTTGGTGCAAAGGCAGTCAGTTTATCTCCTGCAATGCAATCCACATCAGGCATTTTAATCGTTACCGGCTCACCTGTTTGTTTTAGCCATTCGGTATGCAACGGTTTTGAAATAATTCTTTCGTAAGGATGCGGGGCAAATAAAATGTCAAGTAATATTTCCCGTTCGGGTTTTTCTATTACCTGCCCGCTTTTATTTAGTGCCGTGTAGTTTGACTGATATACGAATTTGTAATGTGCCTTGGGGATCCCACCTTTATAACTCCTGCGCTCATCGCACTCTTTTCGCAGGAAAACACTTTGTGCTACTAATTTATCCAGCGTATTTTCCAGTGCTTCCCGACCTGTTTCCGAAGGTAAAATAATATCTATATCCACCGAAAATCGTTTGGGCCTGTCCATCAGCAACACTAAACAGGTTCCGCCTTTGAAAATAAAATCGAGCCCGGTTACACTTAGCTGCTCCAGGAGATAAAGCGCATAAATCATACTCTCTATCATTACCGGATCTTTCCGGTAACTTCTCTTTTTTTCCTCCAGCCATTCAACCGAAAGTGAGCTAAGTTCAATCATAATACAGCACTGGCGAAATTTCTGTTTTTTCTGAGATAAAGCTTTTCAGGGCTTCATACCTGTGCCTGCGCCTGGCATATTGGTACAAACGGGTAAAGTCAATGACATATCTGGAATACGCCGTATTGAAAATGTGGCTCAGTTCATTCCCCTGAAATGCCGCGTACAAATCTTTCTCGCAGAATATGTCAACCAGCAGTTTTTCCAGTGTGGGCGTTGTTACTTTACCTCTGCGCCTCAACGGAGCCTTTGTAATCAATGGCAGAATAACAATGGGCGATTCTGCTTCATTTACATACCGCGCAATTTCTTTTTTGTCAGGATCAGGAAAAACTTCCGGATACTTTTGATCCTTCAGGAAATAATACACAGGCTCCAGCGCATCTTTTTCCACCTCAACAATGGTGAGTGAACGCCCGGGAATATGAAGCATAAACTCGCTGATAAGATTAGTGGACCACACGCAGTAATTCAATTCCTGAAATGCTCCGGCTAACTTCCTGTCCAATCTTTGCAATGAATTATTTGGCATGGCATTGAACAGCGGACGGTAAGAAAATGAAAAAACACTTCGTGAAAGCTGGATGAGCATCTTTTTGTTTTTCAAATCATGCAACCTCCACCGAAACGTGCTCTCGTTTAGTTCCGGCTCAGCACGCCGGAAAAAATCAAAAATTTCTTCTCGGGTAATTGTATTACCTGTGAAATAATCCTGTAAGGACTGAATATGTTGTGCTGCCTTCAATTTTCAAAAGATCCCCACAAAAATAAGCATTTTCAAACAAAAGACACAAATTTTAAAAATAGGTCTAAATTTGCCTCAAACAAAAGACATTTAAACAGATATGTGTCTTGTGTTTGAATACTGGAAATATCCACCAATTAATCTCAGACCAGCAATGAAATAGGGGATAAAACAAAAAGCCCGGAAAAAATCCGGGCCAAAATTTAAGTGGTAATATTCCTACCCTACCGGGCACGGACGAATATCGCCCGTATCATGCCACTCGTGCTCAATGTCGTGCAACACAAGTGCATTATCAAATTTTATCGAGCCTTCGGGAAACAGGTCTGTATCCTCAAAGAATGATGAACGAAGGGTTTTGGGGGCAATGAATTTAGGCTCCCAATTATCGGGGCGGAATTCGAGGCCCGCCATTTTATCGCCGGTGCGTGAATAGCCTATTGAGCCGCTGCGGAAGAACAATGAAGCCTGTTCCACACTGTCGAATACAGAGCCTTCGGGCAGGCCGTCAATTATTTTTGCGTCTATGGAAAGGCTGGTATTGTCGGTGCTGATAATATCCACCAGGTAGCGGTCGCCCACTTCTTCGAAGTGGAAAAAGGCATCCTGATTGCGGCCCGGAAAAATGCGGCCGTTGGTGATATTGTTGATGAAGGAGGAATTATCGCGGCGGGGAACATACACACCTTCGCGCATCACTCCGTCTTCTTCCCACTCCACCGCAATGCGGTAGGCAATGTTTTTGGAACTCAGACCGAGTAATTTGGGCATGCCTTTCATGCGCATTTCTTTCATGCGGATGAGGCATACTCCTGCTATGGCTCTGCCTTTCACCAGTTTCGGACGAAACGGCGGGGGGAGAAGCCTCTGGGCTACTTCAGGGTCAACCGTGTAATTTATCATTACACGTAATGCGATTAATCCCTTTATCACTGGCAACATGCTCGCTCTTCTTTGGGTATTATTTGCAAGTATAACACCCGGCACCCTTCGTTGTTCAGTTCTCATTAAAATAATTCTTTTTCAGTGAGTTTGTGGAAGTAAACAGCTATGGTAAAAGGTTGTTCACTCCACGAAATTAAAGTGTGGCTGCCCGGGAAACCGTAACTTTGCACCATGCTTGATAATTCTTCTCGCACCGAACTGGCCGAACTGGGCGAATTCGGGCTTATCCGCCACCTTACCCAACATATCGAACTGCAGCACAAGGGCAGCATAAAAGGCGTGGGCGATGATGCCGCCGTGCTCAAAGCCGACGAAGGCCACGTTACACTCGTATCAACCGATATGCTGGCCGAGGGTGTGCATTTCGATCTGGGCTACATGCCCCTGCGCCATTTGGGCTACAAGGCCGCCACGGTTAATTTCAGCGACATCTGCGCCATGAACGGCACGCCGAAACAACTGCTGGTATCCATGGCCTTGTCGAGCCGCTTTCCGCTCGATGCGGTAGAAGAATTGTATGGCGGACTGCTGCTGGCCTGCAAACGTTACAATGTGGATTTAGTGGGCGGCGACACTACCTCGTCAAAATCGGGCCTGATTTTGTCGCTCACAGTGATTGGCGAGGCCGCGCCCGATAAAGTGGTGTACCGCAACGGCGCCAAGCCCGGCGACCTCATTTGCGTAACCGGCGACCTTGGCGGCGCATACATGGGCCTGATGCTGCTTGAGCGCGAAAAGCAGGTGTTTAAAGAAAATCCCAACATACAGCCCGACCTCGAAGGCAACGACTATGTGCTGGAACGTCAGCTCAAGCCCGAAGCCCGCATAGATGTGGTGCAGCTTCTGGCCGACCGCGGTGTAAAGCCCACCGCCATGATTGATGTGTCTGACGGGCTGGCCTCCGAGTTGCTGCACATTTGCACACAATCGAAAACGGGCGCGCAGTTGTTTGAAGAAAAACTGCCCATCGACCCGATGACTTACGAGCGGGCACGCAGCTTCAACCTCGATCCCACCACCTGCGTACTCAGCGGTGGCGAGGATTACGAACTGCTGTTTACCATAGACATAAACGATTTCGAAAAGGTGCAGCATCACCCCGACATTACCGTTATCGGCCACATTGCCGACGAATCGAACGGGGTGAATCTGGTGTCGAAATCAAACACCGTGCATCCGATTACGGCCCAGGGGTGGAATGCATTCAGGCCGAATGCCTGAGTGCGGTAAGCCTGAAACCTACATTTCTGCTCCCGCTTTGGCGGCTACAATTTCTCCGAAACTTTTTCCCGACACCTTGCTTTCGGCCCAGGCCGGAAAGTCGAAATACTCGAAAGCCGAACGCTCGAAAGGATCGTCGGCCAGAGGTGCTATGCTTTGCAGGAACGCATTGTAGTCGGCCGCGGTGGCTTTGGTTTGCTGGCTCAGGTTTTCGGCAAAGGCCAGAAAGCGTGTTTCGAATTGATACACGCGGTTGCGTGTTTTGAAATAGCGCGTAACCGAGCGCAGCACGTAGGGCAACACTTCGTGGTGATCGAGTTCGATGTGCAGGATTACCTGAAACAACTGCGCCACGGCGTAAATCCATTCGTTCTGGCCAATGGCGGTATCGTTGAGCAGGCGCGTAATCCAGCGCAGGGCAATGTGTGGTTTTCCCGTGCCGTAAAAAGCCACGGCGAGGCTGAGACAGAAATGTGCTTCGCGTATTTTGCTCAGGCGGCCTTCGTATTTGTCGAGCCCTTCGCTGATGCGCGGGGCAAGCTCGGCGGCTTTCTGAAACTGGCCGATGCTGTTGTACAACGCCAGCTCAAGACTGAATGCGGAGGAGAAGAGTTTTATTTCGAGGTCTTCGTTGCCGCCGGTGTCTAACTGCTCGGGAAGGCGGCGCAGTTTTTCGAGGTAGTTGTCCACCGCATCGTATCGGTGCAGGCGGCCGGCTACGTAAATGAGGTTGGTGAGTACAGAGAAATAGGCGTTGGGCTCGTCGCTGAAAATAGCCGTGTTTTCTTCAATGAGTGTGGCGTTGGCGGCGAGGTGTGTGTAGCAGTTTTCGTAATCGTTGGCGGCAAAGTAGTATGCGCTGCTGGTGTGGTGATAGAGGTAGCGGGCGTTTACGCTGTGCGTACCGGCTATTTCCGAAGGCAGGGCCTGATCGAGCAAACTGCGCAGGTGTTCGAGCTGTGTGGTTTCGCGGGCGCGGCCGGTGCGGTTAAGCTGCATGAAAAGGCGGCTTTTTACATGCCAGAGGTCGTTTATTACGCGTATTTCTTCGGCCACCTGGCGGTCGGCATCGAGCATGTGCTGTATCTGCTCATCGCTCAGGCCGGAGTAATTGTCTTTTTCGGCCAGCAGTTTTTCGAGTGCCTGCACCTGTACCAGCACGGCGTGTTTCTCGTTGCGTTGCGCCAGCTTTTTTACACTGCGCAGGCGTTTGGCGCATTGGTCGTAGAGCGTTTTTTTGTAAAGTATTTCGGTGTAATGAAGTTCTTTCCACAACTGCGCATCCACCGAACTGTTGTGGTGAAACACGTCGAGACTGCGCAGAATGCTTTCGTACAACCGGTTTTTGGCAATGCTGAACTGGTTTATGAATGCTTCTTTCCGAAAGCGTTTCAGCAAGGCTTCCTCGTTGTACTGCTCCTGTGCCGCAATGGCATCAAACAGCAATACGTAGTTGTTTCTTTCGCCAATGGTATGCCGCGAGGAAAATATTTTAAAGTGCCTCCGCTCGGCTTTGGTGAGCGAAGTGATGAGTTTGTGCAATTGATCGGAGGAAGCCTTTGACATGTTATTTTATTTTTGGCCGATGAACCGGAGGTATTTCCCGAAAATTCAATGAAATCAATATTTAAATTTAGCAGTATTGATTCCTTCCTTTACAAATATGGTGAAAAATACCGGCTTGACATGTATATTACCACTGGTGATAATTATACATCTGGACATATAAATAATATTGTTTCATAGAATATTGATTTTCAATATATTAATTGTATTTATCCATGCGCAGACCTGTATATTTTGGCCAAAATTTGATTTGTAACCCACTTCTCCCGGCTGTAGGTTTGCATTGTATTGATCAACAAGCCGAGATCCGGAGTCTGGTAAACGGGGATGTGCGCCGGGCTCCGGGTCGAAGCAAACTTGGTTAGGTCAGAATAACAATTGACAGGTTACATGGGGATGTGCGCCTGTCAATTGTTTTTTGCCGTAATTTCAATTTTTCATCAGGTCGGCGGCCATGCTTCTGAGGCCTATAAACGTTATCTTTAACCCTCAACAACCACGCTTTATCACGGTGTTTCAATGCCTCAGATTGTTATTGCTATGGCTTTGCTGCTGCACGGCAATGCCGGTGTTTGCGCAAACGAGGCATTTCAGAAATTATTCGGTTGATGACGGGCTGGCGTTTGTGCAGGTTTACACTATTTTTCAGGATAGCAGAGGGTATCTCTGGTCGGGCGGTTATGGCGGGTTGAGCCGGTTTGACGGGCGCACGTTTTCCAATTTTTCGCCACGCAACGGATTGCCCAACCACTGGGTAACGGGCATTACCGAAGACAAGCAGAAAAACCTCTGGGTAGGCACCATTGCCGGAGCCAGCAGGCTTCAAAATGGAAAGTTCGAAAACTTCAATGCTTCAAACGGTCTTGCAGGCAATCATGTAAACTGTTTGCTGCAAACTACCACGGGCGCGCTTTGGTTTGGCACCGAAAACGGGCTTACGCTTTACAACGGAATCAATTTCATTTCGCTTAGTTCGCAGGGCCCGGGGAAGCAGGAAATATTGTGCCTGTATGAACAGAAAAACACATCGGTGCTTTGGATTGGCACACGCAACGGAATATACAAATACAGCGACGGGCAGTTTACGCATTTCCCCATGCCTGCGCTTTTTAACGACGATGTAAAAGCCATTGCGCACGATGCAAACGGCACTTTGCTGGCAGGCACTTCCGATGGATTGTTTGTTTTTGAGCAGGGGCGTTTCAGGCTGCTGCTGCCACCTTCGAGCGTGGAAATGCCCGATGTGAATGCCCTCTTTACCGATTACGAAAACACCACCTGGATTGGCGCCGGAAACGGCCTTTTTGCATGGAATGGAAAAACATTCAGGCGCATTACAGTGGCCCGCAATATTAACGCCGAAAAAATTGATTGTATTTATCAGGACTACGAAGGCAGTTTATGGTTAGGCACTCATGCCGGAATGTATCGCTACCGCGGCGATGCGTTTATGAGTTACGGCATTCACGACGGCCTTACCAATTATTTCATTTTTGGCGTGGCCGAAGATAAAACCGGGCACATCTGGGCCTGTTCCGAAACCGGCGGTGTGTTTAAAATGGATGATGCAGGCCGGTTTGTAAACTACACCGTAAAAGACGGACTGCCCTCCAACCGCACCAACGATGTGGAAGTAACTCCCGATGGCTCGGTTTGGATTGGCACCGGAAACGGACTTGCCCGATGGCAGAACGGACGTTTCAAAAATTACAATACTTCAAACGGTCTCGAAAGCGATACGGTAAATACACTCATGACCGATTCGCGCGGGAGGCTGTGGATTGGCGGCGGGCAGGGAATTACGCTTTTCGAAAACGAAAAATTTACACCCTTCGAAATTCCGCCCGACAACAAGAAGGCATTCAACGTATGGTTTCTCTCCGAAGCCACCGACGGTAAAATTTGGGTAGGCACTTATCTCGGCGGGTTGTATGTGTTTGACGGGAATAAGTTTACCGATGCCACAGCGTTAACCGGACTAAAAACCGAATCTTATTTTTCGATTTGTCAGGATAAAACCGGCCGTATGTTTTTTGGCACGCTCGACGGTGTGTTTATCTGGGATGGAAAACAGAGCGATAAGATTTCGGAATTAGACGGCATGAACTCCGACCTGGTGTATGCCATGCTTCTCGACAAAGAGCAGCGGTATTTATGGATTGGCACCAATCAGGGCCTTAACCGTTTCGATCTGGAAACATACCGCCGCAACGGGAGCAAGCAAATTACCACACTGGGTAAGGAAGAAGGCTTTATGGGTGTGGAATGCAACTCGAACGGTGCTTTGCTGGATCGTGAGGGCATTATGTGGTTTGGTACGGTAAACGGGCTTATCCGCTACGACCCTGCGCGGCAGCGCATGAACCCGGCATATACCAAAACCAACATTACCGGCATCCGTCTTTTTTATCAGGACACCGCTTTGCAGAACAATGTGGAGCTGCCATACTCCGACAACAACCTTTCGTTTGAGTTTGTGGGTATATGCTTAACACAGCCGGGCAAAGTGCGTTACCGCTATCAGCTGGAAGGATTCGACAAAGCCTGGTCGCCGGCATCGGCCGATAATGCGGCTACTTATGCCAACCTGCCGCCGGGCAAGTATAAGTTTAAGGTAATAAGCAGCAACAACGAAGGTTTGTGGTCGCCCCAACCGGCCGAATTCAGTTTTATCATTCAAACGCCCATCTGGCAGCGCACCTGGTTTCAGCTGCTTATTGTGGCGGCGGCGCTGTTGCTTATACTTGCGGTGGTGCTGTTGCGCATCAGGCAAATTAAACGCCGCGAAAGACTTGAAGCCGAAACGCATGTGGCTATGTCGCGCAATGAGCTCAAGGCCCTGCGCGCGCAAATGAACCCGCACTTTGTATTCAACTCGCTCAACTCCATTCAGCATTTTATCCTCAACAACAAATCGGCCGATGCCGGCAAGTACCTCAACAAATTTGCCCGCCTCATCCGCATTATCCTCTACAACTCCGAGAAATCGGCCCTCACGGTGCGCGAAGAACTCGAATACCTGCAGCTTTACCTCGATCTCGAAGCACTGCGCTTCGAAAACCGCTTTACCTGGGAGGTGGACATTTCGGATGATATAGACATCGACTACATCGAAATACCGCCCATGCTGCTGCAGCCGTATATCGAAAATGCCATTCTCCACGGACTCATGCCCCGCGGCGACAACGGCACCCTGCTCATCAGTTTCAGGCTTCAGGAAAACACTATGGTATGCAGCATTGTGGACAATGGCATTGGCCGCGAGCGTTCGCGCTCCATCAGGCAGCTTTCGAAACAAAAAGACCATAAATCGCTGGGCATGAAAATTACCAACGACAGGCTCGAACTCATAAACCGCCTCAACGGAAGCAACCTGAGCATGTCTATTACCGACTTATATGACGAATCGGGAGAACCTTCGGGAACGCGTGTTGATATATTCATACCTGTTTCCTAATTTGCGCCCGCACGAAACTTAAATTCACATCAACCGACTCATTATGATTACTGCCGTTATTGTAGAAGACGAAACCAAGAGCCGTGAAGTACTGGAAACACTGGTAAAAACAAATTGCCCCGATGTTCAGGTAGCAGGCACAGCCGATTCTGTGGCCTCGGGCGTGGAACTGATCAGAAAGATCAATCCTAAATTAGTGTTTCTCGATATCGAAATGGCCGACGGCAGCGGATTCGACCTGCTCGAACAACTTCCGCAGGCCGGGTTCGAAATAATTTTTACCACCGCCTCCGACCAGCACGCCCTGCGCGCCATTAAATACAGCGCCATCGACTACCTGCTCAAACCTATTGATGGCGACGAATTAAAGGCTGCGGTAGATAAAATTGTAAAAAAACAGAGCGGCAACGACAACCTCGAAAACCTCAAATTCCTGCTCCAGAATTTCCGTATGCCCTCTGAGCAGTACACAAAAATTACTCTGCCCACCGGAAATGCCTACGAAATTGTAAACGTAAAAGACATTATCCGCTGCGAGGCCGATGGCAGCTACACCAGCTTTTTCCTCGAAAACAAAAAGAAACTCCTGGTATCGGCCAGCCTCAAACACTATGAAGACCTGCTGCCCGAAAACGATTTCATCCGCGTACACCATCACCACCTCATCAACATCAACCACGTAGTGCGTTACCTCAAAACCGATGGCGGCTATGCGGTAATGACAGACGGTTCGCAGATTGAAATTTCGCGCCGCAAAAAAGAAGCCTTCCTGCAGCGGCTGAACAAAATATAAACCGATACTTTTTCAATTATAAGAAAGCGCACCCTGCCCGGTGCGCTTTCTTATTGGCTGCCGCTCATCACTGCCAGCCGCCTTTGGGCATAAATTTAAACCCGGCTACCACCAGTTTTGCCGTTTGTTTTTTCCATTTACGTCCTCACTCCCGCCACATATCAAACTGATATATACTGCAATGAATGATGTATGTATAATTGCAATGTAATCTCCGGGAAAGTCCGGAGTATTTGAAAAGATTGAAGACAAAGAGCAGGACAGCAATGTCCGGGGAGTGGCCTGATGATCGGTGTACGTGGGGATGTTACATCGGCTGTCTGCTGTTCCCCCGCTCTTTCCGGTTTTCAGCAGCACAAGTCCGATCCCCCGGATTGTAAAAGATTCAAGTCCCCGGCGCATCCCTCGTCTTTATTCATACTCACCACTGCTGTTCTGTTTTCGGAATAAGCCGTACAAAATCGTATTCACATGAATAAAAAACTACTCTTCAGCATCGCAGCGGTTGCAGCAGTGTTTCAAATTCTTTCCGCGCAATCGGTACTGGGTTATTCTGTGCTTGATATTAACCAGGCACATGCCGGAGTTAATTCAAACGGCGCGCTTTTTACAAATTACACCACTTACAACTCTCAGTTTGAAGTACCTGCCGGTTCGGGCAAAGGCACTATTTATGCCGACGCG
Source organism: Bacteroidia bacterium (assembly GCA_025454955.1). Lineage (GTDB taxonomy): Bacteria > Bacteroidota > Bacteroidia > Palsa-965 > Palsa-965. Next base: position 60,853 of record JALONL010000021.1, on the reverse strand, counting down.
CTTTGGATTGGCGGCTATGATTCATCCGGGGTATTGCACATGGGTGCGCAAACATACTCTCAAATAGGAAATGACTTTTTTGGCGGCCCCGTTTCAAACGCATCTGCTTACAACACCACTTTTGATAACACCTGGGCACAGGTGTGGAAAATAAACAAATCGCAGATCGACAGTTTTGTAAACTGGTATGCCAATCCTTCGCTGTATCCGAATTATTCGGTTCCGGCAGTAATTACTACCTGGCCGGGCAATGGCGATTCCAATCAGGGCCAGGCCGCCGTGCTTGCTCCGTACATTGATTTGAATGCAAATGGCCTGTACGAGCCGTTGTTGGGCGAGTACCCCTGCATAAAAGGCGATCAGATGATTTTCGCCATCTACAACGACGACCGTGATGTACACACCGAAAGCGGCGGACAGAAAATGAAAGCCGAAATACACATGACCGTGTATGGATTCAGCCGTCCGGGCAACTGGCTCGACAGCACTGTGTTTGTGAATTACCGTGTTTACAATCGTTCGCAGGAAGATTATTCAGACGTATTTGTGGCCAAATGGGCCGACCTGGATATTGGCAGTTTTAGTGATGATTACGTAGGATCAGATGTAACCAGTGGATTGTTTTACGGCTACAACGGAACTGCAAACGATGGCGGAAACCCCTCACCCGGTCAGGGAACCTATGGAGCAAACCCTCCTGCACAGGCAATTATGTTTTTACGCGGGCCGCTGGCCGATAACGGAGACGGTATTGACAATGACTACGACGGAAGCACCGATGAACCTGCAGAGTATTGCCGGGTAAACCGCTTTATGTATTATGGTAACAACCCCTCTCCTACCGGCAATCCCACAAACGTGCTGGAGTTTTACAATTACATGAATTCCATCTGGCGCGATGGAAGTCCGCTTACCTACGGAGGAAATGGTTATGGAGGAGTAACACCGGCCCATTTTATGTTCCCCTCCAACTCCGATCCGCTGGGCTTCGGCACCAATATGCAGCCACAATCGCCGTGGAGCGAGGTTACCAACAACAACGTTGCGTCTGACCGCCGTGGTCTGGGAGCCTCTGGTCCGTTTACATTTGAAGCCGGCGAAATGCTTTGCCTCGACTATGCCTATTTATACGCCCGCGGCAGCAACGGACCCATAAGCAGTGTGACACGTCTCCAATCGCTTGCCGACAGTGCCCGCAACTGGTATGATCCCATTCCGCCCTGTGCCTGCAACGCTGTAAATCCTAATTCAGTATCAGAAGTTGTTAACCCCGCACGCTCAATCAGCCTGTATCCCAATCCGGCCACTGCGGTAATGTTTGTAAACTACGAGGTAAAAGCTGCGAATGCCTCGTGGACAATAACAGACATTACCGGCCGCACCGTGGATACCGGGCTGATGGCGGCGGGTAACTCGTCGGCAATAGACATCAGCACACTTCCCGCAGGCATTTACACCCTGCGCATTGTGGAGAGCGGCCAGGTTTCTTCCGCACGTTTTACAAAGCAATAAACAATCCAATCACTCTCACGCCACCACACGCCTGCCCGTTTACACGAGGGCAGGCGTGTTTCGTTTTACATATATAGGGGTGCGTGTACATTATTCGTTTTAGTAAGCTCAACCATCACATAGCCCAATGAAAAGCGGCTGTAAATCAACACATTCTGCACATACTCTGTTTCGACGAAGAACGATTCTAAACAGACGGGCGGGCAAAGAGGCAGGACAAATCGCAGCGCCAGTTATTGCAAAAAAAGTTCCGCCTGAAGCAAATCATTGGCCACATGTGGAAAGCCCACAACATTGTATATCATGTGCGCGTACTATTGTATAGAAAGCTTCACCAAACAAAAAGAAGCCTTCAAATAAAGAGTAAGTTCTCTGACATACTGGAAGCACTTCACCTAAATACTGCGTGATGCGGACGTGAAAGAAAAAGATGTTTCTTCTACTAAAAAACGTTAAATCAACCAACGTTTTCAAAGTTGATCCGTCATACTATCAGAACGTTCGTTGAAACGCGGAGAAAAGAAGGATGTGCTCGTTTGCCTGTGTACGTGGGGATGTTACATATACAAACAGGCACGCCTTCTTCTTCTCTTGACTGTATCTTTTTTTCTTAAATGCGTTATTTCATCAGAAGTAAAGTTTAAGACGACTTTAACATACTATTCACCTTTTAAATACGTTTGGTTATGAAACGGCACGATGTTATCCGAAAAGAAAATATGCGCAATGGACATGAATATCATGTGGACGGACTTGGTACTATGGGATTCATTTTTGGTCTTGCTTGTGTGGGTATTATTCTTTACAGCATTATACAATTAGTTTTTTCCTGAGTGTGTGTGGGACCCGGTTGTGGAAATATCTGAAAGGATTGAAACAACCGGGTTTATTAAGAGTTTCAGCGGTAAATGAGCCGCTTCTATATAGAATAGGTTTTTGTCCCTCGGCTCCGCTCGGGACGATATTGAAAAGAAATTGTGCAACCCCGTAAGGTTGCGATGGAATGTGTAAAAATGCAGCCCGTCCCTCGGCTCCGCTCGGGACGGTTGTAGTAAGAAATCCGAACCCCGTAAGGTTCTTTGACATTAAAGTGTTTTTATGGAAAACTCTCTGCTGTTTTGGTTGTTTACCAATAGCAGAGCATGAGAAAGAAATTTGGCAGCCCCGTAAGGTTGCGATGAATGTGTAAAAATGCAGCTCGTCCCTCGGCTCCGCTCGGGACGGTTGTGGTGAGAATTTCGAACCCCGTAAGGTTCTTTGATATTAAAGTGATTTACAAAAGACTCTCTGATGTTTTGGTTTTTTTACCAATGGCAGAGCATGAGAAACTTAGTTATGCAACCCCGTAAGGTTGCGATAGAGTGTGTAAAAATGCAGCTCGTCCCTCGGCTCCGCTCGGGACGGTTGCGGTAAGAATTTCGAACCCCGTAAGGTTCGTTTTTCCCGAAGTAAATACAACCCCGTAAGGTTGTTTCTCAATAAATAAGTGTGTTTCCCTTTTCTGGTTAGGGAAGTGTTTTTGGTTAACCTTGTTTTGTGTGTGTAACAAGGTTTATTTTCCTGAGCAAAGCGAAGGGTAAATGGTAAATCCCGTTTTATAAAAATGTAAAACGAGTTTGCCTGCCCATCCTGAGCGGAGCCGAAGGATTGGCAGTTACGTTTTTTTAAGGTTAAGGCGTAGCTCAGTTAAAGCCGGTTGCAGAGGTTGCAGCCGGCTTTTTTTATTCCAATATTTTACTGTGGATTATACACCCGAAAATTTCCGCTTGTAACAGGCTCCTGTAAATGCGCGGAGTTTTTGCAGGGTAATGTCGCGGGCTTCTATGAAGCCCATGTGGCCTACTCTGTCCAACGCAAGCAGGCGGCAGGTTTTGGGCAGTTTGGCCTGTTCTTCGAGGGTGTGTACGGGTATTACATTATCGCGTTTGCCGGCGATGATGAGTACGGGATACGGGGCAAATTTGAGCACCGGCTCGCGATTGCGGCGTATTTTCATGCCTTCGAGTGCGGCCACAATGCCCTGCTTGCGTGTGCGCGAGGCCACGCGGCGAAGCCAGGTAATTTCTTTTTTCATGTAGCGCACATTGGCCAGCGCAAACAGGTTGGTGACCAGCGGATGAGTATATTTTACGGCGCTGCGTTTCACAATGCGTATGGCGCGTTCGCGGTCGAGCTGTTTTTCTTCGCTGTCGGCCAGGGCGGTGCTGTGAAAGAGGCAGAGGCCGCGCAAAAACTCCGGATACTTTTCGGCAAAGGCTAATGCCACATAGCCGCCCATGGAGTGGCCGGCAATTACGTACCGGCGCAGGCCTGCATGATCCATTACGTCTTTTACCACATCGGCCATGCGCTCCATGCGGTGTACATAGCCGAGGCAGTCTGACTTGCCGTGCCCGGGAAGGTCAATGGCGATGACGCGGAATTTTTGCGCCAGTTCATCGGCAAAGCCATTGTAGTTCCACACCTCCAGCGATTCGAGGAAGCCGTGCAGCAGCACAATGGCGCGGCCTTTGCCGGTATCGGAATAGCGGATGCGGGCACCGCGGCACACCACTGTGTTAAGCGGGCGTGCTTCATCAGACCTGGCTGGTTTGCGCGGAGTCCTGGCGGGCATACGGCGTGGCGTTTACTTGCGGCTTTCGGCCATCAGTTGTTCGATATGGTCGGCTTCAATGGGAATATTGGCCATAAGATCAACCGGGCCGTTGTGGCTGAGCAGAATATCGTTTTCGATGCGCACGCCAATGCCTTCGGCCGGAATGTAAATGCCGGGTTCGCAGGTATAAACCATGCCCGCTTCAAACTTGCGGTAACGTGCGCCCACATCGTGTACATCGATACCTAGGTAGTGCGAAGTGCCGTGCATGAAATACTTTTTATACAGCGGCGCATCGGGATTTTGCTTTTTCACTTCGGCCGCGTCAAGCAGGCCGAGTTTGATGAGCTCTTCTTCCATGGCCAGGCCCACTTCCTTGTGGTAATCCACAATCATGTTGCCGGGCACAAGGCGCGTCATGGCATAACGCATTACACGCAGCACGGCATTGTACACATCGCGCTGGCGCTGGGTGTATTTGCCGTTTACGGGCACGGTGCGGGTAAGATCGCTCTGGTAGTTGGCATAGCCGGCGGCAAAGTCCATGAGCAGCACATCGCCATCATGGCATTGCTTGTCGTTGATGTTATAGTGCAGTACACACGAGTTTTTGCCCGAGGCAATGATGGGTTCGTAGCCCGCAAAGCCTGCACCGTGGCGGATAAACTCGTGGGCCAGTTCGGCTTCGATTTCGTATTCCCACACGCCCGGCTTAATAAAGCCCAGCAGCCTGCGGAAACCTTTTTCGGTAAGGTCGCACGCCTTGCGCATGAGTTCAATCTCGAATTCTGATTTTATCGCGCGAAGCTCATGAAGAATGGGAGCCGAGCGCAGGTAGTTGTGCAGCGGATAGGTTTCGCGGCACCATTTTACAAAACGGGCATCGCGGGTTTCCACTTCAATTACGGCGCGGTAATGCTCGTTGGTATTGAGGTACACGTTTTCGGCCTCAACCATTAACGTATATAAGATTTGTTTGAACTGGTGTGTCCAATACACTTTGCGCACACCCGATACGGCGGTGGCCTGTTCCTTGTTCAGTTTTTCGCCTTCCCAAATGGCAATGTGCTCGCTGGTTTCGCGCACAAAAAGCACTTCGCGGTGGTCGGGATCGGCCGAATCGGGGAAGAGCAGCAAAATGGTTTCTTCCTGATCCACACCCGTGAGGTAAAACAAATCGCTGTTCTGGCGGAATTTCATGGTGCCGTCGGCCCCGGTGGGCATTACATCATTGGCATTGAAAACGGCAATGGAATTGGGCTTCATGCGTGAAGCAAACCGGCGGCGGTTGTCGGTAAAGAGCGAGTTGTTGATGGGTGCGTAGCGCATAACTGATTGTAGCTTGAATGAGGGTTAAAGATAGGGAAAGTGGGTAAATGGCATTCAGGAATTATTCAGGCGGAAATGCTGTATCAGAAAATATAAAACGGCTTTATAGCCGCATTTCCGGGTGTTGTACTTTCTTAGCTTCCCCGAAACCACCCGTGCATTTGCCAATTACAGTATTAGCTTTTCAGCTTATTGGTAATATACAATTCATCTTCACTTTTCATCCCAAATACCAATACCCGATTTACCGGAAGGTTAATGCCAAGCTGCTGTGTACTTACCCAATATCCCTTACCAAACACGGATATTTCCATTGATTCTTTGAGGAGAAATTCATTAATACGCAGCGCATTTCTTACCCCGAAAAATTCTTCAGAAATTATATAGTGATCGGCAAGAAACTTTGCCGGATTCACCGGAGGGATATAACTGAAAGTGGAATTATATTCTGTTTCGCCTGAATATGTTTCTTTGGCATGTTTCACATACACAAGTGCATAACCGGTTGCATCAGAAATTATAAAGAATTCGGGGTGTTTTTTCTCGAAAATCTGTACTTCACTATTGTGTCTTACATATTGAAAAATTGTGACTCTTGAATATAATCCTTCTTCTGTGGTAACAGGTGAATTAATGTATGAGCCGTTAAAAAAAGCTTTTCCCGAAACCCTTCCCACACCACCATCGGGGAAATGATGAATGAAAAGTTGCTGTTGCCTTTTAATCTTTCTTTTGATTCTTACAGAATTCGAAAAGTAATACAAGATCAATATCAGCAGGAATATCGCCGAAAGGGTAATAATGGCTTGAGTCATTTATGATGTGGGATTAAAAGGAATTGTCTTGATACACTGCTCACACCACCCCATCCGTAAAATACAACTTCACATCACGCTCTGCCGAAAACACCAGCACCTTATCCACCGGCAACTGAAATCCCAGCGACTTTGCATCGCGCCAAACGCCTTTTCCGGTTACGTTTACAATTTCGCCCTGCACCAAAAGTCCTTCCTTATATCGCATACTCTTGTTCCATCCGAAAAGACCGGTGCTTTTTTTGGCGTGGGTTTTCAGGTATTCTTCAATGTTCGCCGGAGCATCGTTAAACGTGCCCGACCTTTGCGTGGTATCGGGCACCACATAGCAGCGCGCACTGGCCGCATTGAGCAGGGCGTATCCGGTTCCGTCGTTCAGCAGCACCATTCCGGCTTTGGCATCGTCAATAACTTTATGCCAGTGCCCCGATTTTCCGCTGCTGCGGTATTCCTCCACAATAACCCGGTAATACGAGCATTCACGCCCGCTCAGCGGAGCATGCAAAGTTTGTCCGTGAAACACCACTTTACCCTGCACCCGCCCCACGGTTCCTTCGCGGAAACTGCTTACCTGCTGCGGCTGATGCTTGCGGATATTGCGCAATACCACTGTTTTTTCGGCGAAAAACCAGACGAGGAAAATGATGAGTGCTACAACGGCTATGGTGAGTATGGCCCAGATCATGGTGCGGGTTGAATTGGGTTTGGTTAATAACAGTAAATATAAGCCCTAAACTTTCCGATGACTTAAAGACATCGGAAAGTTTAGAAACAAATTACCCAACTGCTATTAACCGGATGATTGGGGTTTTACATTCAAAAACACCTGACTTTGTTCGTTTGTGGAATTGTTTGGCGAATACTGCCGGTAAATATTTTACAAACCCCCATTACCCCCTTTTCGACCCTGCAAACCACAAACAACCCTCTTATTTAGATTCATTTTTAATAAGCCTAAAACGCTTACCATTATTGAACCTTGCCCCATACCGCTTGTTATTAAGCCGAAATGAAAACCTGAAATTTCGGCTTGTGGTATCGGTTGCGGTAAGTACATTTGTAACCGCTGCCGGAAACCAGTCCGGACAGGTTTTCCAACAACAACATTTGCATTTCGCAGTATGACGAAATTTCTTACTTCCTCGCTCGGCAAGAAAACGGTGATGGCCCTGTCGGGGTTATTCCTGTGTCTGTTCCTTCTGGAGCATCTTTACACCAACGTGCATTTATTCTTTGGCGACGGCGGCAAAGAGTTTAACGAAGCCTCGCACAGCATGGTACACAGCATCCTCATTCGCATTATCGAAGTGGTGCTGTTTCTGGCCATTGTGGTACACGTAGCCCAGGCGCTGCTGCTTACCAAAGAAAACAGCGATGCCCGCCCGGTAAAATATGCCGTGGACGGTACTTCGAAAACCAGCGACTGGTTTTCGCGCAATATGCTGCTCACGGGCAGCATTATCTTCTTCTTTATTGTGGTACACCTGTACAACTTCTTTGTGCCGTATCGTGTAACCGGCCATGTGGTGGGGCCCGAAGAGGCTATGGCCACCGGCGGCGAAACACTGGCCATGGAAGTGGCAGAGGCGCTTTCAAATCCCATTTACGCCATTATCTACCTCATTTCGGTACTGCTGCTGGCGTTTCACCTCAACCACGGCTTCCAGTCGGCATTTCAGACGCTGGGTATCAACAACCAGAAGTACAGCAAGGTCTGGAAAATGGCCAGCGTGGGTTTTGCGGTGCTCATTGGCGTGGGCTTCGGCGCATTTCCCATTTTCTTCCAGTTGGCCAAATACATTGGCTTTGATGCCCTTAACTGGAATATGTAATTCAACCAAACGCACATTCGCATTCATCATACCACTATGAGCAGCAAACTCAACGCGAAAATTCCGGCAGGCGAACTGGAGCAGAAATGGACGAAATACCGTTCGGAAGTGGCTCTGGTAAACCCGGCCAACAAGCGCAGCCTCGAAATTATTGTTGTGGGATCGGGTCTGGCCGGTGCTTCGGCCGCCGCCACACTGGCCGAACTTGGCTATAAGGTGAAAGTATTCTGCTTTCAGGACAGCCCGCGCCGCGCACACTCCATTGCCGCACAGGGCGGAATTAACGCCGCCAAAAACTACCAGAACGACGGCGACAGCGTATGGCGCCTGTTTTACGATACCATTAAAGGCGGCGACTACCGCGCCCGCGAAGCCAACGTACACCGCCTGGCCGAAGTAAGCACCAGCATTATCGACCAGTGCGTGGCGCAGGGTGTGCCCTTTGCCCGCGAATACGGCGGACTGCTCAGTAACCGCTCTTTTGGCGGTACGCAGGTGCAGCGCACATTTTACGCCGCCGGCCAAACCGGCCAGCAGCTTCTGCTGGGTGCATACAGCGCACTCGAACGCCAGGTAGGTTTGGGCAATGCGCAAATGTACTCGCGCCACGAAATGATGGACGTGGTAATGATCGACGGCAAAGCCAAAGGAATCATTGCCCGCAACATGGTTACCGGCGAACTCGAACGCCACTCGGGCCACGCTGTACTGCTTTGCACCGGCGGCTACGGCAACGTGTTTTTCCTTTCCACCAACGCAATGGGCTCGAACGTAACCGCCGCATGGAAAGCACACAAACGCGGAGCCTACTTTGGCAACCCCTGCTTTACTCAAATTCACCCCACCTGCATCCCCGTTTCGGGCGATCACCAGTCGAAACTCACACTCATGTCTGAGTCGCTGCGTAACGACGGCCGCATCTGGGTGCCCAAGAAACAGGGCGATACACGCAAACCCAACGAAATTCCGGAAGAAGAACGCGATTATTTTCTTGAGCGCCGTTACCCGGCTTTCGGCAACCTCGTTCCGCGCGACGTAGCCTCACGCGCCGCCAAAGAACGCTGCGATGCCGGCTACGGCGTGGGCGCTTCCAAAATGGCCGTTTACCTCGATTATGCTTCGGCCATTGAACGCTACGGCAAACAACAGGCCAGCAAACTCGGCGAAAGCAATCCCACACACGAGCGCATTATCCAGCTTGGCAAAGACGTAGTGAAGGAAAAGTATGGTAACCTTTTCGATATGTACGAAAAGATTACCGACGAAAATCCCTACGAAATGCCCATGCGCATTTACCCCGCCGTACACTACACCATGGGCGGCCTCTGGGTGGATTATGAACTTATGACGACCATTCCCGGCCTCTACGCATTGGGCGAAGCCAACTTCTCCGACCACGGTGCAAACCGCCTCGGTGCTTCGGCACTCATGCAGGGACTGGCCGACGGCTATTTCGTAATTCCCTACACCATTGGCAGCTACCTCAGCAGCCAGATCCGCGACAAAGCCGCCGACATAAACAGCCCCGAGTTTATGGCCGCCGAAAAAGAAACTGCCGAACTCATCAACAAACTGATGAATATTAAAGGCACCAAATCGGTTGACCATTTCCACAAACGCCTCGGCAAAATTATGTGGGACAAATGCGGCATGGCGCGCAGCAAGGAAGGTTTGCAGTGGGCGATTGATGAAATCCGCAAACTGCAGAAAGAATTCTGGAGCGATGTGCGCATACCCGGCACCGCCAGCGGCCTCAATCCCGAACTCGAAAAAGCCTGCCGCGTGGCTGATTTCCTCGAACTCGGCGAACTCATGTGCCTCGACGCACTCAACCGCGAAGAATCGTGCGGCGGACATTTCCGCGAAGAGCACCAGACCGAAGAAGGCGAGGCCATGCGCCACGACGATACCTACATGTACGTAGCTGCCTGGGAATACAAAAGCACCAACAACTACGAACTGCACAAGGAAGAACTGAAATACGAGCGCATCAAGCCCTCACAACGCAACTACAAGTAAGAACATTACCGCTATGGAACATAAAGGCATGAACCTTACACTCAAAGTGTGGCGCCAGCAAAACGCCAACGATAAGGGCAAATTCGTTACTTACAATGTAAAAGACGTTTCGCCCGATATGTCGTTCCTCGAAATGTTCGACGTACTTAACGAGCAGCTCATAAACACCGGCGACGAGCCCATTGCATTCGACCACGACTGCCGCGAAGGTATATGCGGCATGTGCAGCATGTACATAAACGGCCGCGCACACGGCCCCATGAAAGGCACTACTACCTGCCAGTTGCACATGCGCTCGTTTAAAGACGGCGATACCATTACCGTAGAACCCTGGCGCGCCAAGGCATTCCCGGTAATTAAAGACCTCGTGGTTGACCGTACCTCATTCGACAAGATCATTGCTTCGGGCGGCTTTGTATCGGTAAACACCGGCAATGCGCAGGATGCCAACGCGCTTCCCATTCCCAAAGACGATGCCGATGCTTCGTTTGAGGCTGCCGCCTGCATTGGCTGCGGCGCCTGCGTGGCCTCGTGCAAAAACTCGTCGGCCATGCTGTTTGTATCAGCCAAAGTATCGCAGTTTGCGCTGCTGCCCCAGGGCCAGGCCGAACGCACCGACCGCGTGCTGAACATGGTAAAAACCATGGACGAAGCCGGTTTCGGAAACTGCACCAACACCGGTTCGTGCGAAGTGGAATGCCCCAAAGAAATTTCGCTCGCCAACATTGCCCGTATGAACCGCGAGTATCTGATGGCTACACTGAAGAAGTAATTTCTTTGTCCTCAATAAAACCGGCTGTTTCTGCAATATGAAACAGCCGGTTTTGTTTTTACTAACCTTTATTATAATCGCGGTGGTTAATTAAATGCGGGAAGAGGTAATTATGGGGTAATAATCAACAAATAAAAACCAGCTACACATATTCAGTGCAGCCGGTTTTTTTATTCATGGGTTTATGCGTTCTGCAATTACTGTTTCACAAAAGTACGCTGCGATACAATTTCATTACCAATGAAACGCACCGAGTAAGTACCTGCCGGAAGCTGCTGCAAATCAACCGTGAGTGTATTGCGGTTGCTTACATTTTGGGTAAACACCTCGCGGCCGCGGATATCGACAATAATAACCGTGTTTACATTCTCAGTCCAGTTCAGGTTGATGAACGAGGCTGCCGGATTGGGCATGAGGGTAAAGCCGGTGTTGTCGGCTTCGGCCACGCCTGTGCAGGGCGATACGGTGATGCTTTGAACTGCGCTGTTGGTGCAGCCGTTGGTATCAGTGTAAACATAAGTAATGGCTGAAGTGCCCACGCCTGCGGTGGCCGGATTGAAAATAGAATTGCTTACGGCCGTGCCCGAATATGTACCGCCTGCGGGCGAACCGCCGCTGAGTGTAAGCGGTGCATCGTCGAGGCAAATAATTGACTGGTTAAGCGCGAGTGTGACAACCGGCAGTGCGTTTACGTTTACCGTAATGGCAGCCGTATCGGTGCAGAGATCGGTGCTGTATGCCACCACGGTGTAAGTGGTGGTAGTTGTGGGCGATACAACGATGGATGAGGTGGTAGAATTATCAGACCAGAGATAGGTGTTGCCGCCTGAGGCAGTAAGTGTGTCTGATGAACCCGAACAAATGGCCGATGAGCCGGCGGCAACAGTTACCACGGGAGCAGCAAAGGTGTTGAGGCTGTAAATTGCGGCAGGACCCTGACGGTTGCACACCGTGTCGGCGGCATATACCGTTAATGTACCGGCCGCATTGGCTGTTACGTTTACGGTGGTGGTGCCGTTGCCGCTGTTAATTACGAGGCCGCCGGTGGCTGCCCACACGTAGTTGTTTGCATTGGCCACCGCATTCACAGACACGTTGATCTGGTTGCCGGGGCAAACCGTGTTTGTGGTAGTGGTGAAAACTGGCAGTGTGGGAGTAGGATCGGAATAGTAAATGTACACGGCACCGTTACCTGTGCGAACGCCGGCTGTCATTGTACCTGCCGAGGTCATACCGGCATTGTAGTTTGAGCCACCGGCACCGCCGCCGCCGCCGCCTTTGTCGTTGCCCGAGCAGCCTGTAGTTCCGGCCGAACCGCCGCCACCGCCGCCACCGCCCAGGTAGCCGCCGCCACCGCCGCCGCCGCCGGGAATAGAAGCCGCGTTAAAGCAGCAGCAGGTTTGTCCGTTGCCGCCATTACCGCCAATTTCGTTGATGCTGGTAATGCCAGGCTGGCCCAGGAATCCGCCGCAACCGATACCGGCTCCGCCGCCATTGGCACCGTTGCCGCCAAAACCGCCACCGGCCACGCCATTTGACGTGGGAGCATCCACACCATTGGCCCCGTTGCCGCCGCCGCCGTTGCCGCCATTGCCTCCATTTACTATAGCCTGCTCGCAGCCGCCGCGTCCGCCACCGCCGCCGCCGCCGGCCACAAGCACACGGTCGGCTACGTTGGAAGAGTTTACGCGCACGTCGGTAGCACCGCCGCCGCCGCCGGAGTTCTGGTTGCCGCCATTGCCGCCGCCATTAAACCCGCCTGAGGGTGCAGTGCCCTGACCGCCTACAGTAATAAACAGCACCTGGCCGGGAGTTACGCTCAGCGTGCCCGAAGCATACCCGCCACGTCCGCCGGCACCGCCGGCCGAACTGTTGCCGCCCACCGCGCCGTTTCCACCCTGTGCGCCATAAGCATCAATAATAATATTGGTTACACCACAGGGCACAGTATAGGTTTGCAATGCCCCGGTGAATGTGAGCGAATCAACCAGCATAGCCGGGCCGCCCACTGTGGTTTGCGCCTGAATACCTGAAAAAGTGAGCAGGGCAATACCAGAAAGTAAGGGTAATTTTTTCATCATATTGGTTTAAGGAGAAATCGGGCGCAATATTAATATCCAAAACTAAATTTGGCAACACCGGTTAACAAAAGACCGTTTCGGGTAAGTTAAAATACATTTTCCGTGAATACTCCGGGAACGGCAATACAGCCCATATACGCCGCAATGGTTCATTTACACGTTGAGAACCGGTTTTTACTAACCCGCACTGCGAAAGCCCGCAGGCAATTTTATCTTTACGCGCATGAAGGCTGTCCTGTGCATCATTGCGTTGCTGTGTGTGTCGCTGCTCCCGGCACAGGATCCCTATGGTATTCCCATTACCAAACGGAATGGTTTGCCTTCCAACGAAATTTATTCCATACTTCAGGACAGCAAAGGTTTTATCTGGATGGGCACCGGAGCAGGGCTTTGCCGGTACGACGGTTTTGTGTTTCAAACCTACCCGCTTAGCCTGCAACGCCCGCCTGCAGGCTCATGCCTGCGGGAAGATCAGTACGGACGTATCTGGTACACTACATTCGACGGCTGGCTGCATTATGTGCAAAACGATTCGCTGTTTACCCTTCCCAAACAACGTCAGCCCGCAGGCAGTCTGGAATATGCACTGACCAAAAACTCAATTATTGTTCCGGCAAACAATGGTGTGGACGTATATGATCTAAAAACACTGGAAATAAAAAAAAGTGTCAGGCTGAAATTTCAGTTTCTTGTAAATTCCACTCAGTACTTCGATAATCTTTGCCTGATTGCCGATTCGCTGTATGTTGTTAGTCCCGAAGGTGAGTTAACAACATATCCGCTGCCCGTAAGCCCCAAAGCAGGTTCCATAGTAAGTTCGCCCAATGGCGATTTATTGCTGCTGCCACGCATTACCGGGCCCAAGAAAGCATACCGGTTCAATGGTAAATTTTTTGAAGAGGCTTTTGAATTGCCGCAGAGTTTTATTCATTCGGAAGAGTTTTGCGATAACAGGTTCTGGTTTTTTACCGATCAGGGAATTTTCATTTATACCGCCGACGGTACTCCGATAAACAAAGACCAGCCTTTGTTTCAAAAAGAACTGATGACCTGTATGATGAAAGACAGGCAAAACAATTACTGGTTCGGTTCTAAAGACAATGCCATGCTGCTGGTACATGATTTTGACCAGCAACTCCTGCTCAAAGACAATGTGCCCGTGCAAATGGAAATCATGCACGATACGCTTTACTGCGCAATTCGTTCGGGTGGCGGTGTGTTTATGCCTCTGCCGCCTTTGGGTAATGTACAACCCATGCCGGTAATGAATGCGCAGGCGATATATATGCTTAAATGCGACACTGCTTCGGGATTGATTTTTTATACCCACTCTCAGGGCTTTCTTGCGCTGAGAAACGGCAAACCAGTGATTACAAGAGATGCGGCAATAAAAGGAATTGCATCGCTCAGTAAATCGTATGCGGTGTATGCCGGTTCGGGATTCAATGGAATGATGAGAATTGGCAATGAACCCGACCCGATTTGGGATTATTGTTTTGGAAAATACCCGACTACGAAAGAAGGCTCCTATGAAGTAACCCGAATGACCGGCAATTTGCGCGGGCGCGATGTGGCGGTAACGGAAAACCGCCAACAGGCATGGATTGCCACCAATCAGGGAATATTTCAGATTACTCCTGCGGGCATGCGCGAGGTTAAGCACAATAACGAATCTATTGTGTGCCGGAAAATACGGGCAATTAAAAATATGCTTTACGGATTAACCGTAAACGGCGACCTTATTTGTATTGGCTCCAACCTGAAAATGGAAAAACTCAGCGGACGGTTTCAGGTGCCCGGACAAATTGAGCAGCTATACAGTTTCGGAAGTATTCTCATTATGGTGCGCGCCGGTACGCTCATTATTCTTGATGTAAACAAATACGGAAAAGGCACTACGATAATAAAAACCAATGCATCGGATATTTTCGATGTGGAGTATTACCAGTCAAAAATTATGCTGGCCACTCCCGAAGGGTTGCTGATGCTGAAATATACTCCCGGAATAACCGAAGTATCGAACCCGCCCTTTATCATAAATTCCATTTTTGCAAACGGTATCCGCACCAACACCAAACAGTTGATGGAACTGGGCAGCGATCAGCAGGAAATTGATATTAGCTACTCCATTCTTTCATACAGCCCGGTTTCCATCACCGAATTATATTACCGCCTCAACAACCGCGAATGGGTGAAATGCGATCCGGGCAGCAGAATATTGAAACTGGCCGGTCTGGCCTCGGGTGTGTATATTCTTGAGTTCAGGTACGGAAACGAAAACGGCCCCACCATCAGCACCATCCGGTTTAAGATTGCGCCCAAATGGTGGCAGCATCCGGTAACCTATATTGTGGCGTCAGTTATTGGTATTCTGTTGATTTTCTTTGGCTACCGATATTTACTGAAGGCGCAGGAAAAGAAAAACCGCGAAATAACCGAACGCCTCGAACTCGAACGCAATTTCGACCGTTCGGTGCTCACCGCCATTCGCTCGCAGATGAATCCGCATTTCTTTTTCAATGCGCTCAACACCATTCAGTCGTATATATTCGAAAACGACAGGCAGAATGCGGGAAACTACCTCTCGAAATTTTCGAAACTCACCCGCATGGTGCTCGAAATGTCGGGGCGCGATGTGGTGACGCTGAGCGAGGAAACCGATGCACTGCAACTTTATCTGGAGCTGGAAAAAGCCAGGTTTACCGAAGATTTCAGTTTTGAACTGAAGTTCGACGAAAATGTGGACAAAGAACTTATCCGTATTCCGCCCATGCTTTTGCAGCCTTACGTGGAAAATGCCGTGAAACACGGGCTTTTGCATAAGAAAGGAAAAAAGAAACTTACGCTGCGTTTCTCGCGCGAGCAGCAATTGCTCATTGTAGAGATAAACGACAATGGCATTGGCCGCAAGCGCTCCATGGAACTCAACCGCATCCGCAGCGAACACCACGAGTCGTTTTCGAGCGAAGCCAACCAGAAACGCCTCGAACTCCTCAACAAAGGCCGCACCAATAAATTAGGGGTGGAATATGTTGATAAGACGGACGATCACGGCCATCCTTCGGGTACAACCGTTACCATCACCATTCCCATTTGAACCACATACACATGTCAGAAAAATATTCAGCAATAATTATCGACGATGAAGTACGCGCACGTTCACTGCTTCGCGGGCTGCTGGGCGAAGTAGCTCCCGAAATAGAAATTGTGGCCGAAACCGAAGACCTTCCCAATGGGGTAAAAGCCATAAGACGGTTGCAACCCAAACTTATTTTTCTCGACATAGAAATGCCGGGACACAGTGGACTTGAGCTGCTCGACTTCTTCAACGACGATGAAATAGGGTTTGAAATTATCTTCACCACGGCCTATAACAATTATGCCATAAGGGCATTTAAGCTTTCGGCCATCGACTATTTGCTTAAACCCATTTCCACCACCGAACTGCGCGAGTCGGTTGACCGTTTCCTGCGCAAAACGCGCGAAAACGCCACACGAATGGTCGAGTATTCGGCCCTGCGCGAAAACCTTGCACCGCAAAGCCCCGGCCGAATTGCCGTGCCCAGCGGAAATGCCATCAAGTTTATCGATCCGCAAAGCATTGTGTGCCTCAAAGCCGACAGTTCGTACACCGAAATTTATTTCACCGACGAGGCACAGCTGGTGGTAAGCCGCACACTGAAAAATTTCGAAGACGGGTTCGAGCCCAATTCGCCGTTTTACCGCTGCCATAAATCGTACATCGTAAACATCCAGCACATTGCCGAGTACGTAAAATCCGACGGCGGCTACCTGCTTATGAAAAACGGCATGCAGGTGTCTGTTTCGCCCGACCGCATCGACGACCTCATGAACCGCATCAGCTTCATAAAACGCTGAACACCGCGCAAAGCGGTATATTTGCCCGAGCAACGCCGCCGCCATGTCAGCACTTTATCTGGTTCCCACGCCCGTAGGCAATCTCGAAGACATTACTCTCCGCGCCATTCGTGTGCTCAAAGAGGCCGATCTGATTTTGTGCGAAGACACACGCACTTCATCGAAATTACTGCAGCATTATGATATTCGTCGTCCGTTGCAGGCGCACCACCAGCACAACGAACACCGCACCGTAGAAGACATTGCCGCCCGCATCGAAGCCGGCCAAACCGTGGCACTCATTACCGATGCAGGCACACCCGGCATTTCCGACCCCGGCTTCCTGCTGGTTCGCGCCTGTGTGCGGGCAGGTGTGCATGTGGAGTGTCTGCCCGGGCCCACGGCATTTGTGCCTGCACTGGTGCAATCGGGCCTGCCATGCGATCAGTTTGTGTTTGTGGGCTTTCTGCCGCAGAAAAAAGGCCGTCAAACCCGCCTCCGTGCATTGGCCGGCGAAACCCGCACACTCGTGCTGTACGAATCGCCTTTCCGCTTAGTGAAAGCCCTCGCCGAACTGGCCGAACACCTCGGCCCCACACGCCCCACCGCCGTGTGCCGCGAACTCACCAAACTGCACGAAGAAACTTTCCGCGGCACACTGGCCGAAGCCAAAGCACACTTTGAAAGCAAAACCGTAAAAGGCGAAATTGTAATTGTGGTGGGCGGAAACACCGGCCACGAAGATACCGACAATGAAACTGACGAATAGAAGCCGCGCATACCTCCCGGCTTCGTATATTCGTAAAACCACCTTCTCACTGAACGGATGATGCAACTCTCCGAAAAATCGGGCGCGCCGCCCGGCACATTGCTCTATGTGGGCCGCGAGGCCAGCAAAGCCGTGCGCATTTCGCTCATCGAATACAACGAAAAAGAAGTACACGAAGAATCTTTCGTCAACTTCTCCGACTGTATTCTCAGCTCGCACGAAGGCATGGTGCGCTGGATTAATGTGGACGGCGTTCACGACACCGCATTGGTGGAAGAAATCTGCAACCGGTTCAACATTCACCCGCTCACGCAGGAAGATATTGTAAACACCAACCAGCGCGCCAAATACGAAGATTACGACAACTACGCCGTGTGCATCATGAAAATGATTTACACACACGACGATCACGCAAAAACCGACGAAGACCGGTTCATTACCGAACAGCTCACCATACTCCTGCTCAACAACAACACCGTACTTTCCTTTCAGGAAGCCGAAAGCGGCGATGTGTTTGATATTATCCGCACACGCATAAGACAAGGCAAAGGCCGTGTGCGCAAATGCGCTGCCGATTATCTCTGCTACGCGCTTATTGATGCCGTGGTGGATTCGTATTTCGATATTCTCGAAGAAATTGGCGACGATGTGGAGCATCTCGAAGACATCATGCTTCAGAATCCGCGTCCTGCCACACTCAACGCGCTGCACACCTTAAAGCGGCAAATGGTACACATACGCAAAGCCGTATGGCCCATGCGCGAACTGCTGAGCCTCATGCAACGCACCGAGTCTTCGCTCTTATCCGAAAACACCTATATCTACCTGCGCGATGCACACGACCACGCCATACGCGTAATTGATACCGTGGAAACCTACCGCGACCTGCTTTCGGGCATGATGGATCTTTACCTCTCCAGCGTAAGCAACCGCATGAACGAGGTAATGAAAACACTCACCATTATCACTACCATTTTTGTTCCGCTCACTTTCCTTACCGGTGTGTATGGAATGAATTTCGAAGTGCTGCCCGGAAAAAACAACCCGCTTGGTTTCTGGGAATTGTGCGGCGCCATGCTGGTGCTGGTGGCCGGTTTGCTTTACTATTTCAGACGAAGAAAATGGCTTTAAAATATTTTCCGCTGCTGCTGCTTTTGCTGGCTGCCTGCGATAATCCGAAACGAAATCCCACACAGCAACCGGTTGATACGGCTGGCCAGACTACCGTAAATTCAACGGCAGCAGACACGCCTTCCACTAAGGCAAATCCTTTTGCAATTGACACCTCGCAGCGCAACCAGAAAGCAGTGGCCGATGTGCTCAACGGATTGCCTGATCTGATGGAGGGAGATATTATTGTGCAGGATATTCAAAACATAAACGGCAATATCATGCGCGATGCCATGCAATCGGAATGGTCAAACATCGGCATCATTTTCAGGCGCGAAGCCGACGGGGCAATGGTGGTAATGGATGCCACCGGAAAAGTACGCCTCACGCCCCTGCCCGAATGGATTTCGGCCGGACGCGGGAATAAAGTGGCATTGTACCGCCTGAAAGACGGAGAAAATATTCTCGTGCCCAAAACTACCAAGCAACTCCGCGCCGCCTGCAAACCATTTAAAAACAAACCGGCCGATTTGTATTTCGGTTGGGCCGACGATGAACTGTACAGCGCCGAATTGGTGTGGAAAGTATATAGCACCGGTCTTAACATTTCGCTCTGCCCCACCCGCACGCTCAAAGATCTGAAGCTCGACGGCGAGGCGCTGAAACCACTCATTGCCAAAAAATACGGCAAAAACATTCCGCTCACCGAAACAGCCGTGACCATTCCTGATATAGTTCAGTCCAAACAACTCAAGCAGATTTATGCGCGTTGATCCGCTTCCTTCCGATTCTTTGGTGAAACAGCTCAAAGTGTTGTTTGGCGCAATGCTCATGGGGCAGGTCATGTTTTTTGGCGTGGTGGGATTTCTGCTTTACTCAAGTCCGGAATTGGTAAAACCGTTTTCGTTCGACGGAAAGTATTCGATCATCCTTCCGTTAATAAGTGCGGTTATGTTGGCCACCGGTGCGTTTGTGCCCCGCAAAATGCTTACCCGGCTGCGTGCCGAGAAAGACGATGCAAAGTTATATGCCGGTTATCGCTCGGTGTGTGTGGTGCGCTGGGCCTTGCATGAGGCGGCTGTAATTGTTTGCCTTGCCGGAGCCTATCTCGATTTTCAGCCTTCGTTGTTTATACCGGCCGGTGTGGCATTTCTGTTTTTCTGCACACTGTTTCCCACGCGCGACAGAATGTTTTCCGAATTGCATCTCGGCTTTCGCTACTAAATTATGGAAGCATTTTACCTTGTAAAATACGGCGCAGCAGCCCAGGCGTTTGAACGGCGCACGTTAAAACTTGCGGCACCGGCGCCAGGCGAGGTGCAAATTGCCACCGAATCATTCGGACTCAACTTTGCCGATGTAATGGCGCGTTACGGACTCTACCGCGAAGCACCGCCGCTGCCTGCCGTGCTGGGCTACGAAGTTACAGGCCGCATTGCAGCCGTGGGCTCCGGCGCCGATGCTCCGCCCGTGGGCACACGCGTGCTGGCTTTTACACGCTTTGGCGGATATGCCACGCATGTAAACACTGAGGCACGCAGCGTAATTGCCATTCCCGAAAACATGCCCGCCACCGATGCCTGCGCATTGGCCACGCAGGGCTGCACGGCATGGTTTGCGGCCACACAGTTGCTCAGGCTGCGCAAAGGCGAACATGTATTGGTGCAGGCCGCCGCAGGTGGTGTGGGTTCGCTGCTGGTGCAACTGGCCAAAATGCACGGCTGCGTGGTGTACGGCACCGCCGGCAGCGAAACCAAACTCGAACTGCTGCGCAAACTCGGTGTCGATTTTCCCATCAACTACCGCCGCGAAAAATTTGCCGATGCCGTAAAAAAAATTCGCGGCAGCAAAGGGCTGGATGTGGTATTCGACAACCTCGGCGGAAAAGCATTTAAAACCGCGCTCGGCCTGCTGGCTCCCGGCGGACGCATTGTGGGCTACGGAGCAGCCGAACGATTGGATCGCAAAGGCCCGCTGGCCACCTTGCAATTGGTATTTGGTTTCGGCTTCCACAACCCCGTACAATGGCTCATGAAATCGCAAACCGTGAGCGGGTTGAACATGCTGCGAATTGCCGAAAAAAATCCCGGCATATTGCAGGAAGGAATGAACGCCATGCTCGATCTTTACACACAACAAAAAATACAAGTAGTGCAGGGCGGCGAATATGCGGCCCAGGACCTCGCCGAAGCCCACGAAGCACTTGGAAGCCGGCAAACTGCCGGTAAACTGGTAGTGCGCTGGTAACCACAGTTTGCGTAACTTCAATTCCGGTAAATCACATCCATCACTTATGAAACGGTTTTTCTTTTTCCTCGTTCTGCTCTTCACCACCGCTGCCGCACACGCCGCCGCCAACGACACCAACTACACCGATCCGAAAGGCCGCAAACAGGGCTTCTGGATAGAACGCATTGCCGCCAGCGACTGGCACGGAAATTATATCGACGGCCTGCGCGAAGGCACCTGGAAAGCTTACCCCGTGGGAAGCCTCATCATCTGCAACATTGAATCATACCTGCACGGAAAAAAACACGGGCTTTTCATTGGCATCGACCGCTCGGGCTTTATGTACCGAGAGGAAACATATATGAATGACACACTCCACGGTGTACGCCGTACATTTTTCTCGGGAGGTAAACCAAAATCGGAAGAACTTTTTGATAAAGGAAAACTCACCGGAATAAAACGCGTGTATTACCCCAACGGAAAAAAACAGGAAGAATCGGTTTACGTAAACGGCCAGCGAAACGGGCTCTGCAAGTGGTTTTTCGACGATGGAGTGGTAAACACCGAATCCAATTATGTAAACGGTCAACTGAACGGATTTCAGATTACCTACTACCGGAACAAGAATGTAAACAGTTCGGTAAAGTATGTAAATAATGAAATGGATGGAGAATACAAGGAATTTTATGAAGATGGAAAACTGAAAGTAAAGGGAATGTATAAAATGGGGCAAATGGTGGGCGTATGGACCGAATACCACCCCAACGAAAAACCTCAGGCGCAGGGCCAATACCTCAACAACCTGAAAGAAGGTTTCTGGACCACATTCGACGAAAACGGCAAAAAAACAGGTCGCATCAAATACGTAAAAGGTGCAGGCCCCGGCGATGTGACACCTTCGCCCAAAGCCGATCCGCTTCCGCCGAAAAACTGATAATTATAATGTTTGCGTGTGCCAATGCTGCGTAATTTTGCGGCATGAGCCGTCTCTGGATTAACATTGGTATTGGCATTGCCGCATTAGCCTTACTCATTATCGTAATTCCCCAACTCAGCAGTGGCGAAAAAAAGCCGTTGCGCGAACTTCCCTATTACCGCCCTGTGCAGCAATCGGCCATAAACAACGATGCGGGCGGACGGCACACCATACGCGCATTCAGTTTCACCGATCAAACCGGCAAAACGGTGACCAATGCCGATTTTAAAGGAAAAATTACGCTGGTCAATTTCTTCTTTGCCACCTGCGAAGGAGTTTGCCCGGTAATGAACCGGCAAATGGAGCGCGTGTACAATACGTACAAAAACAACAGCAATGTGCTTTTCCTCTCGCACACGGTAAATCCCGAAAATGATTCGGTACCGGTACTTGCCGCGTATGGCGCACGTTTCAAAGCCGATCCGGTAAAATGGAAATTCGTAACCGGCAACAAAGCCGAAATTTACCAGATGGCACGCACCAGCTACCTCCTTTCCGACAGCGACGGCAACGGAAGCCAGGAAGATTTCATGCACTCCGACCAGATCGGACTCATTGACGGCGAAGGCCACATTCGCGGAAGATACACCGGCACCGATGCCGCCGATGTGGACAGGCTGATGATTGACCTTGAACTGCTTTTGAATAAGTGAGGAGTGCTCGCTCGCTTTAGCTGGTATTTGTGTTCAGCGTATTGAAGTGATGGAATATAACAGACACGGGCGCGAAAAATTTCGCGCCCGTGTCTGTTTATGATAGAATATGTTTTAAATCGACTTCGTCGATTAATCAAACTTCTCCGGTCGCATTTGCGGGAAGAAAAGTACGTCCTGAATAGAATGACTGTTGGTAAGCAGCATGGCTAAACGATCAATGCCAATGCCAATGCCCGCGGTGGGCGGCATTCCGTATTCAAGCGCGCGCAGGAAATCGTGATCGATATACATGGCTTCATCGTCGCCGCGGTCTTTAAGACTTACCTGTTCTTCGAAACGTTCGCGCTGGTCAATCGGGTCGTTGAGTTCGCTGTATGCGTTGGCCACTTCCTTGCCGTTAATCATGAGTTCGAAACGCTCCACCAGCCCTTCTTTGCTGCGGTGCTTTTTGGTGAGCGGACTCATCTCCACCGGATAATCGGTAATGAACGTGGGCTGAATGAAATTGCCTTCGCATTTCTCGCCAAAAATTTTGTCGATGAGTTTGGCGCGGCCCATTGTATTGTCGATGTGGATGTGCATTTCGCGGCAGGCGGCACGAAGTTGTTCTTCGTCCATGTTGGCCACATCAATTCCGGCGTACTCTTTAATGGCATCAAACAACGTCACACGACGGAAAGGTGCGGCAAAGCTGATGGTATTTTCGCCTACCTGAAGTTCGGTGGTGCCGTTGGCGTTGATGGCTGCTTTTTCGAGCATCGTTTCGCAGGTGCGCATCATCCACTCGTAATCTTTGTACGCCACATAAAATTCCAGAATGGTAAACTCCGGATTGTGCGTACGGTCCATGCCTTCGTTGCGGAAATTGCGCGAAAACTCAAACACCCCGTCAAAGCCGCCCACGATAAGGCGTTTGAGGTAAAGCTCGTTGGCAATACGCAAAAACAATTCGGTATCGAGCGCATTATGGTGTGTGATAAACGGACGTGCAGCCGCGCCGCCCGGAATGGGCTGAAGCACCGGCGTATCCACTTCCAGCAGGCCAATATCGTTAAGGAAACCACGCAGCGCATTAATCATTTTGGTGCGCTTTACAAAGGTCTCTTTCACTTTCGGATTAATAATAAGATCGGCGTAACGCTGGCGGTAGCGGAATTCGGGATCCACCACCTCGTCGAAACTATGTCCGCTCTCATCCACTTTCACCACCGGCAGCGGGCGCAGCGATTTGCTGAGCAGCACAAAATTGGTGGCGTGAATGGAAATTTCGCCCACCTGCGTGGTAAATACAAAACCTTCAATGCCGATGATGTCGCCAAGGTCGGTGAGTTTTTTCCACACCTCGTTGTAAAGCGTTTTGTCTTCGCCGGTGCAAATATCATCGCGGCGCACATAAATCTGAATGCGGCCCGAAGCATCCTGCAGGTTGGCAAAAGCAGCCTTGCCCATGTCGCGCACACTCATCAGGCGGCCTGCAATGCGCACACTCTTATAGCTGGTTTTATCGCGCTCGTAGTTTTCGTGAATATCCTTCGCGGTTACATTCACGGTAAATTCTTCGGCGGGATAAGGATTAATGCCCAGTTCGCGCAGGCGGGCCAGTTTCTGGCGGCGGAGTACTTCCTGTTCTGAAAGTTCGGTGTGCATCAGGTGCTTTTTTTATTGGGGACAAAGATAGAAAAAGATTGTCCGTTGAATCGTTTATTACATTATAGACTAACAGTAAAATACAAAAAGAAAAGCGGCTGAAATCAGTTATCAGCCGCTTTTTAACTTCAAAAGATTATCTGACCAATGCCTCCAATGGAATGAAAAGTTGATGATGCAAATTTCTAACCATTGTTAAGGTAAGTTTTCTACGGCCGGAAAACAAATCACTTACCCGACTTTCATGTCCAAGAATTTTGGCCAATTCTTTACGCGTAATTCCTTGTTGTTCCATTCGATATTTAATCGCATCAATCGGATCTGGCGTTTCGATTACGAAGTTTCGATCTTCATAGTCCTTAATCAACAGCGCCAGAACATCCGCCTCGTCACTTTCAGGAGTTCCTGATTTAGCCAGAAACACATCTTTGAATCGCTGCTGCGCTTCATGATAATCTTTCTTGGTTTTTAATTTCTTATACATTTGAATTTGTAAGATTTGTGAATTAGTATTTATCTACCGTAGCAGCATCAATTTTATCATATTCAGCATGAGTACCAATAAATTTAATTATCAGCCATTGCTTTTCAAAATTGATTTCTGCAACCAGTCTGTATGAGTTTCCTTTGATATTAAACACCACTCTGTTCTTGTTGATAATACTAGCAGTTATAAAATCTCTTTTAATATCATTTGGCGATTTCCACTTCTTTGACTTTACATCATTATACCATAAATCCAAGGTCTTTTTTACTATAGCATGTTTCTTGCTATACTTTACAATTGTTTCTCTTTCAAATATTTCCATCTTTAATCATGGTGTTTTTCATTCTTTTTTAGGTTAAATTGATAATTTATAAGGACTTGACACAAAGATAGGAAATAAATTACCAAAATGGTAATTTATTTCCCCGCAAAATACTCCGCCACCAACTTCGCCTTCGCAGGCCCCACCACCGCAGCCAGTTCCTCCTCACTCTTCTCCTTAATAACCTTCACCGAACGAAACTCTGTGAGCAATTTAGCTGCCGTGGTTTCGCTGATGCCTTTAATCTCCACCAGCTCAGTTTTAATAGTGCCCTTGCTGCGTTTGTTGCGGTGATGCGTAATGCCAAACCGGTGCGCCTCATCGCGTATTTGCTGAATGATGCGCAGTGTTTCCGATTTTTTATCGAGATACAGCGGAATGGGATCGTTGGGATAATAAATTTCTTCGAGACGTTTGGCAATGCCTATTACTGCTACTTTGCCATGAAGCCCGAGCTTTTCGAGCGAAGTCATGGCGGCGCCCAACTGGCCTTTGCCGCCGTCAATCACTATCAACTGCGGCATTTCGAGGTTTTCTTCCTGCACGCGTTTGTAGCGGCGGAAAATTACCTCTTCCATGGTGGCAAAATCGTCGGGGCCTTCTACCGTTTTTACGTTGAAATGGCGGTAATCTTTCTTGCTCGGCTTGGCATCCTTAAACACGGTCATGGCCGAAACCGCGTATTCGCCGTGGAAGTTTGAATTGTCGAAACACTCGATGTGGCGCGGCTCTTCGGTGAGTCGCAAATCCTTCATCATGGTTTGCAGGATGCGTTTGGTGTGGCGCTCCGGGTCAACTAAACTGTCCTGACGCTCTTTGTCTTTGCGGTAGTACTCCACATTGCGCTCGGAGAGTTCGAGCAGTTTCTTTTTATCGCCGCGCTGCGGAACGGTATATTCCACGCCGGGCATTTTGAGTTCGGGTTCAAACGGCACCACAATTTCGGTGGCGTTGCTCTGGAAACGTTCGCGCAGTTCCACAATGGCCAGTTCGAGCAGTTCGGAGTCGGTTTCGTCGAGCCGTTTCTTCATTTCCAGCGTATGCCCCTGCACAATGGCCCCGTCAATTACCTTGAAGAAATTAACATACGCCGCCTTTTCTTCCGAAGCAATGGTAAACACATCCACATTACTGATCGAAGAATTTACCACCGTGGACTTGCCCTGGTATTTTTCGAGCGCCTCCAATTTCTCTTTCACTTCCTGCGCTTTCTCAAACGCCATGCTTACCACATGCGTATTCATTTCCTCGCGCAGCATACGCGTAACCACCGAAATATTTCCGCGGATAATATCGCGTATTTCGCGCATGTAACCATTGTATTCGGCCTCCTGCTGCAAACCCTCGCACGGCCCTTTGCAGTTGCCAATATGGTATTCGAGACACACCCTGAATTTATTGGCATTGATATTGGCCTCGGTAAGTGCCAAACGGCAGGTGCGGAGTTTATACACCTTGCGCACTAATTCCAGCACCGTGTGCATCACCTTCACCGAAGCATACGGCCCAAAATACTGCGAACCGTCCTGAATGAGTTTGCGCGTGGGAAACACCCGCGGGAAACGCTCATTGGTAATACAAATCCACGGATAGGTTTTATCGTCTTTCAGCCTGATGTTGTAGGGTGGCTGATATTTTTTGATGAGGTTGTTTTCGAGCAGCAACGCATCCAGCTCGGTGTCCACCACAATGTATTTTATATCGTGGATTTTGCGCACCAGCACGTAGGTTTTCCCGCTTTCGTGCTGGTCTTTGGTAAAGTATGAGCTTACGCGTTTTTTGAGGCTCTTGGCTTTGCCCACATAAAGCAGTTTTCCGGCCTGATCGTAATACTGATACACACCCGGTTTTTCGGGCATTACCTGAAGCATTGGCTGGAGATGATCGGGAGCGGGCATAATGCAAAGATAATCAGCCCTGCAAAAAAAAGACCGGTGCCTCTTTGCTTGCACCGGCCTTCTTAACACACCAGGGTTAATCTACCGCCCGGAGCGGGCTACGCTAACCTGCTCAAAAGCTTGGGCAAACATGCAGGCGGTATTTCCTCGTTGGCTTTTTGCACTTAAACATCCAGCCTAATGATACTTCGTGTGCTCCCGCAGAAGCATTGGTGAGGCGCGATACGGTTACGTCGTAGCTGTAACCCACACGCATTCCGTTTTCGAGATCGAGGCCAATGAGCATAATAAATGCATCGCGGCCGCGATACCATAAACCTCCCACCAGCGAATTGTTTTTTACATACATACCCAGATCGAGCCGGCGGAAATCCTGCTGCTGACGGTACATGATATTGGGCGAAATATAGCGGTCGTCCTGCTTGCTGTTGCCGATGCGGATAATACCTCCGGCATGTACGGTGTATTTGCGCGGCAGCGGACTGTTGCCATTGAGCAGCGATTCGTTTTGTTCGAGAATATGGTGCGTGGCCACACCGGCATAAAACGTGCGCGACGAAAACATGGCCCCGGCACCCAAATCGAAACTGTTTACGCGCACCTGGCCGGGTGTTTCCTGTGTAGTAAGAATAAATCCGTTGCGCGGATCAATCTGATCGCCGAAATTGAGCATGCTCCAGTTTACAGCCTTCTGCCACCAGCCGGCCTGAAAGCCCACCGAAATACTGGCATTTCTGCCCAGCGGAATTACCGGCGCATACACCACGCCCACTCCGGTAGTATTAAGGGTTCCCTGCCCGGCCTGATCGTGCACCACGGTAACGCCGATACCGCCTTTTACTTTATAGGCATACTGATCGTAGGAAGCCGCAAATGTGGAATATGTACCCGCAATGCCGGGCCATTGCTGGCGGTAATTGGTTTGGATATTGGGGCAGATTTTTGAGCCTGCCAGCGCCGGATTGAGATAGAGCGAATTGGCGTAGAACTGCGAAAACTCAGGATCCTGAGCCTTTAATGGTATGAGCGGAAGACAAAAAAGCCCGGCCGCGAGGAGGAGAGAATAGCCGTTTTTCATGTGCGTAGTATTAGTGTTGCCTTGTAATAGACGAGGCGGGGTTACCCCGGTTGCCTCCCGGTTGTGAAAATTTTTTGAGAAAAATGAAAAAGAGCAGCGAAAGGCCATTTTAATGCCTTCCGCCGCTCTCCGGGGCGTGTTAAAAAACTGTTACTCGGTTACAATCATGCGCTTGCTGTCGGCGGCTTTGCCATCTACAATAAGGGCGTAAATGTACATGCCGGGGGCAAGTTCGTTGGCGTTAATTGTAAACTGACCGGCGCCGCGCTGGTTAAGCTGCTCCGAACGGATCTGGCGGCCGTTGAGGTCGTAGATGGTAAGCATGGCCACACCGGCGTTTTCGGCCACGGTGTAGTTAATCACCGTTTGCTGGTTAAACGGATTGGGAATGTTCTGCTGGAGATTGCCCAACGAGGGATTAACCGGAAGCTGATCCTGGAAAGTACCGGCGGGTGTGGCATTGCCGCCCATATTGGCCATCATGGCTTCCAGTTTTTCGATGCGCTGCTGCTGGGTGGCGAGTTGCTGCTGCTGCTCGTCGATTTTTACCTGCTGGGCATTAATGGTGCCCTGCTGCACTTTTATGCCTTCTACCAGCAGCGGGGTGAGTGCGTTGTAGTTTACCGAGTAAATGCCGTCGTCGCCCACGGCCACCACTTCGGGTACTACCTGCTGAAGTTCCTGTGCTATAAAGCCAATTTGCTGCACACCGGGCGTGCCTTCGGGCATATCGGGGCTGCGGAAGAGATAGGTGGCTCCGCGCATTTTCATGATGCGATCCATCGGGTTTTCGATGGTTTGAATGTTTGATTTGAAACGCTGGTCGGAGAACGCAAAATAGCCTGCAGCGCGTACACCGCCGTTTACATCGAGGAAGTAATTAATCATCGGTATTACATTGGGTGCCACGTTGGTTGCTCCTGTTGCTACCGGAGTGGGTGTGTTTATGCCCACACGGCCGTTGGCCAGAATGGTCATCATTTCGCGTTTGTTGGTAGGGTTGTTGGCGGGCACGCCGTTGCGGAAATTAAACGTGAGACGGTCCTCGGTGCCGGTGGTGGCGCTTACCGGATTTGTATAGTTAAGGTCCTGCCAGGTAATTTCGGCCACGTTGGCGTTTACCTGACAGTTGATACCCGAATTTCCGTTTTGCGCACGAAGGCCGATAATGTCGAAGCCTGTAACCGTACTGTTTCCTTCCTGGCCAATGGAAGCAAATGTGGCAGCTGCCGGATTCGAAAAACTGCCCTGGGTAAGAATGGTCATGGAGCGGAAAGCCGTTGAAAGAGGAACCCCTGCCTGAGTGGCGTCCACAAAAAACGCAATCTGTCCCGGATCGTTGTTCACACCCACAAGACCCTGCGGATTAAACACCATCAAATCTTTGGTGGAAGGAATATCATTGGTTGCATTGGCCAGCGTAATAATGCTCTGGATACGCAGCCGCTGGCTGGTATTAATCACATTGTCGTCCACACCAAAACCAATTACAAGGTCTCTGGCAGAAGTATTGTCCACAAGATTAAAATAGGCCTGCGATCCTGTACGCGAAATTGCCATACCATATACCGAACTGATCGGGAACGACTGCGACCCGGCCAATCCCAGACCAATCCACGAATTGGCCGTTCCGAATGCGCCGAATGATCCGCTCTGGAGCTGCGAAAACTGACCACCGGAAACCTGCAGACGGCTGCTGGGATTGTTTGTGCCAATTCCCACATTTCCGCCGCTGAGAATGCGCATCCGTTCGGTATTGTTTGTAATCATTACCAGATCAAACGCGTTTGTTGACCCGAGCCTTTGTGTGGGGTTGGTGCCCGTTCCGGAAAGGCTGTTGCCGGTCAAAGTCCAGTCCTGCGCAAGAACCTCATTTGCTGTACCCAGCAAAAACATGGCGATGAATAACCGCCGTGCCATTTGTTTTGTGTTTGTGTTCATTGTATTGTGTTTTGATGATACTTATGCAATAATTCACACTCCGGACATTCGAAGGTGATTCTTGCCACATCAAAACAGAACTATTTGAATATTTGTTCTTTTTAACATTTTCAATAAATGCGTTTTTATTTGTATAATTTAATATTTATGTTAAATATTATGAAAATAAAATATTTGTAAAACCAATAAAATAAGGCGTAATGATGTATTTTAAGGATACTTTGCTTAAAATCAAAGACGGATGGAAGTGTGAATAACTTCCATCCGTCCTGCATAAATTAATGTTAATTAATGAAATTAAGCAGTATGCTTACTCGGTTACAATCATACGCTTGCTGTCGGCAGCTTTGCCATCCACAATAAGTGCATAAATATACATTCCTGGAGCAAGTTCGTTGGCATTAATTACAAACTGACCGGCACCGCGCTGGTTAAGCTGCTCGGAACGAATCTGGCGGCCGTTGAGGTCGTAAATGGTAAGCATGGCCACACCGGCGTTTTCGGCCACGGTGAAATTAATTACGGTTTGCTGATTGAACGGATTGGGCACGTTCTGCTGCAGGTTGCCCAGAGCCGGATTTACCGGAAGCTGATCCTGGAAAGTGCCGGTGGGTGCCGTACCGTTGGAGGCTTTGGTAAGCGCCGCTACCTGCGCTTCGAGGGTTTCGATACGCTGCTGCTGGGTGGCAATTTGTTCGCGCTGGGTTACAATTTCGTTTTGCTGTACTTTGATGCCTTCCACGAGCAGCGGAGTAATGGAGTTGTAGTTTACGGCATACACACCGTCGTCGCCTTTTACTACGGCTTCGGGTACTACCTGCTCAAGCTCCTGGGCAATGAAACCAAGCTGTGTATAGCCTTTCTGGCCTACGCCGGCCGAGGGAGCATTGAACACGTAGCTTGTGCCACGCATTTTCATGATACGCTCCATGGGATTTTCAATAGTGGCCACGTCGGTTTTGAACTTCTGATCTGAAAATGCCCAGAAGCCTTCGGCACGCACACCGCCGTTTACATCGAGGTAGAAATTGGCAAAAACACCGGCATTGGGCGGCACGTTGAATATGCCTATATCCACCGGAGTAGCAGTATTAATGCCTACACGGCCGTTGGCCAGAATAGTCATTACCTCGCGGTTGTTGCCAGCTATGCAGGGCCCGGGCTGGTTATTGCGGAAATTAAATGTAAAGCGCGACTCTGCTCCGGTAGTTGCATTTACGTTACCCGAATAGCTTAAATCCTGCCAACTGAGATTGGCATTGGTGTTGTCAACCTGCACATTTACACCGGCCAATCCATTCTGGCTGCGGAAACCCACTACACCTGTGGTGGGGCATACCGAGCTTTCAAGTTCGCCTATCGAGGCAAATGAAGCCGCTGCCGGTGTCATGAAACTGCCATTAGTGAGTACTGAAATAGCCCGTATATCGGCACCCGGCAACGCTGTGGGAGTAGCATCAACAAGGAAAGCTGTACGGCCAGGAGCGCTGTTAAAGCCTACGCAACCAAATTGGTTTACAGTCATAAAATCACGTTGGGTCACCACAGGGATTCCATTGTTAAAATCTGTAACCAGATAACGCAGAATAAAATTCTGCGCGGGTCGTGAAGGCGTAATCACACTTAAATCATTACCAAATGCCAGCACCAGATCTTTTAGTCCGGTAGGGTTATCAACCAGATTGAGATAACCTGCCGAACCTGCGCGCGACATGGCCATACCATAAACGCTGGGAATAGGCACAAGCGGCGAACCTGCAACGCCTAAGCCAATCCAATCGTTGCCTGTTACAAAATTGCCAAACGTACCTGTTTCTACCTGCGATATTTGACCCTGACGCACCTGAAATCGTGAAGTAGGAGCCACAGTATTAACTCCCACAAAGCCTTGATTGAAACCGGCTAAACCAACAACCGACATACGTACCACGTTGTTGGTTTCAAACAATAAATTTTGCGGTGTATTTGTTCCCAATGTTCCTGCCGCCGCAAGAGCATTTCCTCCATTCACCCAGTTCTGGGCTTCCGCGCGCTGATTAATGGCCAGCATGGCCAGCACCGAGGCAAAGAATGCCGTGCGGCGCATTTTGTGGTAATGAATTTGTTTCATAATTCTGGTTGTTTAGTGAAACCCGGGCCCGCTTACGAACAGACGAAAGCCGGTGAACCCAGACACAAAACAGCAGGCAGATTATTCTTGTTGATTAAAGCCTTTGCAAAAAATGCCAAATCCATTACATTAAAATATATGTATATCATACTATTTTTCTTGTCCTGCAACGGAATGAAAGACTGTTAATATTCTTTTTAAATGTAGATACATTTATTATAAACAAAATGGTGGTCGCACCTCTAAAAACGGCGGTTTAATAAAGCCGGCTTCTGAAATACATACGATTAAAAAAAAGCGGCAGGCCACATTAAAGAGCCTGCCACTTTTTTTAATATCTGCAATTATTTACTCGGTCACAATCATGCGCTTGCTGTCGGCGGCTTTGCCATCTACGATAAGTGCGTAAATGTACATGCCGGGCGCAAGTTCGTTGGCATTGATTACAAACTGACCGGCACCGCGCTGGTTAAGCTGTTCCGAACGAATCTGACGGCCGTTGAGGTCGTAGATTGTAAGCATGGCCACACCGGCGTTCTGTGCCACGGTGTAGTTGATTACGGTTTGCTGGTTGAACGGATTGGGCACGTTCTGCTGGAGATTTCCCAAAGCGGGATTAACCGGAAGCTGATCCTGGAAAGCTCCTGTGGGAGCAGTGTTGCCCTGCTGTGCGGCTAATTGTTTTTCGAGTTCGGCTACGCGGTTGGTGAGTGTTACAATGGTGTTCTGCTGCTCTTTGATGCCTTCTACTAGCAGCGGGGTGATGGCGTTGTAGTTAACGGCATAAATACCATCATTGCCCTGCGATACGGCTTCGGGCACAACCTGCTCAAGTTCCTGGGCAATAAAGCCAAGCTGCTCATAACCCTGCTGGCCTTCTGTGGCCGAAGGTGCATTGAAAATATAGCGGGTACCTCGTATTTTCATTATCTGCTCCATCGGATTCTCAATAGTTACGACATTGGTTTTGAATTTCTGATCAGAGAACGCCCAGAAACCTTCGCCACGAATGCCACCGATTACATCGAGGTAATAATTATTAAAGTTCCCCGCAGTGGGAGGTACATTATCAATACCAAATGCCACAGGGGTGGGAGTATTAATACCCACACGGCCATTGGCCAGAATGGTCATTACCTCGCGACTGTTGCCGGGTACGCAGGGCCCGGCCACATTGTTCCGGAAATTAAATGTAAAACGCGACTCTGCTCCGGTTGTGGCAAGCACATTTCCTCCATAGGTAAGATCCTGCCACACAATTTCGGCATTGGTATTATTTACCTGGCAGTTTACACCCGCCTGTCCGTTTTGACCACGCATTCCTACCACCAAATTGGTGGGACAAAGTGAACTCACCAATTCGCCGATGGACGCAAACGAAGCCGCAGCGGGTGCTGCAAAGGATCCGTTTGTGAGTACCGAAATTCCGCGCACAAGACCCGGAGCAGCCGGAAGTACACCGGGCGTGGCATCAACCGCAAATGCCACCGCGCCGGGGTCGCTGCCCAGACCTACGTAGCCATTCGGGTTAATAACCATGATGTCTTTGTTAACGGGTGCTGCTGCACCATTGGTAAGAATGCTGCGGATACGCAAACGCTCAGTACCCAGCGCGGCACCTTCGTTGCCAAAGCCAATTATCATGTCTTTCACGCTGCCGTTGTCCACCAGATTATAATAGCCGGCAAAACCTGCGCGCGACATGGCCAAACCGTACACAAAGTTTATGGGGAATGCTGACGTTCCTGCCACACCCATACCAATCCACTCATTAGGCGCGGCAAACGAACCGAAAGCACCAACCTGCACCTGCGAAATTTGTCCGCCGAATACCTGTAGTCTGGCTGATGGTGCAGTTGTGCCGAATCCGGTAAATCCGTTATCGAGAATCGTCATTAATGGATTGGCCGTTGAACCACTGTTAATTACAAACCGTGCGCCGGCTCCACCGGTGCCAAATGTGTGTAGTATATTCCCAAACGAAGACACCCTCAGTTCGGTGGAGGCATCAATATTCTGACGCGAATTGGCAGTAAACGTAAGCTGCGAACCTACAATTGTACTGCGTACCCGCATATCGGTAAGTACCTCCAAATGTGTATTGGGATTAGCTACACCTACTCCGAAGAATCCCTGATTAGGCCCGGCCGCACCTATCAGAGTCATTCTTACCGCATTATTTGTTTCAAACTGCACATTAACCGCATTGTTTGATCCCATTGCGGTAGGCCCCACAAGTGCATTCCCACCCAGTTGCCACTGAGCCTCGGCACGTTGCGAAATGGCCAGCATGGCCAACACCGAGGCAAAAAATGCGCTGCGGCGTAAGTTGTTGTAGTTGTTTTGTTTCATAATCCTGATTATTATGTGAAACACCGGGCTGCTTCCGAACAGACGAAAGCCAATACACCCACACACACAACAGAGGGATTATGAAACTTGTTGAATAAAGCCCTTGCGAAAACTGCAAAACATCAGACAAAAAAACCTGTTCAATTGTCCAATTCCTTCTACGGAAGCAAGCGTTTGAAAATCTGTTGATAAAACAATTAGTGTACCAACATTAATAAAAAAAACAACCGCACTGATTTAACATAAAATCAGTGCGGTTATTAACCAAAACAACGGAAAAATTATTTCGGCTCCGAATTGTCTTCGGTGCTCTTGCCGGCATCGCCGGAAGAGTCGGAAGTGGAGCCACTGTCGGCCGAGGGGCCGGTTGCTTTTTTAATGAACGGGTCGAGTGACGGTGGGTCCTGAGCGGGTGCGTGCAGGCTGTCCACCTCTTCGTTTGTTTTCTTTACAAAGCCGCGCATGGGATCAATCTGATCGCCGAAGCGAAACTGATCGGGATGCAGGAGCGGGCTGTGATGGTTGTTTTTTCGCTGCACACGCACAGGCAACGCTGCCAAAACCGTTTCGGGCCTGATCTCCGGTGTTTGAACGGCCAGTTGGGTGTTTGGCACCGGTGCAGTGGTTTGGGACGGTGCGTTTTTTGTGGCAGGTTTTGCCGTTACAGCGGGCAAAGGCTGCGCCGCGTTTTCGTTTCGCGTAAACATCCAGGTGGCCAGCGCAATGGCTCCGGCCACTCCTACGAGAGCCAGCAGCGCATTCAGGCTGAACCTGATACGGAAACGGTTTCTATTGGGCAGCTGGTCCAGCGAACGGCTCATAGCGTCCCAGTCGGCTGCCTCGTAAGGAGCTTCATAGTCGCCCAGCCGTTCCTGCACTGCCCGGAAGAGCGGGTCATCGTGTAGTTGTCCGTTGTTCATCGGCACTTTGTCTGCTTAGGTGTGTGAGTAATTTCTTGAGCTGGAAGCGGGCCTTGGCAAGATTAGACTTGGAAGTACCCTCACTGATGTTGAGCTGCTCGGCAATTTCCCGGTGCGAAAAGTTTTCCAGCACATACAGGTTAAACACCGTGCGATAGGCGGGGCTGAGTTGCTGCACGGCTTTCAGAATCTGTTCTTCGGAAAGTGCGGCTATCAGGTCCTCCTCTTCTACCTCATCTGTATGGTCGGGCACATCGCCATCGCGCATGTGAACGGTGGATACAATGAGGTATTCATGCTTGTTGCGGCGAAGGTGATCTACAGCGGTATTCACTACAATTCTCCTCACCCAGCCTTCCAGCGATCCCCGGCCTGCAAAATTGCGGATGGTGGAAAAAACTTTAATCATCCCATCCTGAAGCATATCGCGCGCCTGCTCACGATCTTTGGCATAACGCAGGCAAACACCCAGCATTTTACCATAAAACCGCTTGTACAATGCCTCCTGGCAGGTTCTGTCCTGCCTGATGCAACCCGCGATCAGTTCATTTTCCGTCATAATTGCAACCTGGTTCTGCCGGATTCTACGCTTAAAAGACGATAAAAGGTACAAAGGGTTGCCCGGTTGGGGAAATAAAAAAGAGATTAAAGCCTTCGCAGGCGCGGACAACCTGCTGTAAGAAGCTGTCTAAAAGCAGTTTAGGGAAGATCCAACTCGGCCAGACAGGCTCCGGCGGCTTCCTGCTCGGCCCGTTTTTTCGACTGGTGCTGGCTGCGGCCGTGTACTTTGCCGTCGATGGTAATCTCAATTACAAACATGCGCTGCTGTCCGCTGCCGTTTTCCTCCACGAGATTGAAGCGAAGTTCCTTTTTGTTTTTCTGGCACCACTCAATGAGTTTGCTCTTGAAATCGGTATCGGTACTTTCTATTTCGTCGATATCGAGGTGGTGACGGATAATTTTCTCGTGAATGAAACGGGCGGTAAATACATAGCCGCGGTCGAGGTAAATGGCGCCGATGAGGGCTTCAAACACATCGCCGTTTATGGAGTTGCTGCGGCCGGTGAGCCCGCTTTCGGCTTCAATAAATTTATCGAGGCCGAATTTCACGGCCAGTTTGCCCAACTGCTGCCTGCTTACGATGCGCGAACGGAGTTTGGTGAGGAAGCCTTCGTCGCGGTAAGGGAATTTTTTGAAGAGGTAATCGGCAATTACGGCGCTGAGTACGGCATCGCCGAGGAACTCCAGGCGTTCGTAGCTTTCTTTCTGTTCGTTGCGGTCGCGGGCCTGATTGGCCACCGAACTATGGGTGAAGGCTTTGCGGAAAAGGGAGAGGTTGCGGGGATAAAATCCCAGCATATTGCGGAGTGAGCGGCTCAGAGCCTTATCATTTCCGCTTGTGAACAGAATGATTCTCAGTGCAGTAATCAATGGCGCGATTAAGCAGAATACTTCTTAAACACGGCTGCGGCATTGTGGCCGCCAAAGCCGAAGGTATTGCTGATAGCCGCACGAACCACACGCTGCTGGGCTTTGCCGAACGTCAGGTTCAGACGGGCATCAATTTCCGGGTCAGGGGTGGTGTGATTGATGGTGGGGGGAACAATGTCGTTTTGCACCGCCAGCACCGTGGCGATAGCTTCCACAGCACCGGCAGCGCCAAGCAGGTGGCCGGTCATTGATTTGGTGGCGCTGATGTTCATGGCGTAAGCCTGCTCACCAAACACTTTCTGTATGGCCTTCAGCTCGGCCACGTCGCCCAGCGGGGTTGAAGTGCCGTGGGTGTTGATGTAGTCGATGTCTGTGGGCTGTAATTCGGCATCTTCGAGGGCGTTGCGCATTACCAGTGCGGCGCCAAGGCCTTCGGGGTGCGGAGCGGTGATGTGATAAGCATCGGCGCTGAGGCCGCCGCCCACTACTTCGCAGTAAATTTTTGCGCCGCGGGCCAGCGCATGGTTCAGTTCTTCGAGCACCAATGCCCCGCCGCCTTCGCCCAGCACAAAACCATCGCGCTCTTTATCGTAGGGGCGCGAGGCCGAGGCCGGATCGTCGTTGCGGGTGCTCATGGCCTGACAGGCATTGAAACCACCCACACCGGCTTCATTCACCGCCGATTCTGAACCGCCTGCAATAATTACATTGGCCTTGCCCAGACGAATGTAATTGAACGCATCAATAAGTGCGTTGGTGGAAGAAGCACAGGCCGAAACCGTGGTGAAATTGGGTCCGTGAAAGCCATAGCGCATGGAAATATGTCCGGCGCAGATGTCGGCAATCATCTTGGGAATGAAGAACGGATTGAAACGCGGCGTACCATCGCCTTTGGCAAATGCAAAACACTCGTCCTGAAAAGTTTCCAGTCCGCCAATGCCCGAACCCCAGATTACACCCACACGGGTGCGGTCAATGGTTTCGGCATTCACACCGGCGTCGCGCACGGCCTGATCGGCCGCGGCGATGCCATAATGTGAAAATGCGTCGAGTTTGCGCGCTTCCTTGCGGTCGAAATAATCTTCCACATTGAAGTTTTTCACTTCACACGCAAACTGTGTTTTGAATTTCGATGCATCGAAACGGGTAATCGGGGCTGCGCCGCTTACTCCCGCAAGCAAATTTGTCCAATATTCCTGAACACTGTTGCCCAGCGGTGTTACTGCGCCAAGGCCCGTTACAACAACC
This sequence comes from Bacteroidia bacterium, assembly GCA_025454955.1. GTDB lineage: Bacteria > Bacteroidota > Bacteroidia > Palsa-965 > Palsa-965. The sequence continues at coordinate 22,865 of JALONL010000021.1, read as the reverse complement.
CGTTTTAACTGCATACGTTTACTTCAAAATTGAATCCGGTTGGATTACTTGGTAGCGTGTTCCTGGATGTAAGTGATAGCATCACCTACGGTAGCGATTTTCTCAGCCTGATCGTCAGGAATAGCGATGTTGAACTCTTTTTCAAATTCCATGATGAGCTCAACAGTATCAAGCGAGTCAGCACCGAGATCATTGGTAAAGCTGGCAGCCTCGGTTACTTCGCTGGCTTCAACACCGAGTTTGTCAACAATGATGTCTTTCACTTTTGATGCGATATCAGACATTTTTATAGGTTTTTTGGTTAAAGATTGCGTGCAAAGATAGCCGGAGGGGACGAAAAACAAAACCTTTTTTGACTTTGTACTGATAATCAGCCTGTTACTTATAGATAAAACAAATATCGTCCAGTGTTTTGCGCTTTAAATCGGGCACAAGGCAGTTTTCGGGTACATATCCAACCGGAATCAGCAGGAAAGGTCGCTCGTTTTCGGGGCGGTTAAGCAGGCTGCTTAAAAAGTTCATCGGACTGGGCGTATGCGTGAGTGCTCCCAGCCCGGCATGATGGATGGCCGCCAGCAGAAAACCGCAGGCCAGCCCCACCGATTCGTTTACGTAGTAGTTGTTCTTTTTGCGGCCGTTTACTTCTTCATAGGCCCGGCGGAATACGACTATGAGTGCCGGGGCTGTTTCGAGAAACGGTTTTCGCCAGTCGGTGCCGAGCGGGGCCAGGTCGTCGAGCCAGTCCTGAGGCATACGGCCGTTGTAGCTTTCGTATTCTTCTTTTTCGGCGGCTTCGCGTATCTGGCGTTTGAGATCGGGGTTGGTGACCACGCAAAACGACCAGGGTTGTTTGTGCGCGCCCGACGGGGCCGTGGATGCGGCGAGCAGGATGTGTTCGAGTACGCCTTCGGGTATGGGGTCGGGCAAAAACTCGCGCACGGTGCGGCGGGTGTCCATCCAGGCATAAAATTCCTGCGCCCGCTGCTGCATTTGGGCGGGGGGGAAAGTGAGGCGGGTGTATTTTACCTGCGGGTATTCGTATTTTGTTTCAGACATCGCGCAAGAATAATTTGCGGTGAGAATACCTGGATGGCAATTCTGTACACCACAGGAATGTGAAGCACAATTTCGGAATTATTTGAAAATGGGGAACAGCGAAGAGACGGGAATACCGTAAATCAAACCCGGCCAATCAGCCGTTTGCAGGGCATTTTTTGCAGCGTTTTTTTTCTTTCCAGGCCTTGCAGCACTTTTTCTTCTTCTTCAGTTCAATGGCAAATTGCTGCCACGAGCATCCGAAACAGGCGGGAGTGCTGTTTTCGGGAAATACCGGCGTGCCGAGCAATGGATTATTCATGGATACAAAGAACGGCAGCCCGGCGGCCGGGTACAATACCCTAAACAGGGTAAAATGCCGCCGGGCCATAGTACCTTTGTGCAAACCAGGCTGCAACACTTGCCGTTTTCGCCTGTTATATTATAAGTATGCCTGATACACGTCTTGATCTCGATCTCGAACCGGTAAGCCAGTGGCTGCCTGCCCGGTGGAAGAAAATAATTATAGCCGGCCCCTGCGGCGCCGAAAGCGAAGAACAGTTGCTCGACACTGCCCGCAGCATTGCCGCACAGCAGCACACCTCGCTGTTTCGCGCGGGAGTATGGAAGCCGCGCACCCGCCCCGGTGCCTTTGAAGGAATGGGCGAAGCCGCCCTGCCCTGGCTGCAGCGCGTAAAAGCCGAAACCGGCCTGCCCGTTACCGTAGAAGTGGCCACCGCCGCCCACACCGAACTGGCACTCAAAGCCGGCATTGATGTGCTGTGGATTGGCGCACGCACCACGGTAAACCCGTTTTCGGTGCAGGAAATAGCCGATGCGCTCGAAGGCACCGATATTCCCGTGCTGATAAAAAACCCGGTAAACCCCGACCTCATGCTCTGGTTTGGCGCACTCGAACGGCTTAACCGCGCAGGCATTCGCAAGCTGGGGGCCATACACCGGGGTTTCAGCACCGGCACCAAAACACAATACCGCAACGCCCCGCTCTGGGAAATGGCCATTGCCCTGCGCAGCGCCTGCCCCGCCCTGCCACTCATTTGCGACCCCAGCCACATCAGCGGCCGCCGCGATTTAATTGAATCGGTATCGCAGCAGGCACTCGATCTTGATGTGGACGGGCTGATGATAGAAACCCACCGCGACCCCGCCACCGCCCTCAGCGATGCCGCACAGCAACTCACTCCCGCCCTGCTGCTTCAACTGCTCGAGAAATTAGTGGTGCGCGGCAAAGGCTGCGACGATGCCCATTTCGGACATCAGCTAAACTCGCTGCGAAGCGTAATCGATGGCATTGATGCCGAAATGGTTCAGGCGCTGGCCCGGCGTATGCAGGTGGTGGAAGAAATTGGCAGCTACAAAAAAGAACACGGCGTAACCATTCTGCAAATCGACCGCTGGCTGCAAATTCTGCAATCGCGCACGGCGCAGGGCCAGGCTCTTGGGCTGGATAAAGATATTATTGCCGAGTTGTGTCAGTTGCTGCACAAAGCATCAATACGCCGACAAACAGAGGTGATGAATCGCTAACAAATACATTCCGCCGGCAACAGCCGGTGGACAGATTGAACATTATTCTTTATTCGGATCGGGCAAACCAATAAGCTCTACATGCCCCATAAAGTAAGCCGCAACTAAGTTGGCTTCACCCACATTCACTTTCGATTTGGCATTTCCTTTATTGATTACTTCAACTATTTCCTTTACAGATTCAATGGACTCATACCGGGAAATTTTAGGAATGGAATCGGGATCAATATCTTTATCATACGATCCGGTAATCAGTTCTTGCAAAGATTTATTCTGTGTAATTGTTTCTAAGGTTTTATTCCACGCACGGAGTGCATAATATTCACAAATTCCTTCCACGATAATATTATATGCATTCGCTCCGATCAATTTGGTCGATTGTTTCAAACGGCCGTGTGCTGCGGCATGGAGAATTTCGTGAATCAGGGTTTGAATGACTTCCCAGTATTTTCCCTGAATATAACTACGTATCTTTTCTTCCTTTTTAAGCCGCGACTTCGGAACCTTATGCTGTATATATACTTTCCCTTTTGCAAAGTCTTCCTCTCCGGGCCACATCGCTTTAACAAGCAGTAATTTTGCCCTGTTACTATTCGCAAATTCAGTAACAACCTCATGAATAATTTCCCTATCCACTTTTCGCGAGGTATCTACATTATATTTTTCGTAAACAATCCCTCCCACATCAGGCTGCGAAAGCCCATAATACACCGAGTTGATTGTCATCTCAGTCTCTTCTTCTTTGGAAAGACCGGAAACTATCGATTGTTGTGTGGTTAAATGTTCCTTTGAGGATGGGTCATAATCTTCTTTGGAAGCTATGCTATCCGGATGGGGTGGTGACATGACAATTAAACTGCCGTAGTGTTGCTGCACAATTTGCCACGCCACTTTGGCCAGATCGCCAATCACGCCCATATCCAAAGAACGATCGCTGCTATTAAGCGTTTTCGATTCAGTGTACAAGGGCCTCAGCCATCTATTAAGTGCATTTGTCAGACTTGTTTTAAGTCCTTTAACAATTAATGGTTTCGATACGCCGGTAAGAATATCCACATTCGGATTCAGTATCGAACTAATTTTTTGCACCTCTTCCTCTTTTAAACCAGTTGCTCCCGATTGCTTTAGGTACAGTTCTCTCTTTTCTTTGTTCGTATCTTCCGGAATGATGGGAAGATTTTCAACTTGCTGTTCAATATCTTCTTCATTCACCAAATCCAACTCATCCTCTTCTTCCTCTTCACTATTTTCCGGATCTTCCTGCCCGGGGCCGAGATAAAATTTATCGTCATTCCACGCGACTTCTTTCGTTTCTCCCCCATCTACCAGTGTTTTCTCAAAAATATCATACGCTGCAAGTACATAGCGGATATTATTTTCATCCTCGTTTTTTACATCAATTACAATCCATGCCTTTCGGACAAAGAGTTGACCGACTGTGGTGCCTTTTACTGCATTCTTCCCGATTTTGAATTGCGCCGCCGGAAGCTGCTGTGCCTGTCCGGTGTCACTTTTATCGAAAAGCAAAGCGCCTGGAGCGGCAAATGCCACACCATTTTTACCTAAACCTTCCGCAGAAGCTTTTGTCCCGGCAACCAATGTTGATCCCTTCTCTGTTTCAGGCATAATTCATTAGTTTAATCCTGAAAGTTAGTAAACTTAGAGACAATCGCTATAAAGAATATTTTAGCTGTACTTCCTGCAGAACAAGACCACCCGATTAGTTCACGAATTTATCTTTGCGCCCCCCGCTCACCAACCGCTGCACGCGCACCACATTACCCGTATGCACACACAGCAGATACCCTCGCGCCGGAAAACGGAGGTGATGAACAGGGAGTGATTATAATATCTTTTATTCTCACAATAAGAATATTCTTATCGTATTTCTTAATTCATCAGATTAAGGGATATTTATTCACCATTCCCTCTGTAGTATTGTGAAAATGATTTATTCTGAATCATTTTCACAACCAGACCGTACATGGACTTCAAAGATCAAATTAAACAAATCAGTGATCGTGCCACGAAACTTCGCGATCAGATTCAAACAGAAGAGGCTACAAAGAACGCTCTTGTAATGCCCATGCTTCAGGCATTGGGTTATGATATTTTCAATCCGATGGAAGTAGTTCCGGAGTTTGTGGCCGATATAGGTTTAAAGAAGGGTGAAAAGATTGATTATGCAATTATGAAAGACAGCCTTCCGGTGCTGTTAATTGAATGCAAACACTGGTCGAAAAATCTTGACCTGCATGATGGTCAGTTGCTCCGTTATTTTCATGTGTCAAAATCACGCTTCGGTGTACTAACCAATGGAATTGTATATCGGTTTTATTCCGATCTCGTAGAGCCAAACAAAATGGATGAAAAACCATTTTTTGAATTCTCGATTATTGATATAAAAGAAAATCAACTTGAAGAACTCAAGAAATTTCACAAATCCTATTTTGACATCGACAGTATAGTAAACGCGGCCAGTGAGTTAAAGTATATGAATGAACTTCGGGTGTTGATCTCGGCAGAGTTAACCAATCCAGGTGAAAATTTTGTGCGTCATTTTGCCCGCCCGGTTTATCCGGGAATGATTACGGCAAAAGTATTGGAACAATTTACCACACTTTTGAAAAAATCTTTGCAACAATACATCTCCGATATTATTACCGAACGGCTCAAAACCGCATTATCAAAAGAAAATGAAGTCACAAAACCCGAAGTTGTTCCTGCAAAGGAATCAGCCGATGAGAGATCAAAAATAAATACCACCGGAGAAGAAATGGAGGCTTATCTGATTGTCAAATCGATTTTAAGGCAGTCTGTTGATCCTTCGCGAATAAATTATCGTGATGCACAATCCTATTTTTCAATTTTGCTCGACGATAATAACCGTAAACCTGTTTGCCGGTTTTATCTGGAAGGAGAGAGAAAACAGATTGCTTTGCTTGACGCTCAAAAGAAGGAAACGAAGTATGAACTGAAGTCGCCCGACGATATCTATTCTTTCGCCGAACAATTAATATCCTCGGCGAAGTTATACGAACAAATGAAAGAGAACAATCCGGATACCGAAAGCGGAGTGAATTAACTCACTCACCCTTCACCACACGCAGCACCTGCACGCTTTCGCCTGCCTGCACATGAAGCAGATACACGCCTGCGGGCAACACACTTGCATCCATGCCCAACTGCTGCGTGCCTGCGCCCAACTGCTGCGGGGTGCCCGAAAGCACGGTACGGCCGGCCATATCGGTAACACTTACCTGCACGGTGGTTTGCTGCGCAAGCTGCAACTGCACATTGAGCATTCCGGTAAACGGATTGGGCCATGCCGATACGGCAGGCTGATAAGCAGGCTGTGTATGCACCGAAGTAAGGTTGCAACCGTTCATGTTGCCGGGCATATTGGCATCGAGAAAAGCCAGACGCAGGCGGATGAACTGCTTGAGCCTGTCAACCTCTTCCTGATACGACTGTGCCGGAGGATCCACTTCGGGTGCGCCGGTGGCCTGGCCCATGTGGCCCCAATAATCGTAGTGTCGCTGCTGTGCTTCGTTTACGAGCGTAACCACCGAATCCATATAGTTGAACAAATAGGTGGTATCTAAAACTGTGGCGCGAAGTTCGAACCAGCGGCAATGAAGCTGATTGGCAAAGTTGCTGTCCTGCAGCAAACGCACATACCAGGCGGGCGAATTTACATCGGGCGAACAGTCGTTTACCAGATACGACCAGCCCGAGCCGTCGGTCATTTCAGAATTTACACAGCCGGGAATGTTTTTCCAGGCCCAGTCGAAATCCCACACCGGCCCGGCTTTCATTTTGCCGATAGTACCGTTGGCGTTATCCTTTTCCTTGTAATAATGACAGCTTTTCTTGTGCCCGTCCACATTGCGCGAAAGCTCGTTTACAATCCAGTAATCCATAAACGAACGCACACTGATGTATTTCCGGTAGCCGATGGCCGTGTCGGCAAATGCAGTACCGTAGAGTGCGGTTTCGTAGTCGTTTACAAAGTTCTGAATATAGGTTTGCTGCTGCGGCACAAGATCGTCGGGATCGGGATATACATATACCATGTGTATATCCATATTCGGATGGCCTATTGGTGCATAGTTCAGCTGCCAGGAGTTGGCATTGTCCCAGTAATCTATTTTCAGCATGTAGCCGCCTGATACATCGGGCCAGGTGGTTTCGACAGGATCGAGGCGGGCAATGTCCACGCGGTTTGCATCGCGCTTAATGGTTTCGCAAAGCAGGTAAACGCCCTGATAATCGCCGTTGAGCACCACTTCCACCAATTTTGCCCGCGGGGCATAGTGGCCTGTTTTGTCGAAAATATCGAAGGCCAGCAAATTGCGCATAAACGATTTGTCGTTGTAGTTGGCCAGCAGCGCCCAGTCGTTTTCGGCGGGCATTCCCAGCAGGGAAACGTTTATGGAATTGCCGTTTACATCGCGCGTTTCAACACCGTAAGGTTTTTGAGGAAGTATGGCCGAATAGTTGCCGCGGATATCAATTCCTATTTTGCCGTTGTAGTTATTATACGGATCGTTCAGGTAGTTGCGCACATTGGGGCCGTTGTATATAATGCCCATATCGGCCATAATTTTGGGACCTTGCGGAATGTTCTGATTATTGGTGTTGAGCACCACTATGGGAAGATTGGACGAAGTAAAGCCCACATTACTGGCCGGGTTGGTTCCGAAGGCAAGTGTCCAGCCAATTAAATTGCCCGTATCACCACCATACAAATCGGTGATGCGAAGTGTCCATGTTCCGTTGCCGTTTTGTCCGTTGTTTAGCCGCCCCATGAAGCCCTGCGGGGTGAAATTGCCGGTAAATGGCGGAGCACCTGTGGTGATACTTGCCGGAGCGGTTTCGTTAAAACAGGTATTGGTGAAATCATCGCCACCTCCGCCCTGTTCGCGCACCAAAGTAATGGTGGTTCCATCGGGCGAAAGCAGTTCGATAAGCAAATCGCTGTCGTAGGTATGCGTGAGGTTGATACAAACTGTTTCGAGGCCGAAGGCAGAGGTATCAATAGTGGCCGGTGAAAGTCCCGATACGGTGCAGGTGAAATTATTTGCCACCAAATCATTAATTGCACCTACTGCACCATTGTAGGTTTGTGCAGAAAGAAAATTTACCGAAATCAGTGCGGGAAGAAAAACGAAAAGATGTTTCATGGGAACAGGATGATGATGGTTGTGATGAGCATTGTAAAGATAATATTATACCGGTGTAAATTGATTTTCGGGCAATTTTTGTTAATTTCATCCATACATCTCCCAAACGTTTTTACATCTTTCCTTCCCATGAAACGCATTCTCCTTGCACTTTCATTGTTATTGCCTGCAACTGCATTGCTTGCACAACAACCCTTTACCGTAAAAAATCCGGGCGATGCACGTTCGTTTAACGAGCAGCAGCGGCAATACAATGCCTGGAAAGACAGCACCGATCTGAAAACAGCCAAACACTGGAAAGCACACGCCCGCTGGATGGCCGATGAGCAATTGCATCTGAATGCCAACGGCGAACCGGGAGATCCTGCGGCATACATTGCCGCCGTTACCGAAGCCGCTGCACAAAAGCAGGCTGCACAAACGGCAAGGTTCAGCAGCACAGGCTGGTATCCCTTCGGGCCCGATGCGGTGCCGCAAAACAACACAGGCTACATGGAAAACGGCATCGGCCGTATCAACTGCATTGCCTTTCATCCCACCAATGCAAACACCTACTTTGTGGGTGTGGCGCAGGGCGGTGTGTGGAAAACCACCGATAACGGCGTAACCTGGACACCGCTCACCGACAATCTTCCCATAACCCGCATCAGCGATATTGCCATTGACCCGCAGAACCCGAACACCATGTACATTTCGGTAAGCGACTATGCCTACATTGATTTTGGCAACCTCGTTTACGGCCGCAAACGACACAGCCACTACGGCATTGGCGTGTACAAAACCACCGACGGCGGCATTACCTGGCAGCCCACCGGACTCACCTACCAGCTTACCGATGGCGATGCTTCGCTCATTTGCAAAATATTAGTACATCCTTCCAACACCAATACGCTGCTGGCCTGCGGCGTAAGCGGCATGTTTCGCAGCACCGACGGTGGCACCACATGGAGCACACAATCTGATTCGCTCTTCTGGGATCTTATTGCCGATCCATCACAACCCAACGTAGTGTATGCAGCCACCGGATGGCTCAGCTTTTCAAACATCGGCACTGCGGCCATTTATAAATCGACTGATTTTGGAGTGACGTGGAACATGCTCAACACGGGCATACCGGCCACAGGATTGGTACAGCGCATCAAACTGGCCATTGCTCCTTCAGACAACAACCGCGTGTATGCACTTGCCGTTGATCAGTATCGCGGCTTTTATGGAATGTACAAATCGGTAAATGCCGGAAGTACCTGGACTTTTTTACCCCCGCTGCTCAACATTCTCGAAGGGGGCGAAGGAACCGGACAGGGCGGACAGGGCACCTACGATCTTGCACTGCTCATTCATCCTACCAATGCCGATATTCTTTACACCGGCGGAGTAAACCTCTGGGGCTCGGTTGACGGGGGTGTAAATTTCAATCCGGTAAGTCACTGGACTACATTTTACGGCCCCACTGTACACGCAGATGTTCACTTCCTCGCCCGGCAATCGCTTACCGGAAATATTTTCTGCTGCAACGATGGCGGACTTTACCGCACTTCCAATATTCTTATGAGCACCTGGGTGGATGCCAACAACGGTGTGCCCTGGCCCACGCAGTGGACAAACATCAGCAACGGCACACAAACCACTTCGTTCTATCGCCTCTCGGCTCCGCGAAACGGAACTGTTTCGGTGGTGGCCGGCGCACAGGACAATGCCACTTTCTATTACGACGGTGCAAACTGGTCAACAGTTTACGGCGGCGACGGGATGGACAACCTGATGCATCCTACACAAAGCTCCACGTTTTTTGCCTCGTCGCAGTTTGGCAATTTTGATGTGACTTACGACGGGCAAAATTTCAATGGTATTTTTCTTACCTTAAATGGCAGCGGCGAATGGGTTACACCAATTACCCAAAACGCGGCAGGCACCGTTTACATTGGTTTCCGCGATGTGGCAATGAGCACCGATTTTGGAAATTCGTGGACACAGATTTCTACTTTCCCGCAGCAGTTTTATACGCCCGAGATTTCGGCCATTGCCGCTTCAAACAGTAATGCACAAACTGTAATTGTCTCTACACGGGTGCGCTACGAATACGCCATTCCATCGGCATATTACATTACCACCAACAACGGCGGTATATGGACAACCATTACCGGCCTGCCCGATTCGCTGTACTGCACCGGGCTTGAGTTTGACGAAAACAACAGCAGCATTGTGTATGCCTGTTTTGCCGGTTTCAGTGCCGGAAACAAAGTATTCAGAAGCACCGACGGAGGCGCAAGCTGGACCAACGTGAGCTACAACCTGCCCAACATTCCGGTAAACTGCATCAAACACGTTCCCACCACCGGCGGCAAAATGATTATCGCCACCGACATCGGCGTATATACCCTGATGCCCAACGCCACGCAATGGCAAAACGAAAGCACCGGCCTGCCCAACGTAATTACCAGCGATATTGAAATTGATCCCAGCACCAATACCATTTACCTCAGCACATTTGGCCGCGGCATCTGGGCTGCGCCGCTCAGCGGATTTACTTCGGCCGCTCCGGTAACTGTGGCATCGCCCGAGTTGTTTCCTTCGCTCAACAACGGCGCATTTACCATTCAGCTTCCCGAAACGCTGAACAACAAGACCCTCACTCTCGATATTATCGATGTAATGGGCCGCACGGTTAGTTCGCAACAACTGAATGGTGATACGCGTTATGATTTAAACCTTGTACTTGCTCCCGGGCAGTATGCCGCTCGTATTTCGGGCAATAATTACGTGGGCGTGAAGCAGTTTGTGGTGCAATAATTTATTTATCGGCACAAAAAAAGGACGGCTCATCACCGTCCTTTTTTATGCGTAATATTTTAAGGGAATTTATTGCCCCTTCACCACCTGCTGTGTCCAGGTTTTGTTTTCCGATGAAATGTGCAGCAGGTAAATTCCGCCGCTCAATTCGGCAGGCACGGTAAACGCATACTGGCTTCCCGATACCTGCGGGGAAAGCGTGGTGGTATATACCGTTTGTCCCAATGTATTAACGAGTTGAATTTGTAGAGGTTCCGCAGGCGTGAGGCCCAGCGTAAAGCCAAGCGTTTGTGTAAACGGATTGGGGAACACACCGGCAAGCGGCGCGGCATTCTCGTTCATGCCCGTGAGGATGCAGTTAGGATTGCCCGGAAGGTTGTTGTCGAGCCAGATGCCGCGCTGCTGGATCCAGGATTTGAGTTCGGTAATTTCGCCGGCATAATCGGCCGGAATGGGCGATGGATTTGGCCATACGTAAGAGCCGAGAATGGGCCACACCAAAAAGTTGCGCTGCTGGCTTTCGTTCAGGTACAGCGCCATCGAGTCGCAGTAATTGTAGAGCGACTGCTGGCTGAGTATGGTTTGCCTCAATTCCTGCCAGCGGCATTGCACCTTGTTGGTAAACGCCGTATCCTGCACCAGACGGGCCCACCAGAAGGGAACTTCTTCGCCTCCCGGACAAACGAGGCTGGTGTTGTAGGCCCAGCCGTTTACCAGAAATGCATCACAATAATCGGCGTTGAGCCAGGCCAGATCGTAATCCCACGCCGGGCCGATGAAGAGTTTGCCGCCGTCGGAATCTTTCTTCTTGTACAGAAATGTGGAAAGCCGATATCCATCCACATTCTTGCTGTATTCGTTGAGAATAAAGTAATCGACAAAAGAATTCACATCGATGTAGCGGGCATAACCGGTAACGGGATTGGCGAAACCGGGACTGTTGAGAGCGGTTTCAAAACTATCCACATAGCTCTCGATGTAAGCCTGCTGTTGCGGCACAATATCGTTGCCGTCGGGATACACATATTGCAGAAACACCTGCCCGCCCGAAGAGGCGGGATAATTGCTCACCCAGCCCGGCGAATTTGGCCGATCGACTTTGATGATGTAACCGCCGGTGAGTTCATCGCCGGAGATGTCGGTAACCTGAAGTTTGGCAATATCCACGCGGTCGTTGTCGCGCTTTATTTTTTCGGTGAACACATACGTGCCCACATACTCGCCGTTGAGCACCAGCTCCACATGCTGCGTGCGTGGCGCATACCAGCCCATATCGCGCGCCAGCTGATAGGCAAGCGCGTTGTTCAGCAGCGATTTATCGGCGTAGCTGGCCGAAAGAATCCAGTCGCTTTCCTTGGGCATTCCCAGCATGGCCGAGTCGATGTCGTTGCCGTTTACATCCCAAAGTTCGAGACCGTATGATTTTTTGGGCATCCCCTGCGAACTGGCTCCACGCAGTTCGATGCCGATTTTTCCGTTGTAATGATTGAATGGATCGGCCAGGTAATTGCGGGCAGTTCCGTTCCAGATTACACCCATATCGGCCATGATTTTCGGCTCATCCCCAATGGGCTGGTTGTTGGTGTTGATAACCACAATGGGCAAATTAGACGAAACAAAAGGAATGTAGGTAGCCGGATTGTTGCCGAAAGTGATGCTCCAGCCCAGCAGCACACCATCGTCGGCCGGATAAGTGTCGGTGATGCGGAGTGTCCAGGTGCCGTTTCCGTTTTGTCCGTTGTTTACGCGGCCCATTTGCCCCATTGGCTTAAACGTGCCGGTAAACGGTGCAAACGACTGCGTAATGGTATTCGTCACAAACACATTGAAACAGGTGTTGGTGTAATTATCATCCGATCCGCCCTGCCCGGCTACGAGCATGCCCGATGTTCCGTCGGGTGCGATGATGTAAATTTCGAGATCGGCGTTCCACGTATGCGTGAGATCAATACACACCGTTTCAAGCCCGAAACCTGTTGTATCTATTGTCGAGGGCGAAAGCCCCGAAACAGAAAGCGTATAGTCGGTGGTGGCGTAGTCGTTAATGGTTTGGTTGAGTGTATCAGTAAATGTCTGTGCCTGAAGGCTACCGGCCAGGGTGAGCAGCGCAAGGCCGGAAATCAGTAGTTTTTTCATTGCGGTGTGTGAATGATGACTGATGTGTTGAGCGAGGTATGCGAACCGCTGATGCGGATAAAGTAATTTCCGGGAGCAAGCAGGGTGAGGTTTACCGGCAAGGTATTTTCGCCGGTGTGTGCGTTAAACGAAACCGGCTGCATTACTTCGCGGCCGGTAATGTCGGTAATGGTAATCATTACGGCATCGGCCTGCGGTAAGGTAAATGTGGTTGTGATGTTTCCGCTGGATGGATTGGGATAAACCAGCATGGTGCCCGATGCCGCAGCCGGAGTATGCACCGAAAGCGGAGTGCAGCCGGCCAGTGTGCCGGGCATATTGGCATTCATCCAGGTGCGGCGGGCAGTGATCCATTGTTTAAGTTCATTCACTTCGCCCTGATAGGTAACGGGCTGTGGCCAGGGATTGGGCCATACATAGGTGCCGAGAATGGGCCACTGCTGGAAATTGCGCTGCTGCCCTTCGTTGAGCCACGCCGCCGTGGTATCGCACCAGTTGTGCAGGTACGTTTCGCTAAGTGCGGTGTTTTTAAGTTCTTCCCAGCGGCAGCGCAGTCTATCGCGGAAAGACGAATCCTGCATGAGCCGTGTCCACCAGAACGGCACCAACCAGTAATCGCCGCTGCACACCTGGCCAAACTGATAGGCCCAGCCGGTAGTGTCGCTGCCGCTGCAATAGTCGGCATTGCCCCAGGCAATATCGTAATCCCATGCCGGGCCGATGTAGAGTTTATTTCCTGCCGTAATTTTTTCCTTGTACAAATAAGTACTCAGCCGGTAGCCGTCCACATTACGGCTTATTTCGTTGAGCAGGAAATAGTCGATAAACGAATTTACATCAATGTATTTTGCATAGCCCGTAAGCGGATCGGCAAAGTTTGGCCCGGCCAGTGCCGTTTCAAAACTGTCGATATAAGCCTGTATGTAGGCTTGCTGCTGCGGCACTATTTCCACATCAGACGGATATTCATACTGGAAAAAAATAGTTTGTCCGTTGGTGGCCAACTCGGGCGCGTAGTTCGATGTCCAGCCACCGCCGCCGTTGCCGGTGCTTTTGTCAATTTTCACAATGTACCCGCCGGTGAGTTCGGGGCCGGAAATATCGGTTACCTGCAGGTTGGCAATATCCACGCGGTCATTATCGCGCTTTATTTTTTCCATCATCACATATACACCCTGATATTGCCCGTCTATCACCAGTTCCACATACACCGTGCGTGGTGCGTACCAGCCCATCTGCCGGGCAAGGTGATAGGAAAGTACATTGTTCATGAGCGATTTGTCGGAATAGCTGGCACTTAAAATCCAGTCGCTTTCCTCGGGCATTCCAAGTATGGAGGAATCAATTTCATTTCCGTTCACATCCCACAATTCGAGTCCGAAACCTTTTTTTGGAAACATCTGCGAACTTGATCCGCGTACTTCTATTCCTGCCTTTCCGTTGTAATGATTAAACGGATCGGTCATGTAATTGCGGGCATTATTTGCATTCCAGATAATACCCATATCCACCATAAGTTTAGGATCGTCGGGAATAACCTGATTTCCGGTATTGATAACTACGATGGGAAGATTGGAGGAGGTAAAATTTAAATTGGCTGCCGGAGTATTGCCGAATGTAAGGCTCCAGCCCAGCATGGTGCCGGTGTTGTTTCCGGTGTTGTTATCGTCGTACACGCGCAGCCGCCAGGTGCCGTTTCCGTTTTGTCCGTTGTTTATGAGGGGTAAAATGCCTTCGGGTTTAAACGAGCCGGTAAACGGTGCTGAGCCATTTATAATGAGGTTTTGCACATCCCAGCGGAAACAGGTATTGGTGTAGTTGTCGTCGAGATCGCCGTTGTCGGTGGTTAGTTCCACAATGGTTCCGTCGGGCGATTCGAGGTAAATATCGAGGTCGCGGTCTTTGGTGTGGGTGAGATCCATACACACCTGTTCGAGTCCGAAACTGTTGTTTATAGTGGCGGGCGACAAACCACTTACCGGAATGAGGAAGTAAGTGGTATCGAGATTATCGGAAATGGCGCCGCCGGTTCCTGTAAAAGTTTGGGCCTGAGATGCGGAAACCACGCCCAGCGCCAGCGAGAGGGTGAAAACGAGTTTGTTCATAGTGTGTTGCTCAAGCCAAGTTAAGAAATTATTATCCAATAACTCAACATGTTATACGAAGGTTAAGCAGCAAAAGGTGTGACTTGTGCGTAATTTCACGCCGTGAACAACCGGTGGAACCTTTTGCCGCATCCCAATCAGGCGCAGGCGCATTTGCTCAGTATCGACCTGGGTGTGCCTCCGCTTATTTCGCGCCTGCTGGTGCAGCGCGGGGTGCATTCGTTTGAAGATGCCCGCCGGTTTTTCCGCCCTGCGCTTACCGACCTGCACAATCCATTTCTCATGCGCGACATGGACAAGGCGGTGCAGCGCATTGAACAGGCCATTGCCGCAGGCGAAAAAATACTGGTGTACGGCGATTATGACGTGGACGGCACCACCGCCGTGGCCCTGATGTGGAGCTACCTCCAAAGCCGGGGAGCCAATGCCGGATACTACATTCCCGACCGTTACAAGGAAGGCTACGGTATTTCGTTTGCCGGTATTGAGTATGCGGCGGCGCACGGCTATTCGCTTATTGTGGCGCTCGACTGTGGCATAAAATCCACAGACAAAGTTGAATTTGCAAACGGGCTGAGGGTTGACTTTATCATCTGCGACCATCATCGCCCCGGAAACGAACTGCCCGCAGCGGTGGCCGTGCTCGACCCCAAGCGAAACGACTGTGCTTATCCTTTCGACGAGCTTACCGGCTGCGGTATTGGCTTTAAACTCATACAGGCGTTGGAGCAGCAGCGCGGCATTGAGGTCGAAACGCTGGCACCTTATCTCGATCTGGTGGCCGTAAGCATTGCGGCTGATATCGTGCCCATGACCGGCGAAAACCGCGTGCTTACCACCTTCGGGCTCGAACGGCTCAATACGGCTCCGCGTCCGGGCTTTGCCGCCATACTCAGGCTGGCCAAGCCCAAGGCAGAGATAACCGTAAGCGACCTCGTTTTTCTGCTGGCCCCGCGCATAAACGCCGCCGGACGCGTGCAGCACGGCACCAAAGCCGTTGAACTGCTGGTGGCCGCAAACACCGCACAGGCCGACGCAGAAGCCGAAATCATTCAGCGCCACAATACCGAGCGCAAAGACCTCGACATACAAATTACCCGCGAGGCATTGGAAGAACTCGACCTGAAAAGCGAATGGACAGGCCGCAAATCGACCGTGCTTTTCAACAGCAACTGGCACAAAGGCGTGGTGGGCATTGTAGCCTCCAGGCTTATCGACCGCTACTACCGCCCTACCATTGTGCTTACTGCGGTAGATGGTGTGGCCACAGGCTCGGCCCGCTCGGTACGCGATTTCGATGTGTACGAAGCCATTGAAGCCTGCGCCGATCTGCTCATTCAGTTTGGCGGACATAAATACGCCGCCGGCCTCACACTCAAAACCGAAAACGTGGAACTTTTCCGCTCGCGTTTCGAAGAAGTGGTGAGCCGCACCATTACACCCGAGCAGCTCATCCCCGAAATTACCATCGATGCCCCGCTTCCGCTCGATGATATCGACCCCAAAACCATACGCCTGCTCCGGCAGTTTGCCCCCTTCGGGCCGGGAAACATGAACCCCGTATTTATGGCCCGCGGCGTGGCCGACAGAGGCTGGGCGCGTGTGGTAGGCAACAACCACCTCAAAGCCGATTTTATCAATCCCGCACAACCCAACCGCATTTTCCCCGCCATAGGTTTCGGACTCGGGCCACACCACACCACCGTGCAGCGCGGCAATCTGGCCGATATTTGCTACACTATTGAGGAAAATACCTGGAACAATACTGTTTCGCTGCAACTCAATGTGA
The DNA here is from genome assembly GCA_025454955.1 of Bacteroidia bacterium. Taxonomy (GTDB): domain Bacteria; phylum Bacteroidota; class Bacteroidia; order Palsa-965; family Palsa-965. The sequence continues at coordinate 6,276 of JALONL010000021.1, read as the reverse complement.
AAGACATTCGTCCGGCCTGATGCAACTCACTTGCTGCAAAAACAATTTATTAATTACACTGTTTATTGTTTATTGAAAAACCGAAAACATTCGGTTTTCAGGTAAAAACACCCATATTTTCAGCCTCTTTTCCGGGAAACTCCCGCGTGGCAGTATCTGAAACAATCAGCCAAACCGGTAGTCATATTTTAACAAAACGGGCGGCTCAGTTTGCATATCTTTGCCCAATGAAGAATTTTAACCGCGGTCTGCATTTTTTGTTTCTGCTTTGCATTAGCGTGGCAGCCGCATCCTGCGTATCCAAAAAGAAATACAACGAAGCGCAGCAGCAATTAACCGAGCAGCGCCAGGTAAGTCAGAATTACCGGCTCCGCATTGATACGCTTCAGCAACAAATCGTTGTGCTCAACGACAGTGTAAAGGAACTCGACAGTCTGCTGGAAAATGAAAAGCAGAAAGTAGCTTCGGCCCGAACATCATCACGCCCAAAATCCACAGCAACTGTTAAAAAAAGCAGCCTCACCAAAGAGGAAGAAGCCGGCAAAAAAGCCGTGTTCATGCTTTCCTTTGCCCGCAACGTAATCTGGCCTGCCAGTTTTCAACCCGGTAAAATTGTGATTGGTGTGGTGGACGATGATAATGTGTTTTTCAATCAGCTTAAAAAAACGCTCGAAGGAAAAACCGCCGGAGGCAAACCCATTGAAGTAAAAAAGTTTGCCGCAGCCGCAGTGGCTCCCACGCATATCCTCTACATTGCCCACGATCAGATTGGCAATTTTGCCAAGATAAAAGCCGGTCTCAAATCGAGCCCCACACTTATTGTTACCGAAGAAGGTGTTTCGGGTTACAGCAACTCGCACATCAACTACTACATCAACGATACCAAGGTGCAGTATTCGCTTAATCAGCCGTTAATTGAAAAGGCCGGTCTGAAAATTACCCAGGACCTCATTAAGTTTGCCGACAAGTAAACTATTCCTCTGCTTTCGCTGCAGGTTTATATTTTCGCATTACCCTCAGCATCACAGGCACGCCAATAATAGTGGGCAGCAGCCAGAGCAGCACGGGCGGAATAAATTTCAGCCAGGCATCGTTGTTTACCAGAAATGCTGTGGTGGCAGCAATGTAGCTCACCGCCATACCGCGTATGTGCATACGCAGCCAGTGTTTCGGATCGGGCGATTTGCGGTGAAATGTGCGGTAATAATCGTACGAAACAAAAATGCCCAGTGCACCAAACACCATTGCCACAAAACCAAAAGCACCACCGGCCAGCACAATACGCACACCCCAGCCCACAAGTCCCGCACTCATAAGCGCGTTTACAATTACCAGCAGCCAGTCGCGGATGTCGGGAGCCTGCTTCTCCTTTAGCTGCTTGCGATATAAAATACGGTAGCCCCGCGCCGCCGATTCAAACGAAATAAACGCCAGGAAAAAGAAAAACCATTTCTGAAAAAGCACACCCGCCACCGCAGCCGTAAAGCAGGAAACAGCCATTGCCCAGAAATAAATTTTACCTGCGCTCCGGTGCTCGCGCCCGCCTTTGGCAGTGAGCATGGCCATTAAACCGGTACACAAAGCCGTGAATCCGGCAATTACATGAACAAAAACAAGAATACGGTGAAACGTTTCCATAAATACGAAACAGCCACCGGGCAAAATAAACCAGGTGGCTGCACACAAAATTGAATTAATGCCAGATGGAAATGATAATGCCGCACAACACGGCACCTAACACATGATACATGGCATCAATAAGCCAGGTTTTTACCGATTTTGAAATGTAAGCGTAATTAATAGCCATGCAGCACGAAATAATTGCGCCTGCAAACAATCCTATCTTCGCTCCGCTCATTACTGTTTGCGAGTACAATGCCGACACCAGAAAGCCAATGAGTATCGCCACCAGAATGGTAAGCACACCGGTAAGCGCCAAAAGCACGGGCATTTGCTTCTTGGCTTTTTCGGGATCGATGGTAAGGTTGTGACCTTCGGCCCATGCCTTGCCAAATACAGCCGGCTGATACCATACTGCGCCTATGGCAAAGTAAGCCAGACCCGACACAATAATTGCCAGCCAGTTGGCATGAGATAGAAAATGACCGAGGGACATGTGTAGTGTGTTTTGGTTTGTAAGGCAAGGTAAACCATTTACACTTTCGCTCCAAAATTTTCACTTCTTGTCGAAGTACTTATCCACTCGCGGATCAGTAGCCACTTCCCGATTATTCATGAAAAAAAACATCAGGTCGTTTTTGGAGAAGGAGGCTTTCTCTTCCATTTCAGCGGCAAGGGCAAGTGCCTCTGCGGTTTTCGACTGATCGATATAGACCTTGAGCAGCATGGCATACGTAGTTTGCCGGTGTTCGTTGCCGGTAAGTTTAATTGCGCGCTGCAAATATTCTTCGGCCCGGTTATATTGGGGAATACGCCAATAAACGGCTGCGCGGTACAAATCTATCATCGGGTCTTTTACTATTTCGTCCAGCTCATCGCAGCATTTCAATGCTTCATCTGTTTTACCCATGTGGAAATAATATTGATACAGCATAAAACTGCGCGCATTTTTTACCAGCGACTTTCCTTCGGTGCGTTTTCGCAAACGTTCGGCCCTGAGTGTATCGCCGGTAAACAGGCAGGCGTTCATTTCAAATTGCTGTATGGTTACAGTTTCCTGAACTTCCGAAGGGAGTGCTTTTATTGCCGTTAGTACATAAGCATAATTTGCGTCGTAAAGATTTTGCTGAATAGTGCCAATTTGACTGATAATAGCCGACGAATTAATGCGCATGGCATCATTGCCCGGGAGTAATTTGTTGTTATCCACAAATATTGCACGGTAAAAATCGGCCAGCACTTCCGAAAAAGTCAGGCCTGTAGAAAACAGCATCATATCGGTAATCAGCAAATACTGCGGGCCGGGCACTGTCTGCACCGAAAGGTATTCTGTTTTATTATCGTGGTATGCGCGGAAGTAATAGGTGGCCGTATCGCCTTTGCGCGCGGTGTGCAGGTGTCTGAAAAACTCGCGGTCTTTTCGCTTCGAAAGTGAGTTTAACAGATTTGCAATTTCCTGTTTGTACAACCCGCGTGCCTGCTCTTCGGCCATTACACTGGCGCGCACAGCCTTTACAAATTTTTCCTGCTGTGCCTCAAAATTAAAGTGCGATATGATAAAGGCCGTATCACCGCGGCGAATGGCAAAGCCAATACTGTCGGTAAATTTGGTGTAATCGGCATCGGTAAATGTGCGCGGTGCGGGCTGGTCGCTGCACGACTGGAGTGTAAGCAGCACGGCAAGGGGAAAAAGCAGAATGCGTAGCATTTTACGGGGTTTTTATTTTATTGTAATAATATTATAGTTTAATGCACACGTTTTTAGCCTCGGTAAAAAAGCGGAGTGCTTCAAACCCGCCTTCGCGCCCCACACCCGATTGTTTTACACCGCCGAAGGGTGTGCGCAAATCGCGCAGGAGCCAGCAGTTTATCCACACAATGCCGCTTTCAATTTTCGATGCCACGCGGTGTGCACGGGTGAGGTGCTGTGTCCACACGGTGGCGGCCAGTCCATAGGGAGTGCTGTTGGCCATCATGAGCACTTCTTCTTCGGTATCAAACGGCATGATGGTGACAACCGGTCCGAAAATTTCTTCCTGATTGGTGCGGCAGTTGTAGGCGAGTCCTTCAATTACGGTGGGTGCAATGTACCATCCTTCGCGGAGTTCGCCTTCCATCACCACGCGATGGCCGCCGCAAAGCACGGTGCCGCCTTCTTCTTTCGCAAGTTCCACATACGACAGCACTTTTTCCATGTGCGCCTGCGACACCACCGCACCCATGCGCGTATGGTCGTTTGCCGGATCGCCGGGCGTGAGTTGTTTTACACGCTCCACAAATGCGGCCTTGAATTGCTCGTACAGCGGACGCTCCACAAAAATGCGCGAACCGCAGAGGCATATTTGTCCCTGATTGGCAAACGACGACTGCACGGTGGTTTTCAGCATCTGCTCGAAGTCGCAGTCGGCAAAAATGATGTTGGGATTTTTGCCGCCGAGTTCGAGCGACAATTTCTTAAACATGGGTGCCGCGGTAGCTGCCAGTCCTGCGCCGGTTTTTGTGCCGCCGGTAAACGAAATGGCTTTTATTTCGGGATGCTCCACAATGGCTTGTCCGGCGCGACCTCCGAGGCCGTGAACAATGTTAAGTACACCCGCAGGCAGTCCGGCCTCGATGCAGAGTTCGGAAAGCAGAAACGCTGTCATGGGCGTAATTTCCGAAGGCTTGGCCACCACGCAGTTTCCGGCGGCCAGCGCAGGTGCAATTTTCCAGGTAAAAAGATACAGCGGCAAATTCCACGGCGAGATGCAACCCACCACGCCAATGGGCTGACGAAGTGTATAATTAATTGCATGGTCTTCCATGGCGTGCGACTCGGCCGCGAAGTGCATAATGGCCGTGGCAAAAAACTCGAAATTGCTGATGCCGCGCGGAATATCCACCATGCGCGCCAGCGACACCGGCTTGCCATTGTCTTTCGACTCGGCCTGCGCCATCTTCTCCATATCGCGGCTTATGAGGCTGGCAATTTTCATCATGATCTTTGCACGCTGCTCGGCCGGAGTGGCCGCCCAGCCCGGAAAAGCCGCCTTTGCCGCATCCACCGCCGCCTGCACATCGCGGCTGTCGGAATCGGGAATGAGCGAATAGACTTTGCCGGTGGCGGGGTGGTAATTGTCTATGTAGTTGCCGGACGCAGGCGCTGTAAGCTGGCCGTTGATGTAGTTGGCGAGGTGTTGCATAGTGAGGGTAAAGATAGGGAATGTTGATTGCTCTTTTTGCCCAAATTCAGCACCGGTTTAGTCGCCTGCCGGTGAGCTATTATTTATCACCCATCACCACATTACGCCTGCACGAAACGCTGTCCAGGAAAAGAAGAGAAGCCCGGGCGAAAAAGACTCAGTGAAAAATCCCGAAAAGTAATTTTGAGATGAGTTCTGATGAATCAGAAAAGCAATTTCGGTTTTCTACTGCTACTCCCCGCTCTCTTTCTTAAGCTGTTTCGACATGGCATCAAACGCCTCCGAAATATCAAACCAGATTTTCGTACCTCTGAAATTTTTATTCTTCTTCACCTGAAACATATCGCAGGGATAAACAAGCGACTGCGATTTTATCTGATCCAGATCAAAATGAAAATACATAATATGATATTCGTCGGTAACAAAAACAACGTGAATTGCTGTTTCTTTTGCCTTCCCGTTGCCGGTTTGAAGAATTGCATCGAGCAGGCCGCGATAGCGGCGGACATATTTCCGAACAGACTCGCCTGACTTTCCCAAACGAGTCAATGCCACCGATTTATAATAATTTCCCTGCAAACTGATGGGAATTTTCATCATTACCGAATCACAAAGCCTCGACGCAGCACTGTTTGCATTGGCCCGCAACTCATCCTGTATTTCTTTTTTGCGGTGATTATCGTACCCCGAATATCCGGGCTGAAATACAAAACCATAGTAAAGCAATCGGTACTCTGCTACGGTAAGCGTGGAATCGAAGTCGTTGAATCGCTTGAGGAGTTTGGGATAATATGTGTCGGCTGTGGAATCAGAAATTGCTTTTTCTATGGCAGCACGATCGGGTTTGTTAAATTTGGTTTCGGCATACACAAATGCCGGTAACAGCAGGAAAAGAAAAATGATACGGATTTTCATAGTTGGGGTATTTCCCCAAAATCCGCAATTCCCCATAAACACCCCAAAAATGGGGTAAAGAAATCCGCAAATCTCTAAAAGCCTTGCCAGTATTGACATTCACCCAAAAGTAGTACCGGGATAAAAAAATACGCAAGTATCGGAGTAAAATAAAAGCGCACCCGTAATTTTCAGTTAATACGGGATGTAGAACAAAAAAGCCCCTGCTGCAAACACAGCAGGGGCAACAACAACCTGTTTATTACCTTAACTAATCACCAAATTAAGCAACTTATCCAACCTATCCCGGTAGTTCATCAGCCGGATATTCCAACCCTTTTTGTGTTCAATCCATTCTATTTGAACCGGGCGGATAAACCGGGCAACAAAATTTTTAAGCCGGTAGTTGTATTTCAGAAAAGGTGTACATGCGCTAAACTGAGCAATAATGTATTGATAAATACATTTTGCCATTGCCGACACATACATAAACACAAGGTTACTATTCATATCCGAAAATGGTACACGTTTCCAGTTAAAGTCATAAAGCAAGTCACGAAAATTATTTTCAGATTCCCCC
>JALONL010000040.1 GCA_025454955.1 Bacteroidia bacterium | reverse complement strand
TCTGTGGGGTTGGTTGGATGATCCCTTCTTCAGACCCCCCGAAAAGGCTGATTTGGCTCAGGTAAGGTTATTCTGAAAATTTATTTTGGACAGCTGTGCCGACATGCAATTATCATTGCATGTGAAAAGTCAATTTTATTATTTCTATTTATTTATTACAAATACATATTTCATTGTTATTCCACAAGAATTTTTCTCATGTCGTTTATTCCTGCCCCACGAATGGCGAGTATATACACGCCTTTGCGGATATCATCGGGAAGTGCCAGTTCGTAACGGTTTTCGCCTTCCGTGGCCACAATGGTTTTCACGAGTACTTCGCGGCCGGTAATGTCGGTAAGCATAAGCTGTACTTCGCCTTCGGCCGGTGTGTCAAGCACAATCTGAAGCGGCGATGAACCTGCAATTACCGGATTGGGATATACCGACACATTGCTCATTGCCACATCTTCATTATCGGCAGCAATACGGGCATTGTTGCCACCTGCTACCACAGCCGCATTGCAGATGGGATAGGTTACTACCGGCCCCAAAAGTGTAAATGTGGGAAGAAGCTGCACCAGTGTCCCGGGCTGTGTATGTGTGGTGCCTGCCACAGACAATGCCGGTGTAACCCTTGAGCCGCCAAGTTGTGTAGCATTGCAGGCTGTAACACCATTGTAGTATGCTTTGCTTACATAGCCTTCGGTGTTGGCAGTTACCGTACCCGAGTTGGTGTTGCCGTAAATTCCGAATCCGTCGGTGAAGGCTGCAATTTCCACACTGCTCTCGTTGGTGGCAGGTTTTCCGTAAGTAAACTGCCCCACAAAACCGAGGATATTGGTAAGTTTAAATACCAGCATATCGTTTGCGCCAATGGTTCCGGTGGCTGCAGTGGCCGACACATAAAATTCGAAAGCGCCGAAAGTATTCTGGCGTTGAATCACATCAGTGCCGGTTGCTACAGATCCGTTGCTGGTATTGATAAAAGCATTTCCGGTAATTCCGGCTCCGGTGGTATTTGTTTTAAATACCCATACTCTGTTAATGACACTGGCGTTGTTGCTGGTTCCGCAAATAACAAAACCCACAGGTGCGGCACTGCTTAACGCAATGGCTGCCACACTTTCGTTTGAGCCGGTATAGTTATACACATTGGCAGCCAGCGAAACACCAGTACCGGATGCCACACGAAGCATAAACGTGGCACCGTCGCCGGCCGGGGCCAGATAATTGCCTACAATTACCACTTCTGCGGCATAAGGCGAAGCAATAATATCGGCGGCCGACTCGCGTGCCAAAAGATTCAGGTCGTAGGCGCTTGTCCAGTTTACCACGTTGGTATTTCCATTAATAGATATGCCAAAAATTCCGGCACCCAAACCAGCACCATAAGGTGCAAGTTCAATATTACCGGTAATATAAATGGTTGGATCGCCCGCTACCGCCGATGTGCAGGCCGATACGGCCGTAATGGCCGAAGTGGAAGTGGCTGTAGCCTGCCAGCCCCGTACACTTATCACTGCCCCGGCGGGAGTAAACACCGCTGTATATACTCCCCGTGCGAGAAATGTAGGTGCCGCATTCTGATAAGTACCCACCACGAAAATATTGCCGGAAGTCAATTGTATCACTTTGGCCGGAATAGAGTTAAGCGGCTGACCACTGGGTGTAAGCAGACGGTAGTGGTTTTGAAAAAACGGCATGGCCCCCACAGTGCCTGTCACATCAGTGCGGATAAGCATAAGATCGTTTACCTGCGAAAGAAAAGTCTGACCGGCCATAATATGCCCCACCGGCCCGGCCACGCTGGCTGTGCCGTCGGCAATTCTGTCGTTGGTGGAGGCACTGCCGTATTCTTTGGTAAAATACTGTGCGCTCAGCGGAAGCAATGTGCAAGCCGCAATAACTGCGAGTAATAATTTTTTCATGGGTATTGATTTTTTGGTGTATGCGAAAGGTATTATAGCAGCGAGCAGAAGTCAATAAATTGGGCCTGTACTTTTAAACAGATCTAGTTACCGAACTTTTTCGTACAAAAAACGCCCGGAATATACCGGGCGCTTTCTTTATAAATTATCCAATTGTCCTACTGCACAGAAATCGTTTTCTGATCGTTTATACCTGCACCTGTTACACGCAAACTATACATACCGCGGGCAATATCCTTAGGAATTTCAACCGGGTATTGTGCTTCACCCTGAGCAGCTATTATGGTTTTCACAAATACTTCGCGGCCGGTAATATCGTAGAGAGTGAAACGTACTTCGCCGGTTTGCGGAGCGTTTAACTGCACCTGAAGCATTGCCCCTGAATTAAGCGGGTTGGGAAATAACCGTACAGAATGAGCCTCATCGGTTGCGGCAGTTTCATTGGCCACACGGGCATTGCTGCCGCCGGGTAAGGTAATTTGTACCGGACAAATATTGCGTTCATCTATCGGTCCATTATCCACAAAATCAATAAATGAGGGGCAAATCACTCCTGTTTGCAGGATGTCTTCGGGACTTACTTCGAGCGGGTATGGTTCCTGCGATGCCACTGACAGATATTCACTGCAACCTGAAACACCATTGAAGTATGCTTTTACAATATATGCTTCCCAGTTATTCGCGATTAACAGATTACCGTAAACGCCAATACCATCGGCACCGGTGTTTTCGAAAATTGAAATTTCTCTGGCCTGTTCTGTTTGCGTTGTGCCGTAAGTAAATTCTCCCAAACAACTTCCGTTGTCGTCAATTTTAAAAACCACCATATCATTTCCTCCCATTATTCCCTGATATGCGGTTGTGGCAATATAATATTCCCAATTGCCGCTTGTATTCTGGCGGTTTATCACATCTGTACGATCGCACTCACTGCCACCTGTATAGGGATAACAATAACTCCAGAGAATATTTGCACCCCATCTGTCCACTTTTACAGCCGAGGTATGGTGTGAACCGTAATACTTATTGGTTCCCGAAATTACAAAACCTTTATCGCCACCACCGCCATCGGGAGCCACTGCCACCGCATCAAAAAACTCAGTATCGCCGCAGTCAAACTGATTAATCAGTCCGATGCTGGCACCGTTGGCCGAGTTTACAAGAAAAGTAAACTGCACAGCACCGAAATCTAAACTTGTACCCACAACCAGCAGTTCATCGTTTCCGCTCGCCGAATAGGGTGAGTGAATAATATCGGTAGGAAATAAACCGTCAGAACGCACATTCGGAGCTACATAGTAACCGGTCCAGTTATCGACATTGGTATTTCCATCGATCGACATTACAAAAGGAGTAAAGAAAGGCGCAGGACTTAGCACATTGGTGGCACCGCAGATATACACCACATTGTTTTGGTTATTGTCAAGACAGGCCGAGATTGTGGGATAAATATCAGTTCCCGCAGACGGCGAACAGATTTGCCAGCTTTTCGCCGAAATTGGTGTACCGCCTGGTGAAAGAATTGCCGTAAACAAACTCGGTGCATATATTGGTGTGGGTGGTTCGTAACAGATACCCGTTACAAAAATGTTTCCGTTGGGAAGTTCAAGAATTTTTGTTGCCTGGGTAAATAAAGGCTGTCCCAACGAATTAAGCAAATCATACCCTTCGCTGAATGCAGGCGGTATAAGAATTTGGCCATTAATATCAGTACGTGATATCAGCAGCCCCTGAGAGGTAAACGCACTGGTAACACCCGTAACAAGATGCCCCGTGCCTCCGATAGTGGCCGTTGCCCCGTCGCCTGCCTGCTCAAAACCCGGCGAGGAAAGACTGGTATGATAATACTGCGCACTGAGTGAGGCGCAAGTAAACAATGTGATGATTAATACGATTTTTTTCATGGCTTTGCGTTTTAGTGACACATAAAGCTAAGTTCATTACAGGATGTAATCATAATTGCAACGGTTGTTTTCATCAACAGATTCAGTTATCGATAATAACCTGCCTGTTGACGATAGTTTTGTAGTGAATAAAAAAACACCGCTGCATCTGAACCTGCAGCGGTGTTTTTATTCTGTCTATTTTGTTTATTCAATAACTAAACGTTGCGACCGGTTAATGCCTGCTCCGCTGATACTCATACTGTACACTCCCGACACAAGTTGCGAGGGAAACTGAATTTCGTATTGTGCAGTGCCTTCGGCGGCAATAATGGTTTTCACAAATACTTCGCGTCCGGTAATGTCGTGAAGAGTGAAACGCACTTCGCCGGCCTGCGGAGCGGTGAGCTGTACCTGAAGCGGTGTGCCGGCAGCAAGCGGGTTGGGATAAAGTGTTAAATCCACATTTGCTTCAGTGGCGTCGGCTTCCTGTGCAATGCGTGCATTGCTGCCGCCAGGTACTGTGTTGGCAAAGCAGGTAGAAGGTTCGCCCATAACACCGGCATTGGCAATATTCCGTGAAATAAATATTATGCTTCCGAAATTAAACAGCGACACTGTTTGCTGATTAACTCCCAGAAAAGAATTGCCGGGCAACGAGGAGGAAACGGGACAGGCAGTGGGTGTTACTCCATTGAAATACGATTTAATGGCCAGTTCGTTGGCATCGGCTGCCGAAGATCTTGTGCCAAAAACCACGTAACCGCCCACAGTAGCCGCAGTCACCAGCACAATTTCGGCCGAACGCTCACCGTCGGTTCCGTTGTAGGTGTATTCGGCAAGCGGAAACCCGTTATCGTCAATGCGCATTACCACAATATCATCAGTGCCGGTAATGGGCGAATTGAATATGTTTCCGGTGAGATAATACTCCCAAAACCCAAACGAGTTTCTGCGCTGAATTACGTCAGCCCCAATATTATCAGCCACCACAGCCGAATACTCGTATGCCGATGCCCAGAGATTTACGCCGGTCTGGTCTACTTTAACCAACAAATGATCGAGCGTGCCGTTGGGCCCCGTTACATGTCCGCCAATTACAAAACCATTGCTTCCGCCACCAAACCCGCTGGCCACCGAAATTGAAAAAAACTCTTCATTAGTGCCAAGATCGTAAGTTTCGGAAGTGCCGGTAATGGGATTGCCATTCGTTGCATCTACACGAAACAGGAATCCTTCGTCAATACCGTTATATCTGTTTGTGCCCACCACCACCAACTCGTTCGCTCCTGCGGGCGAATAGGGCGAGTAAATAATATCACGGGGAAGCCGTCTGGAAGGCGAATTGATATGACCGAAATCATACAACTGCCCCCATACCAATGTTAAAGTGGTGAAGTTTACCGCCATTACAAATGGTCCCGAACCATTACCGGGATTGATATTTGATTCGGTAGAATGACCCGTAATGTAAATAGTATTCGTGGCAGGAGCTGCCAGGCAGGCCGATTCGGCCCACATACCGGCTGAGATAGTGGGTGCGGTCTGAAAACCTGCCACACCAAGAGGTGCGCCCGCTGCATTGAAACCAGCTACAAATACGCCATTGTTAAATCCGGTGGCATCATAATAATTTCCCACCACCGAAATAACCCCATTGGGCAGTTGCAACACTTTAACCGACTGGGCATTAAGCTGATTGCCAGCAGGGTCATTCAGCTGATAGTTGCGGTTAAACAAACCCGCTCCTACCGATGAACCGGCCAGGTTGGTGCGAGTAAGTGTAAGCTGAATAGTGGCCGCTGTGAAGCGTTGGCCCGTCATAATTTGCCCCACTGTGCCTACTGTGGCATGTACACCGTCGGTAAGTTCTTCCACACTGGTAGCAGTTCCGTACTCGCGCTGGTAAAACTGTGCATTTAAACCGGATATGCCTGAAAGCAATCCGATAAGTAAGACTAATTTTTTCATGGCTGTGATTTTTTGATGAGCCCGAAAAGTATAACAGCAGCATATACGAAGTCAATAAAATATTAAAATGATTTTCAACGGTTCCGGTTATCGATAAATTTGATTTTCCTGTTTTAATTCTTCAACCATTTACTTCTTATTTCATTAGGATAATATAATACACCATTCAAAGTTCGGTTTTAAAAAACTTTGATATCGCTGTATTTAAGCTATTTAAAACGAATTAAGTCGTCAAATACATGTCATTTAAAACAAACAGAAAAACAAATCGGTTGCCGGTTAAATTAGCACCCGGAATATACTTTAGCATTGGTTAACATAATTTTAACACTATGTAATACTCATTTATTGAGCAAAATTGCACGATTTCAGAGGCAAAGAAATACTAAAAAATCGTTGGTCTTTTCATTTCTTCCCGTGTCGTTCTGTTTTTGCTTCAAGGATCAATTGCTTAATATCTTCTGCCTCATATTCTGTCATCGACTTCAATTTGAGATGTCTTAACTGCTTTCCCGTGCCTTTTAACAGTCGTTTCGTGTCGGGCAAATTAGCTCCCCGGAAAAAACCAAGATTTACACTGTCTTTAAAAGGGGCAATGTAAATTATCAAATCCTTATCCATGCGGCTTTCGCCGGTTCCGTAGCTGATGTTCTTCCAGCCTTCAAAAAGAATTTCTTCTGTTTCGGGCAAAAGTTCCAAAGCTACTTTTCGCAGTTGCCGGCAAATGTCCTGAACTTTGGGATCGTAGTGAGATAAAAAGTTCTCTATTTTCATTTTATGTGGCCGATGTATGTTTGATGATAAATGATAATTTTTTTTGTCATTGGCAGTTGATTTTAAGTGTTTGATCTCTGGCCTGATTTAAACGTGACTACTATTTCTTTTTCAGATATTCGTCGAGCCTGTCGAGCTTCTTATTCCAAAACTTCCTGTACTTACCTATCCATTGGTTTACTTCGTTCAAATTATCAAGCGTGAGGTAACAGTACTTTTCCCGTCCATTTTTTTCAATGGTAATAAGCCCGCTGTCTTCGAGATACTTTAATTGCTTGGTCACCGCCTGCCGGCTCACCGTATCAAAATGCGCGGCAATTTGATTGATATTCAAATTATCCTGGGCAAGTAAATCAATAATCTCCCTGCGGGTAGGGTCTGCAATGGCCGCAAACGGATCTCTGTTCATTTGTTTAAATACTTGCTGATGCTGGTTTTCAATAATCCCTTCCAGCCACTGCCGAGGATGAAACGAACAATGTATTGATTGATGAATCCTTCAAATCCGCTGTGACTGAAATATAGTTTTGTTCCTTCGCCTGTGGCTTCCAGTTTAAAAGTTACCAGAGTAGGTTTCTTCAATGGTCCGCCCTGCCAGGTGTACTGAAGTTTTGAGGGAATATCAAAATCAACCACCTTACATTTTACAATTCCGTCGAACCCGGGCTGCGGCTTTGTACGAAAGGTAAACTCGCGGTTCTTTTCCAGTTTAAAATCGTTGGGCATTAACCATTCGGCCAATGCATCGGGGTTTGTAATGGCATCCCATACCTTTTCTATCGGGTAAGGATAAAATCGTTCAATAATTATTTCTTTTCCCATACGGTGCTTTTAACATTGCGCAAATATACAAAAGGCAACCAAAAGGCTACATTTTTTTGTAAAAATATTTTTGGGAAATTGTCGGGAATTGATTTTTTAAGGGGCAGTAAGTCGCTGTGTTTATCCAACAGACTTTCACATCAGGACATTGAAGAACTTTTACGGTTAAGATGAATACCGGTTTATGGCCGAAGTACGGCAAAAAGAAAAACCTGAGGATAATTCCTGGGAGCCTTAGCGCACAATCAGGACGTTAAAACTGAAATTAGACAATCGTGGTTAAAAAAACACCGCTGCCCAAGTTACGGCAGCGGTGTTTATGATTTTGTGTAATCGGTTTATTCAATAACCAGACGTTGCGACTGCTTGAGTCCTTCGCCAACGATATTCATACTGTACAAACCAGATGCAAGTTGCTGCGGAAGCTGAATTTGATATTGTGCCGTGCCTTCGGCGGCAATAATGGTTTGCACAAATACTTCGCGGCCGGTAATGTCATGAAGTGTGAAACGTACTTCGCCGGTTTGCCCTGCATGTAAGAGCACCTGAAGCGGTGCGCCTGCCGAAACCGGATTGGGGAAAAGAGATACGGAAGAAGCGTTATCGTTGCTTTCGGCCTCATCAAATGAACCAATGCGGGCCGGAGAACAGCGAATATGCATATTTACAGGATTCTGCAGCACAAGATTTCCTGCATAAATTTCCAGTCCATAAGTGGCGGCCACACTGGCATTATTTTGCTGTGGCGTAAACTGCACCTGCTGTCCGGTAAAGCTGGAACCCGAGCAGCCTCCTCTTAAACTGCCTATTGCCTGATAAAAATAAAAATCTGACGCACCTGTATTTATTGTACCCGCAGAAGTGGTTGCCAGAATACTGATATCGCCATTATTTACCGAAAGTCCTACAGGGTTTTCGGTAGTGCCTGATTTTCCAAAAGTGAAGATATCGCTGATAAGTGCAGCCTGGTTGCTGACTACCACAGCCGAAATATCTCCACCACCAATAATTCCTGGTGCAGCCTGACCAACAATTACATACTGGTTGCCATTTACTCCTGGCTGCTCGGCAATTCTGAGACCAGTTTGACCGGCAGTACCGGAATACGGAATACTTGAAGCCGACACCACGCTTGTACTGTTGGTAGTAATACGAAGTACAAGCAGGTTGTTGGTCAGATTCGTATTCAGGAATGCACCTGTAATTAAAAATCCTTGTTCAACCGGATCGGTTTGAGCTACAATAGCACGGGCAGAAATGCTTCCATTGGGAAGCGAAATTCTTGTAGCGAAAGCCACACCGCCCGTATTGGCATCAATACGAACTGCCAGAATTCCCTGATTGAGCGCATTGGGAGATCCGTTGCAAACTAACTGGAGTGCATTGGCAAAAGGAGAGAAAACCATGTCGGCTACCCGCTCATTCACCATACCAATTACATCATACCTTGCAGACCAGATAAGATTCATATTGTTGTCGAGCGCTATCGCAAACATTATTGATGTACCTGCAGAATTATCTACAATATTTCCGCACACATACAGTTCTGTTCCGCCGGGCGACATGGTTACCGCAGTTACCTCCGGATTACCTGTAACCAAAGCCGGCACCTGCCAGATGAATGTGTTTTGTGGTACACCGGCTCCGTCGATGATGGAAGTAAAAATTCCCGCCGAGGCAGAAGTGAGCGGTGCATTGACAAAAGTTCCCGCTACAAAACTGCTGCCACCGCCAAGGCCAAGTACTCTCGAGCCTCTTACACGAAGTGCAACATTTGAAGCATTACGCAACTGATAATGATTCGAGAAAATGGGCGAACCTGGTATATCTCTGATTAATACCAGATTATTTGAATTGCCAACCCGCTCATCGCCTGTGAGAAAAAAATCACCGCCAACCTGCGAAAGCCCCGAGGCCACGTCGGCCGGTGCATTGCCATATTCAATAGTATTTTGTGCGGAGGACGCTACACTAATGAGCATTGCTCCAAGTAAGTGTTTAATTTTCATAAGATTTAGTTTTGAGTTTAGGACTTTGAAAATTATCGCCGATAAATAACACCCGTTGTTGATGAGCAACAAATAACAAAGCATACCTCTATTAACGACCTGAATAAAACCCAGGAAGTTAAATCGAATGAACACTTAGTTGTCATTTACTTTCAGCAAATGCAACGAATATTAAACACCTGTTAGTTAAGGCTATACCGACAAATATGCAGTCGGGGGGAATTTTTGCCTTAAAAGGCTTTTGCGGACAATAAATTAACAGATCTGTTAAGGCAAATTTAGACCACAAAAAACCAAAGTCAAATATTGTAAGTGGTAATTATTAACAGACCTTCGATTTAATATTATAATGAATTTCCTTTTTATCAAAACAGAAATACAGAAATAAAAATATAGTGTGTTTCCTTATTTATGCCATTATTCAAGGATATTTAATAAATGTTAAAACTTACAGTTTCCCCAAAAAATATGCAATGAATATATTTCCTGAACAATAGTTTGCAGGATTTTGAATGCGTATAGTGCTTTTCCGTTTTCGATTCATCGCTATGCTTATGCTGTGTTTAAGTTATAGCAGGGATATAAAATAAACTGAAACATTGTGAATGTATTTATATCATTATTTTTTTTCGCGAGAAGTCCTGAAAAAGAAAAAGGGACTGACACATAGTTGCAGTCCCTTTCGAAAATTATATACACCGTTATTTTATCAGCGTTACTTTACCAATCAGATTATGTTTTTTGCCAAGTACATCCACACACTTAATCTTCCACACATACGTATCAATCTGGGCAACTTCGGAACCGTTGTTGGCCCGTCCGTCCCAGCCCGCCGCCGGATTATCGGTAAAGAATATCATATTGCCCCAGCGGTCGAAAATCCACATTTCAAACTGTGCCGGATCAAAACCAATGCCTTGCGGATAGAAGTAATCATTATCTCCATCGCCATCGGGTGTAAAGGCATTGGGCACAAACAACGTGGCATCGGGCGCTATGCAAACCGTGTCGGTGGCCATGTCGGTGCAGCCTTCGGCACTGGTTACGGTGAGTGTTACCTGATAGCAGTCGGCAGCCGGATAGGTGAAAGAAGGATTCTGCAATACCGACGATGAATTGATTAAATCGCCAAAGTTCCAGTTCCAGCTTACTGCGCCCACAGATGAATCGGAGAATAAAATGGTGGGATTAATCATGGTGGCGGGCTGCGGCGTGGCACCAAAAGCAGCCACCGGCGAACCGAATGTTTGTATATAACCGGGCATGGTTAGTAATGCCGAACATCCGGCCGAAGTAGTGGCCACCAGAGTTACATCGTACTGCCCCGGCAAATTGTAGCAATGCGTGGGCGATACAGTGGCAGAACTGTCGCCGTCGCCAAAATACCATTGCCACTGCGTAACTGTCGATGGCGATGATACCGTGGTAAGGTCGGAGAAATCCACACAAAGCGGCGCACAGCCCGATGTGGTATCGGCCACAAAACTCACTGCGGGCAGCGCATTCACCGTTACACTGGTGGTGGTGGAATCCACACATCCGTTTAAGTCGGTAATAATTACCGTGTAAGTGGTGCTTGCTGCCGGAATATCAGAAGGCTGCTGCACGGCCTGCATAATGGGCAGCCAGGCATACGTATATGCCGGTGTACCGCCGCTGCCGTTGGCGTTGAGTGTAATGCTTTGACCGACACAAATGGAAGGCGACGAAGCAGATGCAGTAACGCCAAGCGGCGAAGGCTGAATTACAGTTACAGTAACCGTGCCTGCACAACCCGCCGAATCGGTAACAGTAACAATGTACTGACCAGCCGCAATGTTTGCTGCCGAATTAGTACTGCTCACATTCGGACTCCAGCTATACGTATAAGTGGGTGTGCCGCCGGTAACGGTTACTGATGCCGCACCATCGGTATAACCAAAGCAGCTTGCATCGGTAGTGCCGCCCTGTGCCACGGTGATGCCCGGCTGGTTTTGTACCTGCACACTGTCGGTAAGCTGGCAGTTGTTCTGGTCGGTAAGTGTAACCCAGTACCAGCCTGAGGGCAACTGCGAAGCACTCTGCTGCTGGAGGTTGCCGGGCTGCCAGAGGTAATTGATATTGCCCGTTCCGCCGCTGCCGATGGCATTTACCGAACCCAGCGACTGACTGCAATAGGTAGGTGTCGATTGCATTTGCACCGCCAGCTGCGCAGGCTCGGCCACCACGGCACTGTCGGTAATTACGCAGCCGTTGGTATCGGTAACAGTGCAGTAATACGTACCGGCTGTAAGTCCCGAAGCCACCGCAGCATTACCGCCAGCAGGCAGCCAGTTGTACTGATAGCCCGGCGCTCCGCCACCTGCCACTGCCGATATACTTCCGTTGCTGCCGCCCGCACAACTTGCATCGGCGGGTGTTAAGGCCAGCGTAAGTGCGGCAGGCTGGTTTATGGTTACCGTATCGGTAAACACGCAGCCGTTGGTATCAGTAACCGCGCATATATATTGCCCGGCAGCCAAACCCGTGGCCGACGAAGTATTGCCCGAGTTCACTGCACCCACGGCGGGTGTCCAGCCAAAACTATAACCCGGCGAACCGGCCGAAGCAGTAAGCGTTACCGTGCCGCTGTTGCCACCGTTGCAAAGCACATCGGCAGCCTGCCATGTGGCAGTAAGTGCCGGAGGCTGCGCAATGGTAAGCGTTACAGTGTCGGTACAGTTGTTGGCATCGCTTACAATTACTGTAAATGTGCCCGCAGGTAAATTGTTTACGGCCACTGTGGTATCGCCGGTTGACCAGTTGTACGAAAGGTTGCCGTTTCCGCCACTGGCCGATACAGTTGCCGTTCCGGAGCTGTCGCCAAAGCAGAGTACGGGTGTGCTGTTGCTCAGCGCAAGTGTGGGGCCGCCGAGGTTGTTTACCGTGGCAATGCCGGTGGCCGTGCAGTTATTGTCGTCGGTTACAGTTACCACATAGCTGCCCTGCCCTACTCCGTTTACTGTGGCTGTGGTATCGTTGCCGGGCGTGTTCCAGCTGAATGCCGGCGAACCGGTTCCACCCGATGCACTTGCCGTAACACTGCCGTTGCTGTTGCCGCAGGTGGATGGCGAAGTGGTAATGGAAACCGACAATGCCGCAGGCTGAGTAATAGTTACTGTTTGCGAAGCTGTGCATCCGTTCAGATCGGTGGCTGTACATATATACGTACCCGCACTTAAACCGGTAGCTGTACTTGCGGTGGCTGAGTTTGTCGAAGCCACCGCAGGCTGCCATGCAAAACTATAGCCCGGTGTGGCACCGCTGGCTGTTACCGTGGTCGAACCTGTATTGCCTCCGTTGCAAAGTACATTGCTTTGCGTGGCAGCAAGAGCAAGTGCAGTGGGTTGTGTTATGGTAAACGTATGTGAAAGCGCACAACCATTCAAATCGGTTACCGTGGCCACATAAGTACCTGCAGCCAGCGCAGTGGCCGTGCTGCTGTTTGTAGCGGAAGAACTGGTAACAGCCGGTGACCAGCCAAAGGTATAACCGGGTGTGCCGCCCGAGGCATTAAGCGTAGCTGTGCCGGTGGTGGCCGCATTGCAAAGCACATCCACCTGCGACCAGGTAGCAGCCAGTGCAGGCGGCTGAGTAATTACTACTGTGGTGGTAGCCACACAACCCATTGCATCGGTAGCTGTAACAATATATGTTCCGGCAGCAAGTGAGGAGGCTGTGTTCGAAGAACTCACGTTGGGCGACCAAACGTAGTTAACCACACCATTATTACCCGTAACAGTTACTGTAGCCGAACCTGTTGATGCACCGTTGCAAAGTACATTGGTAACTGTATTGCTTGCCGCAATGGTACTTGAGTTATTTACCGCGACTGATGCGGTAGCCGTACATCCATTGGCATCGGTAACCGTAACGTTGTATGAGCCCGCACCGAGGTTGCTTACTGTGGCCGTGGTATAGTTGCCGGGAGTCCAGAGGTAAGTATAACCGCCCGTTCCGCCCGATGCGGTAACAGATACCGAACCATTGCTGTTGCCACAGGTACTGGCCACTGCCGACGGGGCAAGTGTAATAGCAGGCGGCTGGGTAATAGTTACCGTATGGTTTTGTGTACATCCATTCAAATCGGTAATGGTACACACGTATGAACCTGCACTTAAACCTGTGGCCGTGTTGCTGTTGCCGCTGGTGGTATTGGCCGCAGCCGGACTCCACGAGAACGTGTAACCCGGTGTGCCGCCGCCAGCAGTTACTGTGGCGCTGCCCGTGTTGCCGCCGTTGCAAAGCAGGTTTACCTGTGTGGAAGAGCTGGTAAGCGCGGGCGGTTGAGTTATGGTGATGGTGCGTGTGCTGATGCAACCATTCAAATCAGTAATCGTGCATACGTATGTACCGGCGCTTAAACCGGTGGCCGTGTTGCTGTTGCCGCTGGTGGTATTGGTTGCAGCCGGACTCCACGAGAAGGTATAACCCGGTGTGCCGCCGCTGGCGGTTACTGTGGCACTGCCTGTGTTGCCACCGTTGCAAAGTACGTTTACCTGAGTAAATGTATTGGTGAGCGCAGGCGGTTGGGTAATGGTTACAGTGAGTGTGCTGGTGCAACCGTTTAAATCTGTAATTGTACATACGTAGGTGCCTGCACTTAAACCGGTGGCCGTGTTGCTGCTGCCGCTGGTGGTATTGGCCGCAGCCGGACTCCACGAGAAAGTATAACCCGGTGTGCCGCCGCTGGCCGTTACTGTGGCGCTGCCTGTGTTGCCGCCGTTGCAAAGCACGTTTACCTGTGTGTATGAATGGGTAAGTACAGGCGGCTGGGTAATGGTTACGGTGCGTGTACTGGTGCATCCATTCAAATCGGTGATCGTGCATACGTAAGTGCCGGCGCTTAAACCGGTGGCCGTGTTGCTGCTGCCGCTCGTAGTGTTGGCCACGGCGGGGCTCCACGAGAACGTGTAGCCTGGTGTGCCGCCGCTGGCTGTTACTGTGGCGCTGCCTGTGTTGCCACCGTTGCAAAGTACGTTTACCTGAGTGAATGTGTTGGTAAGCGCGGGCGGCTGGGTAATGGTAATGGTGCGTGTGCTGGTGCAACCGTTTAAATCGGTAATCGTGCATACATAAGTGCCTGCGCTTAAACCGGTGGCCGTGTTGCTGTTGCCGCTGCTAGTATTGGTCACCGCCGGACTCCACGAGAACGTGTAACCTGGTGTGCCGCCGCTTGCAGTTACTGTGGCGCTGCCGTTATTGCCGCCGTTGCAAAGCACGTTTACCTGTGTACTTGTGCTGCTTATGGCTGTGGGTTGTGTAATAACTACTGTGGTGGTGGCCACACAACCCATTGCATCGGTAGCCGTAACAATATATGTTCCGGCGGCAAGTGACGAGGCCGTGTTCGAAGAACTCACGTTGGGCGACCATACGTAAGTAACCACACCATTATTACCCGTAACAGTTACCGTGGCCGATCCGGTGGATGCACCGTTGCAGAGCACATTGGTAACTGTATTGGTGGCTGCAATGCTGCTTGAGTTGTTTATGGTGGCTGTGGTGGTGGCCGTACAGCCGTTTGCATCGGTAACAGTTACGTTGTACGAACCTGCGCCGAGGCTGTTTACCGTAGCTGTTGTGTAGCTGCCGGGTGTCCAGAGGTAAGTGTATCCGCCTGCTCCGCCTGTAGCGGTTACTGATACTGATCCGTTGTTGTTACCACAGGTGCTTGCTGTTGATGAAGGAGTGAGTGAAATGGCTGTGGGTTGTGTAATGGTAACGGTACGTGTGGTGGTGCAGCCATTCAAATCGGTAATCGTGCATACGTATGTGCCTGCGCCTAAACCGGTGGCCGTGTTGCTGCTGCCGCTGGTGGTGTTGGTCACGGCGGGGCTCCACGAGAAAGTGTAACCCGGAGTGCCGCCGCTGGCTGTAACTGTGGTGCTGCCCGTGTTGCCGCCGTTGCAAAGCACATTCACCTGAGTAGAACTGCTGGTGAGTGCAGGTGGTTGTGTAATGGTTACCGTGCGTGTGCTGGTGCAGCCGTTCAAATCAGTAATTGTACATACGTATGTGCCTGCGCCCAAAGCTGCCGCTGGTGGTGTTTGTCACGGCCGGACTCCACGAGAACGTATAGCCAGGTGTTCCTCCACTGGCTGTTACTGTGGCACTGCCCGTGTTGGCACCATTGCAAAGTACGTTTACCTGAGTAAAAGAATTGGTGAGTGCAGGCGGTTGCGTGATGGTAACAGTGCGCGTTGTAGTACAGCCGTTCAAATCAGTAATGGTACATACGTATGTGCCTGCGCCCAAACCGGGCTGCCGCTGGTGGTGTTTGTCACGGCCGGACTCCACGAGAACGTATAGCCAGGTGTTCCTCCACTGGCTGTTACTGTGGCACTGCCCGTGTTGGCACCGTTGCAAAGTACGTTTACCTGAGTGAATGTATTGGTGAGTGCAGGCGGTTGCGTGATGGTTACTGTGCGCGTGGTGGTACAGCCATTCAAATCAGTAATTGTGCAAACATAAGTACCTGCGCCCAAACCGGTGGCCGTGTTGCTGCTGCCGCTGGTGGTGTTGGCCACGGCGGGGCTCCATGAGAAAGTGTAACCCGGAGTGCCGCCGCTGGCTGTAACTGTGGTGCTGCCCGTGTTGCCGCCGTTGCAAAGCACATTCACCTGAGTAGAGCTGCTGGTGAGTGCTGGCGGTTGAGTGATGGTTACCGTGCGTGTGCTGGTGCAGCCGTTCAAATCTGTAATTGTACACACGTATGTGCCTGCGCTCAAACTGGTGGCCGTGTTGGTACTGCCGCTGGTGCTGTTGGCCACGGCGGGGCTCCACGAGAAGGTGTAGCCCGGTGTGCCGCCGCTGGCTGTAACCGAAGTACTGCCGGTGTTGCCGCCGTTGCAAAGTACGTTTACCTGCGTGAATGTACTTGTTAGTGCGGGCGGCTGTGTTATGGTAATAGTATGTGTGCCTATGCAGCCGTTTAAATCGGTAACAGTACATACATACGTACCGGCAGCAAGACCGGTGGCCGTATTGCTATTACCGCTGGTGGAGTTTGCCACCGCCGGGCTCCACGAAAAAGTATAGGGCGAAGTTCCGCCCGACGCTGTAACCGTGGCCGAACCGGTGGAACCACCATTGCATAGCACGTTGGTTTGTGTGCTCGAAGTAGTTACTGTTGAGGAAAGTCCGGTAACCGTAACGGCAAAAGTTTGTGAAGAAGTACAGGTAAGGCCATCGTTAACAGTTACTGTGTATGTACCCGGACAAAGACCGCTGGCAGTGGCACCGGTACCGCCGCTCGGAGCCCACGAATAAGTAAAAGGCCCCACACCGCCCGACAGGTTTACTGCCGCCGTACCATTGCATGTGGTACACGAAGTGGAAGGCGTGGATGTAGGCGCCGCACTGAGCACCGATGAGCAGGAAAGAAAATCAACCAATACACCCGAATCGTAAATACAGTCGCCGGCATCGGCTATGGCTAATTTGAAATGGTAGGTCTGACAAGGGCAAAGATTAATGGTACGAACCAACACCGTGGTAAAACCATCGTACTGAATTGTGGCTCCGGCGGTGTTGTTTACATAATAGGCACTGTTTGTAGTGGCATTTACATTGTCAATACTTACAGGTGTAGTATTGTTGGGCAGGGTGGCCACATTGGTATTGTTGTAAAAACCACTCTGGCAGGCAGGTCCGGGACCAGTAATGAAAAAACCAAACGCATCGTTAAACGACGAGTTTACAAATTCGGGATATTCTTCCGAACCAAATACAAAACGAATGGTAAGCTGGTTGCACTGCGGTACAATGTCGAACTCAAGCACACATAAATCCTCAGTGGCTAATGGCTCAATTACACTAAGCTGCGGGTCTGAACCGGAGGTTCCGTTACAGGTGCCCATACTGGCAGAGTTGTTGGGGCCAATTACATTCGTTGCCGAACCTGTGGTGAGAATAATACCGTTTGAAATACCAATGTTGGTAGTTAACCCGTTTGAAAAAGTTCCGTAAGCATTTACCGGACAATTCAGTGCCACGTTGCTCACTGTAAGACCAGCCCCAACCAGGTTGGAGATAATGGTGGCAGGTGCGCCGCCTGGCGTTATATTGATTTGTGCTCTCAGATTTGTCTGCAGCAGCAGACAAATGATAATAAAAGCACTCCTTACCGTGAAGGAAACGGTGTAGAGTTTATTCATACGCAAGGGTTTGCCGGTTGTGTTTCGGGAAAAGTAGTTTACCTGAGATTAAAAGTCAATGTGCACCATCTTAACAATGGAAAAAACCGGGTTTAAATTGATATTCTTCAAGAATTTTTAATCTTTTATGCGAAGTTAAAAACCATGATTATCGTCAAAAAAGCTGTGCTAATCTTCAATAATATCGTTTTAGTCAGGCGCAGAGAGGATTGAAATTCCGTCTGATAATATTAAAAATATGAAGCAGAATATATTTTCCAACAGATTACCAAACTTCCGGTTAACTGCGGGCAGATTGTTCGTTATGGTTGAAAATGAATGAACTGGGATAAATAAAACCGATCCGGCTGGTAAGCCGGATCGGTATGAATAAATCATCAGAAATAAAATTAACCTTTGTGTGAAATACCGGTTAACCTACAGTAAGCACACCATTGATATTGTTAATGGTGGCATTTACAGAAAGTGTGGTGATATCCAATTGCGATCTTTGCCAGCTACCGTCAATTTTCTGACAATTAGCCATAAGAATTACCCGCATATTTCTGCTGGTTAAAAGGTAACTGCCGCCGGGCAAATATCCGGCAGGGGCTGTGGGAGTATTCGCATTCACAAGTTCACCGTTCATATTGGCCAGATTGGCAAACGTGAGGTTAGTAAGATCGAAAGACGCGGGCACCCACGACTGATCAATTTTCTGTGCTTCGCCCATCAGTACCGACTGCACATTTTTACTGGTAAACTTATAGGTGCCATTGGGCACAAAAGGCTGCGCAGCCATTGCCACCGTCATGGCACCGGTAAATGTGGGATCCACATCTTCATTTTGTCCGTCAAGTCCGTGATCGTTATCCAAACGCCAGCTAAACATGCCTTTCAGTCCGTTTTGTGCTGCGAATTGTGTCCACTGGGTTACCTCGGGCAGCGGGGTTTGTACATTTCCGTTTTCTGTACTTACACCGCCCATAAGAATATCAGTACGCACCCCGGCACTTGTCCACGGCCCCACATCGTTTGGCGTACCGCCCGACGAATAATCCTGCAACTCCAATGCTTCCACGTATTGATTAAATACACTTACCGCATTGTTGCCATAAAGGTTTTGAGGGCCGTTTGCCGGCCAGGGTACCGATACGGCAATACCCAATCCTTTACTGTTAAATGTATCGCCAAGCTGAGTAATAAATTCAGGAACCACCTGCATGGCATCAAACTCTTCGGCGTCGATGGAGATGCCGCTGTATCCGTTGCTTAATAACCATGCCGCAATGTTATTGGTAGAGCGGTTGTTGTTTTGGTTGTTATCGTTCACGGTTTCCACAATTCCGGTGCTGCCCAGACCGGCATAAATTCTTACTCCCGGAGCCTGCGCGGCAATCTGCGCCAATACCTGTGAGGCCAGCGAACCCATTTCCACAGAATATCCGCCCGAGGCTACTGCTACCAGGCTGCCAAAGGCCAGATTGTACCTTGTGGCATAGTACAACGGGACTTTCTTGTTTACAAGATTGTCTAATCCGGTTTGGTTCCAGGTATCATACCACGTAACTAACTCAAAATTTGCCATGACTAAAGAATTATTGCTGTAATAAGGTTTACAGGGTTTACCTCCCGTTTTATTACTGTCGGGTACAGTTCGTTTTTTCAGATGGGTTCTGCTCCATCATTACTAATAATGGGGCTTATGGTATTTTTTCTATTCTTTATACCACACAAATATGAGTTACACAATATTGAAAAAACAGAGAATAAAAACCTATTTAATAAAATGGGTATTTGTACCTGAATGTTAATTTATTTCAATGTTTTTATAAAGCTAAAAAACGACCATCAGTTTATTTCATCGCCGCCAGGCAAATACGGCCAAACAACTTATTTCAGATAATTCCACAACTCTGGCAGCCAATATTTTCCATAAATTAAAAAGAGTGAGTATTTTGGCTAACCCTGAATCCGGTATGCGAACAACTCTGCGCCAAATACTTCTCTCTGTTTTGTTTATGACCGGCCTGTGCCTACAGATACGCGCACAGCAACACGGCTATCATATCCAGAACTTTCCCCCCTCGGCCTACGACGGTTACGACCAGGTGTGGCATACCCGGCAGGATAAAAACGGGCTGCTGTATTTTGGCGGCACTTCTTCGGTGTTTTGTTATGACGGACAAAACTGGCAAACCATTCCGGTGAAAGCCGGTGCCGCCTGCAGGTATTTGCATTACGACGAATCAAACGACATTATGTATGTGGCTTCGGTAGGCGATTTTGGCTACCTGGGCCGCCACAAAAACGGAAGCCTTTACTACCAGTCGCTTTGCACAGGTATTTCCGAAAAGCAGAAATCGTTTACCGATGTGTGGAAAATAAACGCGGCCAACGGTTTCATTTACTTTCAGGCTGCGGAAAGAATTTTTGTGGTAAAGGATAAAAAGATCAATTCCGTAATTGAAGCCCCGGCTGCAAATACGTTTGCGCTTTCGTTCACAGCCGCTCAAAAAGTTTATGTGCGCCAGCGCAATGTGGGATTGATGGAAATTTCGGGCAGCAGGCTTGTACCGGTAATTGGCTGCGAACGTTTTGCCAAAGTACGTTTGCTGGGCATGTTGAGCGAAAAAAACGGCAGCCTGCTTCTGCTCACCGGCGATAACGGATTTTTGCGCTACCGGCCAGCTACGCAAACGTTAGACACCATTCCCTGCATCAGCGATGAATTCCTTACCCAATCGGGAGTGCTTGGCTGCATCTGGGCAAACGACAGCGTAATAGGTGTGTGCAGCCGCGGAGGAATTGCGTTTTACTCGGCTTCGGGAAAACTCATTTCAACAGTGGATAAGAAAACCGGACTGGGCGACGAAACCATTGCCACACTCTTTGCCGACAGGGATAAAAACATCTGGGCCAACAGCAATTACGGTATAAGTCGAATTACGTTCAACTCTCCCGTGCGTTTGTTCAACTCGCAGGCCGGTTTCGAAGGCAGCCTCACCTCAATTGGCAATAAAGACAGCCTGATCTTTTTCAGCACCACCGAAGGCTTGTATGTAACCAACGATTCGGAAAACGAAAACATGCCGCAGTATTTTCGGAAACTGACCGATATTCAAACCGAAATATGGGAAATACTGCCCCAGGGAAACGACCTTCTGCTCTGCTCTACCGGCGGACTCCTGCTTTTCCGCCACGGCCAGATCAGCCACATCACCAACGCCTACACCAACTGCCTTCGTCCGGTAACAGGCACCCAAAACCTGTTTTTGGCCGTGGAAAAAGGCGGCATTTCAATTATCGAAAAAAAATCAGACAACGAGTACTATTCGGTCACACATCACGACCTCGGTGCGCTGGAAATAATACGTGCCTCGCCCGTTCGAAAAACGAACAAAGGCCAAAACACCTGTGAAATATGGTGCTCTACGCGATTCAAAGAAGGAGTGCATATTGAATTAGACCTCACCGCACAAACTCTTTCGCTCACCAAATACAATAAGGAAAACGGATTCGATGAAAAAGATTACTATCCGGTTTTCATCAACGACAGTGTGTATTTCTTTCACAATCACAACGTCATCCGCTACCTGCCACTGAGCGACAAAGGCCGCAATACGCGCTGCTTTGCCCCTGCTCCCGAAATGATGGAGAAATTTTACGGCAACGCTGTTCTCCGCATTACGCCCCCGTTTGATCCTGGTCTGATGCTTGAGCCACTCAACAATAAACCCGAAATATTTTTTGGCGAATGGAACAACAGCATCCACTATCATGCACACGCACTCAGTTCAATGACCGACCGCTCGGCCATTAATCAGTCGCTGCTTACACCGCGGCATATCTGGACAGCTTCTTCCACTGCCATAATGCGTATTAGTTATACCGATAAGCAGCAAAATGCCGGCACACGGTTCAGGACATTGGTGCGTAAAGTAATTACCGGTAAGGATTCGCTGCTTTGCGCCAATATCGGCGACAGCAACTATACATTTGCCCAATCACTTCCCTATTCGCTGCGCGATATTACCTTTCATTTTGCCGCTCCCTTGTTTGAAATTAATTCAGACATGATTTTCCGCTGCAAGCTCGAAGGCTTCGACACGGCCTGGTTCAATACCGAAATGCTCACATTCAAGGCATACACCAACCTGCCCGAAGGCAGCTACACTTTTTTTGTACAGGCCGTTTCGGCTTCGGGGCGTATTTCAGACGTTACCACTTTCCGTTTCGAAATACTTCCGCCCTGGTATCGCACGGGCTGGGCATACACGTTGTATGTGCTGCTGTTTGGCGCACTCATACTCATTACGGCGCGTTTAAGTGCAGTGCGCTTGCGCAAACAAAAGCAACGCCTCGAAAGCATTGTACAGTCGCGCACTGCCGAGGTGCAACAGCAGAAACAACAACTACAATCGCAAAAAACCGAACTCGAAACTGCCTACACCGACATCCGCGACAGCATACACTATGCCCGCCGCATTCAAAGCGCCATTCTCCCGCTCGAAAGCGATATGCAAAAACTCTTCGGCAGTTTCTTTGTGCTGTATCAGCCGCAGGACATTGTGAGCGGCGATTTCTACTGGTGCGCCGAAATAAACGGGCTGAAATTTCTGGCCTGTGTGGATTGCACCGGCCACGGCGTTCCCGGCGCATTTATGAGCATGATTGGAAACACACTGCTCAACCACCTCGTGGTGGAACGCGGCCTCACACAGCCGCACGAAATTCTCGAACAACTGCATACCGGCGTAAGACATGCCCTCAAGCAAGATTCCGTAGGCGAAACCAAAGACGGAATGGATGTGGCGCTCATCACCATAAACCCGCAAAACGTGCTTCACTATGCCGGTGCCAACCGCGCACTCTGGTACATCCGCCAGAATTCATTCCACGAAATAAAACCTGTGAAACGCGCCATTGCCGGCGATATGCACGCCACACCCGTAGCCTTTACCACACATACACTCGAACTGCAAACCGGCGACTGCATTTACCTCAGCACCGACGGTTATGCCGATCAGTTTGGCGGCGAACGCGGAAAGAAGTTTATGGTAAAACGCTTTCAGGAATTGCTGCTGCAAATTCATTCGCTGCCTATGAACGAGCAGCAACGCACCCTGCACAATGAGTTTAATACCTGGAAAGGAAATCTGCAGCAGGTTGATGATGTGCTGGTGATGGGTTTAAAAATATAACCCTACTGCGCCCGCATCACCGGCTGATGCACAATTACATCGCCGCACACTATAGTCACAAAATACACGCCCGGCGCATCGGGCAGAAGAAATTGCTGCACACCTGATGCCGTGACTTTCTGCTGTATGCATATTCGTCCGGCGGCATCGTTTACAGTTATTTCGGCCTGCGCAGGATTGGCGGAAGGAGCAAACGCGAGCATGAGTTCGTTGCCCTGCACAAAAGCATTTACTGCGGTGCCTGGCTCGAAGTTTACAGCCACGGGCGGGTAAATATGCTCAGTGCCGTTTATATCGGTTTGGCGCAGGCGGTAGTACGACACGCCGGGCAAAGGCATAAGATCAAAAGCCTCGTAATTGCGTACCTGTGTGCTGAAACCGGCTGCCTCGCGGCGGGCCACAAACTCCCACGCTGCACCATCGGCCGAGCGTTCGATGATGAAGTAATCGCTGTTCGTTTCGGTGGCTGTTTGCCAGGCCGTTTTTACTTTGCTGCCCGCGGGCACTGCGGTAAAACTGAGAAGCTCTACCGGCAGCGGATTGAGCAGCGTGGAAGAGCCCAGCGTAAACGGACTGAAACTGCTCACCGGCCCGGCGCTTACCACGGTGCCGGTTTGTATGCCGCCAGTGGTGCCGCCGTTGCCATGATCGCGCCAGAGTGCGCCGTCCCAGCGGGCCACCACCAGATCGGCAGGTGTGGCCACATAGCCGGGACCGCACTCGGTAGTGTCCCAGCTAAGTGTTACGCTCACGGCATCGGTGCCGGCAAGGCGGTCGAGCATCCAGTATTCGCAGCGGCTTACTCCGGCCAGCGTGGCATCGAGCAGCAGTGTGTTGTAAAACGGATCGGGATCGGTTTGAAAATATTCGGCCCTGAACTGGCTGCTAACGTTGGCCGGTGCCGAAATGGCAATGGACGCATAGTATGTGTTTTTGCCTACCGGAAACACAAACGCATCGTTGCCTGTTTTGAGCAAAGGGCCGTTTACAAAGCTGTTGTTACTTGCACCGCTGCTGGTGGCATTATCGGCCAGGGTAAGTAAATTGGCCGTAGTGGTAAGCAGCCAGCCGCGCACCAGATCGAGGTTGCCATTTACCGAGGCAGACGCATTAAGCGTTACCGTGCCGTTTACCGGCAGGCGCAGCGAAAGGTTGCGCATCACCGAAACCGAAACAGGAAGTTCGGCACCCGTGGTTACTGCCGCACGGTAAATAATATCGTTGTTGCCCGCAAAAGCCGGTGCCGCCGCCACGGTGCCTGCCGTGCGCGAAATGGCCGCGCCGTTGCCGGCAGTAAGCGTAAACGAAGCCGCATTCATTTGCCCCTGAAGCAAATTAAGTGTATCGTTAAACTGCACACTGCGCAGCAGCGATACGCCCGCGCCGGTATGATTAATGGTGATGCCTTCCATCGGCCCGGCTATATCAATACTCTGCGCCGCACTGCCGTTCATTTCAATGGTATTGCCCACTGCAAAACTTACGCTCGTGCCCGCACTCTGCGATAAATTTCCGCCAATGGTATTGTACCCGCTGAATGTAACCGAACCGCTTACGCCTGTATTGATAATGCTGCAATTTTGTGTACAGCGGAAATTATTGGGCAATGTAACCGCTCCCGCCGCCACCTGCGATGCACAGTTCCACTCGAAACTCGCAAACTGCTGGGCAAGTCCGCCCGGAGGTGCCGCAGTGGTAATACCATCAACCCGGCACACCGAACCCGTACTCCACGTAGCCGTAGTTACACTGAATGTGCCGCCGCCGTTGCGCGCATAGCGGTACAAACTTCCATTGGCAAAAGTCAATGCCGCCGCACCCTGATTGTTGTTCAGGTTACCCTGCATGACCACCGTACCGAAAATGGTAATTACCGAACCCGCACGCACGGTAACTGTACTCGACGATTGCAGCGTAAGCGTGCAGGTGGCCGGAAGAAAAATTCCGTCAATCGCACAGTTATTCGCCACACTCGATGCAAGCGAAGTACCGTTAAACACAAACACCCGCGCCGAACTCGACGAGGCAGTGTAGTTGTAAGCCTTATCGCGCATATACACGTAATACGTGTAAACGCCCGTTGCGCCGGGATTGTCGGTATAGCTGCTCACCGCTGCTCCGTTATACACCACGGTAAAAGATCCGCCCGGCGTGGTGGGCCCGATTAAGGAATTGGTTGAATACCACACCTGCCCTGTGGCGGCCTGTGCCGTAGGAATGGCTCCGCCACCGCGCCGCAGAATAAGCACACCGTCAATTCCCGACTGTGCATCGGTGCCGTTTATAAACCCGAGTGTAATGGATGTGCCCGATACACCAATGGTAAATGTATTGGGTGCAGTGGGCGCAGTAAGATCGGTGGTGGCCTGTGTGGAAGTGTAAATAATTACATCATCGAAAATAGCCGATGCCGAAGCTCCGGTGGTGGAGCGGCAATAGAGATAAGGATAATACACCGAACCGTTGGTGGCCGGAAATGTGGTTTCGATAAGTGTAAATGTGCCGCCCGGTGTGTAGGTGGTGGACGATTTGGTTTCTACGGCCAGCGTATTGTCGTACATGCCCACCGTAACTTCGGCCGGGGCTGCACCTTTTACATACGCCATTACGGTTACATAATTGGTACCCGATGCGGGTACGGTTACGGTAAACCCTGAGGCAAAAAGTTTGGAGTCGGAGGTGGAAGTAGTGGTTATCTGCAAACCCCGCGCTCCGCTTCTGAAATTTCCGGCAGATGTGAGTATGGTGCGGCTGCCCACACCATTGTTAGACCAGCCGGTTTGGTTGTCTTCAAAACCGGGGTTTTGCGCATTTACTTCAATTCCGGTACACCACAGCAACAGGGTGAGGACGGATAGAAAAAAACTTTGGGTCATGGGTCTATAAATCCATCCGTTATACGTGCAATTCCATCTGTTGGATATGATAATGAGGGCGCAAATCGAAAAATAATTTCAATAACTAAAATCGAAAAGCCTTATTTGACTCAAGAAAATCTATTAAATCGCTGAAAATCAAAATACAAGCCAAACATTTTTTTGGAAATTAAAACTAAATTAGTCCGCTTAAAAATACTACTCCCCGATTCGTTTCTTTCCCATATCCTGTAAAAAACAAACGGGAGCGCCCCTGTCTTTTAAAGGCCGCTCCCGTTAATGGTTTCGTTTTGTTTTTCAATCTATATACTGAACAATTGGTTGCTCACACTTCTCTGGGTGATAAACGGGTTCCTTATTTCGATAGAAAAACCCACTCCTTCAGCTTCAATATAGAATGAAATACGAATTAAAAACAGTTGCAGGTAGTACACGCCCATGTGAATATTTTTTAAAAAGTGAATGAATAATTTTTTTTAATGAAAAATCAGGTTCGGAATCGCTTCACCCTGTATGGTGAAACAAAACGTTTTATTGTCAAAAGTAAATGAGTGAAAAGAATTAATTGGCGTAAAAATTTGCCCTGTCGAGGTTGCGGTATTTCACTGCCGAAATGAGGTTCTGACTGGTCACTCTTTCATTGCCATGCATATCGGCAATGGTGCGGGCCACTTTAAGCATACGGTCGAAACCGCGGGCCGAGAAGCCGAGTCTGTTCATGGCCGTTTTGAGTACTTCTTTTCCGGCTTCGTCCAATGCGCAGTATTCGCGCACCATGGAGGCGGTCATTTGTGCATTGCAATACACTCCGGGCGTATTGAGGAAGCGTTTCAGCTGCACCTCTCTTACCCGCATTACACGGTCGCGCACTGCTGCACTGGTTTCGCCGGGGTTGCTCGACGAAAGTTCGTTGAAACCCAGCGGCGAAACTTCCACATGCATATCAATTCGGTCGAGCAGCGGGCCCGAAATGCGGTTCATGTAGTTTTGCACGGCGCCGGGCGGACATACGCATTTTTTGTCGGGATGGCTGAAATAGCCGCAGGGACAGGGATTCATGGAGGCCACCAGCATAAATCCGGCGGGATATTCGACCGTTAACTTTGCCCGCGAAATGGTGACCACGCGGTCTTCGAGCGGCTGGCGCATTACTTCCAGCACGGTGCGTTTGTACTCGGGCAATTCGTCGAGAAAAAGCACGCCGTTGTGTGCCAGCGAAATTTCGCCCGGCTGCGGAAAGCCGCCACCGCCTACCAGGGCCACATCGCTTATGGTATGGTGCGGCGCACGAAACGGACGGCGCGTAATAAGCCCCGCTCCTGCCCCGCTGCGTCCGGCCACCGAGTGAATTTTGGTAGTTTCCAAAGCCTCGCGCAAACTCATGGGCGGCAAAATTCCGGGCAGTCGTTTGGCGAGCATGGTTTTGCCTGCGCCGGGAGGCCCTATCATGAGTATGTTGT
The DNA here is from genome assembly GCA_025454955.1 of Bacteroidia bacterium. Lineage (GTDB taxonomy): Bacteria > Bacteroidota > Bacteroidia > Palsa-965 > Palsa-965. The sequence continues at coordinate 24,764 of JALONL010000040.1, read as the reverse complement.
GTCCGCCGCCCGCCGCCACTTCCAGCGCGAGGCGCACAATTTGCTGGCCTTTTACTTCGGCAAAGTCGGCATCGGTAAGCAGGGGTTCGGAGGCAAATTCTTTGGCCAGATCAAGCTTCACCGCTTCGGGCCGGTTGCCGCAGAAAAAGTCGATTACTTCGTTGAGATGCTTCATGGCATACACGGGCAAATCTTCCACCACGGCCGCCTCGCTGGCATTTTCGAAAGGCACAATCATGCCATCAAAACCCGCTTCCAAAGCCTGCATGGCAATGGGCAATACCCCGCGTATGGGCCTCAACTGCCCGTCGAGTGCCAGTTCGCCCATAAGCACAAACCGCTCTACTTCGTGCGCCGGCATTTGCCCCGAAGCCGCCAGAATACCGGCCGCAATGGTTAAATCGTAAGCCGAACCTTCCTTGCGGATATCGGCCGGAGCCATATTTACCGTAATTTTTTTGCCCGGAATGCGGAAACCGTTGTTGCGCAAAGCCGCGTCAATGCGCTGCTGGCTTTCCTTCACGGCGCTGTCGGGCAAACCCACAATGAAAAAATTGATGCCGGTGTCGATGTTGACTTCCACCGTAACGGTGTTGGCCTGAATTCCCTGTACGGCACAGCCGTAGGTTTTAACGAGTGTCATAAAATGAAACGTGTATAAAATGAAACAATAAAGAATTTACAAGTAACCGAAAGATCTTTTCATCAGACTGGCCGATGAACGTATCGTGCTTTGAATGGCGGCAAAGGTAAAGCGGTATTTTCTGAACTTCCAAATTTATTTTTTATCAAGCCATTGATGAACCTAAAGGTTCATGATTTTTTTTTGAGCGGTGAAAACCGGTACATCAGTCGAAGAAAAACCCGGGCCGGGCAAATCGGGGGCCGATATTTCGGGCGGATAATTATCTTTAGAGTCCGTTTACAATTTATCCTTTGACTTTGTTATGGCTAATTTTTCCTCATCCGGCGTTGCATTTTTTGTCGATCCTTTCCAAGGATCGCCTGCAAAATGCGCCTTGTCTGAGAAAAAATTCGCTCATAACAAATCTCAAAAACAAATTTTAAACGGCCTCTTATCCAACTAACCAGTATTATCCGCATGATAAAAACCATTCTCGCCTGCTTCGTGGCAGTAACCAGTTTAGGCGTTATGCCGCTTGCCGCCCAGCCACAGCCTGCACCCGCGCAGGACAACTGCTACACCCGCTGGGAAGAAAAATTTGAACAGCGCGGCGCCGAAGCTGTGACCGACGGCACACACGACAATGTCATCATCAGTATCCGCTCAGGCTCGGAAGCACGCTGCTACAATGCACGCGTGGAAGTGAAAGATGGCAAGGTAATAGCCATGTACCGCCTGCTCGACAATGGTACTTATGAGGCTTACAAGCCCAAACTGAAATATGATGTGCCTGCTACTATTGTAAATGGTATTTCGGCTACGCAGCTTACTCAAAGTGAAGAATTGGTGAATGTGATTTTTCCGAAAACGTTGAAGCCTAAGAAGGCGGGGTATACTACGGCGCCGGATCCTCCGCAGGATTAGGTGTTAGACTTTCTTGATATGCAAAAAAGCACCGCCTTTGGCGGTGTTTTTTTTGTTGGGGTTTGTCGCGGGTTTGTTGTCGGATTTTGTTGTCGGATTTGTCGCTGGGCGCGACGCCTCGCGCCCTTACGGGAATGGCGGGGCCATCCCGTTGCGACTGTTGTATGACACGTTTGTTGGTGTTACGGATGCGAAGTACGAGCGCAGGCTGGAGTGTTGGGATTTGTCGCTGGGCGCGATGCCTCGCGCCCTTACGGGAATGGCGGGGCCATCCCGTTGCGACTCTGCCTGTACATGCCGGTGGCTTCGACAAGCTCAGCCTCCGGCTTGCATTCCTGTTTTGTGATGACGACTGAGCATCCTGACCCAGTGACTGAGCTGTACATGCCGGTGGCTTCGACAAGCTCAGCCTCCGGCTTGCATTCCTGTTTTGTGATGACAGTTGAGCATCCTAACCCAGTGACTCAGCATCCTGACCCAGTGACTGAGGCATCCTGACCCGGTGACTGAGGCATCAACACCCGGTGACTGAGCATCCACACCCGGTGACTGAGCATCCACACCCGGTGACTGAGCATCTTTACGCGGTGACTGAGCCTGTCGAAGTCACCATTTTACGCGGCCGGCTTTTTCTACCTGATATTTCAACACCTGCATTTTGGCACCTTTCGTTTCCGAAGGGCGCGATACCAGTACTTTCTTCAACGTATCGGCAGGAATAGACTGCTGCTTGCTGATGTACGGAATAAGTTCCCGGCTGCGGTCGGTGTAGAGGTAGTAGCAGTTTTTTTCCATGGCGGCTTTTACCATGCGGTAGTCTTCCTGCAACTGCAGTTTACCTTCCACATCGAACGGGAAATACAGCGTATCCGTGCGCTTTTTTACCTGGGTTTCGGAGCTTTCCTTAAACGTAATTTCGAGCGGGCCGGTGTAGCCGCTGTTTACCAGGAATACAAATACCGGTGGACGATACGGCTCGTTGTTATTGATGAAATACAGCAACGGGCCAAGCACCAGTGCCACCTGCAAAAGCACAGTAAGTTCCCAATGCAGGTTTATGAGGCTGAGTAAAAATGCCAGCACCAGATAAATGCCCGCAATGCCGGCAATAATGTACCAGAACTGCGATACCTGCGTATCGGCAATATAATTCCACAACCATACAAAGCCCGTAACCACTATCATGGAATACGCCACTATGGCAATGGGCATCGAGTACCACTTCAGTTTATCCATTTCTGGTATATAAACACAAAACAGCAGCAGCGCATAGTGGGTATGAACTGTTGCTGTTTCAGGTATTATTGAAATTAATTAGGCTTCTGAAATTTTATACTCGTAGTACTCCATAATCGGATTGGCTAAGAGTTTTTTGCAGGCTTCATCTACTTTTGCCTCCGCAGTGGCTTTCGAATCGGCCTCTACTTCGAGGGAAATGTGCTTGCCAATGCGCACATTGCCAATTTCGGGCAGATTGAGGTTTTTCATGCTGCCGCTTACGGCTTTTCCCTGCGGGTCGAGCAATGCCTTGTGCGGCATTACGTCAATTTCGGCTATAAATTTCATGGTGTGCGTGAATTCTGTTTTGCGAGGGCAAAGGTAGCGGTTTTGGCCGATAATTTATGGTGTTTATGCGTTCTCCTGTTTTCCCCGGCCCATCATCCACAACACCACCGAAAGCAGAATGTACGCCACAATGCTCAGCGCAATTCCGGCATAGCCCAGCCACGCAATCAGGGCCAGGCAGGCCAGCAGAAAGCTGTAACGCACCTCGTTGCCTTTCCAGCCAAATTTCTTGAACTTGAGGGCGAAGAGCGGGAGTTCGGAAATGAGCAGCAGCGACATTACAAGCGAAATGCCAAGGAGGAAAAACGGGGTCACAATAAATGCCGGGGCCACTTCGGCGTAACGTGTCATAAAATCGGGTTGCCCGTCCCAGCCGGCCATGAGCGGAATGGCACTCAGGAGCATGGCGTTTGCAGGTGTGGGTACGCCTATAAACGAATCACTTTGCCGGGTATCAATGTTGAATTTGGCAAGACGTAAAGCGGAAAAAAGCGAAATGATTAATGGGAAGTAAGTGAGCCAGTAGTTTTGTTCAAGAAACAGATAACCTTCTTTTGAATAATAAAGTCCTTTTTGAACCATTACCATCACCATTATTCCCGGCACCACACCAAAAGTCACACAATCGGCCAGCGAGTCGAGTTCTTTGCCAATGGGCGAACTCGACTTGAGCAGCCGGGCCATAAAGCCGTCTAAAAAATCGAGCACGGCGGCTATGCCCACCAGATAAGCACTCCAGGTTAAATCGCCATCGAGCGCGAAAATGATGGCAAGACAGCCGCAAAGCAAATTGCCCAGCGTGAAAAGATTGGGAATGGTAAACAGTTTCATTGTATGCGAAAATACATACTTCGCGGCGATGAGGCGATGCGGTTGTACATTTCAACAACCTGAAATTTAAAAGTGGGAGCGAATCTGAGGGTGCAATTTAATACCGTCCGCTCCCGTCTTACATTGCAAGGCCATCCTGCACCGAAAAGGCATTGTGGCAGGCTTTCCATTACAGCCGGGGCTAGATATTCATTCCTTTTGGCGCATTAAAATAACACCGCCCCCTGCCATGCAAGTCACAGACTTGCCACAGATTGGCGGAAAGTTTATCCGGCTTCGCCGAAGAAAACTTTCCGCAGCCTTACGGCTTTCAGCCTTCGGCTGAAAGTAACAACGGCTGCCTTTGCGGGGCAGCCGTTGTAAAGTGTGTGTGTATGCTTACTAAAATTCAATCTTAAACTCCACACGGCGGTTTTTGGCGCGGCCGGCGGGAGTGTCGTTGGTTTCTACCGGTTTGGTTTCGCCGTAGCCGGTGGCGCGCAGGCGTTTGGCATCTACACCTTTGTCGGTGAGGTACTTCATTACGGCATTGGCACGGCGTTGCGAAAGGTCGAGGTTCTTGGCATCGTCGCCCTGGTTGTCGGTGTGGCCTTCTATGCTGAGTTTGTACTCGGGATTTTCCAGCATTACTTTCACCACATTGTCGAGTATGGCGTACGACGATTTCTTGATTACGTCTTTGCCCGTTTCAAACTGCACACCGGCCAGCGCCTGTGCCAGCACCTGTTTGGTTTCTTCCTTAATTTCGGGACAGCCGCTGTTGCTGCGCGGGCCCACCTGGTTGGGGCATTTGTCTTCGGAGTTAATGATGCCGTCGCCATCGCTGTCGGGGCAGCCGGCAAGGTTGGGGCGGCCGCGCTCTTTCGGGCATTTGTCGTCAATGTCGGGAGTGCCGTCACCATCAGTGTCGGGGCAGCCGTTGAATTTGGCGTCGCCGGCCACATCGGGGCAGCGGTCGTCTTTGTCAATTACGCCGTCGCCGTCTTTGTCGGGGCAGCCGTTGTTTTTGGCTTCACCGGCATTGTTGGGGCAGGCGTCGTCGCTGTCTTTAATTCCGTCGCCATCGGCATCGGGGCAGCCTTTGGCCGAAGCCACACCGGCCACATCGGGGCAGGCATCGTCGGCATCCACAATTCCGTCCTGGTCTTTGTCGAGCGGACAGCCTTTGGTATCAATTTTTACGCCGGGAGGCGTGTTGGGGCATTTGTCGAACTTGTCGTAAACGCCGTCTTTGTCGGTGTCTTTGCGGTCGATGTTGAAAATAAGTCCCACCGTAGTGGTCAGGAACTGATCGTTCTGGTTGCCCGACACGCCGGGGCGCGAAATGCCGTCGTATGTATCGGTAAGTGTCCAGTGGTAAGCCGTTTGCACACGCAGGTTTACATTGTTTGCCAGGCGCACACGCAAACCGGCACCCACGGGGAAGTTGAAATCAACCGTGGCATTGGTGCGCGGCAGGTAGCGCGGTTCGCGGTAAATGGCATCGCCCACACCTATAAATACATACGGAGCTATCAATGTATTTTCCTTGAGCCATTTGCCGTTGTTGAACTTAATGCGGGCTACAAAATCGAAATTGTAAAGGTCGCCGCTGAATGCAGGTATGGCACCGGCATACCCAAGGCCGCCAATACCAAAATCGCCCACGAGATCAATCCAGGGATTGATATAACGTGCAGCAGTGATACCGAATGTGGGACGGATGGGATCGAATTTAAAAAACTCGTCGCCCGCCTCGCCGCGGTACTGCAAAGCACCGCCGTAAAGACCAATACCCCATTTTTTCTCTGCCGACTGGGCATTGAGCCCGGCAACTGCAAACAGGCAGCACGCAGCGGCAGCGAGTACATATTTTTTCATAATAATATAGTGTTAAGGCGTTGGGGCAAATGTATAAGAAATATACGCATCAGTGACCATTGTGCGCATGAAATAAATCGCGCTCAATAAATGTCGGAACATTTGTTAAATGCCCATTTAGTTCATACAAATACCATTAGTTGCAAGGCACTTACTCTGGCATTTCGAACCCGAAAATTGCAGCAAAAAAGTTACCGCGTTTCACAGCCTCACCAGCATTTAAGCTGTTTACTTTTTCAGGTACTTTGCCTCAAGTTCGGCCAGCCGCTTTGTATCGCCCATAAACTGCAGGGTGAGTGCAAGCGCCTGCACAATTTGCATATTATCGGGTTCAACCTGCAATGCTTTTTCGAGCACCTCCCGCGATTGCGGATATTGTTTCCTGATGCCGTAAATGTTTCCGAGCAGCAGGTAATTTCCGGAGTAAAATGCATTGCTGACAATGCCTTGTTCCAGTGTTTCAATGGCGGCAGCGGTGTCTTTCAGGTTCAGCAGCGACTCGGCCAGTTTGGCGGTGGCGCTGGGCGAGGCATCGTTGCGGCGGATTACACGTTTGAGTACGGCGGCGGCACTGTCGTATTGTTTCGAACTGTGCAGCGCATCGGCCAGGTTGCGGTCCACATCCTGCCGCGGGTCTATGCGGCGGGCTTTGTAGAATGCCTGGGCGGCTTTGGCAAATTCGTTTCGGCGGTAGTGGCAAACGCCTGTCTGAAACCAGGCCTGCGCGTAGGTCGAATCAATTTCGAGTGTTTTGCCGAATGCAGCCAGCGCACTGTCGGCCGCTGCAAAACGTTGTTGTTCGGGCGCATTGGGTGCCACGCGGTTTATGATGAGTGTGCCGTAGTTGTAATAAATGCGTGCGCTGCCGGTTTCGGTTTGCGCATCGGCAGTCATGAGTGTGGTGTTGTTTTTCCAGTCGGCATTGCGGTTTATGGTCATTATGCTGTAAGGCAGCACAAGCACGGCCGTAACCAGCAGCGATGTGCTGTGCAGTTTTCCGGCTGCGGCTTTCCATGCGCCGGTGTAGCGGAAAATAAGCCAGCCTGCGGCCATGCAAATTCCCAGCAGCGGTGTAAACGTAAGTCGTTCGGCCATGGTGGTGCCTATGAGGAAAAACACATTGCACGTAAGCGCAAACGTGACGAAGAAAAACAAAATACCAAACGAAAGCACCGTGCGCTGTTTCCACTGCCTGAATGCCACAAACAGCAAAGCCCCGCACACCGCCAGCGTGAGCCACACACCGAAATCGGCAAAACCGGTTATGGGATTATCGTTAAACGAATAATCGTACGAAAGCGGATGAGGCCACGCAATAAGCGCAAGGTAACGACCGAAAATACGAAACGCCGAAGCCAGCCTCTCGCCCAGCCCATCGGCCAGCACAAGGGTATTGTCGTTAAAGGTGTAAGTAATTTTTGGCGAAGCATCGCCCTGAATAATGGCAGTATGCAACCCCAGCCAGATGAGCACCGCGCTGAGCAGAATGAAACTTATACGCACCAGACTGTTGCGCGGCACATCGGTAAAAAAGTACAGGGCCAGCGGCACCACAAAAAGGAAAAGCACCGCCCCTTCCTTGGCCAGCAAAGCCAGCAGCAGCCAGCCAGCCGAATTGAGCAAAAGCCGGTTGCCGGGCTTTTCGTGCCAGCGAAAAGCTGTTTCGAGTGCCAGCAGCGAAAACAGGAACGAAAGCAGTTCATCCATACTTTTCACATTGGCCACCACTTCGGTATGCAGCGGATGCGCAATAAACAGCAAGGTGATAATGAAAGGCAGCAACGCCGAATATTTGCGAAGCATACGCACCAGCACACGAAATAAAAGTATGGCTATGCACGCATACAGCAACACGTTTTGCAAATGCCCCAGACGTGCCGCGGCCCAGGCGTGTTCCTGAACGGTTTTGCCGGTGGTAAATGCCCAGTTGATGGCAAACACAGTGAGCGAAAGCGGGCGGTAAATACCCGAATTGGAATTGGCAAAAGAAGGCGAACCTTTCCAGTAAAATGTGGTGAAGATTTTGTGAATACCGCCGAAACCCTGCTGCACATAAGTATTGGTTTCGATCACCGCATAGTCGTCGAGTGCGGTTTGGTGACTGAGTGTATTGGCATAAAGCAGAAAGCCAAATACAAACAGTATGGCATATACAAGCCGTGTGTTTTGAAAGAACAATGCGGGTGTGGATGCATTTTTAACCATGCTGTGAAAGTAGTATTTCTGCATGGAAAAAAGGTTTTTTATTGCTCCGGAAGGAGTGAATATTCAGCCCGGATAGCAGTGGAAACCCCGCAGCTGCGGGGAGGCTATTTAAGCGATGATGCCGAGGAGTTGGAACGGATAGCCGGAGCAAGTGGTTTTTAAATGTGCGTTAAGGTTCGCTCCTTATTTTTTTAAGACAGTTTCCGATTTCGATGTAAGGGATTCCCATGATGCGCGATTCCCCCGGGTCCCCGCAGATTCCCGTAGGTGCGCGAGGCATCGCGCATTTTACGGGGATTCCCGCGCATTATGTGAATCACCATCCATTACCCCATATAAATCGAAAAAAATCAAATCTCATCCAAATTCATTTTCCCTCAGAGTTAATTAGCTTTACCCAAATGCTTTTCACCTCACTTGCCTGGCTTATATTCCTGCCGCTGGTCTTTACAGGCTGGCGCCTTATACCTGCGCGGTGGAAAATGCACTGGCTGCTGGCCGCCAGCTATTTCTTTTACATGTATGGCGAATGGTGGTTTGGCGGCCTGCTGCTGTTAACCACAGTAGTTGACTGGTATGCCGCACTGCGCATAGAAGCAGCCGCCACGTTACGCACCCGAAAAAGCTGGCTGCTGGCAAGTGTGCTGAGCAACATAGGCGTGCTGGCCGCGTTTAAATACAGCGCATTTTTCTGGAACACGGGCGTATGGTTAGGCGGCGGACAAAGCACCGATTTTATTGCGGCAATTGCTGTTCCGGCGGGATTGTCGTTTTACACGTTTCAATCGATGAGTTATACGATTGACGTATATCGAAAGCAAACGACTGCCGAAAAAAGTGTATTTCAGTTTGCGCTTTTTGTATCGTTTTTTCCGCAGCTGGTGGCCGGTCCGGTTGAACGTTACTCGCACCTGAACCAGCAACTGAAACAGCCAAAGCCGCCCGACACTTCGGCCCTGGGCCATGCCGGGCGGCTGATGCTCTGGGGCTTTTTCAAAAAAATTGCCATTGCCGACAGGCTTGCCACGTATGTGGATCCGCTCTTTGCCACACCCGAAAATTTTGGCGCACTCACGCTGCTGCTGGGCGGTTTTTTATTTGCCGTGCAGGTGTATTGCGATTTTTCGGGCTACACCGATATTGCCACCGGCACGGCAAGGCTGTTTGGCGTGGAACTCATGCTCAACTGGAAACGCCCGCTGCTTTCGCGCTCGCTGCATGAGTTCTGGCAGCGAAACCACATCAGCATGACTACGTGGTTTCGCGATTATGTATTTATTCCGCTCGGAGGCAGCCGCACCCATGCGTGGCGCGTGCAGGTGAATTTGCTGCTTACGTTTTTGATAAGCGGCTTATGGCATGGTGCATCGTGGGCGTTTGTGATTTGGGGTGCGCTGCACGGCTTTGCTTATCTGATTGAGCGGGTGGTGATGAAACGCTTGCATACATCTTCCCATGCCTGGCTGCGTTTGCCGGGGTGGGTGTGGCTTATTGTGTTTCACAGTGTGAGTATTATTGCGTTTAGGGCGGGGAACTTAGATGTATTGCAAAGTTATGTGGGGCGCATGGTTAGTGCCTCGTGGAGTTTTTGGGGGGCTGTGCGGGAGCTTCGCGCGCTGCATGATTTGTTTCCGTTGCTTGTGGCGGGGGGGATGATAGTTTTGCTGTTTGGGAAAGAGCTGGCGGAAGAGCGGGGATGGCTTCGTCATCGCCGGGATTTTACGACTGTGCTTCGGCCGGTGTTTTATGTGATTCTTTTTGTGGTTTTGTTTTTGGTGGGGGAATTTGGGGTGAGGCCGTTTATTTATTTTTCTTTTTGAGTGTTGATTTTTTGGGGGGTAGAATTGCTGTGTTGAATTTTTTCGGTTCGGGTTTGTTTCTGGGATTTCTTCTTGGGGGTAATTTTTTTAGATTCATTCTTCGGAATCGTATTTCTGATTCTTTCTTGAGATTTTTTCTTTGGAATCGTTTTTTAGATTCTTTCTTGAGATTTTTTCTTTGGAATCGTTTTTGAGATTCTTTCTTCGGAATCTTTCTTGTGATTCTTTCTTCGGATTCTTTCTTCAGAATCTTTTTTTAGATTCTTTCTTGTGATTTTTTCTTCGGATTTATGTTTCGGATTCGCGCTGGGGCGCGATGCCTCGCGCCCCGACGGGAATCACGCCCCTTCGGGGCGGAATTTCCCGTATGCGAAGCCGAATATTATAGTAGTGAACAGAGTCGAAATCCCGAGTAGTGAGCGGAGTCGAAATCCTGAGTAGTGAGCAAAGTCGAAATCCTGAGTAGTGAGCAAAGTCGAAATTCTGAGTAGTGAGCAAAGTCGAAATCCCGTGTAGTGAGCAAAGCCGAAATCCCGAGTAGTGAGCGGAGCCGAACTACTCTTTGACGTATTTCACCCACTCCGCATTCTCCGCATTAATCAATGCTTCCACACGCGCCACCAGAAGCCGAAACGCATTTCCCGTTTCAATATAACCACCCGAAACTGTGAGAAAAAGCATTTTTTCCTGCTTGAGCAACTCGGCGGTGGAACGATACTGACTCCATTTTTCGCGAAACTTTAAAAACTCTGAAGTGCCTTCTATAATAACTACCAACGCACCGAGGCTTCCCAGCAAGGCATTTTTTAACACCGGTAAAAAATCAACACCCGCAATGAGCGGAATAAGTGCCGAAAGAAAAATTACAGCGATACGTGTGTAAATATGCCAGCGTTTATTGACTGCGGCTCTTTGGCTATACCAATTTATCTGTGGCAGCAAACGCTGTGCGAGATATTCGTCCTGGGTCATGTGTCCGATGTATGTGTGCGAAGTAAAGGCAAAACTTTCGCGCAGGCATCGGTTGAATTGAGGGTTTTGTGCTCCTTACATTTGAGGATGGCACGAATATGTATATAAGAGATTATTGTACAGTTAGGGTATCAATAAAAGCTAAGTTTGTTTTAATTCTATCAATATGTTTTAAATAAGCTTTGGAATTTAATTTTCTAATATATGAATCTCGCAACATATTTTGCAAGCTGCTATACTTTCTAAGCATTTGATCTGGATCAAAGCTATCGAAACCGAATATTTGTTTAAATGACGATGGTGATTGATTTAAATAGATTAAAATAAATTTTGTCTCCAAATCACCAACACGTGTAAACATGCCTTTGCCAACGTTATTTTGAATTATTGTTAGGTTCGGCCCATCCTGTAGTAAATATCTTACTGAAGACTTATTCTTTTTGTAAACAGCTTTAAAATGAGAATTTGTTCCATGGTAAGGAAATTTCTGAATCCCATTTTTAAGCAGAGTATGAATTAGTGGATTTTCTATTAACATAGATTAGTTTTTATTCTCAAATTTACCATCGAAAATATCTGAAGTCAACAATTACCAGGAAGTCATTATCAACAATTTTCCACCAAATGATTATTGAATTGCTATTTCTATGAAGCGCCTACTTCTGTTCGCCTTTTTTGCCCTGGCCCTTGTGTGGTTGCTGCGCGAACTGCAATATGCCGGGGTGCGGCGCGGAAGTACCGGCGAGTTTGCCAAACTCAGTGAAACTTTTCTCGGTCACGATTCGGTGCAGCTTCTCATACTTGGTTCTTCGCGCGCGGCCTGCCAGTTTGTGCCCGGTGTTTTTGAACGTGAGTGCGGCATGAGTGTGTGGAATGCGGGCATGACCGGCGCCACGCTCCCGCTCTTTCGCACCACGCTTGAGGCATGGCTGCAAAATCATCCTGCGCCGGAAGCGGTTATCATCAACCTCGATATACATTCGCTGGGCGATGCTCACGATACGGTGTTTGATTATCCCCGCTACTTTCCGTTTCTGCACAACGAGGCGCTTTACCGCGGGCTTTGCCGGCAGGATAAAAAATTTACAGCTTACCGCTGGCTGGCTCCTTATGCCATGGCGCAGGGCAATACACGTTTGCTCAACGCCGGACTGCGCGGCTGGCTGCACAGCGATACCGCAAACCTGCAGGGCGGCTACGAAGCATCGGTAAAACGCGGCTATACCGGGCCAATGAGCGCACTCATTACCCGCGGCAAAGCCATACTGCCCGCGGCCGGTTACCGCGAAGAGCTGCACCTGCTGCTCACACTCTGCCGCTTGAAACGCATCAAACCCGTACTCGTAATTTCGCCGCTGTGGATGGTGCGGCAACAGCACATTACCAACTACGACGAGCTTTGTATGGAATTCAGACAAATGGCAAACAGCCATGAAGTACCACTCTTCGATTTCAGCGGTGCAGGTTTATCGCGGCATGAAGAATATTACACCGACCCGGCCCACCTTAACCGCACCGGTGCCGAAAAATTTTCGGAACTGGCTGCACTGAAAATTGGTAATTACCTTCGCACTACCAAAAGCGACGTGCAGTAAATTTTTATTACCAGAAAAACTTCATGAGCAATCCAAAAAATAAACGCCTCGCCCTGTTTGCCGGAATTCTCATTGCGGGGGTAATATTGGTTACTTCCGCAAATCTGATCTACAATTTCCTTTCGGGCAACAATGGGCCAAACCGCGAAAAAGGCTGCCTCGAAACCGGCCGTTACCTCTTGCGCGAAGTGTATTTAGACAGTATGCTTTACGTAAACGGAAACGAACAACAACGTCTCGCCCGGTACGATGTGACCCGGCTTTTTACCGGCGGACAAACCATTACAATGGATTTCAGCGGCGATATCGGCCGTAATATTTATCAGGGCGAAGCCCGCATCAATTACCCCAATGGCTACGGCATACATTATAAAGTAAGTTCCATTACCAGCAACCGGTCGGAATGCCACGGCGGAATGGTGCTGGGCGAAGGAAAAACCATGAAAAACGGAACTATTCTGAGCGATACGGTACGAAACGCCAACCATATTTCAACCCGCAACCGCCTGGTCACCGATTTTGAAGGAACTTACCGCCACAGCTCTGATACGCTGCGATACAATTACACGCCTTCGGCCGAATGGCAATGGGAAAAGCCGTTTGACACACTTAACCCTTCGGCCAAAGCGTTTGTAAATTACCGGGGAGGCAATAAGGTATTCCGTTTTGTGTGGGTGAAAGTGAAGTAAACAACCGAAATTTAATCCTTAACCCAAAACCACAATCCTGTTAAATTCGTACAATATCACCGGTACAAAAGCGTTATTGCGGGGTTCGGTTGTATGCCGTATCTTTAAGCAAATTCTGATGAACTCACTGACCCGACTTTTTACTGTTTTCGTACTGGCACTCACTGCCTTACCTGTTTATTCGCAAACACAGGCCACTGGCGGCACCACGGCGCCAAAATACAGCAACGAATTTCTGGCCATTGGCGTGGGAGCCCGCAGTTTCGGCATGTCGGGGGCTACCATTGCTTCGGTTGACGATGTAACGTCTGGCTACTGGAATCCGGCAGGCCTTACCCGGCAGCGAAACAATGTGCAGGTGGGGCTTATGCACGCCGAATATTTTGCCTCCATTGCCAATTACGACTATGCGGCCGTATCGGCACGGATTGACAGCAGCAGCGTGTTTGGCGTGAGCATGATTCGTTTTGCGGTGGACGATATTCCCAACACCACACAGCTTATTGACGCCGGCGGCAATATCGACTACGACCGCATTACCACTTTTTCGTCGCAGGATTATGCGTTTCTGCTTTCCTACGCCCGCACGCTCAAAATACCGGGGCTGCGCGTGGGTGCCAACGCCAAAATTATACGCCGCACCATTGGCGATTTTGCCGGGGCCTGGGGCTTTGGCATTGATGCCGGGGCACAATACGACTGGAAAGAATGGAAATTTGGCGCCGTGCTGCGCGATGTGACTTCCACCTTCAACGCCTGGAGCTTTAACCTGAACGACGAGATGAAAGACGTGTTCATAGCCACCGGCAATGCCATTCCCAACAACTCGCTCGAACTCACCCTGCCCCGATTGGCTCTCGGTGCCTCGCGGCAATGGACACTCGATAAAAAACAACGCTTTACACTGGGCGGCGAAATTTCGCTCGTAAATACCTTCGACAGCCAGCGCAATGTGCTCATCAAAACCAACGTGTGGAGCATGGATCCGATGCTGGGACTTGAAGGTGGTTTCAAAAACATGATTTTCCTGCGCGCAGGAATCGGAAATATTCAAACTGCAAAAGACATTACCGGAGCACAGGTTACCACCCTCCAGCCCAATCTGGGTGTGGGAATCCGCTTCAAACGAATTTCAATTGATTACGCGCTGAGCGACGTGGGCGACCAGTCGGTGGCGTTGTACTCAAACGTATTCTCGCTGCGTTTCAATATCGACCGCAGCCTCCGTTAACCGGTTTCTGCGCCCAGCAGCAGGTGCCGGTTAACTATTGTGTTGACCCTGTATGCCTGCATGAAAAAATTTTTACTCATAGTCATTCTGCTTATGGCCGCTGCCGTGAAAATGGCGGCGCAGCCTTTTGGCAACGAGTGGATAAACTACGGGCAGAAATATGTAAAAATTAACATCACCCGTACAGGCATTCACCGTGTCGATTCGGCCACCATTGCCAATGCCGTGGCCGCAACCGGCGCTTCACTCGGCAGCATCGATCCGCGAAACTTCCAGCTTTTCCGCCGTGGTGCAGAGCAATACATTCACATCGAAGGCGAGGCCGACGGTGTATTCAACACCAGCGATTTCCTCGAATTTTACGGCGAAAAAAACGACGGCAGCCCCGATTCGCTCATCTATATGCCCGGCGGCCCGCCCAATCCTTACTTCAGCCTGTTCAGCGATACTTCCACCTATTTCCTTACCTGGAACAACAGCACCACCAACCGCCGCCTGCAAATTGAAACCGACAGCGCATTCGGCAACTACACACCCGCACCCTGGTTTCGCAATACCGAACTCTTCAACAATCCCTGGCAATACCTCAACGGCACTTCCGACCCCAACGGCGTAACCGACCCCGCATTCCTGCCCGACGAAGGTTTCTTCGATGCCGAGTTTTTTTACGGCCAGAGCATGGTGCGCAACCTGAACTCGCAAAACGCCTACACCGGCCCCGGTGCTCCCGATGCCGAACTTACACTTAACGTAAGCAGCCAGTCGAACGACTGGAGTTTGTTTAACGATAATTCCATCCGCATCAATTTCCTCAGCACACAGTTTGATACCACTTACGACGGTTACGCCATAAAAACCTATCGCTTTACACAGCCCGCATCGGCATTGGGTACGACAAACACGCAGGTAAGCGTATCGAGCATAAACAACAACTTTTCTGTTTCCTCAGGCCGCACGGCGCTGGGCTACATACGCCTCACCTACCCGCACACGTTTGATCTGGAGGGACGCATACAGTTTGGCGGACATCTGCCCGACAATCCGAACGCCACAAAATCGTTATTAAATATTACCAATATTTCGGGCGGCGGTTCGGTGTTTGTCTATGACTTTTTCCACCACTCGCGTATTCCCGGTGTGCTGCAAAGCGGGCAATGGCAGGCATTGGTGCGAAACGGAAACGGCAGCGAAAAACCCATTTTCATGGTGCCCGAAGGATCGATGATTGTGGTGAATGCTGCGCAACTGAAACCGGTAAACGGCACAGGCACATTTACCGATTACGGCGCACAGCTTGGCGATTCGAGTTTTGTAATTGTGACCCACGCCCAACTCATGAGCGAGGCGCAGAACTACGCCACCTACCGCCGCAGCATAGCCGGAGGTTCGCGCCATGTAATTGTGGCCGATGTGAGCGAGCTTTACGACCAGTTTGCCTGGGGCATCAGCAAACATCCGCTCGGCATTCGTCGTTTTGCCGATTACCTTATTCAAACCTCGCCCTCCAAACCCGGCCACCTGCTGCTCGTGGGCAAATCGTATTACCCCGGCCCTTCGCGTCAGACCTACTGGAACGACAACCTCGTGCCCAGCACCGGAAGCCCGCCCAGCGACAATTTGCTCACCGCCGGACTCAACGGCACACAATACGAACCCGCCATTCCCACCGGCCGCATTGCAGCCCGCGACCCGGCCACCGTGGCCGATTATCTTGCCAAAGTAATTGACTACGAAAACAACGCGCCCGAAGAATGGATGAAGTACGTGCTGCATTTTGGCGGCGGTACCGACACCACACAGCAAAACACATTTAAAAATTACCTGCTCGGCTACGAACAGATTATCGAAGACACTTCGTTTGGCGGCATTGTGGAAACCTACCTCAAAACGAGCAGCGCACCGATACAAATCAATCAATCAGACTCGCTGCGCGACCGAATCGAAAACGGTGTGGCCATAATGACGTTCTTCGGGCACGCTTCGGGCACCGGTTTCGACCAGAGCATCGACGATCCTTCCACGTACAACAACACAGGCCGTTATCCGTTTCTCATTGCCAACTCGTGCTACGCCGGCGATATACATTCGCCCGGAATAAGTTCGAGCGAAGCATTTGTGCTGCTCGCCAACAAAGGCATGATTGGCTACGTGGCTTCGGTGAGTGTGGGCATCGACGGATTTCTGAACGAATACACTTCGCGCCTGTACCGCTCCATCGGCCAATCCGAATACGGCCGCAGCATTGGCGAAAACATTCAGCAAACGGTATTCCGCTATCAGGCGCAAACCTTTCCTTCGGTGTACAGCAAAGCCACCATGCTGGAAATGACTTTGCACGGCGACCCGTCGGTGGTAATTGGCACGCGAAAACTTCCCGATTACCAGATTACCAATGCCGATGTATGGTTTGATCAGGAAGCGGAGCCCGACAGTGTACACGTTTTTGCGCGCCTTACCAACACGGGCAAAGCCGTAAACGATTCGCTGGTGGTGCATTTGCAGCGCATTTTCCCCAATGGCGATACGGCAAGCAATGTGCTGCTCATGCGCGCGCCCTATTTCTTCGACACGGCACATTTTGTAATTCCGGTCGATCAGCAGCGCGGCATCGGGTTAAACCGCATACGCATTACGGTGGATTATTTCGGGCAGATTACCGAAAGCAACGAAGCCAACAACACCACCATTCCCGACATCGACCTGCTCATTCGCGGCAATGCCATAATACCGGTATATCCCTACGAGTTTGCGGTAATTCCCACCGACACTGTTACGCTCAAAGCCTCCACCGTAAACGCCATGCTGGTTGCGCGGCCATACATTTTCCAGATTGATACCACAGATACATTCAACTCGCCGTTTATGCTTTCCACCACCATCACCTCGGCGGGCGGTGTGGTAAGCTGGCGGCCACCGGTTACGTTTACCGACAGCACAGTGTATTACTGGCGGGTAAGCCCCGATTCGCTTACTCCGGCCGATGCCATTATCTGGCGCGAAAGTTCGTTCCAGTACATTGTGGGCAAAACCGGCTGGGGACAGGCGCATTTCTTCCAGTTTAAAAACAACGGTTATCAGTACGTGCAGTTCAACCGTCAGCAACGGCGGTTCGATTTCTTCAACGACGTGAAAACGATAAGTGTGAAGAACGGTATTTACAATCTTGCCGTGCCGTGGAACGAATCGTGGTACAAAATAAACGGAGCCAACCAGCATATTTTCTCGTGCATATCGGCCGTGGGTGGTTTTGGAATGAGTGTGGCGGTGATTGATCCGGTGAGCGGCAATCCGTGGAATTACAACGACTCGGTATTTGGTCAGTTGCCGCCGGGCTACTACAACTGCGTGCCGGGGCAAACGCTCAATGCGTTCGATTTTTTTGATACCGATACCACCAATCAGGGCTATGTGCGCAATTTCCTAAACGCCATTCCGAATGGTCACAAAGTATTGGTATATAGCCAAAACTGGCCCTGGGCGTTGCGTACACCTTACACACCATCGCTGCTGGCTGCGTTTCAAAGCATTGGCAGTGCGCAGGTGGGCGGCGGCACGGTGGCCGATTCGCTGGCGTATATTGTGTTTGGCACCAAGGGCGCGGCTCCGGGCACGGCATCGGAAGTAATTGGTACGTTGCGCAGTTCGGTCATTACACTTTCCGATACGCTGGTTACCAACTGGAATGAGGGTGTAATGACATCGCCCGTAATTGGTCCGGCCGTAAGCTGGGGTTCGTTTCACTGGCGGCAGCGCGCGGCCGAGCAGCCCGACTACGATAATGTGTTTGTACAGCTCATCGGCATACAGGCCAACGGCAGTGAAGTGTTGCTCGCCACTTTCCCCGAAGACTCTACCGATGTGCTGCAACTGAACAATTACGTAAACGCCACGCTTTTCCCGTATCTCAAACTCGTGGCGCGAATGACCGACGACACTTCGCGCACACCGCCGCAGTTTGATCGCTGGCAGGTATTGTACACACCCCTGCCCGATGTGGCTGTGAATCCCCCGCGCTTTTTCAGTCTCAGCAACGACACCGTGCAGGAAGGTCAGGAACTGCAGTTGGTAACCGCCATCGAAAACCTCACCCCCTGGCCGGTTACCGACAGTCTGCTCATTCGCTACTGGATTATAGACAACAACCGCAGCCGCGACAGCCTGCCCGACAAACTCCGCGCCCCCGTTTTCGCCGGCCACGCCTGGTTCCGCGATACACTGCGTGTACCCACCGAAGGACTCTTCGGCATGAACGAACTCTGGCTCGAAGTAAACCCGCTTGGCGACCCCAACACCGTACTTGAGCCGTATCACTTCAACAACGTGCTCATGGTGCCGTTCCACGTCACCTCCGACCGCATCAATCCCCTGCTCGATGTCACGTTCGACGGCGTACACATCATAAACGGCGACATCATTTCCGCGCGGCCAAGCATACTCGTACAGCTTAAAGACGAAAACCAGTTCCTCGCCCTCAACGATTCGTCCGACTTCCGCATTTTCCTGCGCAGCCCGCAGCAAAGCAATCCGCAGTTAATAAGCTGGAGCCAGAATCTCCTCTTTACGCCCGCCGTGCTGCCCAACAACAGTTGCAAAATCCTCTTCACGCCCGAACTCTTGCAGGACGGCGTATATGAACTCATTGTGCAGGCCAAAGACCGTTCCAGCAACACCTCCGGCTTTTCCGATTACCGCATTACGTTTGAAGTGGTAAACAAACCCAGCGTGACACAGGTGCTCAACTATCCCAATCCGTTCAGCACCTCCACGCAGTTTGTATTCACCCTCACCGGCTCCGAAGTGCCCGAAATATTCACCATACAAATCATGACCATCACCGGCAAAGTGGTGCGCGAAATAGACCGCGACGAACTTGGGCCTCTTCGCGTGGGCCGTAACATTACGCAGTATGCCTGGGATGGACGCGATGAGTTTGGCGATGCGCTTGCGAACGGGGTTTATTTGTACCGGGTGATTACGCGGTTGGATGGAAATTCGGTGGAGTTGCGGGCGAGTGGGGCCGATCAGTACTTTACGCAGGGGTGGGGGAAGATGTATTTGATGCGGTGATTTGAGGTTTAATTCACCTTTAATTAATATTTCATCTTCTATAAAGCATACCAATATATCTTTCCATTGTTAAAAACCTACACAATGAAAAGATACCTGTTACTTTTTTCCCTGCTTGCCCTTGGTTCAAATAAAGTATTTGCGCAGGCTATGTTTGATCCTTATGCAAACTATGAGAACTCAACCGGCCCGGTAAATTTCACAACCACATTTACCTACGATGGGGAATATATGTTAACACCCAATAGATGGTTCTCAACCTCTCTGGCAAATTCAGCCATTATTTTTTATTCCTGTAAAATGGAAGTAGTATCATTCCCTTTTTTGCCATGTAGTAATTGGATTACAACACAATGTGGTGATGATCCAAACAATCTTCCCCCAAACCCTGTACGTAATTTATTTTTACCTCAAAACTTAGCTACCTGGGATGGTATGCGAAAGGTTGTTCAAAGTGATATTACAGCCTCTTTTTCAGCACCATATACATTGGTTTCGGCTTCATTTTTAAAATACAATTTACCTTGGACCACAAGCAGCAGGCCAGATGTTCTTCCGCATAGTGTAATTAAGGTAACATTATATACTCATTGCTTTGGAACACAAAACGCGCCTGTTGATTCGGTTTCCTTTGTATATGACAACACCAGAGGAAGAATGAGATATTATCCATATTATGACCAGAATTATCAACCTATTCCTACAATTTTATCTTATGATGTAATGTTTGCCCCCCGCTTACTATTTGACACCTCTTTACATACATACAACCAACAAAGTAATTCTTCCTTTACACCATTAAACCAATCTACATTAAATTATTTCCCATTTGGAGATCAGTATGGATATATATTTTGCAATAGTCAAAATTTACCACTTAATCCCGGAGAAGTATTTTTCGATGGTAGCGGTTATAATGGAAAACTTCAAATTCCACCCTTTGCACTGATTGAAGCACCTTTACTAAATGATGAGGGCACCAGACTTTCGGGCTACTGGGATAATAACAATGATGGTTTATATGATATCATATCCGGTTTCAGCGGCATAAAGAACAATTACTTTGTGGACCGACCGATAGATTTAACTACAATCAATCCATCAGAAAGAATAATCTACAATCCGTCCGAAGTTTCAATTATTAACAATACCACACTTGTATTTCCGGAAGGTTATACTTTTAGAAATGTAAATGGGCGTTATCCTTATGAATCGGAATATATTCAATCAATAAATAATCCGGTCACAATGCTGTATGATGATCCACGGGAAGCTGTGGTATCCTCTCAACTCACGTTAACTGATGATCCGTCCACACCTATCGACGAACGGCTTTCTTATTATTATATCACCTCAGGTTGTACATTGCAGATTGAAAGATGTGTATCAGTTTGGGATGCTGTATTTGTTCTCGAAGATCAATCTTCAGTACTCATTTATGATCCGGCAACCACGTATGGTAATTTTCAGATAGAACAAAATGGCGGGCAGGTTATCACTACCACATACCCATCCTCTGCCACTGCCTGCAAATCGGCCTGCAATATCAAGAGCTTTTATGATTACACCGGTGAATCTATTTCGAACCTGAGCAACTGGACTGTGAATAATCTTAGTCAGGTTTTTCCGGGTTCATCGGGTGGTATCGCACGCATCGGTGCACCTATACATATACCTTTCGGACAAATTCTGACTATTGATGCCGGAGTAAGGCTTGAATTCGGGCAGAGTGGTAAAATCGTAGTGGAGCGTGGCGGACAACTTATTGTAAATGGTACACAATCAAACCCGGTAGTGTTTACAAGTGCCTGCGAAGATATGTGGAAAGGAATTGAAGTGCATGGAAACAGAAATCAGCGGCAATATATCGGTTCCAATTCTCAACAGGGGTATATTGATCTAAAATTTGCAATTATAGAAAATGCCGATGAAGCCATTACCGTAGCCAAGCCCTATCAATTTGGTTACGAAGGCGGTATTGTAAAAGCGGCCAATACTGTTTTCAGAAACAATGGCCGTGATGTACAGTTTCAGGCTTACAGAAATTTCATGCCTTCGGGATCAACAATCGACAATCTCAGTGCTTTTACTGAATGTGTATTTGAAACCACAGCATTACCTGTTGAACATGGCTTTCTGGTTGCTGCGGGCGGAATTCAGTATGCCAACGTGGCACACATAACCCTTAATGAAGTACGCGGGGTGGCTTTTGTCGGCTGCCAGTTCAGAACGGTAAATGTTTCTGATTATCATCCCAACGCCAGAGGAACAGGCATATATTCGTTTGATGGTACAGCAAAATTTTCCACCACGCTGCCTAATACTTTTAGCAACCTGTCGGATGCAATCTGGTTAGCCAGTTCGGGATTTCCGGCTGGTGTAACAAAAATTGACAATCAGCAATTTACAGGCAATATACACAGCATTCTGCTCGAAGGTTTACCACAGGCCCGTATTGTAAACAACGAAATTGATGTACCCGAATCAGAAGCCGATCCGCTTTTATACACCATTCCATTGTTTAAGGGATACAATAAGCCGGTAGGAATTTACCTGCTCGGCTGCTATGGATATGACATCTGGGACAATGCCATAAATGTGAATGACAACAGTACTTTGCATAGTGCCCAGATTAACTGCGATGACTGTTCTTACGATATTGTAATTAACAACACGGTACAAACAGATCCGAATAATTTGAACGAGTTTGGAACAGGCACCGTCTATCGCAATACACTGCGCCATGCCTCTATGGGTATTCAGTTTGAAGCAAACAACGGCGATCCAATTACTACAGGCACAGGGGTAGATATGAAATGCAACAGTATGGATGATTTTTATTTTAATGATCTTACGGTGATGGGAAGAAGCGGCACTTCTTTTCCTCCTTATCCTGCGGTGTTTAGTTATTTGAGAGATCAGGGGGATTGTATCAGTCCTTCGTCTCAGGCAGGTAATAGTTTTTCCGTTAACTGCAACGCTTCATCGAACAGGCATCAAATTTATATCGGAACGAACTCTATCATATTTACTTATTCAGACATTCCAACATTAGTTCCGAATCAATCGTGTAATAATGCAATAATAAATGGCTGTCCTCCAGGTAATTTACCAAACTCATGTAATGAGATATTAGGAAATCTCACCGACGAAATATTCTTTTATATCGAATATGGTAAAGACGAAGAAAATAACTCTTCCACTTTACGTCAAATACTCTCATCAGAAACAGACGGAGGAAGCACAGCTTCACTATTAAATCTCATTCAAACAGGCACTGTTACAGCCATACGTGCAGAATTAAATCGTGTATCACCCTGGCTCAGTGATACGGTAATGATTTCGCTGCTCAATTATCGGGATGTACTTAGTGATACCGGACTTATTACTTTCTATATCAACAATTCTGGCCTTTCACCGACTGTACTTCAGGCCATTTTAACCGCATCACCCGCATTCAGCTCCACGCTTATTCAGCAATTAATGCAGGCCCAATACAAATTATCTGAACGGCGCGAAACAGAGGCGCAACTTAACAATTCGCTTAACCGCTGGCAACAGAACTTACACCGTATAGTGTATTCGGCAGCAGAAACAGGCAACTACTCACCGGCCATTGCCTATCTCGACAGTATAAACACTACCGTATCAGTGCGTGAATTGCTTCGTCTTAATTTATACGCTGGCAACTATTTGCTTGCAGATTCGGCTTTAAATCGCTTAATTTTACTTCAAAATTCATCGGCCGGCTGGTTGGAAGAAATAGCCGGTCTGGCCATTCAGCAACGCGATTCGGGCGATTCGTGGATGCAGTTAAATTCACAACAGGTAGCCATGCTCAATAATTTCTATATTACGCCTTACGAAAAAGTGGTGCCGATTAGAACCCTGTTCCGCCATAGAATAGGTATGAAATATGGCATAGAACCTTATGGACAGCCTTCCAGCGGGCTGCGTACCGCCCATATAGAACAACAGCCACGTAGAAATTATTTCGGCCACCGGCGAAAAAGTGGCTGTTTATACTACTTCTGCGCTTACGCAGTTAACAGTAAATACCAATGAATTCTCGCAAGGGCTCTATATGGTAGTTTACTACACCGCTTCCGGCAAACGAAACAACGAACGCCTGATTATTGCACGATGAAAAAAACAAGCCTTTTAGTGTTTGGTTTGCTCCTGTACTTTATGGTACAGGGGCAAACTTATTTTAACCGGAGTTATGATTTTGAAGGAATACCAAACTATGGTGTACGTCATTTAATACTTAGAGATTCTACCATTTTTCTACCGACAACCTATTACACTCTTTCCGATTCGGGAGTAATCAGGTATTTATTTCTTAATTCGACAGGCGACACTTTAGCTACAAAAAAAGTATCCCGGTTTCTAACATATTTTGGACTCACTTCAGCTTCTCCTGTATTTGATGAGACTGACTCATCCATTATGTTTACCTGCCTAACAAACGATACCAACAACAATCCAAATGCATATCTGTCAAAGCTAAATTCAGCAGGAGATACTTTATGGACGAAGTTTATGGGAGGGGCAGGTTACGATTGTTTTCATACCATACTTATTGATACTTCGGGATATTATTTTATTGGACTTACAAACAGTTTTGGTGCCGGTTCTTACGATGTTTGGTTTGTAAAAACAGATAGAAATGGAAATATATTACAAAACACAGCCATTGGAAATGCAGCCAGTAATCAGGCTATTTCGGCCTGCTGGAGTGGCGATGGAAATATTCTGATATCAGGAGCCGAAAACAGTGATGACTTATTGATGAAAGTAGATATAAACGGTAACCTGATCTGGCGTCAGGTTTATCCATTCGGAATGGGTCAGTGTTTTGTTTCAACAAATAGTATTTCTGATATTTATTTAGCAAGCAGCAAAATGGGACCAGCTAATACTGATAATCTTGTGTTACGAAAAACTGACTCAACCGGAGTAATTATCTGGGAAAGAACTTATATAAATACCTTAGCTTATGTAGCATCTATTAATCCTCTATATATTGCACCAAATGGCTTTTTATTTCTATCTTCTGCTACAACCTCTTTCTCCATAAGCAAAGGACTCCTCTGGTGCTTTGCCCCTAACGGCGACAGCCTCTGGTCGGTAACTTACGAATCTACACCCGGATTAGATGCCTACTTTTATGGCCTCTCCCCCTTTCCCGGCGGCGGCTTCCTCATGTCGGGTTTTGCCGATTCGCCCACGCAGTTCAACAACGCCTGGTTAGTGCGGGTTGACAGTAACGGGTGTTTGATTCCGGGCTGTTTAACATCGGTGGAAGAATTGGAGCAGGCTGTCAATGGCGGGCTGCAGCTTATGCCCAATCCGGCAAGTGAACAACTTACCATTTAC
>JALONL010000039.1 GCA_025454955.1 Bacteroidia bacterium | reverse complement strand
GCCTGATTCCGTTTGATCTGGTAAACAAATTTATTGCTGTGGTGAATTACTCAAACATAGAGAACAAAATAAACAGCATCATTTTTGTCCACTTGGACTCATCGTCTCTAAAACAGCATCATTTTTGTCTATTACACCTAATTTTCCGAGGAGTTGGAGCGGAAAGCGGGAGCGGACGGTAATTAATTGCGCCTAAAGTTTCGCTCCAATAATTCTTCTTATCTATCCTTTAAAATATATAAGAGTCTCACGCAAATAGACAGGCACAATATAGCCCTACTGTAACCTCCCCCAAACATCGGACAGTCAAAAGTTGAAATTCCCAACTTTAAACCTGTTCAACCATAAAATAAATCACGCTTCAGCCAGTCGAAGATTCTTGCTACATTTAAAGTGTATTGACAAATAAAAAAGGACGCTTTCAAACGATCAGTGAAAGCAAGTAGATTTAAGCGCACCTGTTTTTCGGAAAGGCTTCAACCCCACACAAAAAATGAACATCCTCACCCTCTGCACCGCCAACCACAGCCGCTCGCCCGCCGTAGCCGCCTGGATAGAAAAACGCTGCACCACCTGCACCGTGCTCAGTGCCGGGCTAAACCATTCGCTCACCGCTGCCATGAACGGCACACCGGCTACGGAAGAAATGCTGAAATGGGCCGATAAAATTTTCGTAATGGAACAACGCCACTACGACCGCATAAAAGAATACACAGGCTACACCTGGCTCGATAAAATTTATGTGCTTGAGATTCCCGACATTTACGGCTACATGGATGCCTCGTTGTTTGTACTGCTCGATGCACATGATCTTCTGCTCAGTCATTTCCCCAAAGGAGACTGAGGCGAAATTATTTTTCTTCCGATAAAATAAACCGTTGCCCGGTTACGACTGTTTACCAAACAGCCCGTTGAGGCCGACCGCGTTTTATGCTACCAAAATTTTCTGTTACCGAAGGCTCTATTGTTCAGAAATGTCCGGTTGCCGGTTTTGTGAATTCGGTATCCGGCTTTGTAGTTCGTACATTAGACGCGGTGAATATGAAACGCACTGCATCAAAGTCAACGTTAGCCGGGGCCGGGGTGCCTTTGCCTTCGGGGCTTACGGCGTTTGTATATACGCGGGTGGGCGAGGTGCCTGCGGCCGAATGGGACAGTTTGGTTACTGCCGATAAGTTTTTCCTTACACGTCCCTACCTGCAGGTGAGCGAGCAAACAGCCTCGCCCGAGTTGTCGTTTATTTATGTGCTTCTGTACCAGAACGAAACTCCGCTGGCGGCGCTGTACTTTCAGGTAGTGCATCTGAGTGCCGACCTCATGGCCGGCATTCTGGCCCCGCTGGCCGCCGCAAAACCCTTACCGGGCATTGGCAGCAACTGGAGCGACTGGATGCGCCGTTGCCGCGAAGAGCAGGGCATGAGGCTGCTCATTTCGGGCAATAATTTTGTGAGCGGCGAATACGGCATCGCTTTCAAAAACGAAGACGACCGCCCCCTGGCCTTTGCCGGACTGGCCGAAACCGTTAAACACATCACCAAAACGTTTACCAATCCGGTCAAAATTTCGGCCGTGCTCGTAAAAGACTATTACCGCCACGGCACCGAAAAAGGCCTGCGACACCTGAGCCGTTACCGCTACCACAAATTCAACGTGGAGCCCGAAATGATTGTGCCTCTGAGCCAAGACTGGCACAGTTTCGACGATTACCTCGGCTCGATGGTAAAAAAATACCGCACCCGCACCCGGAGCGTAATGAACAAAACATCGGCCCTGCAGGTAAAAGAACTGAACGCCGAAGAAACCGCCGCACAACTGCCCGAACTCTACGCCCTCTACACCGAGGTAAACAACCGCGCCCGCTTCCGCCTCACCAAACTCACGGCCGATTATTTCCTGCAAATGAAAACGGCCTTTCCCCATCAGTTCCGCATATTCGCCTACAGCCTGAACGGAAAAACGGTGGCCTTCCGTTCCTCGTTTCTCCTGCCCGGCGCAGAGGGCGAAACCCCTTCGCTCGAAGCACATTTCATCGGTCTCGACTACACGCTCAATACCCAGTTGCACCTCTACCAGCGCATTTTGTACGACTTTGTGCGCGAAGGCATTGAAGTGCGTGCCTCACAGGTATTTCTGGGCCGCACCGCCCCCGAAATAAAATCGACCGTGGGCGCATTGGCGTTTGATTTAACCTGCTGCATCCGCCACCGTAACGGCTTATCCAACCAGATCATCAGGCCTTTTATCGATTACCTGAAACCCTCATCCTGGGTGCCGAGAAATCCGTTCGGGGAAAGCGCCGAAACCGCGAACTGATTTTTCACAAACTACCATCTTCCGCTTACAAACGCCTAAAAACCCCGCTTTTGCTTATCTTGTGAACGTTCTCAACCAAACCGAACATTCCCGTGATGAAGCTCATTTGCAGGATCGCCGCAATTGCCCTTTTTATCTTTTCCATTTACACCCCGCTTTACGCACAGCAGGGCGTACACGGTGCCCGCACCATTACCGCTGCAAACACCGCCGTAAATGAATACACACCGCTCACCGCCAGCGTGGCCGCCAACGCCACGTTTATTTCGGTAACCAACAGCACACTCAACGGAAACGGCCGCTTTACCGCCAGCCTCGCTCCCGGCGACCTGATTATGATTATCCAGATTCAGGGCGTTACACTTAACGGTACGCTTAACGGCACTGTGGCCAACCCAACCGATACTTCGTGGGGGCAGGTACTCAACTACAACAACTGCGGCCGCTACGAATTTGCCCAGGTAAAATCGATACCCTCGGCCACCAGCATTGAACTCGACTGCGGACTGCAATATTCATACACTACTGGCGGCACAAACCGCGCCCAGGTAGTGCGTGTGCCGCGCTGGACCACTCTCACCGTAAACGCCGGTGCAGGCATTGTGGCCGACGACTGGAACGGCAACGTGGGCGGCATTGTGGCCATTGAAACCCAGGGAAACATTACCCTGAACGGCACCATTGATGCCTCCGGACGAGGTTTCAGGGGCGGGGCGGTGCAAAATCCTTCCTCGCCGCAATATGGTGTGGACAACGTAGGCACCACCGATCCCAACTGGGGAGCCGACAAAGGCGAAGGCATTGCCGGTTTTCAAACCGATTACAACCCCATTGGCGGACGCTATGGCCGTGGTGCTGCGGGCAATGCCGGTGGCGGAGGATGCGGACATAACTCGGGCGGCGGCGGCGGTGCCAACGGCGGCTCCACCGGAAACTGGCGCGGAATGGGCGTGGCCGATCCCAATCCGGCCTTCACCGCTGCATGGAACATCGACCCGCAATACGGCGTGAATTATATTCCCACCCTTACCACGGCAAACTCATCGGGCGGCGGGCGAGGTGGTTATACCTTCTCCAACCAGAATTCAAACGCACTTACCGTCGCACCCAACAACTATTCCAATGCTCCCGCAGGCTGGGGCGGCGATGGCCGCCGCTGGCAGGCTTGCGGACTGGGCGGACGGCCGCTCAACTACAGCACCGGTCGTTTATTTCTGGGCGGCGGCGGCGGCGCAGGCGATATGAACCAGAACGAAGGCGGCGCCGGTGGCGATGGAGGCGGTCTGATTTATGTGATGTGCTACGGAAATTTAAGCGGAACCGGTTCAGTGATTTCAAACGGAAATAACGGCGCAAACTCGCAGGGAACTCCCGCATTTAACAGCTATGCCGGTCGCGACGGTTCGGGCGGCGGCGGAGCAGGGGGAACCATTATCATAAACACCGTGGGTACATTAACCGGTATTACTTCAACGGCCAATGGCGGTAATGGAGGAAATCAGGTAATGTCGGTTGGTGCATTTTTTCCCGGCGGACTTGGTGCAGTAAACGAAGCCGAAGGCCCCGGCGGCGGCGGCGGCGGTGGATACATTGCCATTTCTACCGGTGCCATTACCCGAAATACAAACGGCGGCAACAACGGCACCACCAACTCAGGAGCCATCACCGAATTTCCGCCAAACGGCGCCATGCGCGGCGGTTTGGGAACCAACAATGCCTCAATTACCAACTTCAGCCTGGCAGCTACCGGAACAAGCATTTGCGCCGGACAAACCACCACACTTACCGCCACCGTAAACGGCACACCTCCTTCGCCGCAATCCATTTTATGGTACACCGCCTCCACCGGCGGCAACCCGATATTTACCGGCAGCAGTTACACTACTCCCGCACTTACAGTTACCACTACCTACTGGGTGGGAACATGCCCCGGCACATACCGCATTCCGGTTACAGTTACAGTAAATCCCGCACCTCCTGCCGATGCCGGACTCAACACCACCATTTGCAGCGGAACCAGCACCACACTTACCGCCACCGGAGGTGGAACCTACGTGTGGAACGGCGGTACTCTTGTAAACGCCGCGGGTGCTTCGCAAACGGTATCGCCGGTAACCACTACTACCTACACGGTAACTGTAACCCTTAACGGCTGCACGGCAAACGATCAGGTAACTGTTACGGTTAATCCTTCGCCCAATGCCAATGCCGGATCAAACACATCTGTCTGCGCCGGAGCCAGCACCACACTTACAGCCACGGGCGGCGGCACATATAGCTGGAACGGCGGCACACTGGTAAATGCGCCCGGTGCCTCGCAAACTGTTTCGCCCACCACCACCACCACCTACACCGTTACGGTAACTGCCGCAAACGGATGCACCGATAACGATCAGGTAACCATAATTGTAAATCCTGCACCTGTGGCCAATGCCGGAAACGACGTTGCCATTTGTACCGGAAACAGCATTAGCCTTACCGCCACCGGAGGCGTAACCTATGTATGGAATGGCGGCACACTGGTAAATGCCGCAGGTGCCTCGCAAAACGTAACACCCGCAACCACCACCACCTACACCGTTACCGCCACCGGCTCAAACGGCTGTACCGATACCGACGACATTACGGTAACTGTAAATTCCACACCCACTGCCGTGGCCGGGGCCAACCAGAACATTTGCGAAGGCAGCAGCGCCACACTCACAGCCAGCGGTGGCGGCACCTACACCTGGAACGGCGGCGCATTGGTAAATGCCTCCGGAGCCTCGCAAAACGTTACACCTTCGGTGACTACCGATTACATTGTCACCGTATCGCTGGGCAATGGCTGCAACGACGACGATACTGTGCGCGTTACAGTTAATCCCAACCCCGTAGCCACTGCCGGAACCGACATTACCATATGCGCAGGCAGCAACGCCAATCTCAGCGCAGGCGGCGGCGGAAGCTATGTATGGAATGGCGGCACGCTGGTAAACGCAGCCGGTGCCACACAAACGGTTTCGCCCGCCACCAGCACTAACTATGTGGTACTCGTAACCGATGCCAACAACTGCACCGATACCGATACCATGCAGGTAATTGTAAACGCACTGCCCAACGTGCAGGCCGGAAACGATGTAACCATTTGCGCCAGCAGTTCCACACAGCTTACGGCTTCGGGAGCGGTGTCGTATGTATGGTCGCCGGCAGCGGGGCTTTCGAGCACCACTTCTGCCACGCCCACTGCCACACCGGCTGTGACCACCACATACGTGGTTACCGGCACCGATGCCAACGGCTGCGTCAATACCGATTCGGTAACGGTTACACTCACCACTGTGCTCACCGTTTCGGCGGGTAATGATGTCACAATTTGTTCGGGCGGAAGCACACAGCTTTCCACCTCGGGCGGCGTATCGTACAGTTGGTCGCCGGCAGCCGGACTGAACAATGCGAACATTGCCAACCCCATAGCCACACCGGCCGCCACTACCACATACATAGTGCAGGTAACCGATGCCAACGGTTGCCAGGGCACCGACACGGTAACGGTAAACGTAAGCAGTCCGGTTACACTTGCCGTAACCGGCACACAAACCATTTGCATTGGTCAAACCGCCAGCATTTCGGCCACGCCCTCGGGTGGTAATGCGCCCTATACATTTACCTGGAGCAACAGCCTTAACGGCCCCGGCCCGCACAGTGTTTCGCCCGGTGTAACCACCACCTACTCGGTAAGCATTACCGATTCGCTCGGATGTACAGCCGCACAGCAAACCATTACGGTTACGGTAAATCCGCCGCTCAACCTGTCGGTTACCGGCACCACCACAATATGCAGTGGAGCAAGTACACAAATCACAGCCTCGGGTCTCGGCGGCGACGGCGCTTATACCTACAACTGGCAGCCCGGAAACCAGAGCGGCAACACGCTTACCGTGCAGCCCGCCATAACCACCGTGTACACCGTTACACTCACCGATGGCTGCGGCACACCTGCGCAAACTGCATCGGTAACGGTAACAGTGGTTCAGGCACCCGCAATCAATATTACCTCCAACACCGCATCGGGCTGCGCGCCTTTGTGTGTAACGTTTAATGGACAAACCACCGCCAACTGCGTAAGTTCGGCCTGGGATTTTGGCGATGGAAACACCTCCACCGCCACCGGCCCGGTAAACTGCTACACACAAACCGGAAGCTACACCGTAATATACACCTGCACCGACAACAATGGCTGCATAGGCTCCGACACGATTGTAAACATGATTACAGTTTCGGCCGAGCCCACGGCGGTTTATTCTGTTAATCCAACTACCTCGCCCGTGGTACTTACTCCCGGCAATCCGCAGCAGATTTGTTTCGACGACAACACCGCTGGTGCTTCCACCTGGAACTGGAGTTTCAACAGCACCAGTTCAAATCTCGAAGCACCCTGCTTTACGGTAACCGATACCGGCACTTACTGCGCCGATCTTATTGTAACCACGGCAAATGGTTGCGACGATACCACGCAGTATTGTTTGCGTGTGGTTTCGGAAGCCGTATTCACCATTCCCAATGTATTTACACCCAACGCCGACGGAACAAACGACGTGTTTACCGTTAGCGGAACCGGAATCAAAAATGTGCGTTGCTTCATTTATGACCGCTGGGGCGTGAAAATAAGCGAGTGGGATGCCGTAAACGGAGGCTGGGACGGCCGAAGCAGCAGCGGACAGCAGGCGGTTGACGGAGTATATTACTACACTGCCGAAGTAACCGGTTTCGACGATCAGGTGGAAGAGCGCAGCGGCTATGTACAACTCATTCGCTGATACTTCTGAGCGTCAGATTGTTTATTCCATAATAATTTTGAACCCGAACCGCGTGAATGGTTCGGGTTCTTTTGTATCTTTCACTTGGCGACAACATTATACACGTATAGACAAAAGCTATGAAAACACAGTTACGTGGATTTCTAACCTTATCGGCAATCATCCTTTTTTCCATTTCAAATTTTGCCCAGCAGGCTGTCGGTCCCGTTTCCGGTGGAATGTCGGGCGGAGCCTGTATAAATTGTGTGCAGGTGCAAAATGGTTCGGGAGTGCTGGGCGAAATATACCGCCGCGATACCTGCGGGCTTAATTATGTAACCGCATCGGAAAAAATTGGTCAGCGTTTTTCGCCTCCGGGCCCGCCGCAGCCGGTTACCGTGACTATTTCGGGAATGCCTTCATGCGCCATTGTGGAACGCGCATATGTTTGGGCCGATGCGTCGGGCACAGGCGTGGCGATAAACATCAATATTACCAACCCGGCCGGTAACACAGGCACATTTCCGATGGCAGTAATTGGCTCCGGTCAGGATAAATGCTGGGGCTATACCGGTACATTCTCTTACCGT
This sequence comes from Bacteroidia bacterium, assembly GCA_025454955.1. Classification (GTDB taxonomy): domain Bacteria; phylum Bacteroidota; class Bacteroidia; order Palsa-965; family Palsa-965. The sequence goes on along the minus strand of JALONL010000039.1, from coordinate 27,975 downwards.
GCCGATATTCCCGCATCGGCCATTGCCGGAAACGGAAACTATGTGTTCAGCGGTTTCCCCACAAGTTCGCCCGACGATGTGGATGGATTTACATTCATGATTATTTACCGCGATCCCGGTGCCACCTGGGAAGGACACATTGTGATTAAAGACGGAGCCATTGTACAAATTGGCAGCAACTCATCCGATACCATTACCAACCTTAACGTATGTGACACATCGGTGGCCAACGAACGCGCATTTATGGCCATAGGCGATTTGCAGAATGTGGGCAGCGCCTATTTGTTCAACAACGGGCCGCTGGTTACTTATCCCGAAGACTGGTGGGATTTCTTCGACGGTCCCACATCGCCGTTCTGGCCTTCGCAAACACAGTCTATTTTTACGGTGGCTTCCTCCGGCGACTGTTACAACATTGTAATGACTGGCATATATTACCAGACTGCCAACTGCAACGTATGCATACCGCAGCCACCCGGAACTTTATCGCTGCAAACCACAGGCACATCGGCCTGCCCCGGCGGAACCATGTCGGCCACGGTTACACCCACCAGCGGAAACCCGCCATACTCGTATTTATGGCAACCCGGCGGACAAACCACAGCCACCATTAACAACCTCACTGCCGGAACCTACACGGTAGTGGTTACCGACGGCACCGGCTGCAGCGCAGGAACAGATACGGTAACGGTAACCAATTATCCTGCGCCCCTTGGCCAGTTTAGTTTAACACCATCGCCCACGGCCAGCTATCCGGGGCAAATCTGTTTCAGCGATCAGACACCCGCCGGAGCCGGATGGGTGTGGAGTGTAGATACTTCCACATTCATCACCTCATCGGCCTGCTACACCTTAACCGACACGGGCAATATCTGCGTACAACTCATCGTAACCGATGCCAACGGCTGCCTCGATACAGTGATACAATGTGTGCGTGTACTTGGCGAAGGCTCCATCTGGGCCCCCAACGTTTTCACCCCCAACGGCGACGGTAATAACGATGTATTCCTGCCCACCTGGCAACTCATGGCCAGCATACGCTGCGTAATTTACGACCGCTGGGGCATGAAAGTTTACGAATGGGATGGCCTCACCGGATCATGGGATGGCCGCGCCATGAACGGAAAAGAAGCCACCGACGGGGTATATTATTATGTAATTGATGCAGTGGACCTGCAGGGCACTGCGAAAAATCTTACCGGGTTTGTACACCTTATCCGTCCCCGATAAACATTATATATAAAATAATACATTGAGCATCCTCTTAATCGGGGATGCTCAATTTTTTTGTGATGAATCAGTCATTAAACAGTGTGCATCTCTTTGGTTTGGTTCGACAGGCTCACCAGCCCAAAGAGAAGAACTTTGCCTTGCATTTGACTTTGTTGAAACGCTGCATCCTCAAGAGCGGATTCCTACACGCCATACTGTCGCTTCTGATAAAACACCCCGAAAAAAAAGTTGAATTAAAAAAGTACAATTCCCTGTCTTGGTGAGCGGAGTCGAACCAAGGCAGTTACTTCAATTTCCCACCCTTAAAAAAATACTTCGCATAATACGCTTCATCCAGCGAACTGATGATAACACCCTTCTTGGTAGAAGCATGCACAAACCTCCGGTTTTGCAAATACACCCCTACATGGGAAACCTTATCGCCGCCAATTTTAAAGAAAACCAGATTTCCTTCCTGCAATTCTTTCTGGCTCACCGCATCGCATTTACTCCACAAAGTGGCTGCCGAGCCGCTAATGGTTTTCTGGTAAACTGCATTGTAGAGCGCAGCCGTAAATCCCGAGCAATCAACCCCCGATTTTGTTTTTCCGCCATACAAATACGGTACACTATACCAGTCGTCCACAAAACGATACAGGGCAAGGTTGGTAATGGAAGCGGCCGGCACCTGCATCTGATCGGCATATTTTTGTTTCAATGCCCGGTCGGCGGCCGATTCTGACGAAGTCGTATCGCGCCCGTGGCGGCACGAAGCCACCCAAAAAAGCACAGCACATACAGCCAGATTACGCCACATACTCAAATTTACATGCAGGCAAAGCCTGTGCCGAAAGACAGGCGTGGCAACTTGTGAGTATGTAGCTGTTGAAAACGGTAAAGACTTGCGGGAAACCCCTAAATCATTATTTTTGACCCGAACCGGCCCGCTTTGGCCTGCTTTTTGTCTTAACCCGCTGCATGAACCGTCTGCTGATGTGTATTCTGGTACTTTGCCTTCCCGCTCTTACGGGAATGCAAACCGCACCCCGCGGCGATACCAATGCACGTATTAAAGCAGTATTCATTTACAACTTTACACGTTATATCGAGTGGCCCGAAACTGCACGTTCGGGTAACTTCGTAATTAACGTCTTCGGTTCAAACACTCCGCTGGTATCTGAGTTAAACAACCTGGCAAAGACCAAAACTGTTGGAACTCAAAAGATAGAAATACGTAATACTACAAGTTTGGACGCAATAGGAAACTCCCATATTTTGTTTGTATGTGGTGATAATACAACCCCTTTTGCCGATATACTCAATAAAGTAAAAGGCAAAAACGTACTCATAGTAACCGAAAGACCTGGCTTTGCCCGGCAGGGTGCAGCCATAAACTTTGTGGTGGTTCAAAACAAACAGAAATTTGAACTCAATAAGGCCAATGCCGAAAAATACAACCTGAGTGTAAGTACAACCCTTGTCCAACTGGGCATACCCGTAGAATAAAGCATGAGAGCACTGATAAACATACGTATCCTAATACTGCTTGCGGCAATCTGGCCGGGGGCGGCAGGGGTGTACGCGCAGAGCACGGTGCATATTAATGCCGCACAGCTTTATCTCCAGCAGGGCAACCCCGACAGCGCGTTTGTACAAATCAAAAAACACTTTGCACAGCCGGGTACTTCAACCGACGCGGTGGGCTACTACATCAAAGGCCAGATTTATAAAGAACTCTACAAAAAATACAGCCCCACCGAGCCGCTTACCTGGTACCTCGATTCGGCTTTTGTGGCTCAGACTCAGGCACAGAAATATGCCACCGACTCGTCACAGCAGGTAAACATACGCCGCGCCATGCTCTTTATTGCCAGCAAATACTACAACAGTGCTGCCGAGCGATTGGACACCGTGAACTACGAAAAAGCCAAGCAGTGTTACGAAAAATACCGCATCATTTCGCTTCAGGCCGATCCCAAAGTAAACCTTACCCAGCGCGATGTGGAATTCTGGCTTGCATTGGCCACGGTGTACGAAGACCTGTACAACAAAAACAAGGAAAACGGAGAGAAGTATTTTATCATGACCGAGCAACTGCTCAATAAAGTACTCGAACTCGATCCAAACAGTTATGCCGCCCGCTACAGGTTCAGTGTGCTATACTGGAACAAGGGTGTGGACGTAATTCTGAGCGTTCCCATAGACGCTTCCATTCCCGAAGCCGAGCAGAAACAGGACGATGCACTGATTTGGTTCCGCAAAGCACTTCCCCATGCCGAATTAGCTTTCCAACTGAACCCGAACAGAGTGGAAACACTTATTGTGCTCTCCGGAATTTACTACAGCATGAACGATTTTGATAAATCGAAAACGTTCGATGAAATGCGCCAGGAACTTGAACGCAAGCAGGGCGGAGGCAAATAAAGCAGGTCTGCGGGAAGGCTTTTCACCACCATTTCATATTAATTTTGGTATCCGGTAAGGTTTACAGCGGCTGTAAAGTGCTGGTATTTGAAAAAATAATGCAACTTTGCAGTTCAACCTCATGGCATTCCGCTTTACAATCAGCAGAAAGATCAGCCTTGGCTTCGGTGTCTTAATTTTTTTGACACTGGTAGCTTTTGCGCTTACGTTGAACACCATCAGCAAAAGCCGCAAAAACAACGACACGGTTGCCAACATTTACACTCCGTCCATTGATGCCCTGCAGGAAATGCGTTTGCTGGTGGCCCGCTCGCGCAACTACATTACCAGCTGGATCAAGGTCGAGCTTTTTTCGTACGACAAGGAGCGCCTGCGCACACTCATTGATACCGACTATCCCAAACTCGAAAAAGAACTCGACGCACTTTCGGTAAACTGGAGCGATTCGGAAAAAAAATTAATCGACTCCATTTTCACCGACTGCCGCAGCCTCTGGGATGCTCACCGCCAGGTAATGACCAGCCTGAGCCAGCCATCGGATTACAGCGACGCCAATGTGATGTTCTTCATAGAACCCATGGTGCTCGACGACGATGAAGATGTGCAGCAATACACCCGCCGCATTACCATAAAGCTCGACCGTTTAATTGATGCGCAGTACAAAGCCGCCTCGCAGAAACGGAAAGAAATTATTTCCTCGTTCAGTCTGTTGCAGTTTGTGGTGCTGCTGCTGCTCATTATTTTGCCCGTGGGTGGTATTATCATTGCCATGTTTACCACCCGAAGCATTACCCGCCCGGTGCAGTCGCTCAGAAACATTCTGGCCAAAATGGCACGCGGGGTGCTGCCGCAGGAACCCATTAAAAACCGCAACGACGAAATAGGCGATATGTCGATGGCCCTCAACAGCCTCGTATCGTCGATGAAAAGCACCACCGAATTTGCGCACGAAGTGGGTTCGGGCAATTTCAGTTCGCATTATCAGCCCCTTTCCGACGAAGATACCCTCGGTTATGCCCTGCTGCGAATGCGCGCCGACCTGCGCGAGAACGAACGCGTGCTGGAGGCCAAGGTAATTGAACGCACCGAAGAAGTGGTGCGCCAGAAAGAGGAAATCGAAGTGCAGAACCGCAAGCTCGAAATCCTCTACAAGCACGTTACAGACAGTATCCGCTACGCCAAACGCCTGCAGGAAGCTATATTGCCCCCGGCCGTTACCGTAAACCGCCTGCTGCCCGAATCGTTTATCCTCTTCAAGCCCAAAGACATTGTAAGCGGCGATTTTTACTGGCTGCACGAAAAAGGCGGCAAAATAATTGTGGCCGTTATAGATTGTACCGGACACGGTGTGCCGGGCGCGTTCATGAGCATTGTGGCCCACAACATGCTCAATCAGGTAATACGCCAAAAAGACGTGCAAACCGCAGGGCAGGTGCTCGACCAGCTCAATAAACTGGCCGCAAAAACCATCAACCAGCATGTCGATGATTCGGCCGTGCGCGATGGTATGGACATGACCATCTGCATCATTGACCCCGAAACATACACCATGGAAATGGCCGGGGCAAACAATCCGCTTTACCTTTTCCGCAACGGCCAACTCATTGAGCACAAAGCCGACAAAGTAGCCATAGGCTACACCGAATATGGCGGCCCGCACAGCTTTAACAACACCACCATACCACTGCAGAAAGGCGATATGATTTACCTTTTCTCCGATGGATACGCCGATCAGTTTGGCGGGCCCAAAGGCAAAAAATTTATGGTGGGCCAGTTCAGAAGCTACCTCACTTCCATACACGAAAAATCAATGGAAGTGCAGCGAAAAATGCTCGACGAAACCATCGAAAACTGGAGAGGCAACCTCGAACAGGTGGACGATGTGCTGGTTATGGGTTTCCGCATACAGTAATGTATTCCCGATTTTTACTACCTTTCGGATAATCAGTATCGGAATATGTCATTGCACCCTCTGCGAATAATTTACCTTTTCCTGATTTTTTCAGGTATGGCTGTTTGTCTTCCGGCACAGAGTGTGTCGCCGCCACCGCCGCCAAACGACGATGCAGCCAATGCGCACGATCTGGGCTTACTCTTTTCGCCCAGTCCCTGTCCGCTGGGAGGCTATGGAAATGTAATCATTGATACAGGCACCACGGCTTTTGCTACTTCAAATTATGACTACCAAACTCCATCCGGCTGTTTTTCGGGAGGCAGCCCTGATGTATGGTATAAATTCCGGACAAACTCAAACTACGTTCAGCTCGATTTTCAGTCGCTCACATCGCCCGGTTTCGACACATGCTATATACGCATCTGGAAAGGCAATGGCCCCAATCTTTCGCCCTATCAGCTTTTGCCGCTAAACTGTATTGCCATAAACAACGGCCAGCACACCGAGGAAATTCTTACTACAGCCGGTGTGGACTATTACATTGAAATAGGCGGTCAGCGTTATCAGGATACAGGTTCATTTGTTATTCAACTCGAGGCCGAAAATGATTGCGATGATTGTGCGCAGCGCGCACAGATAAGCATGTTTCCTTCTCCGCTTTACGGTGTTTACCCGCTCAACCAGCAGGTAACCATGTGTGTCAATCTTACCGGGTGGGAAAGTACAACCACTCAATATCCGCATTACATGGGCCCCGCACTGCTTGGCGCCGATTGGGATGAAGCTACGTTGCAACCCGTTACCCCACCCGGCCCGGGATGGATATGGCTCACAACGCCACAGGTGCTTATTCCGGGTTTTTACTTCGACCCCGATGGCGACAGTATTCCCTCAAACAACGCCGGCGACCCTTCTATTTCATCCTTTACCAATCTTAACGGTTGCTGGAGTGTGGAGACCGACAGCTTGTGCAGTTTTAATTATGATCTTTTCGTAACCGTTAAAGTTTACAGCGACGAAGTATATGGCAACTCCAATACGCAAAACGACTGCGAAGATAATTTTGTAAGCGAAATAGATCTGCACACCCAGTGCTGCCGCGCACCGTTCATCACATTTACCCAGGTAAACTGTGCCACACCCAACAGCGGGGTTATTGCGCTCACCAGTTCGTTTAATATAGGCAACACAATGTCCTATACATTATACCTGAATTCCGATCTCAACACTCCTATCGACTCGGGAGCGAGCAGTACAGGCCAGTTTTTTTTCCCAAACCTGGGCAGCGAGGATTATGTGGTGCGAGCCATTGATCTTACCACCACATGCACCACTTTTGTAAGTATATATCTGCCACCTTCGATACAGTTGTTTCTCACGCAAACCGGAGGCGATTGCACGCCGGGTTCGGGAAGCGCACATGCTGTGGTGGTAGGAAGCAATAATGTAAACTATACCTGGTTGAGCGGCTCAACCACTGTGAGCCTTACCGATACGGCTACTAACCTGCCCAATGGCTGGGTGCAATGTATTGTTTTTGATGCCGTGAATAATTGCACCATTATCGACTCAATTTTCATTACAAGTCCCACGCCGCCGGTTATTGCAATGAATTACAGCAATAACCCTGTCTGCTGGACTGTAACCTCGCTTGCGCCCGACGCCAGCACTACTTTGGGAGGCGTGTTCAGCATACTTACGCCGGTGGCCGGAGTGAGCATTGACAGCGACAGCGGCATAATTTCACTTGTAACCTCACAGTCTCCATACTCAGTGGAAGTATTATATACTTATACCGATGCCATCACAGGATGTTCGGAAAGTATTACTGATACAATTAATGTATTGCCGCAGCTTCCGCCCCCATCTGTCCAGTTTGGCACTCTGGTTAATGTTTGCCTTGGCGATCCGGCCCCGCAGTTATTCGCGCCTTCCAATCCACCTAATATTTTGGGGTGGGCAGATACCACTTTTAACAATGTAACTATTTCAAACCCATTTATACCACCGGTAACAACATCCGGAATTACTTATTATGTGGTAGCATACAGCACACCGGAAGGATGCATTGGTATTCCATATTTATTTGCAGTAAATGTCATTGAACCACCGACAGTAGTGTCAAATTCCGATACCACGGTTTGCCCCGGCGATACTATTACTGCCGGGGTAAACTTCAATCCCGCAGTAAACACAATTACCTGGAGCCCTGCACCCGATATTGGTGCTGTTACCGATCAAACCGTATCATTTATTGCCGGTCAGACACCGGGTGTGACTACAATTACCGTATCAGTGGAAGATACCTCTGGTATCTGCACCGGAACGGCTTCATTTCTGATTACGGTGGATGCAAGCGCATGTAATACTGGCGGCGGAACCGGCGGACAAAATGAAGTGGAAACATATTCCGGTATCACGCCCAATGGTGATGGAAAAAACGATGTGTGGGTAATTGATGGAATTACTGGTATTCGGGGAGTTAATGTGCAAATTTACAATCGTTGGGGTTTAATGGTCTGGGAAACAGGCCAATACAACAACAACGATAATATATGGAAGGGTGATGACAGTACTGGTCAGCAACTTCCCGACGGAACCTATTTCTATATCGTACGTACAAACAGCGTTACCAAAAAAGGCTGGATAGAATTAAACAGGTGACCCCCTGCTATCTGTTTGATTTAAATAAAGATTACAAGCCCCATGAAAATGAGCAAACCCTTAATGTGGTTGTTGCTGACATTTGGATTTTTGTCGGTACAACTCTTTGCGCAGGCCCCGCCGGGATTTAACTATCAGGCAGTGGCGCGTGATGCTAATGGACAAGTGCTGGTCAATCAGTCCGTAGCGGTGAGGTTTACCATTACCGACCCCGCACTTACCTTTTATTATCAGGAAGAACATCTTTCCATAACTACCAATGCATTTGGGTTAATTAATGCAGTGGTGGGTTCGGGAACACCAACAACTGCCAGTACCACAGCATTTTCAGCCATTCCCTGGGGGATAAATCCCAATTTCACCCTGCAGGTAGAAATAAACGTACAAAATCAGGGATGGATTAATATGGGGGCAACCGTCATCCAGTCGGTGCCTTATGCATTGTATGCGCAAAATGGTCCGGCCGGAGCCACCGGCGCTACCGGCCCTGCAGGCGCCACCGGACTTACCGGCGCCACCGGCCCCTCGGGCGATCCGGGCCCTTCGGGACCCACAGGAGCCATTGGTGCCACCGGAGTAGCAGGAGCTACAGGCCCCTCAGGCGATCCGGGCCCCACGGGAGCTACCGGCGCCACAGGCCCTTCGGGCGATGCCGGCGATCCGGGTGCGGTGGGGCCTACCGGCGCTACCGGCCCCTCAGGTGATCCCGGCCCCACTGGTGCTACCGGAATTGTCGGAGCCACCGGCGCCACCGGCCCTTCGGGCGATGTGGGTGCCACCGGCGCTACCGGCCCCTCAGGCGATCCCGGCCCCACTGGTGCCACCGGAATTGCCGGAGCAACGGGAGCCACCGGCCCTTCGGGCGATGTGGGCCCCACAGGTAACATTGGCGCTACCGGCGCTACGGGTGCCACCGGCTCCACTGGAATTGCGGGCGCTACGGGTGCCACCGGCTCCACTGGTGCAGTTGGCCCCACAGGAGCGGCAGGACCCACCGGCGCCACAGGATTTACCGGCGTAACCGGCCCGGCAGGAGCTACCGGTGCCACCGGCTCCACTGGAGCAGCCGGCTCCACAGGAGCCACAGGTGCCACCGGCGCTACAGGATTTACAGGCGTAACCGGCCCGGCCGGAGCTACCGGTGCCACAGGAGTCACCGGAGCCACAGGCTTTACCGGATTAACCGGAGCCACCGGCCCCACCGGAGCAAATGGATCAACCGGCAGCACCGGATTAACCGGCGCCACAGGAGCCACCGGCGCTACTGGCGCCACCGGAGGCACCGGCCTCACAGGCGCCACCGGCGCAACGGGAGCCACCGGCGCCACAGGCACAATTACAAATGCCGCCGCGGGCGGACTTACCCGCATTTACAGCGTTTCCGTAGCCGATGCCAGAAGCGCGGCGCCAAGCGTATATGAAACAGCGGTAGTATTGGGTAATCCCACCTACGCCTATCTGATAACCGGAGCCGCCGGAACACTTGGGTATATGTTGTTCCCGTTGCATTTCCCCGATAGTGTGCGCCTCAATTCGATTACCTCTTCCTTTGTGGATAATGATCCTACATACGGTGTATCTGTAACATTGGTAAAGGTGCCGTTTAACAATGGAATTGCGGTAAATTTTGCCAATTCCACCACCACCACCAGCAGCAACGCTTCCGTACAACAAGCCACACTTCCGCTTAACGAAGTGATAGATAATTCTCAATTCAGTTATTTCCTGCAGTTTAATACCTACCGGGCAAACAGTAACCTCAGGTATGTGGGTTCTAAAATCACTTATACTACTTACCGTCTTGAATAAGATGAAACTTCGGTGGTCATGGTGTATTTTAGTTGTGCTGATGGGTGCATTGCAGCTTCCGGCACAATACACGCTGTCGCCGCAACTTATTGGCAGTACGGGTAGCTGGATTACGGCGGGCAATTATTCCCTTTCGGCTTCTTCGGGCGAGGTGGTTATTACTACTTGCTCGCAAGCCAATTATGTGCTCACACAGGGCTTTCAGCAATCGTGGGAAAGCGTGGTGGCACTTGGCGGCTCGGTAGCTTTTGCCAACCCTTCGTGCGAGGGCGAAAACAATGGCCGGGCGCGGGCTGTGCCCCAGGGCGGAATTCCTCCTTACACCTATACCTGGTCCAACGGTGCCAACACGCAGGAAATAACTGCGCTGGCTCCCGGCACCTACTATGTAACCATTACCGATGCCATCGGGCTTACCTATTCCGATTCGGCCGTGGTGAACGAAGGTGTGGGCCCCTGCGAATTGATTTTTTATTCGGGAATTACACCCAACAGCGACGGAAAAAACGATTTCTGGGCCATTGAGTTTATTGAGCAATATCCCGAAAATACCGTTGCCGTATTTAACCGCTGGGGCGGAAAAGTATGGGAAACCCGGAATTATAATAACTCCGACCGGCGCTGGGAAGGAAATGATGATACCGGAAATGCTTTACCTCCCGCAACTTATTTCTATATTGTGGAGGTAAACGGAAAAACCTACAAAGGGTGGATTGAACTCACCCGCTGACCTGACCGGAAATGAAAAGAATAAGTACATTATTCGTATTGTTTTTCTTCACGCTTTCTGCCGATATGTTCGCGCAGCAGGATCCGCAGTTCAGTCAGTACATGTTTAATCCGCTGGCCATAAACCCGGCCTGGGCGGGCAGCCGCGAAATGATGAATGCGGCACTGCTCATGCGCAGGCAATGGGTGGGTTTTCCCGGCGCGCCTGCCACCAACGTACTTGCCATCAGTGCACCCACACGCAAAGGCAAAGTGGGCTGGGGTTTTGAAATAAACACCGATCAGATTGGTCCCAAACGAAGCACGGCTGCATACCTCAGTTATGCCTACCGCGTGCGCGTGGGAAAAGGTAAATTAGGTTTCGGACTCGGCGCAGGAGTAATCAATTACCGCATAAACTGGAACCAGATTGATTATCGTGATGAGAACGATGTGTTTGCCGCCCTGTCGGGCGACCGCCAAACAGTTCCCGATTTTAAATTCGGTGTGTTTTTCAATAACAAACGCTTTTACTGGGGCTTATCCGCCACACACCTTAACCGGGGCACTTATTCGAGTGTACAGGTAAACGATACACTTACCTATACCTCCACATTGCAAAGGCATTTGTTTTTTACCATTGGCAGGGCTTTTGTAATTTCCGAAAATGTGCTTTTCAGTCCTTCGGTAATGATTCGCAATTATCCCGGCACCACCATTACGGCGGTTGATATTAACCTGAATTTCCAGTTGAAGAAAATTCTCTGGGCAGGTGTTTCGCTGCGGTCGGAACAAAGTATTGTGGGAATAATTCAATACAATGCGGGTGAGTTTCTGCGTATCGGTTACTCGTACGACTGGGCCACAGGCCGTTTGCGCACGGCACAAACGGGCACGCACGAACTGATGATCGGGTTTAATCTTGATTTATTTAAGTCTGAAACTCTTTCGCCCCGGTATTTCTGAGTACGTATATGAAAGCACTTTCACTGCGTTTGCCGTTTTTGTTGTTGCTGATTGTTTCGGCAACCACACTTCGTGCGCAGTTTAAACGTGCCGACCGCCTGCTTTCTTCGGGCGAATATGTGCGGGCCATAAGTGCTTATGAGCGCGGCCTGCGCAAACATCCCGATGCGCGTGCCATGGAAAACGTGGCCAACTGCTACCGCATTGTGCGCAACTATCCCAAAGCCGAATACTGGTATGCACGCACACTCGAAGTAAACAGCGATCCCAATCCCATGCTGCTGTTCTGGTACGGCTCGGTACTGAAAATGAACGGCAAGCCCGACGAAGCCCGCAAGCAGTTTGAGCGTTTCACCTCCGCACGGCCCGACGATCAGTTGGGCAGGGCAGAGGTAAAGGCGTTGAGCGAAATGAAAGTATGGATGGAGGAAACACGCCTCTACGAAGTAAAACACGTACCCCAGCTCAACACACCGCAATCCGATTTTGGGGTGGCGTGGAACAGCAAGGGCATGTTCATTGTATCCGACCGCGGCGAAAGAGACCTGCTCAACGAAGAAAATGCGGCTGCCACCGATGCAGCTTACTTTGCCATTTTCACGCTAAAATATTCGCGCAGCGGCGATTCGCTGAACTACGGAACTCCCGAAAAACTTCCGCGCCGCATTTGCCCCGACAACCACAACGGACCTGTTTCGCTTACTGCCGATTATAAATTCATGGCATTTAATCGTGTGGGCAGAACAGTAAAACTCCGCTCCAAGAAATTTGTAAACCGCAACAAGATTTTTTTCACCCGCGATCTCTTAATCGGCTGGTCGAAACCCGAGCCGTTTTTGTGGAACAGCGATTTGTATTCCTGCGCGCACCCCTCACTTTCGGCCGACGGACAAATGCTTTATTTCGCTTCTGATATGCCCGGAAGCGTGGGCGGCATGGACATCTGGTTTTGCCGCCGCGAAGGCGATGGCTGGAGCAAACCGGTAAATCCCGGCCCGGTGGTAAACACCGCCGGCGACGAAGTTTTTCCTTACCTGCGTGCCGACGGAACCTTGTTTTTCAGTTCATCTGGCCATCCCGGTTTGGGCGGGCTCGATATTTTTGCCACCAAACAGGTGGATGGAATCTGGCAGGAACCCGCCAACCAGGGCGCACCACTGAACAGCGCCACCGACGATTTTTCGATCATTTTTGATGCCGACGGCAAAACCGGTTATTTTGCTTCAGACCGCAGCGGAGGCAAGGGCAAGGATGATATTTACAGTTTCCGCGTTTCGCTAAACGCCACCATTATACGCGGCCGCATTCTGGCTTCAAAAGAACTTACCGATGCAATGGCCGATACCCGCGTGCAGTTGCTCGACAGAGAAGGGAATGTGATAAAGGAAACCACCACCGATGCAAACGGTGCGTTCGTATTCCGCAACATTGCCGCCGATAAATCATACATGGTGCGCCTGCTCGAAGACGATCCCGGTGTTAATTCGAGAACAAAGTATTACATGACCGACGAAAACAACAAGGCCATGCGCGTAACCGTGTACGACCAGGTTGGCGGGCGTTATACGTTTCAGAATCTTCCCATCGAAAAAGGCTCGTTGCCGCAACTGCTTGCCGACGATGAATATATTTCAATAGCCGGAACCCTTATTACCGATGGAAGCCAGCCCCAGGCTGTGGCCAATGCTACCGTAAAACTTATTGACGAAAATGGCAATGTGGTGCAAACCACCACTACCAACGGACTTGGCGGATTTGCCTTTACCCGCATACCTCCCGATAAATCATTCATTGTGGCCATTGATGCGGCCGATGAAATGAACCTCCCGCCAAACGCTAAAATTATCCTTACCGATAAATCGGGCAAACAACTTTCATCGCTGGCACCCGACAGCAGCGGAACATACCGCTATCAGTTGCTTAAAAACGACCGCAGCTCCATTCAGGCCATGCAGGTAAAAGAAGACGAACTGCGCATTGATTTGCAGGGCGCCCTTACCAGCGGCGATAGCTTGTCGAAACCCGTAGCCAATACACGGGTGAGTGTGGTGGACGATAAAGGCAATGTGCTTCAGACTGTGCTTACCGATTCAAAAGGCAATTTCAAATTCCAGAACCTGCCCAACGACCGTGCCTACATGGTGCGCGTGGACGATGTAAACGACCAGTATGTGGTGAGCGTGGGCAAAATGTATGTGCGCGACAGTAATGGCAATATTGTGAAAGAATTGCGCTACAACGGCAAGTATGAATTTAAACTACTTCCCAACGACCGCTCCACGCTGGGCAAGGTGTATGTGGACGATCCCTGGTTAGACGTGCTTATTACCAGAACACGCGAAACCAAAGACAGTCTGATGATTATTGAAAACATTTACTACGAACTGAACGACTGGAAAATACTGCCCGATGCCGAACCTGTGCTCAATAAAATTGTGCAGGTAATGAAAGCCAATCCGCAGGTAATTATCGAAATCAATTCGCATACCGACTCGCGTGCCGACGATAAATACAATCTCAAACTCTCGCAGAAACGCGCACAGTCGGTGGCCGATTATCTTATTGCCAGCGGCATCGACAAGAAACGTTTAAAAGCGGTGGGCTTTGGCGAAACGCGTCTGCTCAACAAATGTGCCGACGGGGTGGAATGTGCCGAAGAAGAGCACGCCACCAACCGCCGCACCGAGTTTAAGATTAACTGGAAATAACATCGGGCACATCTGTTTTCGCTTTGCCCATCTCCCTACATTTGCGGTATGTGGAGCATCACCCCCGAAGGACTTAACCGTACATTTCTGTTTCGCAATTTTGGCGAGGCTTTTGCATTTATGACCCGTGTGGCAGAAATTGCCGAAACACAGCAGCATCATCCCGACTGGCGCAATGTGTGGAACCGGGTAGAAATAACGCTCTGTACACACGATCAGGGAAATTCCATCACCGCGCGCGACCACCAATTGGCCGCTGCAATAGATGAAGTGTATGAAGCATATAAGGCTTAAACCGCATTGCCTGCTGGCCCTTGTGCCGCTGCTGTGGTGCTTTGCGCCGCCTGCCTCAAAATTGCAAACAGAAATTAATTCCCTCAATGCCGATGCCGATTTAAAAACCGGCTCGTGGACACTTTACGCCATTACCGCCGACAGCGGCAAAGTAATAGCCGAAGTAAACGCAGGCAAAGTACATACGCCCGCCAGCACACTCAAAATATTTACCACGGCCGCCGCAATAAGTATGCTCGGTGCCGATTTCCGCTACGAAACCGTGCTCGAGCACACGGGCAGTTTCGATACGGCAAGCGGTAAAGTAAACGGCAATCTCTGCATCAAAGGCAGCGGCGATCCTACGCTCGACTCAAAGCACTTCCGCAAAGAAGCCGACAGCACTCAACTGCAACGCTGGGCTGCCGCTCTCTACAAAAAAGGCGTGCGCCACATTACCGGTGCCGTGGTGGCCGATGTGTCGGCGTTTGGCGATAATCCGCTGCCCGACGGCTGGACCTGGGGCGATATGGGCCAGTACTACGGCGCACCCTCGTCGGCACTGTGCTGGCACGACAACAGCTACTCACTCTTTTTCACCTCCACCGCCGACACCGTGCGCCTCACACGCACCACACCCGTGCCCGAAGGCCTGCGCATTGTGGCCGACTTAAAAACCGGCGGCACCAAAGACGATGCCTACGTGTATGGCGCGCCCTACGGAAACCTGCACAGCATACGCGGCCGCATTCCCGCCAACGCCAAAGACTTCGAAGTGGAAGCCGCGCTGCCCGATCCGGCACTGCAATGCGCCATCGAATTTACCCGCGCACTGCAGGCACAGGGAATAACGGTAAACGCCGCCCCATACACACAAAACCGCGCATCAAAAGAAGAACGCAAAAAACTGCACGCCACGTTTTCGCCCCGCCTCAGCGAAATAGTATATCGCACCAACCTCAAAAGCGATAACGTGTATGCCGAACAACTCCTGCGCACCATCAGCCTCATCAAAAACACCACCGGCAATATCGGCGCAACCACCGAAAACGGAGCCGCATTGGTTACCCAATTCTGGAAACAACAGGGCGTGGATACCAAAGGCATGTACATGACCGACGGGAGCGGCCTCTCGCGCTCCAACGCAGTTACCGCCACCCAGCAGGCACAGGCCCTGCGCATCATAAGCCGCTGGCCCAAAAAACAATACGACGCATTCCGCAACTCACTCCCCGTAGCCGGAAAAAGCGGCTCCCTCGCCGGCCTCTGCAAAGGCTCCCTCGCCGAAAACAACCTCACCGCCAAAAGCGGCTACATTACCCGCGCCAGAGGATACGCCGGATACGTCACCACCACCAAAGGAAAACTGATCTGCTTCTCGCTCCTCGCCAACAACTACACCTGCACGCCCACCGAAATGAAGAAGAAATTAGAGAAAATAATGATCGCCCTCGCCGAACTTTAAGCAGTGAGAAGTGATGAACGATCAGCAACAATAACCGTGATGTGGCGGGCAGAGCCGGGTTAAATCTTATAATAGGATTTCAAATCATTCAACAAATACCTTGTAGTCTCCAGATTTGCCACCCCTTCAGTACGCACAATCAAAGCCTCTAACTTATCCTTATACTGCTTCCGTCCCGATTGCAGCCACTGCGCCACATAATAGTAGGCTTTAATGGTAATATCATTCTCCTGCAACTTGGTACTGTTTGCCGTAAGTTTCTCATAACGCTTATAGCATTCCTGCACCTTGATATAATCTTCGAGCATGAAATACGCCATAATGAGCGCCGCAAAAATCTGGTCGTACATGCGGTGAAAAGCTACCTGCTGATAATTGAACAGCATATTTTCTATGGTATCAATTACCTTGCGTATATCCTCGCGCGTGCCCATGAGCAGGAAGCAGCAGTATATCACCACCGAATTAATGTAGCGCACATGCAGGCTTTCTTCGTCCCAGTTTACATTGGCTAAAATTTCTTCGGCTGTACTGCGGTAAAAATTCAGCTGATCCTTAATATCCTGCGGCAGCGATTCGTTCCAGCCTTTGCGGTAGCCAAAACCGTAGCGGCTCACCAATGCACTGCCCTGAATACTCAGGAATGCAATTTGTGCCGTATTAAGATAGTTGCGCCAGAAACGGGGTGTTTCGCGTTTTTTGAGCAGTACGGCCGCTTCTTTCTGAAGCGTGTCGGGATCCATAATGCTCATCATCGACTTCAGCTTGAGGTAGTCAATGTTCATCTCCACATCGTCGGAGAAAGAGAAAATCACGTAAGGCGATTTTTCCAATTCATCAGACAGTGTGTTGAGTTCATCAAGCTGCTGTTTTTCGTAATAGCGTTCGTCGTTAAAGAAATGCAGTGTATAACAGGCCGCGTAGCGGCTCATAATGCGCACCGCAAACGACCAGTGATTATGGTATTTTACAAAATGCGCAATGTGTTTGTCTGATTCGGAAGGGCCAAGCGCCGATTTATCCTTGAAATGCAGGTTGCGGCGCATGTAGAGGTAAATATCATTGAGTGCCATTTCGGCATCAATTACTTCTGCATTTCTTTCCAGATAACGAATGGCTTCGGTTTTCTTTTCGCGGATATAAACCTGCTGTGCGAAGAACTGAAGCACGGCGCGGGCAGTGGCAAAGTCTTCTATTTTTTCGGCCACATCGAGCAGTATTTCTGCCAGCTTGTTGGCTTCGCGCAGTTTGCCCTGATTTACGAAACGTTCTATGGCCGATACGTTGTGTGCAAGATAGGTGGGGTAATTGCGGCTTAAATAACCGGTAAGTTTAAAGGTGTGATGTGCAAGCTGGAAAAATTTCTTCTTCGCCTGCGTATCGGCCTTTTTGTAAATGGCTTTGCAAAGCTCGTCAGAGTCTTTTTCTTCCCAGCCAATTTGTACGGCAGAGTCCACAAGCCGCAACGGAAGTTCGGCCTTGCTTTCCTCAAGGTATTTGCGAAATTCCTGCAAATGGAACTCGTCGAGAAGTACAATTACTTTCTGTATGCTCAGCATACTTTTATCCTCCACACCGAAAATAAGTGTTATTGTCTGATATTTGAGGAATGAGAGATTTTTTTTCATAACAGGCCCGGCCCATTTTTGCACACCAACCTTTTCAGCCATGTCAAAAGCCTTCAAATTATTGATTTGTTTGTGTGCATTTCCCGTGTGTATGTACGCGGCCATTGGTCACACACAAATTACCTATACCGATCCGGCCCGCGCCAACCGTGCCATTCAAACCGAAATATATTATCCCGCCGCCACCAATGGCGATGATGTGCCTGTATCGGCCGGCACTTATCCGGTAATTGTATTCGGTCACGGTTTTGTAATGGTGTGGAGCGCCTACCAGAACATCTGGGAAGCATTGGTGCCCCAGGGCTACATTGTGGCTTTTCCGCGCACCGAAGGCAACATAAGCCCCAACCATGCCGACTTTGGTGCCGACCTGGCCTATCTCGTTGGCAAACTGCAAAGCGAATCGGCCACTAATATGTCATCGCTTTTTTACGGACACGTAAACAGCCGTTCGGCCATTATGGGTCATTCAATGGGCGGCGGAAGTTCGTTTCTGGCGGCGGCCGGCAATACCTCCATCACCACCATGATTTCGCTGGCGGCGGCCAATACCAATCCTTCGTCAATTACTGCTGCCGCGCAGGTTTCGGTGCCTTCGCTGGTTATTGCCGGTGAGTTCGATTGTGTGGCTCCTCCCGCACAGCATCAGGTGCCCATGTACGATTCGCTGGCCTCGGCCTGCAAAGCTTATGTACAGATTGATGGCGGCGGCCACTGCTTCTTTGCCGAAACCAATTTCAACTGCTCGTTCGGCGAAGGCACCTGTTCGCCCAATCCCACCATAAGCCGTATTGAACAGCAGGATGCCACACAGGACATGGCCATTCTCTGGCTCGCGTACTACCTCAAAGACGACTGCCAGGCCTGGACCCGTTTCGGCGATTCGCTTTCGCAGTCGGGCCGCATTACCGGGCAAATGAGTTGTCCAATGCCCGCGCCTGTAATTTCGCAAAATGCCAACCAGCTTACTTCCACCACGGCCACCACCTATCAGTGGTTCCTAAACGGACAGCCCATTGCCGGTGCCACTTCGCAAAACTACACGCCCACGCAAAACGGCCAGTATTATGTGCAAACCACATACAGCAACAACTGCCCGGTTACCTCCAACACCATCAACTGGCTTTCTACCGGCATTACACAGCCGCTCGACGCACAACTGATAAATGTATATCCCAACCCCGCCGCCGGCGAATGCACGGTAGAATACACCGGCCTGCGCGACGAAGCCCTCACCATTTCGCTGCACACGCTCACCGGCCGGTGCCTGCAAACCACCCAGGCCCGCCTCGCCGCCGGACAAATGCGCCGAACCATTCTCGATTTGCACACCCTGCCAGCCGGAGCCTACCTCATTGTACTCCAAACCGCATCGGGACAGCAGCAGGTGCTTAAACTCATTCACGAGTAAATTGTTTCCTTCCCCTCTGCGTGAAACGGCCGGTGCTTTAGCATTCCGGCCGTTTTTTTGTGCAGCACTAATTTCAGCAACTAAATCATGGACTTACTTCCGGCACACAAAAAAAGGCCGCATTCCTCACAGAACACGGCCTTTTAAATACAATTAAAAAAACGCAATTACAGCGCCACCCAGTTAATAGGCATTTTGCCCTGATTGAGCAGCAGGTAATTGGTTTTCGAGAAATGGCGGCAGCCAAAGAAACCATTGGCCGAGTAGGGCGAGGGGTGAGCCGCTTCGAGTACATGATGTTTTGTCATGTCGATGAGCGGTTTTTTATTCTGGGCATGACGGCCCCAGAGAATAAACACAATTCCTTCGCGGTGTTCGGAGAGTGCGCGTATAACGGCATCGGTAAAAAACTCCCAGCCCTGGCCCTGATGCGATGCGGGCGTATGTGCGCGCACAGTAAGCGTGGTGTTTAAAAGCAGCACACCCTGTTTGGCCCAGCCCGAGAGATCGCCTGTTTTAGGATAAGGCACATTCAGGTCTTTCTGCATTTCCTTGAAAATGTTTACCAGCGAAGGCGGATGCTTGATGCCGTTTGATACCGAAAAGCAAAGCCCGTTGGCCTGCCCCGGTCCGTGATAAGGATCCTGACCCAGAACAACCACTTTCACTTCCTCAAAAGGAGTCTGGTTAAACGCACTGAAAATCAGCGGCCCGGGCGGGTACACCACATTGTTCTGTTTCTCGTCGGTGAGAAACTGTTTCAAATCCTGAAAATACTGTTGGTGAAATTCCTCAAACAGCATTTCTTTCCAGCTCTCACCAATTTGCGGTGATGCGGTCTGCGCAGCAGTGTTGCTCATAATTGTGCAGCGAAAACTAAATGGTTAATAGATGAGTATGATTAAGATGAATAATTACAGTTCCGGTACAATGAAGTAGCAAATGTAACGTTTTCATATTGTTAATAAAAAATCTTTTTGCGGGGCGGCCAAAACCTAACTTTGCACGGTATTTGCCGTAGAAAGGTGCAAATCAAAAAACGACAACCTCCAACACAATGAAAAAGCTTAGCATCATTCTCGCTCTGGCACTTTTGGGCAGCACAGCCGCAGTTTCCTGCAAATCGAAAGAAAAGTGCGACGCCTACAAAAGCAGCACCGCTCCGGCAAAACAGCGTTCACGCTACTAATTCAGGCCATCTTTTACCGTCCCGAATACCTGCGGATTAGTTCCGAAACCGTTATTTAATCCGATTTTAAACCGGTAAAAATTGCGGATTGGGTTCTTTTCCGTCTCATTGGGGGACGAGTTAAGAGATGTCGGCCATATTTAAATCCAACGGATGGCGGCTTTTGTCGCCCTTTCCTTTTTTCTACTCATGCAACAGATAGCGCTTCAGGAACCCGCTCAGCTTGCTGATTCAGCCCTTTCTGAGCGTACCGTGCTTATATTCAAGCACAGTACCCGCTGCTCCATCAGCATGATGGCCTGGAGCCGCCTGCAACGCCACTGGAACCAGCGGGTGGAGCATATTCCGGTGTTTTACCTCGATTTATTGAATTTCCGCCCCGTTTCGGCCGAAATTGCCGAAAAATTTAATGTGCCGCACGAATCGCCCCAGGCATTGCTTATCCGCAACGGCCGCTGTGTGTGGCACGCCTCGCACAATGCCATTTCTGTGGAAGCATTGGAAGAAGCCCTCGAAATTTCCTGAACTTAAATTTTTATCCGGCTTCTAATCGGCCCAGATAAAGTTTACCACCTGCTTAATATCGGGGTGAAGGCTTAGTGCCACCGGACAGGTATGGGCCGCGTTTATGAGCATTTGTTTTTCTTTGGCACTGTATGGATTTGCGGGCATGGTAAAGGTCACATGCACCTCGGCCACGCGGCGCGGATCGGAAGCCATTACTTTTTGAATTTCGGCTTTTGTGCCGTCGATATTTACCTCAATGCGGTTGGCCAGAATGCCCATAATGGTGAGCATACAGTTTCCGAGCGAAGTGGCCAGCAAATCGGTGGGCGAAAATGCTTCCCCACGGCCGTTATTATCGGGCGGCGCATCGGTAATAATGGTGTTTCCCGAAAGCGTGTGAACGGCGCTGGTGCGTAACTGGCCGGTATAAGTGATGGTGGATGTGGGCATTTGAATTTTAATCTTTATCTGAAACCATTTATTCGCTTCCCTTTGCCGGTTGCATAATAATGGAAGCGCGGAGCAACTTTCTTTGTATTTTTGTTATTGTGGTAAAAATACACTGAAAATATGCGTGCATTACTACTTTCGGTTTTTCTTTTTTCGGTGGCGCCGTTACTGGCCCAGACACCGAATGAGCAGCCGGTGGTAAGCACCAATGCCAATACGTATGATGAAATCGGGGCATTGTATCGTTTTCAGGAAAGCGGCGGAATTATGGTGCATTCCAACGGCCTCGGAATTCATTATCAGCGGGGCAAATTCCTTACCGGATATTCAAAAGGCTTTTTCGAAATACAGCTTGCCAATTTCCGCCATCCCAAAGAAGTAAAAGCCGAAAATCCCGGCTTCGACAACAGCAAAGGTTATTTCTACGGCAAACTCAACAGCCTGTTTATGCTCAGGCCGGGTGTGGGTTACCAGAAAGTAATTTACACAAGGCCCCGGCAGCGCGGCGTGGAAGTGAGTTATGTCACTTTTGCCGGTGTAAGCCTGGGTTTGCTCAAACCGGTTTACCTCATCATTGCGCGCGATGTGCCCAATCAGATCCGCTATCAGCCCGTTACCGAACGATACGATCCGGCACAGCATTTCACCGATAATATTATTGGCCGTGCACCTTTCTCGCGCGGACTGGCCGAATTAAGCGTGGTGCCCGGTGTATACGGCCGTGCCGGTTTGAATTTCGATTTTTATAACCGCGTTCCCGAAGATCAGGAACGGGGCATAGAAAAAGTACGCACCCTCGAAACCGGCATCTGCATTGATGCCTATGCGAAAAGAATGCCGCTCATGGCCAACGAGCAGAACAAACCCGTGCTGCTTACCGTTTATCTTGCATTATCCTACGGCCGTAAGTGGATTTGATGACTGAAAAGCGAAGAAAGAAGAAAGAAAGTATGAGTACAACCACCATGGAACCAACCACCGAAACACGCATTAAAAAGCCCGACTGGCTGCGTGTGAAACTGCCTACCGGAGAAAACTATCTCAAGGTGCGCAGTCTGGTTGACAAACATAAGCTGCACACCATTTGCGAAAGCGGCAATTGCCCGAACATGGGCGAATGCTGGGGCGCAGGCACCGCCACGTTTATGATTCTGGGCAACATCTGCACCCGCTCCTGCGGTTTCTGCGCAGTGGCCACAGGTCGTCCGCTGGCGGTGGACGAAGGTGAGCCCGAGCGCGTGGCCGAATCGGTGAAGCTGATGGGCGTAAAGCACTGTGTGATTACTTCGGTTGACCGCGACGAACTCAAAGACGGCGGTTCAATTATCTGGGCGCGCACCATAAACGCCATCCGCAAGGCCAGCCCCGAAACCACCATTGAAACCCTCATCCCCGATTTCAAAGGTGAGCGCGAAAACATTGAACGCATTATTGAAGTAATGCCCGAAATAGTTTCGCACAACATGGAAACCGTGCGCCGTCTTACCCGGCAGGTACGCATTCAGGCCAAGTACGACCGCAGTCTCGAAGTACTGCGCATTTTGCACGAAGGCGGATGCCGCACCAAATCGGGCATTATGGTGGGCCTGGGCGAAACACGCGAAGAAGTGCTCGAAACACTCGATGATTTACGTCGTGTGGGAGTAGAAATCATTACCATCGGGCAATACCTGCAGCCCACCAAAAAACATCTCCCCGTGCAGGAATTTGTGCACCCCGATACTTTTGCCTTCTACAAACAGGCCGCCCTCGAAAAAGGGTTCCGGTATGTGGAAAGCGGCCCCCTGGTACGCTCGTCGTACCACGCCGAAAAGCATCTTTAATCTGATGTTCAATATCCCAGTTTTGTATTGATTATCAGTATGTTTACGTTCGAATATGCATCCCCCGGACACATCCCCGTGTTTAATAATTGCAGCTTCTTGCGTGCAATTAACGTAACGGTTTGGTAAAGCAGGTGAAAAAACATACTTTTGGAAACTTGCTGAAAAACTATCTGACCAAAGAAAAAAAAGGGAACAAAAATTAATCGAAAGTCAATGAAACGAAACAGACTCATGGTTGCCGGAACCGGCCTTGCTGCGGCAGGTCTGGCACTGTTTGCCTCCTTTACCGTACTTGACGGAAACGGCTCAAAGTACCGTCCTTCCGCTTCGGTAAGTCTCAAAAGCGAACATGATCTCGAATCGCAGGGAGCCGCCGGTGCTGCGCAGTGGCGCTTCAACCGTATGCAGGACGGAAACGGAAATCTCGACATCGACGAGATGCTGCGCGTAAACCGTCGTTCCTCTCAGTCATTCAATGCTCAACGCAACAACAGCGCCACTTCTGTTACCGCTGTGAACTGGAACAGCCTTGGCCCCGACAACATTGGCGGCCGTACACGGGCTCTTCTTATTGATAACGGCGACGCGGCCAACAACTACCAGCACATGTTTGCCGGTGGTGTAAGCGGCGGTTTGTGGGAATCAACCGACGGTGGTAATAACTGGTTCCCCAATGCGGCCTTTTTCGGTATTCCGGGTGTAAATCTTAACGTAGCCAGCATTGCCCAGGGTTCTGACGGTGCCATCTATGTAGGAACCGGCGAAGGTCTTTACGGCAGGAATACATTTAACGTATCAGGCTCGGGTGCCGGTGGCTTCCTGGGTGGTGGTATGTATAAATCAACCGACCGCGGAGCTACTTTTAGCCTGCTTACAGCTACCGAACCTGTTACTTCAAACTCATCTACTTCTGTATGGGCGGCCATCAACAAAATTGGTGTTGATCCCAACAATGCCCAGCGCGTAGTGGCAGCTACCAACAAAGGTATCCGCATTTCAAACGACGGCGGACAAACCTGGACAGCCCCTTCGGGTTCGCTGGGTACTGCCGGTTCAACCGATGTGGACTTTGGTTCAGACGGCTCACTCATCGTTTGTGTGGCTGGTCGTCCGCACCGTTCTACCGACGGCGGAGCCACCTTTACCAACATTGGCAGCTCGCCCGGCTTCCTTACCGGTGCGCTGGTTCGTGTGGAAATTGGCATTGCTCCTTCTGATCCGACCTGGGTTTACGCTTTTTGTGCCGATAATAATGGTGCGCTGGCCGGTGCATTGCTTTCTATTGATGCCGGTGCAAGCTGGAACGTAATTGCCGGTGCAAGTTCGGCCGCTTTCGATCCCTTCGGCACAGGCCAGGGCGACTTCGACAACGTATGTGAAGTAGATCCCAACGACAAAAACCGCTGTATTTTTGGCGGTGTGCAAATCTGGCGCTGGGAAAACGTAGTGCCCAATCCTTCTGTTCAAACTCCTCCTGCCGGTCAGTGGGATCGTATCGCCCTCGAATTCCCCAACGTACTTCAGAATCCTTTCTACGTTCATTCTGATAAACACGCTTTGGTATATCACCCCACCAATCCCAATACATTCTTCATTGGTACCGATGGCGGTGTGTTCCGCACAGTGGATGGTGGCACCTTCTATCAGCCCATGAACCGTGGTTACGAAACCACACAGTTCTACTCAGTGGCTCACGATCACTTCTCGCCCAACCGCGATCTTGCAGCCGGTGGTTTGCAGGACAACGGTACACTTTATATCAACGGCCTGGGCAACTCGGCTAAAGATGCTGAACCCATTGGCGGCGGCGACGGTGGTCATACCGAAATGTCTTTCCTCAATCCGCAGGCTATTTTTGCCACGGTATATTATGGCGCACTTTCACGTTCCAACAACAACGGTGGTGGTTTTGCCGATTTCTATACCGAACGTGTAACCAGCGAACCCGGTTATGGTGATCCATTCTGGGCAGGTTTCGTAACACCCACCCGTTTGTGGGAATCGTTAAACAACCCGGCCAGTGTTGATTCTGTTACTCTTATCAACCCGATTCGTCAGGTGCTGGTAGGTGCAGGAAACGGTACCGAAGACAGTCTCAACTATACACTTTCATTGGCCTCAGTAGCACCCACTTCGGTTCCTGCCCCTTCATTTGATCTGGGTTCAATTATGGTCACCGCAGGCAGCACTGATACCGTGTTTTCAAACAACGCCGGCGTATTCAGTGGCGACGGAACCGGAACCGTGAGTACTCAGGGTGTAATAGCTCTTCGTTTCAATAATGCACCGGCCAACAATGCGGTAATTCGCGTGTTCTACGGCGTTCGTTACAACTCTGGTTCTACACTTTCCATTGCAAGTTCGCAGGTACCCGGCCGCAATTACGAGTGGATTACACCGGCAGCCATCAACCCGCACGATACAGTTCGAATCAAAGATCCGATCAACGCACGTTTTGTAATGGGCAGCAACATTACCACCCAGTTTGATGGTGGTGTGTTTATGACCAAAGGCCCGCTCCAGTTTGCTTCCAATCCCGAGTGGATTAAAATTGGCGGTCGCCGCTCGACGCCCTCAGCCATGACCGGTATGGTACAAACCATGACCTGGAGTAATGACGGAGACCATCTTTATGTAGGAACCGATGCCGGTAACCTGTATCGTATTTCCAACATCAACGCCGTAGTGGATTCGGCCAATGGCGATGTGGATAACGCTAACACGCCCAATCCGAATTGTGTGGTAACCTGTACGCGTATTGCGGCGTTCAGTGGCCGTACCATTTGCGCCATCGACGTGGATCCGAACGATAATGGTCGTGTGGTAATTGCACTTGGTAATTATAGCCAGACACAATATGTATTCTATAGCTCTACCGCCGATACCGATCCGGCAGTAACCAACCAGGGTACATTTGTAAACAAAACAGGTACCATGCTCACCGCACTTGGTGCAGCTCCTGCCTATGCAATTTCGTTCGATAAATACAACCCCAACCGTGTACTTGTTGGTACCGAGCGTGGTCTTGTGGAAACACAAAACATCACTGCCGGTTCTGTAAGCTGGGTTTGGGCACTTACCGGACTCAACGAAAACGTAGGTGTGGATATGATCCGTCAGCAGCGCTGGGATCCCTGGCATGTACAAAATGCCGGCTGCTTCTACATCGGCACACACGGCCGCGGTATCTGGCGCGACGATAGTTCATGGCAGCAGCCCACCAGCATTAACGAACCCGGTTCGGGCGGAAGTGTGGGTGCTACAGTAAACAAAGACCTCCGCGTGTTCCCGAACCCGGTTGTGGACAATGCCAGCGTTTCTTTCCGCCTCACCAAACAGGGCGATGTAACCATCGATCTGTACGACCTGAACGGACGTGTGGTAATGTCTGAACAGCAGAGCAATCTCGCTGCCGGTCAGCAAACAGTACGCTTCAACGCAGGCGATCTTGCCCGCGGCACTTACCTCATTGTTGTTTCGCAAGACAACAACCGTATCGGTACCGGCCGCTTCATCAAGCTCGCACAGTAAACGATTGATAAAGTTCCCTCAAACGGCGCTCTCTGCAAAGAAGAGCGCCGTTTGTATTTTATCCATTCTTAACAACAATAGAACGATCATCTCATTACCTTTACTCTGAACATTTATCATGCTTCGCCTATGAAACCCACACGAGTAGCCATAAACGGATTTGGCCGTATAGGCCGCATCACTCTTCGCATTCTGCTTGAAAGGCCCGGTATCGAGATTGTAGCGATAAACGATCTTACCGACAGCCGCACACTGGCACACCTGTTTAAATACGACTCGATACACCGCCGTTTTGCAGGCGAAGTTTCGTCAACCGATAATGCCATTGTGATAAATGGAAAGAGCATTCCGGTGCTTTCGCAAAAAGATCCCTCGGCATTAAACTGGGCCGCTTACCAGACCGATATTGTAGTAGAATGCACCGGCAAATTCCTGAGCCGCGAAAGCGCACAATTGCACATTAACGCGGGCGCCAAAAAAGTACTGCTCTCGGCTCCGCCCGACGGCGATATTAAAGCAGTGGTGCTGGGCGTAAACGATTCGATACTTACGCCCGATGACGTAATTATTTCAAACGCTTCGTGCACCACCAACTGCGCCGCGCCCATGATTAAAGTGCTCGACGATAACTGGGGCATCGACGACGGGTATATTACCACCGTTCATTCCTACACCGGCGATCAGCGCCTGCACGATGCACCGCACAAAGACCTTCGCCGTGCGCGGGCGGCGGCAATGTCTATGGTGCCCACTTCAACCGGTGCGGCCAAGGCCATTACCAAAATATTTCCGCACCTTGAAGGGCGGCTGGGCGGCTGCGGCATTCGTGTTCCCGTGCCCGATGGCTCGCTTACCGATATTACCTGCCAGCTAAAAAAACTTCCTACTCCCGCCGAAATCAATGCCGCATTTAAAGCTGCCGCATCTGGGCCGCTGAAAGGGATTTTGGAGTACACCGAAGATCCGGTGGTTTCTGTGGATGTGGTGGGGAATCCGCATTCGTGTTTGTATGATGCGGAGTTTACCTCGGTGGTGGGGAATATGGTGAAGGTGTTGGGGTGGTATGATAATGAGTATGGGTATTCGAGCAGGCTGGCTGATTTGGTGGTGATGGTGGGGAAGTGGGTGTGAAGCAGAGTGAGAGCGAATATTCAGAGCGAGAAACAGAGCGAGAGCGAAAAAAAAAGAGCGAGAAAACAGAGCGATGAAATCCGTAGGGGCGCGATTTCTATGACAAAACCAATGGCGGTTGATAATTTTTTTCGAGTTTTATCACCGCACAGACCCGGTGAATAATTTTATTTCTCAGG
>JALONL010000038.1 GCA_025454955.1 Bacteroidia bacterium | reverse complement strand
GCGGTGATACAGAGACAAACTCCTTATCTGCCGACATCGGAATTTATATTTTCTTCAAATTAGAAAATATTGTTGCTTTTTACCATAGAAATCTCGGAGAATTGGACAATCAGTTTATATTTTGTTTTTTCAGAAACACTCATGCCGGAATATTCAAAAACTTATTCGCTGCCGTTACACCCGAGTTAAATAAGGCTGTTTGCTGCTGCGTGGTCAACCCAAAATCAGTGGCCGACATGCCCAGATTGTCAATCTGCATCGTGCGCGAAATATCAGCCGGGTCGTTGAAGAAATTTATATTCTGCGCATTCAGAATTGTGTCGAACGTAATTTTTACATACTGTTCAAGATGGTCGTAGCCCAGCGTATTGCGCGGCTGTGGCGTAAGGTTGGTGAGGAACAGCCCCAGCGTTTGCGGGTTAGGCGTGGTGCCGCTGTCGAACGTGCGTATCGGAAAATTCAGTACCATGCCGCCATCCACATAAATATGGTTGTCGGGGTTATTGTTTGAAAACTGCCAGGCGCGGAAGAAGAGCGGAATAGACATAGACGCGCGCACGGCTTCGGCCACCACCACATTGGGCGAGGTGGCAAACGAAAATTCGCGCACGGTGCCCAGATTCAGGTCGGTCGAAAAAACGTGCAGGTCCATCATGCCCGCATTTTTAAAATCGGCAAAGGTGGCGGTGGCAGCAAGGTTTTTACCGGTAATGCGCTCCTGCATCCAGGCTAAAAACGCATCGCCTTCGTAAAGACCGTATTGGGTGGCCACGCGCAGCGGATTTAATTTGTCTTCAAACGATTTGAAGTTGGTGGCGTTTACAATCGATTTTATTTCGGCAGCAGTGTACCGCAAACTCACCAGCGCCGCCGTAATGGCTCCGGCCGATGTGCCTGCCACACGCTGTATGTTTTGCAGAATGTTTTGCTGTTCGAGTACCTGAAGCGCACCGGCATAAGCAATGCCCAGCACGCCACCGCCTTTAAATACTAAGTTCTGATAATTGGTTGCCATTGGAGTTGGTTTGTTGTTTGGTTAATACTCATCCCGAAAAATTATTTTCAGACGAGCCTTACAAACCAACTGTTTTTATTGCACCGGCACAAGGCAGAAATACGCATTTTGCTATTTCTGTTAAAAAGTCTTTACTGAAGTTCGGTAAGCCTTGCCGCCAGCAATTTCAGAAACTTCTGCTCGTGCGTACCCAGCTTCTCAGCCAGCCCCGCATCGGTATGCTGCGGATTTTTTTCAATCTGCGTAAGCAGCAGGGCAAAGTCTTTGTCGCCCGCCAGCGATACGGTTGACTTGAGGCGGTGCGCATTACTTTTTATGGCCTGCATGTCGTTGCGTGCTATGGCATCGGCTATGGAAGCCACATCGCCGCTCACCGATTGTTGCATGAGCGTGAGCATTTCTATTTCAAAAGCCTTATTGCCAGCGGCCAGCATTTGCAGCGGAGTGCCGCTTTGCTCGGGCTCGGGCGGGGTGGCGGTTATTTCGGCTTCGGTGGTTTGTGCGCCAAGCTGCCGGGCAATGCGGTAGTAAAGTTCGCGGGCGCGGAATGGTTTCGAGAGGTAATCGTTCATGCCCACTTCAAGGCAGCGTTCGCGTTCTGTTTGCGACGAATGCGCGGTGAGGGCAATAATGGGCAGCGTAAGTTTCAATTCCTGACGTATGCGCCGCGTGGCCTCGTGTCCGTCGAGCACGGGCATGTTTAAATCCATCAGCACCAGGTCAAATGCTGCGCCGGGGCGCTGCAGCTCGTCTATGGCTTCCTGACCGTTTGAGGCAAGTGCGGTTTTAAAGCCAAAATCGGTAATGAGTTTGAGCGCAAGCTGCTGGTTAAGCGGATGGTCTTCTACCAGCAGAATAGTGTATTGCCCCGGCGAGGTAAGCTGCACCAGTGCCTGATTCATTTCTTTCACGGCCAGTGTGCTCACGCGTTTTACCGGCAGCCACACTGTAAATACCGTTCCCTCGTGCTCCACGCTTCGCACCTTTACCGAACCGCCCTGCAGTTCCACCAGATCTTTTACAATGGTAAGCCCCAGCCCCGTGCCGCCATACCTTCTGGTCGATTCGCTGCTGGCCTGTGTAAACGGTTCGAAAATACTGGCCAGCTTATCGGCCGGAATGCCAATGCCGGTGTCGGCCACCTCGAAGCGGAGTACAATGGATTCGTCGCTTTCTTCGTGTACCGTGCATTGCATGTTTACACGTCCGGCGGGCGTAAACTTAATGGCATTACCGGCCAGGTTAATTAAAATCTGTCTCAAACGCAGATCGTCGCCCAGCACGTATGCCGGCACATTTTCGGCACAGTGCCAGTTAAAATCGAGGCCCGCTTCCTGCGCCCGCTGCCGGAGCAGGCGATAAGTATCTTTCAGGGTGTTCGACACACTGAAAGGCACTTCGCTGAACTCAATTTTACCGGCTTCGATGCGGGCAAGGTCGAGAATATCGGAAATAACCGCGGTTAGCGTTTCGCTGGCAATTTTAAGCGCACCAATGTATTCGCGCTGTTCATTATTTAAAGGCGAGTTGGCCAGCACATCGGCAAAGCCGATAATGGCATTCATGGGTGTGCGCAGTTCGTGGCTTATGTTGGCCACAAAACGGTCTTTGGCCACTAATGCTTCTTCGGCGGTTTTTTTGGCAATGCGCAACTCGTTTTCCATGCGGTAACGGTCGGTAATGTCCACATTGCTGCACAGCACAAAATCAACACCGTTGGCATCTTTCAGCCTTACGTTGTTGTAAAGCCAGATGCTTATACCGCCGTCGCGCCGCTCCAGATTGAGCAGGCCCGAGCTTGAGCCTTTCTCGCGCAGTTCGGCCAGGTAGTGAGGGAAATTTACTCTGCTCGATGGCGAAAGAAACTCACTGAGGTTGCGGCCAATAATTTCTTCCGGCTCATACCCGCCCGCATGTGCGCCCGAAGGATTTACACTCAGCAGCACTCCGTTCATATCGTGCGTGGCAATCATGTGCTGCAAATGCTCGAAAAGCTGCCGGTACTGCACTTCGGCCAGCCGCATCGACTCTTCAAGGATTTTGCGGTCGGTAATGTTTTGCACCGTACCAATCATGCGTCGTTTCGAGGCATCGTACTGGCCGGTGAGATATACTTTATATTCTTCGTTGCGCACCACCATGCGCGTATCAACTTCAAAAGGCGATTTTCGCGACCGGCTGTTGTCTATTACCCGTTTCACAATGGCTCGATCGTCGGGGTGAATAAACTCGTAGAAATGTACCGGAGAAATTAAATCATTGGTGCGCAGGGCAAACATATTGCAAAGTTCATCCGAGCACTGTATGCGGTTGTCGGCATCAAACCAAACCCAGCTTCCAATTTTTGCCTGCTGCTGTGCCGCATTCAACTGCTCCTGGCTCATGCGCAACTCTTCGTCCTTGAGTTTGCGGTTGGTAATGTCTTCCTGTATCGCAATCCACCGCGTTACCCGTCCGTCGTCGTCGAGCAGCGGTGCCACATTCAGTTCCATCCACACCGGTGTGCCGTTTCGGCGGTAGTTGAGAATTTCTTCCACAAACGGCTCCGGATTAAGTTTGCGCTGTTCAATGCGGCGCACGGTTACCAGATCAGTATCCGGTCCGCGCAGGAAAGAAGGATCGCGGCCCAGCACTTCTTCGGCAGTGTATCCGGTAATATCGGTAAAGACCGAATTCACCCACTCAATTTTATCGGTCGATGAGGTAATCATAACTACCGCATTGGCGCGGTTGGCTACCAGCGAAAGCAGTTGTTCGTGTGTAAGCTGCTCGGCAAGCTGGGTTTGCCGGTCAATAAGCTGCCTGTTTTCGGCCGAAATGCGTTCGTTCTGCCTGCGAAGACTCAAAAAATAACTCCGGGTCGCCTGCGATAATCCCAGTATAAGAATATCGCCAAGCAGCAGCCTCACAAAGAAGATCGTCGTATCAATTTTCGGCTCGTCCACCAGCAGCACACCCGCAAGCGTAACCGCCAGAGTTATTCCGAGGTAAATAAACAATCCGCGCAGGGTGCGGAAATACATGCTGCATATTACAATTATGCCCAGCAGGGTAAGCGTATTATCGGCATCAAAAGACCGATTTATACAAAGCCACACCGAAAAGCCAAACAGCATGGCAATGGCAATAAATGCAAATGCACGCAGCATTTGCCGGCTTATGCGTGGATAAAAAGAAATAGAAAACAGCAGCAGTGCCGCAATAAAAATAAAGCAGCGTATAATGGCCTCGGTGCCGAATTGCGAAAATGAATTATTGATAATACCGTCAACAGCTATCCCTCCGGCCAGCGCCAGAAACAATATCCTTTCGGCAAAAGTATTGCGGGTAAATATGAGTTTAAGAAAACCAGTCATACCAATGCCAATTTAACAAGAAACTTCGGGGGAGCAGACCCGCAACAGGTGTTTTTGCCGAAATACGATTTGTTTTCGGCCCCGACAGACTTTAAACGGATAAAACAGCATTCAGGTTTGCACCTGCAACACATTCGTAACCGATACTATCAATCAGCTATAAACAAAAAAATGGGGCGGCCGAAGCCGCCCCTGTCCGGAAGCACAAAACAGCATAACCCCTACACATTTGTTTGTACTTCCGTATCCTTCATCCCTCCTTGTTCCTCCACAAGTAAGTGATACATCTCTGCTACTTTTGAATCTGAACAGGTATCAAACCTGAACGATTCGTAAATCGGGTGAAACTGTTTAATCAGCATCACCTGTATGTCGCGGCGCTGATTACTCAGCTCTTTGCGGTAAACCGATTCGGGCGTTCCCATACTGTACACTTGCAGTTTCAAGTTCTACTCTTTGGCGATCGAGCAGGGGAACCGATCATTTACACTGCAAATATGGGAGCATATTTCAAACAAAAATCAGAAAACCGACATGTTTTTCCCAAATTCCGACAAACGGAAGATTTTGCCGGACGAACGAAACGAATTGCTAAAGAAGATTGAGCCGGTTAAACAGATCTTCCTTGTGTGAACGACTTACCGGAAGCGATTTCCCGCCTACATTCACCGAATTTTCTTCTATTTCCTGAATCTTATCAAGCCGCACAATGTACGAACGGTGTATGCGCACAAAGTCGCGTTGTGGCAAACGGCTTTCTATTGATTTCATGGTGGAAAGAATGGTGTGTCTTCCGTCTTTGGTATTTATCTGCACATAATCGGCCAGCGCTTCCACCCAGATTATTTCGTTCATAGGCAGGCGCAGAAAACGGGCTCCTTCTTTCTTTATAAACAACGCATCTTCTTCGCCTTCGGGCTGGGGTTTAAGATTATCCTGAATATTCTGCGCCCTCATGGCTGCTTTGAGAAAGCGGGCATAATCAATGGGTTTGAGCAGAAAATCGGTTACATCGTAATCAAACGCCTCGGCGGCATATTCCTTTTTACCGGTGATGAGAATGATCTGCGGAATTTCCTTGAAGGTGCGCAAAAAGTCGAGTCCGCTCATTTCGGGCATTTCCACATCAAGGAAAATAAGATCGATTTTTTGCTTTCTGATCAGTGTAAGTGCTTCGGGAACAGACGCACAACTTCCTGAAAGCGTGAGAAATTCAGTACGGCTCACACATTGCTCCACCGCTTTGCGGGCAATTTCGTCATCATCAACTATAAGGCAGTTCATGGGAGTAATTTATACTGCAAGTTATGATAAACTCGTATATAAAAAAGTATCAGTGCAATATCTAATGCAAGATTAACAACTGATATGTATTTCGGAATCAGCCCTGAAGGCCATATTCCTGCGCAAAACGGTAAAGCTGAAATGTGCCATTTTCAAGTTCGCGACTTATTTCGGCGGTAAGCTGCTGTCGCGATACATCGCGCATTCGCCTGCGCTGTATGAGTTTCCAGGCTTTTTCGGCAAACAGCAGTGCGCGGCGCGGATTGGGCACGGGGCGGTTTTGATGGGCGGCTATTTTCGTAAGCAGTTCGTCAATGCCTTCGTGGCGCGAGGCTACTGTTTTTATTACCGGCACCGTCCAGTCGGAGGCCGGGCGCTGATGCAGCAACTGATGCAGGTTGCGGGCAAAGGTTTGTGCGCCGGTACGGTCGGCTTTGTTTACCACGAAAATATCGGCTATTTCCATAATGCCCGATTTTATGGCCTGCACATCGTCGCCGGCTTCGGGAACCAGCACTACCACGGTGGTATCGGCCAGCCCGGCAATTTCTACTTCCGACTGGCCTACGCCCACGGTTTCCACAATCACCAGGTCGAAACCGGCCGAGCGCACCACATCGGTAATTTCCAGCGCCGCCGCCGACAATCCGCCCAGCGAACCGCGTGTGGCCAGCGAACGGATATATACGTTGGGGTTGGTAAAATGCTCGGCCATGCGCAAACGGTCGCCCAGGAGCGAACCGAAGTTGAAGGGCGAAGTAGGGTCAACCGCAATAATGGCCACCGTTTTGCCCTGCGCCGTGAGTTCGGTAATGAGGGCATTAATTAACGTACTCTTGCCTGCGCCCGGCGGCCCGGTAATGCCTGCCAGTGGCGAAAGCTTCGTCAGATCGAGCGAAGTAAGCAGTTCGGCAGCGCCTTCCAGATTGTTTTCCACCAGCGTAATGGCGCGCGCCAATGCACGGCGGTCGCCCTGCCGGAGTGCGGAAAGCAATTGCTGAGGGTTGGTCATTTGCCCCAAAGGTAAACAGCTTCTCCGGCTTTTGTACTTTTGTCACCTATGCCCGGGCCGGTTAAACTTTCGGTGGTTATTATCACCTTCAACGAAGAACGCAATATCGAACGCTGTCTGCGTGCCGTAAAAAGCATTGCCGACGATATTGTGGTGCTCGACAGTTTCTCCACCGACCGCACCCGCGAAATCTGCCAAAGCCACGGCGCACGCTTCATCCAGCATAAGTTCGACGGACATATTGAGCAGAAAAACCGCGCCATTACCCACGCCCTTTACCCGCACATCCTCTCGCTCGATGCCGACGAAGCCCCCGACGAAACCCTGCTCCGCGCCATTGCAGCCGTAAAGGAAAACTGGCAACACACCGGCTATTCCATGAACCGCCTCACCAACTACTGCGGCCAATGGATAAAACACTGCGGCTGGTACCCCGATACCAAACTCCGGCTCTGGGACAGCCGCCACGGAAACTGGGGCGGTGTAAATCCGCACGATAAATACGAGCTTGCCCCCGGCAGCACACAGGCGCATTTGCCCGGCAATATTCTGCACTACAGCTACTACACCGTAGAAGAACATTACCGCCAGGCCGATAAGTTTTCGACCATTGCCGCCAAAGCCCTCTATGCACAGGGAAAACGCAGTTCGCTGCTGCGGGCAGTAATTAAAACGGCGGCCAAGTTTCTGCGCAACTACATTATTAAACTCGGCTTCCTCGACGGGCGCTACGGTTATATTATCTGCCGCATCAGCGCATTCGAAACCTGGCAGAAATACACCAAACTCAGCCGGCTCTACCGCCAATGAAAGAGAAACTGTTTCACTACCGTTCGCCCCTGCTTAAACCGCGCAACCAGTTCCTGCTGCTGTTTGGGGTAGTGCTTGCTGTTTCGCTGCACCGGCTGCTGCTTTTCCCCGAAAGCTCGTTCAATAATTTTTTCATCTTCCGCGCGTCTTTCGCCAACCTGTTGCATGGTGTGGATTTGTACGCACCGCATCCCGAACAGTATTTCGATTTGTATAAATACAGCCCGTCGTTTGCCGCACTCATGGGCATATTTCATCTGCTGCCGGGTGTGGTGGGCGCCACGCTTTGGAATTTGCTCAATGCCCTGCTGCCGTGGTGGGGAATTCGCCGGTTGAACATCAGCGAACAGTGGAAAGCATTTTTGCTTTGCTTTGTGCTAATCGAACTGGTTACCTCAGTAATAAATGCACAAAGCAACGGCATTATGACCGGGCTGCTCTTGCTGGCATTCAGCAGTTTCGAGCGCAAACGTGTGGGGCTTGCCGCCCTGTTTCTGGTGCTGGGTTTTTACATCAAACTTTTTGCAGCCGTGGGCGGACTGCTGTTTGTGTTTTATCCGCAGCGCATAAAATTTCTGCTCAGTGGCGCGGCATGGCTGCTGGGCATTGCGGCACTGCCACTGCTCTTTACCTCGCCCGATGCCCTGCTTATGCAATATAAAAGCTGGCTGCACCTGCTGGCCAACGACCCCGCACACGAGCTCAACTTCTCGCTCATGACCCTCTGCGAACGCTGGTTCGGCCTGCACGCGGGCGATGTGTGGTTTTTAATTCCCGGCGCATTGCTGCTCATGCTTCCGCTGCTGCGCACACAGCACTGGCAGAATGTAAACTTCCGCAGGCTGTATCTGGCCGCCATTCTGGTGTGGACAGTTATTTTCAACCACAAGGCCGAATCGCCCACGTTTATTATTGCCATCACCGGCATCGGACTTTGGGCCGTGGGCGAGGCTCCCGGGTTTAAACGGGCCGCGCTGCTTTGGCTGGCGTTTGTGGGCACACAGCTTGTGCCTACCGATTTATTTCCACATACGTGGCGTACGGAGTTTTTTGTGCCGTATGCGGTGAAAGCATTCCCGGCAATTGTGATGTTTGGGGTGATGATGTGGACGTTGTGGCGGAGGAAGTATTTTGGGGAGAAGCGTTTGTGATGCTGGATTTTCTTTATATATAATTAAAAAATATTATCATACTCCTGGTATTATGAATGAATTATAGTTGGTATAGTAAGGCATGAAATTTTTGTAACACTTATTTGGTACGTAATCCTCTTTTTTTTCTTTTATAGGCTTTTGCCTCATCACGCGTAATTTCTGAATAACCAATAACCTTACAGACCTGAGGACAAAACATGCCCGATTGATCAAAATCGAACAAAATTATTTCATTTGATGTAACGGCTTTAGCCACAGAGTCGCGTGGAATAAAACCGGAAGAGTAAGGTACCTTTAAATTCAGCATCCGCATGGTATATCGGAATTGCTTCTTATTAATAACCTTATATACATTGCACAATGAATCGGGATAACCGGAAAACAGCAGTAAATTATTAACACACGGTCTTAGTTCCTCTTCGGATGCGCAGGGATCGGTATTTATTTTATTATCCGATAAACAGAATTTATTGGATGTGGATAAAATAAACATCGGGCAGAGGATCAATAAAAGAAGTATGGATGACTTGTTTGCCGACTTTTTCATTGTTCAACTAATTATCGGAGGGTTATCCCCCAAGGTACACATTCAAATACGTTTTTGAGGTTTTTAATAAGCTGATTTTTTCTCAGATATTGAAACTTCTGACACGATTGCATTTGTGCAGCACACAGGCAGAAAAATAAATAACTCGTACACCCCTCGGAGGTCTTCGAAGACCTCCGAGGGGTATTTGTCCAGATTATTTTTCTGCCTGTGTGCGGAATTTCTGCTAATACTCAGCACTTGTTTAAAACAAATTACTCTATGAGTAGCTTTTAAAATAATAAAACATATAATTTATATATATACTTATATGGATAAATTTTTTTGTGGAAAAATTGAATATCAAGATTTTCCCTTCAATATATATTATTGGATGTGAGAACCAGATGGAGAAGTAAGTGTCTTTCGAAGCATTCTTTAAATAATTTATCATACTGCCCAGAACAAATCTTATTTAGGATTTGTATCTGACTCTTCCATTCCGTCTGAAATAAATTGTTTCAGACACTTCAATTTCATTTTTATAATAGTTTATTTGTTTGATTTTCCCGGAACGCCAAAAGTATGTATAAGCCCCGTTTAACTTATTGTTGGTGTAATTGGCAATCCTATAGGGTTTTGAGCGTCCATAATAATCAGTAACACTATAGGCAGAGTCGTTATGGTGAGATTGAGTACGAAGAAGTTTCCCGTTTTTTGCGTAAAAACATTCTGTTCCCCGGGGTTTTCCATTGATATAAGTTGCCTGATATCTTAATTTTCCTTTGCCGTTATATATCAGCATTTCACCATTTAATGTGTCGTTCTTGTAGGTGCATAAACGCAAACAATTCAATTCATGTAATACAGTGTCGTTGGTATAATTGATTATCCAAAGTCCCTGTTTCAATCCAAGACTGTCGGTGTAATTCTGACTAAAAGAAAGTTTGAAACAGAAAGCAAGGGTCAGGAAGGAAAGTACACGTTTCATGGGGGCAGTTTTTCTCTTTTTCTCTGAAGTGCTGTGCATTCAGCAAATCCTTACTCACTTCATCACATCCCTGTTACTCCCCAACGGCAGCGCAAACAACACCAACGCATTGAAGTACGCAAAAAACGTCACTCCCTGCTGCGTTTCCAGCGTATCATCATTAAGGAACGACGTAACGGCAATAATGAAAAACGCCAGACTGATGTAGTTTCGCCAGCGGCCCATGCGGCTCATGGGGTAGGTGAGGGAGAATATGAAATAGAGCAGCATGGGTATGCCCAGCGTGAGTGCAAACGACAAAAACTGGTTGTGCGGGTGCATCCATTGAAACGATTCGTCGAGCGGGGTGCCGTTGCGGGTGTAGAAATTGCGCATGGTTTTTTCGCTGCTGCCGGTGCCGTGTCCGAGCAGGGGTGCTTCGGCAATGCAGGCCAGGGCGGTTTGCGAAAGTTCGAAACGCATGGTGACTGATTTTCCGCTGGGATCGCCGCCGCTGCCATATACGTGCAGTTCCCAGAATACCTGATACATGCGTTTGCGCAAACGGCTCATTTCGGGCCACGAGGCGTTGCAGAGGCCCTGTTCCACATTGCGGATGTCGGCATCGGTGAGCTGCTTTATTCCGTCGGCATCTTTGCGCAGGCCTTTTGATGTCATGTAGCGCAGCAGCACATTGGCAATGGGTGCGCCGCCCGTGGTTTTGCCGCCGTTGAGTGTAATGCGGCTTCGGCTGTTCCAGGCCGAGTCGAGTTCGGGCCAGCATATCCAAAGTTTTACGCGGCGGCCGTTTTCAATCATCGGGTCAAGCGCATCGTGCGTATAAGTGTGGCCGCGTGCGGTGTGTGTGGCCAATTGTGTGTCGGCTGTTTGCTGTGTGGCGTTGGGTGTAAAGAGTTTCCAGGCTGTGGTGGTTTCTATGGCCACGTAAGCAATGGCGGCGGCAAACAAAATACTCACGGCCAGTACGGCTTTTCGCTGGCGGCGCAGAAGCAGAAAAACCAGCATCAGCAAAAATCCTCCCGCCGCCAGCACCACCAGCCCCGTGAGCGATTGCATATACACCAGAAACAACGTGAGTGCGGCAATGCCCGCAATGGCACCCGCTTTCTGCCACCGCGGCACCGGCCTGAAAAGCACACGGCCCAGCCAGAAAATAGCCAGATCCGCCATGAGCGAAAGACGTATGAGCGACACAAACCGCGAAGCCTTGCGCAAATCGCTTATCTCGCGCTGCCACCAGCCCGCCGCCACCAGCAGCGTACTGCCCACACTCACAAACACCGCCGCAAGAAACATTCCTATTACCCAACTGAATTCTTTGCGCGAAAGCTGCGGCGTGGTGCCAATGATAAACGGAAAAAGCAGCAACGGAAGTTTCACCCGCACATCGCGCCAGCCCGCTCCCGCATCGTTGGTCCAGAGCAGGCCTACAAGATGCAGCACAAACACACCCATAAGCACCGCCACTGCCGGACGCGATTTAAACCTGCGCCACTTGGCCGCAAAATCGCCCTCCCACAACCAGTTGATGCCAATCCAGAAAACCGATACGCTGATAAGAAATTTGGAAAGCGGAAGCCCCGCCGCCGTGAGCGACAAACCGAAAACATACAGAAATCGATGCCACGAAGCCGGTAAGCTTATTTTCATAGACTGGTCAGGGTCGTGTGGCTAATGTAGCT
The DNA here is from genome assembly GCA_025454955.1 of Bacteroidia bacterium. Taxonomy (GTDB): domain Bacteria; phylum Bacteroidota; class Bacteroidia; order Palsa-965; family Palsa-965. Next base: position 24,507 of record JALONL010000038.1, on the reverse strand, counting down.
AAAGTTTGCAGCGAATGGGCGCAACGAAAAACAGGGCAATTCATTGTATCGCACCGAAAAAAAACTGCACTAATCTTCTTTCTTCTCCATGTCGTTGCGCTGCTGCGGTTTGGGCAACTTTTTCACCACGGTAAGAATATCAGTGTAAGCCTTTTTATCGGCCAGAATCTGCACGGCTTTGTTCAGGTCCGGATCGTCTTTGAGCGACGATGAAATACGGCCTTTCTCGTAAAGATAACGCGAACTGATTTCGGCTTCGAGCAGCACGGTAATTTCGGTGCGGAACTCTTCAAAGTCGTTTTTCTTGCTCTCGTTTATTTTCGATTTCAATGCCTGATACTCGGTATTCATATCGCTGAAGTGACCGCTTTTCTCGGCGTTTTTGCGAAACAGTTCTAGGTTTTTTTCTTCGGGAATGAGGTAAGTGTACTCGCGCTTTTTCACCCAGTCCACAAACCGGTTGTACTCGTCGGCCGAAAGGCGGAAAGTATTGTCGCCCTCGAGTGTGGGGTGAGCCATGGCATACTCAGTGGCATAATCGAAAATTAGTCCTTTGGCCAGCAGCGTATCGGTAAGTACGCTGTATTTGCGGGCGGGCACTTCGGTGTCGGGAATAACGCCGAGTCCGTCCCAAACCGTGCGGCCGTTGCGGGTTTTAAATTCGGTAATGAGCGAGTCGGGCACACGCACCACGGTTCCGTCGGCATTGCGCTGCGAGTAGTCGAGTGCCTGCACGCAGCGGCCGCTGGGCGTGTAGTACTTGGCAATGGTGAGTTTGAAATACGCGCCGTAAGCCACGGGCACGGTATTCTGCACAAGCCCTTTGCCGTACGAACGCTGGCCCACAATTACGGCCCTGTCCAAATCCTGCAAAGCACCCGCCACAATTTCTGAGGCCGATGCCGAACCTCCGTCGGTAAGCACGGCCAGCGGAATTTGTGTGTCAACCGGCGTAAGTTCGGTGCGGTAGGTTTGATCCTGTTCGGCAATGCGGCCACGCATTTTCAGCACTAAGTTGCCTTTGTCCACAAACAAATTCACAATAGCCACGGCCTGACTCACCAACCCGCCGGGGTTTCCGCGCAAATCGAGCACGAGCGAAGTAATGTTTTTCTGTTTCAGATCGAGCAGGGCTTCGCGTACTTCGCTGGCGGCGGTTTCGCCAAACTCGTTGAGCTTGATGTAGCCCGTGTTGTTGGCCAGCACTGTGGTGTAGGCCACGGTTTTGGGCTTTATCTCCTCGCGCGTAAACGTGAAATCGAGCGGAGCCGTGCTGCCCGGACGTTTTACTTTCAGCGAAATGGACGTGTTGGGAACGCCGCGGAGTTGTTTCATTACTTCCTCGCCGTTCGGGCCGGTGGTGCTCAGTCCGTTTATTTCAGTAATTACATCGCCCGGTTTGAGGCCGGCTTTCATGGCTGCAAAGCCTTCATATACTTCGGTAACTACGTTTTTGCCCTGCATCTTGCGAATGGTGGCACCTATTCCGCCGTACTGTCCGGTACTCTGGTAGCGGTAATCTTCAATATCTTCTTCCGAATAATATACCGTGTAAGGATCGAGCGAGCGCAACATGGCGTCGATGCCGGTTTTCATCAATTCGGCCGGCCGCGGTTCGTCCACATAATTGCTGTTGAGGCGCTGGTAAATGGAACTGAAAATTTCGAGGTTTTTGCTTACCTCAAAAAGTTTGTCGTCGTTTCCGGCGGCCGAAAAGCCAAGCATTCCGGCACCAAGAAGCAAGGCGGGCACGGCCACGCGGCGAAGTGCAAGGCTCAGTAAACGAGCGGGAGAAGAATTACGCATCATCATCATCGTTTCATAATCAGGGAACAGGATCGTGGCCGTGCCCGCCCCAGGGATGGCAGCGGCCAATACGTTTAAGAGTAAGCCAGCCGCCCCGCAGCGGGCCATGCCTGCGTATTGCCTCCACACCATACTGCGAACACGACGGCGTAAAACGGCACGACGGAGCCAGGTACGGCGAAATGGCATACTGATAAAACCGAATCAGCCCGATAAACAAGCCGCCAAAAATTCGGCCGAAAAAACCAGACTGAATAGGTTCACCGGGTGCCTGCATCGGAAAGTTGCTCACTCAAACGACGTAAAGTTAGGATAATTTTATCCTGAATATCGGCCGTGGCCAATGCTTCGCGGTGGGTATACACAATCATCACCTGAAGTTTGCGTCCGGTGCTGTTCAGTTTATCATAAAGCTCATGCTTGTTTATCCGGTAAGCCTCGCGCATCTGCCGGCGTATGCGGTTGCGCATCACGGCGCGTTTAAACGAACGCTTGGGCACGGCAAACACCACGCGCACGGGCATTTCCTGCACCTCAGTTTCGCGCCACACCACCCGAAACGGGAATACCCTGAACGAACTGCCCGTGGCCACCAGCTCGGCCACTGTGGTCAGGCCGCAAAGCCTTTCGGCTTTGCTGAATGTATTTCGGCGGGTATTCATGTGTAAAAAACAATCCGGCACATTGGGCGTGCCGGATTGGGTAAAGGTCGGGAAAAGGTTCCACACCTGTATTGTTTAGATTCAACCTGCAAGCAGTTGATATGGATTGGCAATAGTACGTTCCCCAAATCGTTTAAGGAGAGCGGCTTCGTTCATCTGATCAATTTTTTCGCGTTTGATGATTTCCTGTATTGCAGGCTGCTTTAAGCCTGGAATCCGGATTTTAAAAAAAGGCCACAGAAAATCGTCCTGATACTCTTTTTCCAGATCTGGAAACTCGGTGAGAGGTTTGTATTCCTGCAGATGTTTCTTGAATTCATCGGAATACTTGAAAAACCAAAATCCGCTTTCACAGCGCAGTGTTCCTACCTCAAGATTATCAACCATCAGGCGGAAGTTATAGGATTCATTTTCAGGGAGATGTGTTTCATCTTCATCTCCCTTGCCGAACAAATTAATTAGCTTGTTTAACATAGTGAAGCCTCCCTTATCTTTTTAAATCGTTCAACTAATATTTCAGTCACCAAAGCATTTCTTTCGGGTATAAAAAAATCAAAAAACTCTGTTTCTAACATTGCAAATACTTTCTGTTCAGTTTCCTTTGATGAGAATGTGAAAACGATTTCTTCATAGTCTTTATTTTCCTTTTTAAGATAGTTTATCAACTCAAAATGATTGATGCCGGTATTGCCTTCAATACTAATTCTTGGTGCTGCGGTATTGATGTATTTAGAGATAAATGTACTTCTATTTTTGCCTGAATGATAGTGTTTTCTAATATTCTCGTCGCTTAAATTCCATAGTAAACCTCTGGCAGAATCATATACAGGAGCAAATTTTGCGGGATATGAGCCGGTTAAAGTGCTGTCAATAACTCCCCAATTATAAAAATGACGATCATTATTGCCAACAAGAGCATCAAAAGCAATCATTTTCACCAGTTCATTTAAGATGTGATCATAACGAAGCGGGAAAACAGTTTTGATTGATCGTGAAATAAATTCGAACGTAAAAAACTCCCGGGCCGTTTTTCTGTTCAATGCAATCTCTTTTGCCAATTCATTATCGTTCAGGTAAGCTCCGCAAATTTCGGCTCCATGAATCAGTCTTTCGTTTTTACGCAGAAAGAACTTGCTAAGAAAGCGAATCTGCCCGTTGGCATGAACAAGCCGGATATCATTCATGTTCACTCCCATTTCCTGACCGATTCGATTAATCATAAATTCTATAACAGATTCATGCGGATACCATTTTTCAGCAGTTTTGGCAATGTAAGCTGGCCACGATCTGGTATTTTTTTGTCTTTTCCCGGATTTCTGTTCGTAGAAATATGCCTTTATGAACTGTTTGGGAGCATCGCCATCAAGTCCTATATCAAGTACCCGATAGTTTTTTGGTTTCAATTCAGGAATCTTTCGGCCAGCATTAATGCTACCGGACATCTCTTTTGAAACTTCTTTTCGTAATCCAGGCACTTTGATTTTCAGTTTCCTAAATATACAAAATCAGACAGAATTTGTCAAGATCTACCGTTACAAAAGAGCAGGAAAAGGAAAGAAGATGAAAGAAAGAAAAGACTTACTTTTTATTCACCTGTTTCACATATTCCTCCAGCGCCATTGTCATAGATGGCGTACCCGGACGGGGCGCGTGAATATCAAGTCTCAGCCCTGCTTCTTCCACTGCTTTGGCAGTGGCCGGGCCGAAAGCGGCAATGCGGGTTTTGTTCTGCTTGAACTTGGGGAAGTTTTTGTACAGCGAAGTAATTCCCGAAGGACTGAAGAACACCAGAATGTCGTAATACACATCGGCCAGATCGCTCAGGTCGCTGCATACGGTGCGGAACAAAATGGCTTTGGAAAAATTGATATTGTGTTTTTCCAGCACTTCGGGCACTTCTTCCTTGTGTACATCCGAGCAGGGATAAAGAAATTTATCTTCCTTATGCTTGCGGATAATCTCGATCAGGTCGTTGAAGGTGGCTTTGCCGTGGAAAATCTTGCGCTTGCGATACTGCACATATTTCTGCAGGTAGTAGGCGGTTGATTCTGAAATACAGAAGTACTTCATGGTATCGGGAACCGTGAAGCGCATTTCCTGACAGATACGGAAGAAGTGATCCACCGCATTGCGGCTGGTGAGAATAACTGCCGTATGCTCTTGCAGGTTAATGCGCTGCTGACGAAACTCCTGGGCAGGAACTCCTTCGACGTGGATAAATTCCCGGAAATCGATTTTCAACCCATACTTCCTGATCAGATCAGCGTAGGGTGATTTATCGGTCTCAGGTTTCGGCTGGGTAACAAGAATGCTCTTGACCCGCAGTTCGCCGTTATTGTTATTCTTTGGTGCTGCCACTTGCTCGCTCTTAAAGGGGATCCGCCGTTTATCCGGCAAATTGTTTCAGAATGACGACAAAGGGTAAAATTTCAAGGGTGCAAAGATAGAGAAATATATAGATACCAGAAAATCCTGATGTGGACAGACCTATCAGAATACCCCGAAATAGTCTGTAAACCAAAATAATGCCCCAAAACGCAAGCCCTGCACCGATAAGCCATACCGACGGAATTTCGCGGGCAAAGGCTATGAGTACAGTAACGGGAAAGAGAAGAAGTCCTAATGTTTTGTTAAACAACAGGATATTATACGTGTATTCCAGCGCCGCCTCTTTCTGGTCGAAAACCAGCCCCATAAACCGTGTCACTCCTACTTTCAGCAGATAAAGCAACACAAAACCCAGGGCCAGGTAACCATACTGAAGCACACCTTCCTGCGGCAGATTAAAATAACCGAGAACTTGCCACACAAAAAGCGGGGCAACCAATAAAAAGTTGATAATGAGCAGCAAAGAAGCCCGTCCGGTAAGGGCATTTTCCTCGCGGTAAAGCATACTCACCGACGAAGCCCTGAAAAAACCACCCGCAAGCTGTGTAAGCCGCCGCCCGTCGAACACCCTTAGCACCACCAAAGCCGCAAAAGCCCCAAAAAGAAACAGTGATACCCAGTAATTCCCGGCTATATCGGCCACCGGTTCGGGGTGAAAACCACGGGGTGCACCCCAGTCGGCGGTGAACGATTGAAGTAAAATTCGGGTGTGTGTAGGCGGCATTTGCGTGTTATCAGGCAAAAATACAAAAGCCCCGGCTGATAATACAGGCCGGAGCTTTTGGGGGATAAAAAACGCGTTGTTATTTCTTGGCCGCGGCAGAAACCATGTCGGCATGTACTGTCACTTCTACGCTTTCGGCAATTTTGGCACCTACGGCCGAAGGAACGGTTACATTATGATCTTTCAGGGCTACCATAAATTTGCAGTCAACAGTAATTTTACCGCCTTTTACCACAATGGTGGCCGGAATGGTGCGGGCCTTGTCAACACCGTGAATGCCCAGCGTGCCGGTAATGGTTACGTTGTAAGTACCGTCTTTCTTGTAATCCACTTTTTCGTTGATTTTACCTTTGAACGAGGCTTTGGGGAACTTGTCGCTCTCCATGTAGTTCTCGTTAAAGTGCTCTTCCATAAGCTCGTTGGGGAAGTCGAAACCTTTGATGTTGATGCTCACAATCACGTCGTTGGTGGTGGTGTTGAGAAGCATGGTGGCGGTGGTATCCGTGGCGCTGATATCTTCGAGCGCAGTATGCGAATAGAATTTTACCGAACGTGAGGCGGCTTTGTAAATCTGCGCAGAAGCACTGCCGGCAAAAGCCACAGCAACGAACAGGAGAAGAACTAATTTTTTCATGGTGGTGAAGAGTATGTTGGTTTTGTTTAGTGGTGGAATGGCAATTTGTATGCCAATCAAAACTGGTTCAGGAATTAAAACACGGTTAGAACTGGTTTTGATTGTAGCAACAAATATACCAAACACGGTTGCTTTGTCAAGCCGTAACCGCTGCTGCCCTTCATAAGTACAAGATCACCCGTGCATTTTCTGATAAACATTGCACAAAAGCAGGTTTTTATGGATGGCCCGGCTATTTGCTTATTTTTGCACACGCTTAAAAATAAAACACCAACATGGCCACCGACAATTATCAGGCTCCCGATTACTACCTGCTCGACGAGCTGCTGACCGACGAACATAAACTCATCCGCGATACCGCCCGTGCCTGGGTGAAAAAAGAAATATCGCCCATTATTGAGGACTATGCCCAGCGCGCCGAGTTTCCCAAACAAATTCTCAAAGGCCTGGCCGAAATAGGTGCTTTTGGCCCCTACATTCCGGCCGAATACGGCGGCCCCGGTCTCGACCAGATTTCCTACGGACTCATTATGCAGGAACTCGAACGCGGCGACTCGGGCATACGCTCTACCGCTTCGGTGCAGAGTTCGCTGGTAATGTATCCCATTTACACCTTCGGCACCGAAGAGCAGAAACGCAAATACCTCCCCAAATTAGCTACCGGCGAGTACATGGGCTGTTTCGGCCTCACCGAACCCGACTACGGTTCGAACCCGGCCGGAATGATTACCAACATTAAAGATGCCGGCGACCATTACATCCTCAACGGCGCCAAAATGTGGATTTCAAACGCTCCCTTTGCCGACATCGCAGTGGTGTGGGCCAAAGACGACAACGGCGATATCCGCGGACTGGTGGTAGAGCGTGGCATGGAAGGTTTCACCACCCCCGAAACGCACGGCAAATGGTCGCTGCGGGCCAGTGCCACCGGCGAACTGGTGTTCGACAATGTAAAAGTGCCCAAAGAAAATATTTTCCCCACGGTAAAAGGCCTCAAAGGCCCGCTCAGCTGCCTCAACTCGGCCCGCTACGGCATTGCCTGGGGCGCGCTGGGTGCAGCTATGGATTGCTACGATACCGCGCTGCGTTATTCCAAAGAACGCATTCAGTTCGACAAACCCATTGGCGCATTTCAGTTGCAGCAGAAAAAGCTGGCCGAAATGATTACCGAAATTACCAAAGGCCAGTTGCTGGCCTGGCGCCTGGGCGTGCTCAAAAACGAAAACCGCGCCACACCGGCACAAATTTCAATGGCCAAGCGCAACAACGTACACGCAGCCCTTACCTGCGCCCGCGAAGCACGTCAGATGCTCGGCGGAATGGGCATTACCGGCGAGTATCCCATTATGCGCCACATGATGAACCTCGAATCGGTAATTACCTACGAAGGCACACACGATATTCACCTGCTCATTACAGGTATGGATGTAACCGGTTTCAATGCGATTAGCTAAATAAAACCGGAATTTCAAATTTGGGGCGGCGGATCAGATGCACTGATCCGCCGCCTTTTTTTGGCAATATGCCACACCTGCCACACGTTTAATCAGACAGAATTAACCGGTACGGTGCGAACAGGGCACGGCGTTTGCTTGTTTATTGTTCATACTTCCGGTGTAACCTTTTCCACCGAATGTAGTTATAAGTAAAAACGACCCGAAACAGGTATTACCAAAATCTCCCACACACCATGGTAAAAACCTTTCTTACACTTGCAGTGCCTCTGCTGCTTCTGGCTCCCCGCCTCAGCGGGCAGGAGTTTATGAACGGAGGTTTTGAAAAAAACGGCGGCCGATGCCTCATTAACACCACTACCGCGGTGTTCAATGCCAATGTATCACACACCCGCGCTTTCGGTGCTTTCCGCAAACCCGATATTGCCAGTACCGATTGCGGTTTTGGCACCGCACACAGCGGCAACTGGTTTGTGGGCCTGGCCTCCAACATTCAGGGCGATATACGGTCTGAGTCAATTTCCATGGAACTCAACAGCCCGGTGCAAAAAGGTCAGCAATATGCCCTCAGTTTCTGGGTGCGCACACGTACTGCCGCGCCTAACCTTACATTAAGTGTGGCCGGAACAGACAGTGTGTTCGGAACCTCGTTTTACACCGTGTCGGCACAGTCTATTGGCGCGGTGTGGACAGAAATTAGCATCCGTTTTACAGCCCCGGCTACTGGCCGTTACATTGGCATTCGTGCCTCGCATCCCGAACTCAATGCCGGCGTGTGGCTCGACGATTTCAGCATACGTCCGGTTTTTCAGGCCGATGCGGTGGTGGTTAATCCTGCGCCCAAAGCCACGGTAGCCGCGCCGCGCAAAGCCGAACCTGCCGGTATCGAAATATTTCCCAACCCCAGCGAAGGCATGTTCCGCATTTCGATAGACAGCACGCAAGTAATAAGCATGACGGTTTACAACATGCTCGGCTCACCGGTGCAGCAACACGTTATCGATCAGTCGCACCCGCTTCCCGATCGCATTGACCTTACCGATCAGGTACCCGGTTTTTATTTCATTGAATTGCAAACTGCTTACGGTAAAATTACCCGGCGTGTGGTTATTCAACGGGGCTGAGTAAAAATTTATCCATCATAAACACCTCCGGAGAAAAAACTTCGGAGGTGTTTTTGTGTTGATTCAGCGATAAAAGAAGATAAAACTCCTTGCCGTTTTCCCCCACATTTGCGGCTATCGCGACAGGAATTTCTTTACAACCCAAAAAAATCTTCATCTTGCCGTCACTTTTGCGTTACCAAAGGTATATACTGGTGAAAGCAGCCCGAATTGGTTCTGTTTCCTACCGCAAAAGGCATCACCATGAACCTCGCTTCAAGTTATCACCAAACCCGTCAGCAAATTGAGGCCGAAGCGGCCGAGATTGAAGCTGCGAGGGGCAATCCGGCCAGGTTTGCGCCGCTCTACAACAGGTACTACGCCCGCATTCTGGGGTTCGTGTATCAGCGCACCGAAAGTAAAGACGATGCGTATGATGTAACACAGCAGGTATTTATTACCGCGCTCGAAAACCTCGGCAAGTACAAATCGCAGGGTGTGCCGTTTTCGGCCTGGCTGTTTCGGATTGCACTCAACGAACTGAGCCGGCAATACCGGCGCGCCAAAGTGCGGCAGGCAGTAAATATCGACGATACCCAGGTGGCCGATGTGCTGCACGAACTGGGCGATGAAAACACTGCCCAAACCGACGCACGACTGATGAAAACCATTGCCCGGCTCGATCCCGATGAGGTGAGCCTGCTGGAAATGCGATTCTTCGAACAACGGCCGTTCAAGGAAATAGGTGATATTCTTGAAATAAACGAGGCAGCGGCTAAAGCCCGGATTTACCGGCTGCTCGAACGAATGAAAACTATTTATTCTGCTTTAGTCTGAAGTAGCATGGAAACGAACAAAAACATTAACCGCAACCGGGAACCGCTTACACCCGAAGACATTGAACAGGGCCGCAATTTCGACCAGTTCATGCAGGCGTATAACGCGCAAAAACTTCCGTTCTGGAAAAAGCCCGGCTTTTATATCGGCTCGGCGGTAATAGGCACTGTAATAGCCGTGGGCACTTACATGGCCGTGGCCCCCGGCGAAAAACCGGCAAGCCCCGAAACCGCTTTCGTAAAGCCCCCGCTGCCCGGCATTGATGTGCGCGATACAGCCTACACCGTAAACGCCGCCGCGGGCGATACGCTTACCTACCACACCGGATCGCTGCTCATTATTCCGCAAAATGCGTTTCTCGGCGAAAATGGTCAGCCGGTAAACGGAGCCGTGGAAATACGCTACCGCGAGTTTCATGATCCTGCTTCTATTTTTATTGCGGGAATTCCCATGACGTATGATTCGGCCGGTGTGCAGTATCATTTCGAGTCGGCAGGTATGCTGGAAATTACGGCCTGGCAAAATGGCAAACCGCTCAAAGCCAATCCGGCCCAGCCCATTGAAGTGGCGCTGGCTTCGCAAACGGCGGTCGATAAGTTTAATATTTATTACCTCGATACCACGGCCCGCAACTGGAGCTTCATTAAACGCGATACGGCTTACCTCATTGCCGGTCAACTGACCGATACCGCCGCCGCCAAAGCCAAAACCGCCGGCCCGCAGCCCATTCGTCCACAACTGGCCGATACCAAACGCCCGAGCTTCAGCATCGACTTCGACCCGCTCGAATTTCCCGAACTCAATGCCTACAAAGGCCTGCGTTTTGAAGTGGACGAAGCCCGCACGCCCTACAACCGCGCCGACCGCAAAATACAATGGGACGATGCCCGCATAGCCCGCAACAGCGACGGACGCACGCTCACCGTAACATTTACCAAAGACACGCTGCAGCGTTCGTACATCACCTACGTGGTGGTTGACAACCGCAACTACGCCGCCGCCATGAAAGAATACGAAGCCCGTTTTGCCGCCTACGAAACTGCGCTGGGGCGCAAAATAAGCACCCAGCAGGCCACGCAGCAAAAGCTCGACGAGAATGTGGACCGGGCCGATAAAAAACGCCTCAGTGCAAACGCGCTGGCCCTGTGCCTGGCCGCCATACGCAGCCGCTCGAACGTGGGCAGCAAACAGGAAAACCAAACCATGCGCCTGTTTGTCATTCAGGACTTCGGCATCTGGAATTCCGATTGCCCCGCCAACCTGCCTCCCGCCGAGCCGCTGGCGCTGAAACTCATCGACGGCCGCAACAAACAGGAAATTACCAGCTCCAAAGTATTCCTCGTGGAAAAAGGCCGCAACGCCATATTCACCTACAGCCCCGCCATGCTTGGCGCATTCCAGTGCAACCTCGAAATGGAAAACATACTCTGGTGCATCACCCCCGACGGACAGTTAGCCACCGCCGATGCCGATGCGCTGGCCACGCTCAAAGACAAGAAAAAGGCCGAACTCACACTCTCCGTGCATCAGGGCGTTCTTGCCTCGCCCGAACAAACAAAGTCGGTACTTGGATTGTAAAAAAAACAGCATTCACTTTCGGCAAAGTCTGTACTTTAGGTACAGGCTTTGCCGTTTACACTTCATCAAACCCTCCGCAAAAAAAATGATGAAACTCCGCTATCTGCTCGCATTGTTGCTTGTCACCACGGGTTTTCGCGCCGCCGCACAAACCGATACGTTTGTGGTAAAAGGAACTCCCACGGTAATTACCGTTACCCCCGACCGTTCTTTTCTTTACCTCAACGAAGGCAATGTGCTGCGCATTACCTACAAAGGCAGGCATAAATTGGGTAAGGTTGAATTTAAAGGTGGCACAGCAACCCTGCGCGATTCTTTGTACATAATTAATGCCACCACCGGAGTGGAAGGCGTGCTGGTGATTTACGAAAAACTGAAAAACGGCAACGAGCGTGTGGCCTGGTCGAAAACCTATAAATTGTTCGGGCGAGAAATTCCGGAACCCGATTTATGCGGTATTCCAAACGATTCGTTTATTGATAAATTTACGGTAATAGCCGCAGGAAGAATTTATGCCCGTCAAAAATACAGCCGCGATAAATACGAGGTCACTTCGTTTACACTCTACCTGCGCAATCCCAAAACAAAAAAGCTCGACACGCTCAAAGCCGAGGGCAATATGCTTACCCCTAAGATGAAGCAGAAAATAGATTCGCTCAATGTATCGGGCAATGGCGGTGTATTGATGTTTGATGACATTAAGGCGAAAGGGCCAAACGGAAAAGTGGTGGAACTGCCCCCGCTCCGGGTATTTCTGGTGGAGGAGAAGAAAAAGCGGATAGGGCTTTGAGGCCGTTTTACTCGTTAAATGATGTTAAGGCCGGAGCCGTTACATACTTCCGGCTGCGCAATCCGTTGTACTTTTGAGGGTTATTGCACTGAAGAGACTACATGCGGATTGTATCACCCAAATTAATGGCATTTCTGGCGGGCGCGGCACTCATCGGGCTTTGCGTGATTCAGTATTACTGGATCAGCGGGGCGGTGGAGCAGCGGCGCGAGCATTTTGAGCAGGATGTGCGTGAGGCCATGATGAATGTGACCCGTCGCTACGCACGGGCCGAAGCGCGTGAACGGATGCGCAACCAGTTTTCGATGCCGCGTCTTCCGCAAGGATTCAACTCGCGCAAGCCCATTATTTTCGACACTGCCGGAAAAGATACCGGTAACATCAGCATTAACAAGCAGAAACTAAAGCGCGGACTCGATGCACTTTCGCAGCGCACCGATCTCATGCAGCGCCCCGCTGGCGAGCTTTTCAACCTGTACAACCAGATGATTCAACTGAACATCTTTGGTGAACAGGAAATGGATCCCGATACCGCGCTTATCGACTCGCTGCTCAGTTACGAGTTTCGGAACAGAGGTATCAATACGCGCTATGTGTGGACGGTTTTTTCGGCAGGCACTGTGCCGCTTTTCGGCAATGGCGATGATCCGCAGCAAAGCCTCCGCGACAGCCTCATTACCTCGCGCCACCGCGTAAGTCTGCGCCCCGACAATATTTTTGCGCAGCCCCACATGCTGGCCGTTTATTTTCCTTTCCAGAACGGCTATATCCTCAAGTCGCTTGGTCTTATGCTGGTGCTTTCGGTGTTGTTTCTGCTGTTTATCCTGCTGCTCTTTTATTACAGTATTTCCACCATTTTCAGGCAAAAACAGCTTTCGGAAATCAAAAACGATTTCATCAGCAACATGACGCACGAGCTGAAAACGCCCATTTCCACCATTTCGCTGGCCTGCGAAGTATTGTCGGACAGTTCGGTGGAGAAAACGCAGGAAAGGCTCAACCGCTATGTGACCATGATTAAGGAAGAAAACAAACGTCTTGGCGGTCTGGTGGAAAACGTACTTCAATCGGCCCTGCTCGATAAAGGCAATTTCCGCCTCAAAACCGAACAGGTTGACTTTCACGAACTCGTGCGCAACGCCGTAAACAGCGTGCGCATACAGGCCGAAAACAAATCGGGCGAAATTGTAATGGACCTCAATGCCGCACAGTTTACACTCGAATGCGACCGCACACACGTTCAGAATCTCATCTTCAACCTGCTCGACAATGCCATAAAATATACACCTGGTCAGCCGCTCATTCGCGTATCCACCGTAAACTCTGTTAGCGGAATACAGCTTTGTGTGGAAGACAATGGAATTGGCATAAGCCGCGAAAATCAAAAGAAGATTTTCGATAAATTGTACCGTGTACCCACCGGAAACGTTCACGATGTGAAAGGTTTTGGTTTGGGACTGAGCTACGTAAAAGCAGTTGCCGTAAAACACGGCGGCGATGTTTTTGTGGAAAGCGAACCCGGACACGGAAGCCGTTTTTATGTGAACCTGCCCTTTTACGCACCTGCAACAACCAACGAATGATGACTACCGCAGAACCCAAAACACGCATCCTGCTGGCCGAAGATGATCCTAATCTGGGCAATCTCCTGCAGGAATACTTAGATGCGAAAGGATATGAAACCATTCTCGCCATAAACGGCAAGGAAGGTTTCGACCAGTTCCGCAAACAAAGCTTCGACCTTTGTTTGCTCGATGTAATGATGCCCGTGAAAGACGGCTATACACTGGCCAAAGAAATACGCGCACTCAATCAGGATGTGCCCATTGTGTTTCTCACGGCCAAGTCGATGAAGGAAGACACCATCGAAGGCTTTAACATGGGTGCCGATGATTACATTACCAAGCCTTTCAGCATGGAAGAACTTTTGCTGAGGCTCAAAGCCATTTTGCGCCGCACCAAAACAAGCCCGGTGCATAATTCCGACCAGACCACATTTACCGTGGGCGATTACACTTTCGATCACACCCGGCAGTTGCTTGAGTACGGAAACAAACCGCAGAAACTCACCTCCAAAGAAGCCGATCTGCTTCGTTTGCTCGCACTCTACAAAAACGATGTGCTCGACCGCTCACTCGCACTCAACACCATCTGGGGCGACGACAGCTATTTCAACTCAAGGAGCATGGACGTGTACATTGCCAAACTCCGCAAATACCTCAAAGACGATCCCACCGTGGAAATCATGAATATTCACGGCAAAGGATTCAGGCTTATTGCCAAATAAATTCCGGTCTTATCCAACACACCACGGCCTGCGAAAATTTCGCAGGCCGTGGTGCATATAAGCAGAGGGGCGCAATTTTAGAACTTGGCCGAGAACCCGATTCCCAGCACCTGACGGAACTGCAAACGCGGACCGGCTTCATCGGGAGCAATTACTCCGTCGTTGTTGAAGTCGCCTTTAATGTTGATGTCGTGGTCGTAAATGGCCTGCATGTTTACACTGGCCGAAATGTATTTGTTTACTTTCATGGTCAGCAGGACCTCGGCGTTTACGTCGATGTTTTGCGGACGGTCGAGATAGTTGCTGAAAAGTTCGAGACGTGTGGTGAGGTTTACGTTTTGAATAATATCGGCGCGATACTGTGCACGCAGATAACCGCCAAATTCGTTACGCAGGGTTTCGCCCGGCTTCACACCAAACGCACCGATAGACGAAAGCGCACTGTCATTTACAATGGTTACACGGCCCGTAAACGGCGAAATGAAAAGCGTAAACTTTGTATTGGGTTTGTAATCCATACCCAGAGCCAGCAGTCCGTAGGCAGGAGCAAAAAAGTCGGAGATCTTTACTTTGCTGGTATCATTGATATAGTTGAAGCCGTCCACAAACTGTGTCTTGAAGTTGAACAGGGCAGAGTAGTACCACTTGTCGTTGAATGCACGACGGCCATACTTCGAGGTAAAGTCGAATTTATCGTCGGTTTTGCGGAGTTGTGCATTACGGCCCTGCTGAAGCATACCGTACGACATTTCCAGCGTATTGTCCCAGGTGTTGGTGCCTTTTTTATAGTTTGCAAAAAGGTTTAGCAAACCCTGTGCGGAGATTGAATTTACACCACCGGCCGCCCAGTTGGTGAAAGAAGCCTGAGTGAAATTCAAACCAAACACACCGCCGCGTGTCCAGTATTTAACCGTATCTGTTTGCGCATTAACTGCGAAAGCCGAAAACAGTGAAAGGGCAAGTAAAAAACGTTTCATTGGTTGGTGGTGAAAAAGTGGAGCAAGGTGTAAAGTTAAAATGCCACCACTGTTGTCCGGCAGGGAAACAGTGGTGGCATGGAATGTGAGTTATCGGCCCTGTTTGAGCAGGTCGCGGATTTCGGTGAGAAGTACTTCTTCTTTGGTGGGTGCAGGCGGTGCTGCGGGAGCTTCTTCTTTTTTCTTCATTGCAGCGTTCATTCCTTTGATTATGAGAAAAAGAACGAATGCGATAACAATGAACGAAATTATAGCGGCAATAAATTTACCAAGCAATACACCGCCAGGAGCCCAGGTTTCAATGCTTGCCGCTCCTGCTTTCTCAAGAGCGGGTTTAAGCAGCACAGGCGTAATCAGATCGGCAACAAGTGATTCGACAATTTTGCCGAAAGCACCGCCGATAATTACACCTACAGCAAGGTCAACTACGTTGCCCCGCATGATGAATGACTTGAATTCACTTACGAATCCCATTGTGATGTGCGTTTTTAGTTATGGTGAAGCTGGTTAGTTGGGACAAATGTAGTGCAAACTTCTGCAAATCAAAATTTACTTATCTGTTACAACGTTAAACAAAAGCATCATTTGCTAATGTTTAAATGCCTGAATCAGCTTAGGCCGGCAGTTCACTGTTTATTTACGATTTCCTATTCCTCAGGTCATACTTGTCCGCTGATGAACAAGTGTATTTTATTTTTATCTGCATTTTTTGCACAGTCTGAAAATCTGATAACTTCGGGACAAAATAGCACGAGAACACATGGCCGATCCTAAACTTTATATTGAAAAGATAAAAGCATCCTACACCGCTCCGGGCGAGCATATTTACCTCGGTGCCGGTGTGCTTGAAAACACCATTCATGCAGAGGCCGCAGTGAGCATTCCGCTGCGCATGATGAACCGTCACGGATTGGTGGCCGGAGCCACAGGCACCGGAAAAACGCGTACGCTTCAGGTGCTGGTAGAAGCACTTTCCGATGCCGGTGTGCCCAGCTTTCTGCTCGATGTAAAGGGCGACCTTTCAGGCATTGCCGCCCAGGCTGTGGTAAATCCTAAAATTGAAGAACGTGTAAAAGCACTTGGCAAAACATACACGCCTACAGGTTTTCCGGTCGAAATTTATTCGCTCTCGGGTAAAACCGGCGGGCAGATGCGGGCTACCGTTACGGAATTCGGCCCCATTCTGCTTTCCAAAATCTTCGACCTCAACGATACGCAAACCGGCGTAATGAGCGTACTGTTCAAGTATGCCGACGATAACAAACTGCCGCTGCTCAATCTCGAAGATTTGAAAAAGCTGCTCAATTACCTCAGCGAAGGCGAAGGAGCAGCCGAGATAAAAGAGAGTTACGGAAAAATTTCTACCGCCACCTCAGGCACAATCCTGCGCAAAATTGTGGCACTCGAACAGCAGGGCGTGGCACATATTTTTGGCGAAACATCTTTCGACATCGACGACCTGTTTGAGAAGGTCGATGGCAAAGGCGTAATCAGCCTCCTCAATATTCAGGATGTGCAGGACAAGCCCGTGCTGTATTCCACATTCTTGCTGAGCCTGCTGGTAGAAATTTACCAGACCCTGCCCGAAGCAGGCGACCTCGACAAGCCCAAGCTGGTGTTTTTCTTCGACGAGGCACACCTGCTTTTTAAAGATTCGTCGAAAGCATTTCTCGAACAAATCGAGCAGATTATCCGCCTCATCCGCTCCAAAGGTGTGGGCGTATTCTTCTGCTCACAATCGCCGCTCGATGTGCCCGACAGCGTACTCGGACAGCTTGGCACACGCGTACAGCACGCCCTGCGCGCATTTACACCCGACGATGCCGACAACCTCAAAAAAACAGCCCGCACTTATCCGCGCTCTGAGTTTTATGAGATTGACCGTGTGCTTACCTCGCTGGGCATTGGTCAGGCCCTGGTAACCACGCTCAGCGAAAAAGGCATTCCCACCGAAGCCACGGCCGTGCATCTTTTTCCGCCGCGCTCGGTAATGGGCCCGCTCACCGCCGAGGCACACCAGCAATTGCTCAACGCATCTGATCTTTACAAAAAATACAAAGATACCGTTGACCCCGAAAGCGCCTACGAAATGCTCACACAGCGCGTAAACGCCCGCATGGAGGAAGCCGAAAAAGAAGCCGCCGAAAAAGCCCAGCAGGAAGCCGCACAAAAAGAAGCCGCCGCCGAAGCCAAACCCCGCCGCAACGAAAAATCGACACTCGAAAAAGTGGTGAGCAGTCCCGTTACCCAGCAGTTTGGCAAATCGCTTGTGCGCGGGTTAATGGGGATGTTGTTTGGAAGCAGTACTTCGGGAAGGAAGAAGAAGAAGGGGTTGTTTTCGTAACAGCGTCTGATGAAAGCAAACGCTTCTTTCTTTTTTTGATTCTTACCGAATCGAAAACATTGCAGAATGCCTTCCGTTATATCCTTGAAAGTTTTGAATTCGGGTGTTTTCGGTTATGAAAAATACCAACTACTGCTATAAAATTTTTATTGTTTTGTAGTTTATAAACTATTGAGTAAGGAAAACGATCCAACCAGACAATTCTTGCTTTTCTTGAATAAGAATGACCAATAGACGGATTCTTTAAGATTCTATCTAATGAAATTTTCAATTCATTAAGAAAGGCATCTTTTAGATCTAAAGAGATTGACCTATACCATTCTGCAGCCAAATGTATGTCGTCAATAGCCTTTTCCCGAATTATTAACTTCATTTCTTAAGCCGGTCATCAATTATTTTGAATGCCTCCTCCACGGAGTAATTCTTGCCATTACCTGCTTCAAGATCTTTAATTCGTTGCTCTATTTCTTTTTGTTGTTCTTCGTCTAATGAATAAGATGAAGTGTTATAGTGAACCGATTCTTCAAGATAGCGGTGTACAACTTTAAGCGCATTTTCGTCTGCTTCTTCAAGCAGATGCTGAATTTGAAGTTTTATGCTATTGTGGTTCATGACAGGCAATTAATTACAAATAAAGGTAAGTATAATAAATACTAAAACCGAGGAAACTATAGAATATTGACAAATTGCCATCAAAAATCATTCCAATATCTCCCAAATTCCAATTATCTTGGTATCCGCATTGCAATAGTCTTAAGTCTTTATGTTAAAGCAATCATTACAACAAAAGCTTTTACAAAAGCTTTCGCCGCAGCAGATTCAGCTCATGAAACTGCTGCAGTTGCCTACCGTTGCCCTGGAGCAGCGCATCAAGGAAGAACTCGAAATTAACCCGGCACTCGAAGAAGGTTCGCAGAGCGACGAAGACGAGAAAGAAGACATTGCCGACGACGACGATGGCCTGTTTGAAGAACAGGAAGAACAGGACCGCGACGACGACACCAGCGATCAGGACAACGACTCCACCACAGACGATATTGAAGACCGCAGCAGCGAAGACGCTTTCGAACTCGACGATTACATGGACGAAGACGAAGGCTACTCGTACCGCGAACAGGTAAACAACGGCAGTGCCGACGACGAACGCCGCGAGTCGCCGCTGTCGCAGGGGCCTGGCTTTCAGGAATTGCTGCTCTCGCAACTTGGGCTGCAGCCGCTCGACGATCATCATTACCAGATTGGAGCTTACCTCATTGGCAATATCGACGACGACGGTTATCTCCGCCGCGAGCTGGATGCGGTGGTCGATGATCTTGCATTCTCGCTCAACATTTCCACCACCGAAGAAGAACTCCGCGAACTGCTCGAAATCATTCAAACATTCGATCCGCCCGGCGTAGGCGCGCGCGATTTGCAGGAGTGTTTGCTGCTTCAGCTTAAACGCAAAGTGCCCAAAACCGCCGAAGTAGTGCTGGCCATGCGCGTGGTAAATGAGCACATGGACGAGTTCTCGAAAAAACACTACGATAAAATTGCCCGCAAACTTGGCGTGGACGACGATTCGCTGAAACGTGTAATCAGCGAAGTCACGCACCTCAATCCCCGGCCTGGAAACACCGCCGGCGATTCGCAGCGTTTTGTGCAGGACGTGGTGCCCGACTTTACCATCATAAACAACGACGGCAAACTCGAACTCGGCCTCAACGACCGCAACATGCCCGAACTCCGCGTAAGTGGCATGTACCAGAGCATGCTGGCCGAATATGCGCGCAGCAAGGAAAAGAGCAGCAAAGAAGCCGTCACGTTCATCAAACAAAAAATAGATTCGGCCAAATGGTTTATGGACGCACTGCGCCAACGCCAGCAAACACTGCTGTTTACCATGCAGGCCATTCTCGATTATCAGTACGACTATTTCCTCGAAGGCGACGAAACCCTGCTCAAGCCCATGATCCTCAAAGACATTGCCGACAGGGTAGGGCTCGATATTTCAACCGTTTCGCGCGTGGCCAACAGCAAGTATGTGCAAACGCAATACGGCACATTCCTGCTCAAAAGCTTTTTCTCCGAATCGCTTTCCACCGACAGCGGCGAAGAAGTATCGACCCGCGAGGTAAAGAAAATCCTCTCCGACTGCATCGGTGCCGAGAACAAACGTCGTCCGCTTACCGACGATGCGCTGGCCAAAATTCTCAAAGACAAAGGCTACAACATTGCCCGCCGCACCGTGGCCAAATACCGCGAGCAACTCGAAATTCCCGTAGCCCGCCTGCGCAAAGAACTCTAAAGCCCATGACTGATACTGTGGCGCGGATAATTTCCTGGTTGTTGCATCCGCTGTTTATGTGCGTGTATGCCGCGCTCATTTACTATTTCATGATGCCGCAGGTAATGGCGTTCAGCAATCAGGGCCAGTGGGTGGTAATTGCGCTGCTCCTGCTTACTACAGTTTTGCTTCCCGCTGCATCGGTGTTTGTGCTGGTGCGCATGGGCCGTGTGCGGAGTTTGCAAATGGAAGAACAGCAACAGCGAAACTGGCCCCTGCTTCAAACCACACTCATTTACGGAATGTGTTATTACATGATGAAAGACAAAAACATTCCCGTATTTATTGTGCTGTTTGTATTGGGTGCATTGCTCAACATGATTATCGCCCTCATCTGCAACCAGCGATGGAAAATAAGTTTACACAGCATTGGTGCAGCCGGACTGGCCGGCGGCATTGCCGCATTGTTCCTGCGCAGCGGCGATGGCCCGGTGTGGATTGCTGCATTGCTTTTTGTGCTGGCCGGTGCCGTGGGCACGGCGCGGTTGCAGTTGCGTGCGCATTCGCCGGTGCAGGTGGCCGTGGGGTTAGTTGCGGGGTTTGTGGTGCAGTTTGGGGTGGTGTTTTTTTTGTGGAAAGATGGGTTTTGACGGGCAATGAAGAATTGTATTTTTATTGACAACAGCATCTTGCCGTGCTTATCTTTGTTGAATGCGAATAACCGTAAACTTCAATGCCAAAATTATTCCCTGGGCAATTATCCGCGCCGGGCATAATTTGCACGAGTTTACCAGTATTCATCCCGAATATAAAGCGTGGATGGAGGGCACAAAAAACCCCACTGTAAAGCAGCTTGAAGCATTCGCCAAAAAAGTACACATACCTTACGGATACCTTTTTCTCGATCAGCCGCCACGCGAAAAAATTCCATTCCCGTTTTTCAGAAACAACAAAGCCGATACTAGTTTTATTAATGTGAATGTGTACGATACAATTCACATTCTGCAACGAAGGCAGGAATGGCTTAGCAATTACCTCCGCGAAAACGGATTTCAACGCCTTGGGTTTGCAGGCAGCGTTACCATTAAGTCTTCGGTCAATACCGTTGTGGCTTCCATCAGAAAACAAATCGGGTTAAATGAAAACTGGGCCGCCGGTTTTACAAGCTGGGAAGAGGCCTTAAAACATCTTGTGGGATGTATTGAAGAAGCCGGTATTATCGTGGTATTTAATGGTGTGGTGGAAAACAATAACACCCGTACCATTGAGGTGGATGAATGCCGTGGCTTTGTGCTTACCGATGAATATGCACCGTTTCTGTTTATCAATAATTCCGACTCCAGGGCAGCGCAAATGTTTACGCTGATTCATGAACTCGCACACATCTGGACAGGACACAGCGCAGGGTTTGACAATGATAAAATGCTGCCGGCCAATGACCCGGTAGAAAAATTTTGCGACGCAGTGGCCGCCGAGTTTTTAGTGCCCGAAAAAACATTCATCCATTACTGGAAAGAAACCCCCGATATACGCAAAGCAAGCCGCCATTTTAAAGTGAGTGAAATAGTAATTGCCCGCCGCGCTTTAGATAGCAGAGTGATTACCAAAAAAGATTTTTTGGCCTTTTACCACGAATACAAAAGCCGCGAATTAAAGAAAAAAGAAGACCAGTCTCCCGGAGGCGATTTTTACGCCACTACCCGTAAACGAATAAGTCCCACTTTTGCCGCACATATACAGAATGCAGTAAAATCGGGCCGTTTGTTGTATCGTGATGCCTACAAACTTACCGGACTGAAAGGCGATACCTTCGAAAAGTTTTTTGAAAAACTAACCTGAATACAATGCCTGTTTTTGTAGTTGACAGCAACTTCTTTATTCAGGCTCACCGGGCAACTTATCCGCTGGATATTGCTACAGGTTTTTGGAATCGTGTCAATGAATTATCGTCCAATGGTACGCTAATAAGTATAGATAAAGTAAAGCATGAACTCTACGATAAAAATGATGAGTTGGAAAAATGGTGCAAAGCCAATCTGCCAAAAAATTTCTTTCACGATACATCGGTTTTCACTGCAGAATATGCACAGGTGGTAAATTGGGCCAATCAAAAACGAACACATTACCAGAATGCCGCAATTACCGAGTTTCTTGATGCTGACGAAGCCGATGCGTTTTTAGTAGCCTTTGCCCTGGCCGATAAACCCAATCGGATTATTGTAACCCAGGAAACCAGCAATCCGGCCATGAAATCGAAAATCAAGCTGCCCGAGCCCTGTCATCATTTCGGGATTAATTATATGAATACGATAGAAATGTTCAGGCACCTCAAAGTGTCGTTTTAACTTCTTCGCATTTGTATGCCGGCTTAAATCGCAGCACAACACTGCGTATCTTTACCCCATGCCATCCCGCCTACTCATCGCCGAATTTCTCGAACAGGCTGCCACACTGCCCGTAATCGACGTACGTTCGCCGGGCGAATTTGAAAAAGGCCATATTCCCGGCGCGGTAAACATTCCGCTTTTCAGCAACGACGAACGCGCACAGGTGGGCACCTGCTACAAACAGCACGGCCAGCAGCAGGCCATCGACCTCGGACTCGAATTTGTGGGCCCCAAAATGGCAGGCTACGTAAAGCAGGCCCGCAGCATTGCCGGCAGCGGCGCTGTGCTGGTGCATTGCTGGCGCGGCGGTATGCGCAGCCACAGCATGGCCTGGTTGTTTGAAACGGCGGGCATTCCGGCGGCTACATTAACCGGCGGCTACAAAGCTTTTCGCAACCATGTGCTGGCCGGGTTCATGCTGCCTTACACCATGTGCATTGTGGGCGGCGAAACGGGCAGCGGCAAAACCGAAATTCTTCACCACATCGGCCAAAGCGGGCAGCAGATTCTCGATCTCGAAGCCATTGCCTCGCACCGTGGTTCTTCGTTTGGTGCGCTGGGCATGGCGCATCAGCCCACTGTGGAGCAGTTCGAAAATAAACTTTACATGGCCTTGCGCGTGCTCGATGCAGGCAAACCAATATGGATGGAAGACGAATCGCGCAGCATTGGCCGCGTGTATGTGCCGCCCGCATTCTGGAAACAAATGCAGCAGGCACATGTATATCGCATCGATCTGCCTCTCGAACTCCGCATAAAACGCCTCCTGCGCGACTACGGCAATTTCCCCGCCGCACAGCTTGCAGAGGCCGTGCAGCGCATTGCCAAACGCCTCGGCAATGCCGACACGCGCCACGCCCTGCAGGCACTCGAAAACGGCGACCTCGAAACCGTGGTACGCCTTACACTGCGCTATTACGACAAAGCCTACAACTATCCTTACCTGCAAAAACCGCCCACGCAGGTCACACGCATTCAAACGCCCGAAGACAATCCCGCGGCCAATGCAGCACGCATACTCAAGCACATTCACAATGACAGATAACACCATACGCCTCACACAATACAGCCACGGCGCAGGCTGCGGCTGCAAAATAGCACCGGCCGTGCTCGACGGCATTCTCAAACTCAGCAGCACAGGCCACACCGAAAACGATCCGCGCCTGCTCGTGGGGCACGATAAAAAAGACGATGCTGCCGTGTACGATCTCGGTAATGGAAAAGCCGTAATCAGCACCACCGATTTTTTCATGCCCATTGTCGATGATGCCTACGACTTCGGCCGCATCGCCTCCGTAAACGCCATCAGCGATGTATATGCCATGGGCGGCAAACCACTCATGGCCATTGCCATACTCGGCTGGCCCATAAATAAACTCCCGCCCCAACTCGCAGGCCGCGTACTCGAAGGCGCCCGCGCAGTATGCCGCGAAGCCGGAATTCCCCTCGCCGGCGGACACAGCATCGACAACGAAGAACCGCTGTTTGGCCTCGCAGTTACCGGCGAAGTAGAAATTGCACACCTGCGCCAAAACTCCACCGCCAAAGCAGGCGATATACTTTTCCTCACCAAGCCGCTGGGCGTGGGCATTCTCACCACGGCACAGAAAAAAGGATTGGTGCAGCCCGCACATTTTCAGCACGCCGTAAACTCCATGCTCACGCTCAACAGTGCCGGTGCCGCATTTGGTAAGCTCGGTTACGTTCATGCAATGACCGATGTAACCGGCTTCGGACTGCTCGGCCACCTCGGCGAAATGGCCGACGGCAGCGCACTAAGCGCCGAAATAAATTACGCCGCACTGCCGCTGCTGCCCGAAATTGAACAGTACATTTCACAAAAGAGCATCCCCGGCGGCACCAAACGAAACTGGGACAGCTACGGCCACGGCATCGAAGGAGTAAACGAAAACAACCTGCCCGTGCTCTGTGATCCGCAAACCAGCGGAGGTCTGCTCGTAGCCGTTGATGAAAATTTTGCAGAAGAATTTATGCGCCAGGCAAAACAACTTAATCTCAATCTCCAACCCGTGGGAAAACTAACAGAGAGAAAAGAGTACCGGATAAAAATAAATTGAGGAGCGAAACTATTGCGCAATAAAATGCCGTCCGCTCCGGCTTTCCGCTACAATGCAGCCGCAAAAAATAACAAACTACTCAGCCCAACCCTGCGAGATTTCTATGGTAAAAAGCAACAATATTTTCTAATTTGAAGAAAATATAAATTCCGATGTCGGCAGATAAGGAGTTTGTCTCTGTATCACCGCAAA
>JALONL010000020.1 GCA_025454955.1 Bacteroidia bacterium | reverse complement strand
CAAAACGGGCAGTTTTTTTATTCATAGCTTTGATTTGATCCAAAGCTAAGCGGAGAAAGCGTTTCAGAGATTTTGAGCATCATTTTTGTCTATTAACCCTAATTATTGAATAATTCAAGTTCAAAATCGTGCAAAGAAACAGACTTCACCTCGCCCGACTGCGCGTTCAGCAACATGAAAAAAGTGCCATTGTATGTTGTGTTGTAATAATCTTTTTTTGCAGGGTTGCTTTGATAATGCCCATACAACATCAAATCTCCATTACTGTGAAATTGCACTGTTAGTGAAATAATTTTTCGGGTTTCAAGATCAACAGGAAAACGATTTACCTCTTTCCCATCCGAAGAATACTTGATAATTGAGTACCTAAGCTTTGTGTCTCTTGTTTCCGTCGGTGTAGTGAGTTGTAATTCGGGCAGAAATATTTCTTTATTGTTATTTATGTAACAATCCAGCAGAATAATATAGGCATCACCGGTTTTATTCTCAATAATATTATCCGCCTGAGAAAGCACGTTCAGGCTTTGATCAAGAATAAAAAATTCAAGATGGTTTTGCTTGGTTTGGGGACTGGTAAATAAATGTGTGATGAGAATGCTTGCCGAGTCGGGCGAAAAACGAAAGAAGATTCTTCCGATGTCGTTTTTCCCTTCCGCCTCCAGCTTGATTAACTCTGTCGGTTTGGGGTTAATTACACCCTGCATATTAATTCGATATGCATTGAGGTGAAATTTTTTATCTGTACGTTCATAATATGAGGTGAAAATGACAAACTGATTGCCCTGAAAAATAATCTCTTCTATTTCCTGCTTCTTGTTGACAATACGTGGGATTTCAAGTTTTGTACTGAATATTTTGTTGTAATTGTTCTGGTCAAAACATTCTATATAATAATCATCCTTCTTGGCAGAGAGCGTATACACTTTGCCTTCTTTACTAGCCATAAAAGATGTTACTTTCACGGAGGTTTCCAAAGGCTGTCCCCATCGGATTTTTACATTTTGTCCAGTCAGTTGATGCGAAAAGACAAGACATAGGATGAGTACTTTTCGAAAGATGTGCATTTGATTTGTTATTAGGGTTAAAATTAGGTGCTGCAAAACTGCAAAAAAAGCCGAAACAAAATCGTTCCGGCTTATGAATGCTTCATTAAAAAAACTTATCCTTTCAACGCTTCCGCGCCACCCACAATTTCCAAAATCTCGTTGGTAATGGCAGCCTGGCGGGCTTTGTTGTAACTGATGCGCAGTGAGCGCAGCAGTTCCTTGGCGTTGTCGGTGGCTTTGTGCATGGCTGTCATGCGCGCGCCGTGTTCGGAGGCGTGCGAGTCGAGCAGGGCTTTGTAAAGCTGTGTTTTGAGCGAGCGGGGAATGAGATCCTGTACAATCTCGGCTTTCTCGGGCTCAAAAATGTAATCGGTTTTGCTCGATGCGTTGGCGGAGGCGGTGGGCACTACGGGCAAAAACTGCTCGGCCTGGGTAACCTGTACGGCGGCGTTTTTAAACTGGTTGTACACCAGCAATACTTTGTCGTACTGTCCTTCGGCAAATGCTTTCATAATGGCTTCGGCCACCGGTGCAGTATTAACAAAGGTCAGTTTGTCGAAAAGAACGTTGAGGCTGCCGAGCTCGGGCAATGCAGCGGTGTAAGGCGTTTTGCGGAAGAAATCGCCGCCTTTTTTGCCGATGGTGATGTAGCTTACTTTGGCCGTGGGGTAATTTTCGCGTATGGCGCGTGTGGTGCGCTTAATTACGTTGGCATTGAAGCCGCCGCAAAGTCCGCGGTTGGAGGTAATTACCACAAACAGCACGTTCTTTACCTCGCGCTGACGGGAGTAAACACCTTCGGTACTGTCTAAACTGGCACTGAGGTTTTCAAGAATCTCGCGCAGTTTCTGGGCATACGGACGCATCTGTGTGATGGCATCCTGCGCACGACGCAGCTTGGCCGCCGATACCATTTTCATGGCACTGGTGATCTGCTGGGTTGACTGTACCGAGGTAATTCGGTTGCGGACTTCTTTTAAGTTCGGCATTTTGCTGTGTTCTTGCTTCGGTTACGGGGAAGCATTGCCCCCGGCAATTGCCGGGGACATTTTATGCAGATTAGGCTTTGTACTTGGCAGATACTTCTTTGGCAGCCGCTTCAATTACTCCGGTAATGTTGTCGTCAATTTTACCGGCTTTGATTTCGCTCAGGGTCGAAGCGTGCTTGCCGCGCATATACAGCAGGAAATCCACTTCAAACTCTTTCACCTTGTTGGCGGGCACATCGCGCAGCAGACCTTTGGTGCCGCAGTAAATAATGGCTACCTGATCTTCCACACGGAAGGGCTGAAACTGACCCTGCTTGAGGATTTCCACGTTGCGCACACCTTTGTCGAGTACCGACTTGGTAGCCGCATCGAGGTCGGAACCAAACTTGGCAAACGCCTCAAGTTCGCGGTACTGGGCCTGATCGAGCTTGAGTGTACCGGCCACTTTTTTCATCGACTTGATTTGCGCGTTACCACCCACACGCGATACCGAAATACCTACGTTAATGGCAGGACGCACACCGGCGTTAAACAGGTTCGACTCGAGGAAGATCTGACCGTCGGTAATGGAAATTACGTTGGTGGGAATGTAAGCCGATACGTCGCCGGCCTGTGTTTCGATAATGGGAAGCGCGGTGAGCGAGCCGCCGCCTTTTACGAGCGGACGGATAGACTCGGGCAAATCGTTCATGGCGCGGGCCACGTCGTCGCTGTTGTTGATTTTAGCGGCACGCTCAAGCAAACGGCTGTGCAGGTAAAATACGTCGCCGGGATAAGCCTCACGTCCGGGAGGACGACGCAGCAGCAGCGATACTTCGCGGTAAGCCACAGCCTGCTTGGAGAGATCATCGTAAATGATCAGCGCCGGACGGCCGGTATCGCGGAAAAATTCGCCGATGGCAGCACCGGCCATGGGAGCGTAGAACTGCAGCGGAGCCGGGTCGGCGGCGGGAGCAGCTACTACCACGGTATAAGGCATGGCGCCGTTTTCTTCGAGTACGCGCACCACGTTGGCCACGGTCGAGCCTTTCTGGCCCACGGCTACGTAAATGCAATATACCGGGCTGCCGGCTTCGTAAAACTCTTTCTGGTTAATGATGGTGTCGATGCACACAGCCGTTTTGCCGGTCTGGCGGTCGCCAATTACAAGCT
This sequence comes from Bacteroidia bacterium, assembly GCA_025454955.1. GTDB lineage: Bacteria > Bacteroidota > Bacteroidia > Palsa-965 > Palsa-965. The sequence goes on along the minus strand of JALONL010000020.1, from coordinate 130,034 downwards.
CGCGCTGGCCACGGCCAATGGGAATCATGGCGTCGATGGCCTTGATACCGGTTTGCAGCGGCTCGGTAACGGGCTGACGGTAAATTACACCGGGAGCCTTACGCTCGAGGGGCATTTCGTACAGTTCGCCTTTGAGCGGGCCTTTGCCGTCGATGGGGCTGCCCAGGGTATCTACCACGCGACCCAGCATGCCTTCGCCTACATTGATGGAGGCAATGCGGTTGGTGCGGCGCACGGTGTCGCCCTCGCGGATATTGTTGGAGCTACCAAGCAGTACGGCACCCACGTTGTCTTCTTCGAGGTTGAGTACGATGCCCTGAAGGCCGTTCTCAAACTCAATCAGCTCGCCCGACTGGGCATTTGAAAGGCCATAGATACGGGCAATACCGTCGCCCACCTGGAGTACGGTGCCCACCTCTTCCATTTCTTTTGCCGATTTGAATCCGGCAAGCTGCTGACGTAAAATCGCGGATACTTCCGCCGGTTTAACTTCTGCCATTGTATTGTATAGTTATGCGTTGGTACGCGTGTGTGGTAATTAGAATTCTTTGATAAACGGATTTTCGCTGAAACTGCGTTCGAGCATGCGAATCTGGCGGATCATTGAAGTATCCACCTGACGGTCGCCTACGCGGAGCACAAACCCGCCAATGAGTGAATCGTCCACTTTCTCGGCAAGTTCCACCTCGGTACCGGCGGTTTTACGCACCAGTTCGAGTACCTGTTTGCGCAGCATATCATCGAGCGGAGCGGCTGTGGTGATGCTGGCGGTAACAATATTCTTGTTTTTGCGGTATTGGGTCAGAAATGCTTCGGCAATAATTTCCAGCTCACCCTCGCGGCGTTTGCGGGTAATGATGTCGATGAATTCGGTGGTAATTACGCCAATCTTCCCGCCAAAAATTGCCTTGAGAATGTCCTGCTTCTTGTCGGTTTTAACTACCGGGCTTTTGAGCAGCAACTGCAGATCGCGGTTTTCATGCACGGTGTCGCGCACTAATTGCATGTCTTCGCGCACCTGCTCAAGCTGACCTTTTTCAATGGCCAGGTCCAGCAGCGATTTGGCGTAACGATAAGAAACCCGTGTTTCGCGCATGGTTAGTTGAGCTTGGCATCTTTAAGCAGATCGCCGATGAGTTCTTTCTGTTTGTTTTCTGCAGAGAGTTCGCGCTTGAGCATTTTCTCGGCAATATCAATCGAAAGCTGCGCCACCTGATTTTTCAGTTCGGTAATGGCAGCCATTTTCTCGTTGTGAATGCTTTCGCGGGCGGCGGCAATGAGCTTGTCGGCTTCCTGCTTGGCTTTGCCTTTGGCCTCGGCCACAATGGCGTCTTTCATGTCGCGCGCTTCTTTCAGCATGGTGTCGCGCTCGCGGCGGGCTTCGTTCAGCAAACGCTCGTTGTCGGCCTGCATGGAAGCAATGTCTGCTTTTGCTTTTTCAGCCGATTTCAGGGCATCATCAATGGAAGCTTCGCGGTCTTTGATCATTTTCATGATCGGCTTCCACGCAAACCTGGTCAAAAGGAAAAGGACGATCAGGAAGGTGACCATCATCCAGAAGAACAAGCCTAAGTCCGGTTTTACGAGATCCATTTAGCGTATCGTATTTAAGTATGGTGAATGCTGGGTATTGTTTAACCTTTTTTTGATTTCTCAGCCGCAGCCAACCGCTGCGGCTGAGAAACTCAATTTTTTTCTGCCAATTACGAAATGAAGGTAACGAGCAGACCAACTACCATTGCGAAGAAGGCAGCACCTTCCACGAGAGCGGCAGTAAGAATCATGTTGGCACGGATGTCACCGGCGGCTTCGGGCTGACGAGCGATAGACTCGAGAGCGCTGCCACCGATACGTCCGATACCCATACCGGCACCTACAGCAGCAAGACCTGCGCCGAGAGCAGCGAGACCGTGACCTGTTGTAGCACCAGCTTGGAGAAGGATGTCAGAAAGCATGTGAATTGATATTTAGGTTAAACAAATTACGCATTAATGGTGGCAGGGTGATGGGAATTGGGCTTACCATCAAAATCCTCGGCAGGATCGTGATGATGATCTTCTACCGCAGAGCCAAAGTAAATGGCCGAAAGCAGTGTGAACACATAAGCCTGAAGGAACGCCACCAGCAATTCCATGGCAAACATGAACACGGTAAAGAGAATGGACACCACCGATACGCCCAAACCGCCGCCTATAGACTCTCCGCCTTTACCAAAGATGAAGATGAGGCTGTAAAACGCCAGGGCAATAATATGGCCGGCCGAAATGTTCGCAAACAAACGAATCATGAGTACGAACGGGCGCAGAAACATACCCAGAATTTCAATCGGGGTAAGAATAATGAGTACGAAAGCCGGTACACCGGGCATGGCAAAAATGTGGCGCCAGTAGTGGCCGTTTCCGTTTATGGTGGTAATTATAAAGGTAAGCAGTGCAAGGGCTGCGGTAATGGTAATGTTTCCGGTAAAGTTGGCTCCGCCCGGGAAGAACGGAATAAGGCCAAGCATGTTCGAGAACCAGATGAAGAAGAATACAGTAAGCAGGTAGGGCATAAACTTTTCGTACTTACTGCCCAGCGCCGGTTTGGCCAAATCGTCGCGCACGAAAACAATAATGGGCTCAAAGAACGACTGCATCCCTTTCGGGGCCATGCCTGCACGACGCTTGTAGGACTTGGCAATGTTCATGAACACGATCAGGAGCATTGTTACCACAATAAACAGGGTAACCACGTTCTTGGTAATCGAAAAATCGTAGAGGTGGTGTGTGGCTTCCTGGTTTTCGGCATTCAGCACCTCGTCCCACACTACAATTTTATTGTGGTGCATTTTATAGGTATAGAGGTTGCCTTTGGCAATTTCAGTCTCGTGGTTGAAACGGCTCGACATAAACATGTCGAAACCTTTATCGGTTTTCAGGATTACGGGCAGGGGAATGTGGGTGTGGCCCCAGAGATGCCAGTCGTGGGCATCGGAAATGTGCTCCATAATCATCTTGCCCGGGTCGAACTTGGCTGATTCGCCATGCTCACCGTGTGCGGCAGCGTCGTGCCCGGCAGTAGTAACAGAGTCGGTAGTAGTGGTTTCGTGTTCCTGCGGTTCGTAGGCAAAACCTATGGCAGGCAGCAGCAGCGTGCTGAAAAAGAGGACGAGACGGGTCAGATTGGCGTTGAAACGCATTGATTCTGAGTGCATTTAAGGTGCGCTGAATGCTACACCCCGAAATTCGGCTGCAAATGTATGGATTTGTTTCGGAGATGAGAAAGAAAGTTCAGGGAAATTCGTCGAAATCAGAAGCCCGTTTGTCGTTTTGCAGGAGGATTGTTGTCGGGGCCGGAGCTGGCAGGATATTAAAACGCGTCCGGGCCGTAAAAACAGCCCGGACAGGTTTTAATTGAGTATGGAAATTTGTCAGGGTTTCAGCCATTCGTCATCGGGCTTGGTAATGAGCCGGGCGTTGTTCATGGCCATGTCTAATGTAAGGCAGGTGCGGCCAATGTAGGCATTGCCTTTTTTGTACACGGTAAGTGCCAGATCGGCCTGCGAGGGAAAGCGCAGGCAAAGCGGCAGGAGCAGTTGCAGACTTCCTTCGGTATTTTGCCTTCCGCGGTAAAACTGGGGCACTGCGGTAAGGTAATTGCGCTTTACCCGTTTCTGCGCATGTTCCACCGCTCCGCGAAAAGTGTTGAGCAACTGGAGTTTGGGCCATTGCTGAATGTCATCGGGAAAGCGGGCAAAATTTTCTTCATCGTCAATAATGTGGTCAATATTGATGCGCAAATCAAGCCGTTCGTCAAACAACAGATCAGAAGCATGTTCATAATAACTGGCGCGCACCGGCAATGCATCAAAAAACTGCAACTGCACCGCACTTTCCTTGAAAAACCCCTGAAAAAACCGAAACCCCGATGTTTTGCTCTTTTTGAAAAGCATGAATATTTCTTCCTGATTTTCAGTCACCAGCCCCGTATTGAAGCAGGAAAAACCGCCCTTTTCGGCAACTTTTCCCTGTTCAAAAACCCGCGCAAAAGTGTGTATGAGATAACTGTACAGTATGGGATGGGTAAACTGGCTTTTACTGCGCGCATAATTCCAGTTTTCGGGCATGGCCATAAGCCGGAGTTGTTCGAGCGTATGCTCTGTGGTAGCGGCTGCAAGCGGATTATCCTGCAGACCGGCCGGTTTGCTTCTGATGTTGGCATATTCAAACAGCGCCGGTTTGAAACTCTCTGTGTGTAGTTTTTGGAGCATATAGTAAGTGATTATGGAACAGTTCAATAAACCCAATACAAAGCCAGGCGAATGAGGTGTGCTCTTCGCAGGAATTGTGGTAATGTTCAGAATTTACTGGATCTGCCCCGGGTGAAAAAAGGTAAGACCCGGCAAATGCCAGGTCTGATGTAAGACTGTGATGATGTTAGGTGAGGCCCTCTTGCGAAGGCCGGGCTGATGTAAGACTGTAGGAAGAAAAGAACGGCTATGCTTAAACTACGCAAAACCTATCTTAATACTTAACACTCCACAAATTTACATCCCCTCACACCCCTTGTCAAGTTTTCAAGAAACTTTTATCATCAAAAATATTTAACCCTATGATTATCAACCGCTTTATTATTCCCCCAAAACCACCTCCAGGCAAAATTTACCGTTTCGGCAGAAAATGCTTGTACAGTAAAGCTACTTCAAACGTGGTAAAAAGCAGGTAAAACACCAGAAAATGGATAATAAACTGCACCGCCAGTGCTTTATTGGCAAAAGCATACAGCACAATTACCACCAGAAAAATAAAGAGCTTAAACGTGGTTAGTCCCATAAACATGCGTACAAAAGCTTTGGGATCGCCCTCGCCGCTGCGGAGCAGAATGTAATGCACCAGAGCCGTAATCACCACAAAAAAGCCAAACAACGCCCAGCTCAGCGGATGCTGCCGCCACACAGGCATAAAGGCATTCCACGCCGCCAGCGCCCCGCCCACAAGGGCCGAAAACATCAGCAAACGCACTAAAAACGATTTGAAAGCGGTTGACATCAGGCCGCAAAGATAGGGGTTTGGCCTGTGCTTAGTATAAATCGAAAAGCACAAACAACCCAAAACCAGCAATGCAGCAGAATTACTCCTGCCCCGGTGCTGCCGGTGGCGGCGAATCGATCACTGTCTCTTCCTTATCGGCTTTGCCAAACGTAAATGCGATGAATGCACCATACATACCGCCGCTTAAACGGGTGCCGGGCAAATCGCCGCCATTGCCGCTTTTGCGGCGCCAGCCGGTTTTCGACCAGTCGTGGCGGTAGGCGGCACGGGCTCCTATGGTTACACGCTCGAAAAGGGTGAAACTGAGTTCCGAACGAACCATTGGAATAAAATACGGGTTGGTATAAACCGTTTCGCCCGCCGCATCATTACTTACAATTTTGGTGCGGCCCCAGGTCCAGCCCAAACCTGCGGTGAACACCACCTTGCGCGAACTGATGAAATCGAAACTCGACCCATCATACTGCATATTCCAGCCGCCCAGCGTCATTTCGCGCGAAGAATCGGAAATGGTTTGCGGCAGCAGGTAATGAAAGGTAAGCAGCGTGGCCGCGTTAAACTCTTTACCCTGCGATACATGGCTTAACTTAGCACGATCTAACCCGATATACATGGCATTGCCATCAAACCCTTTCGAAAAACCGCTTTGCATTATTTGCGAATTAAGGCTTGCAATGGGCAGCACATAAAATCCGGCAGCCGGACCAATGTATTGCATACCGCCTTTAAGCGGATTCTGCGCCACGGCATCCACTGATAAAGCAGCCGTTGCCAGAGTAAACGCGGCCGAAAGGGTGTAGAGTTGTTTCATAAACTGGTTTGTGTATGTGGATAATGTAATTGAATTTAGATGCACAATTTAGTCAAAGCATCTAAACTGCCGCATGAACACGCGTGTGAACACCATTAAATTTTAGTGCATCTGCCCGGCGGCGTTATTTCTTCTTCAAAAAATCTTTGATGAAATACCAGATTGCCGCAAAAACCGATACCAATGTAAGTACCAGTGTAAACACCGGAATTTTACCCATCGGAAACTGCGCATCCAACCAGCGCCCGCCCAAAGCCCCGGCCGTAATTATTACGGCCATGTAGGTGGCCATGCTCAGGTAGCGTGCGGCCGAAATATCAGGCCGTTTGCGGTTCGGTGGTGGTGCTGTCATGCAGTGCGGGCCTGGTTACACCGGCCATGGTGCACGAACCCGAGAAATCGGCGCCGGGTTCGATGGCTAATTTACCTGTCACCAGATCGCCCGAAAGTTTGGAGGTGGCTTTGAGCGTGAGCAGTTCGGCCACGTTTACATTTCCTTTTACCGTGCCCGAAATGTCGGCGTTCTGGCAATGCACTTCGCCGTCTATTACCCCGGTAGGGCCCACCACCAATTTGCCGCGGGTGTTTACCGAACCTTTCAGGTTGCCGTCGATACGTATATCGCCGCCCGAAACAATATCGCCCTCAATGGAAGTGCCTGAACCGATAATGTTTACCGAGCCGCCGTCGGCCGCGGCCGAGCGTGCTGATGTGTTGCTTTTTGCATTGAACATAAGGTAAAGATAGGTATTTGTGCAAAAAAACGAAGCTCCGCATAGGGGCTGTGCCCGCCCGGTTTGTCTTAACGGTATATACGTAACGAAAATGAAAACATTTCGCACTCTTTTTATCGCCGGCATTATTCTGGCAACCGTATCCGCACTTACTTCCTGCTCGCGGGCACTGGGCATTCATGGCGAAGGATCGCCGGTAACCGAACAGCGCTCGCCGGGTGTGTTTAACGCCGTGGCACTCAATATCGATGCCGATGTGGTGCTCCACTCCGACTCGCTTTACCGCATAGAAGTAACCGGACAGCGAAACATACTCGATGTGCTCACCACCCGTGTCGAAAACAACGAACTGGTGATCGACTTTTCCGAGTGTGTGAGCAATTACAGCGCCCTTACCATACATGTGTATGCCCCCGTGTATGTGGGTGTAAGCATCTGCGGCTCGGGCAGCATCAGCAATGCCGATAGTCTGGTGGCGGGCAATATGCGCATTAAACTGGCCGGTTCGGGCAGTATTTCGCTCGGTAATATCCGCGCCACCTCGGTTACTTCGTCTATCTCGGGCAGCGGAAACATTACCCTGGGCGGAAACAGCCAGTTGTTTACCTCCGAAATTTCGGGCAGCGGCAAAATGAAAGCCTTTTCGCTTCAAACCCAAACCGCACAGGTAAACAACTCGGGCAGCGGCGATAGCGAAGTAAGTGCCACACAAACCCTCGGCGTAAACATTAGCGGCAGCGGCGATGTGTATTACCGCGGCACACCCGCACTCACCGTATCCATTTCGGGCTCGGGCCGGGTAATTCATGTAAACTAAACGCCCCGCCTCCCGCATGAAACTGCCCGCCGCCGCCCTGTTTGCCACACTCTTCGCCGCCTGCCAAAGCAGCACCACCCGCGAATGGCTCGTAGCCAACCAGTCGCTTACACCGGTAGAAATTTACGTGGTCGCAAGCCATTCGGGCGATACACTGCGGCAAACCATTGCAGCCGGACAAACAAAGCCTGTTTACATTCTCACGCAGGACGGAGCCGGCTCGGGCGTTTTGCTTGCCCGCAGCGTATTCGATACTGCGCAAACCGTAAACACTACAGGCCGTTTCATGCAGAAAGATTTCTTCAACACCCGCTTCTGGTCGATAAACATAGTGCAGGAAAAAATGCTGCCCTCGCATTATGCGCATCAATATACTTTTACAGTAACCGAAAGCGATTTTTAGTCCGCCACATCCCCAAACAAACGAGGCCGCATTCTGAAGATGCGGCCTCGTTGCTTATCTGAATATAAGAATTACTTCGTGTTGTTGATGTAATTCTTATCAAAAAACTCTTTGTACTGCTGGGTGTTTTTACTGCGGTAAAACAGGCTGTAATTATCTTTTGAAATGGCAAAAACCTGATACGATCCGGCCATCAGCTCGGCAAATACTTCGGGTTTGCCTTTCAGCACCGAGAAATAATTCATAACCGCATTTTTCTCCTTGAATCCCTTTACCAGAATAATCTCGCGCTGGTTGTCGAGGATAATGCTGGAAATGGTAAGCCCGCTGGAAGCATAGTTTTGAGAATTGAAATCGGAGAGGGCAATTTTAAAGTTATTGATATTGCCCTTGCCTTTTGTCACCACTACCATAAACTGGTGTTCTGCTGCGGCATCATAAGTGTAGGGCGGAGCGGCTTTTACCGTATCGGCACCCACTACCTCGCCCCGCTGGCGTTTAATGGCATCAAGCAGTGCCTGCGCCTGATCTTTTACCGGGTCTTTCGGGTAAGAGGCAATAAGGTTGGTGAGCGATTTTTCCATGGCCGGTGTGCCCTGGGTTTTGCCAATGCTCACCGCACGGATGTAGGCAAAGCGCGCGGCCTGATCGTTTTTGCGGCCAAAGGTGGTGTCGGCATAATTGCAGCGTGTAATAACCTCGCTGTATTTGTTTTCGGTAAACAGCACGTAGGTTTCTTCGTAGTAGCGCGTTACCTTGTTTTTCTCGGTGAGTTTGTCCACCTCGAAATTGGGGTTGCGAATCAGTTCGGCATACTCGCTCTGGGGATATTTATTGAGTATGAAATTTTTGTGCTCGTCAGATTTAATCGTATTGTTCTGGCTCTGATAAATACGGTAAAGCTGAAAATGCGAGGGCAAGGCATATTTATGGTTCGGGAAGCGTTCGCACAATGCCTCAAATGCCTCTACCGAACGGGGATTGTTGCGAAGCTGTTCCTTGTAAATAGAGCCCAGATTGTAGAGTGCCTCGGCAATTTTCTCGTCGGAGGCGGCAAGTTGTTCGTTGGTAAACGGAAGGTTTTTCAGGTAATAATCGCGGCCTAATTTATCGTTGTTGCCGGGTTTATTTCCTCCCGCCTGTGTAACGGTATTTCCACCGTCATCGCCGCCATCTTCGGTAATGTAGCTTTCCTTGTTCATGCGCCGCCAGTTGTCTTCCAGCTTGCGGTTGCCCCACTTACGGGTAAATTCGCCCATACCAAACGACACTGTGGACGGGTTGTAGAAATACCACAATCCGCCCGGGTTTCCGCCGCCCATGGGGTTTGAAGGAGTGGGGTTGGGATTTAAATTGGCCGGTGCGCCGCCCTGTTGCAGAAGTGCTTCCTGCGCTTCTTTCTTCTTGCGGTCTTCTTCTTTTTTAATGGCAATGAGTTTGTCGATGTAGGCATACAACCCTGTGGTATCACTGCCATATCTTTTCACCACGGTTTGCAGGCTGTCTTCGTACTTAACCGTTTTTATGTGGCGTACCAATGTGCTCAGGCTGGTGCGTTTTTCATCCACCTGCGCATAGTTTGCGTAGTCTTTGGGCAGAAACTGCATGGTACTGTCGTAGTACGCCTGCGCGTTTATGTAATCGGTTTCGGTAAAGTACAAATCGCCAAGTGCAAGGTAAGTCAGGGCTTTTTGTTTGGCATTGCCGGCGCTCATGGCTATCGACTGCTTGTAGTATTTGCGGGCGGCTTCGGTATCGCCGCCGGCGGCTTCAAGCTGGCCGAGGGTGTAGTAAATCTGGTCCTGATACTCGTTGTTTTTATCGTCGGTGAGCATCTTTTCCAGCTCTTTTTTGGCTCCCGAACGGGTTTTGCTGCTGGCTCCGCTCAGTCGTGCACGGCTAATGCGGGCGTTGAAAAGCATTTCGTAGGGCGGGTTCATTTCCACCACTTCGCCGTAAAGCCGCTGGGCCTTTTTCTCTTCGCCGGTTTTCTCGTAAAGCTGGGCCAGTATGTAGGTGTAACGTGCCCGCATTTTCTTTTTCTTAGTAAGCGGAATGGCGTCTTCGAGGTATTTTATCGCATTGCCATAGTTGCCGGTGTGCATGTACAAATCGGCATAGGTAAGTTTTATTTCGGGCAACAGTGCGGGCGGACATTCCTTGTCGTTGGCAATCATATCGAGAATGGTCTCGGCCTGACTGTAGCCGCCCAGCCCGATATGTGTGCGTGCCTGCCAGAGATAACCGTCGAAACGAATGGGGAATTTGGCGTATTTCTGTGTCACATAGTCAAACACCTCCATCGCCGAAAGGTATTCGCCCTTGTAGTAGCGGGCCTGGCCAATAATAAGGTAGCTGTCGTCAATCCATTTCACCGCCCCGGCAATTTCCTCGCCGTTCTTTTTGGTAATAGCGTGACGCTCGATAACGGTGGTCGATTTTTTGATGGCTTTTTCGTAATCGGTAAAAGAGCCTTTGGTTTCGGGCGTATTGGGCAGGCGGAAAAGCGGAAGCAGTTCCGAGTAATCGTCCACGTAGGCTTTATCAATCTTGTCGCGCGCATCTTTCATGCTTTCGCGGGCATAGAAATAGCCGTTGTAGCGCGAAGTCATGTTATGGTAGCCACGGGTTACCCGCGTGTTTTTCTTGGTGGTACACGAAACGGCAAAGCCGCCCAGCCAGAGCAGCAGGGCGATATACGGAAGATATAAAGTGGTTCTTTTCACGAAAAGAATGGTCTGGCGGGGATAACGCCCGAAAAACAAAAATAGTGTATTCTGTCAAGGATATGACGGGAAAGGGGCAGTTTGGTTGCTTGAAGGGGGGCTAAACTATAATCTTTGCCCGAAAAATTTGTCTGTCAGTAGGTTAACGCATCATTTTGAAGGTTTCTTTAAGGCCTTGGTTATCTCTTCCATCAACTGTTCATGACTCAATCCCTCAACTTTACCTGTCTGCATTTCCATTCTGCGGCGGTTAGTTGTTTCAATATCCTCATCCGTTAATTCGAAATTGTAAAAACCCACCTCACGCTCCAATAGTTGATGAACAATAATTAAAAAACTGTCGTCAACCTTATCGATGTATTCGTGAATTTTTTTCCTTAATGCCGAAGTTGTCATAATGCCTGCTTTTCCTTAAAAATAACAAAAACACTGCAAATTTTCTTTTCAAACCAACTGCTTTAACACCTCCCCCGGAACAACAAAAAGACGAATTCCCCAATCATCCCGGAATAATACGATATTTGTTCATCCACATGGCAAAAGAAACCGGCAAGCGGAAATGGAGAGATCGTTTGCGCCACCCCTACCGGCTGGTGGTGATGAACGACGATACCTTTGCCGAGCAGTTTTCGCTGCGGCTTACCCCGCTGGGCATACTGGTGCTCATCGGGGCCATAACCATTGTAATGACCACACTGGTTATCCTGCTCATTGCCTTTACCCCGCTGCGCGAATACATTCCCGGCTATTCCGACCCCGAACTGCGCAACGAACTCGACCTCACCCGCCAGCGGGTCGATTCGCTTAACCGCGCCGCCGAAGCCAACACACTGTGGGTAAACAACCTGCAACAAATCCTCACCGGCAACGACAAGCCCGAAAAACCCGGCAACCCGCGCGATACTTCCCGCACCCGAAACATAGCCGCCGTAAAACCCTCGCCCGCCGACTCTGCCCTGCGCCGCGAAATTGAGGGCGACATGAACACCTACTCCCTGCGCCTGGGCGTAAAGAAAAGCAGCGGCATAAGCGGATTCTTCTTTTTCGCCCCCGTAAAAGGCGCAGTAACCACCGCCTACAGCGCCGCCGAAGAACATTACGGCGTGGATGTGGCCGCCGCCGAATCGGATGCCGTAAAGGCCACCCTCGACGGCACCGTAATTTCGGCCGGATGGAGCCCCGAAAACGGCTACGTAATCCAGCTCCAGCACTCAAACAACATCGTTTCGGTGTATAAACACAACTCGGTGCTGCTCAAAAAAACCGGCCAGTTTGTAAAAGCCGGCGACCCCATTGCCATAGTTGGCAGCAGCGGCGAACAAAGCACCGGCCCCCACCTGCACTTCGAACTCTGGTACAACGGCATCCCCATCGACCCGCAGGACTTCATCAGCTTCTGATCGCATGAAATACCTCGCAGCCCTTACACTCCTCGCCCTGCTTGCAGCCTGCGGCGGCGGTACAAAAACACCCGCCACCGACAGTCTCGCCCAAAACCAGCCCATCGCCCCCGACACACTCAACCGTTTCGACACCCTCGAAACCGGCGGCTACCGCATACTGCTCCTGCCCGCCACCGAAGCCGAATACAACACCGCCAAAGATGTTTCGGCCTGGCGCATCGCCTGCAACGACCTGGAGGGCGAAGAGCGTTTCAACTGCCTCGGAAAATGGATGCGCGGCCTGCTCGTCAGCGATTCAACCTTCGTTTCACGACCCGACTCGCTCACCCTGCGCATACGCCTCAAAAACGGCAACAGCCTCTTCCTGCGCGATACACTATACACCGAAGCCAACGAAGGCGATGTACGCCTAAACGAATACATGGGCAAACTCAGCTCCCTGCCCTGGATCATTGTGGGCCGCACCTACTACGAAGCATTCGATGCCGCCGCATACAACCTCAACACCGGCAAAGAGGTTTCGCTCATGTACTACCCCATTCTCTCGCCCCGCAAAAACCTGCTGCTCGTGTACAACTTCGACCTCGAAGCCGGCTACACCTTTAACGGCCTCCAACTGCTCAGCCTCAGCGGCGATAATGCCACCGTTGTTTTCGAACGTGCTTACGATAAATGGGGCGCAACCAATGCAAAATGGATCAGCGAAAACGAAGCGTTAATTGAACAGAGTGTGCCCGATTATGGAAGTGCGGAGTATAAGTTGACGAAGTATTATGCGCGGCTGGTGATTAAATGATACGGCTACTGAACATTTTTGTGGTGGCAGGTTTGCTGTTTGCCGCTTCCTGTGAAGAATCAGTAAAAAGCTGTTCACGAAACGACCGGCTCCGAAGCAACTGTTTCATACCCGGACTGGAAAAACTGTATGATACGATCAGTTTTGGGAAATACCGGATTTGGCTGGATGTGGAGGAAGAAACAAGCTTCAGAGATGCGAAAGACATTTCTGCCTGGAATTGGGAAATGCGGAATTCTTCTGAATTATATTGCCTCAAGGACGACAGGTTTTACACGGGCACTAACTTGTGCAGATTGCAGGGAATAATCTCCGGAAAAAACGACTCTCTCTTTTTCCAATTACAAAACGGCCGGGTGCTGCGGTTTAAAACACAACGTACACATTTACCTTCCGACTCCTTGCTTTATGCATATTGCGGTCATTTCCCCGGCAAACGCTGGTTTGTTTTTTCTACACTCTATTTCGATCAGGATTTTTGCGAACTAATAAACCGTAATACCGGGCAACAATATATCCTACAAAACCTTCCTGCGGTTTCTCCCAATGTAAATTGGCTGGCTTCGGGGGGCTCTGCTTTTCTCAGAGGAAACCGGTTTCAATTATGCGCGCTTTCAGGTGATACTCTTCATACTGTTTTCGATAGCAACCGCAACGCTATCGAAACTGAATTAAATGTAAAATGGATTTCTGCCAATGCAGCCCTGCTGGAATATCGTGATGATATTAATCGCCGTTATGCGCGGTTGGTGATTAAGTAATACAGTTTACTCAGGCAAACTGCCGTAATCTTGAACCATGTATCATTCCTGTATCTTTAAAAAAATTCTCCCGGAAGAACTATAGGATGATTTCGATAATATTCTTGTTTTGATGATATAAAAAACGATAAACGCACCTCTTTTGTTTGCCGATGATGCGCGTTCACACCCCGGGCCGAATATGCAAAAGTAAATGTGGCAGCAAAATTCTGTAAATAAAAAACTCTCCGACGCTTAACCACATCGGAGAGTTTTTTATTCGCTAACTATAATCTGTGGCTACACTATCAGTTCAGGAGCCAGGCGGCTACGCTGTTTACGGCGGCGTTTACGGCTTCGTCTTTGTAATAAAATTCCATCTGGTTGTACTCGTTCAGCCATTCAATCTGCTTTTCGCCGGGAATGCTTTGGTAAAATTCTTTGGCTCCTTCGGGCAACGCGGCGTTGGTGCTGTGTACCATAAACACCGGTTTCTGCACGCTTTTGCCGGCGGCCACCCCGTCGAACTGCAGCCAGTGGCTCCAGCTCATTACCGCAAAGCGGTTGGTGTATTGCGGAATGGCACCCAGCGCAGTGTCGATGTAGTAGGGAAATATGCCGCCGGGTACATACATGGCTGCATTTGGATCGGTGTCGCTGCAGGCGGGTACAAATTCGGTCTGGCCGGTGGTGCTGAATTTTTCGGCGGCGGCTTTGGAGCGGGCCAGCAGTCCGTCGTATTTCTCCGGCCAGTTGTTGTAAATGGTTTCAGCCACGGAGCGGTTGTGCAGCCAGGCAGCCACCGTTACCAGATTTTTGATGCGGTGATCCTGCGCGGCGGCATAAGCCATGTATCCGGCGCTGGCGCAAATTCCCAAACCGCTCAGTGCAGTGGTGTCCACAAAATTCAGCGTGTGCAGGTAGGCGGCGGCGTTGCGTATGTCTTCAATTTTAGCCTCGGGATTTTCGTACTGCCGGGGCTGTCCTTCGCTTTCGCCCCAGAAGCGGAAGTCGAAAGCCAGTGCCACAAAGCCACGCCGGGCCAGCTTTTCGGCATACAGTCCGGCCATTTGCTCTTTAATGGAAGTCCACGAGCCGGTTACTATTACCGTGGGGTACTTGCGCGACTGGTCGAAACCGGCGGGTAAAAACAAATTGCCTTTCAGCACAAGGCCTTCGCTCAGAAATTCAACCTTGCGCAGTATGGTGGCCGCGGCAGCAGTGTGTGCGGGGGCCGGAGAAGTAGTTGCATTGTTCACGTTAAAATTGGTGTTCAGGTTTTGCCCGAAGGCGTGGGAGAGAATTTCGGCATCGAAATATTCGGTAAAGCGCTGCAGCCTGCCGTGAGTTGTTTCAAACACGCCGTGGTATATGTTGTTGTATTCGCCGCCTGCTTTGAGTTGTATGCGTCCGGTGTAGCTCACAATCACCACATCGGGATTGGCCGTAGGCGTAATGCGCCAGGGAAACTGCATCGACAAAAAGTTTTCGGGCAAGCCTTTGTATTGGTTTTCAATGGCCGCTTTTCCCGAAAGCAGTTGCGGAAAACCCACAGGAGCCAGCGGCATAAACTGCTGCGCCTCATCGCCCCAAACCTGCATAAACGCCGGGATATTCATTTGTACAAGCGAAGTGAAAAACGCATTCACCACCCGCTCTGCACCGGCCGATGCGCGATACTCGGGCCACACTGCATTGCTTTTTACATGCTCCTGCGCCAGCGAGGGAAGCTGTAAATTGCCTGTTTGTTGCAGCAGATTAAACCGTATGGCATTTACTTTCTATTCCTCATTCACATTGATCAGCTTATAATCGTAAGTGCCTGAAACAATCCAGTATTCGCCACCGGCCGCGCCGGGCAGGTAATGCAGCGCAAGTCCGTGAAAGTGCGCTGTGGCTTCGCGGCCATTTACTGCTATCGTGTAATTGCCCGTTTGGTGGTGTGTGCTTTTAAAGCCCGGCAGCAAGCCTTTCCAGGCGGTGATAATTTGCTGCGGGGTTAAACGTGCGGGCTCGCCGCCGCTCATCGACGTGTAATCGAGCAATACTTCAGGAGCAAGGCTTGATTCTATCTTACTCCAGTTGCGCTCATCGGCTCCGTCGAATACCTGACGGATGGTTTGAATAATTTCTTCGTTTTTCATGGTGCAGTTTTCCTGAGTATGTGCGGAAGCAGCAACAAGCATCATTGCTGCAAAGAGAGTTTTTGTTTTCATGGCCTTGTTTGTGTTTTGTTGTTTGACAAGGCAAAGATGCGGCGGCCCCGTTCCATGCGGAGAACAGCTTACAAAGCAGAAATGACGAAAATCAAAGGAGGCGCAAAAAGGCTTATTTCCCGTCGCGGAAAGCCTGCGGCGTAATGCCGGTTTGCTTGCGGAAAAATGCGTTGAAATGCGTGGGCTCGGTAAAATGCAGGCGGTAGGCAATTTCCTTTGCCGTTAAATCGGTTTGCCGCAGCAGCGATTTGGCGTAGGTAATTAAATGCTGCTGAATGAGCTGCGAGGCCGTTTTATCGGTAATGCGTTTCACCACCGCGTTTAAGTGATTGGGGTGAATATTAAGCATACCGGCATAAAAAGAAGGTTGCCGCACACCGGGGTTGGCATCTTCCTGCGTGGCCATTGTTTCTATTAATGCCTGAAAACGCGATACAAGCAAAATATCGGCCGTGCGGTTGTTTTCGGGAAGCTGCGTATCCAAACGGCTGCGGTCGAAATACCGTTTGGTGGTGTGCAGCAATAGCTGTGTGTAGGTTTGTATAAACTGAAATTTATCGGGATTATCAGAATGATATTCTTCAAATATTTTCGAAAACCACCCGTTGGCTTCTTCAAATGCTTCATCGGGTAAATCGAATGCAAGGTATTGATCGAGCCGGAAAAAGGGATGATCGATAATGAAGTTTTCCCAACTCCGGTTCATGCTTATAAATTCTTTATCGAAAATAATATACCAGCCTTTCCAGTCGGGCGCAATGTCCCATGTAACCACCTGATAGGGCGAATTGAAAAACAATTTGGTATCAATGGCCTTGCCCATGAGTTCGCGTCCGCGCCCTTCGTGGCGCAGGGCCACGGCGTAGAATTCGTGCCTGAACGGTGCCTGCTTTTTGTTTACCGTTTTCATATTGTCTTCAAAACGGCGGATATCGAAAAAACCATGACGCGGCGGCGCAATGTTTATTTCGCGGCAATACTCGGCAAGGGTGGTGATGTGTTTCACTTCTGCAAGATGGGTGGTTGAAGGAGTTTGTGCAAATTAAAAAATCAATTTGCCGATGAAAGAAAAGTAAAGATTCATTTCGTGGCAATTCTGTAAATTCACCGTATCATGAAAAAACAACTCGCCACATTTCTTTCCCTGCTTGTTGTTCATTTCCTGTCCGCGCAACTCTGGACACAGCTTGGCCCAAACGGTGGCTATTTCAAAGATTTTGCCATTGACCCAAACAATGCGCAGGTAATTTTTGCCGGCAGCGACGATTCGGGCGGCATCTGGAAAAGTACCGATGGCGGCAGTACCTGGACACTCGTAAGCGACGAACTCCCCGACTTTACCGGCTGGCACATTACCATCGACACACTCACTCCCGGCACCGTTTACGCCTGCGAGATGTATGGACGCTATGGCGTGGCCAAATCAACCGACGGCGGCAACACCTGGACACAAACCGCCACCGGCCTGCAAAGCAAGTACGACCGCATGGTAACCAAACTCGTGGTTGATCCGGCCAACGCACAACGCCTCTGGATAAGCACCGGCAGCGAAGAAAACGGCAATCCGCCCCGCCCCGGCAACGGTGTGTTTGTAAGCAACAACGCCGGAGCAAGCTGGCAGCCCACCGGCCTGCAGGATACGGCCGTGCCGTGCATCGCAGTTACACCGGCCGGACTGCTCTTTGCCGGAACCATCGGCCACGGGCTTTACAGTTCGGCCAATGGCGGCGTGTCGTGGCAGCAGGTAGCCGCAGTGCCCGGCACCACCGGCATACAGCAAATTGAGGTGCAGGGCAATGTAGTGGCCGTGGCCGCCTACCCCGCCGGCATTTACCTCAGCACCGATGGCGGCGCCACCTTCACCCACATCGGCCTGGCCAATGAGTTTAATTTCGATATCAGCATTGGCCGCATCAGTCCGCAAATAGAAGTTTACAGCACCGCCACACTGCAACCGCAACGCTGGTCGTCGCAAACCGGATCGTGGGGCGTACTCACGGCTGCGCCCGCAAACCTTCTGGGCATAGGCATTCTGGCCAAAGGCAACGAAATTTTTTACGGCGTGTTTGCCAACACACTCATCTGGCATTCTACCGATGGCGGTGCTAGTTTTTCGCAAATTGCACAGTCGCCCCGTTGCGTCGAGTCGAGCTGCATTGAAGTGGATGCACAAAACAATAATCACTGGTGCATCAGCTTACTCGGCTCCTATTCGTCGGGCTGGAACATGCCCGCTCTCTCCGAAACATTCGACGCCGGACTTACCTGGACACGCAAAGGCCCCGATGCACACGGACTTTGCGTAAGGTTTGTGCCCGGCGCACCGCAGGTAATGTATTGCGGCACCTTTGCGCAGGGACTGTATAAATCTTACAATGGTTTTACTTCGTGGACGCAGATACGCCCCGGCAATAAACTCATCGGCGAAATAAGCATCGACCCGCAGGACACCGCAAACGTGTTTATTTCCGAAGTCGATCTCATCACGCTGCAGCTTGGTCTTTACCGCAGCACCAACGGAGGAAATACCTTCACGCAGGTACTTGCGCAACTCGTTAACCAGCTTTGGAACTCGCCCACTTCAGACACACTGGTGGCTGCCACCGAAAACGGCATTTTCATAAGCCCCGACAATGGCAGCAACTGGACGCAGCTTTATTCGGGGTTCGACGTGTCGGCCATTGCCGTAAAAAACGGAACCATTTACGCCGCCCTGCAAACCGGCGAAATATTCCGCGCTTTTCCCACCTACCAGAATCTCACAGGCGTTTGGGGAACAACGGTGTGCAAAACCCTGCTCTTTGCGGGCGATACCCTTTACGCCGGTTTCAGCGGGGCCGAGCAGGACACCGCCTACACCCTGCGCGGCGGTGTGTGGATGAGTCTCGACTACGGCATCTCGTGGAGCAACGTTACCGGAAACCTCACCACCACCCACGCCTACGGCAATCCGGCACTGGCCGTGGCGGCCGGCAAACTCCTGATAAGCACCTACACCGGCAGCGTGTGGAGCATGGAAATTATTACCGGCATTGCACAAACACCCGCCGCATTACCGCTGGCGCATTACCCCAATCCCGCCACCGAAAGCCTGCGTTTTACACTGGCCTCGGCTGCTCCTGTTCAACTCATCGACCACAGCGGTCGCACTGTGCTTACGTATCAGGCCCGAGCGGGTGCAAATGAGCTTGATGTGCGGCACCTGCCGGCGGGGGTGTATGTGTTGCACGCAGGCACGGGAAACAATGTGCAGACTTCGCGTGTTGTAATCGTGCATTAAACAAGCCGCCATACGCGGTATATTTGCGCCCAATCTAAAACCTGTTTGTTTGTGAATTCATCTGCACCGCTTCGTCTGGCAATACTTGGTTCAACCGGCTCCATTGGCACACAGGCGCTCGATGTGGTGGCGGCCAATCCCGGCCGTTTTACGGTAGAAGTGCTGGCCGCCGGCGGCAATGCCCCGCTGCTCATTGAGCAGGCCATACGCTTTAAGCCCAATGTGGTGGTGATAAACGACACCACCAAACTGGCCCAGGTAAAAGACGCGCTGCTGCCCCACGATATAAAAGTATATGGCGGCGAAGAAGCACTTGCCGATGTGGTGCGCATGGACAGTGTGGACATGGTGCTGGCCGCCATTGTGGGCTATGCCGGGCTGCGCTCCACGCTGGCTGCCATTGAAGCCGGAAAACAAATTGCCCTTGCCAACAAGGAAACACTGGTGGTAGCCGGCGATATTGTGACGAAACTGGCCCGCGAAAAAGGCATAAATCTATACCCGGTCGATTCGGAGCACTCGGCTATATTTCAATGTCTGGCGGGTGAATTTCACAACCCCATCGAAAAAATTTACCTCACCGCTTCCGGCGGCCCATTCCGCGGCAAAAAGCGCCACGATCTGGCCACGGTAACCCGCGCACAGGCACTCAAACACCCCAACTGGGCTATGGGTGCCAAAATCACCATCGACTCGGCCACGCTCATGAATAAAGGCCTGGAGGTAATTGAGGCCCGGTGGCTTTTCCACCTGAAGCCGGAACAGATTGATGTAATTGTACACCCGCAAAGCATTATACACAGCATTGTACAGTTTTGCGACGGCAGCATGAAAGCCCAGATGGGCCTGCCCGACATGAAGCTGCCCATTCAATACGCGCTGGCCTACCCGCAGCGCCTGAAGGCCAATTTTCCGCGCTTCAATTTCCTGCACTATCCGCAGCTTACGTTCGAAGCGCCCGACCGCGAAACCTTCGGCTGCCTGCAACTGGCCTTTGATGCACTGGCGCTGGGCGGCAACAAAGCCTGCGCGCTGAACGCCGCCAATGAAGTAGCCGTGGCCGCCTTCCTCGAAGAAAAAATAAGCTTCCTGCAAATTGCCGATATCAATGCCCGGGCCATGCAACAGACTTCGTTTGTGCCTGCACCCAATTACGAAGACTATGTGGCTACTGATGCGGAGGCGCGAAGAATTGCAGCAGAAATTGTGCACGGGGCAAAAAACAGCCAGTACTAAACTCTCCGACTCAACTCTCCGACGTCTTAAAGACGTCGGAGAGTTTGCCGGGAGTTTACCCGAAATTTTGTTTTTTGCCCCGTGCGATACACAGTAGCCTCTACGCACCCGTCGAAGCAGATTACCAAACGCCACCTCAGCCAAACAAACAGCACCACACAAAGAATTGCAGGGAAACTTGTGAGGGGCTAAGGTATTGTCTGGGATTTGTGCTTTGTATGCCATACCTTATACAACATGAAATTATACGGTCTGCTGTTTCTGTTTGCATTGCTTTCACTTCGGTCGCTGCATGCAACAATGGTTAATGCCTCAACCTTTGGTTATACCCCAACCAATGCAACAGCGGCATTTCAGAATGCCATACAATCATCGTTCGACACCATTGTTTTTGATTTGCAAAGTGCCGACTGGAATGTAAATCCAAATCTGTTTTTTGATCTCAGCAACAAGACCCTGATTTTTGAAAAAGGCGTTGTACTCCGCGCAATTCCCGGTGCTTTTAACGGCACCGGCGATTGTCTTTTGAAATTAGTGCGCGCATCAAACATTACAATAATTGGCTACGGTGCCGAGTTTGTGATGAACAAACCTGAGTACATTATTCTCAACGACAGTGAGTACCGGCACTGTCTGCATATTGATAACAGCAGCGGTATTACAGTAAAAGGGCTTACCCTGCGCGACAGCGGCGGAGACGGAATTTATGCAGGTGGTGCCACCTGGTGGAGCCCTCAAACCTATTCACAAAATATTTTGCTGGAAGATGTGCGCTGCATCAACAATTACCGGCAGGGCATGAGTATCTGCAGTGTGGAGAATATGCTTGTAAGGCATTGCCTGTTTACACAAACCGGCGGCACTTTGCCCGAGGCGGGTGTGGATATTGAGCCGTTTGAACCGTATCAGCGCGTGGTAAATCTGAACTTTGAGCATTGTTCTTTTACCAACAATAACCACAGCGGAATTATGGTGGCATTGTTTGAGATGGATAGTACATCGCTGCCAGTAAGCATACGTTTCAGCGACTGTTATCTGAGCAACAATCATGTACCTTCCAATGTATATCCGACCTGCGAAATACAGTTAAGCGCAAACGATACAATGCCTGTACAGGGCAACGTACTTTTTGAGCGTTGTTTAATTGAAAACAGCCAATGGAGTGCATTTTATTCGCGCAAAACCGCAGAAGCTTTTCTGGTTGAGTTTTCTGATTGTGCTTTTGTGAACATAAGCCAGCAACAAGTTCAATACAACGAACCCATTTTTATGGAAGTCCCCAGCTACACCTTGCCAAGTGCGGCATTGGGCGGTTATGTGTTTGATGAGGTACTGATAACGTACACCACCAATTTCGATTTTTTCAGGGTATATGGCTGGTCAACGCTTGCCGGTATTGCTGATATGAGTGGAAATTTTGCAGTGGTGGAGCCAAACGGCAATGGTGTTTGGTACCAGCAGGTGCAAGATACCACCAACGTAACCTTTTCATGGAGCACACAGACCCAATTGCCTGCCACCACCGTACAACTTAATGAAGCAACAATTATTGCAGAGGAGTGTACGGCAACCGCAGCCACATTTACGGGCAGCCGTGCATCAGCCAACCTGAGTTATCCGCTTCCGGTGCGTTATGATACAAGCGGCGCAGTTAGCTGGGCCGATGATGTACACCTGCTCACCGGAAGCATCATTATTCCTGCCGGGCAAACCACAGCAACCGATTCGGTTTTTGCCCGTAACGATAGCTTTACAGAACCCGCCGAACCCGTAAAACTTGCGCTTCGGCCAACCGGAATACCTCTTTACACTTCTGCCGTTGCCGACAGTGCATTGATGAATGTGGTTGACTGTTTAACAAGCAGCACCGCAGAAACAGTGCAGTCAACAAGTTTTGCGGTTTTCCCGAATCCGGCTTCAGACCATATTTTACTGCTGTTGCCGGAAGATGCGCAATTTGCTCCGGCCTGCATTTATGATGCTGCCGGGCGGATGAGTTTGCTGCCGGTATTTTTTTCCGGCACCGGAATTACAGCCGATGTGAGCGGGTTACCAGCGGGTGTTTACTGTATTGAAATACAGACCGGCGGGAAGCGCCTGCGCTCCAAATTTGTAAAGTTTTAACTGTACCGATTTATTGCGAGGGGAGATAATCTGCATAAATTAACCCTCGCATTCTTCATATTCCAAACCATTTCTGCCTTCCGGAAATTTATAAAATGAATCCTCCCCGCATAAACTTCAACCCCGCCGATTTCGAACCGGTGCGCCAAATCGCCTTACGTTTTCCCGGTGCCGAAGACAGCATCTCGCACGAAGGCACACCATCCATAAAAGTGCGCGGCAAACTACTCTGCCGCCTGCACGAAAGCGGCAAGTTCCTGAGCATCCAAACCGGCTTCGAACGCCGCGAATATTACCTCGACACCTACCCCGAAGCCTTTCACCTGCCCGAACATTTCAAGCCTTACCCATACCTCGCCCTCTGGCTCCACGCCCTGCGAAAACCATTGCTCGAAGAAGTGCTGGAACAAGGCTGGCGCCGCCTGGCCTCAAAGAAGCAACTCAAGGAATGGGACGAAAAGTAAAGCATTCTACCCGGTGGCTTCGACAAACACTTTGTACCCGGTGGTTTCGATCCCCGCTGAAATTGCGGGGACTCAACCACTGTAAGGTCATTCATCGAAGACTGACGCGGGTATTCCATCGCTGTTTAACTCCAATTGCAATAAGGTTTTTCATTCTAAGGAAATCTTTAAGAAATTTGCATGGGTGTTGTGCTTGATTTAAGTGTTTGGTTAGACTCTTACACATACGGAGTGCATAACATCTCTTTCTTGTTAGGCCAAGAAACTTTTCGTCGAGTTTTCAATAGCACAACGCGTTAATATCTATTAACCAAATACAGGATATGAAATTCAACATATTCTCACTTTACATCATCGGGATACTGGTCAGCTACAGCACAAAACAATTGGCTGCGCAGCAAACACCCTATCGCGATCCTATCGAAAGTCGTTTGGACACAGTCATGGGTATCGTTTATGTTCAGCCCGATTACTATGAATTACCTTATATCGGGAAGCTAAAGAGTGAGTATGCGATACATTTCCCTTTAATTAAATGGTGGCCCAGAGATACAAGCCATTCGTATGAAGACCTCATATTGATAAAAATGCGTGGTCAACTCAAGGATTCTTTACCTGATAAAAAAAATCATGCCTACTATTTTTTTCTGGCCAATGCCTATTCCAGAATAAACGACACCATCGCACTAAAAATGTATCGTACGATCATTGCCAGTCGGGGCGAATTTTACTTACACATGAATGAATTTCCAGATGTAGAAAAAACACGATTCATCAGGGAAACCTATTATAAGTCCTTTGCATGTGTAGAAGCTGCCCAAATCTATTTACGAAGAAGGGATCCGGTGAATGCCATGAAATTTATCGACATTGCCGAAAGAGATTACCCAATTCGCTATAAAGGCGGTTGGCCGATGGCTAACATAGATGACCGGTATCTGGATTATTGCAAGATGCACTGTCATTATCTGTTTGAAGAATATGACAGTGTGATCAACTACTATTTACCCAAAGGAATTGTGAACTACCCGGGTATAGTTATTTTATCACTGAGAAAAAAATACTCTACAGAACAAATTCAAGTTGCTTTGGAAGAAGCCATTGCTACTTTGGAGTTTACCCCGGCCACGGAAAAGGAATGGTTTGAAATCACAGACTACCAAACAAAACAGAAGAAAACATATTACTATCAGGGAGGCTTGATCGAAATCTATTTGTTCGGAATCCGGATACCTCAAAAAATACCCATCCTGGATGATGGAAGGTATAGAAACGTAATTTTTGATCGGGAAACTGCTATTGCTCATTTTAAGTGCTGTAGTTTTTATCAGGAATTGACGGCTCCCTGAGGCACCCCTTACACCAATGCCTTTAAACTCCTTTTCGGTAGCTAAGTATTTCGAAAGGAGATATGTACACGGTGGCTTCGACAGGCTCAGCCACCGGGGATTCCGGGTTTAATTTTCGCCCACAGGCTTAATCGCCACGCATTCTGATAGCTGAGCCGCAAAAATTCCTATAAACCAATTCATCCCTGACAATTGAACAAGTAGTGGCTGTAAAACCGGTGGCTGAGCCCGCCGAAGCCACCTGCACCCCATTCCAAACACAAATCCTACACCGGTGGCTGAGCCTGTCGAAGCCACGTTTCTCCACACCCCATTGTTTGCCAAAAAAAACAAACATGACCAAATAACCCCAAACCCTGCTTATTTTTGCCAAAATCCTCATTACATTGGTAAAGTTCACGTTATTCTTCCTCAGCCTTTCGCTGCTCATTATTCTTCACGAATTTGGTCATTACATCACCGCCCGCTGGTTTAAAACACGGGTGGATAAGTTCTACCTTTTCTTCGACTTCCTTTTCCCCTTTGGCAACCTGCTCAAGTTTTCGCTGTTCAAGAAAAAAATTGGCGATACCACCTACGGCCTGGGCTGGTTTCCCTTTGGCGGATATGTGGACATTGCCGGCATGGCTGCCGAACCCGGCACCGACCCCGACACACCTCCCGCTCCCGACGAATTCCGCGGCAAAAAACCCTGGCAACGCCTTATTATTCTGGCCGGCGGTGTTACGGTAAACGCCATTCTGGCCGTAATTATTTATGGCGTTATGTCGTTTGTATGGGGCGAAAGCTACATCCCGGCCGATAAACTCCGCAACGGCATTGCCTGCGATTCGCTGGCCAAAAGCGTGGGGCTGCGGGACGGCGATATGATTACCGCACTCGACGGGAAGCCGGTAAAAAGCTTTTACGCCATACAAAAAGACATCCTGCTCGACGATGCGCGAAATATTGAAGTAATGCGCAACGGCAGTAAAGTAAACATTACACTGCCCGAAAACTTCGACGTAACGCTGCTCGAAAACGGAGCCAGCATGTTCGATATTCGCGGCGAATTTATTGTGGATAGCGTAATTCCGGCCGGTGGAGCCATGAAAGCCGGTATTATGAAAGGCGACAGCATTTTTGCCGTAAACGGCGATACTTTG
Organism: Bacteroidia bacterium; assembly: GCA_025454955.1. Classification (GTDB taxonomy): domain Bacteria; phylum Bacteroidota; class Bacteroidia; order Palsa-965; family Palsa-965. The sequence goes on along the minus strand of JALONL010000020.1, from coordinate 104,760 downwards.
CGCTGGTTTCACGAAATATCGGCGGCGCTGGCCAAACACAAAAACAAAGAAGTTACGCTGGGTCTGGGCCGTAAAGGCACTATGATGAGCGTAAAAGTGACGCTGAGCGAAGAAGGGAAAATGGGCGTACAATCAAAAAATATGTCGCCCGAAAAAGTAACCACCCATTTCAGCTTTGGAGCAGCCTTTGTGCGCGGTTTTACCCGTACCGGCGAGTCGTTTTCAAATTACGTTAAACAACTTCCCCTGCTCTTTACCAAGGCCGGAGCCAGCCAGGTAGGCGGCTTTGCCAGCATGGGCAGCATTTTTCCCAGCACCTGGGACTGGCAGAGTTTCTGGAGCATTACGGCTTTGCTTTCGTGCATTCTGGCCTTTATGAACCTGCTTCCCATTCCGGTGCTCGATGGCGGCTACATTCTGTTTGTGCTCTGGGAAATGGTGACCGGCCGCAAACCCGGCGAAAAATTCATGCGCATTGCCATGAACGTGGGTACGTTTATGGTGCTGGCCCTGCTCATTTTTGCCAACGGCAACGACCTCTGGAAATTTATCATCAAGCCCTTCATTGGTGGCTGATGAATATTGCTGGCACGGGCTTTGCCGGTGCAGATACGAATTTGCACTCAAACTGCGTTTCTGAATGAAGATGAACGCCTTTCGCCTGATCCTTTTGCTGCTGGCCACGCCTGCACTGCTTACCGCGCAAACCACCACACGCGGCACCGGCAGCGACAGCGCAGGCGGCACCACGCCCTCGTCCGGAGGCAAAACTCAAATTCTTATCGTGCCCATGTATCCCACCATGTTTAACGTGGATCCCGACATCAGCCGGGCCATGAGCAAAGCATCGGGCCAGAATTTCGAGCAGATACGAAGCGCATTCAATCAGGCCGTTACCGACCAGATACGCAAACAATTCGGCAGCGCATTCACCGTTACCTCGCTGCTCGACGATACGGTAAAAATGAAAGCCGACCTGCGCTACGTGTACGCCAGCACCAACACCGAATGGACCCTCACCGGGTCGCCGCTCAATCCGCCCGCAGCCACCACACCGCAAAAACCACAGACCGGTGTAAAAAACGGACAGGTACAATCGACCACCGCACAGGGCGACCGCTTCATGAACACCATACTCAAAACGCCCGAAGTACTCGAAAAACTCAAAACCAAGTACAAGGCGCAGTATGTAATCTTCATCAACCAGATCGACCTTAAAAACGACCTCGGCAGCGATCCCTACAACCTCAATGGCGCACAAACGTTCAAGCGTTCGGCCGTGATGCACTTTACCATTTTCTCCACCGCCACCGGAAAACGCACCGCCGCCGGTAAACTCCGCAGCGAGTTTGCCAATACCGACAATACGCCACGCGCAATTATTCAGAAAGCATTCCCACCGCTCATGCGTCAGTTGCAACTGCGCTACCAGACCGGCCTCAAACCCGAGCCGCCCAAACCCTCCGGTAAGTAATCTGCCGTACAAAATACACAGGCTGCCGAATCAGAATTTTATTTTTTCGCAGTTCGCTGTATATTGGCAGCAGACCCAACTTTTTTCTCATGCGCCTCATTCTCTTTATTACCCTCCTGGGCCTTGCCGGCTGCTGCACACGCCGCGATTGCGACGAAACCACCACCATTACTTCCATCGGTTTCAACAACTACTCCCGCAATCAGATCGCAAACGGAATTATTGTACGTTTCGATGCCGCCTCCGGCTGGAACCAGCCCATCGACACCATAACCATTGCCAGTTCGGCACTTACAGCCACAGACGGGAATCCCGATTCGCTGCACTATACATTTGCACTTCCCGCGGCCTTTACTCCGCAAAATAATTACCGCATACAATTGCCTGTGCAGTTGATAGAAGTAACCACATTTAAGTACGAAACGTTTGAATGTAATTCCTGCTTCCTCAAACAGCAGGATGACAGCCGGAGATTGAGCACCGTGAAGGTAAACAACCAGGAACGCGCAGTGGCGGGTGGGTTTTTGCAGGTGTTCAGGTAGGAATTAATTGATCTATACTAAACCTTGCAAACAGACAATTTTACGCCTTCTTCAAAAATTCCGTCCGCAGCACAATCGTTTGCCGCTCAATACGGCCTTCCACCTCGCCCGCATCATCGGTAAGGCGGATACCTTTTACCAAAGTGCCCCGCTTGATCACGGCCGATGAGCCGCGCAGCTTGAGGTCTTTAATGAGTGTTACATTGTCGCCTTCGTTCAAAAGCGTGCCGTTGCTGTCTCTTGCTTCCATAAGTGGTTTGGTTTGGTGCGGCAAAGGTAGGCGTTGACAGCACGCACGTTATAAACATTTCACATTTCATACTTTCCGCCCCGGCATACCTTTCTGCATCGGGCTGCGTTTTAGTTTTGAATTTGCAGGCATACCCGCCTGCAAGATGCCTGCATGGAAGAAAACGCTGCCCAGCCCGAAAAGAAAAAACGTCCGTGGTGGAAACGGATGATCCGCTTTGTTATGTGGACGGGCATTTCCATGCTGCTCCTGCTGGGACTGGCCGTGCTGCTGCTGTTTGTGTTTGAAGACGATGTGAAAAAGTATGTCACCGCCGAGGCCAATAAACACCTCAACACCGTAGTGTTTATCGACCCGAAAGACATTAACCTCACCCTGTTCAGCAGCTTTCCCGATGTGTCGCTCGAATTTAAAAACGTGAAAGCACTCGATGCCCTGCCCGACGAAAAACGCGACACCCTGTTTAAAGCCGAACGCATTGCCCTCTCGTTCAGTCTGCTCGATTTTTTCCGGAAAAATTACACCATACGCGACATTTCCATGGAAAATGCCTCGATGGAACTGCGCATCGACAAGAAAGGCCGCGACAACTACCACTTCCTCAAACCCGCTTCCGATACCGGCCAGGCCAATCCCGTGGCCTTTGCCCTCGAACACGTAGGCCTCGAAAACGTGCGCCTGTTTTACCGCAACCAGCCCGCGCAAAGCACTTACGAAATACTCATCGACGAGCTCAACTGCGCCGGCGATTTCGGCACCGAACAATACGTGCTGCAAACCGACGCCGGCTTTACCGTGGGCCAGCTCAAACAGGGCAATGCCTCGTACTTTGCCGGAAACAAAGGCACATTAGACCTTGCCCTGCAAATAAACAACACTCAAAACCTGTACACCGTACAAACCGGCAAACTCACACTCTCGCAACTCGAACTCATCGTGAGCGGATCGGTAAACAATGCCGCGAAAGCTCCGGTGCTCGATCTGGCCGTTACCGGAAACCGCATCGACCTGGCCAAAGCCCTCTCGCTGCTGCCCGAAAGCCTGCGCAAAGACGTGGAAGACTACAAAGCCACCGGCGAATTTTACACCGACGTAACCGTAAAAGGCGCCGTTTCCGATTCTGTGGCACCCGTGGTGGAAGGCAAATTCGGCATACGCAGCAACGGCACACTGAGCCGCGAAGGAACCAACGTAACCATGAAAAACATCGCCCTCAAAGGCGTGTTCAGCAGCGGACGCGGGCGCGATGGTTTCGAGCTTTCGGAGTTCAGCGCAGGAACGGGTGCCAGCAAGTTTACCGGGCGCTTTGCCATGGACGGATTCGACAACCCTTCCTACACCGCCTCGCTCAACGGAAACATCAACCTGGCCGAAATGCAGGAGCTTTTTCAGCTCGACACCATCGAAAAAGCATCCGGCACTATCGACCTCCGCATCAACGCATCGGGCCGCCCCGGCAAAGGCAGCACACTCACCGCCGCCGACTTCCGAAACTTCAAAACCAGCGGCGAAATGACCCTGCGCAACGTGGTATGCCGCCTAAAAAACAGCACACTGCCGGTTGACAGCCTCAGCGGCTCGCTCGGTTTCGACGGAAACAACGTGGCCATTACCAATCTCCGCATCCGCTCGGGCCCCAGCGACCTCCTGCTCAACGGCAAACTCCGCAACCTGCTCGGCTACCTCTTTACCCCGCGCGAAGTGCTCGACATTACCGCCAGCCTCCGCTCCGAACTTACCGACCTCAACGCCCTGCTGAGCACACCCGCCAACACCAAAAATGCCGACACCACCTACCTGCTCACCCTCCCCGACCGCATTGCCGTTAGCATTGCCGCACAGGTGGGGCAGGTAAAATTCCGCAAATTCGACGCCCGCGACCTGCGCGGCGAAATCAAACTCCGGAACAGCCGCCTCGTGGCCGACCCCGTTTCGTTCTGGACAATGGATGGAAAAATAAACGGCAGCGGAATGATTGACGGCACCCGCCCCGACAGCCTCCTCATAACCGGCAATGCACACTGCGAACGCGTAAACATCCACAAACTCTTCATCCAGCTCGAAAACTTCGGCCAAAACACCCTCACCAGCGATCATGTGCGCGGCACACTCACCTCCGACCTCAATTTCGCCTCGCTCTGGAGCACCGCACTGGTCATGAACGAACAAAAACTCTTCGCCGGTGCCGACATCACCATCGACCAGGGCCAGCTCATCAACTTCAAACCACTCGAAGAACTCTCGCGTTTCATCAAACTCGACGACCTCAAAAACATCCGCTTCAGCACCCTCACCAACCATATCGACATCAGAAACCGGATCATCACCATACCCGAAATGGATATCCGCTCCAGCGCAATAGACATTACCATGTCGGGCACACACAATTTCGACAACATCGTGGACTATCACATCGTGGTGGGCCTCGATGAACTCCGCGCACAGAAAGTAAAAAAAGCCAACCCGGTAAACACCGAGCTTGGCATTGTGGAAGAAGACGACGGCGGCCACCGCACCAAACTTTACATACTCATGACCGGCCCGCTCGAAAACCCCGATATACGCTACGACTCAAAAGGCCTTGTGCGCGGAATAAAAAACGACCTGAAACAGGAAAAGCAAGACCTCAAACAACTCCTGCGCGAAGAATTTGGCTGGTTTAGAAAAGACAGCACACTGAACAACAAAAAGCCCGACGAGAAATCGAAAAAGAAGGGCGAAGACGGTAAATTCATTATCCGCTTTGAACAGGGCGAAGATGAAGAAGCCCCGCCCGAAGGTGATGATTTCTAGCCACTTGGCGCAACTATTTTTTTGACTCCCGCCCTGGAAAAAAATCAGACAGCCCCACATTTCACCTGTACCGATATATGTCAAACAGGCGTATCTTTCGCCCCGATTCCCGTTACCCGCTTAAACCACACCAATGAAACACACCTTACTCGCGTTTGCGCTGCTCGGCGCAATAGCAGCATCTGCACAAACCGCTGCGCCGGATACGGCAAACTCCCTGCAGCAATATGAGCAAATGAAACTCCAGGGCAGGCAGCCCGTAATGCGCACTGCCACCTGGAACACCGCACAACCGGTTAATGTACGCGTGCAACCCACCGTAACCACACAATCTACAGACTGCGACTGTATGGTTACGGTTGACAGTACATTTTCCGTAGCACCCTTCACCATTGGTCTCCCGCCCGATTACCGCAACGACGACGGTTCTACCGGAGTAATTCCCCTGCCGTTTAACTTTTGTTTTTACGGCCAAAGCCAGACTTCGTGTTTCATCAACAACAACGGCAATATTTCGTTTGGTGCATCTTACGCCACCTTCTCTGCCGTAGGTTTTCCCAGCAACCAGTTTTCAATGGTGGCGCCGTTTTGGGCCGATGTGGATACACGCGGCACCGGTTCGGGGCTGGTGTATTACAAGGTAACACCCACCGCGCTCATTGTGCGCTGGCAAACGGTAGGTTATTTCAGTTCCTATTTCGATAAACTCAACGATTTCCAGCTAATCATTACCGACGGTGTGGACCCGCTCATTCCCGGCGGCAACAACGTATCCTTCTGCTATGGCGATATGCAGTGGACTACCGGCGATGCATCCGGCGGTTCGGGTGGTTTTGGCGGCACACCGGCCACTGTGGGTGCCAACCTCGGAAACGGTGTCGATTACATCCAGTTTGGCCAGTTCGATGCGCCCGGTTCGTTGTACGACGGCCCTTTCGGCAACAACGATCAGGTAAGCTGGCTCGATAATCAGAACTTCGTATTCAACACCTGCGCAGTGGGCAATATTCCGCCCATTCCCACCATGACCATTACCGACCCTGCCGGAAACACCACCAGCGTACAACCCTACTGCGGCGATACACTGCGCATTTGCGAAGGCAACACCGTTACACTCAACGCCACCTTCTTTGCACCCGAACCCGGTCAAACCGTAACCGTTACACACACTGCCCCCGCAAACTTTAACGTGGTGTCAAACACACCCGGAGCCGCAGGCATACTCATCGGCACATTTACACCCGATGCCACCAACTTCGGCATAAACACATTCACCTTTACCGGCACCGACAACGGCACACCCGTAGGCACAGCCACATTCTCCATAAACATTCTGGTTGACACCTTCCAGTTGCCGCCACCCGTAATTACCGGCCTTGACGAATACTGCCAGAACTCGCCCGGCGTAACGCTGAACATAAACAACCCCGGCTACGACAGTGTAATGTGGAGCAACGGACCCATGAACGTAAATTCGGTAAGCAACATCACACAGGGCACCTACATTGTAACCGTAGCCGACAACGGCTGCTTCGACCGCGACACAATTGTAGTTACCGAACTCCCGCTGCCTGTGCCCAACATTACCGGCGTGCTTAACTTCTGTGGCAACAACACCACACTCAATGCCGCCAACCCGGCCTACGCAAGCTACCTCTGGAGCAACGGCGATACTACATCAAGCACCGTGGTTGGCTCCGGTAACTACACCGTAACCGTAACCGACACCAACGGCTGCACCGGCACTTCGGCTCAGGTAACGGTTAACGCAAACCCCATTCCCTCAGCCGCATTCACCGCCACACCGCCCACCGCTTTTGCCGGCGACACCGTAAACTTTACCGACCAGAGCACGGTAAGCAGCGGCAGCATATCGTCGTGGACCTGGGACTTCGGCGACGGCAACAACGCCGGCACCGCCAATCCCACACACAGCTACGCCAACCCCGGCACCTACAACGTATGCCTCTACATAGCCACCAACGTGCCCTGCTACGACACCATTTGCAGCGAGTATGTGGTGCTGCCGTTCACCATCATCGCCCCCAACATCATCACCCCCAACGGCGACGGTAAAAACGACAACCTCGTATTCTTCAACCTTGAGTTTTATCCCAACGCCCGCCTCACCGTATATAACCGCTGGGGTGGAAAGGTGTACGAAAACGCCAACTACCAGAACAACTGGGATGGCGGTGGTTTGGTTGACGGAGTTTATTACTATGTGGTGGAAGCCGTGGATTTGCAGGAACCGGCTACCGGGTTTTTCCACATTATCAGAGGAAATTAACTGAACTTGCAATAAATAATGACGGTGGTTTTCTTTGAGGAAACCACCGTTTTTCATTTTTTTGATTAACAAAACCTTTTTAATAATAAATAATGATAATTTCAACGGGAAAAAATTTTATCCCTCCATCTTTGACAGATACAGAAACTTTTTTACTTTTGTGCAGTGATTAAACCAATCATCATCCAAAAAATGAAACTGCTCCGTCAAACCCGCAATCTGGTAATCGTCTTGTTTTCAGGACGGGAGGCCAATTTATTCCGGTAAAAGTGTTTTGACGAAACGATACATTCACTGTCGAAGCCCTTCCACACCGGAAGGGCTTTTTGTTTGGTCTCCCGATTTTTTCAAACTCTCACAAAAGAATAATCATGTATTACTTCATTATTAAAACACTTACAAAAATTCGTACCGAATTCCATCCGTAACAGGTGGTGCATGATTTTTCGTGCCCTTCATCGTTCGGATGAAGGGCATTTTTTATTTACTTCAAAAAAAGATTATGAGATGAAAACTCTCCGAAATATTGGCATAATGGCTCATGTGGACGCTGGTAAAACTACGGTTACCGAACGTTTGCTTTATTATACAGGCACTATTCACCGCATGGGTAATATTGATGACGGCAACACGGTGATGGACTCCGATCCGCAGGAAGCACAGCGCGGTATCACCATTTCGTCGGCCGCCATTTCCACTGCGTGGCAATACCAGGGAACGATGTATCAGTTTAATATAATTGATACTCCCGGTCACGTTGATTTTACGGCCGAGGTGGAACGCTCGCTGCGTGTGCTCGATGGTGCGGTGGCGGTGTTTTGTGCACGTTCGGGTGTGCAGCCGCAGTCGGAAACCGTGTGGCGGCAGGCAAACCGCTATGGTGTGCCGCGCATTGCGTTTGTAAACAAAATGGACCGGCAGGGTGCCGATTTCCTGCAGGTGGTAGAGCAAATGCGGCAAAAGCTGGGAGCGGTAGCCGTTCCCGTGCAGCTTCCGGTGGGCGCCGAAGATGCGTTTGAAGGTGTAATTGATCTTATTGCCCTGCAAATGCTCACCTGGAACGAAGGCCACGGCAATGTGGTAACACGTCACAGCATTCCGGCCCCGCTTCTGCCCGAAGCCATGCGCTGGCGCAATCATTTACTCGAAGAACTTGCGCTGGTAAATGAAGGCGTAATGCAGGCCTATCTGCAAAACGCAAAGGAAATAAGCGAGGAAGTAATACACGAAGCCCTGCGCCGGAGTGTGATTAACTTACAGCTTGTACCCGTGCTTTGCGGCGCAGCGTATCGCAACAAAGGCGTTCAGCCTGTGCTGGATGCGGTGGCTGCGTGGCTGCCTTCGCCGTCCGATTTGCCTGCCACCGTGGGCACGCATCCCGAAACCGGCGAAAATGTGCAACGCCCGGCTTCGGCCAATGAGCCTCTGGCTGCACTGGTTTTCAAGGTAGCCGAAAACGACTTCGGCCGCTTAACCATGCTGCGCGTGTACTCGGGCACTTTGCGCAACGGCGATCAGGTGTGGAACAGCCGCACCGGAAAACCCATGCGCATTAACCGCCTGGTGCGTGTGCTGGCCGATAAAACCGAGCAGACAGAAATGCTTGCCGCCGGCGAAATTGGCGCAGCCATTGGCCTGAAAGGAATAAAAACGGCCGATACGCTTGCCGATGTAAACCACCCGGTTACGCTCGAAACCATGCAGTTTCCCGAACCCGTTATAGGCTACGCCATTGAGGCAAAGCAAAACAGCGAGGCCGGTAAACTGGGCGAAGCCCTGAGCCGCCTGCTCGACGAAGACCCCACGCTGCAAATGAGCACCGACGCACAATCGGGGCAAACCATTTTGCGCGGCATGGGCGAACTTCACCTCGAAGTGGTGCTCGAAAAACTGCGCAGCCAGTACGGCATTGCCGTAAACACAGGTGCTCCGCTGGTGGCCTACAAAGAGCAGTTTACCGCCGCCACACTTCACCGCGAAGTGCTGAAACGGCAAAACGGCGGTGCCGGCAGCTTTGCCGACATCAGTTTCGAACTCGCACCCCGCACCGACGGGCAAACGGGGCTGCTGTTCATTTCCGAAATCGAAGGCGGCGTGGTGCCTAAGGAATTTATTCCTGCCGTGCGCAAAGGTTTCGAAACAGCCATGCAAAACGGCCCGCTGGCCGGCTACCCGCTCGAAAGCATGCAGGTGCGCCTTGTGGATGGAAACATTCACGAGAAAGACTCGCACCAGCAGGACTTCGAAGAGGCTGCCCGCGCCGGGTTCCGTGCCGCCGCCATGCTGGCCAAACCGCGACTGCTGGAGCCGGTAATGCAGCTCGACATTACCACTCCCGATGAGTTTACCGGCTCCGTAACCGGCGACCTCAACCGCCGTCGCGGACTCATCCGCGAAATCGGTATGCAGCACCTGGCGCAGCAAATACGCGCCGAAGTGCCGCTGGCCGAACTGTTTCAGTATGTAACCAGCCTGCGCACGCTCACACAGGGTCGCGCGTCGGTGTCTGTTTCTTTCTGCCGCTATCAGCTTGTGCCCGAAAGCGTGGAAAAGGAAATACTGAACCGGTAATTTTTTCCTGCCACAAGGCCGCAGCATTTGTCTGCGGCCTTGTGGCTTTTTACTCCGTTACTTCTTTTCTGCTTCACTGTACAACTCGCTCATTGCCATAATTCGCCGCTGCAATTTATTCCTGAACATACGTGGTGCAAGCACTTTCACTGTTTCCCCAAACCCTATTATCTCGCGTTCCAGCTCAAAATTCCACACCACATCCAACTGAAAAATTGTACCCGCCTCATCGGTTTTCAACACCTGTTGCGAGCGGTGCAGCGGTTTGGTGAGAATGTAGGGCGCCGTAGCCGCATCGGCCTGAAAAATAAGGCGGATGGTTTGCATGTTCAGCGACTTGGTGACGCCGATGGTATCGTCGTAAAATGTTTCGGGATCAAACAGCGTGTTTTTCTGATAGCGGATAGTGGTTTGTTCGATCTGCTGTATGCGGTCGAGTGCCAGTGTCTGCAACTGCATCGACTCTTTGGCACAAATCAGAAACCAGCGGTTGCGGAACTCTTTGAGCAGATAGGGAAACACCGTAACCGGCGAAGGTTGGGCCGATTTGAACGACTGGTAAAAAATGCGCAGTGTTTTTTTGGCCAGAATGGCTTTGTGCAGCGGGTCGATATGTTCGAGCCCGCGCACAAGTTCGTTTTGTTCGAAATGAATAAACGAGCGGCCTTTGTGTTGCTGTTTGTAAATTTTGGCTTCGAGGCGGTTTACCATTTCCGACAATTCGCCGAAATAGGCAAAGCCTTTAAACTGCCGCAGTACATCGGCCACTTCAGCCAGTGTGCCTAAATCCTGCTGCGAAAGCGGATTGCTGGTAATGCTGTATTTCGGATCCTCGTAGCTGTAGTATTTTTTATCGGTTACCACAATGGGCGCATTGTAACCCAGCTTGTCGCTGCGCATATTCTGAATATCCAGCTGAATAGTGCGGCGGCTTACTCCGTCGTGTATGCCTTCGTACTCGTACAAGGCTTCCGAACAGGCTTCTATCAGATCTTCGAGCGTCCATTGCCGGAAACGGTTTTGAAGACAGCGGTCGATGGTTTTGTAACGAATCAGGGCCGATTTGTTGATGGGCATACCGGTGAAATTTGAAAGTAAGGTGCAATTTTTTCTTTATCTGCGCAATGTATTTGCGCAGATAAAAATAGTTGTTCGTGAAGGTTGATTTTAATTAACTGATTTTCTGTTATTTATAAAAATTCTCAAAAAATAAATTTTACTGCGCAACTCCGTTGCGCAGTTGTGCCGGCACATTTGTACTGTCAATAACACATAATAATTACTCAACCCTAACAACCATGAAATTCAACATCAACAAACAGAATCAGGCCAAAGTGAAAAACCACGAAGGTGCGGAAGCCGTTCAGTTGAATGCCGAATGGGAGCTGTATGCCGCAGTAGCTACTGCAGGGCTGAGCGATACTTTCTACGAAAAAGGAAATGATCGTATGCAGCGCATTCGCCAACTGATTGCGAAAAACGATCCGGAGTTTGTGGCCAAACTGGCACTTTACGCGCGTTCGCAAATGTACCTGCGTTCGGTGCCCATGCTGCTGGCGGTTGAACTTGCCGCACGTACTTCGGGTAATGCGCTGGTGCGTAAAACCGTAAACGGCGTGGTGCTCCGCGCCGACGAAATAACCGAAATGCTGGCCTGCTACCAGGCAGCCAACAAACGGCAGCGGCTGAACAAGCTCTCGAAACAAATGCAGAAAGGCCTTGCCGATGCCTTTAACCGTTTCGACGAGTATCAGTTCTCGAAGTACAACCGCGACGGTGCCGTGAAACTGCGCGATGCCCTGTTTCTGGTTCACCCCAAAGCCAAAGACGAGGCGCAACAGGAAATCTTTAACAAGATTGCCGCTCAGAACCTGCGCGTGGCCTACACCTGGGAAACCGAACTCTCGGCACTGGGCCAGCATAAATTCTCAAGCGCAAACGAAAAAGCAGCCGCAATCCGCGCCAAGTGGGAAGAACTGATCGACAGCGGAAAGCTGGGCTACATGGCCCTGCTGCGCAACCTGCGCAACATTATGGAAGCAGGCGTTTCTGCCGCACACCTTAAAAAAGTATGCGCCACACTGGGTAATGCACAGGCCGTAGCCAACGCCAAACAGCTTCCGTTCCGCTTCCTGGCTGCATACCGTGAAGTGCAGAAACTCGACCTCATGGGCGTAAATCTGGTGCTGAACGCCCTCGAAGATGCCATAATGGCGAGCGCGCAAAACCTCAAAGGGTTCGACCAAAACACCCGTGTGGTAATTGCCTGCGACGTGTCGGGTTCCATGCAGCAGCCGGTGTCGGCAAAAAGCAAAGTGCTGCTTTACGATATTGGCCTTGTGCTGGGCATGTTGCTGCAAAGCAAGTGCGAAAGCGTAATCTCCGGCATGTTTGGCGATACGTGGAAAGTAATAAACATGCCCAACCGCGGTGTGTTGGCCAATGTAAACGAGTATTACCGCCGCGAAGGTGAGGTAGGTTATTCGACAAACGGACATCTGGTTATCGAAGACCTGATTAAACGCAACGTGCAGGCCGATAAAGTAATGCTCTTTACCGACATGCAGCTGTGGAACTCAAACAACGACGGCGGCTCGCTGGGTAATGCGTGGGTGCGGTACAAAAAAATTGCACCGCAGGCCAAACTCTACCTCTTCGACCTGGCCGGTCACGGCCACGCGCCGATCAGTGTAATGCGTCACGACGTAAGCCTGATTGCGGGTTGGTCAGACAAAGTCTTCGATGTGCTTCAGGCCATGGAAAATGGCGGAAAAGCCATTGCACAAATCAAACAAATCAATTTGTAAAACCTGCCCCTTCCTCCGGTGCGTGGGCGGAGGAAGGGGCTTAAAAAGAAATCATCCATGCGATGGAAAATTGAAAAGCTGCAACGCGGCGAAACATTCATCACCAAAGAAAAAGGAAATTCAATGACTCCCATTATATACAGCAATCAGCCTCACCGGCTGGCTCCGGTAAAATGGGAAGACTGCAAACCCGGCGATATTGTTTTTTGTAAAGTGAGAGGAAGTATGTTTACTCACCTCGTAATTGCAAAAGACGAACAACGCGGTTTGCAAATCGGAAACAACCACGGCCATGTGAATGGCTGGACCAAACAGGTGTTTGGCATTGTAACCGAAATTCTGCCCTTCGGCAGTTAACGTTCTTTAAAGAAAAACCGGTGTCGTAGTGAAGCGTTACTTCGACTCTTAATCGGGAGGATGTGCGTTCGAGTCGCACCGGGGTTACCACAGAAAATGAATGACTCCGTAGCTCAAAGGCAGAGCACCAAAACGTTCGCTTTGCGTTTTTTACCCGGTTTTTATTGTTCTTAATGTATTGACTTAGAGCCTGTTTAAAATTCGTTTTTGAGGTTTGTTATGAGCAGATTTTTTCTCAGACAAGGCGCATTTTGAAGGCGATCCTTGGAGAGGATCGACAAAAAATGCAACGAAGGATGAGGAAAAATATGCCATAACAAAGTCAAAGGATGATTTTTAAACAGGCTCTTAAATCGGTGTCGTATGAAAGCGATACTTCGATTCCCGGACCGAAATGATGATGCAACTTCATCCATGACCAGCAATGGCATGTCGTCTAAGTATCAAGGACGCGGACTGCAAAGCCGCTTTCAGCCCTGTTACCCGATTTAAACTCAATACATAACTACAATTCGTTCTTCAGCTTATTGACTTAAATCGGTGTCGAATGAAAGCGATACTTCGCACCACCACAGAACCGGGATGGTGATGAAACTTCACCCGTTCACGCAAGTGAGCGTCGTCTAAGCATCAAAGATACGGCACGAGAAAGCCGCTTTCAGTCCTGTTACCCGATTTAAACTCAATACATAACTACAAATTCGTTCTTCAGCTTATTGACTTAAATCGGTGTCGGAGCAATGCGTTACTTCGATTGTTAATCCGACGGTTGTGCGTTCGACTATGGCGAGCATCTTTTCGCAGGGCATAGTTGGCGACTCTGTCCAAGAAAAGAAGAGAAGCCAGAGCGAAAAAGACGCAGCGAAAAATCCGGAAGTGTGATTTTGAGATGAGTTCTAATATTCATCACGGCTCAGTAGCTCAAAAGGAGGAGCGGCGGAATGAAAAAGCGCAGTGCAATTGTTTACCCGATTTAAACCCATTCGCCAAACGGTGCCGCGGAAAGGAGATACTTCGTCTCTAAAACCTATGTGCTCCCTCCATTGTTGCCCGCTGGTGTTTCCGGTGTCGGCAGGTGTGCGTTACTTCGATTCACTAAATCCAGTCGGTAGCAATACCGGCAGTTCGCACCCGATCATTGCCCGGAAACAAAATTTTAACCCCGGCCGGGTTCAGTACAAACAGCCTGCTGTTTTCTGCAACCCTGTGCCGGATGTTCTTTACTTATCGTGAAATTGAACGGTGTCGTAGAAAAGCGTTACTTCGATTCAGGTTCGGGAAATGTGCGTTCGAGTCGCACCGGGGCTGCTTATTAGTTCACCACGGCTTCGTAGTGTAAAAGGTATCACGCCAAAAATGTTCGCTTTCCGCCTGTTACCCGTTCTGCTGCATTGCCCGGCACAGCCACTGTGCCGGGTTTTTTTCAAATAATCCTTTTTATCTTCCACACATGAATTTTCATCAGATCAACGGCGATCATCTCCGTGAAATAGGTTTCCCGCAGGGCCGTGCCATTGGCGTGGCTTTGGTGGCCATCGAAAAACATTTCCGCTCGCATACCCGCGAGGAAGTAATGGACATGCTTACCAATCTGGCACAGTCGCCGGCCGATTTTCTTGACGATACCTACCTGAGTGCCGTGGCCGATTTGCTGATGGAAAAACCCAAAGCAACGGCGGCCGAAGAAATTCCGCTGCGCGATGAAGCCGCACCTTACGCGGTGTACGGCGGCGAGAAAATTGAGCAGGGCGCCGTAAACCAGATGAACATTGCCGTGCGCCTGCCTGTGGCGGTAGCCGGTGCGCTCATGCCCGATGCACATCAGGGCTACGGACTGCCCATTGGCGGTGTGCTGGCCACCGAAAATGCTGTTATTCCTTATGGTGTAGGCGTGGACATTGGCTGTCGCATGTGCATGAGTTTGTTTGATTTGAATGTACACGAACTTCAAACCAATAAAAACGGCTTTGTAAAACTGCTCAACCAAAACACACTGTTTGGTTCGGGCAAAGAGTTCAGCGATACTTATGATAATGAAGTGCTCGACCGCCACGAGTTTCAGTCAACCACCCTGCTGAAATCGTTGCACCACAAAGCCGTGAAACAGCTTGGCACATCGGGCTCGGGCAACCATTTTGTGGAGTTTGGCGTGGTGGAAGTATATGCCGGCAATGGCCAGTTTGATGTGCCTGCGGGAACTTACCTGGCGCTGCTTTCGCACTCGGGCTCGCGCGGGCTGGGAGCCACCATTGCGCAACACTACACCAAACTGGCCATGGAAAAATGTCCGCTGCCCAAAGACGCGCGCCACCTGGCCTGGCTCGACCTGAATACCGAAGAAGGCCAGGAATACTGGCTGTCCATGAACCTTGCGGGCGACTATGCCTCGGCCTGCCACCATGTGATACACGAAAAAATGGCAAAGTCGCTGGCCATGCAGCCTGTGGCCATGATTGAAAACCACCACAACTTTGCGTGGAAAGAACAACTCAACGGCCGCGAAGTAATTGTACACCGCAAAGGCGCAACACCTGCCGGCAAAAATGTGCTGGGCATTATTCCCGGCTCCATGTCGGCACCCGGCTTTATTGTGCGGGGCAAAGGCGAGTCCGATTCCATTCACTCTGCTTCCCACGGAGCAGGGCGGCAAATGTCGCGCACGTCGGCCATTAAAAACATTCCCGAAAAAGAGCTGCGGCAAATGCTGGCCGACAACGGCGTTACACTCATCGGCGGCGGACTCGACGAAGCCCCGCAGGCCTACAAAGACATACACGGCGTAATGCAGGCCCAGCAGGAACTGGTAGAAGTGCTCGGCCGTTTTGACCCTAAGATTGTGCGCATGGATAGTTAGAAGTCATCGCTAAAAATGCGAAACCGGCCACGCAATCTTAAACGCAGTAAGTTCGTTTTTGAAATGATGAAACATACATTCGTTTACCTTTCCCTGTTCCTCCTCTGTGCTTCGTTTGCAACTATGCAAACTCACACGCAGGAGGAACAGCCCGTTTGGGCCCATGCTTCTGGAGTGGCTAATTTTTCGCCGCAGGAAGATCACACCACCGAAGAACAGCGCGTAATAGAACTCTGCAACATAGCCCGCACCGAACCCAAACGTTTCGCAAAAGAGTATGCAGGCCCGTGGATCGACTCGGCCGGAAAGAAAACATCGTACACCAACTCCCTCATGCGCACGCTGCAAAGCATGAAGGCCGTGGAGGCATTGCAGTTTAACGAAAAGCTGAAAGAAACCGCCGCCGGTCACGCCCGCAAAAGCGGCAATGCCGGAACCACCGGGCACAGCGGCAAAAAGCAACGCTTCAAACAAAGCGGCTTTTCATACTGGGGCGAAAACTGCAGCTACGGCTACAACAATGCGCTGGATATTGTGATGCAACTGCTCATCGACCAGAACATAAAATCGCTCGGGCACCGGAAAAATATTCTCGATCCGAAATTCACCCATATCGGTGTAAGCATTCACAAGCATAAAAAATACACCTGGAATTGCGTGCAGAATTTCGGCGGTAAATAAATCCCGGTTTGATGAAAAAGCAAAAGCGGTTGTTTCACGAAAAGAAACAACCGCTTTTATTTTGGTCAATACTATTTATCGCTGAATCACCAATCGCGCGGTGCTTATTGCGCCGGCATTATCGGTAAAGCGTACCATATAAATGCCCGAAGCCAGTGTCGAAGTGTTCACGGTTTCGCGGGTGTTGGAAATGCGTTGTGCAATTACCAACTGCCCTGATGCCGAAACAATTTCCACGCGGCCGTTTCCGCTGCTCACGAGCATAAACTCCTGCGAGGCCGGGTTGGGATAAAGTTCGAGCGTGGAGGTTGTATTCTCTTCCATCCCCACACAGGCATCAACCACCAGCACATCGGTAGCGGTGCCGGTGCAGCCGTTGAAATCGGTAAAGGTGTAGGTAATGGTGTAAGAACCGGGGCCGCTTACGGCATTTCCTGCAAAGGTACTTCCGCTCACACCGGGACCGCTCCAGTTGCCGCCTGCGGGCGAACCTCCGGCAAGGGTAAACGGACCATCGGCCGCACAAATTACGGGCGGTGTGCTGAGCGTAAGTGTTACGCCGGGATCGGTTACGTTAATGCCGAAACTTTGTGTGGCCGTATTTGCCGACGGATCGGCAGCGGTATAAACTACCGTGTATGAACCGGCAGGCAGCACCGTTCCCGAAGCCGGGCCTGATGTTTGCGTGATCGTTACGCCGCAATTGTCGGTGGCCACGGGTGTGGGAAGCACAAGCGTATCGCCCACACAAAGCTGAATGTTTAATGAGAGAGACGTAAACACCGGTGGCACGGAATCGAGTATAGTAACAGTGCTCTGGCAGGTGCTGAAGTTTCCGGCGGCATCGGTGGCTGTCCAGGTTACTGTGGTTACGCCGGTGGGGAATAACGAAGGAGCATCGTTTGTGACGGTAAATGTGGAACAGTTATCGGTTACCTGCGGCGGCACCAGCGTAAGCGAGCGGGTGCAGGTTCCGCTGTCGGTGTAGGCGGTTATGTTGGAGCCGCAGATAAGCAGCGGTGCTTCGGTGTCGTTTACGGTTACTGTAAAGCTGGCCGTATCGGCATTTCCTGCGGCATCGGTGGCAATAATTTCTACCGTGGTAGTGCCAATTGCGAAAGTGCTTCCGCTGGGGTGTGAGATTATGGTGTTTTGCACGCTGCAGTTATCGCTAAACTGAAGCGCAGGCCAGGAAACCACTGCGCCACACATACCGCTGTCGTTTGATACGGTAATGTTTTGCGGAATGTTTGAAATTACCGGGGATTGGTTGTCGTTTACTGTAACGGTAAACGAGCAGGTATCGGCATTGCCAAAACCATCGGCGGCAATGAATGTGTTGGTGGTGATTCCGGTGGGGAAAAGGCTGCCCGAGGGAAGTCCGGCAGTTTGTGTAACCACGGGTGTGGTTATGCCAAGGTATTCGATAACTACTTTCCCGTTTCCTACACGTACACCGCTTTGCATGGTCACTCCGCTTGCTGTGGGAGTAGCGTAACCACTTCCGCCGCCGCCGCCGCGGCAGTTTCCGCTGCCCGCGCCGCCGTACCATCCGCCACCGCCGCCATAGCCTTCGCAGCCGCAGTTGTAACCAAATGGTGTGCCGCCAAAACCAAAGCCTCCGGCCATAGTGGTAACGTTGAAGTTAACGCAGGTGCCATTGGCTCCGGCGGCGGTTTGCGAGGCACCCAGACCGCCTGCATCGGAAGGCGTGTTTCTGTAGCCGTTTCCTCCGTTAAGTCCGCCGCCTACTCCGCCTACCACATGCAGGCTGCTCCAGAAACCGGCACCGCCACCGCCGCCGGCTACAATGAGGCGGCTGTTAAGGTCGTTGCTTATGGTGCGTACATCGGTGCCGCCACCGCCGCCTTTGCCTGCTCCATCGCCGGCACCGCCGCCGTTATAGCCGCCAACTGTTCCTGTGAGCGGCTGTCCGCCCACATATACATAAAGTGTGGCTCCGGGCGTAACGGCCACTGTGCCCTGCACAAAGCCGCCAAAATTGTTATTGTTTACCCAGTTTGCACCGCCCTGTGCGCCCCAGGTTTTTATGGTGACTGAAGTTACTCCGGGCGGCACCACAAACTGCTGTACGGCGCCGGTAAAATTAAACACCGTCGAATCGGTAGAGGCTATGCAGGAGGACGAAGCCTGAGGTGCGGTATAATTAACCACCGCCCCGCAACTGCCCGAATCGGCCACTGTGGTAACGGAAGAAGCGCACGATACCGTAAGGCATTGCGACAAAAGCGGAGCAGCGGCCAAAAGGCCTGCCAGGCAAAAAAGTAGATGTTTTTTCATGAGTATGATGGGTAATTTGGAGGGGAATATAAAAATAGACAATGCAAGCCAATGGCAATACTACTTTGGGCTAAATACGTGTTTTTACGTAGTGAGTCTGCAATTTTGAATACCCGGAGCGGGAACGACAAATGCTGTGGCCGCTCAATGTCCCACCGCAAGCATAACCCCCAACGCAAACGGCTGAAAATCGGTTTCGTGCCTGGTTTGTGGGGTGATGCGCCATTGCGCAAAAAGCTGGCAGAAATTATGCGTAACGCCTGCGCCCACATACCAGGCTGATGGACGAATGCCATACAACCCGGTTACTTTGGTACGCGTAAGCGTGTGGCTTTGCTGCCCCGATTGCGGCTGTGTATCGGGCGTACCCGTTTTTGCAATTAATGCCGAATGTACAATGCGTTCGATGCCCAGTGCAAAGTGAATGCGGTGAATGAATGCTTGGGGCGATAATTCTACGCCAAATGCGGCTTCGTTGTAAATGCCGTGCAGTCTTATTTTTTCGTGTGATGCGGGTACTGCGGCCAGGGGCAGCGGCCGCAGTGCCGATTGCCGCACACGCATAAATGTGTATTTGTAGCTGCACGAAAACAACAGCGAAAAGCGGTTGCCAATTGCCGTTTTAAGCGAGAATCCGGCACCGGCAAAACCCGCTCCGGCAGCCACAGGAAATTGGTTGCGCCCCGATGGCATTAACCCGGCTGCAAAAACGCGTACACCCGCATCCAGCGCCAATTCCGGCGTGGCCACCGGATTGCCGCTATCAGCAGTGGTATCGGCCGCGGGCTGTTGTGCCACGGGAGGCGGAGCCAGCGAATCGGGCATCGGAGGCACAGGCGTACCACCCGAAGCTGTAGTGCCCCCCGAAGGCGTTTGTGCTGTACCACCGACTGCCGGTGCCTGTGTACCACCACCAGCCACAGGCGATTGAGCATTGCCGCCACCCACAGGCGTTTGCGCCGGACCACCCGCCACCGGCGGCGAACCCGTTTTACCCGACGGCGGCAACGGTGCCTGCCCGCCCGCAGGTGGCGCTTTCGGAACAGACGAAGGATAAACCACAGGTGTTTGCGCCGGAGGAGGGTACTGATGCGTAATGGGCTCACCCTTTGGCGGAATGCTGATGTACCAGCCCGGGCGGTAGATGCGCTTTTCGATATGTAGTTTGCGAATATCTCTCTGGCAGCCACCACACAAAAGGCCGCAAAGCAAAGCTCCGCGCAGCAGAAGGGGTATATTCATTACAGAAATTGTTGCGCGTAGTTTCAACTCATCTCATCTATAACCTTTATATCCCTAAAAGTTACAGGTGTACAGTTGCTGCCTTCCGGCAGCAACTGCTTTGTGCTGTGCCGGTTTTCAATTGTAAACAAGAATTAAAATTCAGCCGGAAAATTCAACCATTTCCCTAAATCGTTAAATCTTTGTTTTTCAACACTATATGGCACAGTCTTTGCCGCGCAAAATTGCACATCAATAATTAACCTCTTTAATTAATTACAATGAATAGAAAAGTACGCACACTCCTTGCGCTTGTCTTTTGTATAGTATTGTCAGGTGCAATACACGCCGGGCAGGGCGAAAAACAAATTTCTTCTTCAAAAGACCGGTCAAAAAAGAACGCCATTTTTGCGCCCGAAAAGGTAGTGC
This sequence comes from Bacteroidia bacterium, assembly GCA_025454955.1. Classification (GTDB taxonomy): domain Bacteria; phylum Bacteroidota; class Bacteroidia; order Palsa-965; family Palsa-965. The sequence goes on along the minus strand of JALONL010000020.1, from coordinate 84,190 downwards.
GGGTTGTGGCAAGGGTAAGGGATACGGCCACCGTGCATTTTGGCGATACCATAAGGTTTGCCGCTTCTCTCGCTTTATATCACAATAACGAACGATATACGTTTACATTGATTACAAATACACTGATGATTTGGGGTAAAAATTCCAATCTCAATCAACCGGGGTATATACCCAATACCTATTTAGACAGTAAAAAACAGCCTTTTCACTGGAATGATTTTGATATAGTGGTTACCGGCGGAAAGCTTATTGACAGTAACGTTGTTGTGGTTGGCCGTAATCTTGAGCAATGTCCCGGCGGGAAAATATCCATTACGCTCACCTATAAACGCAAAGAGGGGTTGACACATACCAAGGAAGTGGATCTGGTGTCGATGAAAAATATTGAACTCAATCTGAATGGCGAATTCGGAAGGGGTGGATATCATGGAAATTCCGGTTCAAGTGGCAATCGGTCAAATGGCAATACTCCCTGCCAAAATGGTACACATGGCAGTCATGGTACGGGTGGAAATCATGGCACCGACGGGCATATCGTGGATATTTACATAAAATCATACCGGACTTCTGATCTTGGAAAGATTCTTTATCTGATTTACGTGCATGATATTACTACGGGCAGGCGTTATTATTATTGTTTAGACGGCACTTCGAGTATGTTACGGGTATTTGCCAACGGAGGCGACGGAGGCGATGGGGGCAACGGTGGCAATGGAGGCGATGGCGGTGAGCAGAGCTTAAATTTTCGCTGTTTCGGAGGCGACGGTGGCGATGGCGGCGATGGAGGTTCGGCAGGAAATGGCGGGCAAATCAGGATTATTGCCGATACAAGTGTAAATGTAAACTTCATACCGGTACATGCCTATAATTATGGAGGTCGGGCCGGAGCCGGTGGTCGTGGCGGCAGAGCAGGAAACGGAGCGGGAACAGAAAACGCCGGTCAGCGCAGAAACAACTCCGCAACACCCGGAAGGCCCGGACGACATGGGCAACCGGGCATGAACGGCCCGCGTGTGGAAACCATTGTAAAGCCGCTCGACAACTCTTTATTCAAACTGATTTAACCCGGCAATAAAGCAAAAGCGGTGGTCTCTGTGCAGAGGCCACCGCTTTTGTGTGAATGCCGGATTACTGTTTCACAAAAGCAATTCGTTCGATGATAACGCCCGAAGCATTGCGCAGTGCAAGCACGTAGCTGCCGCTTTCGAGTGTGCTGATGTTTATTTGCGGCTGTGCGGTTTGTGTCATTACCAAACGGCCGGCAGCGTCAAACACTTCGAGCTGGGTGCCCGCGGGCACGGCGGTGAGCTGAAGCACATCGGCGGCCGGGTTGGGGAATACACGGATGCTGCCTGTGGCGGTATTTTGTGCAAGGCCGGTGCATACATCTACAAAAATGCTGTCGGTGGCACTGCCTACGCAGTTGCTGGTGTCGGTGTAGGTGTAGGTAATTGTTTGCCAGCCGGGTGTGGTGGTGGATGCGTTAAACATATTGCCGCTCACACCGGGGCCGCTCCACACGCCGCCTGCAGGGCTTTCGCCGCCAAGCATAAAGGCGGGAGTGTTGAGACAAAGCGTATCGGGATTGGTAAGCTGGAGAGTAACTACCGGTGGATTGCTGTTGGGAAGTGTAACAAAGAACTGTGTGCCACATCCGTTGCCATCAATAATCACGCAGGTGTAAGTACCGGCCGAAAGGTTGTTGATGGTAGGTGTGTTGCCGCCGTTTGACCACTGGTAGGTATAAGGCGGTGTGCCGCCTGTGACAATAATAGAAACTGAGCCGTTTGACTGGTTACAGCCGGGTGCCACAATGTTTGTAAATGTGCCTGTGATTTGTGTGGGCTGGGTAATGGTTACCGAAACGGTATCGGAAAGATTGCACTCGTTGGTTACGATGCAGGTGTAAACGCCGGCTGTTAAACCCGTGGCGGTAGCTGTGGTGCTGCTGTTTGGCGACCAGGCATAAGTAAATGTATTACCGTTGCTGGCCTGCACGGTGGCCTGACCATTGGTGCCGCCAAAGCAGCTTACGTTTTGTGTGTTGGTTATCTGTGCTACGGGAGCCGAGCAGCAGGGGGTCATGGTATGGTTGCCAATGAAGGTGGTGGTGTTTTGCGGATGCACATCGTATTGGGTGGCGGCCACAGCCCAGTTGGTACTGCCCTGGTTTACGCTGATGTTGCGCACGAGGGTAAACTCGCTGGTGGCGCCGGTGCCTACGGGCCAGTTTGTGCCGGGATCCACACCAATAATGCCGATAATGTCGAGCACGGTGTTGGTGGTGATGTTTTTGAGCACCATTGCATCATCGCCATTGTAGAAGGTGATGCTGTGCAGGGTGTCGGACACGCCGAGAATGGCTGCCACAGCCTGCGAGTTTCCCGCTACAAATACAGCACCTGCAGCAAGTGTGCCCTGCGGAGAAAGTGAATCGGTGGGGGTGGGAGAACCGTTGTTGTAACGGTATATTTTGTAGTTCGAGAGGTTAACCGTGCCAGAGGTGGGGTTGTAAATTTCAATGGCTTTGTTGTTGGAAGAACCTTCAAGGTATTCGGAGAAGAAAAGCTCCGAGCACGACTGGGAGTAGCCGGCGGCCGAAACCAGCAGGAGTACTGAAAGGGTAAAGATTTTTTTCATGCCGCGAAATTAAACCATTCCCCCCGGAGTTCCTATTATTTCTCCGTTATCAAATTAAAAGGTGGGAAGCCCCTGAAAACAGGGGCGGGACGGGAAAAACAGTTGTTGCGGCCTGACGATGGTTTTTCTGCAATCTGATTGTTTCATTGACATACAAACCCGGGAAAGCGGACAGCCAGAAAGGGCAGAAATCAGTTAAACGGGCAAAACACGGCCAGTGCAATGAAAGTGAGAATGAGCACACCGGGAAAAAGGAGATAACGCATGGTTTTTTGTTTTAAAAGTTGATACTGCAAAGGTAATGGCCGCCGAAAGGGGCTGCATTAAGACCGGATTTAATTGTAGGGAGCTATACAGGCCTCTTGGCTTAGTGTGTGGTTGATTATTTATGTGGAAAGATTCTGTCGCCGGCCCGGGCCAAAATTCATTGTAAATACTACATTGCAAGTCTATGCCCAACCGCTTTTTCCTGTTTCTGCTTCTACTCACATGGGGTTGCAGCAGTACTGTTCCTGAACGAAATAATGATCGTGTAATTATGTGGTACAACCGTTTGGTAAGTGATACCAAACCGGCACAGGACTCGCTGCTTATTTATGCCAAAATGCTCGACTCTGTGGCCGACGGGCGGGCGGAAGTGGAGGCCATGGCGCAGTTGGGCTACGGAATACATTATAAGCTGAAAGGAACTTACCGGCCTTCGTTTATGGCCTTTATGCGGGCCGATTCGCTGGCGCGGATTGCAGGAAATGATTCCATCCGTGCGCGGGCTCTTATTGGTGCCGGACAATGCGAATGGAACGTGGGCCGTACCGAAATGGCCATTGAAAAGAACCTTGAGGCGCTGCGTATTTCCGAAAAACTTGGCTTCAAACGCGGCATTGCGGGGGCGCATATTAGTCTGGCACAGGTGTATCAGCAAAGCGAAAAAACTGATCTCGCCCGCCGGCATTTGCAAAGTGCCATGTCGCCCGAAATTCTGGCTTCGAGCGAACGGAGTTATTTTATTGCCGCGCATACCCTGGCCAATTTGTATGGCATGACCGGTAAAACCGACAGTGCGCTGGCCATAGACAGTGCCGTGCTGCTGCAACTGAACGAAGAACGGCTGCAAAAATTCCGTTCTATGTTTTACGACAATCAGGCCAATTGCTATACGGTAACCGGCCGGTACGACAAAGCTTACGAAGCTTTTCGCCGTTCCATTGCGCAGGATTCGCTTACGGGCGATGCCCGGCAGCAGGCCGACTCGTACCTCGGTTTAAGTAATTTGTTTCTTGAGCAGAAAAAGATTCGGGAGGCCGAAATGTACCTCAACGAATTTCTGCGCCGCGCCCGCATTATAAACTACAAAGTGGGCGAAAAACAGGCCTGGCAGATACTTGCCGATGTATATGCCGGACAGGGCAAATACGCGGAGGCATTGGCAGCCAAAGACTCGGTGCGCAAAGTGAGCGAACGTTTGCTGAACGAGAAAACACAAACCCGCATTGCCGAACTCGAAACCATTTACGAAACCGAAAAGAAAGACCGCCAGCTTATGGAGGCCGGGCAAACACTAAACCGGCAGCGATTCATTACGGGCGGTGTTGTTGTATTTGCCTTGCTGCTGGGGTTGCTGGGACTGTCGTACTACCAGCGTTACCGCAGGCGCAAGGACGAGGAATTGAGGACACAACTGTACCGGCAGCAGCAGCTTGCGGCGCAGGCACTGTTTGCGGGCGAGCAGCAGGAACGTTTGCGCATCGGGCGCGATTTGCACGACAGCATCGGGCAGCAGCTTGCGGTGCTTAAAATGCAGCTTACGGCGCAGAAAGACCAGGACGCATCGCTGCAACTGGTGGAGCAAACGCTGAGCGATGTGCGGGCCATTTCACACAACCTTATTCCCGAAGCACTCAACTTCGGCCTGGCCGCCGCCCTCGACGAACTTTGCGTACAGCTCAGCCATAATAACACTACCGCCATATTCCATGCAGCACCCGGTTTGCCCCGCCCGCTGCTGAAACCCGATGCCGAACTCTCAGTGTTTCGCATAGCGCAGGAAGTAACCGGCAATATGCTCAAGTATGCACAGGCCGCACACATTACCATAAACCTGCACAAAACCGGAAACAACCTCGATTTGCAGATTACCGACAATGGCCGCGGTTTCGACACTGCACTGCTTACTCATTCGCAAGGACGAGGCTGGGGAAATGTGCAGGCCAGGGCCATGATGCTGGGCGGATCAATAAAAATTGACTCTGAACCCGGTTCCGGAACCAAAGTAAATCTTCATATCCCCATACCAACCGAAGTCCGCACATGACCATCGAAATCAATACACACATCCTGCTTGCCGACGATCACCAACTGGTAATTGACGGCCTGAAAAGCATGTTTCAAAACGAAACACGCTATGTGATTTCGGGCGAAGCAAACAACGGGCAGGAGGCATTAAGCCTGATTCAATCGGATCCGGAAAAATTTCAGCTGGTCATTACCGACGTAAGCATGTCGCACATGACTGGTATTGAACTTTGCCGCCACATCAAGCAGCAATATCCCGAAATAAAAGTGCTGGTGCTTTCGATGTACAGCGGTGTTTCGGTGGTAAAAGAAGCCCTCTCTGCCGAAGCCGACGGCTACCTGCTGAAAAGCGCGGGCAAAGACGAGTTTATTCAGGCCCTGCACCGCATTACCGATGGCGGTACTTATTTTGCGCAGGATATTATTCCCATTATTTATAATCAGTATCAGCGCGAGAAAGCGCATCAGGACGCGCTTTCCATACTCACCACACGCGAGCGCGAAGTGCTTTCGCTTATTGTAAAAGAACATACCAGCGAAGAAATTGCCCGGAAACTTTTTCTGAGCAAAAAAACTGTGGATAATCACCGGCAGAATATCCTGGCCAAAACCGGTTGCAAAACCACCATCGGGCTGGTGAAGTTTGCCATACGCAACGGTATGGAATAAGCAAGGAAACAGCCGTTTCACTGCGAAATAGGTATTAATCCCTATATAGTCCCTTATTGCTTCGGGGGTTGGGCATTGGTGTCAAAGAATACATTTGCAGCACACCGATTAACAATCCCGAATCATGAATAACGTATTACGTTTCTGGCTGGCAATGTTGTTATGCTGCAGTGCATTTGCGCCTGTACAGGCGCAGATATACATTGGCTACAGAGCCGGCATGTATCGCGCACCTGAAATTCCGCCACAGGTGTATGCGGCCAAATTTAATGCCGGGTGGAAATTCAGAACCGCGGGAAACATCATTTTGTTTGATGCGGCTTCAGGATTATATACAATCGACAACAACCTGGAGTGGGGCAATATCCCGCACGGAATAAATTTTGGCTTTGCTGCCATCGGCAGCGACAAACTTGGCATTCAGCTGGGTTTCTTTCAGTTCTCTCAGCGTTCTTCCGGCAAGCGCACAAATATTGCCACAGGCGTGGAAGAAACATTTTCGCTCAAATCGAAAAACGGAGGAATTACATTTAATGTGGTAGTGAATACCGGGAAATTCAGACCGTTTATTGGAACAGATCTGGGGCTTTTCAGAATTCTTTATTCTTTCAAAAACGATCAGTACGATTTAAAAAAACAAAAACTGGGTGCCGAAGGTGGTGACCGTTCACTCACGGCCCGTTTCAACTTCGGCAGTTTTATTCAATTAGTGTCTTTCAATAATATGGCCTTCATGCTTGTTCCCCAATTTCAGTTTGGCATTCAGGGATTCGAAGAAATAAAACGGCAGCCCTATGAAAACCATGTTTTCGATCACAGCAATTTCAGTATCGGACTATATCTCACATACGGTAAAAACTAATTTCCTGCATACTATGAAAAAGCTATTTATTACACTCTTTGGGTTGCAATTGCTCGGTTTGTGCAATGCAAACGCACAAAGCCTGGTGAGGGTAAGGCTGAGTGGCGGTGTGATGGTTACACGGCTTCAATTTGAAGGCATGAATACTTTTGCGGCAAACTATAACGCCGCCAATGCCGGCAGTTTGAAAAAAGAAATGAAATACCGCCCCATGGGCTATGGCCTGAATGCACAATTGGGAGTTGATGTGGCCGCCATGTACACAGCCATTAATATTGGCACTTCACGCACATTAACTTCAATGGCAGAGCTGGAAGAATCCCGACGCCGGATTTTTTTCAGAAGCTGGAATTTTGATGTGCTTGCCGGTGGCTGGATCAAAAACACCATTGCGCCTTATTTCGGAATGGCTGTTAACGCCATGCAGTTACGTTCGTTTACGAAATACAATAATGGTATTGAAAGCTGGGGAAGCGAACGTTTACTCAATGGCGTATTCTGGTCGTGGCGGGCCGAATTTGTGGTAGGTGCGCGTGTACAGCGTTCGTTAAACGGTGGCAGAATACTTTATTTTGCCGATTTTCTGTTCCCTGTTACAAAAAAGCCGCGCATCGAATTTGGCTTCACAGAACGCACAAACAGCACCGAAGATTATGATTTCCCGCTTGATCCGGGAACCATAGGCAGCAGCAATCCGGTGTTGCTTGAACCGCTGGTGCAAAACTATCGCAACATGCGTCTTTCCTTTGGTCTCACTTTTTTACTCTATGGCGAAAATGAATAAGCCCCTGTTTGTCTCCCTGCTTTGTATAATACTGCTCACCGGTTTAAGCAGTTGTTTCAAAAGCACACCCGATAATGAAATGATGAAAGCCGGAGGTTCGTGGATTATTGATGAGATTGAACTGAACTATTTCGACTCTGCAGGCAATGCCACAGGCAACGAAACACTCCGCGAAGGTGGCGTACTTATGCTCTCACACAACGACGATTTTCTGTATGAAGGCACTTACAGCGTGAGTTACGATTCTGCTGTTTTCAGCCGCAGCGAAATAGGTGATTTATTTCTTGATTGCAACATTTGGGGAGTAAGCAATGGGGCAAAAAATTTCAACCTGAGCCTGCAGGATCCATCCACCGGCTTTACATCGCTTATCGTTAGTTTCACCGTGCTAAAACTGCGCCGCAACAAAATGGAAATCCAGTTTATTCGTACACATCCGCGCACGGCGCATCCGGTGTATCAGGAAATCTGGAAACTGAAACGCGGCACACATCTGTAATTCAAAATAGTTGGTATGCTCAGCTCAAAAGCCGTCTGTCACGTCACAGTTCGGCTTTTGAGTTTTTTTGCTTTATGTTTGCAGCAAACCAAACTCTCTTCACAATGAACTTTCCTGTACTTCTGCTCACCTCGCTGATTCCGCTAGTCATAGGTTTCATCTGGTACAATAATTTTCTTTTCGGCAAGGCCTGGATGAAAGCCAGCGGTATGACCGAGGAGAAAATGAAAGGCGGCAACATGGCTGTAATTTTCGGACTTACCTATGTGTTTTCGATTATGGCTTCTATGGTGCTCATGTTTCTTGTAATTCATCAGGCCAGTGTTCCCTCAATTTTTATGGGCGATCCCGATATGCTGGACAAAAACACTGAGCTGGGTCGTTTTCTCGAACTGCTTAACACGAAATATGCCTACAACTACCGCACGTTTAAGCACGGTATGTTTCATGGCACCATTGCCGGGTTGTTTTTTGCACTTCCGGTTATTGGCATGATTGCATTGTTTGAGCGCAAAGGCTGGCGATATATACTTATTCACGCCGGTTTCTGGACACTCTGCCTCATGCTTATGGGTGGTGTGCTTTGCCAGTTTATGTAATTTGTCATTCACAAAAAATCCGCCTCCGCAATGTAACGGAGGCGGATTTTTTATTGGAGACTGTTACTCCACAATTTTCTTCACTTCGTTCATCAGTGCCGTCCAGTTTTCGGCCGAATGGTCGGCGGCTTCCTGCGAGGGGGCGTTTTCCTGAGTTATTTCAAGCTGCACACCTTGTTCGTGTGGTGTTACGCTGTATGTAATTATCATATAATTCTCCGGCAAATCGGGAAGCGGCGAAAAGCTGCTGTAATAATCATACTTCAGCAGGCGGTTGTGTTCGTAGGCTAATATGGTGCCTTTGTCTTCGTAGGCTTTTCCCTCCCATTCGCCGGTGAAACGAATGGGTGTGCCCGGTTCCCAGGTGGTAATAAGGTTTGTCCCGAAAAAATATTGTTTTACAGTTTCAGGATCGGTAAGTGCTTTCCAGAGTTTTTCGGGTGTGGTTTGAAATACAAACTGATTGCGGGTGATGAAAGGTGTCATGGCGGTTTGGATGAATGATGCGGTGTACAAAGCTAAGCCGGTTGCCGGTTCTTTCATTGTAAAAAAGCGTCATTACCTTTAGCTTCATGCAGCAGCAACCCAAACCCGCACGGGGCATTTTGCATCCGGCCAATGCCGTGGGGCAAACGCTTCACCGGCGCTATCTGCCCTGCGCCGAGCTGAGCGAATGGGTGGAACATTTCTGGGTGGTGGAATGGGATTTTGGCGCGTTTGAAAAACAGGTGGCCACTTTGCCGCACCCCAGCATTCATATTACGTTTGATGCAGGCTCTTGTGTGGTGCGCGGACTAAGCAACGGACGTTTTACGCGCACACTTACCGGCAGCGGACGTGTGTTTGGAATTAAGTTTTTGCCGGGTGCGTTTTATCCCTGGCTGAAAATGCCGGTGAGCCGCATCAGCCAGAAAACTCTTCCGCTGAATTTGATTTTCGAAAACGCCGATGCCCTTTGCGAAAAAATGCTGCGCCTGAAAAGCCATGACGATCTTGTGCGCTGTGCCGAAAACGCATTGCTAAAATGCAAACCCGCACCCGACGAACGACTTGCACTGGTGCGACGCATTTGCGAAAGCATTTTACACAACCGCCACATTGTGCGCGTAGAACAGGTATGCGCCGATGAGCAGTTGAGCATACGGCAGTTGCAGCGCATGTTCAGCGTGTGGGTGGGCGTATCGCCAAAGTGGATGATACAACGCTACCGCCTGCACGAAGCGGTGGAGGAATTAAACACGGCAGTGGCAGCACCAGACTGGATCGGGCTGGCCGAAAAGCTGGGCTACTTCGACCAGGCGCATTTCATACGCGACTTTAAAAAACTCACGGGCGAGACACCTGCCGTGTATGCCGCAAAACGGCTACAGGCAAAGGCCACAAACTAAACGCGGCCGACGCTAAAAACGAATGCGCAGTCCGGGTGCGGTTTGCTGCACGCGCTGAATTTCGGCGGGAGGCAGCGGGGCGTTTTGCAAATCGAGCAGGCGCAGGTGGCTGTGTCGCAGGCTGCGGCGGGGCGGCATACGCAATATCGGGTTGTTGCCCGCATAAACCCTTTCGAGCGAAGGCAACTGCATAAGGCCCGGCGGCAACTGCGTAAGGTGATCGCCTTCGATATGCAGTTCGCGCAGGTTTTGCAGCGGACGCAATGCCGCCATGTTGGCACCGAGATCGAAACCGGCGGCCTCGTTGTTGAGCCAAAGCGTATTTAACTGCCCAAGCTGCCCGAATTCAGCAGGCAACTGCGTGAACGTATTGCCCGAAAGATCGAGCACCTGCAGGTTGCGCAAACGGGCAATGGCGGGCGGCACGGTGGAAATACTGTCGGCTTCGAGGTGCAATGCCTTTAAATTGGGCAGCAGTGCCAGCACGTCAATTACCTTTCCCAGATCGAGCTGCGGATTGTAGCCCAGCCAAAGTTCTTCGAGCCCGGTAAGCGAGGCAAAACAGGCGGGCAAAGTAGTAAGCCGGTTGTGCGAAAGATCGAGCCGTTGCAGTGTACGCAGGCTGCATACCGTTTCGGGCAGTTCGCGCAGGTGGTGGCCGGTAAGCGAAAGTGCTTCAATTTGTGTAAGCGAACCTAATTGTGCCAGTGCGGCCCGGTCGAGCGTATCCACACGCAGGTTTTTTACCGTGGCCCGCTGCACCTGCGCCCAGCGTTGCGCCGGAAACATGCGGGTGTATAATGTGTCGTTATGCACAGCATACGCGTTTCCGCATATCACTGTGGCCAGCAAAAAAATGAATGCGCGGATTTTCATATCTGTTTGTTTTTAGTAATAACAGAAAGATCGGCATAAGTGTTGCCGCAAACAGCGTGAAACCGCTTAAATCAGCATTAATTATGCGTTACAGGGCAGAAAGGTACTTTAAAATCATCTCAAAATATCTTTCGCGTTTCCCTCTTTTTCTTTGGCGATTTTTTTTTCGCAGGATATAGTGGAGAACGCGATGAAGGAAATTTCGATACCCGGTTGAAAAATGCAGAGGTGTATTTTTGTAATGAGCAGCGATAAGAAAAATCGCTCACAGCCTCTTATATTTACCGGATGAAAAAACTCCTGCTCCTTGCTGCCTGCGCGGCAATGCTTGCTGCCGGCTGCGGCAGAAACAACAGGGAAAAACAACCGGCCGATTCTGCCGTTCCGGATTCGGCCTCAAACACCACTAAGCTCAAACCCGATGCCGCCTGCCCGGCCGAAACCAATATGACTCCCGTGCAAACCATAGAAGTAAAATACGAAGGCGACTGCCAGTACTGCACATTTGCGGTGGAAGGCGGTTCGCCGCAGTTGCTGGCCTGGGGCAAAACGCACCGCATAAAAGCATCGCTCGGCGGAAACGACATTTGCACGCTGTTTCGGGTAAATACGGGGCGCGGGCTGTTCAGGGGTTTTATTACCATAAATGGAAAAACTCAGATTGTGGAACAGGAAATAAGCGAAATGCTGGAGCAGATTCAGCGCAGTTTCAGTTTCAGCGACTTTAACCTCACTCCGCCCGAAAGCAGCACCACCGACCCGAACACCACGCCCTGATGAGATTATTTTTGCTTGCGGCATTTCTTCTGGGCTGTTTGCCCGTGTATGCACAATTTCCCTACGCCGGTCCGGAAGATGAAACGGCACTGTTCAGGCCCATTACACGGGGCAATGACACCTCCTACTCGGCCGTGAACTATGCCGGCAGCGATTTGCGGCTGGGGCTTACGCACAGTGTGTTCAGGCAGTATATACAAGGTGCGCATGATCTGGAAGAAGTAACCCGCTACTACCGGCAGTATGATTTTGCCTTGCGATCCGATGAAAACGTGGCTGCTATCGGGCTTAACTACCGCCCCGGTGCCGATGCGCAGATTTCCTTTGCGCAGCTTCGCACAAAAGCAAACTATTCGAACAAAAGCAATGTGTTGCGGGGAATTTATGCGCGGTTTGGCGGGGTTACCCAACAATATCTTTTTGTAATTCCGGAACCTGGAGCCAACTATGCCCTTCAACGAATGCGATACAGTTCCATGCTGGCTGCCACTGTGGGCAGTTTTTTTACACGGGGATACAGTAGAACCGGGCAGATCTTTTCGGCTGGTATGGCTTTGCAGGCTGGCTGGCTGCACAATAGTTTCGACGGGCTGGAACAGGTGCTTTTTGCCGATTCGTTTGCTCTTACGCAGGGGCAGACTTATGCCCGGCTTTACAGCCAGAATCCTGTCTGGCTGGGCAGCCCCGAAAAAAACCGCGCATTCTTCAAACCCCGGGTTGATATTTCGATTCCCTTATTTTCGATTCCCGGTAAAACAGCCAAGAATACTAATTCTAAACAGCGACTCAGGTACAACCGCTACACACTTGTACTCATCCTCAGCGGTGAAACAAAGTACGTATCTGGTCTTCCCTGGCTTTTTTCAGGTTCAACCGGACTAAGCCTTAGCCGCTACGACCGTCCGGTGCTGGCCATTTTTTACCGGTACTCCGGCCGAAATTATGGCTTTACGCTTCCCACCGATGGTTTTCATTTCGGTACCGCTTTTTCGCTGGGACTTTAAGGCAACGCATATAAGCTGTTGACTATCATTAATCTATCCTGATTTCCGCGTAAAAAACGGCGCCCCTATTGCGTCTTTGTGGCAATTATCGGCTCGTTATTTTTTATGCTGATAACTTGTTAAAAACAAGAAGACCCTGCTGAAGGCAGGGTCCGCTTGCGGCAAACACATGAAACACATGTATAGATTGAAGAACGGTTTACGTAAAACTCGCGCTTCGGGAATACAGTACTAAGAGAGCTTAATGCTCTGGGGCAATTCGCGAACAACTTCGGCGCGCTTCTTTTTGTGCGAGCGTGTACTTCCCTGATAGGCATCACACGAACCTTGGCCTGATTTGCATGAAGGAATACTAACGAGCACTACTCCGGCAATAAAGAAGAAACCGAGAACTGCGGCTTTATTCACTGTAAAGAACTGACGGAGAGAGGCTTGTGTCATATTTGCAGGTGGTGTTTTAAGTTGTTGTTTGATTGCTTTCTGTATAATAGGGAGGCAATTCACAAAATTCCACACGCATTTTGCAAAAAAATTTTTTTTCTGCCGATTTTGTGGAAAATCAGTTCATTTTACCCTTTAAAGCAACCGAGTGCAACAAGACGTTCTTTTTTTCGTAAATTGGGAGTGGCAAATAATTCATGTTTCACCTGTAAACCTCAAAAAAGGTGCGGCTCCGATTTCTCTGGTCTAATAAGGAAGTCAAGCTAAGCGATCAGGAATTGATAGAACAGTACAAGCGTACGTCTAATTCCTGGTATGCCGGCGAACTCTTCCAACGCTACACACAGCTTATATCTGCTGTGGCATATAACTATATGCAAAACGAGGTAGATACCGAAGATGCCGTTATGGAAGTCTTCGAAATCATCCTCCGCGATCTCCAGCATCACGAAGTAAACAACTTCAAAACCTGGGTGTATAGCGTTACCAAGCACCACTGCCTGAAAAAACTCCGCAAAGACAGCATGGAAACGCTGGATGTGGAACAGGCACTGCGCCATGTGGCCGTGGACGAAGCCCCGAAAACCGAGGCTATTCGTCTGGAAAACCAACTGGAGAAATTGCAGGATGCGGTTACCCGCTTATCGCAGGAGCAGAAACAATGTATTGAACTCTTCTACTTCAAGCAGAAAAGCTACAAGGAAGTTTCTGACCTTACCGGCTATTCGGTAAACGAAGTAAAAAGCTACCTCCAGAACGGAAAAAGAAATCTAAAAGGTGCACTCGCGGGCATTGATTCATGACGCCGCGAGAATTACAGCGAATTTTTCAAAAGGGAGAATGTCTCTCTCTCGACACAATGCGACTTTATGCCGACGGCAAGCTGTCGGCTAAGAGTATGCATGAGGTAGAGAAGCATTTGCTGGAGTGCGGTTTGTGTGCGGCTGCCATGGACGGATTTACCACACGCCGTTCAAAAAATATCGAGAAAGTTTCTTCAAGAGTACATCGCCGGCTGGCTGTATATATGAATACGCCGCCGCCCGTTCCTTTTATGAAGCGTTTTGGCCTGGCCATTACCACAGGCGTGGCGCTTCTGGTGGCCGGTGGCGGAATTCTCTGGTGGCAGCTTGCCACCAATTCGCCACAACAACCTGCCGCTCCGCACGATACCACCCAGCAAAAAGAACAGCACACCTCCGAGCCCGCAGCCATCGCTGCCAACGAACAGGTGGCTCAGGAAAACCCACAACCCGGACTGCCCGAAAATGAGCCTGTGGTAACGGTAGCTTACCAGACCACCACCCCGGCTCCCGAACCTGTGGTACAAACCCAAACCACACCCGCCCCCACACCTCCAGCACCCGCCAACGAGCCGCCCGCCACCAAAACCGCCGGCGAGCCGGTAACCACGCCCCCGCCCGCAAACACCGGTGCCAACACCCGTGCGCCCGGAGCAAACTCGCTGCCCGTACGCGTGAAACACGTAAACATTTACAGCAAAACCACTCACATAGAAAGCTCAGGTCGCAACGAAAGCAGCCCCGGCGGACAACTCGGCCCCTCCAAACCACGCAGCGGCGGCTTTGAACTTGGCGAAATGCCCCAGTACCCCGGCGGTGATGCCGAGCTGAAGAACTATTTCATGACCAACCTCAAGCCGGTAATCACCAACCGCGAACAGCTTAAACGCCTTTCTACCGGACTCAGCTTTGTGGTAAATGCCAAAACCGGCGAAATCTCCTCGCCCGAGCTCTCCGTTTCCATCTCCCCCGAAATTGATGCCGAAATTATGCGCGTGGTAAAAGCCATGCCCCGCTGGAGCCCCGGTGCCAAACGCGGACTTATTGATGTGCGGATTGGAATTGTGTTTGAGTGAACAACACCCGTTTACTTCTGTAATTCTTTTTGTTTGGAGGAAAGCACCATTTCTGCCAGTAACTCTGTCATGGGTTTGTTTTGCAGGTGATGGTTTGCCCAAAGATGCATTTCATCAAGACCGGTTGAAAAACCTTTTTTCTCTCTCTTTACTTCCTGTATTTTCTCATAAAATTTATTATAAATGGGCTGGCGTTCATTTTCCTGTACATCAACCAGTTTTCTGATTGCATGCAACACATGCTCTTCATAGCCTAATCTGATTTCGCTTTGCTTTATATGCCGCTGAACCGAACGGAAGGTATATTCAAGCAAATCATATTTACCCAATTCAAAAAGCAGTACTAACTGGTGTATTTTGGCATAATGCTGTATATCCTGACGGCTGTCTGATTTACCGTCCTGTATAATTTTATTCAGCCATTCATACGCACCCTTGAAGTTTGATTTAATAAACAACAGCGTAGAAATATTTGAATAGAATGTAAGCTCGCGGGCTTTGTTTATCTTGGTTTTGTATTTCTTCATTCCTTTTTCTATTTCGGGAATGAGAGCTTCGGCTTCATCAAACTGAGCCAGATTCATGTGGTATAAGAACTCATAAAAGAAAATGTTCTGGAACTGCTCGGCTTCTTCTTCGGCAGAATCGCAGGGAATAGATTTAATGCGCTGTAACGTGTTGGGGAACTCTTCAAACATATTTATCCTCATACAAATCCCAAGATAGTTTGAAAGCATTTTCTTAAACCTCAGACTTTCTTCCTGCACATATTGAGGGAATCTGTCCCAAAGTTGAATCAGTCTTAAATGATAATCACGCGCTTGCATATAATCGTTACACTGTTGGTAATAGATCGATTTTGCAAATAAATAGCTAAAGCTTAGCTCAAACGAATTGCTGTCGGGCTCTTTTTGAAAGAAGGGGTTTTCAATTAATGCGGTGATCTGTTCGACATACTCGGGTAACGAAGACCCCATGTGCCGTTGATACAGAAATATTTCATTTTGCAAGATTGTCCCGGTCTGCCATTCCACAAGTTTATTCAATACTACGTGTGTCTCATCATTGATTTCATGGATTCTTTTTCTTACTTCTTTTGTATGCTTCTCGGTAACTATCGCTCTTTCAAGTGCAAAAACCTCAATTAACACCAGGAATTTATCGAACTCATAAGCCAGTTTTTTTACTTTCTCCAATTCCTTTACCGCCACATCGTAAATCCTCTTATCAATCAAAAACCGTATATCAAGGAGCGATTCTTTAAGCTGCTTATCTACGTTTTTCTCTGCGTGAAACGTACGCATACTCTTTAATACAAAACGAAAGAGGTAATTTTTTTCTGAGGAGAGGTGGCGTGTTTTGAGCTTTGATTTTAATTTTTCCTCATTGTATTCGTCCTGATCGAGTACGGCATCAAACAACAGCATATAGTTATTCTGCTCGCCAATTAAATGGCGGGAGGCAAAAATCTTTACATACCTCTTTTCTGCCTGAGTTAAGCTGTGGAGCAGCCTGTGCAGGTCGTCGGTAGCCTTCATTTTATGGGGGGCATTTGCTTCGACTAAGCTAAGAATTATTTGACGTTCTGCACTTTCCCTTTCGCTTTAATTGGTTTTGACTTCCAAGAATGTGCTACGTTTTTGTTCTACCAAACCTCAACCTTTTTCAAAATTGCCCGTAGAACTTGCTGAATTCGAATTCGGCCCTAATTCTAAATTAACAATCCCAATAATTAATTCACCCTAAAACCTTTTCCCCGCTATGTCTAACCTGCCTGCCCGTTACGCAATGGGTTCATTCACCATTGTGTTCTTCGAATCTTACAAAAAACTCGGTATTTATAGCTTTTCCCAGCAAAAAGTAATTGCCGTTCATTCCCTTGTAAACGGTAGAAAAATTTCTATCGACACATCCACTGATGAATTTGTTATGGAGGCTGCCCCATCCACAAGTTTATTCAAAACCACCTATCAGATGGACACTTGCGGTGGCACCATTGCTCTCACAGATTGTTCTATTGTAGTTGGAGCAACTGATGGAAGAGGTATATCAATGAAGGATGTCACCTATCCGTTAACCAACTCGGAAACCTGCCCCAATGTGGTAATCAAGTACGACTCGGCCAACACAATCTGCATCTACACCGCCTGCGGCGACCAAAGCTGTTCTATTGTAAACTCAGCCTGCAAGTATTCGCAGGATGTAACTTCTACTTCGGCTACTTTCTACGAATAATGAGCCACCTCCGTTTTCCTGAAAACACCCTGCCTGTTTGCAGTGTAAACGGAAGCATTCGTGAAATTCTATTGTTCTGCAAATGCCCTGTCAGCGAAAACCCCGCGCTGACGGGGCTTCGGTTTTCAGGGCTTATTGAAGCACTGGGGCCGGAAGTACAGATTTATATTCTTGTGCAGCTTCCGCATGGCACGGGAATAAAAACGTTGCCACAGCCAGCTTCCAATGTGCATCTCATCCCGGTAAACCCTGATGAGGTAACAATTATTCACAGCCTTACCAGTTGGACGCAGGATGTTATCCTCGGTTTTGAGGATGCGCAGCACAAAGCTTTATTACTTTATGATGCATCGAGATTGGATGCACAGGTAATGGATGTGTTGAAGCAGGCTGTGCGGGATATTACATTAAGTCCGCATCATTTCCCGAATTTTGCCGGTGGAAATTTGCTCCCGGTGTGCGACGGTGAAAAAAGCTTTGTAATTGCCGGTGCCGATATTTTACGAAATGAAAACGCAGAAATAAATCAGGCCGGATTAATTGCTGCGTTGGAAGAAATGTTTTCTCGCTCTGCCATTATCTGGGCCGGGCTCGACGAGCAGAGCGGAATGCTGAACGGCAAACAACCGCTCTTTCATATCGACTTATATCTCTGTCCGCTGGGACGTTTGGCAGCCGTACCACACCTGCAGCATATTCTGGTGGCCGAACTGAAACCCGAATACTGCCTTTGCGGCCAAAACGAAGCCACCCGCAACCTGGCGCTGGCATTAGACAAAACAGCACAGTGGTTTGCGGCTGGCATACAAGGCATTGAATTTCAGGTAATCCGCGTTCCGTTATTGATTTTCGATCAGGAACTCCGGCATTTCGGAAGCTACGCCAATGCCTTTGCCGAAAACAACCAAGGCAAATGCCGCCTCATTTTGCCCGATTACACCCCGCACAACCCGCAACCAGCTGTAAATCATGCCTTTGCCGCCAAAATACAGGCTGTGCAGCAACAGCTTGGCAACAAACTGAAAGCAGCAGGAATAGAGAGCATAACCTTTGCCACCGACAATTATTTTGAACTTTCGCAGCACGAAGGTTCACTTCATTGCAGCGCAAAAGCACTCTCCAGAAAGGTTTTGTGATTTGATTTTCAGCCAATTACCAGAATTCCGGCTACTTAGACCTCCAAAAATGCACCTGAAATTGGCTTGCTATAGCCGGTAGAGAGATGTTACTTCGCTTTGTCAATGAAACACAAAACAGCATAACCCGCTCCGTTTCACTAAATATAATACAAAATGTTAGGAGTAATACTTGGCTGTATCGATTGTCCCGACAAACTGCGAGAGTTAAAGCACGCAGCCGAGTCGGTAGCCAAAGCGCAAAAGCAGCGTGCGGCAGGCAGTATTGCTTCTGAGAAAAGCAACCCCGGTTTTCAACCCCTGAAAACTTGACGGCTGATAAATGCGGGATTTCGGCACCCTGCCGGAATTATTCTAACGAGTATTGGGTCTTTTGGTTCGTTTCCGGTTCCTTCCCCTCCTAACCCAACACCGCATTATCAATCAGTCGTATAACGCCGAGGCGGGCAGCAATGCAAGCCACGGCGTTTTTCTTTTGCCCCGGGGCCACGGGCTGCAAGGTATCCACATCCACAATCTGAAAATATTCGAGCCCGAAAAGCGGTTCGCGGCTGAGGAATTCGGCGGCGCGGTGTTCAATTTCTGCCGCTTCGTGCCCGGCCCAGAGCGATTGGGCAAGTTGCAAAGCCTGGTAAAGCAGCGGGGCCACGGCCCTTTCGTGCGGCTGCAGACGGCGGTTGCGCGAACTCATGGCCAGTCCGTCGGGCTCACGCACTATGGGGCAGGGCACAATGGTCACCGGCAATTCAAGTTCGGCAGTCATGCGCCGCACAATGGCTAATTGCTGAAAATCTTTTTGTCCGAAATAAGCCCTGCAGGGCCCCACGGCTTCAAAAAGTTTGTTTACCACCTGCATCACGCCCATAAAATGCCCCGGCCGGAGTGCGCCTTCCATGAGCGTGTCGAGCCCGAGCAGGGCTACCGGCAGCGGTTCTTCCTTTAACCCGTCGGGGTACATTTCACTTACGCCGGGAGCAAAGAGTATATCACACCCCGCCGAAGCAAGAAGCTGAGAATCAGCCTCCAGCGTACGCGGATAGTTAATAAGGTCCTGCTGATCGTTAAACTGGGTGGGATTTACGAATATGCTCACGGCCACCACATCGTTTTCGGCTCTGGCCTGGCGAACCAATTGTGCGTGGCCCTCGTGCAGAGCACCCATGGTAGGCACAAAGCCCACTTTATGGCCTTTTGAACGCTGCCAGTCGAGCCAGCTACGCAGTGCGTCGGGATGGATTACCTGTTTCAAAACGGTGCAGGATAATTTTTTCGTGCCTGCAAGGCGGCGAAGCTACGGCTTTTCTTGGGGTTTCGGCTTTTAATTCTTATTTTTGTATAATCCTTCACACCAGACATTGATGAAGAGTCGTTTTTCGGTCGTGTGTATGCTGCAAACTTCTCCCTGCAAAGCCTTGCCGGCCGTTGAATTAAGTGGGTTTTCGCCTCAAAACCAACTGTTCACCATTAAATTACAATCCTGAAATCAGTGTCACCAAACAGCTCCCTGTTTCGACTATGAAAAAAGCCAGAGTTCTTTTCGTATCACAAGAAATCACCCCGTATCTCGATGAAACCCCGATGGGGGTAATCGCCCGACAGCTTCCGCAGGGCATTCAGGAGCGGGGTAAAGAAATAAGAACGTTTATGCCCCGCTACGGATGCATAAACGAACGCCGCAACCAGTTGCATGAGGTGATACGTCTCTCGGGTATGAATCTCATTATCAACGATACCGACCACCCGCTCATTATTAAGGTAGCCTCCATTCAGGCAGCCCGTATGCAGGTGTATTTTATTGATAATGAAGAGTTTTTCCAGCGCAAGTTTATCCTCACCGATAAAAAGGGCCAGTATTTCAACGACAACGACGAGCGGATGATTTTCTTCTGCCGCGGGGTAATTGAAACCGTAAAAAAACTGGGCTGGGCACCTGATATTGTACACTGCCACGGCTGGTTTACCTCGCTTATGCCAATTTATCTGAAAAAAGCATTCCGCGACAACCCACTTTTTGCCGATACCCGCGTCGTATATTCGGTTTACGACGAAGAATTCCCCGATGCTCTGCAAAAGAACTTCTCTGCCAAAATTCCGATCGACGGAATTGAGAAGGGCGATGTGGAACAGGTGGCCAAAGCTCCGACGTTTGCCAATTTGATGAAACTGGCGATAGATTATTCGGACGCAGTAATTAAAGGAGCACCGAAAATCAATCCCGAAGTCGAAAAATATCTTAAAAAAACCGGGAAAAATGTGCTCGAATACAAAACAGCAGAGAAATATATTGATGCTTATTCCGAATTTTACGACGCGGTTTTGGCCGAAGAGCCATCGCTCGTTGACTAATTATATGAATACAACTTCCTTTCCGAATAAAACAATGTTGCGGGCACTCGTGCCCGCTGCATTGTTTATAGCGAGTTTGCTTGCTTTTTCTTCCTGTAAAAAAGAGTCCGACATAGGCCTTGGCCTGCAGCCGGGCGACGATTTGCTTAACGCACAGTTTACAGACACGCTGACCCTCTGGACCAAAACCGAACGCGACGACTCGGTGCGCACCGACAAGTCAACAGTTTGCGTGCTGGGCAGCAACAACGATCCGCTTTTTGGTAAAACACAGGCCAGTCTTTACAGCCAGTTTCTGATTCCGGGAAGCCTCCAGAACATTAATTTCGGCGCCGGCTCCACACTCGATTCGATGGTGCTGATGCTGAAGTATGATTTCGATTTTTACGGCGATACCAATACACAGCAAACCTTTGTGGTGTATCAGATGACCGAGTCTATTAATAAAGACTCATCCTACTACGAAAGCGACGTGAAAACAATCGGGCCCTCGCCTATTGGAACGGTTACATTTACCCCGCGTCCGCGCACCAATGTAATTATCGGAAACGATACATTGCCCCCGCATCTTCGCATTACAATCGACCCGGCATTTGCGGCCACCATTTTTGCGCTCAGCGGCCAAACCGGCCTGTCGAACAACGAAAACTTCCTGCAAAATCTCAAAGGCCTGTACATTGCCCCCAACAACCCGGCGCAAAGCCCCGGACAGGGCGCACTGCTTTATTTCAGCCCGAAAGACACACTGACAAGGCTTTCGCTCTTTTACCGCGAATCAAACAACACGGCAAAGGTGTTTTCGTTTGTCATCAACAACCAGACCGCCTACTTCGGAAATTATCAGCACGACTATTCCTCCTCATCGGCCATTACCAGTCAGCTCAACACCACCACAGGCGGGCCATACAGCTTTACCGAAACCCACGTACACTCGCTGGCCGGTTTGCGCACACGCATTGAATTCCCGTTCCTGAGCCGCCTGTATGAAAGTAACCTCGGCTATAAAATTGCCATCAATAAAGCCGAGCTGCTCATTAAAACCGATGCCCCTTCATCGGCCGACCCGAACCTGCCGCCCAACACACGTTACCTGCTGGCATCCCTTAACGACGAAGGCGAGCAGCAATTGCTTATCGATTTTCTTGTTCCGGCATCCAATTTCGATGGTAATTACGATCCCGATGCAGGAGAATACCGCATCAATATGGCCATCTATTTCCAGCGGCTTATTAACGGCACCGAGCCCAATACAGGTCTGTTGCTTAAAGAAATAGTGCCCAACAACAATGCGCGCCGGTCTGTAATAGGAAGTGGTTCGCCGCTTTCGGCCGGGCAAATGAAACTTCGCATTACATACACCCGCGTTAACTAATACCGAACGAATATGTGCGGAATTGTTGCCTACATCGGAGAGCGTGAAGCCTACCCGATTCTGATCAAAGGCCTGCAGCGCCTCGAATACCGGGGCTACGACAGTGCCGGTGTTGCATTAGTAAGCAACCGCCTCAATGTATATAAAAGCAAAGGCAAAGTAGCCGACCTCGTGGCGCTTGCCGGGCAAAGCGACCGCACCGGCACGGTGGGCATTGGCCATACACGCTGGGCCACCCACGGCGAACCCAACGATATTAATGCACACCCGCATTATTCGGGCTCGCGCAAAACCGTAATCATTCACAACGGTATTATCGAAAACTACGCTTCGCTCAAAGCCGAACTTAAAAACCGCGGCCACGTTTTTGAAAGCGATACCGATACCGAAGTGCTCGTTCACCTCATCGAAGATATTCAGCAGCGCGAAGGCGTGGCCCTCGACGAAGCCGTGCGCATTGCACTCAACAACGTGGTGGGCGCTTATGCCATTGTGATTCTTAACGAAGACAATCCCGACGAACTTATTGCAGCCCGCAAAAGTTCGCCGCTGGTAATTGGTGTGGGTGAAAACGAATTGTTTGTGGCCTCCGATGCCACACCCATTGTGGAGTACACCAAAAACGTGGTGTATCTCGACGATGAGCAGGTGGCCGTACTTCACCGGAACGGCAAATACCACATCCGCACCATTCACAACAAAGAAATTACGCCCTACATCCAGGAGCTGCAACTGCAACTCGAAGCCATTGAAAAAGGCGGGTTCGATCATTTCATGCTCAAGGAAATATGGGAGCAGCCGCGCTCCATTAAAGACAGTATGCGCGGCCGCCTCAACAGCACCGAGGGCGTGGTGGCACTTGGCGGAATACGCGAGTACATGAACAAGTTTGTGAATGCCGACCGTATTCTCATTGTAGGCTGCGGCACTTCGTGGCATGCCGGACTGGTGGGCGAATATTTGTTTGAAGATCTTGCTCGTATTCCGGTGGAAGTGGAATATGCTTCCGAGTTCCGCTACCGCAACCCGGTAATCGGCGAAAAGGATGTGGTAATTGCCATCTCCCAATCGGGCGAAACGGCCGATACACTGGCGGCTATTGAACTGGCCAAATCAAAAGGCGCCACCATTTTCGGAGTGTGCAATGTGGTGGGCTCGTCTATTGCCCGCGCCACGCACGCCGGTTCATACACCCACGCCGGGCCCGAAATTGGCGTGGCTTCTACCAAAGCATTTACCGCACAGGTAACCGTGCTTACGCTCATGGCGCTCATGCTGGGCCACCGCCGCGGCACCATTACCGAAACACATTACTTTGAACTGCTGAGCGAACTCGAAGCCATTCCGGCCAAAGTAGAGCGTATTCTGAAACTCAACGATCAGATACGCTACCTCGCGGGCATATTCAAAGACGCACGCAACTTCCTCTACCTCGGCCGCAGCTACACATTCCCCGTGGCACTCGAAGGTGCGCTCAAGCTCAAGGAAATTTCATACATCCACGCCGAAGGCTATCCGGCCGCCGAAATGAAACACGGCCCCATTGCGCTTATCGACGAGGAAATGCCCGTGGTGGTAATTGCCACCAAAGGTGCTTCGTATGAAAAAGTAGTAAGTAATATTCAGGAAGTAAAAGCGCGGAAAGGAAAAATTATTGCCGTGGTCACCGAAGGCGATGAAGCCGTAAAAGGCATGGCCGACCACGTAATAGAAATTCCCGAAACCGACGAGAAATTAGCACCGCTGGTAACGGTAATTCCGCTCCAGCTTCTCGCCTACCACATAGCCGTAATGCGCGACTGCAACGTGGATCAGCCGCGAAACCTTGCCAAATCGGTAACGGTGGAATAATTCTCATTGAACACATAAAAAAATCGCCGCTCTCACTTTCGGGTAAGAGCGGCGATTTGCTTTATGCTTATTTACGCGGTTATTTCACCCACATAAACACCTTATCGTTGTTTTGATATTGTTTCAACCCTTCTTCATCCTGTATCAGTATCACCACAAAATCAATAAACGGCAACACTCCAAAGCAGCCGCCGAGCGTGCAGAGATACACAATGGGCACCCAGGGTTTTGTGCCAAGGTAAATGCGGTGCAGGCCAATCATTCCAAACGGAAAAGGGAATGCAAGTATGGCCGCCACCAATTTCACATTTTCGCGGCTTGGGGCAGGAGCCACTTGGGACTGTGCGGCCGTATCGGCTGGCAGTGCCACATGCACATACACCGAATCGGAGTCGGCAGAAAAGGTTTGTACTACGGCAATGCGATTTTCGGCAGCACCCAGCCGCAACATACTGCAAAGCAGAAAGACGATAAACAACAGCGGTTTCATCATTACCTGCAAAGATGAGCAAACTGAGCCGCATCAAAAAAGTACTTGCGGTTTCTTATTCACGCAGTATTGTGAGCAACCACAAAAAAAGTCCTGCCCGGAAACCGGACAGGACTTTCGAAAATAGTTCTCTAAAATTTAGTTTCCTCCGAAACGCGCATTGATACCCACCATAGCAAAATAGCTGGGCCCGATGGCAAGTTCGGTATTGAAACCGATGTTTTCGGTAAAGAAATAACGCATACCAAACAAAGCCTGTGCCTTTACCGGGCTGGCTCCGCCAAGAATGTTTCCTACCCAGTCGGAACCGAGATCGGGGCGGTCGGTTCTATAGCTCCAGCGAACCACACTTACGCGTAAACCGGCATAAATGTCAAGATCATCGTTATCGCCAAAGTGAAACATGGGGCGGATACCAAAGTTCTGACGGGCTAAACGGTCGGTAAAGCTGCCTGTTCTTAATGAGTCCGGATTACCGTCAACGTAATATCCGTCGTACTTCAGTGTAAGGCTCTGATAGGTGTAACCCACACCAATACTGAAACGGTCAGACAGGCCGTAATCATAGGCACCAAGCAGCACCGGAGTTTTGGTAGAGCGGATGTTAGTGCCGGCATCGAGGGCATTGTCCACAAGGCCGAGGAAAAGACCAACCACACTGAAACCGACACCGCCGGTTACTACACTTTGTCCCTGGTATTTCTGGGCAGCAGCCCTGTTGGGAGTGATAACGCCGATAATCATGAGAATGACGGCGGCAAGAATGATTCTTCTCTTGTTCATAGGTAAAGGGTTGTTTGGTAAGGATGAGTTTGCAATATACGTGCTTATCGTGCAGCTTGCAAACGTCGTGCCACCTCGTCCCAGTTTACCACATTCCAGAAAGCAGTCACATAATCGGGGCGGCGATTCTGGTAATGGAGGTAGTAGGCGTGCTCCCATACATCGAGGCCGAGAATGGGTGTGCCTTTTACTTCGGCAATGTCCATGAGCGGGTTGTCCTGATTGGGGGTTGAGGTAATGGCCAGTTTACCGTCGGCACCCACAATGAGCCATGCCCAGCCCGATCCGAAACGTGTGGCGGCGGCCTGTGCAAACTGGGTTTTGAAATTGTCGAACGAACCGAAAGCGGCATCAATGGCTGCGGCAAGTTCGCCGGCGGGAGCACCGCCTTTTCCGGGGCCCATTATGGTCCAGAACAGCGAGTGGTTGTAGTGTCCGCCGCCGTTGTTGCGCACCGGCATGGGGTATTGCGAAATGTTTTTGCAAATGTCTTCAATGCTCATGCTTTCGGCGGGTGTACCGGCCACAGCGTTATTGAGATTGGTTACGTAAGCCTGGTGGTGCTTGCCGTGGTGAATTTGCATGGTAAGGGTATCCACATGAGGTTCGAGCGCATTGTGCTCGTAAGGAAGTGCTGGTAATTGGAAAGCCATAGTATAACGTGTTTGTGGTTTATGCGGGCAAACCGTTGCCCTTGTACTCACAAAGGTAAGAATTGGAGATAACCGGAACCGGGTTTCGGGGTGGATTAGTATTTTCTTAATTTCGCTTCACTAAAAACAGCCAACCAATGAAAAAACTTCTTGCCTTTGCCCTGCCCGCCCTGTTCGTTCTTTCCTTCTCTGCCTGTGGCCCGTCTGAGGCTGAAGAGAAACAGGAAAAAGATTCTGTAAGCAAAGACATGCGTTCTGCCGAAGAGCGTATGATCGATTCTATGAACCGCGAGGCTGCCAAGGCCGATTCGCTGGCAAAAATTGCCGCCAAAGCCGATTCTGTTCGCAAAGCCGATTCTGCAAAGGCGGCATCCGGCAAAAAATAATCTTCTGCATAAAAAAAGAGCAGGACATCAAATGCTGATGTCCTGCTCTTTTTTTGTGTTTATCCCAATGCCTTTAACGCCGCGGCAATTACCGGATCGTTTTCATTCCATACCGGGTAAAAACCTTCGTCGTTCCACATTACGCGGCCTATGTAGCTTTTGATGTAGCGGTGAAACTGTTCTTTCACGCGTTGTTCTTCGGCTGTGTTGCGCGGAGATTTGGTGGTGGCAAAAAATGCTTCGGTAATGGCGGGTGTAATTACGAATGAGTTTATAAATGCTTCGCGGCCGGTTTTGGCAAGTTCGGTTTTGTGCTGTGCGGCATAGTCGAGCGCGAAGAGGGTAAACAAATTGTCGAACACCATATCGGTGAGCCAGAGTGAGCGTTTGGTGGTGTCAATGGGCACAAACACATCGGGCATAATGCCGCCGCCGCCATATACAATTTTGCCTCCGGGTGTTTTGAATTTGAGCGAGTCGGCAAAGTGTATGCTGTCGGCACTGAGCAGTTCGCCGTTGCGGTAGCGGTTGTTATCGTCCTGTGCGTAGCCTTCTTCGTCGCCTTCGGTGTAGGGTTTTTGTATGCAGCGGCCGGTGGGTGTGTAATAGCGCGCAATGGTAAGCCGGAAGCCCGAACCGTCGGCCAGGGTTTGGGGTTGCTGCACAAGTCCTTTGCCGAAACTGCGGCGGCCAATGACAATGCCGCGGTCGTTGTCCTGAATGGCACCCGCCACCACTTCGCTGGCCGAGGCCGAGTGCTGGTCGATGAGTATGGCCAGGGGCATTTGTTCGAGTGTGCCTTCGGCGGTGGCTTTGTAATCGTGCCGGCCATCGGTGCGGCCTTTGGTATATACAATCATTTTATTGCTGCCGAGGAATTCGTCGCAGATTTCAACTGCCGCGTGCAGAAACCCGCCGCCATTGCCGCGCAGGTCGAGCACCATGCGTTTCATGCCGCTTTGTTTGAGTTTGGTGGCAGCGGCCACAAGTTCTTCGCGGCTTTTATCGGCAAAGCGTATGAGGCGGATGTAGCC
Source organism: Bacteroidia bacterium (assembly GCA_025454955.1). Taxonomy (GTDB): domain Bacteria; phylum Bacteroidota; class Bacteroidia; order Palsa-965; family Palsa-965. The sequence goes on along the minus strand of JALONL010000020.1, from coordinate 57,194 downwards.
GGTTTGTGCATCGAGCATGTAGGCCACATCCACACTGCGAATGGGAATGCTGCCGCGGGTTACGTTGTAGGCCAGCAGACCGGGCTTGCCACGGCGCACCAGTTCTATTTTCACGGTAGTGCCGGCCGCACCGCGCAGGAGTTTGCGAATGTTTCCATCGGCCACGCCCGCAGTGCCGGTGAGTATGCCTCCGCCTGCACGCACTAATCTGTCGCCGGGCAGCAGCCCTGCTTTTTCCGAAGGCCCGCCGGGCACCACGGCCACCACGGTAAGCGAATCGCGCAGGATATTGTATTCAATGCCTATGCCTTCGAACTTCCCTTCGAGCGGCTCGTTGAGTGCGCGTAGCTGCTCGGCCGATTCGTAGCCCGAATGCGGATCGAGTTGCGAGAGCAGGGCTTCCACGGTCATGTCGGCCAGGCGGTTGGCATCTACGGTATCCACATAATGTGCATCCACAAAATCGAGCACGGCCCGCACTTTGTTCATGGGCCCACCCGAAGCCGTATAGCTTCCACCGCCCGAAACCAACTTAACGCCCAGCAGCAGCCCCAGCGCCAGCATTACACCACAAAGCAGCGGCAGAAAAATTACAGTGCGACGCATAAATCAGGGTTGAGAGGTTGAAACAAGTTCGCTGTAATGCAGTACTTCCACGCCAAACTTGCGCAGAAAATCAACGCCTTCATCGCTGGCAATGCCTTTGTACTGCGCATACGATTCTTTAAACACCACACGCTTTATACCCGTGGTGTAAATAATACGCGCACAGGCAATGCACGGCGAAAGGGTTACATACAACGTACATCCTTCGATGGGCACATTGTTTTTGGCGGCGTATAAAATGGCGTTCTGCTCGGCATGCAACGCCAGCGAACAGCTTCCTTTACTGTCGCGCGGGCAGCCGTCTTCGGGCCACTCCACATCGCAATTGTGCGTGCCTGCGGGCGGGCCGTTGTAGCCGAGCGAAATAATGCGCGTGTCTTTGGTAAGCACTGCTCCCACTTTGGCCTTTACACAATGCGACCGGAGTGCCAGATTGGCGGCCAGCTCCATATAAATTTCATCAAACGACGGACGGTGCATATTGGGCAAGAGTATTCATCAAAGATACAAACTGAGGCGCACCGGGGCTTAATTGTTCGGTATATTAGCTGTGAAATGGCTAAGCAAAAATATGTTTCGGTAAACGATTACCTTGCCCAGAGCACACACCCGCTCAACGAGGTGGCTCAGGCATTGCGCGAAGTAATCGCCCACGCATCGCCGCTGGTTGGCGAACATATTAAATGGAATTCGCCCGCATATTATTTTAAAGGCGAAATGCCGCCCGGCGATGCCCGCGAATACAAACGCGATCTGGTGGTGTTTAACTTCAACCGCAAAGAATATCTCCTGCTCATATTCCCAAACGGCGCCGAAATACACGACCCCCAAGGCATACTCGAAGACCTTTTTGGCGATAAACGCCGGGGCATGAAATTTTCGTCGGTGGCAGAAGTGAAACAATTGGGCAAACCACTGAAGCAACTCGTCGCACACTGGGCAAATACAGTCGGCACCTGAATAAAATGGAAGACGACCGCTACAAAGCCACCGCCGATACATTCAACTCTTTTGCCGAAACCTACCTGCAACGTTTCGGCGAAGAAACGTTGTACCACGATACGTTTGACGCATTGTGCAAACTGCTTCCGCCTCATTCAAAACTGCTTGAAGCCGGTTGCGGCCCCGGACACATTGCCCGCTACCTGCTGGCCCAACGCCCCGATTTGCAGATTACCGGCACCGACATTGCCCCGGCCATGATAGAACTGGCCCGGAAAACCTGCCCAGGTGCCACGTTTGTGGTAAAAGACATACGCACCATATACGAACTCGGCAACGGGTTTCATGCCCTGCTCTGCGGGTTTGTTACACCTTATCTCTCCAAAACAGATTGTGTAAACCTGCTCACACATGCGCATGAAATGCTTACCGAAAACGGTCTGGTGTATATCAGCACCATTGAGGGCGATTACGAAAAATCGGACTGGAAAACCGGCAGCAGCGGCACACACCGCGCGTTTCAATATTATTACCGAAAAACAGACTGGGAAAATTTGTTTTCCGAAACCGGTTTTGAAATAATCGGCTTCTGGCAAAAAAACCTTCTTCTTCCCAATGGGAATGAAGAAGCGGGATTGGTATTTATTGCCCGAAAACAGTTTGCGGGTAATAAGAAGTAAAAGCCGAAAAATTGTTTTTCCGGTTTGGCAGACTTATTTTCGGCAGCAATAAATTAACCATAAACACTACAACGTATGGCGGGAGCCGGAGGAACCAATGGCGGAATCGGACAGTTTTTTCTGGGACTGGCCATGTTTATTGCAGGCGGATATTTGCTGCTGAATTCCATTATTGTTACCAACGATTTCAGCTTCGGTTACGGGCTGTTTCGTGTAGGTTCATTCAGCGTTACTTCGGGAATGATTCTTATTCCCTTTATGATTGGAGTGGGAATGATTTTTTACAATTCGAAAAATATTCTTGCGTGGATTCTGGCAGCCGGTTCGCTGGTATGTATGGTGGTGGGCGTAATTGTGAGCACGCGGTTTGTATTCCGTCACATGACGGCGTTTGAACTGATTATGATTTTGATTTTGCTGGTAGGCGGTGCCGGACTTTTTCTGCGCTCGCTGCGTGCCAGAAAGCAATAATGCCGTGTGGGTGTTTACCGGATAATCTTTTTTGAAACCGAGCTTACTCCATCGTTCAGGCGCACAATGTAAATGCCCGACGATGCACTGAGCGGTATCTGTAAAAATCCATTACCGGCCGCGGCAAACGAACGGTGAAGTAAAGCTCCGTCGGCCGTGAAAAGTTCGGCGGTAACGTTGTGTTGCGCGCCATTCCAGCCAATAAGCATTTGCCCGTCGGTAATTACGGCAGTGGTGAGCGATAATTGTTCGCCGGCACAGTCAGTGGTATTCACAGCCACTACCGGACTAAGTTCCCATTGCCCGTTGTAATCGGTCTGGCGCAGGCGGTAGTACACCATGCCCTGCGGCGTTTGCTCATCTGTAAATTCGTAATAATGAAGCATGCTCGAACTGCCGTTTCCGTTTACAAAACCGATGGGCAAAAACTCACTTCCATCGGTAGAGCGGAGCACTTCGAAACCGCGGTTATTTTCCTCGCTCGCAGTTGACCAGTGAAGTTGAGCGCGGGCATTCACACACACGGCCGTAAACGAAAGCCACTGCACCGGCAGCGGTGTGGGCGGAATGGTGGCCAGCGTAAACGGACTGAAACTTGTAACCGCCGCCGCCGAAACTACTGTGCCCGAAATCGAGTTGCCGGTGGTTCCTCCGTTGCCATGATCCTGCCACACGGCACCGTCGAAACGAGCCACCAGCATATCGCCGGGCGTGGTTACATTGCAACTGGCCGTGCTCCAGCTTAAACGCACAGTGGCGCTTACTGTGGTGCCGGGAGCGCGGTCGATAATCCAATACTCACAACTGCTTATCGCGTCGATGGTGGGTGCAAGTACGTTGTTGAATGTGGTTTGCGGATTGGCGGGGAAATATTCGGCGGTAAAGTACTCGGTGAGACCCACGGTTAAATTGTCCACGGCAAAAGACGGATCGGTGCCCACACCATCGTCGTTGTTAACCCATCGGAACCCGATTTTCACATTGGCATTGTTGCTGGCCGAGCCGGGCAATGCAATTGAGAACGCCGTCCACAAGCCCTGTACGCCGCAAAGCGATGTTTTGGGCATATCGGCAATTTGTGCCCAGGTGCTGCCGTCGAAATACCAGAGTGTGGCATTGTCGGTGGTACCGGAGCCGTTTTCAATGTAGGTAAACGACACTACCGGATTTACAATGCCTGTGCAGTTAATGGTTGGCGACTCTATGCGGCGGTCGGTGGTGGGACAGGCCAAAAGCCCGCAAAAGCCGCCCGAGAAGTATGCTGCACCTGCATCGCCCAGCACGGAGGCTGCCGAGCCCACATGCAGCGAGGCCAGCGTGGCCGTGGAAGAAGCACCCACGCAGCCGGTGCCGCAGCCTCCGGCCGTATAGCCGTTTTCGGCGCAGCTGACGTACCACGGGTTGGGGTCGGCGCCTTCGGTGCCTGTAATGGTTTGGGTCCAGGTGCCGTTTATGCCGGTATAGCCCGTTGCAGCACAGTTTGCAGAGCAACCGTTGTTAAAGGTTTCTGTCCAAAGCGCCGAGGTATATGCACCTACTTCGGCCGGGCGGTAGCTGCTTCCTTTGCCAATGGGATAGATAAATGTCGAATTGCCGAGGTAGCGCACCGGGCCGCTTACAAAGCTCAGGTTGGAGGCTCCGCTTACGATGCAGGTGGCCGCGCAGATAAACAGGTTGGTGGATGTGGAAGTCACAATACCCGAGGTAAACGTGGCGGTATTATCCACCGTAATGCTCCGGTTAAGTGTTACGCCGCCGCCGGTTTTGTTGAGCACCAGCGCATAAATTCCCAATGCCCCGGTGCCGCTTACAGTTTGTGTATTGCTTCCCGAAAACAGTAACTGGCGGCCGTCGGCAGCGTCGTAAGTCATGGAACCGTTTGCCGTTAAGTTGCCCTGAATTTCAATGCCGGTGCCATAGTTGCGGAAGTTGCACCCGGCGCGTATGGTTACATTTCCCTGCACCAGAATGCACAAGCTAAATGTGTTTGACGAAAGAAAATCGACGGTGTTGCTGCCGCTGCCGCCTATGTCGAGGTTGCCTTTTACAGTGGCCCGTGTGGTGGTGCCGGTAAACGACGAGCCTGCGGGGGTTGTCCACGCTGCTCCTGTGTTGTTTTCTATGGTGAGGTTGGGATAAACCGCACCGGTTGTGGGTGTGGTGGTGGAAAGGGCGGGATTTTGCGTACCAATTTTTCGCAAAATCCAGAATGCGGTGGCCGGAATATTGATAATGCCGCCCTGATAGGCATTCTGCCAGTTGTTTGAGGAAGAGCCTGTGGTTTTAATGAACGTGCCGTTTGCGCCCATTTGCCATGTACCGGTAAACGTTACGCCACCTGTGGAAAGATCACCGAAGGTGCCGTTTATGGTGAGATCGACTCCTGTGCCGTTGGCCACACTCAGCGCAATGGTACCCGAAGTATTGAGTGTTCCGCCCGCATCCACCGTAGTCTGGTCGATACCGCCTGCTATTGCCGCGGCAATGGTTACTGTATGCCCTGTGCGTATGTTGATCGCCTGCGCACTGGTTGCGGTGGGCACCACGGTGGCTGCCACCCAGGCGGTGCCGTCGTAGGTTTCCCATGTGGTAAGTGTAGCCCATGCCCCGGTAGCCACCGAACGATAATCGTTGAGGGTTTGGGCATAGGTTAGTTTCACTACACACAGGGCAACAAAGAGCAGCAGTTTTTTCATGCAGTAAAACGTGGCGTTAATTAATAGTGAATTTACGCCTATTTACAGCAGCTTTTTCATACCGGCATTAAAATCAGGCTATCCGTTTGCAAACGAATATCAGGCGCTAAACAGGTCTCTCTATTTAGTCTGTGCACATTTTCAACGCCACAAAAACAGCCGCAATCTTTCACAAAAAAAGCGACCCTTTACGAAGTCGCTTTTTTGTGTTATCTGAAAGAGTGTTTACTGGCGAACGAATTTTGAGGTGCAAAGAATATTGCCCTTTTCATCGCGCACCTGGCAGAAGTAAACACCGCTGCTCAGTTGTTCGGTGGGCAGTTGCACGAGGTTGCTGTTTATTCCGCCTATGGTTAATACTTCGCGGCCGCTCATATCGAAAATGCGTACCGAAGCATTTTCTACCTGTGCGGGAGCCGTAATCAGAAGCTGGGCCTGTTCGCCGGCCGGGTTGGGCATTACCTGCACCGACCAGTTTGAGGTGGTGGTTATGGTTTCGGCAGTTCCGGTGGGGCCCACACAGTATTCGAGAATGCCGTTCCAGATGCGGGGAGCAAACAGTCCGCCGAAAGGCCAGGTCATTCCTTTACCTTCTTTAATAGAAATGTGGGCATTGGAACTGTACACGGCTCCTTCGGTGGTGCCGTCGGTGTAGTTGATATCAGCACCTGTGCCATTGCCGGTAGTGTAAAATGCCACCGTGCTTCCGGCAGGGGCGTAAATGTCCATGTCTATGGGAATAAGCGTGGGCACATCAAATCCGGCACCGGTAATGTAGGTGCTGTCTAAAAGAATCCAGCCTGCCGAAGACGATTCGTTACCCACATAGGTTCCGCTGCGGTAGTAAATATGCCACCAGCCTGTGCCGTTTACATTGCAGTACAAGCGGCGCAGGGTTACATCGGTAGAGCCGATGAGCACATCGAACATATTGCCGTCGTTGCCATTGTTGCTTACAAAGGTGGTGGTATCGGTAAAGCAGTTGGGTACCGACGAAATATCGCAGTAGTTGATATTTACGTTGGGAATCCGCGGCGTAAAGGTTCCTCCGAAAGGATAATCGATACCTGTGCCTTCGCGTATCTGGATAAAGGCATCCTGGCTGTAAATATTACCTACGGCAGTTCCGTTGGTATAATCAACGGCAAGTGCACCCCCATCGCTGGTTACATAAAAGGCAATGCTGTTTCCGGCAGTCACTATCTGATTGATGTAAATAGGCAGGTGAACAAAGCCGGTGGGCGAAAAGGCTACGTGTGCCGAATCGAGGAATGTCCATGCGCCAGCCGATCCTTCGCTGCCTACATGGGTGCCGGATTTGTAGTAAATCATCATATTACCGGTACCGGCACCATCGAGCGCCACATCAATGTAGGTGATGCGCACGTTCTGTACGGCGGTTACGTCAAACATAATTCCGTCGTTTCCGTTGCCGGCAGCCAAAGTAGTGCCGGTGGAATCGCAACTGAATGAAGTGATCTGCATCTGGCTGTTCTGGCTGGCCGATGCCGGTTTTGCGGGGTGCAAACGCCCGTCGTCTGTTTGCTGGGCGGCAAGTGAGCCTGCGCCAAGTATAAGCGCAAGCAGGGTGTAGATTTTTTTCATGGTTCAGGTTTGAGATGGCTAATTTAGGCTGAACGCAAGTAACTACCATCAAAAACCAGAAAAAACTATTTTGTCAATAGCCGCATTTTGTGACAATTTTTCGCTGCTGTACGGCCGGTTAACTTCTTTCCTGGCAGAGTTCAATTAACACGCCGTTAGTGCCTTTGGGATGTAAAAAGCACACCCATTTATTATCGGCTCCGGCTTTGGGTTCTTCGTTGAGCAGTTGAAATCCCTCGGCCTGAAGGCGGCGCATTTCGGCGCGAATATCGTCAACGGCAAATGCGATGTGGTGAACACCTTCGCCCTTTTTCTCAATAAATTTGGCAATGGGGCTGTCGGGGCGGGTGGCTTCGAGCAGTTCTATTTTGCTTTCGCCCATTTGAAAAAACGACGTGGTTACCCCTTCGCTTTCCACCGATTCGTGTTTGTAGGGTGCCGCGCCGAAAAGGCGTTGGAAAAGTCCGTCGGAATCGGCGAGGTTTTTTACGGCAATGCCGATGTGTTCTATTTTATTCATGGCCTTATCATGTAAAAAACGCCTTCCCGAAGTGCGGAAAGGCGTTTGTGTATGAATTTATCGGGCAATACCTTATTTCTTAAAGAACTGGCCCTGTTTGTTGTCGTAGTTGAGGAAGTAACCTCCCTTGGGCAGCGAGGAAACATCTATTTTGCTTCCAAAGCCTTTTTTCACAATCACACCGTACTGATCGAAGATTTCGTACATGGTTTCGCCACCGTCGAAAATAATTTCCTTGTCGGTTTTTGTGGGGTAGAAGGTAATTTCCTTACGGTTAGACATGAAGGTAACCGATTTGGAAATGCGCGGCTGGTTGGTATAATCCACCTGTTTTACCCGGAACTTGTTTTCGCCCGAGTGGGGAGTTACTTTAAATGTATAGGTGTTGTTTCCGGGTGTACCCACTCCTTCCACTTCGCCAATTTTCACCCATTTGTTCCAGCGATATTGTTCAATCACGTAGGTGAGTTTGCCTTGTTCGCCCTTGGTTACCCATTTCAGCACTTCGTCGGAAGTGACCTGCATGTCCACAATTTCGTAAGTACTTTTTGCACGGAGTACTTCGGGATTGAGCACTTTGGGTTTGCAGTCGTCTTTGTGGAAGATTTTAATTGACACTGCATCACCGGGTTTGAGATTGTGGTTTCGCAGGTCAATTTCGAAAGCATTGGAGCCGATTTCGTCGGTAGTTACGTTATCGTTAACCCGGACTTCATACACACAAAAGCCCACGCCGTTGCTGGCAAAAGGATTTTGCACATACACATTTTTGCCCTGGTAGGTACCTTCAAGCAGTATCATTGCCTGGCCAAAGCCATTCAGGCTCAGCAGGATAAAGCAGCTTAGGACAAGCAGTAAACGGGTTTTCATTTCAGCAACAGCCATAATGCAGGGGCTCAGCTTTTCAGGTATTGGTGGGCAATATTAATACCTTATGACACAACTTCAAAATAAAAGCGGAATATTTTTAGACAAACCCGAATATTTCTTCGTTGGGCATATCCGCAAAAACCCTGATTTTTGTTTGTTGTGCCTTCTTTTTTTGCTAAAGCCTCAGGGACAGTCTGCCATAAACGTGCCAGAAAGAGAAAGAGGTCAATCGGGGAGCAGCCAAACAAAAACTTGTTTCAACAAACCCATCTTATTCATGCTTATTGCTATCTTTCGACCAATATTCCCAGTTAAACAGCTACTCATTTTTGCCTATGAGACCATTTTTATGGCTGGTAGCCATTTCAGCATTTGCCGCTTCGTGTTCCGGCGACTCCACTTCGGGCAAGCCCGCTGAAGCCAAAGGAGGAAGATTTTATGGCGGTGTAATCCGCTTTAACGAATCTGAAAAAATTCAAACTCTTTTCCCGGCGCAGCTTACCGATCTGGCATCCTCGCATGTGGCCAGCCAGATTTACGACGGACTTGTAAATTTCGACCCGTTTACCTTAAAGGTAGCGCCCAGCATTGCCGAAAAATGGGAAACCGACACCAGCGGCACGTTGTACACCTTCCACCTGCGCAAAGGCGTAAAGTTTCATGATGATGCCTGCTTTGCCGACGGAAAAGGCCGCGAACTTACGGCAGAAGATGTGCGTTATTCGTTCGAGCAGCTTTGCACCAAATCGGCCTCCAACCAGAATTTCAACAGTACGTTTAAAGGACTGCTCGAAGGAGCCGATGCATTTTACAATGCCGGCGCTTCGGCCAAAGCCGGAAGCCTGAGCGGAATTAAGGTGGTGGATGCACAAACCATTCAGTTGAAACTGGTGCATTCTGATATTTCGTTTTTACAGCTTCTGGCCAATACCTCGGTATGCGCCATTATTCCAAAAGAAGCGGTAGATAAATACGGCCTCAAAGCGCATGTGGGTTCGGGGGCTTTTATGCTTTCCGCTATTGCCGGCGACTCATCGGCCATTACACTGGTTCGTAACCCCGGTTACTTTAAAACCGACAAGCATGGCAACCAGCTTCCGTTTCTCGACACCATTAATATTACGTATGTAAACAACAAAAGCTCGGAGCTTGAGTTTTTCCGCGAAGACAAGCTCGATTTTGTGTGGGGGCTTAATGCCGACGCCGTGAAATCGTTTGTGCCGCAGGTTATTGCCGAGTTTAAAGACAAGTATTACCTGGGCCACACGGCCGAGATGGCTACACAGTATTACGAGTTTAACACCACCCGTGCACCTTTCAACGACCGTAAAGTGCGCATGGCGTTTAACTATGCCATAAACCGCAACCGCATTATTGATGATGTGCTGGGCGGCGAAGCATACGGCCCGGGCATTAACGGCATTTGCCCGCCCGAAATTCCCGGCTACAAGGCATCGGAAATAAAAGGCTATGATTTCAACCCCGAACTGGCCCGCAAACTGCTGGCCGAAGCGGGCTACCCCGGCGGCAAAAACTTCCCCAACGTGCGGCTGGTTATTAACAGCGGCGGAGCAAGAAATACCAATGTGGCTTCCGAAATCCAGAACCAGTTGCGCGAGGTGCTTAACGTGAACATTGAAATAAACAACGTATCGTTCGAGCAGAAACGCCTTGATGAAGACTATGCCCGCAGCGAAATGTTTCGCGACGGCTGGTCTGCCGATTATCCTTCGCCCAAAACATTCCTGCTCATGTTTTACGGCGCCGAAGTGCCCGACAGTCTTTCAAAGCCTTCGTTCCCCAACAGTACCCGTTACCGCAACCCGGAATACGACAAACTCTATGAAAGCGGCCGCAGGGCCAAAACCATTGAAGAGGCAAACAAGTATTTCCTGCAGGCCGAGCAGCTAATGATTAACGACGCGCCGGTAATGGTACTCTGGTACGATGAAAACTACCTGCTGATGCAGAATTACGTGAAAAACTTCTCGCAGAATCCGCTGAGACTTTTCAGCTTTTCGGAAGTGTATATTGATCGTACACCGAAGAGAGACGGCGACAAGGGCAACGATAAAAAACCTGCCTCCGGCGAAGCAAAAACCGAAGAGCAGGAAAAAAAGTAAACTGAATCACGTATAAAACCCCGCTTTGGCGGGGTTTTTGCTAATAGGGGCGGTTCCAAAATCCACTTAATTCCATTGCACGATGAAAAAACTCTTTCTCCTGCTGCTGCTTTCGCCCCTGTGCATGTGGGGCGGCGAAAACGAACAGCGTATTGAAGCCGACATTAAATCGGCCATAGTATATCTGAATGGTGCCGAAGTAATGCACTCCAAACAAATTACGCTGCAGCCCGGCCGCAATGAACTGCGGTTTGTGGGCATTTCTTCTTACATGATTCCAAAAAGCATTCAGTTTACGGCATCGGGTTCGGTTTCATTGCTGGCCATCAGCAACCGTATTGATTATTTGTACGGCCAGATAAAAAGCGATGCGCGTGTGCGCCAGCTCAGCGATTCGCTCGATCAGATGAACGACCAGTACGGCATTCTGGGCGGGCAAATTGATGCCTTTACCAAAGAGAAACAGTTGCTCGATGCCAACCAGCGCATGAGTGGCACGGAGAAAGGAATATCGGCCGCCGAACTTAAACTCAGCGCCGATTTTTACCGCAGCCGCATTACCGAAATCAATACCGAAATTATTAAACTCCAGCGCCGCCAGAACCGCATGAGCGAAACCATAAACCGCCTCAGTGCACAACTGAACCGCGAAACCTCGAACCAGAACCCGCCCATGGCCGAAATTACCGTACTGGTAAACGTAACCGGTGGCGTAAAATTAGTTTCAGACATTACCCTGCGCTACGTGGTAAGCAATGCCGGCTGGGCACCCAGCTACGACCTGGTGGCCGAAGATGTGGGCAAACCCATAGACCTGAAATACCGCGCCAAGGTATTTAACCGTACCGACGTGGCCTGGAAAGACGTAAAACTCCGCCTCTCAACCGGCGATCCCATGAAAAGCGCCGTAGCCCCGCAGCCCGAACGCTGGGTGCTTAATTTCCAGAACAACGATTACCTCTACAAGCAGCAGGCCTACGGCTACTACAGTGCTCCCGCACAGCAGCAAAGCCTCGAAAGCCAGTCGCTGCGAAACAATATGCCCTCGGCTCAGGCTCCCATTCCCAATGCAGGTGCTTACGATGCAGAAGCCGATGAGGTGACCACACCCGGACGCACCACAGGCCCTGAGTTTGAAGAAATTCAGATTTCGGAACTCAGTGCTGAGTTCGACATCAAATCGGCCTACGACATTCCGGCCGACGGGCAGCCTTACATTGTAGATGTGACCAGCTACAACCTTAACGCAAGTTTCCAGTACCGCGCCGTACCCAAGCTCGACCGCGATGCCTTTCTCATGGCGCGCATTACCGGCTGGGAAGAACTCGATCTGGTGGAAGGCCCTGCCAATGTGTATTTTGGCGGCACCTACGTGGGCCAGTCATACATTTACACCCGCAGCACCAACGACACGCTCGATCTTTCCTTTGGCCGCGACCAAAAACTGCTCGTGACCCGCAACAAGCTCAAGGAAATGAATTCCGAAAAACCTTCGGGCACCACCAAGAAGGAAAGTTATTCGTATGAAATTACGGTAAAGAACACCCGCAAAGCATCGGTAAGCGTGGAACTTATTGACCAGATTCCGGTATCGCAGGATGCCGAAATTGTGGTGGAAACCCAAACCATGACGGGCGGAGTGCTTGATCCGGCCACCGGCCTGATTACCTGGAAACTTACCATTCCTCCCGGCGAATCGGTGAAAGTGGTGCTTTCGTATTCAGTAAAATATCCGAAAAACAAAACACTCAACACCCGCAACTACAAACGCGCTTCGCGTGCCAAGTGGTAAGCGGTATTGATTAATGCGCATGAAAAAACGCCGGTACGCAGAGTTCCGGCGTTTTTTCATGAATGCGGCTGCACAATCAGCTTGCGGGTGGCTACGTTGTGTGCCGGATATGTAAACAGAAATAAATTGGCTTTGTATCTTGCAGCGTGGTTAACCTCTACCGCATACTCGGCATTTCGGAATACGCCACCGATCAGCAGATCAGGCAGGCATACCGTACGCTCGCCAAACGCTATCATCCCGATGTAAATCCGGGCGACTCAAGGGCTGCCGAGAAATTCAGGGAAATTGCTTCGGCCTACGAAGTGCTGTCTGACCCGATTTTGCGGAGCAACTACGACAAGAAACGCCTGCGCGAATCGCTTTACACACCGGGGCCGTTTTTTGCGGGTTCTGATAATCAGAAAAGCAAAACAGAAACGACCTCCGACCGTCGCGCCAAGTATTCGCAATCCACCTGGGAGTGGGCCGAAACCAAGCGCAACCGCCGCAACCTGGCGCATTACATTCGTCGCCGCAAAATTTTTGTGGCTATGGTGATTTCCTTTGTGGCCTTTGTGTGGGGCGCGTTCTGGTTCGACAGTTGGGTGCAGGATCAGCGCAAGGAAAGTGTGGCGCAGCAGGAACTTGCCTTTTACGAACGAATGAATTCGGACAGCGCCAAAAAGGTGGCGGGGTATATTTCCAACTTCGATTCGCCTTTCGATGCCGTTTTCGGGCCGGGTGTTTACGACGACTTTTCGCCACACAGCATTATGGTGCTCAGTCCGCCCAAACCGTCCGTAATTTGTCTCGTAGAAGACCGTGCGCCCTGGCGCACCATACGCAACGAATATCTTGAACCCAACAGTTGGATTATGCTGCGCGATATTCCGGCGGGCAATTATTTTTTTAAAGTAAACACTGGTTTTTTCTGGAACATGAACAGGGTGAGCGGCGGTAAAAAATGCGGCGGATTTACCAAAGAAAATTCATTTTATGTGTCGGAAAATCCACCCATAAAACTCTTCTCGCCACCAGGCACCAGCATTCCGGCAGGTGATACCATTTCGCTTAATCCGCTTCATCAGAATTACAACTCCATTACCCCGGAGGTGTTTTTTGCGAAGGAATTAAAGAAAGACCCGCGCAGGTAAATTTGCTCACTTCACACCACCCGTTTATGACAGCCTCAGAAAAAGTATGGATACTTGCCGGTTACGAAACGTTTGCCATACAAGGAGAACAGGGGTTGAAAGTAGAAGCATTGGCAAAGAAGGCCGGAATCAGCAAATCGTCATTTTACCATCATTTTGCCGATGTGGAAATATTTCTCGAACAACTCCTGCACTATCATCTGCAACAGGTAACCATTCTGGCCGAAAAAGAGCGGAATGCCCCTACAATTGATCCTGACCTGATTCATATTTTGATTGAACATAAAACCGATCTTTTATTTAACCGTCAACTGCGTTTTCACCGCAATATTGCAGCCTTCAACCAGATTCTCGTTAAATCAAATGAAACAATAGGAACCGATTTTGTGATTTTACTGAAAAATGATCTTCGGCTCTCACTCAGCCTCGAACAGTTGAAAGGTGTTTTTGATCTGGCTTATGATAATTTTTTCCTGCAGATAAATCCCGAAAACATCACCTATAACTGGCTTTCGGAATATTTCAGGGAATTGAGGGTGATTGTAAAAAAGTTTGAATCGGCACCTTCTCCGGATTGTTGAATGCGCAGGTAAATTGTACGGTGCCGTCCAACACAGGGAAAATATTAGTGTGAGTTTTGTGCTATAATCAAATCTCACAATCTCATGACCATACAGTTTCATAAATTCTGGCTTAAAATAAGTGCATTTGTAGTGGGTTCATTTGGCCCGGTGTTTTTTCTGGGCTCAATGGCTGCCACCTCGGAGCCGGCGCGCTGGACGCTGGATTTTTTAAGTTTCCCGGTTGACGGGATTCAGAATTTCGATGCGCCCACCACACGTTTTCTGAGTGCATTAACCGGCGGCTTTTTGTTTGGCTGGGGGGTGTGCATCTGGTTTTTGCAGAAATGGGTATATGACAAAGCTCCCGATGAAGTAAGAAAAGCCGTGGTGGCCGGTATCTGCGCGTGGTTTATTCTCGACAGTTCGGGGTCGGCGGCTTCGGGAAATGTATCGAATGTGTTTTTTAATCTCGCTGTACTTTTGCTGGCGGTTGGGCCTATGTGGGTGAAGGCGAGACCCGGCAGCACGGTGTAAAATACGAATGGTGGTTTTTTAACGATTACCGGCCGCAGACAGACGTTAAGTAAGTGTTGCCGCTTCGCCAAGTCTTCGTATTTTTGCATTCATGTACCCAAAAGGAAAGCTCGTAATTATCGGGGGGGCAGTTGACAAGGGAAGTTTCACGGAGAAAAACTTCGACAAGCAGGTTGAAAAGAACCTGAACTTTTTTGAAACGGGGATTCTGAAACGAATCATCACCGAGTCGCTGAAGGGGGAAAATTCACGAATTGAAGTAATCACCACCGCATCAAAAATTCCGCGCGAAGTGGGGCCCGAGTATGCCCGTGCTTTCCAGTTTCTGGGCGCGGAGAATGTGGATGTGATGCACATTGAACGGCGTGAGCAGGCCACAGAGCCCGAAAACCTGAAACGTCTGAAACAGGCCGATGTGGTTATGTTTACCGGCGGCGATCAGCTGAGGCTTACTTCTATTTTGGGCGGCACGGCTTTTCACGATTTGCTGCTGGAAAAATACACGCACGAGCAGTTTCTTTTTGCCGGCACATCGGCCGGTGCGGCGGCGGCTTCTGACAGTATGATTTATCAGGGTTCGAGCCACGAAGCGCTGCTCAAGGGCGAGGTAAAAATTACCAGCGGGCTTGGCCTTATCGACCATGTAATTATTGATACGCATTTTGTGCAGCGCGGACGCATAGGCCGTTTGTTTCAGGCCGTGGTGGGCAACCCCAAGGTGCTGGGCATTGGTTTGGGCGAAGATACCGGCCTGCTTGTGACCGACGGCCGCCACATGGAAGCCATTGGCTCGGGGCTGGTGATATTGGTTGACGGCCGCCACATACAGGACACCAACCTTACGGCGGTGGAAATGGGCCAGCCGATATCCATTAAAAACTTAGTGGTGCATGTAATGAGCATGTTTGACCGCTACGACCTGCACACACACCGTATGACGCTGCATACCACACAGCACGCCTAACCCTGCACGCATGAAACTGATTATACACGGCGGCTTTTTCAGCGAATCGTCCACCAGCGCCGAAACCAAACTGGCCAAGCAGGATGCCCTGCGCCACATTGCCGCAAAGGCCTATGACTACCTGAAAACGCACTCTGCGCTGGAAACTGTGGTGTATGCGGTGGAACTGCTCGAAGACGATGCGCTGTTTAATGCCGGCATCGGTTCGCAGATTCAGAGCGACGGGGTGATACGTATGAGTGCTTCCATTATGGACGGCCGCACACTGAAATTCAGCGGTGTGATAAATATTGAAAATGTAAAAAACCCGGTGCGTGTGGCCGAACGCCTTCTGGCGGTTGACGACCGCGTACTGGGTGGCGAAGGGGCCACGCGTTTTGCGCGTCAGCAGGGCTTTGCCGAATTCAGCACCGAAATTCCGCAGCGCCGCCGCGAGTATGAAGCCAAACTGGCCGCCACGGGCACCGGCACCGTAGGCTGCGTGGCGCTTGATGCACAGGGCCATATTGCCGCAGCCACGTCAACCGGCGGAAAAGGCTTCGAAATTCCCGGCCGCATTTCCGACTCGGCCACCACCGCGGGCAACTACGCCAACGCACACTGCGGTGTAAGCTGCACCGGCGTGGGCGAAGACATTGTGAGCGCCGCCGTGGCCACCAAAATTGTAACCCGCGTTACCGACGGCCAGCCCATTGCCGAAGCATTCCGCCGCAGTTTCGACGAGCTGAAACCGTTCGACGGGTTTGCCGGGGCCATTGCTATTGATAAGCATGGCAATGTGTATCATCAGGATTCGCACCCGAGTATGGTGTTTGCGAGTTTTGACGGGGTTGCGTTTGAGGTGTTTAATTAATTTTCTTCACTGCTTATCTTGCTGTGTATGCAAGCTCACGACAACGGTTATCTGTCCGGTTTTACTATTATTATTTTAAACAACCAATTTTAAACCGGCGCTGAGTTTTAGCAGAAATTCCGCACACAGGCAGAAAAATAATCCGGGCTGATACCCCTCGCAGGTCTTCGAAGACCTGCGAGGGGTGTACGAGTTTTTTATTTTTCTGCCTGTGTGCTGCGCAAATGCAGCCGCGCCAGCAGTTTGAAAATCGGCTCATCACAACCCTCAAAAACGAATTTTAAACACGCAATCGTATCTTCCCCGCACTTCGTATCTTGCTATATATGCAACCTCCCGCCAACGTACTGCAACACATTGCCCGCCATATCGACCTTGAGCCCGCCGAGGAAAAATGCTTCCTCGATATGCTCAGTCCACGAAGCCTGAAAGCCAGAGAACTTCTGCTCGACGAAGGCGAGGTATGCCGCCATTCGGCATTTGTCACACGCGGCTGCCTGCGCGGTTACACCATCGATCAGAACGGCTACGAACACGTACTGCAGTTTGCCCCGCCAAACTGGTGGATTGCCGATATGTACAGCCTCATTACCCAAAAGCCGGGTACACTCATTATCGAAGCCCTTGAAGACTCGGAGGTGCTGCTGCTTTCGAAAACCGATCAGGAGCAACTTTACCGCGATGTGCCGCAGTTTGAAAGGTTCTTCCGCATCATTACCGAAAACTCTCTAGTGACCAACCGCCAGCGTGTGCTCGACAACCTGAGCCTTACGGCCTCGCAGCGTTACGAAGCATTCTGCCACCGCTACCCTACCCTTATCGATACGCTGCCGCAGAAACAGATTGCTGCCTATATTGGCGTTACGCCCGAGTTTTTCAGTAAGATGAAAGCGGGTTTGAAAAAATAGTTTTTCTGCTGTTTTTAATCTCCTTTTGATGGCTTCTTAATCTAGGTTATTGGCTGGCGTTGTGCGGCGGAACTACCTTTGTGTCGTAAAACAAGAAAGGAGTTTTCCCATGGACCGAAAAGATTTCCTGAAAAAAGGACTCACCGGAACATTAGCCGTGGCAGCTACTGCGGTAGCGGCAAAAGTGGTGACTGACACCACTGCCCAACCTTCCGAAAAAGAGGAAGCAGTAGGATTTAATCATTTACCAAACACACAGTCTGCAATTATGGAAAACATGGTGCTTCACAAAGCCAACACACGCGGCCACGCCAATCATGGCTGGCTCGATTCGTATCACACTTTCAGTTTCTCCAATTATCATAATCCCGAGCGTATGCACTTTGGTGTGCTTCGGGTGCTTAACGACGATCATGTGGCGCCGGGCATGGGTTTTGGCACTCACCCGCACAATAACATGGAAATTATTTCCATTCCGCTTGAAGGCGATCTGGAACACAAAGACAGCATGGGCACATCGGCTGTGATTAAAAACGGCGATATTCAGGTAATGAGCGCCGGCAGCGGTATTTCGCACAGCGAATACAACAAGAACAGCGATAAGCCCGTGAAGTTTTTGCAAATATGGGTATATCCGAAAACCAAAAACGTGCAGCCGCGCTACGATCAGCTTACGCTGGTGGCCGAAGAGCGTAAAAACAAACTTCAGCAAATCCTCTCGCCCAATGCCGACGATGCGGGCGTGTGGATTCATCAGGATGCCTGGTTTCATCTGGGCAGCCTCGATGCGGGCACCGAAGTGGAGTACACACTCAAAAAAGCAGGCAACGGTGTGTATGCGTTTGTCATAAACGGCGATGTAACCATTGGCGACCAGGCCCTGAACACCCGCGACGGACTTGGCGTGTGGAACGAAAATTCGCTGAAAATAAAAGCCGGCACCGCCACCGAAATTCTGCTCATGGAAGTGCCCATGACGGTGTAATTAATCGGCATTTCATCCTCATTACCCCGCACAGCCGCGTATATTGCAGTGCGGGGTTTTTTGCTCCCGTTTAAATTGCACGCTCATGGACACTGTCACTGCCCGCATCGGCACCGAACATTACCAAACCACACTCAGCAACGGAAGAACCACACTCACGGCCGACGAGCCCGAAAGCGCGGGCGGCACCGATCTCGGCTTTTCGCCGTCTGAACTGCTGTGCAGCGCGCTGGCCACCTGCACCTGTGTAACCCTGCGCATGTATGCCGACCGTAAAGAATGGCCGCTGCAAAACGTAAACGCCACCGTTACTTTCGAGCGCGACGCGCCCAACAACACCAGCTATATGAACCGCCGCATTACACTCGAAGGCCCGCTCAGCGATGAGCAGCGGCAGCGGTTGCTGGCCATTGCCAACCAGTGTTTTATTCACCGCACGTTAACGGGGCAGATTAATATTGCTACTGAATTAACATAGAAATAATATTACCCCTTTGTTTTGCAGATTGAATTGGCTGTTTCGCAGCCAGTTGCTTTGGCAATCGGAATTAAGCCGCACCGCAAGGCGTAAATTTTAACAGGCAACGATTTCATAAAAATTCGTCTGCTTTGTATGTTTGCAGCCCGCATTGCAGTAAAAGTATAACCCTGATGTGTGCTTTTGCGCAATGTATGGTTCTCCGGAATACCCATTTAACCCTTTTCGCATGACTCGTCTGTTACTTGCTGTTTTGCTGCTGCTTGGCATAAATTCAGCGGCGCAATCGCCTGCCGCCTCAAAAACAAAAAAGCAGAGAATAAACTGGAAACAGGCCGGAGCCGTTTCTCTGCGCGACTACCTTATTGTGGCACACGATTCGGGTTTTGTGCGCATAGGTTTGCGCAAGCAGAAGCTGGTACTCGAACGATATGCCGATACCACCCGAAATGTAAAAACAGCCGAGTACAAAGTAAAAACGGGCTTTGCCAACGAACTGGCGGCATGGCGGCTGGGCGATGAGTTTGTAGTAAAAATTTTATCGGCCGACAGCGGCTACCAGTTCCTGCATTTTGATTTTGAGCTAAACCGCCTCCATACCTACGCCGCCGGTCGCAATGAGGTGCTTGGGGCACAAATGGGCCGAAGGCAAAACAAGTCTGACCTTTTCTATCCCATCGACCGTATTTACGCGCAATACGAATATGGCCTGAACACTTATTTCTATCGTAAAACGGTCAGCGATTATTCGCCCACACCGCTTTCGGGCACACCCAAAAACGATATTCATTACCACGGCCGGTTTTATTTCCTCTGGTTTGACAGCCAGACCGACGGAGCCTACCGCAAAAAGCGGGGCGAAAAAGACGAAGTGGAAATAGAAGTGTGGGCGTTGGAATGGACGCGCGATACACTGAAACAGGGATATGAGAGGCTGTGGAATGTACAAACCGGCATGGACGAAGTAACCGCATACCGGTTCTATGCCTTTCAACCCAACGAAGTGATTTTGTACATGCGCGGAAGAAATGCCGAAAGCGGGAAATATGAAAGCCGCATATTTCTTATTGATGCACTCGCCGGTAAAATTATTTCCAGCAGCGAACTTCTGCCCGAAGAGGGTATGGAAATTTTACTCTGCACACTTGTACCCGATTCAACCGGAAATAAAATAATGCTGGCCGGCAATTACCGCTGGCCGATATTTCATGCCAATAACGGAAAAAACGGCTGGTTTATCGGCTACGCCGACAGGAAAGGCAAAACGCGGTTTGTGTTGCAGGATAATCCCGATGTGCCGGCCGGTGCACGAAAACACCTGAAGAATAATCCGGTGATACTGTTTCATGGAATGATTCGTATGCCCGACGGAAGGTTTGCGGCGGCGGGCGAATTGATGGGACTTTCGAATGGCGTGATAGGAAATTTACTGAACGGCTACGACAAAGCGCGTAAAAGGGATGTGGGCAATCCGAGTGAGTTTGGCGCAATTACACTGGGCGGGTTTATGGTACGGTTTGATGAAGATCTGGAGGGAATTACCAGGATGCAGTTTGACTTTAACCGCATACAACGCTGGCATTATACAGGCTACAAGGTGCCCGAACCTCATCGGTTTTTTCTCGGCGATCAGAATCTGGTGGATGCGCAATACCAGCACTTGCCGGTGTATTGCACACCCGAAGGGGTGATGCAGTTTGTGGTGGTAAATCCGAACGAATTCAGAATGTGGTTTTTTCTTAACCGCCGGCTCATGGCCTATACTGTGCGGGTAACTCCAAGCCGTGCAGAAATGGAGCCTTTCCGCAAGATCACCATCCGTAAACGGCGCGACGCGAGGCTGTTGTTTTACGGACTTGGCGCACCCGATGGCCGTGTATGGATTATCAATCAGAAAGCCGGGAAGAAAAAAGCACAGAAGGCTTCTTTACTGCAACGCAAAGCACCTTTTGCCACCGATCCTGACCCGGAGCAATAACCGGAAAATCATGTACTGCGATTGAAAACGGGTATAGCCCCTCACATTACGGAAAACCACACACGCTGTAAAAACAACATTCCCGGCACATCGACTGGTGATGGCCGGGAATGCACTTTCACAGAGTGGGTCCTGCTTAAATTATTATTTATTCCTCCTCAAAACCCTCGGCAAAAAATTCGGCCAGGGTCATCTGGTGTGCGCGCACAATGCGCAACAGGTTGCTGAACTGCAAATCGCGCCCGTGTTCGTAGGCGAGATATTGTGCGCGGGCAATGTTGTGTTCATAAGCAAAAGTTTCGTGGCTGCTGTACCCTGCGGCTTTGCGTAACCCTCTTATTCGTTTGCCTAATTGTACAATGGCCGGATCCGGCACGGCGGATTTATGCTTTGGCCCGCGTTTTTTCATATCTCACGACAAATAAAAGCTACATAATTATAAATTACAACTGCGTTTATTGCCCATAATTATGAATAGTATCTCATAATTTGTATTTTGCGAAGCAAAATGCAAAATCGGAATGTCTGCTTTTTCAAAATTTCTTTTACTGAGTGATCTGAAACTCGTTGCTGCCCCGGTAAACTTCCATCCCGAAGAATTGTCGCAGGCACTGGCGCTGTATGCCGTCGGACGTTCGCAATGGCTGGGCGGGGAGGGCGAAATGTATTTGTCGCAAAAATCGCTGCAGCGGCTGAAACAATTTATCCGCTGCAATCTTCATCCCGGCCAATACCTGAGCCTCAACCGCAGCCACTCGCTCACCGAACTGAAACGCTGTGCGCAGGAACTTCAAACGGCATTTCCGGCCTATCAGCGTTGGGCAATGCACGAATTATCGCTTCGCCGCAATTCCTGCCTTGCAGGGAGTGAGCAGGAAAAACAACGCGGTCTGCTGCTGGTGCAGCCATTGGTGCATTTCGGACAAACGCCGCATGAAAAACGCGCATTGCGGGACACCGATTGCCGCTCGTTTATTGAGTTTACGCAGCATTACACACAGCGGCGTATGCGCGATGAGGGGATTTTTACGGAAGATGGTTTTGCGCGTTTTTATGGTTTGCTGTTGCAATGGCAGTTGGCGCAGTATTGCCGTTTGGGGTAGTTTTCGTTTACAAATACTGCCTAACTTGGTTGTGACAAAAATGCTTGTTTATGTTTACCCTGTTAAGGCAAAATATCAGTGCAGTTGTTTCAGTAACCGAAGCCGAGCTGGGTCTTCTCGATACATACTTCCTGAGGCGCATTCTTAAAAAGAAAGAAATGCTTCAAACCGAAAATCAAGTATGCCGGTTTATTGCTTTTCTGGAAACAGGGGCTGTACGTCATTTCCATACCAAAAACGGCGATGAAAAAACCTGCGATCTTTCTTTTGCCGGAAGCTGGGTAACTGATTTTCAAAGCTTCAATACCGCACAGCCCGGAATAATGAATTTGCAGGCATTGGAAACTACTTCGGTTCTGCTCATCGACAAACCTGCACTTCTTGCACTCTACCAGGCCTGTCCCAGATACGAAACCTTTGGCCGCATGGTGGCCGAACAGGTGGCACAACGCGCTACGGAAATAGCCATGTCGCTTTCGTCGGAAAAACCCGAAGAACGATTCGTTAATCTGCTCCGCAAACAACCTGATTTGTTACAAAAAGTGCCTCAAAAATACGTTGCCAATTTTCTGGGCATCAGTCCCGAGAGCTTGAGCCGCATACGCAATCGCCTGGTGAAAAAAGAAAAGTCTTAACAAGAGTCAACGTTATTTCCTCTTCAGTCTGCTGAATTTTGCTTCATCAAAAAATCAAAAACCATGAAGCAAATACTATTGATCATACTCAGTCTGCCGGGCAGTTCGCTGGGCGCGCAAACCTTAACCCGCAGCAGCGTGGCGCAGGCAGGGGCGCAACTTGAAGATGTAATGGAAATTACAGACACCACCCATTTGCGCAGCCGTTTGGCACAGGCCCGACAAACCGCCACAAACACCCCGGGCTTTTTACTGCAACTCCGTTTGGGCATTCTTTACCACGAAGCGGCGCTGAATTTTACACTTCTTGCCAAAACCGGCGACAAAGGCCTGGCTGCCAAAAGCTACACACTGCTCGACAGCCTGGCCGCAAAAACCGACACCGCAAACAGCTTTATGCCCTTTATCGCTTCGTACCGCGCATCGGCGCTGGCACTGATGGCAGGCGAAACGGGCAACCTCAAACAACTCGGTTCCGCGTTTTCGCTGTTTGAAACGGCTGTGGCAAAGTACTCTGCGATATGTGCCATGCCCGAATTTTTGCGCGGCAGTGTGGCCGAAAACCTTCCCGCATGGATGTATCGCAAACACCGGTATGCCCGCCGCGATTTCACTGAGATTATCCGCAAATACGAAGCCGACAGCAGTTACGCCACTCCTTCACTCATGAGTTTTACTTATTGGGCATGGGCCAACGCACACCGCAAAACCAAATACCGGGCAGAGGCATTTCGTTGCCTGAACCGGGCTGTGGCACTGGACAAACAGGGCATTGCCGGAAGACCGCGGGCAGAGGCGTTGAAAAAAGAACTGGAAGATAAACAGTAGTTACTTCTTCATCCAATGCACCTGCCCGAACGCCGCAGGCTCGAAAATGCGCGGATCGAGCGGATCGTTGGCGCGGCAGTTGGTGTAAAATTCTTCCTGTATCAGTTTCCCATCCATATAAAACACCACTTCCGTTTCGCACCACGCGCCGCCCAGCGGAATGTGTTTGCGCGAAATAATTTCTTCGCGGTGCCCGTTGCGGTTGCGGATAATGCGCACCACGTAGCGATGCTCCAGATCGAACCAGATTTGCGGGGCAAGTGTATCGGCCGGTTTTGCGCCTACTACCTGTGCCTTGCGGCCTTTCCAGGTGGTGGAATGGGTTTCGGAAAGATTGTAACCCATAGCGGTAATTTTTTTCACCGCCGTATCGGCCGGATAATGATACATGCCGCCAAAGAGGAAAAGCAGTTCGTTTACTTCGGGCATGGTGCGGGAGAGTTTGCCCCTGCGAAAAAGATAAGCCGTATCGTGGCGCGAAATGTAAGCGTCGCCCGAATCGGGGCTGCCAAAGTCGATGCGGAAAAGATTAGGGTAAATGCCCGCTTCGTACCAGGTTTGTGTGCCTGCTTTTACGCCATTCTGGTAAAAATGTGTGGTTTGCTCAAAAGTGAGGGTGTTGTACCATTTGCCGGCATACATTTTATGCGTGCGACGCAGGAACTGTTCGCCGCCGGGAAGCGGTTTTTGTCCGAAAGACATGAGCAGCAGTGTGAGGATGGCAAAGAGGGAGAGTTGTTTCATACTGCTAAGCTAAACGAAAGACAAAAAATTGAATGATTAATTGTGAAGAATGTAATATCTGTCTTTTGTGCGGCGTATGATATAAGCAAATGGTATGGGCAGGGTGTTTTCATTTTTGGATAATTGAAAATGCCCGGATATGCTGTTGCTCACTATCTTTCTGAAATATTGTATTAAGCTTCATGACCGAAAACCCCGAAGAATACCTCCGCAACGGCGATTATGCCCTGGCCCTGCGCCGTACACTTGACCTGGCACTCGACAGCAACAAGCCAGAGATAATTGCACAGGCCACAGCACTGAGCCGAAAATACCGCGAAGCACTTGCCATAAGCGACGACACAACTGCCCACACATTTACTGCCGATGCCAGAGCCCTGCTGCAACAATTGCCCGCCCCTGCTGCAAACCGCAGCGACAATGCGCTGGTGAAAATTAACAGCATTTCAAAAACCTACACCCGGGGCAATTTCAGCCTCAAGCCTTTGAGCATGCAGCTTAAAGCCGGCGAAATAACCGGCGTGGTGGGCGAAAACGGCAACGGCAAAACCACCCTGCTGCGCTGCATTGCCGGGCAACTGGCCATCGACTCGGGCAGTCTGGAATATGCGGGGTTGAATGCTGCCGATCATTACGCCATTAAATCGGCGGTGGCATTTATTCCGCAACGTATTCCGCGCTGGTACGGCCGCCTGCGCGACAACCTGCATTTTTCGGCCTCGCTTTCGGGCATTACCGGAGCGGAAAACGAATTGCTGGTTGACTTTATGCTCGAACGTTTTGGCCTGAGCGGGTATGCCGGACTTACGTGGAACCAGATAAGCAGCGGCTACCGCACGCGCTTTGAAATTGCCCGTGTGCTGCTGATGCGGCCACAGGTAATGATTTTAGACGAGCCGCTGGCCAACCTCGACATCAACGCGCAGCAAACCCTGCTCACCGATTTACGCTTCCTCGCACTTTCATCGGCCAGGCCGCTTGCGGTGCTGCTTACTTCGCAGCAACTGCACGAAGTAGAAAAGGTAGCGCACCGCGTACTGCTCATTCGCCAGGGCTCCTGCATATTCACCAGCGATGAGCCCTCGGCACACACACTCGGCCATGCACTCGAACTCGAAACCACTTCGCCCCGCGATGCCGTGAAACTGGCCGTGCAGGGCATTGATGCCGAACTGAGTTTCAATGGCGGCTTTTTCACACTCGTATCGCACACGCACACCGCGCAGCAACTGCTCAAACATTTAATTGAGCATGACATACACATTACCTACTGCCGCGATATTTCCAACTCCACCAAACGCCTCTTCTGATGAATCGCCTCTTCGCCACCGCCAACGGCCGCCGCCCGCTTGCTCCCGCGTTCATCAGCCGCATCGACAAATGGCTGCTGCTCAATTACCCCACCCTCTGGGCCACACGCATACACCTTTTCCTCTGGTACGCAATCATCGGTTACGCCGTAATTTACGCCACCCTGCTCATTCTCCCCGACGATCCGCACAAGCGTTCGAATGTGGTAATGCGGCAGGCAATAGTCACATTGCTGGCCACACTGGGTTTGATCCTTTGGACAATTTACCTGTTGCGTTTCAATACATTTAAACGTTTCGGACAGCCTCATGCACTTGTACCGGGGCTGCAACTGCTCTTGTTCTGGTGTATGCTTTTCATTGCCGGATTTACATTTGTAATTCCACCGTTTGTGGAAAAGCAAAAGACCGATGCAAAATATACCGACAACGACATAACCTATGCCGTAAATCAGATAAACTACTGCATCAATGTGCTGGAACATGAGTATAATCCCGTAGAACTTAGTGGCGACACCATACTTTTTACTGCTACCTATGAAGAGGCCAATTCGCTGAACCGGCAAAACGATAATTACCGGCTGGCACCCGATATTGATGCAGACTCCATATCCGACTCCACCGGCTCCATATCGCTCTCTGCAAGGTATCGCCCCGACGTGCGCTGGGAACCGGCAGATATGAAAGACGAGTGGTTGAACAGTGGCGATACAATTTTACTGCTCGGCGATTCGGGACTTGTGCATTACATCTGGAAAAACATCATTTATATTAATGTAAAAAGTTCAGGCGATTATTCCTCCGTGCGCCCGCTTACTGCTTATCAGCTATATCACCTTATTTACAGGCAAAAAACGGTAAGTAATGCCGAAGCACTAAAAACGCTTGATTCGCTCATTCTGAAGTTTACAGGACATTCTTTAACAATGGAATATGAATTAAAACTTAAACAAAGGGAACAGAGCAATCGGGGATGGGATTATGATGTAAACGAAGCGTCGAATTTCATAACGAATTACAATGTTTTCGATTTCACCTACCATCTGAACGAAATAGAAAATGCAATCAGATACATTGAAATGCGCAAATACCGCTTCGAACGTAATGATTACCTGATGTGGATTGCCGTGGCAACCGGTTACATTACACTTGCCCTCTCACTGCTTTTAGTGGCTTTCAGGCACAGCACACTAAAAACTTTTGCGGCTGCACTTTTGTCTGGTGTGGTTATTTCGGTGGTAACGGGAGTGGCATTGGCCATAGTTAACGCCAGACCTCCGGCAATAATGCTAACCATCGTGATTTGGGTGATGTTCTTTCATGCTGCATCACTATTCCTGTATCGTATGCGCAAACGTTCGTTGTGGACAGGCATTGCATTGCAACTGGCGGTTTACAGTGTGTTCTGCATTCCAATTTGCCTGGTCACATACTACTATGAAAGTCTTCATCAGATTTATAATCGTTACGACGAGCGATACAGTGAGTTGTATGTGAATGAAGACTTTCAGCGCTTTCTCGCGCAGTGGGCCGGTTTGGGGCTGCTGCTGGTTATGATGTTTTTGGTGTATGGAAGAATGTTCCGCAAATGGTATTCTCAACCGGAGGAATGAGTTACCGTCAGGGTTCGACTCCGCTCACCCTGACGGTAACTCATTCCTCCGCTCACCCTGACGGTAACTCATCACTCCACTCACCCTGACGGTAACTCATCACTTTGCTCACCCTGACGGTAACTCATCACTTTGCTCACCCGCAGGTTAATTGATTCGTGCGTACACCCTGAGAAGAACCCGTTTCTCTGCTTTGCACAGACCGTAATACATACAACACAAACAAAAACAATTCTCAAAGTAAAGTGAGTAAATGAATCTGTAGAAGCAAAACAACCAAGCCCACCTGTCACGGTGAGCGGAGCCGAACCGGGGCAGGTGGGTTTTACACTTTCCCAATCAGCACCGAAGTCATGGTAAGCGACCCGGCCACAGCCACATCATTAAAAAACGAAAGCTGATCGGTTTTCTCCTGCTGCGCAAGCACGTAAAGCAGCGGTAAGTAATGCTCGGGCGTGGGCACCGAAAGCTGCACGGCGCGGCCGAGATTTTTGTACCCGATAAGCGGAGAATGATTGCCGCTTTCGATGTGTTTTTTAAAAAGACTGCGGGCTTCGAGCGCCCAGTCGAGGCCGTAGGGCGAGTTTAAATCGCCGTTGGAGGGAATAACCATGCGGCCGAGGTTGTGTACCATGTTTCCGCTGCCCACAATGAGCACGCCTTTGCGGCGCAGCACGGCCAGTTCTTTGGCTAGGTCGTAATGATATTGCGGCGGCTGGCTGTAATCGAGGCTGATCTGGATAATGGGAATGTCGGCACCGGGAAACATGTTTCTTGTTACGCTCCAGCAGCCGTGATCGAAGCCCCAGTCGTTGCTTTCGGCCACTGTTGTTTTTTTTACGGCGGCTTTTGTTTCGCCGGCCAGCCATTTGCTTCCGGGCGCGGGATATTGCACATCAAACAGTGCCTGCGGAAATCCGCCAAAATCGTGTATCGTAGGCGGCTTCTCCTGCGCGGTTACAAATGTGCCTTTGGTTTCCCAGTGCGCCGATACCATGAGTATGGCTTTGGGTTTGGGCACTTTCTGCCCCATTGCTTTCATCTCGCGCGAAAATACATTGTCTTCAATGGCATTCATGGGGCTGCCGTGGCCCACAAACAGCACCGGCATGGGATCGGTAGCTGCAAACGTATCGGAAAAGCGGCGTAAATCCTGTAACTGCATGGCGGCTCCGGTAAGGGGCAGCATTCCCATCAAACGTAAAAAATGTGCGCGGTGCATGGTACTGCCGGTTGGTTATATGTATCTACACACGAATATAACTCATTTAGCGGCACCTTGCCACGCAAAACATGCTACAACACTTTGGTGTCGGTAACGGTGTAAATTTTTATCACCGACGGAGAAAGCAGCATCGGTTTTGTTTTTTCCATAAACTCATTGAAATACCATTGCGCCACATGAAAATCAATGGCAGCCTGATCTTTCCATTCTTCGAAAAAAAGGAAATGATTTTCGTTGAGTTCATCGCGGGTAAAAAGATAGCTGATGTAACCTTCTTCCTGTTTGGAGTAAGGGGCTATCCATTTGCAAAGTGCAATGAATTCCTGTTGACGGGCCGGATTAACGTGCCAATATCCGCTGATTACAAGCATGGTGTTTACTGAGGTTGCAGCCCGGCCTCTTCGAGGTCGAGCTCGTGTTCGATTCGGTGATAATCTTCGATGTCTATTTTATCTTCTTTTTTGAGCCGGTGCAGCATTTCGCGCCGTGCGCGGGCCGATTGAAGCGAGAGTTTATCCACCAGTTCACGCTCGGTGCTGTTCATTTCGCCGGCATTCTGCTGCAGTTTTAATTGCTGGTGCTGCCAGTCGAGAATTTTATCGGCAAGGTGATGATTGATGTTTTCTTTTTCAATCATTTCTTTTACCGACTGGTGGGCGTGGCGCAGCAACCGGGTGCGTATTTCCGACACCGGAAGATGGTGCGAATGATCGCTTGAAAATTTAAGTGCCTTCACCAACCAGGGCAATGAAATTCCCTGCACCACAAGGGTAAACAGCACCACCATGAAGGTGATGAAAATAATTTCGTGGCGCACCGGAAACGGCTGCCCGTTTTGCAGCAGCACCGGAATGGAAAACACGGCCGCCAGCGACACAATGCCGCGCATGGCAGTAAAGGCCAGCACTGTGGTATGTTTTTTTGTGGGAAATACAGTGGGCTTGCCAAGTTTGCGGCGTATGGCATTGGAAAGCGTATCCACAAAAAAGATAAACGCAAAGCGAATCACAATAGCTGCAATACTAATAAGCAAACCATATCCGGCCAGTTCGGGCAGCGATGAAGTGGTTATTTGCCGCACAGCCACCGGAAGCTGCAGCCCGATGAGAATAAAGATGATACCGTTGAGCACCACATTCACAAAATCCCACACCGCCACTGCCTGAATGCGCATACTGGCCTTATGCACCGCCGACTGCCTGCTGCCCATAAACAGCCCGGCACTCACCGCGCCCAGCACACCGCTTACATGCAAACGTTCGGCAACAATGTACGAGGCATAAGCCGTAACAAACGTAAGCACGGTTTCAATGGCCGGCTCCATCTCAAACGTTTTGTGCAGCCAGTAAGAAAGCGCACCCACCGCCAAACCCACCAGAATGCCGCCACCCGCCAGCAAAAAGAATTTACCCACCGATTCGCCCGCCGAAAAACTTCCGGTAGTAATAGCCACCAGCGCCACCTGAAAAGCCACCAGCGCCGAAGCATCATTGACCAGACTTTCGCCCTCCAGCACGGTTACAATTTTTTTGGACACACGCACACGTTTAAGCACCGCCGTAGCCGCCACCGCATCGGGCGGCGAAACGATGGCACCGAGCAGAAACCCGGTGGCCAGCGTAAATCCCGGCAGCAGCCACCACGCCGTAAACGCAATGCCCAGACAGGTAGTAAGCACAAGCCCCAGCGCAAGCACGGTAACCGGCTCAATATTGCTCCAGAATTCTTTCCAGTTGGTGTACCATGCCGCGCTGTATAAAATGGGAGGAAGAAATACCAGCAATACCACCGAAGGATCAATGGTAATTTCGGGCAAACCCGGTATGCAGCCTATGCCCAGCCCGGCAAGCGTGAGCAGCACAGGAAAAACAATTCTGAGCTTGCGTGCAAACAATGCCAGCACGGTAACAAAAGCCAGCAGCAGAATTACTGTTTCTATCGTGTGCATGGGCTAAAGTTCAGAATTTAAACTGTGCCGTGAGTGCTGCAAACCACACGTCTTTGCCCGGCGTTACACTTTTAATGTAAGGCCCGGCATCGAACCAGAGCAATTCGGGCGTGAGTGTGAGAAAGGCAGAAGGCGCGTACTCGGCTGCCACTCCTATTTGGTGGCCAATAAAAAGTTCGGGACTTGAGGCCGAAGTAATCTGCGCCACATTGGGTCCGTAAAGCCCGTCGCCGCTGCGGTGCCGCCAAAACACATCGTAATCGGCAGTGAACGTTAGTGCGGGTGTGGGCGAAACCGAAAGCGAAGGATGCACATCCATAAGATTGGCCGGCCCTATTAACGCCGCCAGCCCGAAATAGGCGCCACGCGGAAAAAGCGGATGAAACGTATTCAGTTGCCCGTCGGCAGAGGAACGATCGCCCGAAATAATTTCTGTTTTAAGTGCGGCCGTTGGTTTTCCCCACACCGTTTTAAACGTATAGGAAACATGCAGCGAAGCCGTGTAGGCGCGAATAGGCTGTATGCCAAAGCGGCCAAACTGATACAGGGCTTCAAAATCATAATTCAACGCCCCTTCCTTTTTCCACAACCTCACCCCGGCCGAGTGGCGCAACTCTTCGGCCTCGCCCTGGTTCCAGGCTTTAAGCCGGTTGTGATAGCCGATGTAATACAAATCGGCATTATGTATAAATGGCAATTTGCGCCGCACGGTGTAAATGCTCCACACGGTTTCGTCGCGGTTTAGCCGGTCGTCGAATGCGCCTTGTTTTATTTTTACGGGAAAACCAAAAAATGCATCGGCCTGCACATTTTTGTATTTCCATACCAATTTGGCCGCATCAAAACTCTGCCGGTTGTTTGGCCCTTCGCGCACGGCAATAATGCGCTGCGAGCCATAAAGCAATTCCTGCCGCCCGGCGCGGAAAACAAGGCTGCTTGTGGCCGCACTGTGCAAGGCAATATCGGCAAAAGCCTGCTGCACGGCGGCGGTGTTCTGGTCAATGGAGCGGTTGCCTGTAACACGGCCAAAGGCCAGGGTATTGTTAAACTGCACAAATACACGCGCTCTTTTACCGAAATGAAAATCGCTGTGCAGAAGCAGACGCGTGTAGTAAGATGTGTAATTCTGCTGCGGAATATCGCCCCAGTTTTCGTTTGTGAAATGCTGTGCCTGTGCGCGTATTTCGCCGCCGTGCGAGAAATAAATGTGCGAATGCTTCTTCAGCGCAGTGTATTTGTACCGGTCGTAAGCCGTGCGGAGCGTATCGGTTTGCAGGTAGCTGTAATCTTCGTCGTAACGAAGCATTTTAAACGAGGGCTGCTGGGCGCGGACGCAAATTGCGAGCAGCAAAAAACACCACCACCCGGCTTTGGCCGTGGTTAACAACCGCTGTGCTGCCGGGTGGTGATGCATGTACATTATACAATTTACAGCTATTTCAGTTTATTATGCAGCCACGCATCGGCCGAAAAACGCCCCGGCCCAAGCACCAGCACCAGCATAAAAGCCAGGCTGTACATAAACGGCACATCGCGCACCGCAGCCGGATCGGAACCGTGAACCACAAAATAACCCGTAAGCGTGGTTATTAACACCGCCGCCGCCGAAAACCGTGTAAACACTCCGGCCGCCACCAGCAACGGAAAAAACACACTGCTGCCCAACGCCAGCGCATAAACCAATGCAGGCGGCATCTGAAACGGATTGGGCACCTCGTGGGGCGCTTCATCAAACTTTTTCAATCCGTGTACATAAATCATCTGCACCGAAAGTACCACACGGAAAACGAGCAGCGACCAGTTGGTGAGCCGTTCCGACGGTTGCGGGCGGAGCATTGCGGCAAGTAGTTTTTTCATTATCGCCTGTTTTGATAACCACCGTAAAAATTCACCGGCGACCATTCGGGAATGGCTTTCACCGGCGGCGGAGCCAGTGCCGCAAAGTTTCCGCTGCCATACACCACTTTACCATTAAGCACGGTAAGCAGCGATTCGATGCCCAATATTTCTTCATCGGGCACGGTGAAATAATCGGCAGTGAGCAGCGCAAAATCGGCAAGATAACCTTCGCGGAGTATGCCGCGGTCTTTGTGCAGGTTAACGAGTTTCGCGCTGCCCGAAGTGTAGAGGTACAATGCCGTTTTGCGGTCGAGCAAACTTGCATCCGACAAATGTTTGGTGCCGCCCATTGTTTTGCCCGTGGTGAGCCAGTACAAGCCAATAAACGGATTGTAGCTGCTTACGCGTGTACCATCAGACCCCATGCCCACGGGAATGCCCATTTCCAGCATTTTATTTACCGGCGGAGTTTGTTCGGCTGCTTTTTTCCCGTAGCGGCGAATAAAACTCTCGCCCTGAAACGCCATGCGGTATTGTACGGCAATGCCGCCGCCGAGGGCTTTTACGCGTTTCAGGTTGTCGTCGGAAATGGTTTCGGCATGATCGAAAAACCAGGTGAGTCCGTTGAGCGGTGTTTCGCGGTTTACCTCTTCAATTACATTCAGAAAGCGTGTAATGCTTTCGTTGTAGGTGGCATGAATGCGAAACGGCCAGCGGTTTTTCACGAGCAGCGAAAGCACTTCTTTTAGCTGGCCTTCCATAGCCGGACTAAGTTCGGGCCGGGGCTGGTCGAAGTTTTCGAAATCGGCGGCGCTCATTACTAAGTTCTCACCGCCGCCCTGCACGAAATATTCTGTGCCGTGGTTGTGATCGTCGCAGCCCTGCCCTATTTCCACCGAACTTATCCAGCGCGTATAATCGGCCGCTTCCTTGCCTGCTTTCTGCGCAAAAAGATAATATGGCAAACGCACGGTAAGCTCGTCGCTCTGGCAGAGTTTGTTGCTTATGCCGTAATCGTCGGGATAATTCTGAAAGCCGCCGCCGGCATCCATTACCGCCGTAATGCCAAAGCGGTTCAGGTCGCGCATAAATCCTTTGGTGGAATTTATTTCCTGCTCCTCGTTAAGCACCGGAAGTTTGGCCAGCGTGGAATATAAAATGTAGGCGTTGGGTTCGGCCAGAAGCAATCCGGTGGGATTTCCCTGGCTGTCTTTTTCAATGAGTCCGCCCGGCGGATTGGGCGTTTCGGCAGTGATTTGCAGTGCGGCCAGTCCGGCCTTGTTTAAATACGCGTGACCGTATAGGTGCAATAAAAACGCGGGCACATTTCCGGTGGCGTCATTTATTTCGGCCAGGGTGGGCAGTCGTTTTTCTTCAAACTGATAGGCATTCCATCCGCCCACCACGCGCACCCACTGGCCCTGCGGGGTGCGTGCAGCCTGTTCGCGCAGCATGTGGAGTGCGGTTTTCAGCGAGCGCACACCGTCCCAGCGCAATTCAGTATTGTAAAAACGTCCGCCACGAATTACATGCAGGTGCGAATCGAAAATGCCGGGAATCATGGCTTTGCCCTGTGCATCAACCACGCGGGTGTTTTTGCCTTTCAGTTTAAGCACTTCGGCATTGCTGCCCACACGAAGTATTTTTCCGTCGCGCACGGCAATGGCCTGTGCCTGCGGGCGGGCATCGTCCATGGTGTAAATAACCGCATTGTGAACAATGAGTTCGGGAGCCTGCGCAGGTTTTCCGGCCAGAAAAAACAACGGGCTCAGCAAAAGAAGTAATGCAATGAGTTTACGCATATCGGGTAGTTGAAACGTGAAACAAAAAACAGAGAAGGTTTGCTTTCACAAACCTTCCCGTAAACGCTCAACGTCTGCTTATTTCTTCCCTTCCTGAGCGTTAAACATTTCTTTTGCATACTTAATACCCAGGCCATAACCGCCGCCGTGTTCCTTGGCAATGTTGTTTACGGCATCGTAAGTTGACTGGCGGGCCCAGTCGCGCTGGAGTTCGAGCATGTACTGGAGGCTGGTCATGGGAATTGCACCGGCCTGAATCATGCGTTCTACCGCCATTTCATGCGCTTCGCTGCTTACGCCGCCGCAGGCATCGGTAATTACATATACTTCATAGCCTTCGGCAATTGCACTCAGCGCGGGGCCTACAATGCACACTTCGGTCCACAAGCCGGCAAATACAATTTTCTTTTTGCCTTTTCCGGTAATGGCTTTGTACGCATTGGGATCTTCCCAGGTATTCATAGTGGTGCGGTCAATTATTTTTTCGTTCGGATACACTTCGGTAATTTCCGAAAACACCGGCCCGCTGAATGATTTGGCGGCCACCGAAGTAATTACCACCGGCACGTTAAATGTTTTGGAGGCTTTAGAAATAAGTGCGGCATTGTTGCGGATAATTTCAATCGGGTGCGACTGCGTGGCAAAAGCCATTTGCGGCTGATGGTCGATGAGCACCAGGGTATGGTTATTGGCATCGAGCAGTTTGGGGCTGGGCTGCGGGCCGGCCTGCTGCACTGCAAATGCGGTAAATCCAAAAGAAAGAACGGCCACTATGCCGGCAATGATAATTCCTGATTTTTTAATGGTTAAAGGTTTGATTGGTTGAAAACGTAGAAACATGGGGCAATGAATACCCGGTTTAGTGATTTATCAATATTGCCGTTTAGCCTCCCTTTTTGGTTTCTGGTAAATGCTGAAATACATTTTACCGGTGTGGCAACGCATTAACTACATATCCCGGCGGGTTTTGTTTTCGGGGCACGGTTCTTTAATGTTTGTTTAATGCAAAACCCCATTTTGGGGTTTAATGTAGAACAAGTTTTGCCCTGAAATGATTATTTTTATTGTTTAAATAAAGCTCTTAACTAATTAAATATCATATTATTAAATTGTTTTTACCCGAAAAAACGATTTTTGTTCATACCACCGTTACAAAAGGGGGTTGGTAAACCGGTTTAATCACTTTATTGCCGTCGCAAAAAACAAGAACGGCCATGCCCTTACCCGGATAACCCGAAATACCCAAACGGAAATTCCTTCCGGTACCGGAATTAGAAAAAGGCATTTCATTGCTTTACATTTGAGCACTCATGAACAAACGATTGCTTCTTTTTTTTGTCTTACTCCATTTTAGTGTCGCTCCTTTATGTGCGCAATGGTACGTGGGTGTAAAACTCGTGGGCCTCTCCATACACATCAAAAAATCGCCGCATCCGCAGTTATATAAAGGAAGGCTCGACAAGCATGGGCGGCTGGTAATGAATTACGGTGTGGCGTTTACCTGCGAGTATCGTTTTCATCCCTACATGGCCGTAAAATTCGGGCAGGCGCTATTGTCAGACTGTGGCGGAAAATTTGCCGGGGGCAGTATTCTCACCCTACGCACGCAGGTGCCGCTGGGCAAATTAGGTGAAGGAACCATTGGCATGGGGCCGTTTTTCTATTACCGCCGCTCGTGGAAAAACATGGAGGGTTATGTGGAGCAGGGCATATTTAAAGAATCGAAAAACGGACGCTGGCAAACCAAGTTTGTGTGGCACGGCGGCGAAGTGGAGCATAATTATCCGATAAATAAGCACATGGATTTATCTACCAATGTGCTGCCGGGAATTCCGGTGCTGTTTGTGGTAATGCCGGGGGTAAGGTGGCGGGTGAGTGAGTAATGGTGAAGGGAATTCACAATAACAAAACTGAACTGTAATTCCTTTACCGTTTCTAAGGTGATTATATTTTGCTTTCGGAATTGACTGAGCGCTGTATTTTAGAACAAAAGCTTCTATCAACTATTTGACTTTTGTGCAATAGAATGTGTGAGCCAGACAAAATTGGTTATCTTCATTATTAATCGTTTCAATCGTAAACATATCGTTATGAAATATTATCTGCTGGCCTGTTTTGCGCTGCTCATAAGTGTATCGTGGAAAAAAGAAAAGCCGATTAAACGGATAAACAAAGAGCAGTACGGGCAGGCGCAACTCACGGCCAAAATCGATTCATTGATGAAAGTAGCCAATGTATCGGGAATGGGCATTATTGTTTTCAACGAAAATAAACCGGTTTACATGAACACATTCGGCTATGCAGATGTGCCGAATAAGGTTCCGTTCACACCACAGTCGGAAATGTATGCTGCTTCCTTTGGTAAAATGGTTTTTGCATACATCGCCATGCAATTTATACAAGAGAAGGTAATTGACCTTGATAAACCTCTGGTCGATTACCTCAGCAAACCGCTTCCCGAATATGTGATTCCGGGTTTCAGAAGAGGATATCATGACCTGAAAAACGACGAGCGGTACAAAAAAATTACCGCCCGGATGTGCCTCACACATACCACCGGATTCCCCAATTGGCGCTGGTTTGAGCCCGACAAAAAACTCAGCATCAAATTTGAACCCGGCACACGTTACAGCTATTCCGGCGAAGGACTTTATCTGTTGCAGTTTGTAATTGAGCAGGTAACCGGCAAGGACTATGAAACAATTTCCCAGGAACGTGTATTCAAACCTTTTGGCATGGCTTCCACCAGCCAGATCTGGCAACCGCGGTTTGACGCACACATTTGCTACGGACACGATACAGCCGGAAACCGCTATGAACTGATGAAATGGAAGGAGGCCAGCGCAGGCGGCTCCATGACTACCACGCTTGAAGATTTTACACGGTTTTACACCGCACTCATCAATGGCAAAGGGCTGAGCAAAGAGAGTTTTACCATGATGACAAGCCCACAGGTTCGTATCCGCTCGCGGCGGCAGTTTGGCCCGCTGTCAAGGGTTGACAGTACAGACAACGACGCCATTCAGCTTAGCTACGGGTTTGGCGTGGGCGTATTTACATCGCCTTATGGCCGGGCATTTTTCAAAGAAGGGCACGACGAGGGCTGGGGGCATTATTCGGTATGTTTTCCCGATCGCAAAACCGCAGTTGTGATTATGACTAATAATGATAACGGGGAAAGCTTGTTTAAAGAGCTGCTCGAATATACCATAGGCGATGTGTACACGCCGTGGGAATGGGAAAACTACACGCCATACAATTATAAATAGGCAATGATTCCGGGTGATTATCAATAATAAGTACGGTAATACCGTGTTTATTGCCGGTTTATTGCATAATCCGGAAAACCCAACAGGGACAAAAGAATTTCAATTTTAGTCCTCTAATCCTGTATTAGCAGGTTTATCCTCCAAAGGGTTCTCATTGGGCCTTAACGCAAAGTATTAACAGCTGGTTAACGCTCCTTGCCCGAAAAGACGTACCTTTGCACCTCTTTTCGAAAACATATCATGCAGCAAATCCGCAACATCGCCATCATCGCTCACGTTGACCATGGCAAAACCACGTTGGTTGACAAGATGCTTCTTCAGGGAAAACTTTTCCGCGAGAACCAGGACACCGGCGAACTCATTCTCGATAACAACGACCTCGAACGCGAACGTGGCATTACCATTCTTGCCAAAAACGTATCGGTGGTGTACAAAGGGGTGAAAGTAAACATCATCGACACTCCCGGCCACGCCGATTTTGGCGGCGAGGTAGAACGCGTACTCAACATGGCCGATGGCGTGTTGCTGCTGGTAGATGCCTTTGAAGGGGCCATGCCCCAAACCCGTTTCGTACTGCAAAAAGCATTGCAAATGGGCAAAAAGGCAATTCTGGTTATCAATAAAGTGGATAAACCAAACTGCCGCCCCGACGAAGTACACGACCAGGTGTTTGATCTCTTCTTCAACCTGAATGCCACTGAAGAGCAGTTGGAATTCCGTACTGTATATGGTTCTTCCAAACACGGCTGGATGGGCCCCGACTGGAAAACTCCCACCGACGACATCAGCTACCTGCTCGATACCATTCTCGATTATTTCCCCAATGCGCCGCAACACGAAGGCACGCTTCAGTTGCAAATTACTTCGCTCGACTTCTCTACGTTTATCGGACGTATTGCAGTAGGACGTGTTTTCCGTGGAGAAGTGCGCGAGAATACACCGGTTACACTCGTTAAACGCGACGGAAGTCTGGCAAAAACACGTATTAAGGAAGTGTTTGTGTTTGACGGTCTCGGCAAGAAGAAAACCGATATTGTGAAAGCTGGCGATATTGTGGCCGTTACAGGTATTGATGGTTTTGAAATTGGCGATACCATTGCCGATTTCGAAAACCCCGAAGGACTTCCCGCAATTTCCATCGACGAGCCTACCATGAGCATGTTGTTTACCATCAACAACTCGCCGTTCTTCGGTAAGGAAGGAAAGTTTGTGACTTCACGTCACCTTCGTGACCGTTTGTACAAGGAGCTTGAAAAGAACCTTGCCATGCGTATTCAGGAAACCGATTCGCCCGATTCTTACCTTGTGTTTGGCCGTGGTATTCTTCACCTGTCTATCCTTATCGAAACCATGCGCCGCGAAGGATACGAACTGCAGGTTGGTCAGCCGCAGGTAATCATCCGCGAAATTGACGGTGTAAAACATGAGCCTGTAGAAACACTTACGGTTGACGTACCCGAAGAAACATCGGGCAAGGTAATTGAGCTCGTGAGCCAACGCAAAGGCGAAATGCTGGTAATGGAACCCAAGGGCGATCTCATTCACATGGAATTCGAAATCCCTTCGCGCGGGTTGATGGGCTTGCGTAACAACGTACTCACTGCCACAGCCGGCGAAGCCATCATGGCACACCGCTTCAAAGCATTTGAGCCGTGGAAAGGCCCCATTCCGGGACGTATTGCCGGTGTGTTGATTGCCAAAGATAAAGGTGCTGCTGTGGCTTACTCAATCGACAAGCTTCAGGACCGGGGCTCATTCTTTGTATCGCCCGGCGAAGAAATTTACGGCGGACAGGTAATCGGCGAGCACATTCGTCCTGATGATCTGGTGGTGAATCTGGTGACGGAGAAAAAACTCACCAACATGCGCGCCTCGGGCAGCGATGATAAAGTGAGCATTGCACCCGCCATCAAACATTCGCTCGAAGAAGCAATGGAATACATCCAGGGCGATGAATACGTGGAAATTACCCCGCAATCCATCCGCATCCGCAAAATTCACCTCGACCCCAACGAGCGCGATCGTATGAAAAAGAAAATGTCCGCCGAGAGCTGATCCGGAAGCCACTGAAATAAGAAAGGGAGCAGATTTAAACGATCTGCTCCCTTTTGCTTTGTATATGAATTACTTCTTGGCCTCTGCGGCAGGTTTTGCACGCAGCGAAGCGGCAGCCTGCTGCATACGCGCAATTTCGGCCGCTTCAAACTGGTTCTCGGCATTCTGAATATTGTCGCGGATAATATAGTTGTCTTCGCCAATCTTCTTAATCATATAGAAATGACGCGAAGGTTTGAGGTCGAAGAATTTTGTTTCC
The DNA here is from genome assembly GCA_025454955.1 of Bacteroidia bacterium. Taxonomy (GTDB): domain Bacteria; phylum Bacteroidota; class Bacteroidia; order Palsa-965; family Palsa-965. The sequence continues at coordinate 17,860 of JALONL010000020.1, read as the reverse complement.
CATACAAGCAGCGTATCACTGTCGGTTACAAAATTAACGGTGGCACCGTCCATCGAAGCCTGCGCAAGTGCTTTCTGCTGTTTCATGTCGAGGTCTTCGGGGGCGGCGGTGTTTACCACTATTTCAAACTTGCTGCCCACTTTTATTCCAACTCCTCCTGCACCTTCCATTACTTCGGCCACACCGAAAGTGGAATCGGGAATATTTATTTTAAGCGGAAAGCCTTGCGGGGTAAGGTCTAAAGCCGTTTGTCCGGCGGGTACAATATCCTGAACAGATGTTTTGGTATCGCCTGAGCAGCTTTGAAGCAGGGCAAAGGCTGCGGCAGCAAAAAGCAGTTTTCTCATGTTGTGTTGGTTGTTTTCAGTAATTCAAAGATAATATTTCACTGGTATCTGAGCTGATTGGTGATGACACAGGGTAATGCGCGGGCGAAAAAGGGCAAACAAAAAGTCCTGCCGAAGAGGCAGGACCTTTGTTGCAGTAATTCGAAAATTACTTGGCAGGAGCCGGAGCAGCTTTCTTCGGAGCAGCTTTCTTGGTAGCTTTCTTCGGAGCAGCTTTCTTGGCAGCTTTCTTCGGAGCAGCTTTTTTGGCGGCTTTCTTAGTTGCTTTTTTAGGAGCAGCTTTCTTAGCAGCTTTTTTAGTTGCTTTTTTCGGAGCAGCTTTCTTGGCAGCTTTTTTAGCGGCCGGCTTCTTTGCAGCAGCTTTCTTCGGAGCTGCTTTCTTGGTTGCTTTCTTTGCCATGGTTTTTTTGGTTTTGAAGAATTATTTCGACGAAGTAAAAAAAAATCATCGCTTAAAAAAAATACGTCACCTCTATTTTTTCAACACAATTCTGTTAATAAGGCTGTTACGATGCCTCCGCAAAACAAAGAAAATGAGTGAAATAGCGTTTTTTTGTATTTTTTGTTTGAATGGTTATTTGAAAAAGATATTTGGAGAATATTGTTTTTTCTATATATACAGCAATTATGGAGACTTTTAGTTATCATCTTTTTTCAAAGCGCCGGTTTTAAAATGTCAGAAAAAAATCTTCTGTCATTCTCCAGAAAAAAATAACCTGGCCATGTAAAAACCATCACTATTTTCCTGAACCGGGTCTGTCCGGTATTCATCTTCGAGAATCCAGCGGGGATTTTTGGAGAGAAACGCACGTATCTGCTCTTCACCTTCCGATGGCCAGATGCTGCATGTGGCATAAATGAGTTTGCCACCTGTTTTGAGCAGTTTGCTTCCGTTTTCGAGCAGTTGCTGTTGTGTGTGCAGCAGGCGCGAAAGATCGTCGGGATGCAGGTTCCAGCGTATATCGGGATTTCTTCTGAGCACACCTGTTCCTGAGCAGGGCACATCGAGCAGCACACGATCGAACGCAGGTTCCTGTCGTTTTATTTGTTTTCCGTCGGCAATATGTTTTGCTTCCACTGTATCGGCACCTGCGCGCGCCACACGTTTGCGAAGTGTGTCGAGTTTTGCTGCCGACACATCAAACGCCACAAGTTTTCCCTTATTGCCAAGCAGTGCGGCAAGCTGCAACGTTTTGCCGCCGTTGCCTGCACACACGTCGGCCACGCGCATTCCGGGTTCGGCCTGCACAAACACACCCACGCGCTGCGAAGAAAGGTCCTGCACTTCAAACCAGCCCATTTCGTAAGCTTTGGTGCCAAACACATTCTGATAGCGATTCAGTCGCAACGCTCCGGGCAAATCGTTTTCGGCGGTGGTTTCAATTCCTTCGGCGGCAAGTTGCTGCTGAAGTTTTTCTGACGTGGTGCTCAGTGTATTGGTGCGCAGATATACAGTTGCACTTCGGTTGAGCGCCTTGAGCATATCTTCCCAGCGTGCTTCGCCAAGTTCTTTTACACCCTGCTCATCCATCCAGTCGGCCACCGATTCGCGGAGTTTGCGCACACGCATGTACTTGTTGAGCCGGTCGAGCAGAGCCGCATCATCGCTTTCGGCGGGTTTGCCAGCGTACAATCTTTTCCACAAGCTGGCCGCTTTAAGCAGTTGCAACACCTGAGCGTTGCTTCGGTGATCGGAAAACTGCACGGCGGTGGAAAGCGGTCTCCAGAAACGTACAAGCAGTGTAAACATGCCGGCCACATCGGCGCGGCGAGTTTCTAATTTTATGCGGTGGCGTTTAAACAATTCGCCAATCACACGATCGGCCGGCATACCTTTTTCGAGGAAGAGTTCGAGTGCTTCGGCCATAAGCACATTCATTGCCGGGCCGTTGTACGTTTGCTTTTGTTGCATGTGCAAAGGTATTCCTTTCAAATTGCCATTTGCGGGTTTATGTGATTTGCGCCGAAAAAAGCATCTTTGCTTTCGTGGTTGCAATGTTCATCATCGGCTATCTTTTGCTCAATGTGCTCATTGGCATTTATGCCGCACGTCGTGTAAAAACCGATCAGGATTTTATTCTGGCCGGTCGCCGTCTTTCGCTGCCGCTGGCTGCGGCCACGGTGTTTGCCACCTGGTTTGGTTCCGAAACGGTGCTGGGTGCCTCATCGCGTTTTGCCGAAGAAGGCGGCAGCGGCCTGGTGGAAGATCCGCTTGGTGCAGCACTTTGTTTGGTGCTGGTGGGTTTGTTCTTTGCGCGGCCGCTGTATCGGATGAACCTGAATACGTTTGGCGATTTTTATCGTTTACGTTTCGGAAAAGCCGCCGAACTTATTGCAGGCAGTGTGCTGGTGATTTCATACATAGGCTGGGTATCGGCACAAATGGTGGCTATGGGTCTGGTGCTTCACACCATTTTGCCCGAAGTGTCGGTGGTGGCGGGCATACTTGTTTCCACTGCCGTGGTGGTGGCCTACACCATTAGCGGCGGCATGTGGAGTGTATCGCTTACCGATTTTGTGCAAACCATTTTTATTGTGGCCGGACTCATTGTAGCCACCGTGGTTGTGGTAAACAAAGCCGGCGGAATGGAAACCGTACTTGACCACGCGCCTGCAAACAGTTTCGATATTTTGCCCGACAAAAGTTTCACCGGCATACTTGAGTTTGTGGCGGCGTGGATAAGTATCGGGCTTGGATCTATTCCGCAGCAGGACGTTTTTCAGCGTGTCATGTCGTCGCGCAGCGAAAAGGTGGCCGTGCGTTCGTCGTTTCTGGCGGCGGGCATGTATATGACCATTGCGTTTCTGCCCATTCTCATGGTGCTTGCGGCCAAACTGCTTATAGCCACTCCGGCCGATGTGCAACTTACTTTGCCCACACTCATCATGCAGCAAACCGGGCCGGTGCTTCAGATTTTCTTTTTCGGTGCATTACTTTCGGCGGTAATGAGTACGGCCAGCGGTGCGTTGCTTGCCCCGGCAGTCATTCTCAGCGAAAACATACTGCAACACCTGCGCCCCGCACAAACCGATAAGAGCCGGCTGCTGCGCACGCGCCTGTGTGTGGCCGGGCTGGCACTGGTGTCGGTAGGCATGGCCATATTCCGCCGCGACATTGCCGAATTGGTGAGCGAAGCCTCGGCCATTAGTCTGGTAGGTTTGTTTGTGCCGCTCTGCACCGGACTTTTCCTGCGCAGCACAAACAGCGTGGCGGCAATGGTGTCGATGCTGGCGGGCATGGGTGTGTGGTTTGCGTTTACGCTCTTCCCCAATTCGTGCCCGGCCATGATCTGGGGCACGGCAGCCAGTGCGCTGGGCTGGGTGGTGGTAATTGTGTTTCAGCGCACGGTCTGGCAAAATCGACGCTAATATGTACATTTGCCCCGGAACGATCTGACCTGATTCCCCAATGCTGCATTATTCTACCGAAATCACGAGTGGTGATTTTGTACTACGTGATCCGGTAACAGTGGTCACCAATATTATGATGTTTATTGCCGGGCTCATTGCCTGGCGCAGGCTCATCCGCGACGATGTAACGTTGCGTGCGGCGCGGTTATGGCGCTGGTTTTTTGCCGGCATCAGCATTGCTTCACTCATTGGTGTAATTGTTCATGGCTTATCGGCCTACACACCCGATAATGTGCATTTGTCTATCTGGCTAACTATGGGTCTTGTACAATCGGCCGGTGTATCGGGTGCGCAACTGGCTACTGTGGAGCAATACTGGCCCTCGAAATTGCGGTTGCTTCAGGGTTTTATTATTGCGCAGTTGGTTATTACCACTATTGTGCTTATCAGTTATCAGACCTATACCATAGTAAAGTATCATCTCGCTGTGGGCATTCTTCCCATTATGGGCTGGCATCTTTATCAGTTTGTAAACCAGAAAAAGAGTGGTATATGGATTGCCGGAGGTGTGCTGGTGTCGGGCATTACCGGTGCTGTACACGGTTACAGGATTTCGCTCTCGCAGTGGTTTAACTACAATGATATTTCGCACATATTGGTTATAGTAAGTGTGTGGATGATGGCCAAAGGTGTATTGATGCTTAATGAAGAAAGCCGGTAAAGCGTTGTTGCTTCTGTTTTTTTGCTGTATTTATGCAGTATGTTGAGGAGAGTATTCTGGCCGCTTGCCAATAGGGTGTCGTTTGCTGCAGTGTGTGTGCTGGGCTTGCTTTATATCGGGTTTCAGGCAAATGTAATACGCTCTTATCCTACTTATATATCAGGTTCAAATGCCCTGAGCTGGGATATTTACGGATATTATATGTATTTGCCCGCTACAGTTATTTATAATGATGCGGGTATTGAAAATTCCCAATGGAAAGACTCGCTCGACAGGAAATACCAGACCGACCGGCCGAAGTATCAGTTTTATAACACGGAAAAAAACCGTCAGGTGAATGTGTACCCTGTGGGGCAGTCAATTGCCATGTTTCCGTTTTTTATGGCCGGACATGCCGCGGCTATACTCACAGGCGCACCGGCCGACGGTTTTTCTCCGCCTTATCAGTATGCCGCCATTCTCTCTGGATTGTTTTACAGTATTCTGGGGCTGTTTCTGCTAAGACGCATTTTGTTGCGCTGGTTTGGCGACAGGATGGCGGCGTTGCTGCTGCTGCTTGTTTCGATAGGCACCAACCAGTTTTACTATGCCTGTTTTGATACCACCATGCCGCACAACTATTTGTTTGCGGGCAATGTGCTGTTGCTGTTGCTTACCATTAAATGGCACGAAAATCCTTCGGTAAAACTTGCCTTGTTTATTGGTGCGGTAATTGGCTGGGTAACTATTACGCGTCCGTCGGAATTAGTGCTGGTGCTCATTCCGTTGTTTTGGGGCATTGGCAATTGGCAGGATTTGAAAGACAAAATAAAACTGATCTGGCAGCGCAAGACCGATGTGATGGTATTGGGCATAGCGGTGGTGGCGGTTGGATTTATTCAGTTGGCCTATTGGAAATACACCAGTGGAAAATGGACAACCTATCATCACTCCGAAGGTTTTGATTTTCTGCATCCGTTTACGCTCAAGTTTCTGTTCAGCTTTAAAAAGGGCTGGTTTGTTTATACTCCGCTCATGGCCATTGCCACGTTGGGGTTTGTGGCCTTGTGGAAGGCACACCGGAAGTTGTTTCTTCCGCTTTTCAGTTTTTTCATTATCAATCTTTGGGTGGTAAGCAGTTGGGAATGCTGGTGGTATGCCACCTCGTGGAGCCAGCGGCCTATGGTGCAGTCGGTGGGTATTATGGCTATTCCGCTGGGATTTTTGCTGGTGGCTGTGGCTAAACGAGTGGTGTGGAAAAGCATTTTCTATGCCGCCACCGGTTTTACTTTTTTGCTGAGTATTTTTCAGATGTGGCAGTCAAGGGCCTACATAATCAGCGGCGACCGGATGACTGCTGATTACTACCTGGCCATTTTTGGTCGAACGGCTGTACCGCCTGGTGCAGAAGAGTTATTGGAGATCGACCGTTGGAATGCTGCTCCTTTGGATGAAGTGTTGCACAAATACAACAAAACCACATTGCTTGATGAAGGTTTTGAGCAGCCGGTAAAATTCGATTCAAAATTTATTTGCGATACACTTGGCTCAGGGGGAAGTAAAAAAAGTATGCTGCTTAATAGTGAAAATAAATATGCCATTCATATCCTTAGGCGTTACAGGCAACTTACTGCCAGAGATCATGTAAGAGTAAGAATAAGTGCCGATGTGTTTGGCCTCGAAAAATCGGCTGCTGTGTTGCTAAATTTCGACAACCTGATGCTTGGCAGACAACATTATGGCTATTCGGGGCAGAATTTCGATTCCACCGCAGTGAAGTACGGGCAATGGAACCGCATTCATGCCGATTATATTACGCCGGTTATTCTTCATTCGCGCGATACTTTATCGGCCGGAATATGGAATAATGGCGGAACGAGTATGCTTATTGATAATATTAAGGTAGAGGTGTACGAGCCGAAGTAAGGGGGCTTCTTCCCTTTTGCTATTTCATTTTGTTTCTTTTACCTTTTGTGTAATGAAAGCATTACTTATAAGTATCGGATTGGCTCTCTCCTGTGTATTTCTTCATGCCCAGAATTATTGTATGCGTTTTTACGGGCATGGCACGGGCGATATTGATCGTGTAAAAATTGCACTCGATGCTCCGCAGCGTCCTGCTGATATTGCATTCGACTTTACCATTGAGTTTGATCTGCTGGCCGCCGCAAGCGATAATCCGCTCGGTAGCAATGCCGCCCAGGGCAATAACGACGACTGGACGCTGGGGCATGTAATTATTGACCGCGACATTTTTGGAAATGGCGATTACGGCGATTTTGGCATCTCGCTGGCCGGCAGTCGCATTGCCGCAGGTGTTAACAATGGCAGTTCATCTTATACGCTGATTGGTAATATAAATGTGGCCGATCAGCTCTGGCATCATATTGCGGTTACACGCAATTCGGCTACCGGGCAAATCAGTTTGTTTGTTGATGGTGTTGCAGACGGTAGCGCCTCCGGGCCTGCAGGCAACATAAGCTACCGCGATGGCCGCAGCACATCGTGGCCAAACGATCCGTACCTCGTTATCGGTGCCGAGAAACATGATTATGACAATGCAGTATATCCTTCTTTCAACGGCCACATCGATGAACTACGCTTTTCAACTGTAATTCGCTATACCGGCACTTTTACACCACCGCTGCTTCACACCGCCGATTCGGTCACAGCCTGCCTTTATCATTTCGACGAAGGCAGCGGCAATGTGCTGCTTGATGCATCCACAGCAGCGGGCGGGCCCAGTCCCGGCGATGTGCGTTATGGCGGATCTGCCCCTGCCGGGCCGGTGTGGGTGCTGCGTTCGGCAACTACATCGGCACCGCAAAGTGCAATTTCTTCTGTGCTGGTGCTGTGTGCGGGAACCAATTTGCATATTTCAGGCCCCGATGCGCAGGCCGCAATCGAATTGCTTGATGGTTCAGGTCGTTTGTTATCAAGCTTCGTATTGCCCTCGGGAAATGGTGTAATTCCTGCCAATCTCCCGCAGGGATTTTATCTGGTGAGGTATTCAGGCCAAGTGCAAAAAGTAATTCCTGTCATCATCAGGCACTGATGGCCTGTTTCTCAGCCAATCGTATAGCCTGGTACCAATAGAAAAATGCTTCGGGATTTGATTTTTTCAGCTTCTGAAGTTTGCCCAGATGCGGACTCGCAATCTGAAGTCCTGATATCTCGGTTGCATTTCCATACCTGTGCAAAGTATCGGCATTGCTTTCGGCAAGTTTGGCAAGGTAAGCTGCACGCGCAGCATGTAAAATTGCTTTTTCGATATAGTACGACTCGGAGAAAATAAAACTGCTTACCCGCTGAATACCTTTCTGCAGCGCTGAAAAATTACCCGTTCCTGCTGCACCCCGCAGGCTGAGGCAAAGCGCCGTTTCAAAAATATCGGCCGATACATGCGTATAATCCGCACCTGCCAGATTTCTGAGCGATATTCCGGCCCGGGAAAAACGGATGAATGTTTCGCGGATAACCGCAGGCGTTGAAACTACTTCAAACAGATTCCCTATATCATACAATTGTTTGATAATTTCCATCGACATGCTGTTGCCGCTTCTTTCGTAGGGAATGCCGGTTGTATTGGGTGCAAAGGCAGTCAGCTTATCGCCCAGCAAATCTTCGGCCGATGGAACTCTTACCAGAATATCTTCTCCCGCATTCAGCATAAATTTTGAACGAATGGGAAGAGATAACTCATGCTGGTAATGATTACTGTCGAAAACCACATCCAACAGCACATAATCTTCTGCAGCCACAGCGGTTACGGGCTTGTAATAAAATTTATAATGTGCTTTTCTTATACGCCCGTCGCTGTTGCGCTGCTGCAATTCAACCCTGTGAAAACCCTGTGCTTCTGTAAATACAGGAAAAAACTGCTCCACATCCAACCCCTGTTCCGATACGAGAATGTCTATATCAATTGACAAACGTTTCGACGAATCAAACAAAAGCATCAAAGCCGTTCCGCCTTTGAATATAAATGGCAGCTTGCTCAGCACAAGCCCTTCAAGCAGCAAAAGTGCCCTGATGGTTTTTTCAATAAGTATTTTATCTGCTTTCCTGTTTTCAGCCGAAACCTGTGCAATCCATTCGGCCGATAGTGATTCTTTATTTATCATATACACATTTTCACGGTTAAGTGCCGGAACCTGTGCCAAAATCAGTAATTTTTTTCAAATACTCTATAATTTCTTCGCGTTTCCCTTTGCGCCCTGCGTAGCGGAGCAATGTACTTTCCCGGATAAGGTATTTTGAAAACGCGTTTTTAAAGATCGTGAGCATTTCATTGCCCTGATATGCCGCAAACAATGTCTCATTGCTGAACACATCAACCAACATTTTTTCGAGAGAAGCCGTGTTTACATTCTTGTACTGCTCAAGAGGCGACTGTGAAACAAGCGGTAAAACAATTATCGAATCAGAATGAGAGGGAGTGTAATACTCCAGCACTTTTAAATCGGGCTTGAGAAACACATTTTTTCTTTTCTCTTTGAGGAAGAAAAAAACAGCCTCTGCCACATCTTTCTCGGCTTCAATAAGCACAAAATGCCTGCCCGGCACATGCTGCATAAACTCTGTTAATGCACGGGTATCCCATACGCAAATTGAAGCAAAAGGAAATTGTGATGCAAGTTGTTTATACAACCTGCGTAAACCAGAAGAAACCACCGGACTGAAATAATTGCCCGCCTTAAATGTATAACGCCCCCGCCCCACACTTTTCAGTTCTCCCGACTGAATGAAATTATGAATACGCCAGTTCATGGCAGTATTGGAGAGCTCCGGCTCTGTATGCCGGTAATATTGTTTCACATCGGTTTTTCCAAACACCGACAACTTTTGAAATGCTTCTTTGAACGGATGATCTTCTTTTAATTCCACCCTCAAATATACAAATTTTTGTCAAATTTAAAAATTATTGACAATATATAGTACTCATTTTTCACGACAAAGCCTCTGTGTAATTTACATATATAGCTGGCTTTCATATTATTATAAACTATATATCGTCAATAAAAAAGAATAACGACAATTCACCCGGATTTTATTCTGAATGAATTGTCGTTATTGATAGTTTCGGAAAATCAGAGGTCGCGCCGGTCTGTTAGCGTTCCACCCTTACCCGTATGCCTGCGCTGTGTGCGGCAAACTCGGGTGCATACATGCACTGCGCGGAGGTAATGCCGTTTGAAAAATCGCCGGCGAGGGCCACTACCAGCGGATATTCGAAAATGTGTACGCCTTTGGGCAGCCAGCCTATGAAGAAATTGGTGGCTGCATCGCGGGTGCTTTCGTAGTAGCCGAATCCGTCCTGGTACTTGTACTGCGAAAGCACATTTACCGGCTCAAAGCCCGATGCACGCATGTCTTTGAGATGTACGTATTCCATATCGCGGTCGTTGCGGAGTTCGATGCGTACACGAATTTTGTCGCCGGGTTTTAGCACGGTGGTTTCGGTAATGGCATCAAGCACCGGGCCCGATGCGGTGTTGCGCACACGGTACAGTTGCTTTTTAAGCTGCAGCGGTGTTTGTGCAGGAGTAATCTTGTCGAGCTGCTCGAAATACTGCCAGTACACCGCGCCCCACGATACGCCCGGGCCGGCTTTGCTTACTTTGATATTGCCCATTTCGGGCTTTATCTCGCCGCCGCTCCAGCTTGTTTTGAAATAGCCGGTGCCGGCTTCCACGGGCGTGTCGAGCTTTTTCGGATCAACAGGCATGTTACCGATTACAATGCTTACGTCTGATTCGGTGGCCAGCAAATCGGTGCCGCGCAGCAGCAGGGCGTAGCAGGCTTCGGCGGTGGCTTTGGTGGTGCGCCAGTCGTTGGTTTGCTTGTTTTTAAGCAGCCACACACGCAGCGCATCAACCGATTTCTGGTCGTTGGCTACTTCGTCAAAGGCTTCAATCATTACCGCCTGCGCTTCAATGGGAGCCTGATACCAGTACCAACCGGCATTGTCTTTCCAGTACATGCCCATTTCTTCGCTGGTGAGCGCAGTTTCCTTGAGCGATTTCATAATGGCGGTTGGCGTTTTCTTATCGTCGTAGCGGTGCAGGCACAAGGCCAGCATACCCTGCATGTAGCGCGGCTGCTGGAGCCAGTATTTCTGAGCCTGACCAAAGAAGTAATCAAACGCTTCCTTGGTTTTGTTGTCCATCTCCACATCTTTAAAGTAGCTGCGGGCATAGAGGTACTGCACCTGCAAATAGCCGAGGTGATTATTCTTGAGATACTCTTTATCGTATTTGCGTATATCGCGCAGGTCTTCCACAATGCGGGCATCGAGGTAGCGGATGCCGTCGGTAACCATGTTCCAGGTGCTGCGGTCATCGCGTACCGATTTTACTTTGAGATGATCGAGATGCCCCATGCCGGTAATGATGTGCTGGGTAATGTAGCGGTCGTCGGGCATGCCTTCAAACCAGGGCCAGCCGCCGTTGCTCACCTGCATTTTGTTGAGCTGGCGCAGTGCACGTTGCTGCTCGGCAGCCATGCGGTTTACTTCAAACAGCATACCTACACGGCGTTTACGCTCCGACTCGTTGTTGGCCTGCAGCACCCACGGTGTTTCTTCGAGCACCAGTGCTTTGAGTTCCTGATTTTTTTCGAGGTTGCTCAGAAACGCATCGGGGCTTTGGTTTTTCCACGCATCAAACACGGCGCGTATTTTGGGCGACGAGTTGGCTACGTGTGTGGCAATGCTGTTGGCATAAAAACGGCTGAATGTTTGTTCGGCACATTCGTACGGAAACTCAATAAGGTAAGGCAGCGACTGTACGCCGTACCATGCCGGGTTTGAAGTAAACTCAAGCGTGAGGCGGTGGCTGCGCAGTGTGGTTGAGCCTTTGCCCGAAGCCAGCAGCTTATCGAAACGGAACTCTTTGTTTTGCCCGCCGTTTATGGGCAGGGGCATTGTTTCGGTAACCAGCATACGGTTGGTGAGCACCGGCAGCGAGGCTTCTTCGCCATCGCTGAAATTGCCGGCCACGGCCACCACGCGGTATTGCACGGCACCCATGCCTTCGGGAATGGTGATGTTCCAGCTTGCGGCGGTGCTTTGTCCTTTTTTGGCACTGAAATTAACCACCGCAGCCGTGTTGCCCATTTGCGTATCCACAGGCTTCATGCTCAGTGCATCAAAGAGCATGAGTTGTGCGGTGCCGCTCAGGTCTTTGTCGGAGAGGTTGGCAATTTTTGAGGTGATGGTAATTTTATCGTTCTCGCGCAGGAAGCGAGGTACGTTGGGCATTACCATAAGTTCTTTCTGTGTCACCACCTCGCGCGAAATTTGTGCGTAATGCAAATCGGTGGTATGTGCAAAGGCCATGAAACGCCAGCGTGTCAATGCTTCGGGCGCGGTGAATTTGAGTACCACATTGCCCTCGGCATCGGTTTCGAGGTTCGGGAAGAAGAACGCCGTTTCGCCCAGGTTGGTACGCGCTTTTACCTGCTGCAACCCTGCGGTGGTTTCGCCCGAACCGGTTTGCGCTTGCTCCTGCCCGGCTCCACGCTGATCTTCGTTCTTTTTGTCACCCACCGCATCGTATGCGGTCGTGGCCTGTGCTGGTTCAGCTCTTGTCAATGCCAGTTTAGCTTTGGGAGCAGGTTTGGCGTTCAGGCTTTTTGTGTCACCATCAGTTGATTCCTTTTCCTCCATCACATCGTCCACAGACATGGCATGACCAGGAATTAATGATAATCCTTCACGGTAAGAGAAATACCCATAATTAGCCCCCATATAAAACCCAAACGTACTCAACACATCATACTCGCGGAAATGATAGCTCGTTGGCTTATACCATTTTTCGCCAACCCAGCCCGAGGCAGTGCGCGTAGTGGCGGCATGGCTCGTGTTCCAGTAGTGTGAGTCGTAGTAACTGCGCCACACACCAAAATCCCAGCCATGTCCGCGGAAAGCATCAAGCGAGGCATCGTACATGGCGGCCACCATTTCGGCCATCATTTTTTCGCCGTTCATTCCTTTTACCGTAAGCCTCCATTCTTCGGGAGCACCGGGCTTCATCTTATCGCGGAATGTGGCCAGTTTAATATCCAGCGACTTGCTTTCCCAGCCTACATAAATGGTTTGGTCGGAGTGATGAACGCGGCCGTTTACCATCATCAGCACATGCACGGCAAAATTGCCCCGGTGTTTTTCTTCTACCGGAATTTCAATGCGGCGTTGCTCGTTGCTCATCTTCAGCCACTGGCGGCTTACGATCTTGTACTGGTGTTCAATTTCGTAAAGCACCTGCACATCTTTGGCCGTAGTACCCAGCAGGAAGGTGGCTTTTTCGCCGGGCTTGCAATCGGTTTTCAGCGTTTCAAGCCAGAAAGGGTTTTCGGCTTCGGGCGCTTCCTTGCCCGTTTCGCTGAACAGGGTGAAGTAACGTACTTCTTTTACTTCCTCCCCAAATTTATCGGTGGTTACCGCTTCTATTTTATAGGTGCCAGCCTTCCACTTTTCTTTCCCGGCAAGTTTTACCCGTTTCTCTTTATCGGAGTTAATGGTTTTGGTAAACACCACTGCGCCCTGTTTCCAGTTGCGGATAAGGTGTTCGTCTTTGTACGGATCGTTGGGAAACATCGCAAACCATTCGGCTTCGGTGTAAAGCTGTTTGTCGCAGGGCTGTTCGAGGCGGCTTCGGTACTGGCGTTTGGGTGCTTCGAGCTGGGTCACGCTTAGTTTTACCTCGGCCTTTTCGGGTGTGCCCATTAAATTGGCCACCGTGAGCGCAATGCCCGCCGTGTCCTGCATACTGTATTGCTCGCCCACACCTATGGTTATGTTGAGTGCTTTGTAGCCCACGTTTACATACGAGGTAGTGCTCTGCGTTTCGCCGCTCTGGTCGGTTACATCAATGTAAATGGTGTAATTGAATGTAGGGCTGCTCTTGCGCTGCACGGTGCGGTCGGGCAGTGCGGTAAAGGGAATTACAAAGCCGCCGGTATCGTTGGTGGTTACTTTGCCCGAAGCAATTTCGGCTTCGGTGCCACGGTTGTAGCCTCGTCCCCAGCCGTACCACGAATACCACCACCACGGGAAACTCACGTTGCGCACAATGCGGTACTGCACTTCGGCATTATCCACCACAGCGCCCGAATAGGTTTTGGCTTTGCCGGTAATTTCCACTTTATCGTTGAGGCGGTAGCTGCCTTTTACCGGTTCGGTGGTTACTTCAAACTTGGGACGTTTGTATTCTTCCACCGAAAAATAAGAAGAACCGTGCGCCGCCTGTAAATGATACTGCCCCGTAATTCCCGACATGGGCAATACAAACGAACCGCTCACCGAACCATATTTATTGGTGGTAAGCTGCAGCAAACTTACATCCTGATAGTTTGCATCTTTAAGCACAATAGCTTCCTCACGATTGGTAAGCAGGTTGGTTTTATTGCCATCGGTTTCAATACTTATGGCTTTGAAATAAACCGTTTGGCCGGGGCGGTAGATGGAACGATCGGTAAAGAAGAAGGTTTGAATATCCATGCGCCTCGGGGTGCGATAACTTTTATAGAGGTAAAAGTTTTCGGAGAGTGTGCGGTTTTTACCGCTTATGAGTTCCACCACATGCGTTGCGCCGTTATCCGAACGGGCAGAAATGGTAATAAATCCTGCCTCGTTTGTTTTCTGTGTTTCGACTTTGCGATATACGTATCGGCGGTTTATATAGCTGTATTCCTGCTGCCATACATGCGCAGTAACACCGGCCATGGGCGCACCGGTGCGGCGGTTGAGCACGAGCACTTCTTCGCTGCCGTTTTCCATGCGGCGGCTTACATTGCTTATTTCCGATACATTGAGCTGGCGATAGGCAATGGCGTTGGTATCAATGGGGAAATCTGATTTGTAGGAAGCGAGAATTATGTAATCGCCAGCCGGCAGTGCGGGTATTTTTATGTCGGCACTGTGTGTGAGGTAGTCGCCCTCGTCGGGGAAAGTTTGTTCCCAGTTTGTTACCGGTTTGCGTTTCAGATAATCTGTTATGCGTTCGCGCTCGGTGTCGAAAGATTCGGGATTGTTTACATCCACTTTATCGGGCACAATGCGGAAATACATTTGAGTAAGGTTCCGCCATTCGGTTCTGATGCGCGATACCTGATCGGGCACCACGGTAGTTTCGCCGGTGAAGGTGAATGATTTCCGGGCAATTTCATTTTCGAGCGCGAGGCAATTTAAACCGCCCTGCGATTTGGGCGCACGTGCCACGGCTTCGCGGCAAATTTCCACGGCTTTTTTCATGTAGCCGCGTTCGGGGGCCGAAGCATCGGTGCCGGGTTCGGCTTTCGACTGGTAGTGGCGGGCCAGCACATACATTACATCGGTAGAAACGGGCGATGAAGGGTATGAAGCAGCCAGTTGCGAAAGCGAGGTGCGGAACAATTCATCGCGCAAATCGCTTACGCTGTTTGTATGCACAAATTGCAGGCGTTTCAGGTCGGCATCAATGTAGGCATCCACATTGTTTTTGTCGGCCAGGCGGAATTTGAGAAGTTGCTGGTAATGGCGGAAAGCGTAGTATTTCATCGCCAGCGAATCGGGGTTGGCCGGGTTGAGTTTCACAAACTCATCGGCCTTGCCGAAGTAATTGTCCTGATCGAGAATGAAACGCTCGGCGGGGCGTGTTACACCGGCTTCTTCGTTGCTGTAAAAGTCGATGGCGCGGTGAACGAGAAAATCGTAAAGCGTGGGACGCAGTGCGGCCGATTCTTTGTCGCCCTGTTCGTACACGGGCAAAAACACTTCGCGCGGGGCAATCTGCAGGCTGTCGGGGTTTTGCAGCGAGGCTTCGTGTTCTTTAATGGTGTGCTGCACGAGGGTTTTCAAATCCCAGGTGGCAATATCGTCTTCCTTGTTGCCTGCAATGGCCGAGCGTTGCGAAAACTCCCAGCGATGTTGCTCGTAATATTGCCAGTAGAGATTAGCCAGCACACTTTGCAGCACGGGTTTTACCGGAAATTTGGCCACGGCAATTTCGGCACGCAGGTCGTTTATGGCTTTTTGCTCGCTGTATTCTTCGAAATTTTGCGAAAGGCGGAAGCGATACATGAGCGCTTTTACCTGCTGCGCGGCATTGTTTTCTTTTTTGGCCTTTTCGAAAATGGCATTGCTCAGATCGAGTGCCGATTTGTACAGGCCCTGTTCGGTGAGCGAATCAACCTTGAGCCAGTCGGCTTCGTAGTTGTTGCCCGGCTTAAAGTTCAGCATAGGTTCGGCATTGGCGTTTGACGACGAGAAAAACCAGGCAAGCCCGGCCACAATCATAACCACCGCCACCAACCAGCGGGCCGCACGGCCCGAGCGCAGCGCGGGAGAAACAGGTATGCCGGAATCCGGCACGTTTGACAATGTATCCATAGGTTTATCCGACAATCAGGAAAAATGATTTGACAAGACGATGCAATGTTAGGGCAATTTCCACAGCTAACGGCGTGAAAAAAACATCAGTTTCGCGTAAAGCGGTTTAGATTTACTTCGGCCGGTAAAGGCGTATTGTTTTCGAGGTGCGCCAGCAACTGTGTGGCTAACCACGGAGCCAGCATGGCGGCCTTGCTTCCCATGCCATTAAACACGGCCAGTGCCCCGTGCTGCGGATGCACGCCCAGCAGCGGGCGGCGGTCTTTTACTGCCGGACGCACACCGGCAAACTGTGCGTTTACGGTAATAGGCGCGGTTATAAATTTGGCTAATTTGCCCAGCATTTCGGTGCGGGCAGTTTCGGTGGTGGTTTCGGTGGTTTGGCCGGCTTCGTAGGTGGCTCCGCAAATGAATTGCTGATTGCCCAGCGGCAGCAGGTAGGCGCCGCGATTGAGCACAGCATCGGTGGTTAAGCCGGCAATGTGCAGGTGCAGCACCTCGCCTTTCATGGGGCGCAGCGGGAGGAATGCAAACAACGCGGTTTGCGCCGCCAGGTGGCCCTGGCAGTTTACAAAACGGCGGGCGGCAAGCTGGCCGTTGTACTCCACGCCATCGGGATGTATGCGAAGCCGTGTTTCGTCGAACACAGCTTCGGTGAGTGCGCCTTTTTGCCGCAGGAGTTGTTTTACAGCCGTAATAAAAGCCACCGTGTCTATGCTTCCCGAGCCGTTTACCACGCCTATGCCGTGCGGCGTATACAATGCCTGGGGCTGCGGACTTTCGAGCAATTCGGGCTGTGCAAAAAGGCCGGTGCGTTCGGCGCAGGCTTTTTGCCAGAGGGCGCGTTCGCCGGCATCGGCCAGTATTTTCCATACCGGGCGGCTTTGATGGAAGGATGCGCCCAGCGTTTGTTCGGCACGGCGGTAAAAGGCGGTGGCAAAGGGCGCCACGGTTTCGGCTTCCCATGTATTGACCATACGCCGGAAATTAAACGGATTGTAAATGCCCGCCGCCACCCGCGAACTGGCCGAGAGTTCGGGACGATCAATTACATGCACCGTTTTGCCCGCTTCCAGCAGCGTAAGCGCCAGAATGCTGCCCGACAGGCCCTGACCGGCAATTAAATAATCGGCTCTTTGCATACGCGGCAAAGGTAGAAGGCATTTGCCGATGTTTGTACTGATTGGCATCATGCGCGCATTTCTTTGCCACCAGCCGGAAAATTTCACGCATAAACCGGAAAGGAACCCCGGCAAAAATTAACCGCTCCGAATGTTGTTTGCTCCCTGCGCCCGGCTTATCTTCGTTTTACATACATTGAATATATGTGGAGTAAAACGCCCGACCAGTTTGCCGGGAAACCGCGTAAAAAGAAAAAAGTCCGCCCCAAACAAACCGCCGGCCGCCGCGAGCGGGTTGACTTTCCCGAACTCGGCCTTTTCGGGCTCACCGCCAAACTCGACACCGGGGCTTACACCACGGCCCTGCACTGCCACCATGTACGCATCGAAGACGGCGTGCTGGTATTCCGCCTGCTCGACGAAACGCATCCCGAATATCAGGACCGCGAACACCGTTTCACGCAATTCGACCGCAAGCAGGTGCGCAATTCGTTTGGCGAAGAAGAACTCCGCTACATTGTGCGCACCCGCATACGCATGGGTTCGCGGGTAATACGCAGCATTGTATCGCTCAGCGACAGGGGCAATATGCGTTATCCCGTACTCATTGGCCGCCGCCTGCTGCACGGGCGTTTTGTGGTGGATGTATCGCTCGAAAATGCACTTGAACTATAAGAGGCAGTTTAAAACTCATCCTTTGGCTTTGTTATGGCACATTTTTCCTCATCCGGCGTTACCTTTTTTGTCGATCCTCTCCTAGGATCGCCTGCAAAAGGTGCCTTGTCTGAGAAAAAATCTGCTCATAACAAATCTCAAAAACGAATTTTAAACAGAACCTTATATAATAAAAGCCAAACTCAACTAAAATCAGATTGGTTCAAAACCATGCAACAAACACGCGGGTTTCAGCGTTTAACATTTGTAACCCCGTTTGAGTACAGTTGTGCTAATTTGAACTGAGTTTGCAAAA
>JALONL010000037.1 GCA_025454955.1 Bacteroidia bacterium | reverse complement strand
AGGTATTGCACCTGGAGCATCGCATAGGTAACCCTCACTGTTGGCTTTTTAAAACTCGTAAATTTTCTGGTACAAGTCTAAAGGAGGCATCGCGCCCAACGGCATTTTCAGAGCGAGAAAACAGAACGAGAGTGAAGAGCGAGAGTGAAGCGATTCAATTCCACACAGGTGCGGCGCTTCGCGCCGACAGGAATGTTAAAAGTGATAAAATCCCAAGTATATCCGGCGCTTCGCGCCATCGTTATTTCAGAGCGAGAAAGAGAGTGAGAGCGAAAAAAATATGTTGCGGCGTGAAGCGCCGCAACATATTTTCAGTGTAACGAATTTTCAGGATTATTTTATTCGCCGCCGCCGGCGGCTTCTTTTAATTCCTTACGGAAGTTCACCAATTTTTTCAGCAACTGAAACCAGAACGGCGAACCAAACGAAAGCAATAGTGCCGTAGCCAGCCAGCCAAACGGCGTTGTCCAGCTGAAATTATTGTCTTTCAGAAAATCGCCCAAGCTTTGATGTACGTTGCTGTCGGGCTTTTCCCAGCCTATCGGTAAATCAAATACATCGAGCTGGGCGAAGGTTTGGTCCACCTGATTAATCATTGCCTTGAGCGAATCGGGATGATCGGCCAGGCTGTCGTGCGAGGAAATAAATTCGTCGGCGGCTTTTGAAATTTGTGTGACGAGCAAATTATCGTGCTGCAATTCTTCGAGCAGGCTGAATGTATCGGTGTTTGAAAATATGGCTACGCCGAGTCCGATGATAAACAACATGCGTTGTATGCGCTGCTTGTACCAGATGGAAACGCTGAGCATGTACTGATCGAACCAATTGCCGATGTTTTCGAGGAGCTGATCGCTGTTTTCTGAAAACTGCGCCAGATTTTGCAGCACGGTTTTGGTATCGCCGGCGGGCATGGCGGCTACCGACTGTTTGAAATTTTCGAGCGGATTGCTTTCGGCGGCGGAAGAAGAATTTTCTTCGGCGGGTTGGTTGGCGTTTACCACATCGGCCAGTGCCATCGAAAACACTTTGGCGGGAATATGCACCGGCAGGCGGCCTGTGCTGGTGTGCAGGGCTTTAACCTGCGGGTGGGCATATATATTTTCGAGAAGTGTTTTGCCTGCGGCCGTGTTGCCTAAGAGTGTGGCGATGCCGTTGAACAGAAATTTGCCGCGCAGTTTAAGTACATAAACAACAATTTCGTTTATGGCCGAAGTGCTTACCGAGAGCAGCAGCAGGATGAAGAGAAACGAAATTCCAAGTTCGATGTAACCTGACTCTGTCATGGTGCAAGGGTTTTGCCGCAAGTATAGCGCAGCAGGGTTTGACGGGTGCAGGTATTATTGCCTGAATTTTTTGTTGGTGATATTTTTTGCGGGCAATGATTTATACATTTAGCGCAGCTGCTGATGCGGCAAAATTGTTCAACAGTTATTCGTGATAATTTATGTTGGCTGCTCCCCAATTACTCTGCGCTGAAGAACTTGCACATTTCCGCACACACGGCTGGCTGCGGCTTGAGGGGCGGGTAAGCAGTGAAATGCTTGTACAACTGCGCAGTGCGGTGGATGCACTTTGCCGCAATCCCGAAAACCAGAATGAATGGGCCATTGTGCAAGGGCAAGACGATAAGGAATACGTCATTAGCATAAACAGCATTGTGCATCGTAAGCAGCAGGTGTTTGCCCGGCAACTGGCGGGTGCGTGGCTGCGCGGCATTGCACAAAGCATTTGCGGCGACGATTATTTTCTGGTGCAGGATTTTGTGGTGGTGAAAACTCTTGGCGATAATTCGCAGGTAAAATGGCACCAGGACGTGGTTTCGCCGCAACCGGGGCGCGCCATTATGGCGGGCATTTACCTCGATGCGTCTGACGATGACAATGGTGCGTTGCGAATTATTCCGCAAAGTCACCAAAGCGGCCGCCACATTTGCGAACTCGAAAAACTGCCTTACCAAAGCCTGCCCATGCAGCCCGGCGACGTGCTTGTGCATGATCTTATGCTGGCGCATAGCTCGGGTGTACTTACCACGCAGTCGCAACGTCGCGTGGTGTATTTCGAGTTTATGAGTGCGCAGTATGCGATGGAGCAGGGTATTTATAAGCCGGAGTTTGTGCAGCAGCGCAGCCGCGTGGTGCCTGCGGCGTTGCGTGTGTGCGCGGGCGATGAAACGGCGCAGGCGGAGTTGGAAGAAGTGTATGGGATGCCGCTGCGGGTGAAGGCGGCGGGGTATTGTTTTGCGATGAACACTGAAATAAAATAATAGCCTGATATTTCATGCAGTAGATTTACCTGTTTTTTATGATTAAGTATTGTTTGTTGCGGCAGGTGTTTTTACCTGTTTTTCTGAATTGTGAATAATTCAGATTTGCTTCGGAATGTTCTGTTTTATTGTGTTTGAGCAGAACTGAATCGGGAGCATATAGTTTCATTTACAGACGGGCAAGGGAGCAGATTTTAAATAATTATATTTTAGTCGATAAGGAATTTATCATGTCACCCCTCATCTTCATACCGTTATCTCTATGTCGGAAATAAGAGTAATAAGCTGGAACATTCAAAATTTAGGCCAGTCGAAAATGAGTACTGTGCCCAATGCCTTTCTGGACACACCTCCTGATCGTCAGTACTGTCTGGAATACATTAAAACAGTACTGGAAACATATAGCATAGATGTGCTGATATTGCTTGAAGCAGTGGGAAGCACCGGAGATAATGTGGCATTTCAGTTAAGTTATATATTGAAAAACTGGAAATATAAGATAAGCAGCGGGCAACGGGCCGAGTCGAGAAGAGAGCGGTATATAATTTTTTGGCGCGAAACTCCGCAAAATGGGATCATGGGACTTACTCCGCAGCCTGAAAAAGATTTTCCATCTTGCTGGTTATACAGCACTGTGGACGATAATTCGCTGAAAAATTTCTTTGATTCTGTGGGATGGGGAAATAACCGGAACAAGCAGGTTGATTTATATAATACTTTGGTGACCAGTGGTTATATTGCAAAGCTTATAGATGTGAATTCAAATATCCAGGAAGAAATAAAAACTGTGCTAAAGAAAAGAAAGCGAAGAGATAATGGAGAAGATGAACCTTTTATACCCGAACGTCCTAAGCCAAAAAGAAAGAGAAGAGCGCCCAGAGCTTCGGGTAGTACTGTGGCTTCGGCTTCAATTACTTACACATCGGCTGATACGCTGGCGTATGATGCGCTTAAATACAGTTTCAACTACAGTATAACCGGAAGCGGATACAACAGGCTTGCCAACGAAAAAGAAGATCTTTATCTGATAGATGAACTGGGAAATCCCAAAAATTTGGGTTTAACCACCACTCAGTTGACTAAGCTAAAGAATATTCTCATCAATATTAATCTAATTAAGTTCGGAACCGAACAGGCCAGATCTCCTTTTCTGGTAAGTTTAGATTTGAAAAAAAACAGCACCACTTTCCCCTTTCTGATTGCCGCATTTCATGCGCCAAATCCTACCGAAAGTCAGACGGAATTTAAAGTGAAAACTAAATTAAAGTATGCAGCCATTAATAATTTATCTGAATGCCCTGCATTGACTTCTTCGCTCAATTTGCTTATTGCAGGCGACTTCAATGTGAGTTACAAAGAGACAACAAGTGCTGTTACTACATTTGAGTATGAGTTTTATGACGTAAACGGGGCTACTCCGGGATCAGGAAAAGAGGATTATGGATACTGGCCGTCAACAAGATTAAACTTGGCAAATCCATACATAAATATTGAGCAAGAACCCATAGAAGCTCCTTCAGTATTGGGAGTGGATGAAAAAACCAGTATTAAGGATGCTTTGGGTGTGCTCGGCAGATATTCTAAAAGTAATTTCGCGTATTCGAACTTTGATTATCTGAAAGAAACGTATGATAAGTTCTTTTTTCGATCGAAAGGAACAAACAGGCTTAAAGAAGGCAGCAACTCGGTAGTTGATCTTGTGGCAATAATGAATAAACAAAATGATGTAATGGCGGATGAGGAAAATTCCATATATGATGAAGATATTGCCCAGGCCGGGATGCGTTATTTTAAAAGCAATCTCAGCCAGTCTGTAATCACCGAAAAAGTAAAACAGATAGGTGGGAAAGATTATGCAAAGTTGCTGTTGGATATTGTACCCTCAAAATATATTGCATGTGAAAATTCACCTGTAAATGCGAAGAGAATAGAAATAGAATATCTGAAGAAACAGCAGATTACAAAAAAAGAAACCGAGCTGGTGAATATGGTAGAAAATTCGTTGGATTTGCTTGTCGCGCTACAACCCAAAACAGTAATTGTTCCTGCAAACAGTTACCTCTCGTTTTTTGCTTATGCCGGATTTAGCGACCATCTTCCTATTTATATGGATATACAATATTAAACAGATACTGATTCAATCATGGATAGTAACGCCCTTCTCTCGCTTCTCAATTACCAGTATAACTTGTCGGGAAGTATCATTATTTCTGATTTACAGAATGAGTATTACACTGCTGTTTTTGTTCGTTTGGGTATTCCTGACGAAATAAAACTCACCGGTGGAAGCTGGTACATATCGGGAGAAAATGTTGCTTTTGATGGAAGTATTTCGGACGATTCCAATGTGCTGGGGCTTCTGTCAGGTAACGGGATTCATTTTTCTTTTGTACCTGATCAGGCCTGTCCGGGAGAATTTATCCTGAATATGTTACTTGATCTGCCTGCCACCTGGGTATTTGGCCAGTCGTTTGCACTCTTGAATAACAATGTATATAGGAACCTGCTTATTGATACCAGCCCTGGTAATGTTTCGCAACTTCATGTAAAAGCATCTGCTTCGGTAGTGCAGAATCCGGATACTGATTTTGCATTGTTGTTTAATGGCTATTTCGATAAAAATTCTTCCATTATTGGTATTCTGGCCTATTTCATGGGAAGCAGCAATCAAATTGCCGTATCAGGGCCGATACAATATTATGCAGATACCGGTGCTGTAGATATGAATCTTCCGCTTGCTGTAAATACAGTTTCCGGATTTCCGGGAAGCAGAAGTACTTCTCTGGTGTTTACGCTGAGTTTATTTTCGGGCGTAAATGAACGACTGGATATGTATGAAGCGGGTGTAATGTTTGAGACTGATCTGATACTGGATCATCAGACAATCAGGTTTAAAGCTATTTACTACAATTCGTTACTTGACTCAATATCACTTGTTGTTTCAAGTATAAGTCTGAATCTTGAAAGTATTGCCGAAAATCTTGGAATTGATATTCATAACAATCCATTGTTAAACAGAGTACCCCTGAGCGTACTCGATACACTTTCCGTGTCGTCGATTATGTTGCAGATTGATCTGGAGAATTTATCCATACAGTATGGTACGTTCAAACTAACGGCTCTTGAAAATTCGCCGCCCTGGAATTTATGGCCGGGTTATATTGCATTATCTGATCTTGAGTTCTCCTGTAGCGTATATGCTCCGTTTACTGCTGATTTTTACTATGAATGTATTTTTTCAGGAGTTACATTGTTTGGCGGCGATGGCGGACTGCCATTAAGAATTACAGCCTCTCTCCCTGATTTCAATCTTGAAGGACATTTAAACGGTGAACCGTATTCGCTTAATACTTTTCTGACTTATTTTTTCGGAGCCACAAAAGGGTTGCCCGATGCACTTTACATTTCAAGAATTAATTTCAAAGCCGTTCCTTCTGATAGTGTGTATTCTTTTGCTTTTGAAGTAACAGGGCATTGGAGCATCCCATTTGGTGAAAGCAATACGTTAGACCTTCAGGATATTCTTGTAACTCTGCTTTATGATGAAGATGGTCCTCAGGGACAATTTATTGCCGATTTCTTTATTGGTGCAAACAGGTTTATAATTGAACTCGATCTGTCGGAAGAAAATCAGGTGTTATATGGGCAGTGGATTGCAACAGATGTCCCTCTCGATTATCAGGATATTGCTATTGCTTTTGGCATGTATGGTTTGCCCAATATTCCTCCGGGGCTTGATCTTGCATTAAGCTCAGCATCGTTTTCACTTCAAACGGAAGGGCCTTCGGCAGCATTTTCATTAACATCGGACAATTATGGTTCGGCGGCCATGATTCTGGGTAAAGATGAGAATGGAAACTGGGGCTTTGTGTTTGGTATGCTTACCGGACTTGAGGCAAGTCTTAATCTTACCGACATTGATGTGGTAGGAAATTTTGTTCCATCGGGCGTTGATACAATTTCCATTGACAACCTCAGATTTGTAGGTGCTACACAGGCTATACCGCTTTTCACGCCCAATGCCGACCTTTTAAGAGTATTGACTCCGGTAATTAATTCGGGTCTGGTGCTGAGTGTGGATTTGAATATCGGTAGTTTGTATTCTGAAACGTTTACTGTGCGTTTTGGCGGGCTCAATGATGGTACGGCCAACGATACGCCTCCTTCTGAGAGTGAGAACGGGAATGAGAGCGAGAATGAGAATGAGAGTGAGAGCGGGAATGAGAGTGAGAATGAGAGTGAGAATGAGAGCGGGAATAATTCTTCGCTTCAACTCGATACCACTGTACCAACTGCCGCCATGCCCGGTCCCACCTCAGCGTGGATTGATGTGCAGCGTGCGTTCGGGCCTGTACATATAAACCGCATCGGATTCCGCATTACCGAAGACAATTCACTCGGCATCCTGCTCGATGCTGATGTGAAACTGGCAGGCCTCACCATCGGACTCGATGCACTGGAAGCAGATATTCCGATTGAGAGTCCGTTCTGGCCGTCGTTTTCGCTGGGGGGGCTGGAAGTGGGTTACACGGCTCCGGGCTTTATGCTGGCGGGTGGTTTGCAAAAACTTTATGGCTCCGATCCGGCGCAATATACCGGCGAACTTATTGTACAGGCCGGAAACTTTGGTGCCACTGCGTTTGGATCATACACCACCGTAAACGGCGATCCTTCGCTCTTTGCGTTTCTCGCACTCAACGTGCCCATTGGCGGGCCGCCGTTTTGCGTGGTTACCGGGCTCTCGCTGGGCTTTGGCTACAACCGCCGATTGATTTTGCCCGACATCAGTAACCTGCAAACCTATCCGCTTGTGCAGGCGGCAATGGGCATTACCGATCCGCAGGCTACCATAAACGCACTCAACCAATACATTGTTCCGGCGCAAAATCAATACTGGCTGGCGGCGGGCATTCGCTTCACGTCGTTTGAAATGCTGAATGCCTACGCGCTGCTCACGGCTTCGTTTGGCACGCAGGTGGAACTTGCGCTCATGGGCGAAGCATTGCTCGCGCTGCCCGTGGCCATGCCCGGCGAGCCTGAACTCATACTCGCCCAGGCCGACATGGTGCTCATGGCTTCCATCACGCCTTCGCTCGGACAAATTGCCATAAACGCACAACTCACCTCGCGCTCGTTTGTACTCGACCGCAATGCACAAATTACCGGCGGATTTGCGTTCTACTTCTGGTACGGCAAGAGCGCGCACAAAGGCGATTTTGTGGTTACGCTTGGCGGCTACAATCCGCATTTCAATAAGCCCGATTACTATCCTTCGGTTCCGCAGCTTGGGTTGAACTGGAAAATTTCAAACCTCATTTCCATTAAAGGCGGGTTGTATTGCGCGCTCACACCTTCGGTTATCATGGCCGGCGGAAACCTTAGTGCCACCTATCAAAGCGGCGACGTGAAAGCCTGGTTTACGGCCAACGCCGATTTCCTGATGCGCTACAAACCGTTTTCGTTTGATGCGTCGATGGCGGTGAGTGTGGGCGCTTCGTACAAACTAAATCTCTGGCTTACGACCAAAACGGTTTCGGTTACCGTAGGTGCAAACCTTCACCTGTGGGGGCCGGAGTTTGCCGGCAGCGCGGTGGTCGATTTGAAGGTGATGTCGTTTACCATCAACTTCGGTGCGGCGCGTGTGCAGCCTCCTTCGGCCATTTCGTGGAACGAGTTCCGCCAGTCGTTTCTTCCGCCCGAGCCGCAGCAAAGCAGTTCGTCCACACTCAGCCTCGACCAGCAAAGCGGTGCCATTCCCACACGCAGCCTCATTACGTTTACCGCCTCCGACGGCCTGCTGGGTGCAGCACCAGCCGAAGCATTGGGCATTTACGGCGCATCGCTTCCCGCAGGCAGCAATGTGTGGCGCATCGATTCGTCGCGCGCAAATGTGTCGGTTAATCTGGCCATTCCGGCCAATGATTACATGTGTCGTGTAACCAACGAAACCTCAACCGGTATTGGGTCGTATTCAGAATTTGGTATTGGGCCTATGGGCATTTCTCCGGCCGATATACACTCACACCTTGACGTGGTTATTCAATACAACGGTAGTGTCGACTACAGTAAT
This sequence comes from Bacteroidia bacterium, assembly GCA_025454955.1. Taxonomy (GTDB): domain Bacteria; phylum Bacteroidota; class Bacteroidia; order Palsa-965; family Palsa-965. Next base: position 28,540 of record JALONL010000037.1, on the reverse strand, counting down.
ATATGGACCATAATTGAGGTGAAAGAAAATGTGCCTGCCGGTTTGTGGCTCAATACCACCAACAGCATGACTGGTCAGGCATTGGTAATGAATCAGCTTGCAGGACTCAATCTGAGTTTATATCCTGTTAATCCTTCGCGCCAGAATTCGGTACTGCCCATTTCCATCGATGCACTCCTGTTTGGAAATACTTCCGATCCGCGTTCCGGAAACTGGTCGGTGGCGGTAATGCCCGGTGCCGACAACTTCGATCAAAGCAATGCCATGAGTGTGGTGCAGCAAACACTCACCAACAGCAGCGTGGCACAAAACCGCTCGGATATGCTGGATGTACTGAATGCGATGGGATTTGCAGTGTACGGCGGCGATGAAATTTCGCTTGATCGTTATGCCGCACAACTGCCCGAACTGGTGTACAGCGCACCGCAACTCCGTTTCACCGGCGAACCTGCCTAAACCATTGCCCCATGCCCGAAAACAACAATACAATTTCGTTTGTACAGCATCATCTCCCCGCCATTCTCAGCGGCGATTATTCCGTATCGGCCACACAGACCATTACGCTGCGTGGCAATCAGGAAGCGGTTTACACGGCCGAACAATATTTTTATGTGGCCGGAAAAAGATATTCGCTCGATGAGGCGGATGTGAATTCGGTTTTTCCGCCGCAGGGTAGTGCCGGACAGTTTTATTCGTTGCTTCCGCATATCGTACTCAACTCCTCATCGCTTCCGTGGCAACGAAGTACCGGTGCCAGTTTTACCACCACCAATGAAAATGTATTGCCGTGGATGGCGTTACTGATGTTTGATGAGTCGGAAGGAATAAACCAGGCCCAGCCGGTAACGATTGATGATTTATGTATAAATAATAACATATTCTTTCCCGAACATACTTCCGAGCCGGGCGAATCAGATTCGCAGCAGGTAAACGTAATTGATGTACCACTTAATCTATTTCTGGCCATAGCTCCTTCGTGCAACGACCTGCAATGGCTGGGTCATGTGCGTGTAACCGATATTGCCTGTAAACCCGAAGCGGATGATAAAATAGTGAGCGATACATACTCGGTGCTGGTGGCCAACCGGGTGCCGCAGCAGGGAAAGATTACGACTATGCATCTGGTTTCGCTCGAAGGTTATGGGCCTTACTTGCCCGATTATGACGGAAATATCGTTACACCTTTTCCCGCGGGAATAACGTCGGTGCGTTTGGTGAGCCTTTACTCGTGGTCGTTTCGTACCGAAGAAGGGCAGGGCTCGCTGGCGGGTTTGCTTACTGCGGCCGATATGAATCCGGCGGCTCTGCAGTTGCCATTTACCATCGACAGCAATTCCTCGCAGCAGGCCAATGCCAATGTGCTCCAGGCATTGGGTCTCGGCTACACGGCTCTCAATCATCAGTTGCGCAACGGCGACCGTACCGTATCGTGGTACCGCGGGCCGCTGCTGCCGCTGGGTATTCCGCAGTTTTTGCAGCCGCCTTATACCAATGCCGATTCGCTGATGCGCTACGATCCCGGCACAGGTATGTTTGATGCCTCCTATTCCGGCGCCTGGCAGTTGGGCAAACTCATGGCACTGCGCGACAGCGGGTATGCGCAAACACTCGTGCGCTGGAAAGCCACACAAACACGCGCGGCCGTGAATGCTATCGAAGAGCAGGTAATTAATGCACAGCTTGGCGTAAGCGAAACCGAACTCAGGGCCGCGGTCTCGGCCAAACAGGTGCGTATGAATTCTACACTTCGCAATTTCATTCAGCCTGCTGTTTCCAAACTTCAAAAACGGTCAAATTCATAAGCATGGCTGCCACATTTTCAACTTCATTTTCGCGCGAACAACTCAGTGCCGCCACAGCCGGTGTACAGCTCAATATCGAGGTACAGGAGCAAACCGATTTGCAGAAAATTATTGGCTGGCTGAGCCGGCTTAAACTGCTTTACGGTGTGCCGTTTAATTACCTCGTGCCCGATGTGCGCATGTTGCCCGAAGAGTCGATTCGCTTTTTTCAGGTCGATCAGAACTGGGTGGAAGCATTGATTGACGGGGCTTTCAGCATTGGCACCACTTCGGCCACCGAAGAATTTACACAAGCCATGCTGCCGCAGATAAAAGAAGCGGTGCAAAATAATTTACCAGCCGTGCGTGCGGCCCTGCTTGGTTTGGATGCCGAAACACTTGCGCCCGGCCCCATTTCGGGATTCTTTCTGCGCTCGGCGGCAGTTAGCGGCTGGCCCGGATTGGAAGTGGAAGGTTTTTCCAACGCCTATTTTAACGGTGTGGGTTATACTTACGATACACCGCTTACGTTGCTGCGTCTCGAACGTATTTCGCCTTCGTTGCTGTTTGGTCTTTTTGCCGGTACGCTTAAAGCGGTTCGTTTGCGCCAGCCTGCCGAAACACTGCACTTTGCGTTCGACCCTTACAACAACGAAGAATACGGATTCATGATAAAACGTGCGCGCTATGTAAACAGCGGTGGAGGTGTAACTGCCGGTCAGCTTCGCACTTCAGGCATACAGGTAATTATTCCCGATCAGCAAAGCAGCAGGCGGGCATTGAATATCGATGCGCTGGCTTCAAGTCTACAGCAATACGTGTGGGCACCGGGCACTCCGGCCGAAGATCAGGTATTTACTTCGGCCCAGTTTGGAATGACTATGGTTCAGATTACCGATCAGGCAAGTTTCATTATTGATAACGCATAAGCAAAATGAACGAGGGATTAAGTTTATGTGTACCCATGCAGGTACAGGCACTTTGGGTAAGTGAAACCGATGCGCAGGGATCGCCGTTTGTGCTTATGCCGATGGCCGATTTTACACGGCTGCCGTATATCATAAACGGCGCACAGCACAACCGCAGTCCGTACCTTAATATGCAGGTAAACGAAAGCGGCAATCCGTTTGGCGAAGTGGCCGGATTACCCAAAGGCATACATCTGCACTGGCAGCTTCCGGCCGGTTTAACACGCGCACAGCAACAGCCCGATGGTTCGCTGCTTTATCCCGTTGTGCCCAATCGTTGGGTGGTTACACGCATTCATCGTACCAACCCGAACACCGGCGGCGAATATATTTCTTCAAAAAGCTGGGTGGTGGAAAGCGACCGGCTCAACCCCACACCCGTGGCGGTAAACGGACTCCATCAGCCTTCGGTGCCGGTGGTGCCCGATAATTCAAGCCCTTCGTATCGTTTTATCGGACAAATTTTTGATGCTTCGGGCTGGGCGGAAAATTACACCGCCGAACGTTTCGGAAATCTTACCGCTGCCGGATATGGCGAGGCTTCGTTTGCTTCGTATTATCCAAACTGCTGCACGGTGTTTGGTTTTCAGGATTCGCTCAGTGATACACAGTACTCATCGAACGATACATTTTGTTATCAGGTAACAGGATGGTACAGCGATGCACAGAGCGATCCGTTGGTAAACGGAATTGAATCGGGCAATAATGTGTTTGGATGGGTATTCGAAAATTCTTCGGGCGGTGCGGTAACCAATACTTTTTGCTGCGGCATGATTGAAATGGCTGCTTCGTTGTTTGACAGTTCTACCGTTGTCAAACAACCTTCGCCGCTGAGTATGGCGGTGGGCAATTCGTCGCAGGAAGCACTTAGTGTAATGCTGGCCAACCAGCTCAACACCGATGTGCAGCTTGCCGAGCAGGTTATCAATGCGCTTCAGTTTGGTGTAATTGCGCAGGCCGGAAGCAGCAACAATCTTGCTGTACAGCTTGATAAAATGATTCATGCCGCCGGCTTTGCTTCGTACGACGGTGGCCGTATCTGGCAGGTACGCAAACGCACCAGCCCGGGCAATAACCAGAACTACGAAGGCGAAGTAACACTGCCCGCCACCATAGCCGATGACCTGAACATTCTCAACATCAGGCAAACCGAACTCAATGAGTTGCACGAACGGTTGGCCTCCAAACGTGCGCAGCTTTTTTCCGACTGGTATAAATATCTTCTCATCGAATATCAAACACATTATACACCCGAATCGGTAAGGCAAAGAGGGCAGGAGGTGTGCGATTTTCTGCTGGTGCAGGCCAGCGAAATAATGGCGCTCGGCACGCAGGCAGATGCTTCCGGTGCGCTTCAGCAAAGCATAAACGATATGGCCGCATTAATTACTTCGTCGATCGATGAAGTGTATGAATTAGTGTCGGATGCCACTGCACCGCGCTACTGGCGGCCAAACAATCCTTACCTGCTTTTCAATGGCAATGATGTGATTCCGGTAAACCGCACGGGCGATGATACGCTGCGCTGCCGCATAAGCACTGATTTGGTTTATACGCTGCTGCTTCCGGCAGGTGCGGCAGGAAACCAGCATGAGCTCAGCATAAACAACACGGTGAGTTTCACATTATCCTACACGCAATCGAGTATGCTGCGTTTTATTTTCGACGACAGTATGTTGCTTGCGCCTGCGCTGCAAAGCTATTACGCATTGCAATTCTGCAATATGAGCTGGGATATGTATAATCAAACGCTCCATCAATCGGATGTTACAGCCTATTTGAGCGATGAGCTTACCCAATTTATGGCACAGGAGCCGGGAGCCGATGCCAATTTCGATTCTAATACCGGCGTAACAGCAATTGCTCCCGATACATTGCAACAAACCACCTGGAGCGGAAATCCCTGGATGCCGCTCATGCTGCACTACGAAGTGGAAATGCAGCCCGTACAGAATTTGCAAACCACCGGCGAATATTTGCGCGATTTTGTACTCGATAATTTTTCGTGGAGCAGCAATGGTCTCGACCTGAGTGCGGATGCTTCGCCCGCAGGCGGCAACGAATTGTTTGCAGGTACGATGCTGCTCTCGGCCGATGCGCAGGTGGATTTGTGGCAGGGTATTCAAAGTTACCTCACACAAACCGGAAACACCGATCCCGACTTTGCCGCCCTGCTCGAAAGCATAGCATCGATGCCGCTCATGGCGCAGGAATTGTCGGGCTTTAACGAGTCGCTGCTGATGCGGCAGCAGAGTTTGCAGATGCGTGTGGACGATCCGCTGGCCAATCCGTTTGATATGGATTTTGTGCAAACCATTCGCAATGCAGTGGGTAATGCGGGCGATTATTCGCCCGAGGTAAATCACAGTTTCAATCCCATTCGTGCCGGGGCCCTTCGTATTTCGCGGTTGCGCATTGTGGATGCCTTTGGCCGTTTTGCCGATAACCACGCGCCTGAGGACATGTATTTTTCGGCCACGCTTACGCCACCGCCGTCATTCAATCTTCCGGCCGATACCATGTTGCTTCCGCCGCGTTTGTCGCAGCCATCGCGTTTGCTTTTCCGCTGGCTCTCGGCCGATACGGGTACGATGGAAAGCAATTCGCACCCGGCCACTTCGCCCGTGCTGGGCTGGGTGCTGCCCGATTTTGCCGACCGCAGCATACTCATTTTCTCGGCCGATGGCACACCGCTTGGCGAACTTGCGCTGAGTGCTTCGGCCGATAGTGTGCTCTGGTTTAGTGCGCCGGGCGGGCGTTTCCCGGTAGGTACTTCGCTGCAGGCTGTGTTTGAAAACGAACTTTTGTGGCTGCGCAATTTTGCCAATGGCATGTATCGCGGCAGTGCCGATAATTTTGCGGCGTTCCTGCTTTCGCTGCGCACGGCTGCGCTTACGGCCATGCCCGAAACTTCGTCGGGATTAAACGGTGTGCTGGCTTCGCAGCCGCTGGCCCTTACACGCGCCACGCTTGCGCTCGATTTATTGGGCGATACCGTAACTGCCGAGTCGTGGGATGCCTTTGCTGCCGCACTCGTGCCCGGAACCGTGCGCAACAATGCAGGTTTCGACAATGTACGTTTCCCTGTACAGCTTGGCGCTGCCGGCGATTACCGCGACGGACTGCTGGGCTACTGGATGGAGCAAAATTCGGCAGTTGATTTTGAGCAGTTCTATGCGCCCGGTTCAGGCGTACTTGAGCCCGGGGAGTCAACACTGACGCTGGCTCCCGACAACCGCACAAAAACGGTAATGATGCTGCTCGACCCGAATGGCGTGGTGAATGCCACTACCGGAATTTTACCGGTAAAAGAAATACGCATTCCGGCCGATCAGTTTGAAGCCGCACTCAATCAGCTTTCCTTTACCATGCTTACCGCGCCCATACTTTCGGGCAGCAGCACAAGCGATATACGCATACCTATGCCCAAAACCACCGGCGGTTTCTGGTCGTGGGTAAGTGCCGATGCCGATGGCAACTGGCAATCGCAGAATTTCGGCGATACCATTCAGAACGCCTCACAGGGCACACTCGATTACACACCACAACAAATTCTCGAAGGCTGGCTGCGTTTGCGCCGCACCAACGATTAAACACACATACCATGCCCAACAGCCTGCGTTTTACACTCACTGCATCCGACGGCAGCAGCATTCTGCTCCTCGGCACACCGGCCGCATCAAACAAGCTCATCATTACGCTTACCAACGTAAGCGGCAGCACGGCACAAATACAACAGGGGCCGCAGCAAAACAGCTTTGCCACATTCCCGCTCAATCAGTCGGCCGTGCAGCTTTACTTCAACGGTTTGCTTTCGGCCTCAGTGGTAAGCGGAATTACACTTACAGACACACCCAACTGGACATTACAGATTTGCTCCGACGCGCAGGCCGGTCCGTTTCTGAACCTCATGCCGCAAATTCCCGTCGCACTCACCGCCGGCGAATCAGTAACCCTTACACTTACGTTCCCGCAAATAAGCGGCGTTACCACCGACGGGTATTTCACCTGCCGTTACCTCAACATGGTAACCGATACCACTGAAACAGCCTCGCAGCAAATGTTTATAAGTCTGCGCTATCCGCCGCGCAGCGCGGGAGGAAGCAGCAGCAGTGCCGAAATTCCGCTACAGTTTGAAGCAGTAGGATCAAACGTGGTATATAACCAGGGATATTATAATGTATTACATTTTCGCATCACCAACACCGGCGGCGATCCGCTGGCTCCCGCAGGTATTTCATCCACACAAAATCCTCCGCCCCAGTTTACACTTAATTTTATTGAAAGCAGCAACACCAATCAGATTGGTGCATTAACCGACAATACAAAAGCGGGCAATTTCGATGTGGAAACCACACAGAGTTATGGCAATTATTTGAAGATTCATAAACAATCGTCCACCTCTCCCCAACTCTGGATTATTGCCGAAGACACCAGCCTGAGCGGCACAACCGGTACTGTAATAGGCACAGGAGTTTCGGCCAATTTCGAATTTTCGGTAAGCGGTATTATCAGTTATATGCCGGTGGGTTTTACTACTGCCGTGCTTTCGTACAGCGGTTTTCCGGGCTACCCCGACGGGCAGCTGGTGGCTGACATTCAGATTAAGACTCCGCCACCGCAACCTGTATATCCGGAAATCGACTCGCTCAGTGTATCGGCTTATAAAATAAATGTGAAAAACGCCCCGCAAAACATTTCGGTTTGGTTTAATGTGGCCAACGTAAATTTTTACCAGTTGTTTGTGCAGGGCGTACCACAGCCACTCGTGGACAGTATTGGCAGCAACCCGCAAACTTCTACGGTCACAATTTCGCAAACTTCGGTGGTTGAAGTACGGGCGTGGGATGTGAATCATAATACCACTTCGTCGTTCATCAACATAGAGGTGGATCCAATTCCCATTGGTACCATTCAGATGTGGAGCGGGCCGCAAAATACAGTTCCTTCGGGCTGGCTCATCTGTGACGGGCGTTGGGACGCAACCAATACCATTAAGACACCCGATCTGGCTTCGCGTTTTATTTTTGGCGCAAGTGCTAGTCAGGAGGATACGAGTGACATTACTTCGCTTGGTCATATTGGCGGTGAAAATTCGCATATCCATAGTCTGTCGTCAACTGTGGTGAACGTAAGTATATCCGGAGGAAGTCACCGGCATTTCATCAACTTTGATTCTACCAAAGAGGTACAGTCATCGAGCAGTTCAGGCAGCAACGATTTTTATCATGCTCGCAGTGGCAACACCGACAGTACCGAATGGACCGGAACTGGTTTGTCTGCCTCTGAGGATGGAGTACATTCTCATACGGCCACTGCTGTTGCGCATACGCATACGGTAGGAAGTTCCAGCAGTATGCCTATGTTTTATACGCTTTATTTTATTATGAAGTGTAGTTAGGGGGGGATGGGGAGCTCCTGAACCATTCATTAGACGTTTCGCTGATCTACTAATGAATTTGCCCTCAGTAATTTGTCAATCAGGCTTTTATTATATTTTTTTTTGAGTATTTTAACAGGTCAAAATCTATTTTCTCTAATTAGACGTGTCTTGTAATTCAGTTCAGGTATAGGTGTGATAGCTTTCGGTTTAGAGGCTGGATATTTGTCATGATGGATTGAGAAGTTATTCTGCTGATTATCAAAGCAATGGATTCATGTTGTAAAGGTGTTCTTGATGCCAAGAAATGAATACTTGCAATATATAAGTTTGTGTTATCTTTATAACCATCAGGAAATTCAAATAATACTCTGTCATATATCACAAGCCCATTTTCATGCAAAGTGTGTATTGTGGTCTCAAAAAACGAATCTATGTTAGACCCTAAGTGGTTAGAATCTGAGATTAGAGATCAATTTTTAGAAGATGACAATCGTCGTCCATGGATAATTGGTTTCAGTGGGGGGAAAGACTCTACATTATTGCTTCAATTAACTTGGAATGCTATTAAATCTTTACCAAGTGAAATACGTCATTCTAGAGATGTTTGGGTGGTTTGCAATGATACGTTAGTCGAAAATCCGCGAATAGTTGACTTTATTCAAAGAACTTTAGAAAAAATAGAGCAGGCAGCAGTTGTACAAGACATGCCAATAAGGGTTGCTCAAACGACTCCTTCACTTGAAGATACATTTTGGGTAAATCTAATTGGTAAAGGATACCCTGCACCGGGTAGTGTTTTTAGGTGGTGTACTGAGCGATTAAAGATTAATCCGACCAGCAAATTCATTTTAGAAAAAATTAATAAGCATGGAGAAGCAATTCTTCTTTTAGGTACACGTTCTGATGAAAGTAGCAAAAGGGCGGCTTCAATAAATTCGTATGAACGTAAAGGTAAACGGCTCAGAAGGCACGTATTACCTAATGCTTGGGTCTTTGCAGCTATTAAAGATGTTAAAACAAATGAACTTTGGCAATATTTAATGCAGTCAAAAGCGGCATGGGGTGGAACACATAAAGAACTGGTTGCGTTATATAAAAATGCTAATAGTGGTGATTGTCCCTTAGTCATTGATAAAACTACTCCAAGTTGTGGCAACAGCCGATTTGGATGTTGGGTTTGTACTGTTGTGAATAAAGATAAGTCAATGGAGGGACTTATTGAAAATGGAGAAGATTGGATGCTACCATTGGTCGAATTCAGAGATTGGTTAGCTTACACGAAAGATCACCCTGAAATATATAGACAGAAAGAAAGAAGGGACGGTTCTATTAAGGAAAATGCTCATGGGCCATATTATCCTAAATATCGGGCAGAAATGCTAGAACGGGTTTTGAAAGCTCAAAAGGAAATTCAAGAAAGCCAGGGCGAAATTACTTTGATAAATCCACAAGAATTAGTTGCTATTCAAATTACCTGGTATCGGGATGGTATATTTTCTCATCGGGTATCAGACATTTACAACAACGTCTATAACAACGGTTTGAAAATGAGTAAACAAGACGAAAAAAACCAGCAGGAGGAAGAACTTCTGAGAAAAACTTGTAAGAACGAAGCTGAATACAATCTCTTACAAGATCTGCTTAAACTGCACAAAACCAAAACCCTTATGCTAAAAAAGCGCGGACTTCAGAATGATATTGAACAGCGAATTACAAATTTTGTAAAAGCGAAATCCACACTTTCGGTAAAATGAAGATTAAGCAAATCGAATTCAATAATTTCCGCATTTATTACGGAAAGAATACCATTGACCTGACCACCACCAAAGGGCGAAATCTTGTTATAGTTAGCGGTAAAAACGGATTTGGTAAGACTACATTTCTAATGGGTCTTGTTTGGTGCTTATATGGCCGGCAAATGGAAGATGTTGATGATCTTTATAAAAAAGAAATTTCAGACGCAGGTGGCTATCAAAAATACATAACCAACAGCATCAATCGGCTATCAAAAAAAGAACAAGGACGAAATCAACGCTTTTCTGTCTCAATTACTTTTTCACATGTCAATATTCAAGGTATCAATGCAAATGAGATTGAGATTATCCGTAGTAATGACAGCGAGACAAATAATGATGAATTGGTAATTTTGGTTGATGGAAAGGAAAACGAGTTAGCAAAAATGGTAGGTGCTGAGATGTTTATACGTGACTATATCTTACCCAAAGAAATTGCTAAATTTTTCTTTTTTGATGCTGAAAAGATTGTTTCCCTTGCAGAAATTAATACTGCAGAACAAAGGCGAAAACTAAGCAGCGCATATTCAGAAGTCCTTGGAATTAAAAAGTATGAGGATATGAAGAATGAACTGGAGGAATTCAGAGCCAGTCTTCGTAAAGAGTCCGCATCTGTTGAGGAACGTCAAAAACTAAATGCATTACAAACTGAAATAGAAAATATTGACTTAGCTATTCAGGGTGTTATTGAAGATTGTGATGGGTATGAAATTGAGAAGAGGGATAAAAAAAGAAAATCCGAGGAATATCTCACAAAGTTAATTCGTGCAGGAAGTGTGATTACAGAAGATGAACTTCTTGAACTTCGTAATCAGGAGGAAAAATTAGAACTTCGCTTGGTTTCTATTCAAGAGGAATTAAAGCAATCTTATGATGAAGTGCCTTTTGCTATTGTTGGAAATAAACTTATTGATATTAAAAATCAAATCGCATTAGAACAGAAAATCGAGAAAGCAAAGTTTCAAAATGAAGATGTAGAACAAAAAGTAAATAATGTTATCAATGAACTTGTGTTAGAAGAAAAGTCATTTGATCTACCGGTAGATCATCGAATTTCCACCTTTTTTCATCACAAGATTCAGGAAATTATCAAAAAGCATTTCTTTTCTGATATTGAATCTGTTCCAGTTGGATCTGTACAGCTTCATACTATGACAGACAACCAGGTAAGTGAGTTTAACTCACTTATCGATCACCTAAAGTATTCTTTTGGGAGTCAGTTCAAAGCAATAAATGAAGAATATCAACGTGTTAATTCTGAACTAAGCTCTATACGACGTAAGATAAAAGATGCTGAATCGAAAACAGAAGATCCAATTGTAGCAGAAGATCGTCAAGAAAGAAATAGGATCGAACTTGAAATTCAAAGTTTAGATTTGAAAATACAAGATGCTGTTGCTACTAAAGGTGCAAAGGAACAAGAGAAAGTTCAGAAGAGCAAACAGATCAACGAACTCCAGGAACGTATACAGGTATCTAAACAAAATAAAGAAAAGGATGATACAACAAGTCAGCTCATTAAAACACTGACGGAGTTTATTAAAACTTTCAAACAAGAGAAAAAGAAATCCCTTGAAGATGAAATACTAAAGTCTCTAAAGTCGCTTATGCACAAAAAGAATTTCATCAAACGAGTTGAGGTTCAGTTTATAGGCGATGATATGGAGATAAATCTTTTCAATTCGCGGGATGAACAAATTAGAAAAGAAGCGTTATCAAAAGGTGAACAACAGATGTATGCAACCTCTCTTCTAATGGGGCTTGTGGAAGAATCTGATATTGACTTCCCTGTATTTATTGATAGCCCAATGCAGAAATTTGACGATGATCATGCAGAGAACATTGTTCGTTATTTCTATCCTCGTGTTTCTGAACAAGTAGTTATTTTCCCTCTGATTAATAAAGAGATGACTCAAGATGAGTATAATATTATCTTACCACGAATTAATCAGGCATACTTGATTAATAATCGTGACGAAGATTCATCGGAGTTTCTACAGGTTGAACCGGAGAATTTATTCCGCAGGTACAAAAAACTTTACAAAAATGCAGATTAATATACGTACGTCTGAGTCCAATAAACAGGTAGTCCAAGAACTTACCCGTAGAATGAAGCTTAATCACGAGAACGTTATTTCTCGGATTGCTTTAACTTACTCAATAAATTCTCAAGTCAAACTTGATCTTGTAAAAGACCTAAAAGATTCAAAAGGAAAGGAATACAAAGAAGATATTTTGCTTGGCAAGTATCGGGATTTTTATATTTCACTAATATGTCAACATTATCAAATTCCCAAAACAGACAAGGATATTCCCAAGTATATTAAAATGCACATAGATCATGGGTTAGATATCATAAATAAACTTTTTGATAATAATAAAAACTATACTGGGCTTGATTTCTTGATTGACAATGTAGATCGGGGAATTTCTGCTATTGAAGAGGCTGATACAGTTCCAGGAATGATTAAAAATTCACGGCAGGATATTTCTAAAGAGGCACACAACGGAGAAATTGTAATTAGTGTTGGTGAAACAAAATCCGGAGAACCCATTTTATTACAACTTAATAATACAACAATACATAATAATCAACATATTGCTGTCGCAGGAAATTCTGGAACAGGTAAAACCCAATTTGCACTAAGTATATTAAAACAGATTTCAGCGGAGTCAAAGGGAGCAGTTAATTTCATCTATCTTGACTTTAAAGGTTTAAAGAAAGAGGATGAGATAAAGCTTAAATCATTTTTCAGCACAACCAATGCTAAGTTTGTAAATGCTCCTGACGTTGCATTTCCATTACACCCAATGTCATTTATTGACAATGTAAATGCGAAGACAAGAGCAATGGGAATCAATAAATTTGTTGAAATTATTACAAAGTATGCCAGCTTAGGCAAAGTTCAGGAGCAAATACTTAAAGATGCAACTCGACAAGCATTTGATGAAATGAAATCGGGGGAATACCCGACATTTGAGGATATTTATAATCATGTACAAAATATTGAAGGGGGCAAACGCAGCAGATTGCATGAGTATTTGACGACAATGACCGAACTTCAACCCTTCAGTTATGAAGTTAATTCACAAGAAACTTTCTTAAATAAAAATTATTACTTAAGTTTATCTGGCGATATGCCCGATTCTATTCGTCTTACCTGCACTTTTTTACTCATAAACTATATATACAATGTGTTTATGAATATGAATAATGCCCCTGTTGAAAACGATGTGCAATCAATGAGATATGTATTGCTCATTGATGAAGCACACACTGTTTTCAAGGAAAAGAAATCGCAGGAAATTCTTGAACGTATGCTGCGCGAGATTCGCTCTAAAGGAGTTTCAGTTATTCTCGTTTCTCAAGGTATTGCCGAATTTAATCAACCCAGCTTTGACTTTTCTTCGATGTGTGAAACCGCATATCTTCTGGAAATAAAAGACAAAACTAATATTAAAAGTATGTTGAAATTTCTCGGTTTAGGAGACAAAGATATTCAACCTCTTGCTCGTTGTATGGAACAGATTATTAAGGGACAAGCTGTTACCAACATGAAGGAAATTAAAAAAATAGAACTATTCAAGATTAGCCAATTTTACGAACAGAAATAATTACATACATGAGAGTTGCAATAGTCATACTTTATTTCATTTTGGCCATAATCATTTGTGCATCAATCGGAATTTGGCTACCTTATATCTTTGAACTTATTAAGGATGGAAAACACAGCAAAGAAAGCATGATTCAAAATATTGCAACTTATTTTCTTGCAATATTTTTCTCTGCTGCTCTTGATTATTTTCTCAAAATAATGGACAAGAATGACTCTGGCAAGAAGTTGAAAATATTGATTCTTCTTATAGTAATTGTAATTATTTTATTTCTCTCCGGATGTATTCTTTACAAAAATCTACATGGTCAAAGTGTTGAAGTGCTGGGTTTTTCAATATTTGGAGTTGTCGCTTCCTATATCATGTGGTGGGTTGTGAATTATAGCAATTCAAATTTTGATCCAACTTCATCCATAGGAGGAGACCCCCAAAAGCCATTGAATAATGAATAATATGAAGCCATTCCTTGAACTTCCAGCATTAAAGGTTAATCAACCTTTGGGGACTTTTTATGTCATTACTTTGAGTGCCGAAAAACTTTTATCAATTTCCTTTTCTGAGCCAATGTCATATAAGGATTCTAAAGGAAATGTAAAAGGTAGTCAACGGGATAAGGATGAGAAACGCCTAAGGGATATTGCTCGATATATTGATTCCGTTGAGATGGCTTTTCCTAATTCGATTATTTTAGCTGCGAATTACAACCAACTAGGTGAAATATCCAAAGACGAGACAGAACGCTGGAGAATAGTTGAAAAGGATAATGGAGTGTGTACCATATTTATTCCAAAGCAAGTTAGATTAGCCGCAGTAATTGATGGTCAACATAGATTGAACGCTTTTGAATATGTGACTAAATCCGAACGATTTACAGACCTTCAGCTTTTATGTTCTGTTTATTTCGATTTGCCCAACTCATATCAAGCGTTTTTATTTGCAACTATAAATTCAAATCAAAAGCGGGTAGATAGGAGTCTTGCATTGGAACAATTTGGATTTAATGTTGACGATGAGCCTGAAAAGTCTTGGACACCTGAAAAATTTGCAGTCTTTTTATCCCGAAAACTTAATATTGACTCAACAAATTCACCTTTCCACAAACATATTAAAGTTGCGCCGTTAAACCCGGAGAATTTGTTTCCAGATGGCCAAACTGGATATTGGGTTATTTCTACCGCAACTATCGTTGATGGCATTACGTTATTGATATCCAGCAATCCCAAACGTGATAGAATTGACATGCAACAGAAATCAATCTTTTCGGGTAGAAATAGAGAAATGTTGTCTGATACAAGGGATTACTCACCATTGCGAGAGTTTTTCATTTCAGGAAAAGACCAAGTTATTTATAATACTATAATTAATTACTTCAAAGCTGTTTCTACACATCTTTGGGCGAAAGCAAAAGGTGCATCATATATCAATAAAACAGTTGGAATACAAGGAGCATTTGATTTGCTAAAGATGATTCTGAAACGAGAGAATTCAGGAAGCCCTGATTTGATTGATTTTGATAAATATTTATCTAAAGCTTCACAAATTGATTTTTCAAATAACTTCTTTCAAGCATCGGGCATTGGGCGTTCCCGTGTTAGAAATGCCATTGGATTGGCATCAGGTCTTATTAATAAAGCGAAAGTTAAGAAGACCGAACTTGCTATATTTGAAGCTTTAATAGCTAATACGCCAATACACCAAAAAGAAAAATGGATTTGGGAAGAAGAAGCAGAAAAGGCATTAATTAATGCGCTAGAAAAAGCAAAATGGAACTATGATTCCAGAACTGTTGATCTTTATTTAGATAGCAATTACGAAGATCCATTTACTTGTTCTTCATTTGAAGAATTTTACACAAAACTCATTAGCATTACTGAAGAAGCATTTGTAGCATACTTACCTGCTGACAATGAGATAGCCCCAGAAATGAGAGAGAAATTTGATGAAGAAGATATGGTACAAAGCCATTTAGCTGAGTTCGAAGAGCAATTGAATAGACTTGGATGGATTAATAATATGAATTAGAAATAGTTCATATTATCGAGTATTAATTTTCATTAATGTAGCTTTGAGGTTATTGATATGAGGGTGAAGTAATGCAATGCTTGCACAAAATAATTTTAAATCTGCGTCATTGTTCTCAAAGTCAAAACCGCTTTATTTACTTCGACCTTTGTCCTTTCAATATCTTTCAGAGTTGTATATCTTCCAAGACTAAACCTTATTGCCGAAAATGCTTCTTCATCGTTTTGGCCCATTGCTGTTAGCACATGTGAAGGTTCGATAGAATTTGCAGTACAGGCAGAACCATTTGAAACAGCAATATCATCTAAACCCATTATTAAAGCATCACTATCAATACCATTGAAACGAATATTTGCTGTATTGTAAATTCTGTGTTCTGACGTTCCATTTATCGAAGTGCCTTCTATTTGTAGTAAAGAACTTTCGAGATAATCTCTTAGTTCTTTGATTCTTTCCTCGTCTTTTTTCATTTCCTTGTCAGAAATCTCAGCCGCTTTACCTAACCCTACAATGCCTGGTACATTTAACGTGCCACTACGAATACCTTTCTCATGTCCTCCTCCGTGTAAAAGTGGATTTATTTTAACTCTGAATGGTCTTCTTTGTCTGATAAATGCACCACCAATACCCTTTGGCCCGTAAAACTTGTGTCCTGAAAAACAAAGCATATCTATTCCTAATTCATCAACCTTACACGGAATTCGCCCAACTGCTTGTGTTGCATCTGTCATAAAGTATGCCCCAGCATTATGCGCAATTTCTGATATTTCCTTTATGGGTTGAATTACCCCTGTCTCATTGTTTACGTACATTACACATACCAAAAGTGTGTTTTGACTTACAGCTTCTTTTATTTTTTCTAAATCAACTAATCCATTGCTATTTACAGGGATGAATGTGATTTTTGCTCCCTCTTTTTCAAGTGCGGAACAGGTATCAATAACTGCTGAATGTTCTGTATGAAGCGTAATAATTTCTTTTCTTTCCTTTGTACCACTAAAAACTCCTTTTAGTAACAAATTAATCGCCTCGGTTGAGCCTGAAGTAAAAAAAACTTCATTGGTTTCACAGCCAATCAAATTAGAAATGGACTTTCTTGCCAAAGAAACTGCATCATTTACAGCAACTCCAAATTTATGGGTGCTTGCTGCATTTGCAAAGTTATCTGTTAAATAAGGCATCATAGCATCCAGCACTCGTGGATCGATTTTTGTAGTTGCATTATTATCAAGATATATCATTATCTGCGTTTTGTATAGTTTGTTTTGAAGTTCTTCCTCGATCTTATTCAAAATCAAAATTACCCACAATAATCGCATCAAGGTTGTAAAACCCAACTTCACGCGAAACATTCCTGTTGCCTTCCTTTTGAACTATCCGGAAATTCCGGATAGTTACTTCTTCGGCCAACTCATGTGTAAAAAAATATATTTTTCAGGTGTTCATTTACAGTTCTCACATCTACCCCAAATAACTCAGCCATCGCTTTCTGGCTCAGCCAAAACGTTTCATCATTATAAATAACTTCCACTTTAACCTGACCGGCAGGATTGCTGTAAAAAATAATATCGTGTTGTGGAGCATCTGGTTTCATACTTGTGCAATAAGAAGAAATACAATATTACAACCAGAATTCCCCCAAACCCAAATAAAAAAAAGCGACCAGCACACTGCCGATCGCTTTCCTGTTTCCGTAGCCCGTAGGGGAATCGAACCCCTGTTACCAGAATGAAAATCTGATGTCCTAACCCCTAGACGAACGGGCCATTGTTCTTTTGGGAGTGCAAATGTAAAACCGATTTTGAAATCTGCAAAATCCTGAGGCAAAAAATTTGCAAATTACTGATAAAGAGTAGTTTAAATTGCCGTTTTAGTAGCCCACATAATCTGTGTCGGCCTGGAAACGGAAGCCGAGGCGTTTGCCGGTTTTGAGGCTCATCATTGAGCTGTCTTCCTGTACCTGGCCCAGCGTAATCACCTTCACCTCGTCGAACGGCGGGGTGAAAAGGTCGAAATCGAGGCAATATACAATGGTGCTTTCCACGATCTGGCGCAGCACCTCGTCGTTAATTACCGAGTTGGGAAAATCGTTGTACAGGAAGCCGAGCTGGCGTTTGCCTTCCACAAAGAAGTGGCGCTCGTTGTTTACAAATACGCGGGCTATGAGGTAGCCCAGGTCGTTGAGGCGCTGGTATTTGAACGAGTCGGCGAGGAAGTTGTAAATGTTTATCACCCCGCAATAGCTGCGGGCGGGACTTTCCTTTACATAGCCCGTTTTCCAGATGTGGTGGCTCGTGTCGAACTCAAATACGTTGGTGTGCATGTGAAACAACAGCACATCGCCCGCCACGCGCAGCTCAATTTCATACGCATTGCGCTCGCGGAATTCCACCACAATGCGCTTGTCGATGGCTTCGGCCAATGGCTTGAGCTCGTTGGCTACCGTGCGCACCACTTCTTTTAAATGATTGAACAGGTCGATGGTGGTGTAAAACACATCCTGTTTGAGCTTCGATTTTTCGCGGAGCAGTTGCAGGATGATGTCGCGGCTGTTGCTTTGATCGCTCATAGTGCGGAGTCTTTGAAGTGTGTGCGCTGCCGTAGTGGCGTTTGGGGAATATGGTTTGGGGGTAAAACGGCAGAGCGGCTTTCTTGTTGATGGCCGCCCTGCAATTTACCCGAATTTTAATAAGCGCGGGCAAACACTACGCGCTGCACGGAGGCATTGCCCGTAAGTATGCACTGGCCGGCTTCCTGAGGGTTGTTAAGCGGAATGCAGCGTATGGTGGCCTTGGTTTTTTCCTTGATCTTCTGCTCGGTTTCGGCGGTGCCGTCCCAATGGGCATATACGAAACCTCCCTTGTCGAGGGCGGCGTTAAACTCGTCCCAGGTGTTTACGTAGTGGCTCGATGCGGTGCGGCGGGCTTCGGCCTGTGCGAAGAGGTTGTGCTGAATTTCGTGGAGCAGCTTCTCAATATGATCGGCCAGACCGATCTGCGATACGGTGCCTTTGGTGAGCGTGTCGCGGCGGGCCAGTTCTACCTGGTTGGCTTCAAGGTCTTTGGGGCCGATACCAATGCGCAGGGGAACGCCGCGGAGTTCGTACTCGGCAAATTTCCAGCCCGGACGGTGCGTATCGCGGTTGTCGAATTTTACGCGGATGCCGCGCATGGCCAGTTCCTTTTCAATTTCGGCCACCCGCTCGGCTATGCGGGCGCGCTCTTCGTCGGTGCGGTAAATGGGCACAATAACTACCTGCGTGGGCGCCAGGCGGGGCGGCAGCACAAGGCCGTTGTCGTCGCTGTGGCTCATTACCAGCGCGCCCATGAGGCGGGTCGATACGCCCCAGCTTGTGGCCCATACATATTCGAGTTTGCCTTCCTTGTTGGCAAACTGCACATCAAACGCTTTGGCAAAATTCTGACCAAGGAAATGCGATGTGCCGGCCTGCAAAGCTTTCCCGTCTTGCATGAGTGCTTCAATGCAGTACGTTTCTTCGGCACCGGCAAAACGTTCGCTGGCGGTTTTAATGCCTTTAATTACCGGCACGCCCATGTAGTTTTCCACGAAATCGGCATACACATGCAACATGCGTTCGGTTTCTTCAATGGCTTCGGCCTTAGTGCTGTGTGCGGTGTGGCCTTCCTGCCACAAAAACTCGGTGGTGCGCAAAAACAGGCGGGTGCGCATTTCCCAGCGCACCACGTTGGCCCACTGGTTGATGAGCAGCGGCAAATCGCGGTAACTCTGAATCCAGCCGCGGTAGGTGTTCCAGATAATGGCCTCCGAAGTAGGACGCACAATGAGTTCCTCCTCCAGTTTCGACTCGGGATCCACCATGAGTTTGCCCGGATTGTCGGGATCATTCTTGAGGCGGTAGTGCGTCACCACGGCGCATTCTTTGGCAAAGCCTTCGGCGTGGCCTTCTTCTTTTTCGAGAAAACTTTTTGGTACAAAAAGCGGGAAATAGGCGTTAACGTGGCCGGTGGCTTTAAACATCCGGTCAAGTACGTCGCGCATGTTTTCCCATATCGCGTATCCGTAAGGTTTAATTACCATACAGCCGCGCACGTCGGAGTGCTCGGCAAGGTCGGCTTTGGTTACAAGGTCCTGGTACCACTGGGCGTAATCTTTTTCGCGTGTGGTTAAATCTTTGGCCATAATGGATAATGTAAATGTAAGGTGGCAAAGATAGGTTTTTTGCCCTGCCTCCGCGATATGCGGCGAGGATGCCGGGCAAAGGGGCGGGTAAGTTTACAGGGATAATGATTTTCAGTGATTTAGTGGCAGTTTGCCGCGTATTTCGTCCCGCAAAGCCGCAGAAATCAGCCATAGGGCAGGGCAGGAGGCAGGTATTTTTGTGCCGGGGCATAACTTGCGGCCAAATTGCTTCTGCTTCGGCTATTTTTTGTTTATTTGCATCAGATTTCTGCACACCCGTATTAACTCATACCCATCAATGATTTTCAACGGTTTACCTGTTCGCCTTTCCGCCCTGTTTATGGGTGCGGCACTCATTGTGGCTGCCGGCTGTTCCGATACGCCCGAAGGTGGCGATACCACCGGCAACGACAAGGATTCGCTCAATGTGCCTTCCAACAACCTGCAGCTTAAAGGCCAGAACTTCATGGTTCCCTCGCCCGTGCAGATTGCCGGCATGATTAAAAGCAGCGGCGCACTCTACAACAAGGAAATGCTTAACCCCGCTTCCAATCTCTCGCGCTATTCCGACGATATGAAGCGTGCCCTCAACCTGGGCATTTACGGTGCAGACCTTGGCTATGTATCAATGTACGAAAACTCGTCAGACGCTCTCGGCTACTACAAAACCGTAATGACCCTCGGCGAGCAGATGCGCATTACCGCCAGTTTCGATAAAGCCCTGCTGGAGCGTTTCAGCGCCAACATCGGCAAAAAAGATTCGGTAATGAAAATTGTGGGCGAAAGCTACCGCCGCAGCGACGAATTCCTCAAGGAAGGCGACCGCGAACACGTGGCCGCACTCATCCTTGCCGGCGGCTGGATAGAAAGTATGCACTTCGCGCTGAGCGTGTACAAGCAAAAGCCCGATCCCGCCATGGCCGTGCGCATCGGCGAACAGAAAAACACCTGTGCCGGAATTCTCAAACTCCTCATGGAGCAGGAAAAACCCGAGTTCGAGCCGCTCATTAAACTCTATCAGGAACTCAACAGCGCGTTCAGCAGCATCGAACTCAAATACACCTACGCCGAGCCCGTTACCGACAACGCCAACAAAATTACCACCATCAACGGCAAAACCGAGGTAAACATTACCCCCGAACAACTAACCACACTTACCGATAAAGTGGCTGCGCTGCGCAACTACATCATCAACTAATCACGCCTCAACGAAAGCCATTTATGAAAAAGCTTTTCTCCCTTCTCGTGCTTACCGTGGCGGCACTCGTGCTTGGCCAACCGGAAGCCCAGGCGCAGTGCGATTCCACCACCAAAATGTGCTCACGGCACATTGTACCGCCATTCGTGAGCGACGGACAAACCTACCGCGCACTGGTGCTTTCCAACCAGACTGCCGAATTTCAGGCCACCTTCTTTGCCGGTTCCACTTACCGCATTGCTGCCGGCACAGGCACCACCGACGGAAACCTTATTTTCAGCGTGTACGATCAGGATCACAACCTGCTCTTCACCAACAGCCAGCACAGCAACGCCCCGTACTGGGATTTCCGCGTAACCACCACGGTAAACGTAATTATTGAAGCCACGCTCAATCCGGCTTCCGGAAAAGAATCGGGCTGCGCCATACTGCTCATTGGCTTTAAACCGTAAATCCAACCGTATTCGATAAAACAGCCGGTTTCAGCCATGAAACCGGCTGTTTAACTTATCGGCGATTTGCTTCAGAAAAGTATTGCGGTTTTGGAGATTTGACTATTTTTAAGCCTTCCAAAGCCCAACAACAACTTCCAAATCTCATGAGCGAACGAATTCTACGGGCCCTGATGCAACTCTTTGCCATCATCGCCAAGGTTGACGGTGTGACCACCGACAGCCGGGCAGTGGTGGAATCGTTTCTGCGCCAGCAACTCAGCCTCGACCTGGTAGAACAATATCTCGCCATTTTCGATGAGTATCTTGAGCAGCACCACCAGGTAACCAAGCGCAAAGACGGTTCGGCCAAACGTACCTCGCTCAACTCGGTGAAAGTGCTTCGTATCTGTACACAGATTAACGAAGAACTTACCCAGAAACAGAAAGTGGTAGTGCTCATCCGCCTGCTCGAATTCATACACTCCAGCTACGAAATTTCTGAGCAGGAACTCGAGTTCGTGAAAACGGTATCCGAAACCTTCAACATCGAAGAAGGCGAATTCGACCGTATGCGCGCCTTCGTGGAAGAAGACATTGCCGACATGCCCGACATTGCCGAACTGCTCGTGATAGACAACGGGGAGCCGCAATACAACCAGGCACACCACATTTTTTCCGATTCCATTGGCAAAGGCCGCCTCTGCGTGCTGCATGTGCCCAGCGTGGGCATGTACGTGGTACGCTATTTCGGCGAGGGCGAACTCAACCTCAACGGGCAGGCCATGTTTTTAAACAAGGTGTATATTCTTACACCCGGCTCGTCGCTGCGCAGTTCAAAAGTGCAGCCCATTTATTACAGCGATATCATCAGCGCGTTTCTGAGCAGCAAAACAAAAACGCGAATCACGTTCAGCGCACAAAGTATTTCGTACAAATTCAAAGGCGGAAAACTGGGCCTGCGCGATGTGAGCATACACGAAGAGTCGGGCCGCCTCATTGGCATTATGGGCGGCTCGGGTGCAGGTAAATCAACCCTGCTCAACGTACTCAACGGAAACGATACACCCACTTCGGGCGAAGTACTCATAAACGGCCTCGACCTTCACCGCCAGAAACAGGAACTCGAAGGCGTGGTAGGCCATATTTCGCAGGACGATCTGCTGATTGAAGAACTCACCGTTTTTCAAAACCTCTACTACAACGCCAAACTCTGTTTCGGAAACCTCGGCGATACCGAAATTTCAAAAACGGTAGATGAACTCCTGGCCGACCTTGGCCTCTACGAAGCCCGCGACCTGAAAGTAGGCAGCCCGCTCGATAAGAAAATTTCGGGCGGCCAGCGCAAACGCCTCAACATCGCCCTCGAACTTATCCGCGAACCTTCGGTGCTGTTTGTGGATGAACCCACCTCCGGACTATCCTCGCGCGATTCGGAGAATATCATGGACCTGCTCAAGGAACTTGCCCTCAAAGGCAAGCTCGTATTTGTGGTTATTCACCAGCCTTCGTCGGATATTTTCAAAATGTTCGACCGCCTGCTCATCCTCGACAACGGCGGTTTCCCCATTTACTACGGAAACCCGGTGGATGCCGTGGTGTATTTCAAAAAAGTAGTCAACCACGTAAACAGCGACGAAAGCGAATGCCCTGCCTGCGGTAATGTAAATCCCGAACAGATTTTCAGCATTATCGAAAGCAAGGTGGTTGACGAATACGGCAACCTTACGCGAAACCGTAAAGTATCGCCGCCCGAGTGGAACAACTACTACAAAGCCAATATCGAAGCCCGCCTCGAAGCACCCGCCCCTTCGAGCGATAATCCAGAAAGCACTTTCAACATACCCAACCGCCTGCGGCAGATGAAAGTGTTTATTACCCGCGACGTGCGCTCGAAGCTCACCAACCGGCAGTACATGATTATCAACCTGCTCGAAGCACCGGTGCTGGCGTTTATCCTGGCTTTCCTCGTTCGCTTTTACAATACCGATGTGTCCAACAAAATCGGCTACATCTTCCGCGAAAACGAAAACATTCCGGCCTATCTTTTCATGGCCGTGGTGGTGGCGCTGTTTATCGGTCTCACCGTTTCGGCCGAAGAAATTATACGCGACCGCAAAATCCTCAAACGCGAATCGTTCCTCAATCTCAGCCGGGCCAGCTACCTCTGGTCCAAAATCCTCATCATGTTTGTGCTCTCGGCCATACAAACACTCACGTTTGTGGCGGTGGGCAATTTGCTGCTGGGCGTAAAGGGAATGATGGCCGATTACTGGTTAGTGCTGTTTACCACATCGTGCTTTGCCAACTTGCTCGGGCTTAATATTTCCTCTGCCTTCAACTCGGCAGTAACCATTTACATTCTCATTCCCTTCCTCATTATTCCCCAGCTTCTGCTGAGCGGTGTAATTGTGAAATTCGACAAACTCAATCCCACCATCACCTCGCAGGAAACCGTGCCCGTGGCCGGCGAAATGATGGCCTCACGCTGGGCCTTTGAAGCATTGGCCGTAAACCAGTTCCGCAACAACAAATGGCAGAAACAGTTTAACGCCAGCGACGAGCTCACCAGCATTGCCGACTACAAAAACAACTACTGGCTGCCCCAGCTTCGCGGCAAGATCGACAAGTGCGAAACCTCGGCCAACAACGGCAAAAAAGGCCCCGAATTCGGCACCGATATCCAACTACTCAAAAACGAAATTGCCACCGACAAGGTGCGCCTTTTCGAACTCAGCCGCCGCGGCAAAACCAGCAGGCTTACCCAGAAACTCACACAGGAACTCAACCGCCTGAGTGCATCGGTAGCCGCCATTACACCCGCCGCATTTGGCAAACCACAGGCCGACGACATGCGTTCCTACCTCGACATGGTAAACTCGGTGTACAAAACCATTTACCAGAAAGCCGTTGACACGCACGACAAACAGGTAAAAAACCTCGAAAAACAACTCGGCCCCGACGGGGTAATGAAACTCAAAAACGATTACCTCAACGAAAGCCTCAGCGATCTTGTGCGCAACGCCAACGAGTTCAACAAACTCATTGAGCAGGACAGCAAACTCATTCAACGCTCCGATCCGGTGTTTACCGAAGCCTGGCAAACCAACCTCGGCAATTCGCACTTCTTTGCCCCGCGCAAAAAAGTGTTTGGCACCTACATCAATACATTCTGGTACAACATCATTGTGCTATGGGGCATGACTGCGCTCATGATTATTACCCTTTACTTCGATCTCCTGCGCAAACTCATCGAAGGCATCGGCAATTTTTCCGACCGCTTCCGCAAAAAATCGCCGCGCGCCGAGTAAGCACATACACAAAAGCCAAAGGGCTGATTTCATTGCGAAATCAGCCCTTTTTCATAATATGGTCTGTGGTGCTTAGTCGTTCACTTCAATCATTTTGAAGGGCACGTTAATGATGGCCTGATAGTCCTCGCCGGCTTCGAGCATGTCTTCGTCGTCCTGCTCGTAATACCAGTTAATGATAATCTGGCTGCCGCCCTTGGCAATGGTTTCGAGCTTTTTAAACACGTCAAGAATACACTTCGACGAGCTGGTGTTGAAATATTCGAGTTGAATATTCACACTGGTTTCGCTGAGCGGCTTTTGCGCGTAACGCTCCAGATGTTCTACAAGCGGCTTGTAGAACTCAATTGAGTTTTCAGGAATAGAGCGGCCTTTAATTTCGAGCAGGCCGGTACTCATGTCAAAATTGATCGTGGGCGTTTTCGGTGTTCCTTCAATAACAATACGTTCCATGTTCCCTGCGGTAATTGGTTATTGTGCAATTTTGATGTTCAGGCTGAAAAACGAGTGCTGCTCATCAATCTGCATGAAATGATAATTCAGTTTCTGGCCGGTTTTACGGGCAATGTCTATCATGCCCAATCCGCCGCCGCCTTTTTCAGAAATCTCACCGTTGTTGAGCACGGCTTTGTAATAATCTTTCAATTCTTCTTTCGAAAGTTTATTGATTTCGTCGAGACGGGTGCGAAGTCCTTCCACATTTTGTGTACGGATGTAATTCCCGGTAATGATATTGTATTGGTTGTCGAGTTTGCCAATCATGAAAATGGCCGACCGCGAATTTTCACCCGTTTCAGGATTTACCACACCCATTTTGGGAATGTCGTCCATGTGGTGGTATAAATTCTGGAGGCATTCTACAAGTACGTTGTAAACCTTCTTCTTGGTTTTGGGCTCTTCCTGCATGTTATCGAGCTTGGTTTCCATAATTTGCAGGATAGAGGTCAGCAACTCCGAGGTCACATCGCCTTTGAAGGAGAGCATGATGTTATTGCGCTCCATCTTGTCATAAAAATCGTAGATGTCGACCATCATAGAGGTGAGGAGAGGGCTGATCTCAGGTTGAATGCGAACAAATATAACCGGTTTTTCAAAAAAACAAAAAAACCTGTCCTGATACGCAAAAAACAGAGCCGGGGTTACCCCCGGCTCCGCTCAGGAGAATTAAATTACTGAAGGGTAATATTATAGCTTATTCCGTTGATGGTTACCGTGGCCTGATTGTCGCAGGTACCGCTGCCAAAGTCAATGGTACGGGTGGGTTTGCCCTGCGGCACAAGATCCACACGGCCCTGCTGAACCCACGAACAGCCCATGTTCCGGATTACCGGCGAGGTAATATTGGCCGTAAATGTTTTTCCATTGCGGTCGGTACCGTTGCTGTTGCCGGATACCTGAATTACGTCGTCTTCCTGCTGGGAGGTGAGGAAACCGTCGGTCCAGGTTACGGTGCGGTTGCTGTTCCAGAGAATTTCCCAGGCGTTGTTGCCTGTTGTCGAGCATTTTCCGTTGGTTACCGTGGTGGTGTACTGGCGCTGGCCCGAATGGGTGATTACCGTATTTCCCTCGAAATGAATGTTGTTTACGTAAAAACTGTCGAGGGTAATGTTAATCGAGGAACCAATCGAATCCCAGGGGCCGTCGAATACGCAGATGAATCGTCCGGCGCGGGTTTTGCCGTCAACTCCGTCGGTACAGCCTGAGCCGTAGTCAATGTACATGGTTACCGGAAACTGGCCCGGATTAACCACCGAAACCGTGGGGCACGAAAGTACGCTGCTTCCGGCGGGCAGGCGGTTTACGCCAGGTTCATCCACCGAAATTTTATTTACCAGCGGCATAATACGGGCAAATTCGTTTTCACAGAGGTTGTTGTCGGTGGCCGAAGTGGTTTCAGAATCTTCCACCTCGTTGCGGCAGCCGCCGAAACCAAGTACAAGGGCAGTGAAAAGGGCAGGGAAGAGGATTTTTTTCATGATAAAGGTTATTGCTTTCCGGTTTTGGACGTTTGGGGAGACCAATGGTTTAAACGTCAAATTTACCGGTAAAGATACGAAACGAAATTTCCCGTGTTACCGGTGTATATCAGATGGAATAGGTGTTTAAATGCCTTTTCGGTCGATGAGCCACACTAAGCTGCACATTCCGGCTGCGCCCAGCAGCAGTTCGCGGCGGTTTACGGCCGAAAATACGTCGGTTTGGGCGTGGTGGTGGTCGAAATAGCGTTGCTGGTCGGGTTCGAGCCCGATAAGCGCCGTGCCCAGGGTGTCGAGCGGCCCTATATCGGCCCCGCCGCCGCCGGTGTGCAAATCGCCAATGCCGAAAGGCTCAAGCAGCGGCTTCCAGCGCATGAAATTGGCGGTCTGGGAGGCATTGCCGCTTATTCCAAATCCGCGCGGCGAAAACCCGCCCGCATCGCTTTCTATGGCGGCAATATGTGTTTCGCCGCATTTCATGGCCCAGGCGGCGTAGGCATTGGCCCCGCGCAGCCCGTTTTCCTCGTTCATCCACAGCACCACGCGTATGGTGCGGCGCGGCTTAATGTCCAGAGCTTTCATCACCCGCAGCACTTCTACCGACTGCATACAGCCCGCGCCGTCGTCGTGCGCACCCTCGCCCAGATCCCACGCATCGAGGTGGCCACCCAGCACAATTACCTCTTTGGGCAGTTCGCGCCCGCGTATTTCGCCAACTACATTGTACGAAAGCACATCAGGAAGCTGCCGGCAGTTAAGCTCCAGTTTAAACCGCAGTTTCGCATCCTTTTTCAGCATCGTACTCAGCATATCGGCCGCCTCGGTACTCAGCGCCGCACAGGGAATATGCACCTGCAAACTGTCGAAACGCGTATTGCCCGTATGCGGATTATTGTCGTGCGCATGAGTCATCGAACGCACCAGCACACCTGCCGCGCCCAATTTCTGCGCCTCGGCCGGCCCGCGTGTGCGGTAACGTGCCGCCTCGCCGTAGGCATCAAACGGCGAAATCAGTTCGTCGATAAACGGATGATTGTAAAACACAATCTTTCCTTTCACCCCCTTTTCGCCCAGGCCTGCCAGTTCGTCAAACGTGCTTACCTGCACCACCTCCGCCTGCAAGCCGCCTGCCGGGGTAGCCGCCGAATTTCCCAGCGCGCAAAGTTTGGCCGCTTTCACCACTTTCCCCGAGGTAACAGTGCCCCGCTCCACCGTGCCCCGTTCCCAATGCGGCACCATGCAGGGTTGCAGCCACACACTGTCTAATTTCATGTCTTTCATCAGGTCGCGGCAAAACTCCACCGCTCCCGCCGCCCCCGCCGAACCGCTCAATCTTTTCGGGTATCTGGCACACAGCATACCAAGCTGGTCGTAAGCCTTGCCGTTGTTCAACGCCTCTTTGTAAATTCTGCTTATCATCAAAGAATCAGCGTCGGCCTCTTTTTCGCCAACCTGCAATTTATCGGAAGAAAAATTCAGGGAAATCACTCCGGCCACAATTATCACCGGAATAAGGAGTAGCGTTTTTTTCATGCGGGGGATTTTTGTTGCTCCAAATGTAGTATTTCCCCCAAAACAGATGCCCCCCGCCCCTAAGGAATTCGACGCTCCGCCCCCCACGTTTCCCCACTGAAAATTCCTCACTCTCGCTCTGTTTCCCGCTCTGAAAACCCTCGCTCTCGCTCTGTTTCCCGCTCTGAAAACCCTCGCTCTCGCTCTCTTTCTCACTCTGAAAACCCTCGCTCTCGCTCTGTTTCTCACTCTGAAAAATACCGATGGCGCGAAGCGCCGCAACATAATTATTTTTCACTCTCGCTCTCTTTCTCGCTCTGAAAATGCCCTTGGGCGCGAAGCCTCGCGCCCCTACGGGAATTTCATCGCTCTGAAAACCCTCGCTCTCG
>JALONL010000019.1 GCA_025454955.1 Bacteroidia bacterium | reverse complement strand
GGCCTCATCAAATTCCTGATACGTTTCGGTGAGTGTAATGCCCAAAATGCTGGTTTTGCGGATCGCTATTTTTCCGTTGGGATGAAAGCTGTGTGCCGAGTCTTCGCGGCCGCGTGTGTACCAGGTGTGGCGCAGCAACTGGCCCTGACGGTTGTTTTCGGTAAACTGTCCATTTTTGGCCCCGTTTAAAAAGTTGCCGCTGCGCAGCAGGATGCCGTTTTCCCAGTAGCGGCTTTCGCCGTTGAGCTGCCCGCTGCTGTAATTTTCTTCGAGGCCGAGATTGCCGTAATCGTCCCAGCGGCGCAGGGTGCCGTTGAGGCGGCCATTGAGGTAGTTGGCTTCTTCGGTGCGGCGGCCTTTGCTGTATCGGTACAGCGGGCCGTTGAGCAAATCGTTGCTGTAAGTTTGCACGAGTGTGGGCAGCGTATCGGTGGCAAACTCATAGTATTCGCGCCACTGGCCTTCGCGTTTGCCGTTTTGGTAATATTCGGTTTTGCGCGGGCGGCCGTTGTAGTACCAGGTTTTGCGGCTTTTTAAAATGCCGTTTTCGTACACGGCTTCTTCGCGAAGGTTTCCACGTACTCGCCGTTGAGCACATCGTTTTTGTAGGTGGCTGCTTTTACAAACACGCCTTTTTCGTTCCAGTATTTCCAGGTGCCCTGCTTCTGGTAGTTTTTTACTTTGCCCTGAGAAGCTTTGGTGCCGTTGGCGTGGGTGGTTTTTACTTTTCCGTTCTTTTTGCCGCCGTTTGATGCGTTAAGCGGAGAAAAAGCAACAAGAAAAACGATTAAGCAAAGAATGAATCGTGACAATGTGTATGGTTTCATGTGGGTATATATCAGAAAAGAATATTGAAACTAATGTTTATCTTAGTACAAAACGGATAGGAACACTCACGTCGCAACTAACAGCCCTTCCGTTAAACTCGCCGGGAATCCATTGAGGCATGGCTCTAACTACCCTCATTGCTTCTCTTGTAAAACCCGGTGCTCCGGCTACCTCTTTCGCAGGTCTTATATCAGTAATACTGCCATCACTTTTCACAGTAAACTTTATATAAACAGTGCCCTGTTTACCAGCCTCTCTTTCCATGAATGGATAACGGATTGTTTCAGTTATAAACTTATTTAACGCCTTCTCTCCACCGGGGAATTCGGGCATAACATCAGGATTTTGAAAAATCTGGGCTGAATCAGACGCATTTATTACCTCTGTTTTAGGAATAACATTTTCTATAATTGGGCTTTCGTTGTAAGCATCATTAATAGCCTGTTTCATTTGATTGGCCAACGCTGTATTTTGAAGTGGCACAAAACTGGCTGGATTATAATTTACAAGTTTAGACAGTTCGCATTTCTTTACGATCTCATAATATTCTTTCGTGTTACTTTTCAGTACTTTCCCCGTCTCACTCATTACTTTAGGTTCTTTCATAACCTTACCTCTGTCGCAATCAGCCTCAAGCATGGGCTTGCCGTTTTCATACCAAAAACGGCACTTACCTTGTGCATCACCCTGAATATATTCTATTTCATATTTTTTAACACCAGAACGATAATATCGAGTCCATAATCCTGATTTTATATCATCCACATAACTAGTTCTGTAATACAGATTTCCGTTTTCAGTAAATGCTTCATCAAGTACTACATTCTTAAAACTTGTATTATCTATATTATCAATAACATTCTCAATCTTAACTCTTCTGGCAATTTTTCCATTCTTATGAAATTCATGTATTGAGTCTTTTCGGTCTGATGTGTACCACGTATAGTTAAGTAATAATCCCTCCCGATTGTATTGAGCGAAACGACCATTTTTAGTACCATTCAGATAGTTTTCACTTTTTTGCATTATTCCATTCCACCAAAAAATACATTCACCATGGAGTTGACCATCCTTATAATTTTTTTGTTCAGTTTGAGTACCGCTAGTATTCCACGATTTCCATGTACCGTGTAATTTCCCATTTAAATAACTTCTTTCATTTATAACCTTTCCAAAACTGTATTTGTAACTTATACCGTTGAGCATATCGTTACTGTAAGTTTCCACTAACTTAGGGAATGTATCGGCAGCAATATCTTCATACATAACCCATACACCATCAGCCTTTCCGTTTTTGTACTGTTCTACCCTAAAACGTCTGCCACTGTTATACCATGTTTTACGGCTAATTAATACACCATTTTCATACACGGCTTCCATTTGAAGCTTACCATTTTCAAACCAATGCTTTTGTGTACCATGTAAAGTGCCATTTACGAAATAAGCATATTGACTCAATTCTCCATTTTGATAAAATTTAACCCATTCTCCAACTTTTTTACCGTTTAAGTATTTGCCCACGGTTTCAGACTGGCCTGTTTCAAAATACGATATAAATACACCGTCAAGCGTATCGTTTTTGTAAGAAGCTAGTTTAACCAGAATGCCTTTTTCGTTCCAGTATTTCCAGCTACCCTGCTTCTGGTAGTTTTTGACTTTGCCTTGCGATGCTTTTACGCCGTTGGCGTGAGTGGTTTTTACTTTTCCGTTTTTCTTGCCGCCATCGGCAAACGCCAGAGCAGTTGAAAGGAGAAACGCGAAAACGAAAAGGGTTAATCGTCGCAAATTCATAGGGAGGTTATTGACAGACATTTTGCAGGTAATGGATTATAGGACGAATTTACGCAGAAGCAGCCAACAGCCACAAAAGCGGTCAATCTGTTTTAATAAAGGATGCCGATTTTCATAAGTTTTCACAAACAGGCCGAAATTGGCATACTCTCTGTCAATATCTTTGGGTAAGATGAAACGGATTACCTCTGCCCTGCTCCTGTGTATGCCTTTGCTGGTAATGGCTCAAAAGGCCGATTACCCCAAAAACTATTTTCAATCACCCATTGATGCCCCCCTGCTGCTGGCCGGTAATTTCGGCGAACTCAGGCCCAATCATTTCCATGCCGGGTTAGACATTACCACCTCGGGCAAAGAAGGTGTGGCCATTTTTGCCGCCGCCGAAGGCTATGTGTCGCGCATTCGCGTTAGTCCGTTTGGCTACGGCAAAGCACTTTATGTAACCCATCCCAACGGCTACACCACAGTTTACGGCCACCTGAGCAATTTCAGCAAAGACATTGGCCTCTACGCCGAACAGCAGCAATACCAGGCCGAGATTTTTGAAATAGACATTACCGTGGAACCGGGCAAACTCCCCGTAAAAAAAGGCGAAATAATAGCCCGCTCCGGAAACAGCGGCAGCAGCGGAGGCCCGCACCTGCACTTCGAAGTACGCGATACAAAAACTGAGGATGCCATAAACCCGCTGCTGTTTGGCTTTGCCGTGGCCGATAAAGTGGCCCCGGTAATTGTGCAGGCCGCCATTATTCCCCTCGATGCCGATGCACGAATAAACGGCAAGAACGAAAAGAAACTCATTCCGCTCAAACTCCTAAAGGGCATTTACGTGCCGCAAAACCCGGCCGACAGTATGCCCCGCGTATCGGGCCGCATTGGCTTTGCCCTCGAAACCTACGACAAGGAAAGCACACCGCACGGCAAAAACGGCACATACAGCGTAAGCCTTGCCATAAACAACAGCCCCGTGTATGCGCACCGCCTCGAACGTATTCCGTTCGAACACTCGCGCTACATCAACTGCTTTACACACTATGCCACACAACTAAGCAGCAAAACCTGGCTGCAATGCAGCTACCTGCCGCCCAACAACCTGCTGCCGGTGTACGACACCGTGGTAAACCACGGCGAACTCATACCCGAACAAAACAAACGCTACACACTGCGCTACACCGCATCCGATGTAAATGGCAACAAAGCCACCGCCTCATTCAGCGTGCGCGGCGAAAAAAGCACACACACGCCCGTTATACAAACCACTCCTTTCGTACAAATCATTCCCTGGGATACTTCCGTCACCTTCGAATCAACCGGCGAATGGATAGCCGAATTCCCCGCACGCTCGGTGTACGATCACACACCATTCCGATGCGCTTTTAACAACAAAGACCCGGCCCGCCCGCGCATCACGCTTTATAATAACACGCTGCCTTTACACAAACCGTGTACGTTAAGCATTGCCGTAAAAAATACCGAACAACAACTCGCGAAGGCTGTAATCTGCGAAGAAACCACACCAGGAAAAGCAGTACGCTACAATGCCGTCACCACTACGGTACAAAACGGATACGCCACGGCTTTCATCAAAAACTTCGGCGTTTACGTGGTGCGCTACGATACCATTGCACCCGCAATTACACCTTCCAATTTCGACCTCAAAGGCAAAACGCAAAAAAATCTCAGCGCACTTTCCGCTCTCCAATTTACCATAAGCGACAACCTCTCCGGCATAAAAACCTATCGCGCCACCATAAACGGAAAATGGATTCTGGCCGATTACGATGCCAAAAACAAACGCCTCACCATCGACCACAGCAAGTACAAAGGACAAGGCTCATGCCTGATCCGCATAGAAATTACCGACAAATGCGGAAACCTGAAAGTGTATGAGAAAACCGCCACACTGTAGTTTCAAATACGGCCAATAAAAAAGCCGGAACAAATATGGGTTGCTCCGGCTTCTCAGGGACTCAGCATAATTACTTCAGATATTGTATCCACGCATCGGGATATTCTTCCCTCGCTCGTAATACAATTTCAATGGCTTCTTCTTTGGTTTCGGGGTGTGCAATGGTTACATACATAAACCCGTTGCGCCGGTTAAGCACGCGCTGTACACGCGGGTAATTGGGCTTTCCGGTTACTTTTATTTCAAGACGTTTGGCAAACTCGCGGTTTTTGAACGAACCAATTACCACATAATACCCCGGCGAAACAACAGTGCCCTGATCCATGTTGGTAAAGAACTGACTCGAATCGCTAATCGCAAAAAGCTTCTTCGTTTCGTCGATCATTTCTTTCTGCTTCATGTTCTCCACCACTTTCATCGAGTCGGCTTTGTTCATTTGACCGAATTTCTCGGGATGCGCAAGCCGGTATTCGTCGGAGTAAAACTCTACATTTATTTCGTTGGAAGTGAAGGTGCGGATTTTAGTGGCATCATACACCTGCTCGTATTCATCCTGACCGCTTACGGTAAACACTAATTTGTAGTTTTCGCCGGGCGGAAGTGTAATGAGGTAGCGGCCGTTGCTGGCGTTCGACTGATAATCGCCCTGCACCACATCTTTGTTGGTATAGGTTACCGTTACTACCGAATTCACCGGATTTCCGTCGAGCGTAACCAGCCCTTTAATCATCACCAGATCGCCTTCTTTGGCAGGAATACCGGGCTCGGTGAAATAAATGTCCATGCCACCGTTTCCGTCTTTGCGGTTGGAAGAAAACGCGGCGCGCTGTCCGTCTTTGGCTACCACGTAGTAAATATCTTCGGCGGTACTGTTAATGGGATAGCCCATGTTTTTGGGTGCCGCAAAGCCCTGTCCGTCGGCATTTTTTTCTGCGATAAAAATATCGTAGCCGCCCATGCTGTTGTGTCCGCGCGAACTGAAAATAAGATTGCCGTTCGGGTCAAACGAAGGCGCATCATCATCGAGCGGACTGTTAATGGCGGGGCCGAGATTTTCCACAAACGCCCAGATGCCCTGATTGTCTTTTCGTGCGCGGTACAAATCTTTTCCGCCAAAACCACCGGGGCGTGTGCTTGAGAAATACAAAAACTCGCCATCGGGCGAAATGGCCAGACTGCCTTCCCAGTAAGGTGTGTTAATGGCTCCGGGCATACGCTGCGGCACGGTCCAGTCGAAACCGGTTTTGTCCGACACATAAATATCGCCGCCATCGCCGTTTGCTCCCTGGAAAAGATACATGCGCTTACCATCGGGTGTAATGGCTGCGGTGGCATTGTGGCCGCCGGTGTTGAGGTTGGTGCTCAAACCCTGCGGTGTAAACCATGCCCCTTTCGATTTCATGGAAAGGTAAATGTCTTCGTAAAACACGCCCGCCGAGTCTTTGCGGCCGAAAGTGTATTTTTTACCACCTGTGCTGAGCACACCTTTGTAGGTAAAAATTATCACCGAATCGTTTTGTGTAATAATGGGTGCGTACTCATCGCCGGGCGAGTTCATGGGGCGGCCGGGATTGATGACAATGGTATTTACCGGCTTGCCGATGAGTTCTTTGGCAGTAACCGTATTGGTTACATACTGCTGCAGGCGGAGCTTATCGGCCTCGTTGGTTTCTTTGGCAAGCTGCAAATTAAATTGCAGGAGTGCTTCGTCGAACTGTTCGTTAAGAAGGTAGGCACGGCCGAGGAAGAAATTGATGTTTTCCAGATTCGGATCCTTGTCGTAAGCCCCTTTAAGCAGTTCGAGTGCTTCTTTCGGATCGCCCCGGTAAATGGCGCAGATACCGGTGCGGAACTGATAAAGCACAACCTCGGGATGCAGTTCGCGCAGCTTGTTGTAATAGCCGTAAGCCTGCTCATATTCGCGCTGCTGAAACAAGGTTTCGCCATGCGCAATCATAAGCTTTTCCGACGGAGCCTGGGCACCGAGAAAAGTGCCGGAAAGCAGTGCCGGTAGCAGAAAAAACGTAAGCAGTAGTTGCCTCACAAACGTTTCGGGTTAGTGTATGATACGTTTTGTTTGCAGTGTTTTCTAGTCGTACTTGCCACGCAGCGGGCCGGTAGTGGTGGTAGTGCCCGACGATGCCATTTTGCCAAACGTATAGCCCAGCATAAACTCATGGCTGATGCCGGCCGAAGTGCGCAGCGGTGTAATGATAAAATCGTAGGCATAACCTGCACTCAGGTTCCCGAAGAGTTTCACCCGCAAATTGGCACCCACCGCATAATTACTGCGGTACGAAGCTCCCAGCCAGATCATGTCGCGCCAGCTTGCCATTACATTTACATCGTACTGAAACGGTGTGTTGGGCAGCCAGCGTACCATTGCCAAAGGCTCAAGGGCAATTTTCTGCTCTTCGTTAATTACATATTTGTAACCCACGCTGCCCAGAAAATGGCGGTTCAACTGGTAGTAAGTGCGTGCATCGGTAGTGGAAAATTCAACCTTCTGCCCTACTACCTGCGGCACCGAAATGCCCACACGCAGTTCTTTCCAGCTATACATTACACCCGCAGTGGCATCGAGCGCAGCGCGGCGCTGAATCTGCGAAAGCAGCAGCGGATCGGCCACATCTTTTACCACCGCACGCGAAAAATCAATGCGGTTGTCAAGAAAACCTACCGATACGCCAAAACGCAACTGCTGATCGTCGTTTATTTTTAAACGATAGGCATACGAAGTATAAATGCCCATACGCTCGTTAATGTCCTGCACATCGTTAAAAATGGCAAGGCCAAGACCCACGTTTTTATCGTCCATAAATCCGTCAACGGTTATGGCATTGGTGGTGGGGCTGCCTGTCATTTGTGTCCACTGCTGGCGGTGCGTAAGAAACGCATTGGTTTCGCCTGCAATGCCGGTCATCGACGGGTTGTAGATAAACGGATTGAATGCATACTGGCTGTAAAGCGGAAGCTGCTGTGCCGAAGCCTGCAGGGCGAACGCACCTGTAAAAGCAGCCGTGATGAAAATCTTCTTCATGGTTATCGTGTTCAGGTGGTTCAACTTATTTGCCTTCATGGAGTATGGTAATTGCACCTTTTACTTCCCGGTCGGAATCGGGGAATGTAATTACGTAGTAGTACGTTCCGTCGGGCAACTCGGCTCCGTTGAAAGTACCACCCCAGGTGTTGTTATAGTTTTCGGTTTCGTAAACCAGCATACCGTTGCGGTTGTAAATGGTTACACGGTTGCCGGGATATTGATCAATACCAATTACATTCCATACATCGTTGAAACCATCGCCGTTGGGTGTCATCAGGTTAGCCACCACAAGGTTGAAATCGCTGAGCAGGGTAATGGTTACCGCATCGGTGTCTGAACAACCGTTGAGGTCGGTTACGGTGAGGGTGTAGGTAATGGTAAACGGCACGGTGGCCAGCGGCGAAGCAATGTTTATGTTGCTGAGTCCGTTGGAAGGCGACCAGTTGTAAAGCGAACCACCGCTGCCCAGCAGTTGAATGGTTTCGCCCGAACTAACCGACTGATCCAAACCGGCATAAGCCACAGGACTGGGAATTACATTCACTTCCACCGAATCGCTGTTCTGGCAGCCGGTGTTGGTGTCGGTTACGGTTACCGAGTAGGTGGCGGCAGTGTTTACCACAATGCTGTTGGTTATGGCCGAAGTGCTCCAGCTGTATGTATTGGTGGCCGTCAAAGGCACGCTCAGTGTAATACTGTCGCCAGCGCAAAGTGTGGTGTTGCCCGAAGCCGTAATGGAAGCCACAGGAAGCGCATTTACCGTAACCACACCGGTAGCCGTGTCTGAACAGCCCGAATTGGAAATGGTAATAAGCGTTACGTTATAGTTTCCGCCGCTGGAATATGGGTGTGTGGGATTGGCCGCAATGGAAGCGTCGTTATCGCCAAAATCCCAGCTTTGGAAAATAATGAAGCCCTGGCTTACAGTGGTGGTGTTTACAAAGTTGGTCATGTTGCCCAGACACACCGGAGCTGCAGTAAATGCGGCCACAGGTTGCGGCAATACGGCAATCATGGCCGGTGCCGAAGTATCGGGAGCGCAGGCTCCGTTG
Source organism: Bacteroidia bacterium (assembly GCA_025454955.1). Taxonomy (GTDB): domain Bacteria; phylum Bacteroidota; class Bacteroidia; order Palsa-965; family Palsa-965. The sequence continues at coordinate 117,441 of JALONL010000019.1, read as the reverse complement.
GCCACAATGGCGCGGTACCAGATCGTATCGGCCGGGGCCGACCAGTTTTGTGTGGCACTGGTGTTGGCAATGTTGGTCCAGGTGGCACCGCCATCGGTTGAACTTTGCCAGCTTGTTACATTGCCTACAAAGTTTTGCAGGGTAAGTGTTCCGCTTCCCGTGCCCACACATACCGAAGCAGCGCCAATAATGCTGCCTGCACTGGCGGGCGTGGTTACCACAATGGTATCAATGGCCGAATAGAGTGCCGGAGCACAAACACCGCTCTGCACAAGTGCGCGGTAGTAGGTGGTCTGGTTAAGGTTGCTGTAAATGAGCGAGTCGCTGGTGTTGGCAAATGCAATCCAGTTGTTTCCGTCAACCGATGTTTCCCAGCGGATGATATTGCCCACAAAACCTACCACACGAATTACGCCGCCATTGGCTCCTGCGCAAACCGTATCAGAAGGTGTGGCCACACCGCCCACAGTAGCCGGGTCAACCGTAATAACACCCACGGTCGAAGTATCGCCACCGCATACACCGCTTTGCACAATGGCGCGGTACCAGGTGGTATCGGTAAGGTTGGTGTAGGGCTGGCTGGTGGTGGTATTGCCGTTGGGCACCCAGGTCAAACCGCCGTCGGTTGATGATTCCCAGGTGGTAATGTTGCCCGATGAGCCTGTGAGAGTAAGCGTGCCGCTGTTTCCGCTGATGCACACGGCTGTGCTTCCGCTAACCGTACCGCCAATAGAAGGTACATCCACCGTAATGGTGGCTTCTATAGAGGTGATGGGCGGACAAACGCCGTTTTTCACGCGGGCGCGGTAGCTGGTGGTTTGGGTAAGGTTGCTGTAACCTTGTGTGGTGGTAGAGTTTGAAATGTAAATCCAGGTTACTCCGCCGTCAATGGAATATTCCCAGCCATCCACAATACCAACCTGGCCGCTCAGGGTAACAGTACCGCTGTTTGCGCCGCTGCACACCGTATCGCTCACCGAAACCACGCCGCCTACCGAGGGGCTGTCCACAAAAATGGTTACCAATGTGGAAGTATCGGCCGGACAAATACCGTTGGCCACTACGGCGCGGTAAATGGTGGTGTCGGTAAGGTTCAGGAAATTGTAGTTGGCGGTGGTGTTGGCAATGGTCATCCAGGTAATGCCGCCGTCCATAGAGGCTTCCCAGTTGAGAATATTGCCCTGCGCGCCTACCAGTGTAAGCAAACCGCTGTTTGAACCGCTGCACACGGTATTGGAGCCATAAAGCGTACCGGCTGCTGAGGGCGCGTTAAGTGTAAGTAATGTGGTAGAGGAATAGGCCAGCGCACAAACCCCGCTCTGCACCACTGCACGATAAAGCGTGGGCACACTTACGTTGGTGTAAGCCTGCGAGCTGCTGGTGTTGCTTATGGTAATCCAGGTAAGGCCATTATCGGTGGAGTATTCCCAGCGAAGCACGTTCCCCACATGGCCGCTGAGCACAATGGTGCCGTTGTTTTGTCCGCTGCATACTACTGCGGCGGCCGGCGAAAGTGTGCCACCCACGGTTACCGAATCTACAAAAAGAGTATCCACTGCCGATGTGTCTGACGGGCATACGCCGTTGGCCACAATGGCACGGTAGAAAGTGGTATCGGTAATGTTGAGGAAAGATTGTGAGGCGGTGGTGTTGGCAATGTTGTTCCAGATAATTCCGTCGTTAGACGATTGCCAGGTTACCACGCTGCCGTTTTGACCGCTCAGGTTAAGAGTGCCCGAGTTGGTGCCGCTGCACACCACCATGCCGCCACTAACCGAACCGCCCAGCGAAAGGCCGTTTACAGTAATGGTGGTGGGCGGAGAGTAAGCACCCGTGCAGCCGCCGCTCTGCGAAAACGCGCGGTACATAGTGGTGGTGGTAAGGTTGTTGTAGGCCTGTACGGTGGTGGTGTTGGCAATGTTGGTCCAGGTAATGCCACCGTCGGTGGATGATTCCCAGAAAAGTACCGAACCGTTGCTTCCGGTAAGGTTTACCACACCGCTGTTGGTACCTGTACATACCGATATGGCAGCAGGTGTAACTGTTCCGGCCACAGTAGTGGTGGTTACGTTTACTGCAGCAATGGCAGAATAGGTTACCCCGCAGGCACCACTCTGCACACGTACACGGTACAGGCGCGACTGGGTAAGGTTTGAGAAGTTCTGGTTCGGGGTAAAGTTGGAAATGTTGGTCCACGTCACTCCACCGTCTATTGAAAACTCCCAGCGGGCCACCGAACTGATATGGCCCGAGAGTGTAAGTGTACCGCTGTTTGTTCCTGCACAAACCGTGGTTACGGCCGGGTTAATGGTGCCGCCTACCGGAACAGGATTTACTGTTACAGTGGCATTGGCCGAGTAAGCTCCGTTGCAGGTGCCGTTTTGCACAAATGCGCGGTAAATACGTGTGGAAGGAATGTTGGTAAACGTTTGTGTGGCGGTGGTGTTGGCAATAATGTTCCAGGTTACGCCACCGTCCGTAGAAAACTCCCAGCGTACCACGTTACCTGTACGGCCGCTGAGTGTGAGTGTGCCGCTGTTTGCTGTTACGCATACACTGCTGGTGGCAGGCGAAATACTGCCGCCTACAGAAGCATTGTCGATGTTAATGGTGTGAATGGATGAAGTGGCCGGCGTACAGGTTCCGTTTTGAACCACGGCGCGGTAAAGCGTCTGTGTATTCAAATCGGTAAATGCCTGCGAGGTGGTGGTGTTGGAAAGGGTAAACCAGGTAAAACCTCCATCGGTTGAGTACTCCCAGCGAATTACGTTGCCGGTATTGCCCGAAAGTGTTACCGCTCCGGTATTACCTGTAATACACACACTGGCAGGTCCACTTACCGTTCCGCCCACCGAAGCTGCGGTGGAGGTTACGGTATAACCCGTAAACGCGTTGTTGGTAGGGTTAATATCGCCCGCAATAGATACCGTGGCATCAAATATATATGAACCCGGTGTGGTTAAGTTGGCCTGTGTGGTAAACGTATAGTTTCTGGTAGAATTGGTGAGCAGCACCGACGAAAGGGTAACCAGTTCGGTTACCGGCGCACCGGCGTTTATGGTGTACGATACGTTAAACGTGGTACCAGCCGGAAGATTCGGACCGAAGTTAAAGATCCTGATGGTGACGTTTTCGTTGGCTGTGAGGGCGCAACCACTCACCGGGCTAATAATGTTTATAACCGACAGGTCCTGCGCAAACGCAGAAACAGTCAACATCAGAGCCGCAAAAAGCGTAGCAATTTGCTTCATAGGAAGAAAGGTTTCTGAAAATCAGAAAGATTTACGGGGAAAGCGGGTTGAACGGGGCAGCACGGGTATAAATACCGGGCGAAGGTGAATATCACCGGTAAAGATTCCTGTGATAAGGCGCGTAAGGTTTTCCAGCATGTTAACAGGTTTTGGCAGTCAGTTCCATTCCGTTTTACGCAAAGGGGTGCGCAATGTTACGCACTTTTCAACACATCTTGGTTGGAAAAGTTGTAAAATACTGGCTTACAATAAAATAACCTGTTGAAATCGCCATAAAATCAATAATCGTGGTTAGTTTTTCACAAAATAAACCGCTTTGCCCGAACCCGATTCATCTGTTACGCGAATCAGGTAAACTCCCTGATTAAATGTGGCCACATCAATAACCCGGCTCTGCGGCCCGGCCTGAAGCCTGCCCGCATCTTCCTGAACCAGCACACGACCATGAATATCGGTTATTTCAATACGGGCGCGGGAAGCGGCCGGTTGCGACCAGAATAAATTAAGCTGATCCTGTGCCGGATTGGGATACAAGGCTGTAATACGGCTCTGCGGCTGTGCTTCGGCCACGCTAACCTGAAATACATTGGGCCGCAAACTGTCGCGATAAATTACGTTGGTAACGGTTTCGGTATTATTAAATACTTGCGCTTCCACTTCGAGGATGGGAATTTTACCGCCCTGCGCCAGCCATTTGTATTCTACAAGCTGCGGACGGGGAAATGAAAACCCGATTCCGGTAGTATCAAACGATACCGTATCCACGGCATCTACCACCGAACGCACACGCAGGGTTTGAAAAGTGCCGAAAGGAGTAATAAGCGTACCCCAGCCGTCAACCCGGTTTTCGCGATGACGTTCCTGCCCGAAATACGCCACGCCGGGCAACTGAAAGGAATAAGCTGCGTCTGAACTGTCGATGTTGTTATAATTCATCGGAAAACGATATACATAATCCGAACTGGTATATATGATGGGAATTGAAAAATTGCCGAGAGGTGCATAATCGAAACTCGAACCTACCTGACGGTAGCCGCTGGAGCCGTTTTTGTAGTAGTCCACAAAATTGGTGGGAATGGCTCCGATAAACGGAAGGGAGTCGGGCGAAGGATTGAGTACACCGTAAGTAGCCGTAAAATTAAACGGCAGCGCCGTGGGTGTGGCAAACTCAAATACCTGCTGGGCATTGGGCGTAAGGGCCGAAAAGTTCCAGGTAAAATTTGCCCCGCTCAGCGTGTGGTTTACGTTGGCGGTGGATGAGGCATAACTCACCCTTATGGTATCGCCCTGATTGGGCATATCATTCTGGTTTATGGTTATTTGTCCGAAAAGCGTGGAAACAGAAATCAGGGCAACGAGGGTCAGAGAGTGTTTCATGGAAAAAACTTTTGTGCAAGATACTCAATGCCCCCGACAATTAAGACCGACCCAAAAAGTCAAAACTCAGTTGAATTGAAAATAAAGATCAAACAGATTATAAATGCGACGAAACCGCGCGATCAAAACTGTGCGCTGGTATTTTTTGCGTAATTTTGAAGCAATGCGGTTACATCAACTCCTTTTATGTGTTTTGCTCGCCATTGGCGCCACATCGTTGCGCGCACAGCAGGTGGGAGCCAAAGCCCAAACCAAAACCGACTCCATACGCACCATTGTCCAGCTCAGCGGAATGATGGTGGATGCCGACAGTTTGCAGCCCCTTCCGTTTGTGGCCGTGGTAATTAAAAACTCCACGCGCGGCGTGTACAGCACACCTTCGGGCTATTACTCGCTGGTGGTACAGGAACGCGATACCATTGAGTACTTTGCATTAGGGTACAAACGCGGCGTATTTGTAGTGCCCGACACTTTTTCGCGCCCCGGCACCATTACACATATTCAGGCACTCAAGGCCGATACCGTGCTTATGAAAGAGCAGGTAATTTATCCCTGGCCTTCGAAAGACCAGTTTAAAACGGCCTTCCTTTCGCTCAATGTGCCCGACGACGATCTGGAGCGCGCCAAACAGAATTTAGATGCCCGCACTATGGCCGCTGCCGCCGAAATGGTGCGAAACGATGCCACCATGTCTTATAAATATCAGATGCAGCAGCAGGTGAATAGAAATTATTATGCCGGACAAGCTCCTCCCGTTACGCTTCTCAATCCGGTAGCCTGGGCACAATTTATAAAGGCTGCCCGCAACGGCGATTTCAAAAAGAAAAGCAACCAATAATCCGCTGTTTTTTGCGTTATTGCCGCGTGAATTCATTACTCAGACTTTTTGCATTCTTCATTTTTCTGCTTACGGCCGCTCAGGGTGCCGCACAAACGGCTACACTTACGGGTCAGGTTACAGACTCGGCCGGAGTACCTGCCGAAAACCTGCAGGTGTATTGCAAAAACAGCAGACAGGGAACCGTTACCAGCGTAAAAGGCTATTACATTTTAACCATACCCGCCGGTGTGGCCGATACCATTATTGTACGTGGCACCGGATATATTGCACAACGTTTTGTGGTAACCCCGCAGCCCGGCGAAACCATTACCCGTAATGTGACTATTTCCTACCTCACCCTGGGCATTTTCACCAAAACCGAGCGCAGCAGCGGCACGGGCATTTTTCTTCCGCCACGCATTCCGCAACTGCCTACGCCCAACACAGACATCAGCCAGTTGCTGCGGTTTACGGCCATGGGGGTAAGCTCAAACAACGAACTCAGCAACCAGTACTCGGTGCGCGGCGGGAGTTTTGATGAGAACTTAGTGTATGTAAACGACATTGAAATTTACCGCCCCTTCCTTACGCGCGCCGGACAGCAGGAAGGCCTGAGTTTTCCGAACGTGGACATGGTGGAGTCGATATTCTTTTCGGCGGGTGGTTTTGAGGCGAAGTATGGCGATAAAATGTCGTCGGTGCTGGACGTGAAATACAAGCGGCCGAGTAAATTCCGCGGCACAGCCACGGCCAGTTTGCTGGGCACCAATCTCACACTCGAAGGCTCGTCGAAAGATGCCCGTTTTACCTGGATGGTGGGTGCCCGCCAGAAATCAAACCGCTACCTGCTTAATGCGCTGGATGTGGCCGGCGATTATACCGCCAATTTTACCGATGTGCAGGCCTACCTCACCTGGCAGGTCAACGAACGCTGGTGGGTCGATTACCTGGGCAACTACGCCGTAAACCGCTACACCCTTGTACCGCAAACACGCGAAACGGCTTTCGGCACATTGAATAATGCGTTGAAATTTACCGTGTTTTTTGCCGGACAGGAAAACAACCAGTTTCAAACCGTATTCAATGCCACTGCGCTCAATTACCAGCGAAACATTGACGGCGACGAAAACAAACTACTGCGCTGGAAATTTATCTTCTCCACCTTCAACACTTACGAAACCGAATTTTTCGACGTGCTCGGGGCCTACCGTATCGACCAGCTGGAGGCCGATTTCGGTAAACCCACTTTCGGGCAGGTGGCCTTTAACCGCGGTGTGGGCGCATTTCTGAGCCACGCCCGCAACACGCTCGATGCCTACGTACACACCGGCGAGGTAAAAGGCTGGTACACCACACCCAGACACAGCTTTTCGTGGGGCGCAAAAGCCAACTACGAAATTATACGCGACGAAATAAGCGAATGGGTGTATGTCGATTCGTCAGACTATTCACTGCCCTACCAGCCCACCACCAGCCTCGATTTGCAGGACGTAATTAAAGGCGGTGCCGAAATGATTTCGTGGCGCTTTCAGACCTACGGCCAGTACCGCTTTGCCGATACCCTCGCCGATTCGTCGCTGATTTCGCTTACCGTGGGCTTGCGCGCCAATTACTGGACACAAAACGGCCAGCTTGTGGTGAGTCCGCGTGCCCAGCTTACCTGGACACCCCACTGGAAAACCGATGTGGTATTTAAAGCAGCCGGCGGCATTTACAACCAGCCTCCGTTTTACCGCGAAATGCGCAACTACAACGGCGCACTCAACCGCAACCTCAAGGCACAACAATCGGTACATGCCGTGGTGGGCAGCGATCTGGCCTTTAAAGGCTGGGGAAGACCGTTCCGTTTCATTGCCGAAGCGTATTACAAATACCTGGACAATCTGGTGCCGTACGACATGGTGGATGTGCGCCTGCGCTACTACGGCGACAATCTGGCCTACGGATACGCCTACGGAATTGACCTTAAACTGAACGGCGAATTTGTGCGCGGTGTGGAATCGTGGGCCAACCTCTCGCTGCTGCGCACACGCGAAAATCTTTACAACGATTTTTACTACATCCTGCTCAACAGCGATGGCGACACCATTGTACCCGGCTTTACCGCAAACAATACACCTACCGATACAATTACCATAAACCCCGGTTTCATTCCCCGCCCCACCGATCAAACCCTCACCTTCTCGCTCTACTTCCAGGATTACCTGCCCAAACTGCCCGACTGTAAAATGAACATCGGCCTCATTCTGGGCACCGGCTTACCCTTTGGCCCGCCCACCCGCGAACGTTACAAAGCCGTGTTCCGCTATCCTCCTTACCGCCGCGTGGATATTGGTTTCTCTTATCAGATTATTAAAGAAGACAAACCATTAAAAGCAAGCAATCCGTTCAGGTACATCAAATCGCTTTGGGCAGGATTGGAAGTGTATAACCTGCTTCAGGTAAATAATACGGTTTCGTATTTCTGGGTAAAAGATGTAACCGGCCGCAGTTATGCAGTGCCCAATTACCTTACGGCAAGGCAAATCAGTTTGCGGATGATTATGCATTTTTGATGTGATCTGACGTTTTTTGATGGCACACATTATTTGCTGAAAATATTTCTTGCCGGAGAAAGTAATTACGCTTACCTCCCAAAATACAACCGCCTGTTTTTTTCGTACATCACCCGCACATTTGCATGGTGTAACAATACCTCGTACTTTCGCATCACTCAAAATTAAAATTGGGAACACGCGCCGTACTTCCTGCCGAGCCAGTGCTGGTTGATCTGCTGAAAAAGCGGGACGAAACCGGTTTGCGTTTACTTTACGATTATTATTCACAAGCGCTTTTCGGGGTAATTTTCCGGATCATTCCCGATCAGGAAATGGCCGAAGATCTTTTGCAGGATGTGTTTGTGAAAATCTGGAAGAATATAGACAGCTACGATGCGGGCAAGGGCCGGCTTTACACCTGGCTGCTCAACATTGCCCGCAACACGGCCATTGATGCCACCCGCTCAAAATCATTCCGCGACAGCGGGCAAATCCAGTCTATCGAAGATAACGTATATAGCGTTGACCGGAAGCACAACAGTGTAACCGGTGTCGATCATATCGGACTTTCAAAAGTGCTTGACCAGCTGAAACCCGAGCAGCGTCAGTTAATCGATCTGCTTTACTTTGGCGGTTACACACAGTCGGAAGTAGCCGAAGAACTTTCGATACCGTTGGGCACTGTAAAAACCCGTGTAAAAGCGGCCATGACCCGGTTGAGGCAATTATTGCAAGGAGGATAATAAAGTGAATGCTCAGGAACTCATAGAATCAGGACTGCTGCACATATATGTGCTAGGTGGCGCTACCGCGGAAGAAAGCCGCGAAGTAGAGCGCATGGCCGCGCAGTTTGAGGAAGTGAAGGCCGAATTGGAGCGCCTCCGGCTCGAAACCGAAGCCTATGCCGGTATGCACGGCATGGCCCCCCGCCCCGAACTCCGCGACAAAATAATAAACCACGTACTCGGCCACACTGCCACTGCACCGCCCGAAGAAAAAGGCAGGGTAATTCCCCTGCAGGCTGCCCCCGCCCGCCCGCGTATATGGAAAGCCGTGGCCGCCCTGGCCGGTGTGCTTCTGGCCGGAAGCGTGGCCATGAACATCATAAACCACAACCGCCTGCAGGCCGCCGGCGAGCGCATTGCCAGCCTCGAAAACGAAAGCGCCTCCATTGCACAGCAAACCCTGCAAAAACAGCAAAGCATCGACTCGCTGCGCAGTGCTTATACCGCCTACAAACAACAGCACCAGGCCACCATTACCGAACTTTCCACCCTTTACCACCCCGCCGTAATTTCGCTGCGCGCCAAAGACACCGACCAGCAGGCCGTGGTATTCTGGTGCAGCCGCTCCAAAACCGTGTGTGTCGATCCCGGTACACTGGCCAATACCCCCAACGACAAACAATACCAGCTTTGGGCCTTCGTAAACGGCAAACCGGTTGATGCCGGTGTGTTTAACGCCTCCAACAGCAACCAGCTTCAGTTATTAAAAATTATCCCCCAGGCCGAAGCCTTTGCCATTACCATCGAAAAACAGGGCGGCGTGCCTGCACCCGAAGGGCCCGTGGTTGCCCTTACCAGCCTGTAATTTTCCGGTTAAAGGCCATACCCTGCCACCTGTAAAGTGGCAACCCCATTTACCATATATTAAGTTTTTCGCTGATGAAAAAACTGTAAGTTTGTGCGTCACATCCCAAACTGTGGTCTTTGCTTACGTATGAAAAAGCTTCTTCTTTTCTTTATAACCGTTCCGGCCCTGTTCTGGACGTGTAGCACCGAAGTGGATTTATTGGCCGATTACAAGGAGGTTCCTGTAATTTACTGCCTGCTCGATCAAACACAGCCCAAGCAATATGTGCGTATCCAGAAAGCCTTCCTCGGGCCCGATAACGCATTGACCATGGCCCAGGAAATGGATTCCATTTTTTACGCCACACAGCTAAATGTGATAATTGAGGAATGGAACAACAACGTCCTCACCAACTCCTGGCAGCTTCAAACCGACACCATTCCCGCCCGCGACCCCGGCCTGTTTTACTCGGGTGCATACATCATTTACTCGCTCAATACCACCACCGGTATGCTCAACCCCAACCGCACCTACAAACTCCGTGTGCGGTTTGCCTCTGATCCCAACAAAGAAGCTTACAGCACCACCGTACTCGTAAAAACATTCAACTTTGCACCGGTAACCGCCAACGCCAATTCGGTGCAGATTGTAAAGGTAAATTCCAACAGCCGCGTGTCTATCAGTTGGAATCCTTCGGCTACCGCCAGCTTCTACCAAACCGCCCTGCGTTTCTACTACCGCGAGCACGACGTGAACGGCAACACCACCCTCAAAAGCACTCCCGAATGGGTGTTCGGCTCACTCGAGCAGAATGCCGGTGCAGTAAACGCTCTTTCCATGACCTACGATCCCGATGCATTTTACCGCTTCCTGGTACAAAGCATTCCCGATGATCCCAACGTGGTATGGCGCGACGGCGATTCCATTTCCTACACCGTTTACGCGGCCGGCGAAGACCTGTACACCTACATGCGTGTAAACAGCCCTTCCTCCTCGCTGGTGCAGGAGCGCCCCACGTACAGCAATATTTTAACCACCGATCCCGAAACACCTACCGCCATTGGCGTATTCGGTTCGCGCAGCAAAATTGTAAAGCGCAATATCCAGATTACCCAGCTTACCGAAGACACCCTTTCCCGCGGCTATATTTCGTGCGGACTCAAATTCAGAGACCGCAATCAGGCCGTGCTGGGCTGTCAGTAAACGGCTTTCAGGCACACTGCCATAACCGTCCGGACGATGATTTTCCGGACGGTTTTTTTATGCCTTTACGTCATTTTGGCAGAATAATTTGCAGGCAGAACGGCATTTTGGCAAAAAACGGGTGTTAAAGGGGCATGGCACAGGAATTGACCTTTGGCACACACATACAATCTACAAAGCACTAAACATTAACTTATTAAGTCATGGGCAAAATTATTGGTATTGACCTGGGCACCACCAACTCGTGTGTGGCTGTAATGGAAGGCAATGAACCCGTTGTAATAGCCAACAACGAAGGCCGCCGTACCACCCCGTCAATCGTAGCTTTTATTGATAACGGTGAGCGCAAAGTGGGCGACCCTGCCAAACGTCAGGCCATTACCAACCCGCGCAAAACCATTTATTCCATCAAGCGCTTTATGGGCCACCTTTTCAGCGAGGTTGCCACAGAAACCGGTCGCGTTCCCTACTCGGTGGTGAAAGGCGAAAACAATACACCCCGCGTAGAAATTGACGACCGCAAATACACCCCGCAGGAAATTTCGGCCATGATTCTTCAGAAAATGAAGAAAACCGCCGAAGATTACCTCGGCACCGAAGTAACCGAAGCCGTTATCACCGTTCCGGCCTACTTCAACGACGCACAGCGTCAGGCCACCAAGGAAGCCGGCGAAATTGCAGGCCTCAAAGTGCGCCGCATCATTAACGAGCCCACTGCCGCTGCACTCGCCTACGGCCTCGACAAAAAGAACACCGATATGAAAATTGTGGTGTTCGACTGCGGCGGCGGTACACACGACGTTTCCGTACTCGAACTCGGCGACGGTGTATTTGAAGTAAAAGCTACCGACGGCGACACACACCTCGGCGGCGACGATTTCGACCAGAAAATCATCGACTGGTTAGTGGCCGAATTCAAGTCGGAAAACGGCGGTCTCGACCTTACCAAAGATCCTATGGCCCTGCAGCGCCTCAAAGAAGCTGCCGAGAAAGCCAAGATCGAACTCTCCAGCTCAAACGCCACCGAAATCAACCTGCCCTACATTATGCCGGTTGACGGAATTCCCAAACACCTTGTGCGCAGCCTTACCCGCGCCAAGTTTGAGCAATTGGTTGACGATCTCATCCGCCGCACCATTGAGCCCTGCAAATCGGCCCTCAGCAATGCCGGTCTCAGCGTAAACGACATCAACGAAGTAATTCTCGTGGGTGGTTCCACACGCATTCCCGCCATTCAGGAAGCTGTGACCAAATTCTTCGGCAAATCGCCCTCAAAAGGCGTAAACCCCGATGAAGTGGTGGCTGTGGGCGCGGCCATTCAGGGCGGCGTACTCACCGGCGAAGTAAAAGACGTGCTCCTGCTCGACGTAACTCCGCTCTCGCTCGGTATCGAAACCTACGGCGGTGTAATGACCAAACTCATTGAGGCCAACACCACCATTCCTACCAAAAAGTCGGAAACATTTTCTACCGCGTCTGACAACCAGCCCTCGGTAGAAATTCATATCCTCCAGGGCGAGCGCCCCATGGCTGCACAAAACCGCACCATCGGCCGCTTTGTGCTCGACGGAATTCCCTCCGCCCCGCGTGGTGTGCCGCAAATTGAAGTGGCGTTTGATATTGATGCAAACGGTATCCTCAACGTATCGGCCAAAGACAAAAACACCGGCAAGCAGCAAAACATCCGCATCGAAGCAAGTTCAGGCCTCTCGAAAGACGAAATCGAGCGCATGAAGAAAGAAGCCGAGATGAATGCCGAGGCCGATAAAAAAGCCCGCGAGGAAGTGGAAAAACTCAACCAGGCCGATTCACTCATCTTCCAGGTAGAAAAGCAACTCAAAGAGTTTGGCGATAAAATTCCCGCCGATAAAAAACAACCCATTGAGGATGCACTCGTGGCACTGCGCACCGCACACACCAATAAAGATTTCCCCGCCATTGATACGGCTATGGCCAACCTCCAGCAGGTGGCACAGGCCATGTACGAAGCCATGCAGCAGCAGGGCGGCGATCCGAATGCCAATCCTGAGGCGAATAATGCCAAGGGGAGCGATGCGGAAGTGACGGATGTGGATTTTGAAGAGGTGAAGGATAATAAGTAGTCACGGCTCGGCTCCGCTCGCCGTGACTACAGATAGTACTTCTTCTTCAGTGCATTTTGAATGTTCTTTTTCTTTTGGGGAATTATTTGGATGTTCTTTTCCTTGGGATTATAGGATGTTCTTTTCCTTGGGATTATTGAATGTTCTTTTCTGGAATAATTTCTATTCTTATTTAATTAGAAGAGACCGTCTCCATTTGTGGTGACGGTCTCTTTTTGTTTGGATGGTTGGAAGTTGTATTGGTTTCCGGATTTTCTTTGATGGATACTATTAATGCAGAGAAGTAATCCACCATACGTTGCCGCAGGGGTCTTTTATTCCGCCGGAGCGGCCGTAGCTTTGGTTTTCGAGGGGCAGCACAACGCTGGCATTGTGGTTCAGGGCTTTTTCAAGGGTTTCGTCGGCATTTTCCACGTAAATGAAAATGCCGGCTGTGTGTGGCGGCCATTGGTCGCTGCTTCCCGAAAACATGATGGTGCTGTCGCCAATGCGTGCTTCGGCGTGCATGCGGCCGGTGCTGCCGCGCGGTGGTAGTTCGATGAGTGAGGTGGCGTTGAAAACCTGGCGCATAAAATCCTGAAGCAGCCAGGGATCCTGCACAATAAGATACACCATTGCAATGTGGTGGTGAGTGGGTAGTTGCATAGCTTGTAGTTTGTTTGAGGCAAAAATATGCCGGCCGGCAATCTTTGGCTTGTAAATTTCCGACAACCTGCTCAACCTCTGTAATCGGTGCCCTCGGCCTGATTAAAGAAATATTGCCCGGGGGTAAAGCCCGAAAACAATTTGAACTCGTGTATGAAATGCGCCTGATCGTAGTACCCGTTATTGAGTGCTATTTCTGTAAGCGAGCTGATATTTGTTTTGCCCCAGGCCGCGGCGGTTTGCTGAAAACGGGCCACGCGGTAAAGCAGTTTGGGCGAAAAGCCGGTGTATTGTTTTGTTCTGCGCTCGAAAGCACGCTCGGTAAATCCGCTCGATGCCGCAAGCTGGTTGAATGCCGCAATGCCCGACGAATGAATTAACGCACGCATTGCAGCGAAGTATTTTTCCTGAAGCAGTGCGCTGTGGCATTGCCGCAAACGGCCGAGCAAAAATTCGGAAACCAGTGCTGCCCGGCTTTCAAAACCGGGAGCAAGCATAATGCGTTCGGTAAAATCGGCGCCGTGCTGTTTGAGCAGGGTTTCGAAATCGCAGATGCGGTTGGCAATTTCACCGCCACTTACCGGAAACAACACCGGCAGCGCATACGGATAAAGATACACGCCAAAAATGCCGAAAGATGTATGTGTGCTGTACCGCTTTACTCCGGTGCTTTGCCCCTGCAAATGTGCCAGCGGCGAATCGGTAGCACCATTTGGGGTAAGCTCGGTAAACCGGCCGGAGTAATGAAAAATCATCTCTGCACTGCTGTCGGCAAAAGCACGGTGTACAAATGCCCCCCCCGAAACGGGCGAGTGCTCGTACATCCAGTAAAACCGAACGTACTGTGCCAGTGCAGGCGGCGGTGCCAGTGTACGGTAAATCAACTTTGCACGGGTTTATTCTTCACTGTCGTCGGTGTCGTCTTCCGGATCAAAATCTTCATCATCATCCGGCTCCACGGCCTCGGGCACAGGCAATTCAGACGGCCATTCGTTTTGGAGGATGTAGATGCCGGGCTGCGGGCTTACGGCTGTTTTGTTGTCGCTTACAAATACGAAGAAGCGGATGTCGCCGTTGGGGCGGTCGGCTTTTTTGGTGTCTTTTACGTATTTGCGCGAGAAGGCAAATTGGGTAATGGAATTGTCTTCGTGCTGACAATCGACGATCATCATGCCCGGAATTTCTATCGAAAATTCCTCGTCGCCTTTCCAGCCGCGAAGCTGATAGGGCACGTTGTTGCGCACCTTGAAGGAAGTGACATCGGTTTTTACCGCGTACTCGTCTTCCCAGTTGTAGCGCATGTTGTCGGCACTCTCTTTTCCGTCGTTGTATTTATCGGCAATATCCTGACGGAAGCGGGCGTTTACTTCTTTAATGATTACAGTTACTTTCATTGCAGGGCGAAGGTAAGAAGGTCTTTTCATTACCAGGCATAAAAGCATAACCTGCTAATTATATGTCGATACTTATTTTTTGCTAATTTTAGTCGTTATGTCGCAGATACCCTTTACACAAATTCCGCTCAACGAATATCATCCCGGCGAAGAAGATATGGCCGCGTTCAAGTATTTTGAACTGGGCGAATATAAGAACCAGGCTTATGTGACTTCGGAGCCGCACCGGCATGGTTACTACGAAATCTTTTTTTTCGAGGAGGCCGAAGGAACGCACATGATTGATTTCGAGCCCTACCCTATTCATTCATACAGCCTGCATTTTGTGTCGCCGGGGCAGGTGCATTTGCTTAACCGCACGGGCAGCACACGCGGCAAAGTGCTTCTGTTTACCGAAGAGTTTTTTTATTTCGACAGCACCAACCGCGATTTTCTGCGGGGCATGTCGTTTCTCGATATCGACAGCCGCGACCGGATGCTGAAACTCGATGCCGTTTTTCTCGAATGGGTAAAAGGCATTATCGCCAGCATTAAAGCCGAGTATCAGTCGAACGACCCCAACCGCGAAGGAATCATACGCAGCTACATCAATATCCTGCTGCTCAAATGCAAATCGAAGTTTCCGGAGCGGGTAAAGCCCGTGCGCGAAACCGGTGTGCATCTGGTAGTGCAGTTCCGCAACCTCATAGATGCCCGGTTTACAGCCACACACCGCGTAAGCGATTATGCCGAAAAGCTTTCGGTATCGGCCAATCACCTCAACGATGTGGTGAAGAAAACCACCGGCCGCACCGCCGGCGACCTTATTCAGGAGCGGGTAATACTCGAAGCCAAGCGGCTCATGCTCTACTCTATGGCTTCGGCCAAAGAAATTGCCTATACCATCGGCTTTCACGATCCGGCCTATTTCAGCCGCTTTTTCAAGCACCACACGGGGCAGTCGCCCGATGAGTACAGGGTGTCGGAAAGATTAAGACACGGGCTGGTGGCCAAATCATAAAGGTTTTGCGGTACATTTGTACTTATCCATGCAGGAACTCTTTTATACCATACTCGTGGGCTGGATATTGTGGCGTATCCTAAGTCCTTCGCGCGCGGGCAATGCGCCCAGCAGCGGGCAATATTACTATCAGCAAAATACACATCACCACCACCACAATAAGGATAAGGTTCAGCCCCCGCAAGCTTCGCAAAAAGGCCGCAACAACGACGACGGCGAGTATGTGGACTACGAAGAAATAAAGTAACCTGAATTAACACTAATTAACAGTGTTTACGCGGCTTTCAGGGCCATTTCCAAACCGCTTTTACCACTTATCCGTTAATCATACCCACCTGCTAATTAAACCTGCCGCTTGTGAAAGGGTGCTTGATTTGAGCAGTTTGCAGGTGTAAGTTTGTATCATTCTGGTTAAGGTGTTTGATGATCTCCTTCGCACCCCGGTTCAACCGGGCTTCCACGCGGGGAAATCAGCAAAAAATCGAAACTGCCACGGCCTCCCAGGCTCAGTGGCAGTTTCTCTTTTAAGCCGTTTTCATTTTTTTTCACATTTATAGTGCGCAAGCAAATAGCTGTATCAGAACAGATTACGGGACAACTATTTCGCGGGCTTTACCGATAAATACAATATAAACCGGATAATAAATTACCCGGAAAACGCAACCAGTCACTAACTTGCAGTAACCAAACTCAATCACCCATGAAAAAAACCAGACTTGCCTATTGGATCATTACCTCGCTCTTTGCAGCTTTTATGCTGTTTACGGCCATACCCGATATTATGCTCGAGCCCGAAGCGGTTACGTATATTGTAGCGCTGGGGTATCCCGAATATTTTATCGTGTTTATCGGAATTGCCAAAGCGGTTGGTTCTGTTGCCATTCTTATTCCCCAATTTAACCGGATTAAGGAATGGGCATACGCCGGACTGTTTTTCGATTTACTTGCGGCTGCCATTTCAACGGCGGTTACGCAGGAATTAAATGCCGGAATCATTTTTATTTTGCTGCCCATAGCCTTCCTGTTTGCCTCGTATTTCCTCTGGCATAAGCTGAAGAAACAGCAGGCTTAATCAGGCACAAAATTCAGCTTCCCGTTTTTTCGGGAATGCAGTTTAACGCAAGCGAAGCGTAATAAACAGCAGCGGCCGGAATAAATTCCGGCCGCTCTTGTTATTCAATAAGAAAATTAATAATCGCCTTCGGCGAAACTGATGTAGCGGAAAGGCACATCGAGAATGAGCGACATTTCTTCGCCTTTATCCACCAGGTCTTCGTCTTCTTCGTTGTAATACCATTCGAAGTTTACCTGGGTTCCTTTTTCGCGCACGCGGAGGAGTTTGGAGAAAATGGTAAGCAACGAACGAATGGTGCCGGTGTTTAAATGCTCGAGCCTGATTCTGATGTTTACAGGCCTGGCCGAGCCGGTGGCGGCTAAGGCTTCCACCCATTTATCGAGCGGATAAAAGAACGAAGAGGCATCGGGCGGAATGGAACGGCCTCTGATGAGATAAATGTCGTTATCCGCATCGAAATGGATTTCGGGTGTGCTGCGGGTCTCGGGTATGTGCAATGGCGGAATCATGGTTCAGGCTAAGGAAATTTGCAATTCGACTGCAAAAAAGGTGTATTGCTGATTGAGCGGGACGAATTTGTATTTGATCGGTGCGCTCGACGAGCGGGCCATTTCGATAAGGCCAAGCCCGGCGCTTTTCCTGTTGCTGTCGTTCAGGGTAAGGCTCATCTGGTTCATGTAGAGCGATTTCAGTTGCTCACTGTCGCTGTCTGAAAGTACATGAAGGCGTTTCTGAAGTTCATCCACATTCTCGCTGAGCATTACATTTCCGCAACGCAGCATCCAGTCGGTTTCGCCAAGGCGCTGCATGAGTACAACCGCTTCGGGAAAACCGGTTAGGTTTTCGGGGGTGTAGTTTCTGATGTTTTGCAGGGCTTCCACCAGCGACTGCATCAACCGCCGCCGGGCAGCACGCGAAAGGTTGCGGAATTGCGGTCGGGCATCAAGCAGACCGATAAAAGAATCTATAAAACCATCACTCACCTGCCCAAGATAAAACCAGTCGGTCATCGGGTCGGTAAGCAGGGCTCTAACTTCGGCTTCATTAAGCATAGGCGCTCGCAAGTGCCAAATGGGGATCATTCAGCTAATGCCCAAATATACAGCTTTTTTAACACGGCCGTTTCAACCCTGGCGCGGTTTTTACGGGATAGCTGCACTGCTTTTATTCGGCACTTATCAGGTGCACATCGAAAATAAGTGTGCTGTTTGCCGGTATGGGTCCGCGGGCCATACTTCCATAGCCCAGCGCAGGCGGAATAATGAATTGTGCCTTTTCGCCCACGCGCATGAGCATGAGTCCTTCTTCCCAACCTTTTATTACCTGCCCTTTGCCAAGCATGAACTGAATGGGTGTGCCGTTTTCGACAGACGAATCGAACAGATTTCCATCGGTAAAAAAGCCGCTGTAATCGACCTTAACGCGCTGGCCCTGCAGGGCAAGTTTGTTTTCGGGATGCTTTTCGAAGAAAACCAGTTTAAGGCCCGATGCGGTGGTTACAGTGTCCATTCCTTTGGCACTGCGCATGGTGGGCGGCGGCTGCACGTCGAGCACTTCTATTTCGAAAATGAGGGTGCTGTTTGCGGGAATGTTGGGCAGTTGCTGTGCGCCGTAGCCAAGCTCGGGCGGAATGCGCAGGGTTACTTTATCGCCTGCACGCAGCAATGTGCCTGCTTCGTCCCAGCCTTTAATTACGCGGCCCGCGCCGGCTTTAAAGGTAAAAGGCGTATTGCCGTGGCGCGAGGATGCGTCAAACACCGTATCGTTGGTGAGTTTGCCGGTGTAAAGCACCGTAATGCGCGAGCCTTTGGCGCCCTGCGGGCCGTTGCCTTTGGCGGTAATGGTATATTCGAGACCCGATGCGGTTTTTACCGTTTTGGGTTTGCGTACTTTCTTGCTTTTGTATTTGCGTTCGGGTTCTTTTGCGGGATGATCGCCGTGAAAGGCATAGGCAGCACCGGCAGCCACACCGGCTACCAGAATAAGGCTCACAAAGCCAACAAGTAATTTTTTCATTGTTCGTTATTGTTATTGAATTCGTAATCAGTTTCCGGTGCCGGAGTCGATAATTTTCAGTTCTGCTTCATACACCAGCGGTGTCCAGGGCGGAATATTGCCGTTTCCTTTTTCGCCGTAAGCCTGTTCGGGCGGGAGAATGAAGAACGATTTTCCGCCGTCTTTCATGCGCAGGATGCAATCGGTAAAACCGGCAATCATGCCTCTTCCGGCCACAAATACCAGCGGTTTGGCTCCGGGTTTTCCTATGTTGGTATCAAACACGCGACCATCGGTAAATGTTCCTTTGTAAAGTACGGAAACTTTCATGCCGGGCATTACGCGAAGGCCTTTTCCGGGTAAAATTTCCTTGTAGTAGATGCCGTTGCGGTCGGGTTTGAGGTCGGTGAGGTTGTTGTCGGTGAGGTAGGTTTGTATCGATTTGCGGCTTTTTTCGCGCAGGGCTGCCGGGTCGTTTTTTTGTGTGTTGGCGCGGCGCAGACTATCAATGTAGGCGGGCGTGTACACGCTGTCTATGCGTATGTGAAAGCCTATGAAAGCCAGCGTGTCAAACACGGCAGCCAGCGGCACAGGGTCAATGAGGAAGCGGTTGCGGCTGTATTTTTTGAGCGTGTCGAGGCGCACGAAAAAGCGGGCACTGTCGCCGTCATGCAATTTGGCCAGCACATCGGCATAATCGCCGGGGAAGCGTGCAAAGGTAAATTTGAGCGGCAGCGACTGGTAGTTGTTTGCAGCCTGATAATCAATTATGGTTTTCCCGTCGGGAGCCACCACGCGCAGGCTGGCAAATACCATGCTTCCGGTCGGTATGGAATCGGTGCTGTTTCCGGGGCGTACCACCTGCAGCCAGGTATTCGGGCTTATGGGGGTAAATCCCTGCAAATAATCGGGTAAGGCTTTTTGTGGTTCGCCGGCTGCCCAGAAACCGGTGGTAATAGCGGCAGCAGCAAACAAAATTATTTTCACACCTTGTTTCATGCCGTGTATCTGCGGCTTAATTGCCTGTGCCCACAATTTTCAGTTCCACCACAAACACCAATGCGCTGTAGGGCGGAATGGCCCCGTTTTGCTGCTCGCCGTAGGCCAGCTCGGGGGGAATGATGAAGAGTGATTTACCGCCGTCTTTCATGCGCAGAATGCACTCGGTAAAGCCCGTTATCATTTGCTGGCCGGCAATAAATTCCATCGGCATACGCTGCGGCCCGGCCAGATTGGTATCGAAAATGAGTCCGTTGGTAAGCATGCCCCGGTACCACACCGATACTTTGGTGCCGGGCGTTACCTGAGCACCGGTACCGGGCACCAGTTCCTTGTAGTAAATGCCTTTCGAATCGGGCTTGAGGTCGCTCATTTCGTTTACGGCGAGGTACCAGAGTACTTCCTGGCGGCTTTTTTCGATGAGTGCCTGCTGCTGTGCCTGCTTTTCGCGCTGCATGACGGCCATTTTCATTTCTACCATTGACTTGGTGTAAACGCTGTCAATTTTCACACGGAAGCCGATAAACTCGAGCGAATCGTTTTTCGGATCGAGCGGAAAATCGTTGCTGGCGGCCGAGCGGTAATACTTTTTAATGGAATCGAGCACGATGTAAAAAGTGGCACTGTCGCCCACGTTGAGGTGCGAAAGCATATCGAGAAAATCGCCTTTAAAACGGGGCTTGTCGAACTGCACGGCCACCGGCCCGCCGCCGCGCTGGGCGTTGAAATCGGTTACGAGCGAATCGCGGTGGTCGATGAGTTTGAGTTTCATAAACGCCACGCCGCCCATTCCGGCCGAATCGACCCTGGGCCCGGCCTTGTGCATTTTAAGCCAGGTGGCGGGTGCCACCTGCTGATAGGTTTTGAGAAACTTCCGGCTCTGTTTACCCTTGTCTTTACCGGCAAACGACCAGTTAAGCAGCGAGAGAGCCACAAATAAAACCAAAGTAAACAGCGCCGGAATACGTTTCATCTCAAAAAACCTTTAAATGTTATTTACGGCCGCCGGGCATCGGAACCGCGGGAGGTGCCGGAGCCGGTTTGGCATTTTCAATCTTGATTTCCACTTCAAACACCAGCGGCTCGTAAGGCGGAATGCCCTGATTGCCCATTTCGCCATAGGCCTGCGACGAAGGCAGGATAAACAGCACACGGCTGCCGTCTTTCATGCGCAGAATGCAATCGGTGAAGCCGGGTACCATGTTGCTGCCTGCGGTAAAACGCATCGGCTCGGGACGGTCGAAATTGCCGTCAAACGGGGTGCCGTCGGTAAATGTGCCTTTGTAGCGGGCCGAAACTTCCATACCGGCTGTTACCTGCTTGCCGTTGCCGGGTTTGAGCACTTTGAAGTAAATGCCTTTTTCGTCGGGCTTGAGGTCGGTGAGTTTGTTTTTGGTAAGGTATGCCTGAATTTTTCCGGCTTCGGCATTTTTCATTTCTGCCATTTGCCGTTCCTGTTTTTCCTGCATTTCCTTAATCTTCTTCTCGGTTACCGCTTTGGTATAAAGGCTGTCCACCTTTACACGGAAACCGATGAATTTGAGCGAATCGTATTTCGGCTCAAGCGGAAACTCGTCGCGGTCGCGGCGGAAATATTTTTTAATGGTATCGAGGTTTACAAAGAAGGTGGCGCTGTCGCCCTTGTGCATTTTTGAAATCACGTCGAGGAAATCGCCTTTAAAGCGGGGCGGTTCCAGACGCATCGACACTGAACCTTCGCCGCGTGCGGCGTTAAAATCCTGAATCAGCGAATCAAGCGGAGTAATGAGGCTGAGCTGGAGGAAAACCACGCCACCTTGTCCGGCGGTATCTAATCCTTCGCCTTTTTTATGAAACTTGATGTAGGTGGAAGGAGCTTGTTTCTCGAATCCGGGAAACGGACCGCCGCCATTGCATGATACTGCGGCCACAGACACTGCGGCAAGCGCAGCAAAGAGGATATTTTTCATTGATTGAATTAGGAAATTATTTATTCTGCAGATAAAAATTCGAGTTCATACACCACCGGCGTATGTGGCGGAATGAGTCCGGTGCTTGAACCACCATTCCCAAAAGCCAGCGCCGAAGGTAGGACTATTTTTGCTTTTCCGCCCGTTTTCATCCGGCGTAAAGCAAGAGTTAATCCGGGAATTAATTGCCCCTCGCTACCCCAGGCAAAGGCCACGCCCTGTTCGCCGGAGGCATTATTGTCGAACACCCTTCCGTTGAGGAAACTGCCTGTATAGCGCACCGTTACTGTTTTTGCGCCCGTGGCGCTGCGTCCGCTGCCCTCGGTTACGGGCACGAAAACCATGCCCAGACTGTCGGTTCGGGCGGTAATTTTCTCGCGGTTCAGGTAGCGGGCAATGAGTATCTGTTCATCGGCATCGGTGTCGGTTTGGGCCATGCGTTTGTTGTACTCTTCTTCGTTGAGTATTCGTACCAGGCGTATGTTCATCTGCATCATGCCGGTATCGGGCATTCCGGGCAGACGCAAATCGCCGCCGGGGAGCAAAATGCTGGCGCTGTCGCCCTCGTGCAGCATGGCGAAGTGTTTGTTTCCGGCAAAAGGCATAAGCACCGTACCGCGCACGCTTTGCAGTTCCGAATCGAAAAACACCGTGCCGTTGAGGCTGTTGCGCATCCGTACTTCGATGTAGTCATTTTCGCCGGGCTTGCGGTCGGCCTCGCCGGGTTCTATGAGTTTCCAATACACTTCGTTGCCGGCCTCGCTGTAGCCGGGGAATTTTGATGATTCGCTGCCGCACGCGTGAAAGAGCACGGTGGCCAGGCAAAGGAGCGGGAGAATGTAAATGCGCATTATTCGGGCTGGGAGATTTTAAGCAGTTCGAGTTCGCACACGAGCGAGGCTAATGGCGGAATTTTGGCATTGTCGCCGGTGAGGCCGTGGGCCAGGTGCGAGGGCAGCACAAAGCGCATTTTATCGCCGGTGTGCATGAGTTGTACGCCTTCGTGTATGCCCGGTTCCACATCGTCGCGGCCAATGACAAAGCTGCGCGAGCCGTCTTTGTCCGACGTGTAGCACACTGTGCCGTCCATGAGTTTAATGGTGTAATACACTTTGGCAATTTCGCCGGGTTTGGCCAGTTGTGTGCCGCTGCCTTTTTTGAGCAGCATCCAGCGCAGGCCCGAGGCCGTGGTTTCCATTTGCCAGCCCTGACGGCGTATGTATTGTTCTATTTCGTCGGCCTGGCGCTGCCGGTCCCACGAGTGCATTTTTACCGAGCCGTCGCGCATTTGCTTTTCGGTAAGCGGACGTTTGCGCGGCGCGGGCTTGTCGTCGGCACAGGCTGCGGCAAACACGGAAACGGCAAACAATAACACATAAATGCGCGGCATGGTGGCTCAGGCTTTGTTCAATGCTGCAAGATAATCAGGAAGCAGCTTTCTGAATTTGGAAACGGTTTCGTTTAACGAAAGTTGTGACGCACCGCCCGCCGCGTTTACGTGTCCGCCCCCGCTGAAATTTTCGCGGGCAAAGGCATTTACGTCGAACTTGCCTTTCGAGCGGAACGAGCATTTAATAATGCCGTCGCGTTCGGCAAAAAAGGCTGCAAACACAATGCCGCGCATGGTAAGGCCGTAGTTTACCAGTCCTTCGGTATCGCCTTTCTGGAAATGGAAGCGTTCGTGCTCGTCGTGGCTGAGTGCAAAAAATGCGGTGCGGAATTCGGGCAGCACCACTAATTTTTCGCTCAGTGCGAAGCCCAGCAGGCGTATGCGGCTTTCGCTGTTGTCGTCGTAAATGCGGTTGTGGTTGAGTGAGTTTTCGGCACCCGCTTCCATGAGGTGCTGCACCACGGCATGTGTGCGGGCAGTGGTGGCCGGGAAGCGGAACGAGCCGGTATCGGTCATTATGCCCACGTAGAGGCAGTTGGCAATGTGTTTGTCGAGCAGCTTCTGGTCGCCCATGAGCGACATAAATTCATACACCAATTCGGCCGTGGAGCTGGCTTTCACTTCGTGCAAACTGAAGCGGGCAAAGGCATCGGGCTGCGGGTGGTGGTCGATGAGCACTTTGGGGGCGGGACTTTCGCCCACCAGTTTGCCCAGCACATTTATACGTTTGAGGTCGTTAAAATCGAGGCAAAACACCAATGTGGCCCTGGCAATGAGGCGGGCGGCCCGGCCGGGGTCGCGCTGGGCATCGGTTACCTGTTTGTGGCCCGGCATCCAGTGCAGAAACTCAGGATAATCGTTGGGCGTAATCACGTTTACCTTGTGCCCTTTTTTGCGCAGGTAATGCCACAGCCCCAGCGAAGAGCCAATGGCATCGCCATCGGGCGACCAATGAGTAACAATGACAATTTGCTGCGGCTGGGCAAGCAGGCGTTTGAGCGCGGTTTTTTCGGCTGGCTTCACAAGGTGGAATTAGGCTGTAAAAATAACAGATAAAGCAGTAGAAACGAGCAAAAACCACTATCTTTGCACGCCTTTTTGAAAAAGGCATCAACAAAAACAACTATGGCAGGCAACAAAACATTCACCATGATTAAGCCCGATGCAGTGGGCAACAACCACATTGGCCCTATCCTGGCTCAGATTAACGAAGCCGGTTTCCGCATTGTGGCCATGAAATACACCCGCCTCACACCCGAAGCGGCCGGCAAATTCTACGAAATCCACAAGGAACGCCCCTTCTACGGCGAACTTGTAAGCTATATGTCATCGGGCCCCATTGTGGCTGCCATACTCGAAAAAGACAACGCCGTGGCTGATTTCCGCACCCTCATCGGCGCCACCGACCCCGCCAAAGCCGAGCCCGGTACTATCCGCGCCCGTTTTGCGAAGTCTATTGCGGCCAATGCTATTCATGGGTCGGATAGCGATGAGAATGCGGGGATTGAAGGGAATTTTTTCTTTTCGCAACTCGAGCGGTTCTAGTACGTTATAATTAACACGTATTTTTTTCTGCCTTCTTTCGGTGTAATGCCGGGGGAAGGCAGTTTTTTTACTCATCGCACCAATTCATAGGAAGTACTTCTACCTCCCGCTGTCGCTTTCTGCAATACCTGTTTTTCTATTAAATCATTAATATCTCTTACTGCGGTATCTTTTGAGCAGTTGGTAAGTTTCATCCATTTCTGTGAGGTGAGTTTGCCTTCAAAATCATCCAGCAGTTTAGTTAATACCTTTTTCTGCCTCTCATTAAAAGGAATTGCCGCATGTTTGTTCCAGAAATCCGATTTCTGCAACACACCTTTAAGTATCTTTTCGCTTGCATTCAGTGCATTTATTAGGCAGTTTAAAAACCAGCTGATCCATTCAGTAATGTCTAAATCGCCTTTTTGCGTTTTTTCAAGTATCTGATAGTATGTATTTCTTTCAATTCTTATTTGAGCCGACATACTGTAAAATCGCCGGGTACTTTTATCCGACCGGGCCAGCAACATATCTGTCAATGCCCTTGTAATACGTCCGTTTCCATCCTGAAAAGGGTGAATAGTTACAAACCAAAGGTGCGCCACGGCCGCTTTTATCACTAAATCGGTATTACCATTTCCGTTAAACCAATCGAGAAAATAAGTCATTTCATCGTCAAGCAACTCCGCATCGGGTGCCTGAAAATGAACCTTTTCTCTTCCCGCAGCACCCGAAACAACCTGCATTTTGCCTTTTTCATCTTTTCTCCAACCGGCAACCGTTATTTTAAATACTCCGCTTCTACCCATCGGAAACAATGCCGCGTGCCAGTCGAAAAGCCGCTCTTGGGTTAACGGGGCAAAACAATTCCGGGTGGCATCAATCATCATATCCACCATACCGTCCACATTTCTGTCCGACATTACTGTACCTGCATATTCGAGACCTAACCGTTCAGCCAATGAAGAGCGCACCTGCTCAGGATTATAAATTTCACCCTCAATTTCCGATGATTTCAATACGTCGAGTGCCAACGTTTCAAGCAATGCTTCATCCTGCAATTCAAACCCCAGTGTTTGCATTTTTCCCAGCAAACGGCCCTGCAGGTTTCTGGCTTCACTCAGTAAATTGAGCAGTTCATCATTGTTCCAGTAAAAGTTTGGCCAATGCTGTTTTTGGTGGATGTAGATGCTCATTCGCCTTAATTTATGCAACAAATATAGGGGTTAATCGTTGCAAAATGCAACACTTGTTGCAAAATATGCAACGAATAATGTGTTATTCGTTGCATGGGCTGATCTTGGGAGTAATTTATTGGGGGCTAATGCGGCGATGAGGATGTGGGGATTCTAGGGAAGTTTCTTTTGCTTGCGGTTGGAAGTGGTTTTAAGTTTTTAATGATTGAGCAAAATTTTACTTTATCCACCTTTTAGTAATGTGCAGGTGGAGAAAGAATTTTACATCATTTTTTTTCCAAATGAAAGCACATTAGTCTATTCATTATTTCTTCTTCGCGGGCTTTACCAACGGGTTATTACCAGGTGTCCCTTTGTTATCACGTTGACGTTGATCTGGCTTACCTGTTGATTTTGCAGTTCTTTTTGGTCCTGGCTTAAGTCCCATATTTTTTTTATTTGGTTATTCTCAAATATATGAATATCTATTAATGATAGCAAGGTAATTGCGAAACTAATTCAAATAACTCTGTTTACAAATCATCCTTAGGCGTTTTGGGGATACACTTTTCTCATTCTGCGCTGCATCTTTCGTCGCTGCTCGAACATTAATTAGTTTGGCAACTTAGCCAGAAAAAACGTCCGCAATTGCTCCTTTAGTCCGAAGCACGAGCAGCTTTATTGGATTTAATTTATTCATATCGATAAAACACTTAATGACAGAACCGATGTAAATAATTTATCAGTGTGACAGACACAGATTGAATTATAAAAATGATTGCACAGAAATAGTATATTTGTCACATTGAAAGGGGGCGGTCTAATGATGCCGCCCCCAATTGAATAGGATTAAGTAAGTTCTTTACATTATTGCAAATGAGACAATTTATAAAGAACAGCAGTATATTCTTGCTGGTGTCCTTAATCCGTTTCATTTGATCCCCCAGAAAGGAGGCCTGCAGTAATTAATGTTGTAGCATTAATTACTGAACCAAGTCAACCGAAGTTAACTGGTGCATTACTCGCATTTAGCGAATTTTGCGTACTCTAATGCGTACTACGCGAATTGTTGTTGTAATTCTTACAACTCTCATTTCGTAAAGTTTTTGGTTAGACTTATTAGGCCACCTTTCAGGCGGGTGGTTCACACTTAACTTTTAAATAAGACCAGTCAATTCATGCCATTTAGCTTGGCAAGAATTAAATGTAATTATACATTCGGAGGAGAAGGGTTATGAAAATCTCCCTACATCAAAATTACGATGTAGAATGGAGAGATCGGAGCGAACCGAAGAAAAATTATAAACAATAAATTTAGGGAAATCAAATATAGGTAAAAAAAAATCAATAGCAAATTTATTTTGCGTTATTTTTATACCTTCTTGAATATCAAAGTAATTAATTTACCGAGATTGAGTATCATAAACCAAAAATCCACCTACTTAATTTGCGGTGACAGATTACTATTGTTGAAAACCTATCCTCACTACTTCTAATTCCCCCGAATTCGGTACAATTAAAACCTCCCCCAATTCTGAACACCCCCCCGTTCAAAACATTCCCACCGCTCCCCCCACCCAACCCTTGCCCCGCGTAATTTTGATCGTTTGCATCCCGAATACTGCCCAAATGGCCGAAGAACCAAAACCAAAGAAAAACACCGCCCGCAACACGCTCCGGCCTCAGGAGCCGGTGCAGGAAACGCCGCCCCCGCCCCCCGAGCGCAAAAAGCGCCCCCAGCGCCCTGCACCTGCCCCCGAAAATGAGCCCCAGCAAGAGGCTCCCGAGGGCAGCAAGCCGCGTTTTCGCCTGTTTGGCAGTGTGCAGGACCGCTTTGCCAGCGACGAACGCCTGCGCAAACTCATCGGGGCGTTTCTGCTTTTCATTGTTACGCCTTACCTGGCCGTGGCTTTCCTCTCGTACTTCTTTACCTGGAAAGCCGACCAGAACCTCGTAATGGGCCCCCTGGGCGAGCTTTTTTCGCCGGGCGCGCGCATTACCAATGTGCTGGGCAAATTCGGGGCGTTGGTGTCGCACCTGTTTATTCATGGCGGGTTTGGTATTATGTCGTTTGTGGTGCCGCTGCTTACGTTTATTGGCGGCATACGTATGCTTACCGGGGCCGAGGTGCTGCCGTTTGGCAAAACGTTTCGGTTTGGGGTGTTTTCGCTGTTGTTTGGCTCGGTGCTGCTGGGTTATGTGTTCAGCACGGCGGTGTTTTATCCGGGCGGGGTGTTTGGCTACGAAGTGAGCAACTGGCTTAACGGGGTGTTTGGCAAAATTGGTACGGGACTTTTCCTCGTGTTTGTGGCGGCCTGTTTCCTTATTGTGGTGTTTAACTTCTCGTTTGTGTTTAAACGCACACAAACTGCCGATGCCGATAATGAAGAAACCGACACCGAAGAAGAAAAGGCCAATGCGGCAGCCCGCAACGAAATTCGCCGGCAGCCCGAAGAAAAGGCCGAAAACGATATTGAAGACGATACAGAAGAAGAGCCTGAGGA
Source organism: Bacteroidia bacterium (assembly GCA_025454955.1). Lineage (GTDB taxonomy): Bacteria > Bacteroidota > Bacteroidia > Palsa-965 > Palsa-965. The sequence goes on along the minus strand of JALONL010000019.1, from coordinate 88,929 downwards.
GGAGGAAATTCCCGAGCCCGTGCTCCTGACCGTGGAAACACCACAGCCCGAAACCGAACCCGAAATTGCAGCGCAGGATTACGACGAGGAACCCGAACCCGAAGAAGAACCCGAGCCGGTGGCCGTGGCTCAGATTCCGCCCGTGCTGCCCGTAACCACCGACCTCACGGCCGACGACAACATACAATTTACCGTAGAGAAAAAAGAAGAAGCCGAACTCAGTGCCGACGAGATTGTAAACAAGGCCGATGAACTGGTGCGCGAGTTTGGCGAGTTTGATCCCACGCTCGAACTGGGAAGCTATCAGTTTCCCACCATCGACCTGCTCGAAAATTACAGCACCGGCAAAGACGGCGGCGTAAACACCGAAGAGCTGAACGCCAATAAAAACCGCATTGTGGAAACCCTGGGCAACTACGGCATTGCCATTGAAAAAATAAAAGCCACCATTGGGCCCACGGTTACGCTTTATGAAATAAACCCGGCGGCGGGTGTGCGCATTTCGAAAATCAAAAACCTTGAAGACGATATTGCGCTGAGCCTTTCGGCATTGGGCATACGTATTATTGCGCCCATTCCGGGCAAGGGCACCATTGGTATTGAAGTGCCCAACCAGCATCCCGAAATGGTGCCCATGCGTGCGTTGCTGGCTTCGGAACGGTTCCAGCACAGCACCATGGATTTGCCGGTGGCATTGGGCAAAACCATTTCGAACGAAATTTACATTGCCGATCTGGCCAAAATGCCGCACCTGCTTATGGCGGGCGCTACGGGTCAGGGTAAATCGGTGGGGTTGAACGCCATTCTGGTGTCGCTGTTGTACAAGAAGCATCCGGCGCAGATAAAATTTGTGCTGGTGGATCCCAAGAAAGTGGAGCTTACGCTGTTTAACAAAATAGAGCGCCACTTCCTGGCCAAACTGCCCGACAGCGCCGAAGCCATTATTACCGACACCAAGAAGGTGGTACACACGCTCAACTCGCTGTGCATTGAAATGGATACGCGCTATGATTTGCTGAAAGATGCACAGGTGCGCAACATTAAGGAATACAATGCCAAAATTGTGCAACGCCGCCTGCCACCCACCGGCGAACATAAATTCCTGCCCTACATTGTGCTGGTGGTGGATGAGTTTGCCGACCTTATTATGACCGCCGGCAAAGAAGTGGAAACACCCATTGCCCGCCTTGCCCAGCTTGCCCGCGCGGTGGGTATACACCTTATTATTGCCACGCAGCGTCCGTCGGTAAACATTATTACCGGCACCATCAAGGCCAATTTCCCGGCGCGAATTGCGTTTCGGGTAACCTCTAAAATCGACTCGCGCACGATTCTCGATTCGGGCGGTGCCGAGCAGTTGATAGGCCGGGGCGATATGCTTTTTTCTACCGGCAACGACCTTACGCGTTTGCAATGCGCGTTTGTGGATACGCCCGAGGTGGAGCGCATCTGCCAGTTTATTGGCGACCAGCGCGGATACCCGAGCGCATTTCTGCTGCCCGAGTATGTGGACGAAAACAGCGAGGCCCGACTGGAAATTGACGAGGGCGACCGCGATGCGCTGTTTGAAGAAGCCGCCCGCATTGTGGTGCAGCACCAGCAGGGCTCGGCTTCGCTGCTACAGCGCAAACTCAAACTCGGCTACAACCGCGCGGGTCGTATTGTAGATCAACTGGAAGCCGCCGGAATTATTGGCCCGTTTGAAGGCAGCAAGGCCCGCGAAGTACTTATTAAAGACGCACTCTCGCTCGAACAAATGCTGGGCGGAAACAAAGGCGGCGGCGGCGATCCGTTTTAAACTGAAATTCAAACCTGTGAAACATAATTCGGCCGGGTACATTAAACCCGGCCGAATTTTTGGAGTCTGATTGAGAGGCTGTTTAAAAATCATCCTTTGGCTTTGTTATGGCAGATTTTTCCTCATCCCGCGTTCCATTTTTTGTCGATCCTCTCCAAGGATCGCCTGCAAAATGCGCCTTGTCTGAGAAAAAATCTGCTCATCACAAATCTCAAAAACGAATTTTAAACAGCCTCTGAAAAGCACAAAACCTGTTAAAATGGGTTTTGATTATCAATGATTTAACAACCAACAGAAGCATTTTGTAACTTTGGAACGCTTTTTGAAACCTGACCAGCATAATCGGATTTCTAAAATGAAACCTACCCTGAAAAAGGCGCTTGCCGCCACCGCACTTCTGATCACTGTTTCTGCCGCTGCGCAGCAGGATCCCAAAGCCAAAACCATCCTCGACGAGGTAAGCAAAACCGCGAAGGCATATACCAGCATTACTGCTTCTTTCAGCATTACCATCGAAAAACCAAACGGCACCAAAGACGTGCAGGATGGTACTGTGGTGCTCAAAGGCAAAAAGTATAAGGTAATCCTCAACAAAAAAATAAAAGAGAAAATTTACAAGGAGGAATACCGCAGCAACACCCAGGTAATTTGTACTTACAGCGAAAAGGACAAAGAAGTAACGGTTGACAACGCGCCCGATCCGTCCAAACCGAATACCAAAAATGCCATTGTGCCTTCCGATATTTTCACCATTCACGAAAAAGGGTTTAAGTACAAATTCGAGAAGGAAGTAACCGAAAGCGGCCGCGCCATTCAGTATATCAACCTCTATCCCGAAAAACCCGATGGAAAGAGTTACCACACGGTGAAGGTGAAAATTGATAAACTGAAAAAACAGATTGTAGGTGCCACCATGTTTAATTCCGACGGATCGAAGATGATTTATGCGGTGAAAACCTTTACACCCAATCTGGCCGTAAACGACACCGAGTTTGAATACAGCCTCAAAAATTACCCGGCCGGAACCGAGGAAATTGATCTGCGATAACGCATAAACGAACCAGCATTGCAACGGCTGCCCGAAAAGGGCGGCCGTTGTATTTTTGTGTAAGCGGTTAAACATGGTGTGGCAGCAAACCTGCGGCAGTGTTTGATTGTTACTTTTGCAACTGCCTATGCTTTACGTTGCCTGGTCGCCTGTGTATGCGCATCCGCTTCCTGCGGGGCATCGGTTTCCGATGGCCAAGTACGAACTGCTGCCCGAACAGCTTTTGTACGAAGGCACACTGAAACCCGCCAATTTTTTCGAGCCGCAGCCCATGGCTGATGCCGACATTCTGCTCACGCACGATGCCGCGTACCTGCACCGCCTGCACACACAACAACTCACCGCCGCCGAAATACGCAAAACCGGTTTCCCGCTCTCGCCCGCACTGGTGCAGCGCGAAGTCACCATTTTGCAGGGCTCGGTTGATGGTGCGCTGCGGGCCATGCAGCATGGCGTGGCCTTTAACATTGCCGGAGGTACACACCACGCCTACGCCAACCGCGGCGAAGGCTTTTGCCTGCTCAACGACATTGCCGCCGCCGCCAACGTGCTCCTGCACCGCCAATTAGCCACACGCATACTCGTGGTCGATCTCGATGTGCATCAGGGAAACGGCACCGCACATTTGTTTGCCGGCAGCCAAAACGTATTTACGTTCAGTATGCACGGGGCCAAAAATTACCCCATGCACAAAGAACAATCGTACCTCGACGTGGAACTGCCCGACGGCATTACCGACAAACCCTACCTCGCCCTGCTCGAACACCATTTGCCCCGGCTTATGGACACCGTGGAACCCGATTTTGTATTCTACCAGGCCGGTGTGGACATATTGGCCACCGACAAACTCGGCCGCCTCGCCGTAAGCCGCCAGGGTTGCGCCCTGCGCGACAGAATGGTGTTTGAAACCTGTCGTAAACACAAAGTGCCGGTAGCCGTGAGCATGGGCGGCGGATATTCCGCACAGATTTCGGATATTGTGGAGGCACACGCCAATACCTATCGCGTGGCCATGGAAATCTATTTTTAGACCTAAATTCACACTTATCACCTCAATCAGAACGTTATCTTTGTAAATCGTCCTGAATCTCCTGTATATTAACCATTCTGCCAGATTGTGAAATCATTTTTGCCGCTGCTTACTCTCCTGCTTTTACTCACAGGCTCACACCTGAATGCTCAGGTAGTGGCCGATGCAGGTGTCACCTATACCATGATTTGCCCCGGAGCCAACTTTACCCTGGGCGGCACACCCACTGCCACCGGCGGTAATGCGCCTTACACCTACAGCTGGACACCCGCTACCGGACTAAACAGCGCCACCGCGGCCAACCCGGTAGCCACACCGGCCGGCAACACACAATACATTCTCACCGTAAGCGATGCCGACGGCAACACCGATACTGATACAATTACAATTGACATTAACCCCATAGCCGTGGCCGGTGGCGGAAACGATACTTTTGTATGCACAGGCGGGCAGGTACAGCTTGGACTTCCCACAAACGATGGGTCATTGTCTTATGCCTGGTCGCCGGCGGCAAGTTTAAGTTCCACGTCCGATCCGCGCCCGGTGGCCACACCAACCGTTACCACTACCTACTCTGTTACCATTACTTCTACAGGATGCACGCCGGTGGTTAATACGGTATTGGTTACAGTGCAGCCGATACCGGTAATTACTGTTTCGCCCACCGTAATAACCATTCTCGAAGGGCAAACTGCCATACTCACCGCAAGCGGCGGCTCATCCTATTACTGGAGCCCGCCCGATGGTTTATCAAATTCATTCAATGCTTCGGTTAGTGCCGAACCAACCGATACCACCACCTACCTGCTTGCGGGTTTCGATGAGGTTGGCTGTCCCAACTATACCTCGGTAACGGTGAATGTGGTTCCCAACCGGGAAATCTTTTTATACAATTCCTTCTCGCCCAACAACGACGGGATAAATGATTTCTTTTACGTGGGTAATATTTACAAATATCCCAATTGCCGTCTCGAAGTATTTGACCGTACCGGACAGTTGGTTTATTCGAAAGGAAATTATGACAATAGCTGGGACGGCACCAACTATGGCGACCGACTGCCCGATGCCACATACTATTATGTGCTCGACCTGGGCGACGGCTCACCCAAAATTTACGATTCAGTGACCATAGTACGCTAACCGATGAAACGCATATTCCTTCTCTGCATTAGTGTACTGAGTATTGCCACCGCCACCGCACAGCAATTGCCTGATTACACCCAGTTTCCGTCGCTCACCCCGATGATAAACCCGGCTTACACCGGCACACGCGGCACGTTGGATGCACGATTGAATTACCGCGCCCAGTGGCTTGGTTTCGACGATGCGCCCGTGCAGCAAACCGCGCTGGTACACAGCCGCCTGCTGAAAGGCATGATTGGTATTGGTGCCCTGCTGAGCAACGATGTAACCGGCCCCTCGCGAAGATTTACCTACGGCTTTACCGCCGCATTTCACCTGCGCTTTCCCGATGTGGAATTTTCGGCCGGCATTGGTCTCAACTTTACCCGATATACGTTCAACGCCGCCGATCTTACCCAGCACTGGACCGGCGACCCGTCGTTTGCCCCCGGCTTAAACACCTTCGACAGAAAGCGCAACCCGAATGCGGGCCTGCTGCTTTACAACGACCGTTTCCACTTCGGGCTGGGCCTGGTAAATATTCTTCAGTCGAAATACAACCTCGGCGAAACCGTGGTGCGCAACGAAAATCACTACTACTTCACCTTCGGCTATAATTTCCACGGGCATCCCGATTTTGTGTGGGAAAACAACCTGTTTGCCACTTACGTGAAGGCCCTGCCGTTAACCATCAACTACAACCTGCGTTTGCACATCCGCGAAAAAATTATTGCCGGTGTGGCCTGGCGTTTGCGCGACGCGGTGGCGCTGCAGGCAGGCATGGTGTTTCTGGGCGAATATCAGTTTGTGTATTCCTACGACCTCGGCATTTCGCGCCTGCGCGGCGGGCACTCGGGTTCGCATGAAATTACACTTGGGTATCGTTTCGACTATAATAAGCGCGGTGGCAAATACAAGAATTTTGATCAGTTTCAGCGGCAGAAGTATAATCTGTTCTGATAACTGGATTTGATTCGGGTGTGGTACACAGGCAGGGAAAGTGAGTTGATTGAAAATAAATTTACCATCCCGGTGAAATAGTTGCCTGCCATGAAAGATTCCGAAAATTCAAACATTACAATGACCACTATTGAAGAGCAAATCGCGCTTAAAGATAAAATTATGGCGGGCTTTGATTTAGTATATCAAAGACTGCTCGAATTTAAAAAACAAAAGAAATCGGTATTGGTGGTAATGGAAGAGGGTGAAATTGTTTTCCTCACTCCCGAAGAAGCAGAAAAAAGAGATGAGTTGGAGCGTCAGCAATCATCAGACACATTACCTCAATAACGCATACTTTTCCTGAGCCACTTTTCTTGTACACGAATTAAAATGCCACCATTCGGAAGTAATGCCGAAGAAACCGGCGTTGCGCATAATTTCGCGCAGGAGTTTGCGGTTGGCAATTTGTGCTTGGGTTAATTTGCCGGCGGCCAGAAGCTCGGCTTCGTGTGCCGGGTGCGATTCGATGCCGAAGTAATCGTATTCGCTGCCCATGTCGAGCGGGTGGCCTGCGCTGTCGGCAATGGTAAGATCTACCGCGGCGCCATAATTGTGCAGCGAGCCTCCGTTGGCCGGATTCGACACGTACTTTGAGCGGTCGAGCGGGCGGTGGCGCAGGGTGTCCCACATTTTTTGCTGTATGCTTACCGGCCTTGCGGCATCATACACCAGCAGGCGAAAGCCGGGGCGTTTAAGGCTCAGTGCGCGTTGTGCGGCGGCCAGTTTCTGCGCCACATCGGGCTGAAGGTAGGCCGTGTTCAGGTCGCCATATACATCGTAGCCCAGGAAATTGCCGGTGGTGGAGTATTTGAGCTCGACCAGAATTTCGGGGGCAATTTGCTGAATGTTTACCAGCCCGGCACCAAGCAGGGGCAGCGAGGCCACACTGTCGCGCATGGCGGCAATGCGGGTGCGGATGAGGCTGCTGTCGGCAGCAACCGGCGTATCGGGCGGCGGCGTTGTGGCAGGCCTGATGGTATGTGCAGTATCGTCGGCCTGTTGTGGCGGCACATTCTGGCTGCACGCAGCAAGTAAAAGAAAGCACCACGGGGCAAGCCTGTACATGCCGCTAAGTTAGAAAAGCAGCACGAGTTTACCCTGCATCAGAGCAAAACCATTTTCTGCAGCACCGGCGGCGCATTATCGACCGAAATTCTGACGATGTACGTGCCGGTGGCTAATTGCGAAGTATCGAGCACCACTTTGCCCGTGGGTGCAGGCTGGGTGTGCGTGGCCACCGTTTGCCCGGCAAGTGAAATGATTTCGGTTTTCACTTCCTGCGCAGGCTGCGAGGTGACAATGGTATAACCGCTTTGCGCAGTAGCCGGATTGGGATAAGTAGTGAACACCGCCGAAGGAACTTCGTGTTGCCCGGTGGTAAGCGGCGTACCACAAATTCCGCAAATTCCATTAAGCCCGATTACAGTTAAAGAGCAGGGAATTGAACAAAGTTGAAAATAGGCCGTATCGGCCACAACCGTAGGTGAAAAATTAGCACAACCCGAGGGAGTAAAAAGATATTGCTGGCCACAAGCCAACTGAATTGCATCGATAGCCCAAACCCCATTACACCCTGATGTGGGCGGAATGACATAGTAAGTGGTAATGGTTTGGCTGTGCAGAAAACTACAGCTCAGGAATGAGAGAAAGAGTAAGAGTTTTTTCATCTGTGCATCATTTTTAATTTGTGTTTGCCGTACTTACGCTCAGGGATATAGGGCTAATATCGTACATGAAAACCGGAATCACAATCTTTGCATTGCTTTGGTGTTTACTTTTGCAGCGTGGAAAGGGGAATTCCAACTTTGTTTATGATACGGCCTGCGCATTTCGGATTTAATGCCGAAACGGCGGTAAGCAATCATTATCAGCAATCGTCGGCAGCGGCACCGGCTTCGTTGCAGCAGCTTGCATTGGCCGAGTTTGATGCCTTTGTGAATTTGCTGCACACACACGATATTCCGGTAAAGGTATGGGACGATGATACCTCGGTAATTCGTCCCGATGCCATTTTCCCCAACAACTGGTTTTCCACGCACCCCAATGGTTCGCTGGTGCTTTATCCGATGGAAGCTCCCAACCGCCGCACCGAACGCCGGAGCGGCATAATTGACTGGCTCCGGACGGAATTTCAGTATTCCACATTGCACGATTTAACGGCACACGAGCGCGAAGGCCGCTACCTCGAAGGCACGGGAAGCGTGATTTTCGATTTTGAAAACGGGCTGGCCTGGGCTTCGTTTTCGAGCCGTACCGATGCCGATGTGCTGCTGGAGCTTTGCGAAAAACAAAATCTGCTGCCGGTAGCATTTAAAGCGGCCGATGCGCAGGGCAGGCCAATTTACCATACCAATGTAATTATGGCCCTGCATCCGAAACTGGCCATAGTTTGCACCGAAGCCATAACCGATGCCGCCGACCGGAGCACAATAACACGCATGGTTACTAAAACCGGCCGCCGGTTGCTGGCCATTACACAAAAACAAACCGAAGCCTTTGCGGGCAATGCGCTGTTTGTAAAAAACCGGGGCGGAAAAGATTTTGTAATTCTCTCGCAAACCGGCTGGAATGCGCTGGATGCGGCGCAGCGGCAACTGCTTCAATCGGTGGCCACTCCGCTCACTCCTTCCATCAATACCATAGAACAAACCGGAGGCGGCAGCGCGCGCTGTATGCTGGCCGAACTTTTTAACCAACACATCTGAGTAAACCGTTTACACCAGACCACAACCGTTTACAACACATTGTATGAACTAACGGAGCGGTTTTCGTAGTTTCGTGCTTCTATTTCCTTAACAATATGAACAAACGTCTTTTACGCACCCTGATGCCGCTGGCCGGCGCCGGAATTCTGGCACTGGCCATGACTGTGTCTGAAAACAAAGCCATTGATACCCAACTGCTCGATAAACGGGTTCGTCCGCAGGATGACTTTTTCGAGTATGTAAACGGTATCTGGATTCGCAACAACCCGATTCCGGCCACTGAAGTGCGCTGGGGCAACTTCAACGTGCTTAACGACCGCAGCCAGAAAGCCCTGCGCGACATTTGCGAAGGTGCAGCGGGCAATGCGCAAAAGCCCGGAAGCGACATGCAGCGCATCGGCGATTTTTATGCAGCCGGTATGGATTCGATGCAGGTGGAAAAAATGGCTTTCTCGCCCCTCAAGCCCGAGTTTGCCATGATTGATGCCCTGAACGATAAAAAAGGCATCACCGACCTGCTTGCCGAAATGCATTTGATGCAGGTAAGCGCCGGCTTCGGCTATTTTGTAATGGCCGACCAGAAAAACAGCAACGAAAACGCGCCTTACCTTGCCCAGTCGGGCCTGGGACTGCCCGACCGCGATTATTACACTGCTCCCGAAATGAAGGATCTTACCGCCGCTTACCGGGAACATGTAAAAGCCATGTTCCTGCTCATGGGCGACGACGAGAAAACGGCGCAGAAAAATGCCGACATGGTATTCAGCCTCGAATCGAAGCTGGCCGAAAATTCAATGACCGCCGTGGAGCAGCGCGATCCCGACAAGCTCTACAACAAAATGACGCTGGCCGATATTCAGCAAAGCTGTCCCAACTTCAATTTCCCGCAGTATTTCGAGAAAATGGGCACACCCGCGCTGAGCGAAATTATTGTCATGCAGCCTGCATTTATCAAAGCATTCGGCGGCATTATGGACAGCGAACCCATTGAAGCCTGGCGTGCTTATTTCCGCTGGCAGCTGGTGCATTCGGTAGCCGGAAAATTGCACAGTGATGTGGTGAATGAGCATTTTAAATTTTACGGCACCATGATGAGCGGGCAGAAACGCCTGCAGCCCCGCTGGAAACGCGTGCTCTCCACCACCGAAGGCGCACTGGGCGAAGCAATGGGCAAAATTTATGTGGAGAAAAATTTCAGCTCGCAGGCCCGCGACCGTGTAAACGACATGGTGGACAACCTCATGGAAGCCTACAAGGAGCGCATCAAAACACGTCCGTGGATGAGCGAAAAAACCAAGGGCGAAGCACTCAAGAAACTCGGCACCATTATGCGCAAACTCGGTTACCCCGACAAATGGCGCGATTACAGCGGACTCGAAGTAACCCGCGAATCGTATGTGCGCAACTTCCTTAACTCAAACAAATTCGACGTAAAATACCTGCTTTCGCGCATTAACCAGCCGGTTGACAAAACCGAGTGGGGCATGACACCGGCCACCATAAATGCTTACTACAATCCGGCGTTTAACGAAATCGTGTTCCCGGCAGCCATTATGCAGGCTCCGTTTTTTGATCCCAATGCCGACGATGCCGTGAACTATGGCGCAATGGGTGCGGTAATTGGTCACGAGCTTACACATGGTTTCGACGATGAAGGCTCGAAGTACGATTCGGAAGGCAACCTGCGCGACTGGTGGACAGCCGATGACCGCAAATCGTTCGACATCCGCGCAAAAGTGCTGGTAGATCAGTTCAACAGCTTTGTGGCTATTGACACACTTAAACTCACCGTAAACGGACAGCTCACACTGGGCGAAAACATTGCCGATCTGGGTGGTCTTACCATTTCGTATGCGGCTTACCAGCGTTCGCTCAAGGGCCAGACACCGGCCAAGATTGACGGTTTAACCGGCGCACAGCGTTTCTTTATTTCGTGGGCACAGGCCTGGCGCGGAAGCATGCGCCCCAAAGCGCTCATGAACATGGTAAAAACCGATCCGCACGCGCCCCAGCGTTTCCGCGTACTGGGCCCGCTTTCGAACATGAAAGAGTTTTACGATGCATTTGGTGTGAAAGCCACTGATAAAATGTACCGCAAACCCGAACAGCGCGCCGAAATCTGGTAATCCTGTGATTAATGTGAAAAGCCCGGATATATTGACTTATCCGGGCTTTTTTGTATATTTGTAAATACGAAGTTTAGTAATATGTCAGCACTTTATTACAGCGATAACTTAGAAGCTGCAAACAATTTTTTTGTGGCCTCTTCCCGTATTACTGCTTCATCCACACAGGTAAAAAATCCGTCAGCACTGAATAGCTGGTTTTTACTGCCTTTTGTAATTCTGCTGATTACTTTATGGTTTGTTTTCTATTTTGTTTTTTTGGTTCCTCTCTGTCTTTTTTCCTATTCGGCATTTAACCTGATGATGGTTTATATCCTGCGCCGAACCAAAAAAAATCTTCATACTTATTCTTTCGAAAAAACAGAATCACGCTATCAGACCATTTCTGAACTTAAAGCAGTTACTGCCGGTCAGTTAATTGAAGTGGAGAAACTCGGCTGGTTTCCATTCCGCAAACTTATTCGTTGGGGTATTTCCAGTTTGCTCAATAAAGTGATTCGCCTTGAAAAATTATACGAATCTGTATTGTTTGCCGAAATGCCGGTTCTTTCGGCCGAAGAATCGGCCGCTTATTCTCAATTTTTGAACGACAACAAAGACATCTGGCAGGATGATTCTGATAAAATATATGCCAGAGATACGCATGATCTATTGAAAAACAGGTATGTCCGGAAATGAAAAATTCGGACGTGGTGCTGTTGTTCAATGTCCCGTACCTAATCAGGAAGATCCTTCAAAATTTACCTATCGCACTGCCATTGTATTAAGGACGACGGGATAAACTGTGATGTATTGATTTGTCCTACTTCGAAATCGGTTCATCAATCTCATCGTTATCAATACAGTTTTGTGGTTTTGGCCAATTCGCCGGAGGGCGCAGCAATGTGTCTTGCCTACGATTCATTAATTATTGCCGACAGGGTGGGAAAAGTTCCCCGAAGAATTATCAAACGCTACAGAAACGGACAGGCGCCGGAGTCTGTAATGGCTCAGATAGCCGAATTGCTGAAAAAGAAGAGGAAGGACGAAACGGATGGCGGATCGGCATAATATGACTTCAAAACAGGCTTTTTTTGTACCGCCTGTGCCCTTTTTCTGTATTTTTGCGGGCTGCAATTTGCGGCATACATAATTCAATTCGATGGATCGTAAATCACTAATCGGCTTTGGCATTATTGCGGTAATTCTTACTGCATGGATGACCTGGACAAACTCCCGGAACCAGCAAGAGGCCGAAATCAAGAAAAAGTACAACGACTCGGTGGCCCGCGTGGAAGCGGCGCGCAAACTCGAAGCCGATAAAAAAGCCGCCCGCGTAAGCGACAGCCTGAAAAAGCTGGTGGCTGCCGATACCACACTCAACGCCGATTCGCTTAAACTGGTGCAGGAAGCACAGCGCTGGGGCATGTTTTCGGGTGCTGCCAAAGGCAAAAACGAACCGGTGGTGCTCGAAAACGAAAAAATGCGCGTGTTCATTTATCCCAAAGGCGGGCGCATCGGATCGGTTGAACTGAAAGGCTACCAGACCTACAAACAGAAACAAAACAAATCTGCGGATCATCTTCGCCTCTTTACCAGCGATTCTACCCGTTTCGGCCTCAACTTTTTCGACATCAGCCGCCGCCGGGTTACCACCGATTCGCTTTACTTTACCTCAAACAGCGGAAGTTTCAGCGTAACCGGCAAAGACTCCAAATCGGTTTCTTTCCGCCTCACTGCCGACGGGCAGCCCGATACGTACATTGAATACAAATACACACTTTCGGGAAACAGTGATCTGGTAAACTGCACGGTGAACGTTATGAACGCTGGCAAAATGATGGGCAAAGACCAGAAAGATGTAATGCTTGCCTGGGCCATGCACACACCCACGCAGGAAAAAAGCATTGATAACCAACGCATGGTTTCCACACTTTACTTTCAGATTGACGGCGATGAGGATGTGGAAAGTTTAAGCCTTGCCGAAAGCGAAGTACAAACACCCACCGGCGATTTGAAATGGGTGGCCTTCAAACAGCAATATTTCACCTCGGTACTTATTGCCGATAGTAAATTTACCAACGGCTCCACATTTGGAGTAAGCGTACCTGCCGAAAATGCCGAAGGCTATGTAAAAGGCATGGCCGTGGAAACACCGGTTCCGGTAAACGAAACGGGAATTTCCTCTTTCCCCATGAAATTTTACTTCGGTACCACCAATTACAAAGCACTCAAATCATACAACCTCGGTCTCGAAAAGCAGGTTGATCTTGGTTTCAGCCTTTTCGGCTGGCTCAATAAGTACGCCATTATGCCCATTTTCGGCTGGCTTTCGAACCTGAGCAGCAACTATGGTATAATTATTCTGCTGCTGACCATTATTGTAAAAATTGTGCTTTTCCCGATTGCCTACAAATCGTTCCTTTCATCGGCCAAAATGCGGGTGCTCAAACCCGAGATCGACGAGATTAACGAGAAATTCAAAGACGGCGATCCGATGAAGAAGCAGCAGGAAACAATGGCTTTATACCGCAAAGCCGGTGTAAACCCCATGGCCGGCTGTATTCCGCTGCTGCTGCAACTACCCATTCTGTTTGCCCTGCTGCGTTTCTTCCCCACGGTGTTTGAACTGCGCCAGTCGGAATTCCTCTGGGCCGAAGACCTTTCTACCTACGACTCCATCCTCGATCTGGGCTTTAAAATTCCGTTCTACGGCGATCACGTAAGCTTGTTTGCGCTGCTCATGACCGCTTCCACCCTGCTCTACACCTGGATGAACCAGCAGATGCTGGCCACCGGCAACCAGCTTCCGGGCATGAAATGGCTCATGTACCTGATGCCCGTAATGTTCCTCGGCTTCCTCAACTCCACCTCTGCGGCGCTCAGTTATTACTACTTCCTGAGCAACATGATTACCTTTCTGCAAATGTTCCTCATGCGCCGGTTTGTGGATGAAGGAGCCATACGCACCAAGATTGAGGAGAACAAGAAAAAGCCGGTCAAAAAATCGGGCCTCATGCAACGCCTCGAAGCCGCCCAACGCGAGCGCGCCAAACAGTTGCAGCAGGGGCAGCAGAACAATAAGAAGAAAAAGTAATTTGCGTTTCGATACATTCATAAAAACTCCCGGTTGCATGTGGCAACCGGGAGTTTTTTGTATGAAAGAAATTTGATGTTTAGTAACACCTTTAGCCCAAACCAAATTTTTACATTTGGACTTCCCTCTGGCACACGCCAAATTTTATCCAAACCAACATGAAAAAAGCAATCAGACTTTTGGTCTGCTTTGCTGTAGTGTGCCAGTTTACAGAGGGAATAGCACAAACTTACAGCGGAGCACGTGTAGAGTTTCACCGTCGGCTCGACAATCCCGTATTAACTTTCATCGACCCGGTAAACGGTTCTGAAACCGGCACGTTCGTGCGGGCGAAAATGTTTTCGAAAGATTTCAATGCGGGTGTGAGCGAGTTTACCACCGTAAGGTTTACCAACGGATTTACACTCACCGGCGAGCTGGGCGTGGCAGTGAACAAAACCGGGTTTCAATTCAAGAATTACTATGCCGATTTTTCGCAGTTGATGTTTGATTTCAGGTTTTTGCCCGGAATTGCCGACAAGCGAAACATTGTAAGCTTTCAGGCCGGCCCCACGGTGTGCATTTTAAATCATACCGGATTGTCGGGTTACAGCGAAAAAGAAGATACCCGCTGGCTCTGGTTTGGAAGTGTGGCCGGAGTGCATTTGCGGATAAACAAAGCCATGTTTGTGGCCAGATACAACATGTATTTCACCAAGGGTGATATTGACTTTGTGAATGGCGGTAATAGTTACTTCCGCTTGCAAAACCGCCGCAGTTCGTTTTCGCTGGGCATTAGTGTAATACTCAGCGACGGCCATAATTAACGCGGGCCGGGCAATGAATCTTTCCGGGTGGAATCGGGCGCGGGAGCTTCAACCGGAGGTTTGCCGGGGAGTTTGGGATCTTCCTGCTGCTTTTTCTCATTTTCGAGGTACTTTTTATACCGCTGCATCAGTTCCGAAAAGCTGTTGAAGTCTTCGCGGTAAAACACACCCACGCCCTGCGTAAACGGGGCAGTGGCGTTGAGCAGTGTGTTGTCGTTCGAGCGGTTGAAGGCGCGTAAACGTATCTTGCCGTCGTCGGTTACTTTGTACTCCACATTCAAATCGCCCACCCACTGCACGTTGGTTACCGACGATTGCGTTTGTTCCTGGCGGCCAAAGTTTCCGTCAATCGTAACGCGGTTGTTGAGCACGGCAGTTTGCATGTACAGTTTCAGTTCGCCTGGACTTACATCGTCGTTGGGCCTGTATTTCACCTGCACCGAAAAATCGTTGCTGATTTGCGAAAGCCAGTTGTTGAGTGTGCCCGACACGAAATTTGACAGCAGTGTATTGCTCGTTCCCGAGGCTAAATTGCTGCTCGTGGCCCCGTCGCGGAATTCCTGAGGGGTAATAAAACTGTTGAGTACGATGAGCGAAAGCACCTGCTTGTTGCGTTCAAGTTCTATCTGTGTAAAACTCTTTACCGTTTCGCGGATGGTCTGGTCGGCGGTGGGCAGTTCGATATCGAAAGCAATCTGCGGGTTCATGAGGTTACTGTCGAGGTGCATCACCACATCCACCGGGTAATTTTTCCGGTAGGCAGGATTAATGGTATCGAGCGGAAAGAAAGGTTCAACCGAAGCATTGGCTTTATACACGGCATCGGCATCAATAATGGCCTGTTCGGGGTTTCCGCTCCAGCTGATGGTGCCGCCCGGCGATAATTTAAAGGGCGCAAAGATGACGTTTTTGAGGGTAAACAAATATTCGCCGCTGCTTACCTGATATTGCCCCTGCATGGTAAAATCGCCCTGCTCGCTTACGCGCATTTCGAGATTGCCTTTGCCGCGGGCATTTATTTTGTCGCCCACTTTCTCGTCGAAAATTACGTTCACATCCGCATCCTCGGTGGCTTCGATATTGAGCAGCATTTCAATGCCGTTGCTCTTAAACTGGTTGGCCTGCGATTTGCGCACGGCCACTGTGTCGCTGCTGAAATACACAAAATCATTATCGCCCACTTCCGAAGTATAGGTCATGGGAATATTGAATACCGAGCGTATGCGCGAACCGTTGTAATCTATACTCTCGGTTTTGGCGTTTATACTTATCGAAATTTTTTCATCCACAAAACCAAACACGTTCATGTAGCCGCTTGCAAATACGTTTCCGTAATACAAATCATTGCTCTTTTCGTTAGTGTTCAGTACCATAAACTTGTTCAGGGCAAAGTCCATGTCGAACTGAAACCGCGTGAAATTATCGTGATAAAGGTGGCCATATATCTTGGCTTTATTGCCGCAGGAATCGGCCACCTGATAATCGTTGAAATAAAAAGAATTGGATTCAATATATATTTTTTGTTCGGGGGCTTTTACATAAATACCGAGATAGTCGATGGATGCTTTTTTAATCCACACATCGGCTTCGCCGTTAAATTCGGGATGATTGAGCGTACCACCCACATGAATTTTTCCGCCAATGGAACCAAACATGCGGCTGCAAAAATCTTTCAGCAGGGGTTGTAAAACGGCCAGTTCGATACCGAAAAGATTAAGATCCACATCGAGGTTTTCGGTGGTACGCTGCGGATAATAGTAGCCTTCAAAAAGAATATTTATGATAGGCGTATTGGTTTCGGGACTAATCACCCCGCGCGAAAACTCCCCGTGCATATACACTGCAGTGCGGGCCTTGTCCCACACTGCATCCATCTGTCCCTGCCCTATTTTCTGGCCGTTTACAAATAACTCGTTAAACTCGGTATTGCTGGTAAAAATGGGCGTTCCGTAAAGTTCAGAAAGTGTGGTTTGTCCGCCTACAAAGCCTTTAAATGATACTCCCGACGACTGTGTGAAATAATTCAGGTGTTGCAGGTTGAACTGGTTGAGGCTTACCACAAGCTGATCGGTGGGACTATTGGAAACCGTGCCGTTGAGTCCGATGAGTTGTTTGCCCGAAGTGAAACGCAGATTGGTAAACGCAATCCGGCTTGAGTCGATGCGCACTTCGTTGCCTGCGGCCACCTGCCAGAGCGAATCGTTGAGCCAGAGCCCGGCGTTGAGCAGTTGCATACTCATTGAACTTCCGCCGAAGAAACGGGTAAGCAGCAGCACCTTGCCTTCGTTGCGGCGTGTACTCAGATTATTCCAGTCTAAACGCGAAAGCAGCGAATCGTTGGAAGCTGTGCTTTTGATTACCACATTGCCCAGACCCACTGAATCGCTCAGTGCAATGCGGTTGATGCGGCCGTTTAGTTCGCCGCGCCTGCCGGTGTTGGAAAATGAAATGCTGTGAAGTCCTTCGAAACGTGTGCCTTTCCAGGCAATGCCGTCTGAATCGAGAAGTCCTTCGAGGCGGCGTTTGCGTGTATCGAAACTGCCTTTCAGAAAGGTGCCGGGTTTGATGACCAAACCGGGTGCAAGTACTTCAACCGGACGTGTATTCTGGTTGAAGGTGAGGTAATAGGTGAAAAGCTGATCGGGAGTTTTTTTATTTTTCTTTTTATTGTCGGGATCAGGTGGTGGCGGCGGCGGGAAATAAGCAGGCAGGTAGTCCGACAAAAGATTCTGCACCGTGGCGGGAAGTTCGAGCAACTGAAACTTTCCTTTTATGGTAGCCGTGGCAATGTCTGATTCGAGCGCAATAGTGCGGGTGCTGTCTTCGAAATTCTGCGCATTTAGCGTAAGCTGATTAAACGAATACTGTTCGCCGTTTCGCTCGTAATCGAGTTGCTGGATGCCGATGGTGCCGGTAATATTGTCGATGTTGCTGCCTTTGAGGCGCATTTCAAGTCCGGTGGTAAGAATATGCTGCCCGGCCGAATCGAGAAAACCCAGCGCCCCGAGATTGGCCGAATCAATAGCCGCCGTAAAATCCATTACCGGCACTGCACTGCTGAAATTTACCTTGCCCGAAAACGAAAGCCCCGCATTCGGGTCGCGCATTTCGAGCTGGCCCACATCATAAGTACCGTGATAGAGATGCCCGTTTTGAATGGCAATATTCTGATAGTTGTATTTTTGGAAATACACTGCGCTCAACTGCCCGTTTACTTTGGCATCCACTTCATCAGTACTCAATCCTTTACCGTCGATATCCACCACACCCGACACGGTACCCAATCCGGGCACATCCAGCAAAGTGCCGAAATCAAATCCATTGGCCGCCACCCTTCCCCGATAGATAAACGGCGAGGTCGAATCGGGCTGCGACATGGCTAAGTTTTCGAGATTGAGTTTGCCCAGCGAGGTGCTGAAATTTCCGTGCGCCACAAACTCGGTGAGAAAGCCTTCGTAAATGCCGCTGAAATAAATTCCGCCCAGTTTGGCCATTTCGGCCGGTAAATGCGGCAGCAGCGAATCGCCTTTGGGGAAAGGCGGATAGGGCAAACTGCCCAGGTCGTAATAACTGGTGCGCAATTCTTTGATGCGGAAATTCATGTCGGTAGTCTCAATATCGGGCAAGCCGTTGAAACTGAAATTGCCTGCAATTACCGAATTGCGCGCAAAGCCGAGCCGCATGTTTTTGCAGCGCAGCCTGTTTACCGTGCCGTTTACTTCGCCGCTCAGCGTTACCCGTTCGCGTATGCCCAGCAGTTCGTGCCCGAAATAAGCCACATCGGCCATTTCAATGGTGGTACTGTCGAAACGGCCCTGCATACGTACAAGGTTGATGAAGTCGTCTTCAATGGCCTCGATGCTGTCGTACACAAATTTCAGATCGCCGTGAATGGTGCTTTCGGGTGTGTGGATATTGAGTTTGCGGAAATGTGCGTATTCTTCGCTCAGAGTAAGATCAGCATTGAATTCTTTGAGTTCAAAGCCGCTGTGTTCTTTTGCGCGCAGGTAATCGAGATGCATCAGTACCGAATCGCCCTGCGGTTTTATATCGGCAAAATGCGCACTCATTTCCCTTACGCGGATGTTTTCGAAATCCATTCCGGGATCGTCAATCGAATCGCGCAGGTCGATGTATTCCATGCGCACATTATCAAGCGTGATTCCGCCCAACTGCACATCCCACGGCGATTTCGATTTTGGCTTTTTGGGGCCGGTTGATTTGAAATGCATCAGGATGAAGCGGTAGCTGAGTCCGCGTTCGTTGGGATATTTTTTGAGTTTGATGTGGGCGTTTTTGAGCGCAATATCGCGCATGGCAAGCTGCCTGTTTTCGTAGCTGAACCGGCGCACATCGGCCACCAGTTCTTCGGCCAGCAACAGTGTATCGCCGTGGCGGTCTTCCACGTAAATGCCTTCGAGCACGGCTTTGGTAAAGAAGCGGATGTTTACACCTTTTACCTCCACGCGGGTTTCCAGTTCGTCGGAAAGCCATGCGGCTGCGCGCTGCGCCAGCCAGGTTTGTACTGCAGGAAGCTGAATGAGAAAATACGACGCGGTAAGCAATACCACCAAGAAGATCACCAGCCTAAGCAGCCAGCGCCCCGTCTTTTTGATAATTTTGCTACCGATACGCTGTTTTTCAGCCATAGAGCAGTGGGTTGCGTGTAATGGCAGTACGTTCTGCCCTGCACGCTCAGCAATTACAACGCCAGAAACGCCAATAATTACTGCAATCTGGGATTTATTTTGCAAAAATAACATAAAGAGCCATGCCGCTTATCCTCGGAATAGAATCATCGTGCGACGAAACCGCTGCGGCTGTGCTGCGCAACGGCTTTCTGCTGGCCAATGTGGTGGCCGGTCAGGAAGTACACAAACAATGGGGAGGCGTAATTCCCGAGCTGGCATCGCGCGCGCACCAGCAACAGGTGGTGCCCGTGGTACACGAAGCCCTGCGCCAGGCCGGTGTGCAGCCGCACGAGCTCGACGGCATTGCCTACACGCAGGGACCCGGACTGCTGGGCGCGTTGCTGGTGGGCGGCTCATTTGCCAAGGCATTTTCGCTGGCCCTGAACAAACCGCTGCTGGCCGTAAACCACATGCAGGGCCATATTCTGGCTCATTTCGTGCGCGACAATGACCAGCGCCCCGTGCCTGAGTTCCCGTTTTTATGCCTCACCGTTTCGGGCGGACATACCCAGTTAGTGCGTGTGGATGATGCCCGCACTTTTGTGCTCATCGGCGAAACCATTGACGATGCCGCCGGCGAAGCCTTCGACAAATGCGCAAAAATTCTGGGACTTCCCTACCCCGGCGGCCCGCTCATCGACAAATACGCCGCCACGGGAAATCCCAACGCATTTGCCTTTCCCGAAGGTCAGGTGCCCGGACTCAATTTCAGTTTCAGCGGACTCAAAACCGCCGTGCTTTACTTTGTGCGCGATCACACCGCCGCCAACCCCGATTTTGTGCAGAACCACCTGCACGACATTTGCGCGTCGATACAGCACACCATTGTTAGCACACTCATCAAACGCCTGAAACGGGCCGTAAAAGAAACCGGCATTACCCGCGTGGCACTGGCGGGCGGCGTTTCGGCCAATAGCGGTTTGCGCCAGGCACTCACACAAACCGGCCAGACCGAGGGATGGCAAACATTCATCCCGCCCTTCGCCTACTGCACCGACAATGCCGCCATGATAGCCATGGCCGGCCACTTCCAGCTTCTGGCCGGCGAAACAGCCGCGCAGGACACACCACCTCTCCCCCGTTTCAGTCTGTGATAAAAGACCTTTTCCTCCGCACTTACCAAGCCGCCGAAGCCGATGCGCTGGCCGAAAAACTGAATCCCACGCCCGGCTCGCACCGCAAAACATGGGTAATTCTGGTTTGGACAGCCGTAGCCCTTACGCTCATCAGCTACGCAGGTAATACCGAAAATTTTGCGAAGTTTCTTGGTCAGTGCGGACTAACCGGTTTGCAACGGCAGTTTACCGAATGGAGTATTTATCACGAAGCGGCACAGTTGCATCAATTGGTTTGGTGGGCATTGGTAAGCATTACGCATTATATGCTTATACCCATGCTGCTCATTCGCTTTGTACTACGTGAGCCATTGGGCGATTATGGGTTGAGGCTGAATGGTGCGTTTCAGGGCTGGCCGTTGTATGTGGTTATGCTGGCGGTGATGTTTCCGCTGGTGGCTAATTTCTCGGGCACAGCTGCTTTTCAGCAGAAATATCCTTTCTATCAGCCCAATCCGGGCGAGCCGCTTTGGCCACGGTTCTGGATTTGGGAGTTGTTTTATTTCGGGCAGTTTGTGGCGCTGGAGTTTTTCTTTCGCGGGTTTATGACGCTGGGGTTGAGGCCGCGGTTTGGTTTTTATAGTGTGCTGGTGATGATGGTGCCTTATTGTATGATTCATTTCCGGAAGCCTATGCCTGAGACTTTCGGGGCTATCCTGGCGGGTATTGTGCTGGGGACATTGAGTATGAAAAGCCGTTCGGTGTGGCTTGGGGTGCTTATTCATTATAGTGTGGCTATTACTATGGATTTGTTTGCGCTGTGGCGGAGGGCTTGAGTGTGCTTTGCGCGGGTGAGATGTTTGTGGGCTATGCTGGTGGGCTGGGCTGGTGAGCTATACTCGTGGGCTACGCTGGTGGGCTGGGCTGGTGGGCTATGCTGACGGGCTATGCTGGTGGGCGGGGCTGGTGAGCTATACTCGTGGGCTACGCTGGTGGGCTGGGCTGGCGGGTTAGGCGCGTGGGCTGGGCTCGTGGGCAGGGCTCGTGGGCTGGGCTCGTGGGCAGGGCTCGTGGGCTGGGCTCGTGGGCTGGGCTCGTGGGCTGGGGCGCGAGGACGCTGGCACCCAGATGCTCACCGAGGAGGGGATGACGCGCCCCACGAGGATGCATGTACCATGCGCGAGGCTCAGTGGTATGCATAGATGAGAAGGGTCGCGCCCCGCGAGGACGCCGGCACCCGGATGCACACCGAGGAGGGGATGACGCGCCCCACGAGGACGCATGTACCATGCGCGAGGCTCAGTGGTATGCATAGATGAGAAGGGTCGCGCCCCGCGAGGACGCCGGCACCCAGCTGCACTCCGATGAGAGGATGATGCGCCCCACGAGGACGCCAACACCTACATCTGCTCCGGAGCCTCGATGCCGAGCAGGCGGAGCGACTCCTTCACTGTGCGTGCTACGCAGGCGGATAGATTGAGGCGGAAGTGTTTGAGCGTGTCGCTTTCGGCTTTCATTACCGGACAGGCATCGTAGAACTGGTTGTAGGTTTTGGCCAGGTCGTAGGTGTATTGCGCTACCACGGCGGGGTTGTAGGTGGCTGCGGCTTCCTGCACGATGGCGGGGTATTGGTGCAGGTGCTTGATGAGCGCCTTTTCTTTTTCGTGAAGCTGCGCGGGGGTGGTGAAACCGGGCAGACTGTCGGCTACTCCTGCTTTGCGCAGCATGGAACGGATGCGGGCGTAGGTGTATTGGATAAACGGACCGGTATTTCCCTGCAGATCGATGCTTTCTTCGGGATTGAAAAGCATCTTCTTTCTCGGATCGACTTTGAGGATGAAATACTTGAGCGCGGCCATGCCTACCTGATGATACAGCGTGGCTTTGGCCTCACTGCTCATGTCGGCAATGAGTCCGCGGTCTTCGGCCAGTTTCTGCGCGTCGTCTTCCATGAGTTGGATCAGATCGTCGGCATCCACCACTGTGCCCTCGCGCGATTTCATTTTGCCGTGAGGCAGTTCTACCATGCCGTAGGAAAGATGGTAGAGTCCGTCGGCCCACGCATAGCCGAGTTTGGCCAGCGCCAGCTTGAGTACTTTGAAATGGTACTCCTGCTCGTTGCCCACCACGTAAACGAGTTTTTCGAACGGAAACTCGTTATGACGCTCGGCGGCAGTGCCCAGGTCCTGTGTCATATACACCGAAGTACCGTCGCTGCGGAGCAATACTTTCTGGTCGAGCCCGTCGGGTGTGAGGTCGATGATTACGGCGCCGTCGGGGCGTTTGAGCAATACACCTTTGTTCAGGCCGTCTTCTACTATGCTTTTGCCAAGCAGGTAGGTGTTTGATTCGTAGTAAATCTTATCGAACGAAACGCCGAGTTTTTTGTACGTGGTGTTGAACCCGTCGTACACCCAGCCGTTCATCATTTTCCAGAGTGCAATTACTTCTTCATCGCCTGCCTCCCATTTGCGGAGCATTTCCTGTATGGCCAGCATGGCGGGTACGGTTTTGCCGGCTTCCTCTTCGGTTTGACCGGCGGCCACGGCCAGTTTTACCTGTTCTTTGTAGAGTTTATCGAACTCCACGTAGTATTTACCTACGAGGTGATCGCCTTTTATTCCGCTGCTCTCAGGTGTTTCGCCGTTGCCCAGTTGCTGCCAGGCATACATGCTTTTGCAAATGTGGATGCCGCGGTCGTTTACCAGATTTACCATTACCACCCGGTAACCGGCTGCTTTAAGTATTTCGCTTACCGAAAAACCAAGCAGGTTGTTGCGCACATGGCCCAGGTGCAGCGGTTTGTTGGTATTGGGCGAACTGTATTCGACCATTACCATCGGGCTGGTGTTGGTTACGGGTTTGTGGCCGTATGCCGGTTCGGAGGACAGTGTGGTAAACTGGCGGTTCCAGAAATCGTCGGCAATAACCAGATTGAGGAAGCCTTTTACCACGTTAAAGCGGGCTACTTCGGGAAGTTTGGCCTGCAGGTGTTCGCCAATGAGCTGGGCGGTTTGCTCGGGCCCTTTGCCGGCGAGTTTTACGTAAGGAAATACCACCAGCGTCACATCGCCTTCAAACGCCGGATTGGTGCGCTGAAAGGTAACCGACCCGGGCTGGATATCGGCAGAAAACAATTCGGCCACGGCAGCGGCTACTGGGGCGCGGAGCAAATCTTCGGTAGTAAGCATACTGGTTTGAACGTAATTGGATAAATGCGGATGCAAATGTAATCAGGTAAACTGACCAATTACCTTCTGAAGTATTTCAAAGGTATTCTCCGCCATAAGGTTCTCCTTATCAAGGGTCGGATTTACTTCGGTTACCTCCAGGCATACTACTTTCTCGTTCTGCACCAGGCGAACCAGCAGCGATCCGGCTTCTTTCTCAGTTATGCCGTGCGGTACAGGTGTACCTGTTCCGCGTGAAATGTTGGAGTCCATACTGTCCACATCGAATGATATATAAATATGTGAACAGGCTTTGAGGTAAGCCAGTGTATCGCGGGCAATGCGTTCCACACCGTTCAGGCGGATTTCATCGGTACTGAAGAGCTTGATTTTCTTGCTACGGATGAGAGCCGTTTCTTCCGGTTCCACATCGCGCACTGCTATGTACACGAGGTCTTCGTAGCGCACATTGGCCCCGTTGCCTCCAATGCTTTTGAGTTTGTTCCAGAGGTCGATGGTTTCTTTGTCCACCTTATTTATCTGGTTGCTCTTGTTGTCTTCGCCCAAAGCCACGGCAAGCGGCATACCGTGCATATTGCCCGAAGGGGTGGTGTAGGGCGAATGAAGATCGGCGTGGGCATCAATCCAGATTACGCCGATGCGGGTATTTTTGGGTGGCAGGCCGAGGCGCACACCGGCAATGGTTCCGGCGGCGGTGCTGTGATCGCCGGCAAGCACAATGGGAAAGAAATTGCCTTTTATGGCTTTGGCCACTTCGCCCGAAAGCCGTTCGTAGATAGCAATAAGACCTTTAATACGACGGGCAAAAATGCTTCCCGGAGGGCCGAACAGCATTTGGTTTTCGTTTTTCACCTCTACTGATTCGTGCTCATTGAAAATATTGCTCACCATATCCAGCGCAGCAATTTTAATGGCATCAGGCCCAAGGCTCGCCCCGCGGGTTCCGGCTCCGATTTCGGATTTAATCTCGATAAACTTAACTTTTTTGACAGATCTCATATTTTGGCAATTTATTTGATACTGACTCATCCGGGTTACTTACATTTACACCCGAAAGAGTAATCCAACTCACTTACTTTACATTCTGTTTACCTGTAACAAATGGAAAACACCTATCAAAACCTGATCGCACAAACGTTCAACTTTCCGCAGGAAGGGTTTCATGTAACAGACAACGAACTGTATTTCAACGATATTCCATTGATGGACATCATCAAGAAATACGGAACACCGTTAAAGATTACCTACCTTCCCAAGATAGGGCAACAGATTCAAAAGGCCAAACGCCTCTTCAATGTAGCTATGGCGAAGGTAGATTACAAAGGTAACTATACCTACTGTTACTGCACCAAAAGCTCACATTTTTCGTTTGTGCTCGACGAAGTGCTGAAAAACGATGTACATATCGAAACTTCGTCAACGTATGACATCCATATTATCCGGCAGTTAATAAGAGAAGGTAAAATTGATAAGAATAAATACATTGTAAGCAACGGCTACAAGCGCGATGAGTACCTGCGTTTGATTACCGACCTTTCCAACGAAGGTTACAATACCATTCCCATTCTCGACCATAAATCGGAGATTGATTACTACGCCAAACATGTGAAGGCTCCCAAACAAAAGGTTGGCATTCGCATTGCCTCCGAAGAAGAACCCAATTTCCAGTTCTATACTTCGCGTCTGGGCATTCGCCATGTGGATATTGTGGATTTCTACAAGGAAAAAATTGCCACCAATCCGAAGTTTGAACTGAAGATGCTTCACTTCTTCATCAACACCGGAATAAAAGATACCATCTATTACTGGACTGAACTGGCCAAATGCCTCAAGGTTTATCTCGATCTGAAACGCATCTGCCCCACGCTTGATTCGCTGAACATTGGCGGAGGTATGCCTATCAAAAACTCGCTGAGTTTTGAGTACGACTATGAGTATATGATTGAAGAAATCATCAGTCAGATAAAAAACTACTGCGAAAACAACGAGATTGCCGAGCCCAATATTTTCACCGAATTCGGTTCGTTTACAGTGAGCGAGAGCGGTGCAGCGCTTTACTCCATCATTGACCAGAAGCTGCAAAACGACCGCGAACTCTGGTACATGATAGACAGTTCGTTTATTACCACTCTGCCCGATACCTGGGGCATTAACCAGCGTTTCATCCTGCTGGCCATAAACAACTGGGAGCGCGAATATCAGCCTGTAAACTTAGGCGGCATTACCTGCGACAGTATGGACTATTACAATACCGAGGCGCACGCCAACAACGTGTTTTTGCCCAAGGTGGATCCCAAAGAAAAAGGTACGCAGTACATTGGTTTCTTCCACACGGGTGCCTATCAGGAATCGCTGGGCGGATATGGGGGCATACAGCATTGCCTTATTCCCGCACCCAAGCACGTACTCATAGACCGCGACGAAGACGGCGAAATTGTGACCCGCCTGTTTGCCAAGGAACAGAGTTACAAGTCGATGCTTAAAACACTTGGTTATTAATTTCTCACACCCGCCTCCGCAACAGGCGGGTGTGTTATTTTACGCCGAGTGCTTTCAGGTTGCGCACACGTTCGTCTCTGCTCAACTGCGCAAGATTTTTTATTGTGGCGGTTATTTGTTCGGGTGACGCGGATAAATTGCTGATGGCGGCAAACACATAATCAGAGTTTTGGTGCAATGTAAGTCCGAGTGTGGAAATAATCCACTGCCTCCTTTTTTCCAGAAAAGGTGTAAGTGAGAGGCGGTTTATTACTGCGCTGTCCACTGTAATGCAAAGCAACTGCTGTTTGCGGATTTCCACAACCTGAATTGCGCGGATGTTCTCCCACGGGATTTCAGATTTAGAGGCAGTTGAAGAGGTAATGCCCGATTCGGTAAGAACCAGTATTGGTTTTTTCCTTAAAAGCATGTAAATGCTGAAAAGGAAAATGACTGAAAATACCACCGGAACAATTATATAAAAAAGAGAAGCCTGTGGTGTAATTACCGCTGCCGCTCCGCTCAATACCGAAATTACACCGGTAACAAAGGCTGCCCGGCCGAATATGCGGGTGGAGAGATTATACACAAGCTGATTACCGGGCATGGCGATATTTTTTTCTGTGTGGCGACAATTACTTTTTATCGGGGAGCTAATCAGGATATTAATGGGCGTTTCTTGCAATATAAAAATTTATGGTTACCTTGCTGCAACTAAACACCCTGACCGACCCTTACGAATGTACGCCCGCTTATCAAGTAATATGATTCGCATTTCTGCACTGGTTATTGTGTTTGTATTGTCGGCTTGTGGTGAAAAGGCTACCACGGAAAAAATTTCGGAAGGAGTAATTGAATACAAGGCTACTCCGGTTAATCCGAAATCGTCCATGTCTATGATGTTTCCTGATAAAATGACGGTGAAATTCCGCAAGAACTATACGCTTGCCGAACTTGATGCCGGTGTGGGTGCCATGCACATTGCGTTTTTATCGGATCCGAATAAAAAAACGTTTACCAACATGGTAAGCTTTTTAGATAAAAAAGCAGCCGTGCTGGATTCGTCAGCCATCAGGCTTCGCAATTATTATCTTCCCGATTACACGGTAACCGAAACTAAGGAAACCAAAAAAATTGCCGGTTACAACTGTCAAAAAGCCATCCTGAAATTTGCCGACAAAAGTCCCGACATGGAAGTGTGGTACACACACGACCTTCAGGTAAGCTCGCCCAACTGGAGCAACGCATTTTACAAAATTGATGGTGTACTGATGGACTACAGCCTGCGCAAATTTGGTCTGGAACTTCATTTTACGGCCCAAAGCGTAGCCCGCGCACAAATTGACTCTACCGTGTTTACAGTGCCTGCCGAATACAAGATGATTTCGGAAGAGGAACTGGATCAGAGTTTGCAGGGATTTTTTTAACCGCCGTTTCTGTAACACATCTAAGGCAGGCTATTCACCGGCCTGATTTTCAATCATGCTTTTTTGTGGCCGATGTGGGCAATTTCTTGTACTGCATTGATGTTTAGTCTGGCTGAGGCAACTTTTTACCTGAACATTAAAATTATCTCTGCTATTGGCAATGAACGCCAGAGGGACAACCAAATACTTTTTTGTTTGTTAATGAACCTGTATGCAGGTAAGACTTTTGTGTGTGTTTCTGTTACTGGCTTTGGTGCGTGCAGAAGCACAGCCCGGAATATGGACGTGGGTTAAGGGACAGAGTACAACCAACTCTTCGGGAAATTTTGGAACCCTTGGTGTACCCTCGCCCACCAATGCCCCCCCGGCTTTGTATGCAGCGGCAGCCTGGACCGATTTGCAGGGGAATTTCTGGATGTACGGCGGGTGCAACAATTTCGGAGGGTACACGGCTTCGATGTGGCGGTACGAACCGGCTACAGGCAACTGGACCTGCATGACTTCTGCGCTGTCTGCCAACGGGAGTTACGGGGTACAAGGTGTGCCTTCGCCCACCAATCATCCGCCCGGACGTGGTTTTGGTATGATTGCCTGGACTGACCTCAGCGGCGATTTATGGATGTTTGGCGGTTCGGGACTGGATGTGAATTTTGCCGATGGCCGCAACGCCGATTTGTGGCGGTATAATATTGCCACCAATACCTGGACCTGGATGAAAGGACCCAATATTACCACGTTTGGAGGCAACTTCGGCGTAATTGGTGTGCCTTCGCCCTCTAACGAACCGCCCTCGCGCGATGAATGCCGTGCGGGATGGGTGGATAACAACGGCGACCTCTGGCTTTTTGGCGGTTTTAACAACATACAGAACAACCTCGACGATGTGTGGCGCTACAACATTGCCACCAACACCTGGACATGGATGGCCGGCACGGGCGGATTTTCGCCTCCGGTAAATTATGGTACGCTGGGCGTGGCTGCTCCCTCCAACAATCCGGGAGGCCGCACGGTGTATGCGCATTGGAAAGATCAGAACGGGCGGTTCTGGATTATGAGCGGGGGATATTCGCTGGGTGGTGTGGCCGATGCCAATGACATTTGGATGTTTGATCCGGTAACACTGCTCTGGACATGGATGGGCGGCAGCAATGTGAGTTTCAGTACGGGGAATACCGGGCCGCTGTGTACGTTTTCCACCGGTTATGCAGGCGCGGCACGCAACGAAAACTCGCTGTGCTGGACCGACGATTGCAACCGGCTCTGGTATTACGGCGGGGCCAATCCCAGCATTCCGGGCAACGATATGTGGGTGATCGACATCAGCACGGTGCCGGTGCAGCAGGCCATTGTGCGCGGGCAAAACAATGCGCAGTCAATTATTCTTCCTGTACATGGTACACAAAATGTTCCAGCCGCCACCAACGATCCGGGCGGTCGTTTCGGGTCGATGCCGTTTCGTGATCTTGCGGGAAATTTCTGGCTCTTTGGCGGTAAAGACGGGCAAGGGTTTACCAATTACAACGATTTGTGGAAATATGTAATTGATCCTGCCTGCCCCGTTACGCCCCAGCCACTGGCCGCAGCCAGCGGATTGCCGCTTACAGGCTGTGCGCCGCTTACGGTAAACTTCCAGAACACGGGCAGCGGCAGCTTTTTTGCGTGGGATTTTGGCGATGGCAATACTTCGGTAATTGCCTCCCCCACGCATACATACACCAATGCGGGCACCTACATTGCACAGTTGGTGGCCACCGATACTTCGTGCGGCACACAAAGCGATACGGTGGCGCTGGTAATTACCGTAAGCCCCTCGCCCGTGCCCGATCTTGGTGCCGACACGGTACGCTGCACACCCGCAGCACTTACACTCAACGCGGGCGGGCCGTGGAATCAGGTGCTGTGGTCGAACGGCTCGGCAGCACAGTCGATAACGGTTACCGATGCCGGTACATACAGCGTTACAGTAACCGATTCGACAGGCTGCTCCGGCAACGACAGCATACGCATTACCGATGCCCCGCGGGCCAACATCAGCAGCAGCGGCACATTCTGCACTAATATAAACCTCCAGCTTAATGCCGGCGCAGGCAACAATTTTGCCTGGAACACCGGCGATTCTACCGCCACAATTACCATTACTGCCCCCGGCACTTACGCGGTTACTGTAACCACCGGCTCCTGCATTTCAACCGATTCGATAAGCATTTCGGGCCAGCCCGGCGAAGGCTCGGTGTATCTGCCCAACTCGTTTACACCCAACAACGACGGGCTGAACGAAACTTTCCGAGCCGAAGGAACCGGCATCACAGTGTGGAATATGCGCATTTACAACCGCTGGGGCGAAATGATTTTTGAAACCGATAATTTTGCTGCGGGCTGGGATGGCCGGATAAAAAATACGTTGGTGCAGGAAGATGTGTATGTGTATGTGATTGATTATGTGGCGGCGTGCGACGGGGCGGAGCGCAGACGAACGGGAAGGGTGACGGTGGTGAGGTGATGAGTTGCGGGTAAAACATACTGCTAAATGTTGGATCATCTTTTTATTTCGATCGTTGATCCGGCAGAAAAAACGATTATCTGTCCTCTAAGAATATGATACAGGGAAGTTGAGTATCTCTTTGTGAAATTGTACTTGAAATAGTATTTTTTCAAAATACCACTGCTCACATTTTGATCTGTCAGTGCCCCAAATCCCTTATCTTTACCGCATACCACTTCACGAAAAGAAACTGCGTATGCTTCAGCGAATTTTCGCCGCGTTGTTGTTGCTCATCACAACCACCGCCTCAGCTCAGTATGCTGATATTCCCTACCGTTCACGTTCAAATCCCAATTACTGGAAAAACCGGGCTCCCTATCCCGGCTACTGGCAGCAGGATGTGCATTACCGTATAAAAGCGTTGGTGGACGAAGCCACCGATATTATCAATGCCTCGCAGGAACTTACCTACTGGAACAATTCGCCCGATACGCTGGGGTTTGTGTATTTCCATCTGTACCAGAATGCGTTTCAGCCGGGCTCGTACACCGACGATTTGCACCGCAACAACGATTTCAATGTGCGTTATGGCAAATACGAAAAACAGGGGCTTGGTACTACTGTAAGCAATATAAAGGTGGACGGGCAGGATGTGCGGGTGGAACTCGACAATACCATTATGAAGGTGTGGCTGCCCAAGCCGCTGCGTCCGGGTTTTGCGGTGCGCTTTACCCTGGATTTCAAAACCTATTTCGACAATGGCGGCACCATTCGCCGGCGTATGAAAATGTATCAGGAGTTTGGCTACAAGCATTACGACGGTGTACACTGGTATCCGCGCATTTCGGTATATGACCGTAAGGCAGGCTGGGATACCGACCAGCATCTTACCCGCGAATTTTACGGCGATTTCGGGGTGTATGATGTGGAACTTACTTTTCCCAACCATTATGTAATGGATGCCACCGGCGAATTGGTGAACGAAGCCGAAGTGCTTCCGGCCGAGCTTCGCCAGAAATTAGACATTTCCAACTTCGCCAAAAAGCCCTGGGGCACGCAGCCCAGCACCGTAATTGCCAGCGACGGCAGCAGCAAAACATGGAAGTTTCATGCCGAAAATGTACACGACTTTGCCTGGACTGCCGATCCCTCCTACCGCATTGGCGAAGTGAAATGGAACGGCATACGCTGCATTGCACTGGCGCAGGAACAGCATTGCTCGGGCTGGCAGGATGCGGCGGCGTTTACGGCCAAAGTAATTGAAGTGTATTCGACCGATTTTGGCATGTATGCCTACCCGAAAATGATTGTGGCCGATGCGCGCGACGGCATGGAATACCCCATGCTTACACTCGACGGCGGCCGCGCTCCCGATTACTACGACCTTATTGCGCACGAAATAGGCCACAACTGGTTTTTCGGTATGGTGGGCAGCAACGAAACGTACCGCGCCATGCTCGACGAAGGCTTTACGCAGTTTCTCACGGCCTGGTCGTACCGCAAAATAAAAGGCGATGTGCGCCTGCAATATCCCTACCGCTCGAAATACGCCGAACGTTTCCGCGAGCCCGACATGGTGATGGAAAGCGAGTGTATGCTGCCCTACACCATTGATGCCGTGCGTGGCGAAGAAGCCGTGCTCGAAACCCACTCCGATCATTTCGGCGGCGCGTTGCGCCACGGCGGCGGCTACCGGCAGGTGTATATGAAAACGGCCACCATGCTCTACAACCTGCAGTATGTGCTGGGCGATGAACTTTTTCTCAAAGCCATGCAGCATTACTTCAATCAGTGGAAGTTTGCGCATCCTTACGTGGAAGATTTCCGCAACTCGGTTATTCAATACACCCACGTTGACCTGAACTGGTTTTTCGACCAGTGGCTGAACACGTCGAAAACCATTGATTATGGTGTGGACAAAATAAAACGCGGCGACTCGGCCAGCACTTACATTATCACCTTCAGACGCCACGGTATGCAAATGCCGCTCGACTTTACCGTGCGCTCGAACGAAGGCAAAGAATACAATTACCACATTCCCAACACCTGGTTTGTAAAGCAAACCACCGCCACCGTGCTTCCGCGCTGGATTGGCTGGGACAATATTCAGAAAACCTACGATGCGGAAGTGGTAATTCCCTCGGGCATAGCCGAAGTGTTTATCGACACCACGCACCGTATGGCCGATGTAAACATGCTCAACAACAGTTCGAAGCTGCCGGTTGATTTTCGTTTCGACTCGAAAATATACAACCAGCCTTCGCGTCTCAATTACGCACTGCGTGCGCGGCCCGATGTGTGGTACAATGGTTACGACGGTGTGAAAGCCGGTTTCTACCTCGGCGGCGATTACCTGAATACCAAACACATTTTCGATCTCCTGTTTCATTACAACACCGGCATTGGCCAGAGCCAGTTGCCCGAAGGAGCCGAGTTTAATCTCTACGATCAGTTTTCGGTGCAATTGAATTACCGCACACCGTTGCCGAAAATGGTGAAGAATGCGTCGTTCTTCTTCACCGGCCGCCACCTCGACGGGTTGAATCTGGTAAACACCGGACTTGAATTTCAGAGCCGCAACCTGAAACACAAACTCACGGTATCGTTTAAAATGATGCACCGGGCCGATTCGTCGGACCTCAACTATCTTGTGTATCGCAACGAGTGGACGCCCGACCGTTTCAATAATTCCATCAACCTCGGCTACGAGCATCCGTACAATTACAAACGCGGTACGGGGCTTATTCAGTTCAATCTCCGTTCCACTGCGCTCGGCAGCGATTACGATTATCAGTACGCGCAACTGAATGTGGTGAATAAAAACGATCTGGGTAAGATCAACATCAACACACGTTTGTTTGCACAGGCGGGAACAGGCCTAAACTGGGCCAAAGAATCGATGCTGTATCTGGCCGGAGCCAATCCGGAGCAGTTGATGGAAAACAAATACACCCGCTCGATGGGCTTTTTCCCGGTAACCTGGGCCGAGTTTGGCGACGACATTAATCATTTCCATGCAGGCGGCGGACTTGGCCTGAGGGGCTATGCGGGCTATGTGGTGCCGCAGTTCGACTGGTACGGCGATTTGCGCAGGGTGTATAGAGGCACTACGGGCGCGGCGTTTAACATGGAACTTGAGTTTCACGAACTCTTTGGCTTTATAGGCCGTGCCATGCCGCGTGTGCGCAGTGTGGTGGGCATGCAAAGCTATCTCTTCGGCGATGTGGGCGCCATTAACTTTAACAATGGCGACGAACCGCTGGCCATGTCAGACTTCCGCGCCGATGCCGGTGTGGGCTTTGCACTCACCGTAAAGCGTTTCCCGCCGCTGCAAATAGTGAAGCCGTTAACGCTGCGCATCGACTTTCCGCTCTTCATCAACCGCACACCTTTTATTTCGCCCGATTATGTGCAACTGCGCTGGGTGGTGGGTGTGAGCCGGGCGTTTTAAAAGTTTCGGTAAAAAAAGAGACCATTGCTTCAAAAACAATGGTCTCTTTTCTATTACAGAGATTCAAGCAGCCGTGCCATTTTCCCGGTGAGTTCGCGGCGGGAGTACTGCTTCACCAATGGCGAAATTTCGTGTGGTGTGTATCCCGATTTGTATTGCTGATAAAGCTGAAGAATATACTGCGTAAGGTTTTCGGTTTGGTCGAAGCCGGAGATAAAACCGCATTGTGTTTCGGCCATAATGGCTGCGGCATCGCCATCTTCGGGGCCAATGGCAAGCACGGGGTTTCCGGCAGCCATGTATTCGAAAAATTTTCCGGTGATAATTCCTTTGGCGTTTTTGGTGCGGTTAATGAGCAGCAGTAATACACGGCTTTCTTTCTGTACGCGTCCCACTTCGCTGAGCGGCACGTAATCAATTTTGCGAAGATATTTTGCGAGGCCCGCCTGCTCAATGGCTTCCATTACCTGAAAATCAACCTTGCCCACGAGTTTTATTTCGAGGTCGGCGGCAAAGGCTGCATTTTCTTTTACCAGTGCCGAAAGCACATTCCAGAGTTCGTGCGGATTGCGCGAGCGGTTGAGTGTGCCGATGTGAGCTATGGAAAACTTTGCATCGGGCGTACATGCTGCTTCATCAACCGCATCGGGGTCGTAGCCGTTTGGAATTACTTCGAGGCGGTTTGAGGAATTTGCCTGCGCGAGAATTTCGCCAAACTCATCGCTCATGGTTTTGCCCACACTCACCACCGCATTGGCTGTTTGGAGCACTTTACGTTCGAGGCGGCGATGTTTGGCATCGGCCCACGACGAGAGTTTGAGTTCTTCGTAGAAATCAATATTGGTCCAGGGGTCACGGAAATCGGCCACCCATTTCAGGTGCGGCATTTTCTTTTTCAGTCCGAGCGCAATGAGGTGCATACTGTGTGGCGGTCCGGTAGAAACTATGGCATCCACTTTATTCTGACTGAGCCAATGTGCAAGAAATTTCACCGAAGGCCTGATCCAGAACCGGCGCGCATCGGGAATAAAGAAATTGCCTCTCACCCACACGGCAAGGCTTTCGGCCTTACCGGGCTGCTTTTTGTCGGAAACAAAACCAGCGCCTATGCCCTCTTCTTTTTTGCGGCCCACCCATTTTTTGTAGGCATCGTAAGGCTCCCAGATGGGCGTTTTAAGCATCTGAATACCCGCAGGCACATCGGCCAGCAGCGATTCGTCGCGGGCGGGCATTTCGGGGTTTTCGGGCGTATATACTATAGGTTCCCAGCCAAAATCGCGGAAGTACTTTACAAACTTCAGCCAGCGTTGTACACCGGCACCACCGGCGGGGGGCCAGTAGTAGGTAATTACGAGTACTTTTTTCGGGGGTATAGACACGAGGGCAAAGGTAAAAGAATTGGAGAATTTTGTAATTTTGAGGACTTAACTAACCTCATCAAATGCTCTGCCCGTTTTCTCACCTTTCTGAATCAAACTCGTGGTTGTGTTATTGTTAAACACCTGACATAAACGCGAATTTTCAATAATGAACAATATCCTCACAATACTTTTAAGCTGATTGACTATTTTACAAATAAGTCTAAATCAGGAATTAATGAGTATAAACAACCCTAAATAATTGTCTGACAACCCGCAATTCACTAATTTTGCTAAATAGAAATATGAAAACATTATATTTCGTTTTTTGCCTTGTGCTTTTTACCAACCCGGCATTTGGTCAACTAACAAATATCTGGCGATTTGGTAACGGAGCAGGTCTGGATTTTAACTCAAGTCCTGTATCAACATTACCTGCCGGCCCTATGAATACATTTGAACCTGCCGCAACTATTTGTGATAATCAGGGCAGTTTATTATTCTATACAAACGGGGTTGATGTTTGGGATCGAAATAACAATGTAATGCCTAATGGCAGCGGGTTAATAGCCGGAAACTCTACCACCCAGTGTCTTATTGTACCGAAACCCGGTAATTGTAACAGATATTATATATTTCACTCCGGCGATCATCAGGTTGCAAACGATTTATACTATACCGAAGTTGATTTATGCTTAAATAATGGATTAGGCGACGTTATACCATCATCAAAGAATGTTCTGCTTACTCAATCTTGTTCTGAAAAGATGACGGCAGTAAAACATGCAAACGGCATCGACATTTGGGTAATAACTCATCAATTAAACTCTACAGCATTTCATTCATATCTGGTAACAGCCACGGGAGTTGCGGCTCCGGTTATTTCCAACATTGGCTCGTTTCACGCTTCTAATTGCCTGATTGGTTATATGAAAGCGTCGAAAACAACGAATAAGCTGGTTGTCGCAAATTCGTTCTGTTCTCTGTTAGAGATGTTTGATATAAATACTGCTAATGGACAAATAACCAACTTCATTGATCTTATACCCGTTCTATCTTCTGATTGGTATTATGGCATCGAGTTTTCTCCCAATGACCAGATACTATATCTTTCAACATTTTGGATAACCAGTAAACTTATTCAATATGACCTGGTTTCAGGTCAAATCACGCAATTAGCCACTACACCGGGCAACTATAGCTTTGGAGGATTACAACTTGGGCCCGATGGCAAGATATACATGGCCAGAACAAATCAAGCATTCATAGATGTAATTAACTCTCCCAATATAGTAGGTCCGGGGGCAATGTATTCAAGTCCCGGAGTATCTCTGCCTTCAGGTACAACCTCCCAACTGGGTTTAATTAATTTTGTTCCTTACCTGATTGATGAAGAGACGTTATTTTCATTTTCTCTTGGAAACGATACAAGCATTATTTGTAATACACCAGTTCAGATAAGCGGACCATCTGTATGCAACAGCACATACAATTGGTCCAACAACCTGCCCGGTCAACCATCAGTATCAATCAATTCAGCAGGAACATATTGGCTTACCATTTCCAATACATGTGGCACATACAGCGATACGATAAATATATCAGTCATATTGACCGGGACAAATCAAATACAATATAATCAGCCAGATACAATTTGTCCCGGGACTTATACAACAATTAACCTTACCGGGATGGATACCTATACCTGGTTAACACCGCCAGTTTCACAAAGTGCAAATGGAGATATGGCGGTTCTTTCACCTTCAGCAAGTACACTTTATACAGTTGTGGGTAACTCTATTTGTAGTTCAGACACTGCCTATATAATGATTGATGTTTTTCCGGCCATGTCTCTTTCAGTTAATGGAGTTACACACCTTTGTGAAAGTGACAGTACAATCCTTACAGCAACGGGTGGCTTTGCTAATTATCAATGGAGTTTGACCTCTCCTTACCAAAATATAAATGACTCTACAATATTAATTAGTAATGTCTCTGATTCAACTTTAATCTCTGTAATCGCCAACTCGGTATGCTCTGCTGATACAGCAAATTCAGTAATATACTCGATAAGCGATGTCTCGTCAGAATTTCAATTAGCCCAGGATAACTGTACCGGTCTGATTCTGTTTATTCCCGATTCATCTTCTATTATTAACCCTCTATGGGACTTTGGAGATGGCAATTTGAGTTATGCAAATACACCAACTCATGTCTATTCACAACCGGGTTCATATCAGGTAACATTTATTAATGGCTATAATTCAAGTTGTGCAGATACCAGTTCCTATACAATTAATATTGATTATGATGGAAATAGTCCGCCATTTTACATCCCTAATTCGTTTACTCCCAATAACGATGGCTTGAATGATCTTTTTTGTATTTATTCTGATTCTGAATGTTTAACCGGCACGTTTGAAATATATAACAGATGGGGGGAACTTATTTTCAGTACCAATAATATTAAATACGAATGTTGGGATGGAAGATATGCAGGAAAAATTGTTGAGAATGGGACTTACGTTTGTCAAATAAAACTCTTAACAGGAAAATCAATAATCAGACATGTAAATGTAATCCGGTAATGGGGCATATAAAAAAACAAAGTATCTACTCATTCATTTACTCATATATCGGTCTGGTTATTGGTTTTGTTAACATTATTATCATTCAACCAAATTTCTTACAAAGCGATGAAATAGGTGTTTTAAGATTACTGTTATCAGCAAGTTCAATAATAGCAATGCTTATGCCATTGGGCATTGGCAGCATTACAATGCGATTTTTTCCAAAGTTTAAAAATGAAGAAAATCGACATAATGGGCACTTTACAATGATGCTTTTGTTTAGCATTGCTGGTTTTATAATTTTTGGAGGTCTTCTATTAATGAGTCGAAGTACATTAATAGAATTCTACATAAACAAATCGGCAAAATTCATTAATTACATTGACTTAGTTTCACTATTTGCTTTTATCCTGTCATTAATAGCAATCTACTCAATTTACTCATCATCATTATATTATTCAAGTATCACCTTCTTATTAAGCGAAGTATTTATCAGACTTGGAAATATTGCTATTGTTATATTGTATCATTATGACATTATCCTGATTGACACTTTAATATACTCATTTATTGGAATCTATTGTCTTCAATTACTAATACTATTATATTTTCTCTCCATAAAAAAAGCTATAAGTTTTAAAATCGAGTGGCAGACATATCGAAATTTAAACTGGAAAAAAATGCTTACTTATGGAACAATAATGATAGTTACCGCAGTAGCTTCGCTTGGAATAAAGCTGATTGACCAACTCATTATTGGCCACTATTTAGACCTGAGCTATGTGGGTATCTATAGCGTTTGTGTATATATGATATCAATTTTGGAGGCACCATTCAACAGTATGGAGAGAATCTCAAATGCTAAAATGGCAGATGCCTGGGAGAAGAATGATTTAGATATTGTAAAAAAAATCTATTTCAACTCTGTTAAGTATCTTGTACCTATTGGACTACTTATTTTTGGACTTTTATGGACACAAAGAGAAAATATATTTTTCTTTTTACCGGAAGAGTATAAAGTCGGGCTGTTCCCCCTGCAGGTTTTAGCCATTGCATCATTAGTTAATCTTTCAACAGGGATGAATGGATCATTAATAGCAATGTCAAATAAATATATTGTTGGAACACTTTTCTTATTTTTTCTTTTAGTTTGCTCTATAGTATTAAACTGGTTTCTTATTCCATTTTGGGGAATTAATGGTGCAGCCATAGCGACAGCAGTTTCAATAATCATATTTAATCTCATGAAATTTATATATATATTATATAGATACAAAATGCAACCATTTAATCTGAATAGTATTAAATTATTACTATTATCAATACTATCAATATTGGGCTGTGAGCTGCTTCCGCTTGAATCGGCCAACATAATAATATCAATTATCGTAAAGGCGTTGGTGTATTTGATCATATTTGGAATCGGAATTTTGTATATTAATCCAGTTTCAGAGACGAATCAACTAATCAAATTTCTAAAAAAAATTAGATGATTAAGAATCTATATAATAAGCTCAAAAGATCTGTAATTGCTCCGGCAATTATCCGAAGCGGAATATATAAGTTCTTTTTACCCGGGAAAGGAAAGAGAATCATTATCATGTTTCATGGAGTGACGGAAGATCCGGGAAACAGTGTCCGAAATATCAGCACCAAAGAATTTAAAAAAATATTATCTCTGTTAAATAAACATTTTGAGATAGTTTCTTTAGAAAAGATAGTAAAAGAAAGTCATAGCAATAAACCACAAATTGCAATAACCTTTGACGATGGTTATTTAAACAACTTCAATGAAGCAATTCCTATATTAGAAAATATCTCTATTCCTGCCACGTTTTTTATCATAACCAAATCACTTACTACTGATCGCACAATTTTACCCATTGATTTCATAGACTGCATAATTGACAATGAGAATCCTCCCGAGATAATCATTGATAACAAATCGTTTTATCGTAAAAACAACTATAGATTATCTGAAAACAACGAGTTAATTTACGACTATATTATCAGAAACTCTGACCGAATGGCGCAAATTGACCAGCAACTGCAAAAACAGTTTGATATTGAATTTTACAGATCGGATTCGATTTATTCTAAAAGGGCTGTATTGGTAAATGAAGAAACCCTCAAAAAGCATATCTCCAAGTCAATTTTCTCATTTCAGTCGCACACGCATTCTCATATTAATCTAAATATAGATTTAAACGAATCTCAACTTTCAGAAGAATTGGGAAGGCCAATTGAAAGCATTAATAAATTAACTTCCAGGCGTTGTGATATGATTGCTTTTCCTTATGGTGAATATAATTCAAATACTATTAAAACAGGCAAAGCTCTTGGGTATAATTTCTTTTTTGCAGTTACATTTAAGAATAACGGGGAAGCTATGCATAGTAATTTATTTCAACGCATAGGAATAAGTAACACCACCAACGCAGAAGTGAATTTTATAAATATGATTATTCAATCTGGAAAAAAATCATTTTGACCAATTAATAATTATCGAAATCGGCAGAAGTGAAGAATATTTTATCTGTTACATTCACATCATCAGATACAGGCATAATGCCGGCAGGCATTTGATTAATTACTTTGGCATACTTCGAAAACTGATTATGTAAAATTGTACCCGGGCTCGAACAAAACATAATTTTATTGCATCCTGTAAAAAAGGCAACCCGTTTTAACCACTTTATATGACTTTCCAACGACTTTGTATTTTCATTTAATATATCTCCAATAATAAGTGCTCCATCGAATTTCACCCAGCTTTTAGCATATTTATTTAAGAAAAATTTGTCCTTAGATTCTCTATATTTCAAATATTTTTCATCACGACAGACACCCGATAAACCTTGATTAATTACTGAACTAAAGGAATCAGGATAAAATGTTTTTTTTGATAAAAAAAGCTTTATGATGTTGAGGTAAAAATTTTGAAAAAAAGGAAACTTCTTAACCAATTTGGCTATTGGTAAAGTTTGTACCTTGATAGAAAAGACATCAATATCATGAATGTGTATCCAATTAAGCTTCTTGATAAATCCAGGGTATGAATTTTTATTTGGGAAGCCAAAGACAATATCAATGCCTTCTTGTTTACACAGCGCATAAGTATGCTTTGCCAATTCAATAAACAATCCCTTGCCTCTGTGTTCAGTATGCGTTACTGTATCTCCCGATTGAGCGGCTTGAATTATATTACCATCAATATTTAACTTAACCGCAAATACACCATAATAAGCAGCCGGATTCCCTTCATCAGAATATGCTATGAAGCCAGTATTAACAGGGCCTAATAAGGCTGTATCATACTTTCTGTTAATATAATCCGGTGAAGGCTTCCAATTAAATGAATTAATGAACAATTTAATTAAATTATCCCTGTCAGATACACTGATTCTGCGAATTTGATAATTCATAATTGCGATAAAACTGTAGAATTAGTTATTTGTAAAAGTACAAAAAACTACAGATACAAAAATATTGGATCCGTATCGATCTTGAAAACCCGGATACTTAGCCCTTCCCAAATGGTATTTATTCATATTTTTACCCAAAACTTCGCTGATGAATATAAAAAGCACTCTTACCAAATTGATTCCCCAATCAATTCTTAATCGCTATGTGAAATTTAAGCGGCAAATAAGATGGAAAGGTAAATCTCACGAAGAAATATTTACTACAATAGCAGAGGAAAATTACTGGAAGGGGAAAGAATCTGTTTCGGGCCTTGGTTCAGGCGACTCAGAAACAAAAAACCTTATCGCCATTGTTGAAAAGCTGATAGCACGCTATGAGCCAAAAGTATTTGTGGATGCGCCTTGTGGTGATTTTTACTGGATGAAGAAAATCAATTTCAAGGGATGTCAATATATTGGCGGCGATATTGTAAACGATATCATCAAAAAAAACACTGAGCAGTTTGGTTCAGATACTCATAAATTTATCAAGCTAAATATACTTTCTGATAAATTGCCGGATGCGGATGTTTTGTTTTGCAGAGACTGTTTAGTTCATTTTTCAGAAAAAGATGTATTCACGGCAATCGCCAATATTTGTAATTCGAATATCAAGTATCTGGTAACTACAAGTTTCGTTGATGCATTACATAATGAAAAAATTGTTACCGGTCACTGGCGGAAATTGAACCTTCAGATTGCGCCGTTCTTCTTTCCCAAACCAATTGAAATCATTCCTGAATTTACAGATTCGTATTTACCTGAAGAGGTACTTCCTTTCAAGGATAAATCATTGCTGGTTTGGTCGGTAGATGAAATTAGAAAGCTAAATTTATCAAATGCCTGAAGCCAGAGTACTATTCCTGACCTGCTGGTATCCCAGCGATAAAAATCAGGGATCAGGGATTTTTGTGCGAAATCATGCACATGCAATAAAGAAACAGGTTCAGGATATACTGGTTGTACATATTCACGTTGAAAATGAAAAAACCATTTTGTCTTCGAACTGGAATTATTCAAAAGATGAATCTGATCTTGAGGTATTAACACTTACCATCAGCTCCCGTTTCCATAAAGTCATCTATTCGCTTATGCCATTGATGAGATTGGTGTACAGACGAATAATAATCAAAAAAACTGCCTGGTTCAAACCTACCATTATCCATTCATCAATTATAGCCCCTGCCGGAATTATCGGGCATTCAATTTCGCAAAAGCTAAAATTACCTCATGTTATTACCGAGCACTGGTCGAAAATTGACAAATTCATGTCGAAAAACTTATCAGCGGGTTACGCCAGAAAAGCGTATAGTAAAGCGAGTGCACTTACTGTAGTATCTGATTACTTAAAACGAAACATTGAGCGACACACTTCAAATAATAACATTTTTAAAGTTCCCAATTCAATTGATACAGACACTTTTTCCGTCAAAAAAGAATCTCCGCTAAGAGATGCCGCCACTCCGATACGATTTGTGGCAATTGCTGCGTGGAAGTATCCCAAACGCCCGGATCTGTTTATTGAAGCCCTTGAAAAACTGGCTCTGCAGGGGATTAATGTTCATCTTGATATGATTGGAAACGGGCCTTCTGCTGATTTACATAAAGAAAAAACATACCACTTCCCTATACAATGGCATGGATATTTGCCCGCCCAATCCATTGCCAATATTCTTCGTGACAGTCATTACTTTTTACATGCATCGGAAATAGAAACGTTCTCAGTAGTAGTTGCCGAAGCCCTGTGCACAGGCACTCCGGCGATTATATCAGCAAGGGGGGCATTAACAGAATTCGAAAATTCTGACGCATGTGTAATTGCTGAAAACACTGTAGATAGCTGGACTGTAAAAATCCAGGAGGCAATATCAAAACCCTATTTTCCGAAACTTGTTTCAGAGACTATCAGGAATAAAGTATCAGCCGATGTTATCGGAAAGCGATTTAAAGACATCTACTATTTCTGTTTAAAAGACAGCCGTCTCGGAGATTGATCACACGAGTTAGTGTAACTCATATCAACAATACACTTCCGGTTTTCATGGTGTCTTTTCCTGAACAGTGCTCAATATCCTGGATAAAGATTATTCGCCGAAGTAAGAAGTACCTGAAAAATCTCAAACGTAATTTTGAGGCAGGTGAACACACAAACAAAACTCTATAGCTTCATTTGTTCATTGTTTTTCACTTATGCCTTAATTATAGATTTGTTAGTCTTGCGCCAGTCTAAAAACAATCCTAATCCAAAGACCAGAATTAATATCACCGACGCAATCCTCGAAACAGCCTCACCTTTGGCATAAAACTCCGGCTCAAAACGGAATTCAATGCTATGCTTGCCGGCCGGAATACGCATGGCGCGCAGCACATAGTTGGCGCGGAAATGTGGGGTGGGTTTTCCGTCCACGTAGGCGTTCCAGCCATACGGGTAATAAATTTCGGAAAACACGGCCAGTTGTTCTTTCGATGAATTGCTTTCGTAGGTGAGTTTGTTGGGGGCGTAGCTCAGC
This sequence comes from Bacteroidia bacterium, assembly GCA_025454955.1. Classification (GTDB taxonomy): domain Bacteria; phylum Bacteroidota; class Bacteroidia; order Palsa-965; family Palsa-965. The sequence continues at coordinate 45,539 of JALONL010000019.1, read as the reverse complement.
AAATTGATTCTGGCCAGCGAATCGGCCGAAGGTGTGAGACCGGCAATCTCTTTTTCAAAACGATTATCGATCACTGCGGTGGTGCGCGGATTGAAATTCTGCACGGCTACCATTTCGCTGTCGGCGTTGGCTACCTTTTTGATATTGCTTACAAACCAGGCATTACCGCAGGCATTACTGTTTTTCAATATGGCTCCATCGGTGTTGAAAATGAGGTAACGTGTGTTGAGCATATTGAGTGTGGCTGCCGAACCGAGTATGGCCTGAATGGCCGAGTCGGATTTTGCTTTCGATGCCTCGGTGCGGAAGTCGCGGATATCGGACTCCATGGCCCACTCGTACAATTCCTGAATGCGCTTGAGTTTTGCACCGTGGTAGCCTCCTACCGATTTGTGGAAGTACGAAGTAGATGCATCGCTCCACGGGTTTACAGTAAGATTAAGCACACGATAGTTTGGATCCTTGTCCTGCAAAATCAACTCATCGGAAGCAGTCATAGACATGGTGATCTCTTTGGTGGTGCGCTTTTCGAAATGCCCGCGTTTGGTGCTGAGGTAGCGTGTGGCTACCGGAAACATATCGAATACAAAGAGCAAAAACATTCCGCCTGCAAGAAAATAGATGTTGAAACGGAAACGGATAAAGGCAAACAACAGACCCGCTACCATTATTATTAATGTGGTGGTACGGAACGCATCAGATGAAACAAGCCCCAGGCGTACCTCTTCGAGATTGCCAATGGCCTCTTCGGCAGCCCGCATATCGTAACCTTCTTTCTGGAAAGAAGAACGTATCTGCGAGGTTTCCGTATCTTTTACCGCAGTAACAAACGACGAAGGTGTCATTGCGACCAGCAGCGAAATTCCGCCTGTAATACCCAATGCAATCCAGAATGCACGCATGCTCTTTTTAAACACATCGGCAGACTCGGTAAGCTCTTTTACCGCCAGCATGGCCAGTATGGGTATGGTAATACAGGCCACCACAAGAATCATGGAAACCGCCCTGAACTTGTTGTAGCCGGGAAGATTGTGAAACAGGAATTCGGTGAGTCCTTCGGCATTGCTTCCCCAGGCAAACGCAATGGAAACCACTGTTGCCGCCAGAAGCCACCATTTAATGGGATCTTTTACAATGAGCAGCCCGAGCACGAAGAGGAAACAGAAAATGGCGCCTACATACACCGGCCCGCTGGTAAAAGGCTGGTCGCCGAAATAGGCCGCAAAGTTTTGGCCGATAAAATTGCGCTGATCCGGATCTTTGACTTTCTTCAGTGCATCCTTATTGTACTCTGCAATCTGGTCGGATACACCGCCGTTAAAATCGGGTATGAGCAGCGAAAAAGATTCGCCCACCCCATAGCTCCATTGTGTGGCATAGCCCACGCTCAAACCGTCTTCGGTTTTGGTTTCGGTTTTCGAATCGAGTGTTAACTCGGAGCGGCCTCTGGTGGTTTCCTTGCCGTATTCGTTGGTGAGGTATAAACTGGTAATGTTGGGCAGTACAGCCAGCACCACCGCCACAGCCAGCACGGCAGCGGCTTTGGCCATGTACATGATTTTTTTCTCACGGATAAGGCGTATCACTTCGCCTGCACCAAGCAGTAAGATCAATATGGCTAAGTAATAGGTAATCTGAAGGTGACCCGAAGCCAGTTCAAATGCCAGCGACAGGGCAGTAATTACGCCGCCCAGCAGCAACCGGCCTCTCAAAGTAAGAAACAGCCCGGCAATAACCGGAGCCATATAAGCCATGGCGAATGCCTTGGAATTGTGCCCCGCCTGCAAAATAATAACCGTATAGCTGGCCAGCCCGAATGCCACTGCCGCACCAATACACAGCCAGGGATTTATGCGCAGGGTGACCAGCAGAAAATAAAAGCCCACCATGCTCATAAACAGCGCAAAGAATGGAACCGAGAGCATGCGGACAAAACCTACCTGAATGCTGTTAATGATGTTGCCGGGATACAACGTAGAAATCTGATAGGCCGGCATACCGCCAAACATGGAATTGGTCCACAGCGGTTCTTCGCCGGGATGAGCCTTGCGGTAATCCGCAATCTCTTTCGACATACCTGCGTGGTTGTAGATATCGCCTTGTTTAATGCTTTTTCCCCCGAATACAACCGGGTTGAGGAAGAATACGAGAACAATTACAAAAATGAGAATTGCAGAGAGGTGCGGTAAATACCGGTTTGCATTCATAGCCGTTGATTTCTTGCGGGTTGTTGCCCGGCAAAGTTATTAAAATCCGCGTGGGTTGGAACGGTCAGCCACAAACGGGCTCCTAATCTTTGTTAAGTGAGCTGCGGAACCATTCCACAGTCTTTATAATGCCCTCATTAAGCGTAACCGAGGGCATGTAGCCGAGGTATTTTGCGGCTGCTTGCACAGAGGCAAAACTCTGGCGGATATCGCCTTTCCGTTCGGGCATAAACACGGGTGGCGAGGTAAAACCTGTGGCCGCCGCAATCATTTTATAAAGGTCGATAAGGCTGGTGGTATCGCCGCAGGCAATGTTAAACACAGGCTGCACACCGGCGGGCAGGGTATCGAGCAGGAGTGCTTTCATGTTGGCCTGTACCACATTGTCCACATACGTAAAATCGCGCGTGGTGAGGCCGTCGCCATTAATTACCGGTGTCTGGCCTGCAAGCATTTGCGTAATGAAAAGCGGAATAACCGCCGCATACGCCCCTTCGGGATTTTGCCTCGGGCCGAATACATTAAAATAGCGCAGCCCGATAATTTCCATGCCATACACCGCCGCATACAAACGCGCATACTGCTCATTTACCGATTTGGTGAGCGCATAAGGCGATAAGGGATGGCCGGTAACCGCCTCGGTTTTGGGACTCGAAGCATCGCTGCCGTAAACCGACGAGGACGATGCGTAAATAAACCGCTTCACCCCTGCCAGCCGCGCTGCTTCGAGCACATTTACAAACCCGTCGATATTTATGGAATGGGTATTGAGCGGCTCGGCAATGCTGCGCGGCACCGAGCCCAATGCCGCCTGATGCAGCACAATATCGGCCCCGTGCATTACTTCGCGGCACACGGCAAAATCTCTGATATCGCCGTTTACAAAGTTTATCCGTTGGCTTTCGGCCAGCGGGCGGATGTTTTCGAAACTGCCGGTAAGCAGGTTGTCGAGAATTACCACTTCGGCGCTGCTGTTTGCCAATTGCATGGCAATGGCCGACCCGATAAATCCGGCACCTCCTGTTAATACAATCTTTTTTCCGGAGAGTTTTTCCTGAAGCATACCCGCTTTTCTGGGCGTAAAATTATAAAAATTGGGGATGGTTATTTTGAGGGAATTGATAATTAAGGATTTATTTATCCTTATCGATCAACCCGCTGATCCTTTTCAGAATAAATAAACCCAAACTCCGGCAAATTCAATCACCAATCTCCGGGATAAACATTACACCATAAAAAAACTCCTGCCTGTAAATCACAGGCAGGAGCATCTTACTCAATATAAATCCTTACAAATTACCCTTTGCGCTTAATGGTGCATCCCACAGAAACAGTGTTGGGAGTTTGCACAGCCTCGCCCTTTTGCAGCGAGAACATGGCATTGTTCAGGTAATTTACTTTGGCGGCTTTGGCATCTTTCGGACTGTCGTCGATAGCGCCGTGGTAAACCAATTTGCTGTCTTTGTCGAACAGGAAGCACTCGGGTGTGCGGGTGGCTCCAAAGGCATCGGCCAGTTCAGAGTTTACGTCTATGGTGTAGGCGCAATCGTATTTTTGGTCTTTGGCGTATTTGGCCATTGCGGTTTCCGAATCCTCGTCGGCGCGTTTGGCTTCATTGGAGTTTACGATTACCACGCCGAATTTGAGGCGTTTTGCGGTGCGTAAGGCATCGGCAATGCGGCCTTCGTTGATAACTACATAGGGGCAGGTGTTGCACGAAAAGATCACGAGTGTGCCGGTGGCTCCTTTCTGGCCGGCCAGCGTTACTTCTTTGCCGCTTACCACGTCTTTCATGGCTTTGTCGGCCATGGGCATGGCGGTGCCGGTGGCAATGGGGGTAATGTCAACCGGACGGAAAGCGGTAATTACCAATACCGCCAGAGCGGCTGCCGAAAATAAACTGATTGTTTTTTTCATTTTGCGAAATGCTTATTTGTCTTGTTAATGCCTGATCCGCGAAAACGGATATGCTCAAATTTACGCCATTCGTTCCAAATCTGCAATTCTCTTGAAATCGGTTAAAAGCGAAAAAAAACGTGCATGCCACTTCCTGTTACTCCGGTTCTTCAAACTCCTGCACATACTTAGGCGGTTTGGGTTCAAAAGGAATATTTATCCTGCTGGCCATAAACCACTCCTCAAACCTTAATAATTCAAGAGATTTCAGCTTCCAACGGTATTCAGGCTCATTGCCCCCTAATAAATCGAGTAAATGCCCGCTTTGCTGATGCACTGGCTTTAACTGATAATCGGCCCGCACTATTTCCAGTAAGAGTTGTGCAATTACCTCCTCGCGTTTTTCCTGAAAATGTAATTTGCCCAGCCTGGTTTCAAACCGCCGTTTTATCTTTTCCATATTATGTTCATTAACATTTTCCATACACCCGAAAAGTGTAACTAAGTAAAGAAAATGAAAACTGACTTCGGAGGCTGCCATACTTGTTTTTTCTTCTGTTAATTCTTCAAGCAGTGTGAGTGCTTCCATATACATATTTTGTAAAATAAGCAGGTAACACAGCCGGAGCCTCCATTTTAGTATATGTTCCTTCTTTGACCATGTTTCAGAAAGCATTTCGTTGCAGCAGTATAATGCCTCGCTGTATTGGCCGGTGTAAAATGCGGCATGAAACTGCAATTCGTACAGCCATACTTTTTCCTGCGTGGTTTGCGCAATCACTTGTTTGCAGTTTGCTCTGCATTCGGTAAAACGGCAAAGGTGAAGGTTAATTTCGGCCAGCAGCAGGTAAAGCTGTGTACCTAACGAAGTGGAAAATAATTTTTCGTTGGCTTGAAACAGGCTAAGTGCATGGTTTGCTTTTTTTAGTGCCTTTTTGTATGCTTTTTGGCTGTAGAAATAACAGGCATGAGTAAATGCTGCGCAAACGGTGCTGGTATTTGAAATCCATTTTGCAGGTACAACCGAATGATTCTGTGCATATTCGGCATACTGCTGGGGCGGCACGGGCATACACACTACCGGTTCGGGCGGCAGGCAAAGTGCCAGCCCCTGAGCGGCAAGCAAATGCTTCCGCTGATACAATTCGGAAGTGCGTTGCAGTTTTTCTGCCTCCGTTTTGTTTTCCAAAAACCGTGGCTGTTGAAGCTGAATCAATATGGCTTTGTGTGCCAGTTCAAACCATTCGTTCTCTAACGCTGTTTGTATAAGATTATCACACAGTGTTTGAGTATGCAGGTATAATTTGCGGTAAAGCAGTGCCCGTGCCTGCACTAATTTTGTTTCGGCATGCAGCCGTTGTTTTTGAAACGGATGGTAAATCTCCTCGTTATTCAAATTTACCTGTAGCGTCATTACTTCCAGCATTTTATCCTTCATACGGAGCATTAGCCGGGTAAATGCCATTGTGGCGCGTTCGCCATACAAGAGATGTTCGGCTTCATTGTAGCTTGTGGTGGGGGTATGCACCCACAAATCGTATAGTTTCACACTTATGCTGTGAAATTTATCACCGCGGCTGCTGTAGGCTTTGAGATGGTTTAACAGGAGTTTGCGCTCTCTTTCGCCAAAATGCTGAAATAGTTTTTGAGCAAATACGTAGGCATTCATTATTCCGTGTTGTTGGGTGTTTGAATACGGGTTGGGTTAAAAATGGGCGGGGTGTGTTTACCACATCGGAATAAGCAAACCAACCGCCGCCCTCCTGCTATGGCACTGGCAGGGTATTTTTTTCGAAATAAGTATTTGCGTTCAGGCAAGGCAGTGAAACACGGTGGCGGAAACAAATAAAACCGCCACCGCACCCATCGTGTATAACACAATGGTTCACTGCTCCGATAGTCACATAGTATGTGCTACCGGATGCCCCTGCCCTTAAACCCCTAATCAGGCCGGGTTAATTGAAAATGTTTTTTAGCTCTGGTTCAGTTCCTGTAACTGATTTTCCGGCTTTGCTGTACAAGAGTTGGTACTTTTGATTATACACCAGCAGCAAAGAGCCTCCTTTGGGTTGGTTTACTTTTTGGCGAGCTTGCTCAAAAAGCGTATCACTCCATATTATTGGAACACCGCTTGTATCTATGTCCTCAAATGCCGCCTGTATTAATGCGGGGCGTTCTACTGGCCTGAAATCCTGAAACACCACACAAATTCTGTTGTTGGGAGATGTTGTGTTTAATTGTTTCCTCAATACGGCAGTAAACAACTCCATACAACTGTTGCAGTCGTTGGGTGTGAGAACAAAAACAGATGTATAATGCTTTGGCTTACCGGGAAGGGAGCGAAGCCAGCTTTCCAGTGTGAGCGTTTTTTTATAGTCTGGCTGCTTAGGCGGCACCCGGACTTTGGGTGTGTTTGCCTCGGTGCAGGAAAGGCTAACACACAGCACAAGCAGAAGCAGGGAGGGATTTATCATTGGGTGTGGAGTTGGTACGTATCTATGTAATAGTTTTCTTTATCGCGGTTTACGAAATAGTAATTATTTCCTGTGGCAGAAAAATAGCCGCCGCCGGTCATGGTGGTGTCAAACAACACTTGCTGGGTTTTCAAATCATACAACCGAAATAATATGGCCGTATCTGACTTGATATAATCGTTCCTCAAAATATTACACAGCAAGAGGTTTTCTTTTTGCTTGTAAGCAAAATCAGAGAACCATTTATCGTTTTTGTCCAAAATTGGATTGCCCTCGATTCGTGTATGATCGTTTACACGATAAAATCCCATTGGCGTTTTTACATACAGGATATTATCGTCCTGCCAGAAATTCCATGAGTTGGACAGGTTATCGCGGGCATTTACTTTGAAGTCTGGTATCATGTAGGAATTCAACACTTCACCGCCAAACTTTAATTTTTTGCCGAAATCGAATTTCACTAATTGACAAATACTGTCTTTTGTATTTAGTATCATTTCGTAAGGAAGAAAAAACATATTCTCCCTGTTATGCGCCGGAGTATAAAGCACTCCGTGGTAAACACAAATACCTTTTAACGTGGCTGTAATATAGCGGCCAAAAGGGCTGCGAGGCAGGTTGGTGTCGTCAAAATATTCCGCTCTTTCCAGCCGAAACAACGAATCTGTTATCAGGAAATAGATATTGCCCGACATAAAGAACTGCTCTTTCGGGTCTATATCCTCACGTTGCGCATAAGCAATAGACTGTTTCCGGGATTCGCTGTCGGGTTCGCCGTAGCTTTTCACCCATTTCTCTCTTGTTTCATAGTAATACGCTACCGCTGCCTGATACATAATATAAAAGCGATTATTGGCCCAGCAGTAGCTTACCACTTTAGACTTGTTGGAGAATACACCTTCTCCTACATCGGTAGAATCAAGTGGTACATATCTTTTACCCGCTAGCGAATCAATCTCACTGTGAATAGACTTTAGCGAATCATCAAATTTCCGATTCGGCGAAAACGTCCTCACTAATTGTCCGTTAACCGGATTATAGACACAAATTTTACCGCTATTATTCATCGATAAACGTGTGGCAGAAAGTGATTGTATTTGCTCCGGTATCCGGCGAATGATTATTTCTCCCTCGTCCAATTTCTGGTGGTTTACCAGGTTGAACGAAACGCCGTGACCGCCACACCCCATGAGTGCGGCGGCCAGCAACAGACCAAAAGCAAAGACAAGACGATTCATTTGATGTTTATTCTAAGTCAACAGTAAATTTAGTTCCTTCTGTGGGAGATGTAGTAATATTACGAATCCCGCGGACTTTTTGCACTATTGGATTAGCGTGGTTAAAAATCATGATGTCGCTACCCGGGCTTTGGGCAATCAAATCGGCCACTGTCTGAATATCGGTGGCTATGATTTCTAGTCCGGATCCAGGCTCGCCGGTGCGGTTACCTACTATTGTAACACCGCAGCAACTATTGCCAGGCATACAGGAGTAGTCGGCCATATTATTAGGCCAGGTACCACCGGGTATGAAATAGCCGCTTGGCTGCCATACTGGCACACGATAAGATTGTGCATCGGTAAGCAATTCCTGATAAAGTTCGGGCGATGCCGCCTGAATCAGTTCCTCGGCGGTTGCGTATTTGAACTCGGAAATATTGTTTGGTGCAACAATTTCCTGTTCTTTCTGGCAACTGCTTAATAGGGCAGTGCCTAAAATTGCGGTCAGAATGATGATTTTTTTCATAAAAGCTGTTTTTGTGGTTAAGGTTTAGGCTTGTCTACAACCCGGTCTGTTTCGCTTTTGTGATTAGAAAAAGCCCATTACTTTGGTGGCTCTTTGATAATGTTCAAGTTCTTCGCCTCTCATTTTTCGGGGATTAAACATGGGCGAACGTGCGTTGTGTCTGGTATTCTCCTGTTTAGGCAGCCTATTGATTGGCTTGGTGGTATGTGTTTTGTACATAGGGATGATGTATAAAGTATGTTGTTGTTTTAAAGGGTGGCATGGTACTTAGTCTGCCCGTTGCACTTGGACTGCATATACAAACCTTTCCCATGCCGTAAAAAAAAATAGCCGCATCTCCCGCCGTCAGAAATTGTCCAAGTTTCCGGGTTGATGCAGCTAAATATCTTGTAATACACTATTTATGTATCACGAAAACAAATTTATAATGACTTGGAATTGGAATTACAGTTGTTAAGAAATATGGCGCAGAAAGCTATTACAGATGGATTTTAACGCCCCCTTTTTCCAGAACTCAAAGACACTCAAAAAGTACATTTAATACAATAATATACTGTTTTTCAATTAACTATGAAGAAAACACCGACATTGGTTTGGACATACTTTCTGTTTTAAGGAACTCTGCAAACTGAATATTTCGTGCTTTAGATTGCAACCAGTCAACTACATTAATAATTTCGTGAGATGCAGGTTTCCACGCGAGTTCTTCATTTCTAAATTGATCTATGATATTTTTTTCAGCACTCACAAATTTCGCCCATGTTTGTTCTGTCCTGCTCAGTTTTTTTAATAGTTTGAACAGCTCTAAATCCCGTTTAGTAAAAGCAATATGCTTACGCATAGTGGCAATTTCTCTCTGCCATTGAGCGAGAATATTTTCCGACCGGATAGAGTCCTTGTTAAGTTTTGCAAGCATCATCATCATTAGCCTTATACCAATATTCCACCCGGCTTTATCTTTGGTGAGATACCCTATTTCAATTAACACATCGTATGCTTGTTCGTACTTCTCCTGGGCAAACAATGCGCAACAGTGCATAAAATTTCTACGATTTTTATGATAACGTGTTACCGCATAGGTCTTCTGATCTAATAGCTCATTAATTACAGTTTCTGCCTCTGCCAACTGACCCGTATAAAGCAAACAATAAAACTCAATCTCCAACGATTCGCCGTAATTGATGCTGCCTTTGCTTAAATGAATTCTTGCACTTTTTATATAGTCTAAGGCCTCGGTATAGTTTTTTTGCATGAGTAAACATTCTGCGATATGCAATAAGGCCACTGAAATTGTTAATGGCTGTTTTACAGATGGGGTGTTACTTACATGGCTTAATAATTCCTGAGCTTTTCGTTCTGCCTCACCAAAATTATTCTGTTGCAAATAGTAATTTATTGAAATTTTGAGTAGCTGATAATTTACTAATCCCGAACTTGTTTTGGAGTATAATTCATTTATGTGTTCAATCGTTTTTTCATATAGTTGTAATGAATTTCCTTCGGTTGATTTTTTACTTGTGTTGAGCAAATCATCATAAAGCAATTTAGATTTTATTACTGCTTTCCTGCAATATTCATAAAAAGGGATTTTGTTTTCGATTTCATCTATTGTGCCAAATTCAGATACAAGAGAATAGTATTCAAGCAATAAATAACTGGCTTCAATCAAGCTGTCATACCATTCAAATTGTTCTGATAACTCAATAACAAGGAGGATTTTAGAGTATGCTTCCTGCGTTGCACCTCGTCTCATTAATATGTGAATCATTTTTACAAAATCCTTGCATTGAAAAAAAGCCTGGTATCTTGGAGAATAGCCATTTTCTCTCATGGTATTAAATTCGCTTACGAGGCAATAATTTAATTTCTCCTTTAATCTTATTACCACTGTGTCAAAAGCACTTTTAGATATGCCACCTAAGTGTTTAATCGCTTGTTCATAGTTGATCTGGTTATTTTCAATCAATACATCAAGCAACATAGCCGGAGCACCTTTGAATTTATCCTGATGCCCAAACGAGATATAGTTTTTGGCAGTCTTTAGCTCTTCTGGTTTCATACCGATAACCACTGAAACCAGCTTTTCAAAATTTGTTTTAGTGCTGCCTGATTGAATAGCCCGATGAATCTGTGCTTTGCCCTTCATGTTAGTAAGATAGCCATTTTTTGCTTTTTCGTTCAAAAAAATGCAGGCGAATTGAGGATTGTTCCATTGACTTTTACAAAAAACACGAACATGGAAATCATCATTACCATCCTTACAATGGCCGGTATCATCCACACTCAAGATACCGGAGCCGACAGGTCAAAACCGTAATCCTTTCTGCTGCATATTTCGTATGCCCGGAAACTTGGACGAGAGGCTTTCTCAGTTGCAGAAAGCCTCTTTTTTAATCTTATATCAACAATAAAATGGCCACAATCACAGCAATTTTGAAAGTTTTGGGCATTATTATCAACCCGGAGAATCACGGGGGATAATTTCATATCCAAAACTCAATCAAATGGAAACGATCAAACTAGTTTTGAAAGTTTTGAGAATCATTATCAACCCGGAAAACGAAGGGGGATAATTACCATATCCAAAACGTGAGCAGTGGGCTGATATAATTAATTGTATCAGCCCCTTTTTAGCCACTTAATTTTGAACCATCAAACAAATATGACATGGCAGCGATTATCACAGTACAACAAATTTTGAGCGTACTCGGTATTATCATTCAGCCTGAAAATGTTGGTACTAAGTCTTAAACGACCGGCACAATTTGGCCACGGCCTGTAAGACAAAACCAACCTCAGGCGCATCCATACCGGGAATGCGTGGAAAGTAAAAAGGCTGCCCGGTTTGCAGCCTTTTTACTAAATTCTGGTACAACAAAGAAATTTCAATTCAATTATTGTATCACTACATAAAACCAAAACAAATGGAAATCATAGCACTCATCCTCAAAGTAACAGGTATCATTATTGTTCCTGATACTGTTGGTAATTAGTTATTTGCAATGCCATGACAACAACAGCAGCACTTTTATTCCAACTGCCTGGTATTATTACGAATCCGATGGATACTGGAGCCGGAAAAACCAGGCCCTGAAACAAACAAGACATGACAACTATTGAACTTTTACTTGAACTGCTTGGTATCATTACTAATCCCACTGATACGGGAGCCGGAAAAACCAAGCCCTGAGTGAAGGGCTATTATAGCCCGGAAAAATGGTCAAAGGCTGCCTCAGATTTTGAGGCGGTCTTTTTAATTTCGCACTTACTCTTGCATAAACATGGCAGCCGTGCCCACAGTACCACAAATTTTGAACGTACTCCGGCATTATTATTCAGCCTGATAAAGTGGGCACAACGGCAACTAAGGCAGCGGGGAAGGTAAGCAGGGTATGAGGGAAGGCGTGTACCTGAGTCGGGGAGGCGGGTATCGTACTTCCTTACCGAAGCATGGCAGTTCCGGTGGCAAGCAGGTTATCATCTGCAGTAAAAGGAAACAAATTTGTGGGAAGCAGGTCATCATCCGCGGGAGCGTGGTATAAATCCACGGGAACAGGGTCATTATCCGCGGGAACAGACTACAAATTCTCGGGAAGCAGGTCATCATCCGCAGGAACAGGGTACAAATTCACGGGAAGCGGGTCATCATCCGCGGGAAGCAGGTCATCATCCGCGGGAACAGAGTACAAATCCGCGGGGAGAGGATACAAATAGGATACAAATTCGCGGGAACAGGCTACAAATCCGCGGGAAGCAGGTCATCATCCGCAGGAACAGGATACAAATCCGCGGGAAGCAGGTCATCATCCGCAGGAACAGGATACAAATCCGCGGGAAGCAAGTCATCATCCGCGGGAAGCAGGTCATCATCCGCGGGAACAGAGTACAAATCCGCGGGAAGAGGATACAAATCCGCGGGAACAGAGTACAAAAGGATACAAATTCGCGGGAACAGGCTACAAATCCGCGGGAAGCAGGTCATCATCCGCAGGAACAGGATACAAATCCGCGGGAAGCAGGTCATCATCCGCGGGAAGCAGGTCATCATCCGCGGGAACTGAGTACAAATTCTCGGGAAGAGGATACAAATCCGCGGGAAGCAGGTCATCATCCGCGGGAACTGAGTACAAATTCTCGGGAAGAGGATACAAATCCGCGGGAACAGAGCATAAATTCTCGGGAAAATACCCATCTCCCGGGAAAAGTATCTCCAAATCCGAGAAAAAGTTCTCCGTTCCCGAAGAAAAGTTCCTATCTCCCAGGAAAAATGTTCCCGTTCCCGAAGAAAAGTTCTCCGTTCCCGAGAAAAATGTTCCCGTTCCCGAAGAAAAGTCCCCCACTCCCGGGAAAAAGATTCCCGCTCCCGAAAAAAAGTTCTCCGCTCCCGAGAAAAATGTTCCCGTTCCCGAAGAAAAGTTCCCCGCACCCGAAGAAAAGTTCCCCGCTCCCGAAAAAAAGTTCCCCGCTCCCGGGAAAAAGTTCCCCGCTCCCGAGAAAAAGATTCCCGCTCCCGAAAAAAAGTTCCCCGCTCCCGGGAAAAAGATTCCCGCTCCCGAAAAAAAGTACTCCGCTCCTCAAAATCACTTTCCCTTTACCCAAAAAAACTTTCCCGCTCCCGAAAAAAACTTCCCCGCTCCCGTGATTTTAGTGGTGCCCGCACAGAAAAATATTCCTGATCCCGTGTTTATACTATATATATCCCCAAAAAAACTCATAAACCCATCGCCCCTCGTACTTAGTTCCCACCTTTAAGGTGTGCCAAAGGCGAAAAAAATACAAAAAGCAACAAAAACTTTACATACACTGTAACATTATTAACATAGTTGCGTTAAGCATACAGGAGCACAAACGAACTGAAAGCAAATTACTCACCCTGCATTCCCCATTTACCGCATATCCCCTGTTCATTTTTTCTTATTGTAATGCATAATTCATGCTGCTGCTGCAGCCGGAGGCCTTTTCACCACGCCTGAAAAGGGGCGTAACCGGCCGTTACCGCGGTATGGTTTAGTGTGGCATTACCCTGTTGTTTTTTCTATGGTTTAACCGCGCCGTGTACGACCCTGTATGCAGGGCCGGTGAAGGCGCACAACATTATTTATTATGGCTACCGCTTATTTACCCACCGCCGATGCTGACCGTGTGGTGTGGCTCAATAATTTCAGCAACCGCTTAAACCAGTACCGGCAGGCGCTGGGCATTACCACCGCCGAGGTAAACAGCTATGCGGCCGATGCGGCCATGCTGGCCTACGTGATTCAGTTGTATGATGCCAGTTCGCAGTTTTCGCAGGCTCTTTCGAGTATTAAGCGCAATTTGCGCAGTGCTTCGCAGCAGGTGGCCATGCCTGCCCTGCCGGCACTGCCCAATATTGGTACGGCTCCGGCCACGGTAAACAGTGGTATTTTTAACCGCGTGGTGCAGTTGGTGGCGCGTATTAAGGTACACGCGGCCTACACCGTGGCTATGGGGCAGGATTTGGGTATTGTGGCTCCGGTGGTGCCGTTTGACCCGAATACGATGCAGCCTAATTTGAGAGTGAGTCTGGAGGCGGGCTATCCTAAACTAAAGTGGAACAAGGGGCTGGCCGACGGTACCAAGATTTATGTGGACCGGCACGATAATGAGGGCTTTGTATTGCTTAAACAAACGGTAAAAAATACGCTGCTTGATACGGAGGCGATGCCGGCCAATACGTATTCGGTAACCTGGGATTACAAGGCGCGTTTTTTGCTTGATGATGATGAGGTGGGTTTGTTTTCGCAAACGCTTTCTATTAATGTAATCAGGGCGTAGGGGTTAAGTGTGCTTTTTGTTCTTTGTGTTTCGCTGTGCTTCTTTAACCCGCTTCCCGGCTGTAGCTGATACAGTGTGGGGGGCGGGTTTATTTGTGGGGTTTTCATTCTTAGTTTTAGGGGGGTGGAGTGAATTGGGGATTAGGGATTCGGTTTGAACGGGATTAAACAGGGCATTAATTTTTATTTTTTTGGCTTAATATTCACACTTCACTGCAAGGCGAGCGGTTCTTTCCAGAGCATTTTTTTCTCGGGCGTTTCGTAGTTGTGCCAGAGGTAATACACCTGCCCGTTGCGGATACGGATGTGTTTTACAAACTGCTTGGTGATGCGGAATGTGCCGGTAATTTGCCCGGTGTGCAGGTCGATTCGTTTGAGGGTGTAATAGCCGTTTTTTTCAAAACGGGCATACACTTCGCCGGTTACTTCGTCGCGAATGAGGGCCCGGTCCCACTCGCGCCAGTTTTTGGGGTGATGGTAGCTGATGGGCAGCGAATCGATTAATGCGAGGTATTTGGTGTAGCGGAAAAGCTGATTGGCGTAGTGATCGAAAATAAAAATGGTGTCGCGGATGAAAAAGAGCGGGGCGTAAAGCGGCGTGTATTGCGGCGAGTGCGTGAAACCGGTCATGGTGGCGGCAATAATGCGTTTGTCCACACCGAGGTAGAGTTCCATTTTGCGGGCGTAGAGCCGGTCTTTGGGCTGCAGGAAATCAAACTCCCAGTTGTATTGATTGAGCAGCGGCCAGTCGGCAATGGTGCGTATGCGGAAGGCCGTGGTATCGGCCGGATGATAGAGGTAATAGCTGAATTGGGGATAATCGCGGTTGTAGTTGCTGAACAGGATGTGCGGGCCCACGGTGTCTATGCAGGGGAAATAGCGTGCGGTGTAGTCGCGGTATGGCAGGGCCATGAGCAGGAGTTTGTTTCCGGGCAGAATTTTAATGCGGAATGCGCTGTCTTTGCAGAGCACATTGTTAAAGCCCATGTAATCGCGGTAGAGTTCGGTGGCTTCGGCGGGTACATCGGCGGCGCTGAGAATTTTCTGTCCTTCGGCGAGCATGATGCGGGCTGCTTTGAGGTTTTTCTCGAAGGTGAGCAGCAGGAAGCGGTTGCTGTCGATGAAGAGGTAATCTTCTATGAAATAGCGGTAGCTGCCAATAACGGTGTCGGGGCCCGACTTCACATCAACCGTGGGCAGCACGTAGGTTTCGGCCACGAGAGTGATGTTTAGGGTGAGTGTATCGCCGTTGCAGGAGCGCAGGAGTTCGGGGGTGAGGGTTTTGCGCTGCGGGGTGTGGCCGGTGAAGCTGTATTCGATTACAATGCCGGGGCGGTTTTCGGTAAAGAGGATGTAGCGGCCTTCATTACCGGCCAATGATGAGGCCGGGGGCTGGCGCACGCGTATCATGGCACCTTCGAGCGGTTTTCCATCGCGCGAGGTGCGCACCTGGCCCTGCACGTATAGGCGTTTTGTTTGCCCCTGCGCAAAGAGCGGGAGCAAAAAGGCAATGAAAAGGAGAAACGGGGTAATACGGTAGTTCATACACAGACGCTTTGTACACATTACGCAGCGGCACACGAAATTGCACAAAATTACCCGGCAGAGTTTACAGGTGGCCGAAAATTAAAGACAAGCGGCAGGGCAAAGGAACCGGTTCGGGAGCGGGCTAATTTTGTATTTTCGTGGCCGGTATTCGAAAATACCTGTTTACAAGCGAAAACTTCATCCAACCGGATATTCTTATGAACTACGACGTTATTGTGATTGGCAGCGGCCCCGGCGGCTATGTGACTGCCATCCGCGCTTCGCAACTGGGCATGAAAACTGCCGTAATTGAAAAGGCCGAACTTGGCGGTGTATGCCTCAACTGGGGCTGTATTCCCACCAAAGCCCTGCTCAAAAGCGCACAGGTATTTGAATACCTCAAACATGCCGGCGATTACGGCCTGAAAATAGACGGCACTGCCTCGCACGATTTTACCGCCGTAGTAAAACGCAGCCGCGACGTGGCTTCGGGCATGAGCAAAGGCGTGCAGTTTTTGATGAAGAAAAATAAAATTGATGTGATTGCCGGAGCCGGTAAAGTAAAACCCGGCCGCAAGGTGGAGGTTACCGCCGCCGACGGACAGGTGAGCACCCTCGAAGCCAAACACATTATCCTTGCCACCGGTGGCCGTTCGCGCGAGCTGCCGAATATGAAACAGGACGGTAAAAAAATTATCGGCTACCGCGAAGCCATGGTGCTGCCGCAGCAACCCAAGTCGATGATTGTGGTAGGCTCGGGCGCCATTGGTGTGGAGTT
The DNA here is from genome assembly GCA_025454955.1 of Bacteroidia bacterium. Taxonomy (GTDB): domain Bacteria; phylum Bacteroidota; class Bacteroidia; order Palsa-965; family Palsa-965. The sequence goes on along the minus strand of JALONL010000019.1, from coordinate 29,116 downwards.
TGCCTACTTCTACGCCGCTATGGGCACCAAAGTAACCATTGTGGAATTTATGCCCACCATTGTGCCTGTGGAAGACGAAGAAGTGAGCAAGCAGCTTGAACGCTCGTTCAAGAAAGCGGGCATCGACATTCACACCGAAGCCAGCGTGGAAGCGGTTGACACCAGCGGTGCAGGCTGCAAGGCTACCGTGAAAATGAAAGACGGCAGCACCACCACCCTCGAGGCCGACATTGTACTCTCGGCCGTGGGCGTGGTAGCCAACATCGAAGGCATTGGCCTGGAAGATGTGGGCATTGCCACCGACAAAGGCAAAATCCTCGTCAACAAATACTACGAAACCAACATACCCGGCTACTACGCCATTGGCGATTGCAGTCCCGGACAGGCCCTTGCCCACGTAGCCAGCGCCGAAGGCATTATCTGCGTCGAAAAAATTGCAGGTATGCATGTGGACGCGCTCGACTACAACAACATTCCCGGCTGCACCTACTGCTCGCCCGAAATTGCCTCGGTGGGCTACACCGAGAAAAAGGCACGCGAAGCCGGCTACGAAATTAAAGTGGGCAAGTTCCCCTTCTCGGCCAGCGGAAAAGCCAAAGCCGCCGGTGCCGCCGATGGTTTTGTGAAAGTAATTTTCGATGCCAAATACGGCGAATTCCTCGGCGCACACATGATTGGTGCCAACGTAACCGAAATGATTGCCGAAGTGGTAGCCGCCCGCAAACTCGAAACCACCGGGCACGATATTGTGAAAACCGTTCACCCCCACCCCACCATGAGCGAAGCCATTATGGAAGCGGCGGCGGCGGCTTACGGGGAAGTGATTCATTTGTAAGCATTGATTTCATTTTTGAGGCTGTATCAACGAGTTGATACGGCCTCTTTTTTTGAACAGATATTTCGTGTTTATATACTTGAATTTTGCTTGAGGAATGCTTAAATTTGTGTATGAATATGGTGAAGCAAAACAGTACGCAGCCAATTTTAGGTACAATTTGGAATTATGCTTCAACTGACAGTTTTTCTCAAAAATTAGAAAAGCGCTTTCTTCATCTTACGAATCAAATTGAAAGTGATTTAACTACTACTATCAGTATAGGAAGCAAAATAAAAGGCCGGTCGGAAACTATTTTCAATCTGCGCGCTGATGTATTGGACTGGTACGGTACACATCTCACCAACGAAGAATTTTCAAAGTTATCTCTGGATTATCTGGAAAAACACCAGGTATATCCCCATCTTGAAACGCTTGGAATGCTTCTTGAACAGGCACTCAAACAAAATGCCCTGTTACTTGATATTCTTATTGATAATGCGGATATAAGTAAAACAATTACTGATTTTAAGCATACCGGTAAAAAGATAAATTACCAGAAGTTTACTCAGGATATTGCCCTGTCATTAGATCAACCACTCGGGCAGATCATTCTGGATGGTATTGCCGGAACAATTACCATTGAGTATGTAATGCTGGCCTATCAATTAATCCACCACAAACAATTAAAGATTAACAAAAGGAAAACAGTCCAGCTCGAAACTCAAACACTTAAAGCAATTCAAAAACAGCAGAAGTTTATTGATCTGATCGTTAAAGCAATGGGGGCAGAAGAAGAAATACAGGTGGCAAATGATATGCTCAACCTTAGTTTATCAGGGCTTAACGCTGCTTTTGGAGAGGATGAAGAGGATTTTGATGATTACGTGCTGGTTTATAAAAACCCCAAATTCAAGGCATGAAGGAAGGGATGATTACCGTTTTGGCTCTTCCTCAGGCCAACGGAGAAGTAAAAAAACGACCTGTACTTTTGTTAAAAGCACTGCCACGTCATAACGATTTTCTGGTTTGTGGTATAAGTACACAGTTGCAGCAGGAAGTAAAGGGAATAGATCTTGTTTTTGACAATTCGCATCCCGACTTTAAGCATAGCGGGTTAAAATCCACGTCGCTTTTGCGGCTGCTTTATATTGCCGTGGTGAATATCCAACAAATGCCCGGCTCAATTGGAAAGATAAGCCCGAAAACGCTTCAGCAAATGCAACAGCGGCTTGGCGATTTTATTAAGGGTAACTGATTGTGAATTCAGATTCACCGGTTCCTGCTTACCTTTGGCCCATGCCAACTTTCGATCCATCCGAACTCAAAATTCCGCAGCTTCACCAGTACCTGCTTCATTCCATTGCACCGCGCCCCATTGCATTTGTAAGCACGGTTGATGAGCAGGGCAATCCGAACCTGAGTCCGTTCAGCTTTTTCAATGTGTTCAGTGCCAATCCGCCGGTGGCCATTTTTTCGCCGGCACGGAGCGGACGCACGGGTACCACCAAAAATACCTACGACAATGCAAAAGCCACCGGCGAGTGCGTGATAAACGTGGTAAACTACCCGTTGGTGCAGCAGGCCTCGCTTTCGAGCACCGAATATGCAAAGGGCGTGAATGAATTTGTGAAGGCTGGTCTGACTGAGGTGCCGGGCGTAAAGGTGAAGGTGCCGCGTGTAAAGGAATCACCGGTGCAGTTGGAATGCCGGGTGCGCGATGTGGTGGAACTGGGCCAGGGCGGCGGCGCGGGCAATCTGGTAATCTGCGATATTATACTCATTCATATTGCCGACGAAGTGCTGAACACCGAAACCGGCATGATTGACCAGCACAAAATTGACCTGGTGGGCCGCCTCGGTGCCGACTGGTACGTGCGGGCTTCGGGCGAGGCGCTTTTTAGCGTGGCCAAGCCGCTTACCACGCTGGGCATTGGAGTGGATCAGTTGCCACAGCACATCAGACTCAGCAAAGTACTCACGGGCAATCACCTCGGGCAGCTTGGCAATGTGGAGCATATTCCCGATGCCGACACCGTGCGCCGCTACTGCGAATCGGGCGCGATAAACGAAGCATTTGAACTTTACGGCCGCAACCTGCAGCAGCTCGACGAACACCTGCACCACATAGCCGCCCGCCTGCTCGACGAAGGACGCGTGGCTGAAGCGTGGAACGTACTGCTCTCCGACCAAATTTATGGCATATTTTTCCTCATCCGGCGTTACCTTTTTTGTCGATCCTCTCCAAGGATCGCCTGTCCCGCTATTTCAGCGGGATGCCTTGTCTGAGAAAAAATCTGCTCATAACAAACCTCAAAAACGAATTTTAAACAGCCTCTTAGAAGTTATGCACATCTGTTCATAAGTCGCTGCGGCAAGGTGCGCGGCGTGTTGTACCTTTGTTTTTCAAACACTCAAATTTTTTCTCATGTTCAATATTACCGGTACTCTCAAGGCCAAGTACGCCGAGCAGCAGGTTTCGGAACGTTTCCGCAAACGCGATTTTGTGCTTACGGACAATTCCTCGCAATACCCGCAATACATTACTTTTCAGTTGGTACAGGATCGCTGCAGTTTGGTGGAGCCTTTCCGCGAGGGTGATGAAATCCGCGTATTCTTCAACCTTCGCGGCCGCGAGTGGAAAGCACCGGCCGGCGATGTGAAATACTTCAACACCATTGAAGCCTGGAAAATTGAACCCGTGCAAACCGCCGCGCAGCCGCAAAACATGGGTGCTCCAGCAGCCACCACCGCCGCTCCCGACATTACCACTTTCAGCAGTGGCGACGACAGCGACGATCTTCCGTTCTAAGCATTTCACGCTAAATCACCTCATAAACAGAGGCTGCCTCAAAAGATCGGGACAGCCTCTGTTTTTTTATTGGAAATATGTGAAACTTCCAAAATTGACTAAATTTGAGTAAAACCCTACTTTATTCCGATTAACCCTTATTACCCCACTCATGAGATTTTTCATACTCATCCTGTTATGTTCATCGCAACTGATGGCTCAATGCGGTGACCTTGTTTTTGCCGATGACTTCTCCAATCCTTCCCCCTGGCAGATTCAGGGCAACGGAGCCATTAATGTGAGCAACGGCAGTTGTAACCTGGTAAACGCTTATGGCGGCAGTTACAACCGTACTTTCCGTAATATTGGCACTACAGTGTCAAACACCTACTGGAAAGCCGAATGCAAATTGCATCTTCCCGGAAGTAACCCGCCCGGATTTGGTTCAGGAGCTATTGTACTGGCACTTACAGCAGATACACTTGATTTTATGACCCTTGATTCCTCACAGGGGTATGCCGAAACCAATCAGGACGGGATTGCTGTTGTACTTTATTCCGGATCAACCAGCCACAACATAAATAGCTGGTTTTTTATGATTGAAGGAAAGAAAGGGAATGTGCGCACTTATGATCTCAATTCTATAATCTATGCCAATTCATCCATTAGCGATTATTACATCAGGCTGGAACGAACAGGAGCTGGTGCAACCCGGCTCAGTGTGTTTAGTGACGCCCAATTTACAGTGCCATTAAACGGTTCGCCGGTTTCCTTTTCAATAAATCCGTTTATTTCAGGCCTTAATGTAATTCAACACGGCAGCTTCACACCCGGCTCACCAACCCGATTAACCAACTGTAGCATTGATAATGATACCATTTGCCACGCCGCTTCCACATTTAACGAATGCATACCATTGTTTAGCGACAATTTTTCAACTCCTTCAAATTGGAATTTGCAGACAAACGGAGCCGTTTCGGTAAACAATGGTGCCCTGAATTTTGTAAATGTTTACGCCGGGGTGTACAACAGAGCTTATCAGAATGTGGGTAATACGCTTTCCGATACATACTGGCGGGCCGATTGTGATATTGCCCTACAGTTTACTAATCCTGCGGGTAACGGAACTGGTGCAATTGTAATGACCCTAACGGCAGACACGCTTGACTTTATGGCTTACGATGCTTCGCAAAATTATGCAGCTACAAATCAGGATGGAATTGCCGTTACACTTACCTCACTGAGTACCACTGATAATAATCCCAACAACTGGTTCTTCCTGATACAGGCAAAAAAAGGCAGCGTACGCACATACGATGTGAACACCGGAATATATGTCAGCTCACAGTTAAACAATTATTACATAAGTCTGGAAAGAACCGGTAAAGCCAATGTCCGTTTGAGCATCTATCAGGATAGTTTGCGCACGATACACCAGCCTGGTTCTCCGTCCAACTTTACCATAGATACTACTATTACAGGCCTCCGCGTAATTCAGCACGGAAGTAATACCTCCGGAAATCCCTCGCGCCAGTTTACGGCTGCAATTGATAATGACTTTATTTGTACTGATGTGATTTTATCAAATACAACCCAGCAAACAGATGCAACCGGATTTTCATCTTTACTGCTTTACCCCAACCCCTCCAACGGACTTATTTACATTAACCCGGAACTGCTTTCAACCCCACATTCCGAAAATTCAGTTTACAGGGTTTATGACATGAACGGAAAACAACTTATGGCAGGATTACTCTCTCCTGCGGAACCAATTGATCTTTCGGCATTACCCAATGCCGTTTACCTGATTGAAGCAATCATTGAAGAACAACATTATTTCGGGAAATTAATTCTCAGGAAAGAATAAGTGTATTGTTTTTCAGGCACAAACACCAACCCACATAGGTGCTTTTTCTTACCACATTCATACGTAAATACAAACGCCGGGCAAAATTGTCGGGCGTTTTGTATTTTCATCCTCCGCAAGCTCCCTCCGATTTTATACCTTGCCATTATCAACCACGCACAGGTTTATGAATACAGAAACATCAGAACCGGTTTGCCTCAATTGCCATACTGCTGTTTCGGGAGTGGCTTTTTGTCCAACTTGCGGGCAAAAAACCAGCCTTCATCGCTTTACCCTTTCGCATATCGGTCACGAAGTTTTTCATACGCTCACGCATACCGACAAAGGCGCACTCTATCTGATACGCGAACTGACACTGCGCCCGGGTGTGGTAATAAGTGAATACATTTCGGGGAAACGAAAAAAATATTTTAACCCTTTTACCTTCTTCTTTCTTATACTCAGTTTTGTGCTCGTGGTGAACAGTTACGTGCATCCTTTTACCACACTTCCCGAAAACATGACAAACACTCCGGGAGAATCGGTGAGGATGAAAAATACTAAAATCAGGGCAGCGAAATTTCAGTACTTCATCGAAAAACGCAGCAACGTGGTGTCGATGGTAGCCGTACCATTTTTTGCATTCTGCTTCTGGCTGTTTACCGGGCGAAGAAAATATTACGCCGAGCACCTGGTAGCCTGCGTGTTTTTATTTTCATTTATGAATCTTATTGCGCTTTGCGTATTTTATCCGCTTATGGGATTAAGTAAAGGCACAGGCTGGCATGGAATCATTGTGCTGCTCAATATGCTTTTTCATGTGGTATATCTGGGCTGGGCTTATGCCGTATTCAGAGATAAAAAAGGAGGTGCTGCCATCTTTACTTCCAGTTTAATGGCACTGGCGGCTGTGGCATGTTGGTCGGTTTGTACCAGTACCATAGGTATTCTGTATATAATTTTCGGCAGTTAACCGTTCTCAATGGCTGATATTCTCTACATCAGCCGGATTGTGTTTGTAGCGGAAAGCAAAGGGGAAAACAACACCAATTACCAGCGCATACACCGCAAATGCAGTCCAGATGGCGGGCCAGTCTTTCACGCCGTTTAAGGTATAGTGATCTACAACCCAACCGCTTCCCAGGCCACCAATCCAGGCACCAATTCCGTTGGTCATAATCATAAACAAGCCCTGTGCGCTGGCACGGATGCTTTTATCGGCTTCCTTGTCCACAAAGAGCGATCCGGAGATATTGAAAAAGTCGAAAGCCATTCCGTAAATAATCATCGACAGAATGAGCAGCCACAAGCCTTCTCCGGGGTCGCCAATGGCAAAAAGCCCGAACCTGAGTACCCAGGCTAAAATGCTGATGAGCATAACCCATTTAATTCCGAAACGACGCAGGAAAAACGGAATGGTGAGAATAAACAGTGTTTCCGAAATCTGCGAAATGGATAAAAGCAAATTGGGATGCTCTACCCCGAAAGTGCCGGCATGAGTAGTTTTGAAGTCGTCGAGAAAAGCCCCGCCAAACGCATTGGTAATTTGCAACGCAGCTCCCAGCAACATGGCAAAAAGGAAAAACACCAGCATTTGCCCCTTGCGAAACAACACCAGCGCATCAAGCCCCAGCGAAGCCAGTATGCCTTTCTGCCCCGAACTGCCGGGCCTGCACGCAGGCATCGAAAACGAATAAAGTCCAAGCACAATACCGGCCCCTGCGCTTACATACATTTGCATGGGACTCTTGGTAAAATCAGAAAAATCAATCGTCCACATGGCGGCAATAAAACCTATTGTTCCCCACACGCGGATGGGAGGGAAACTTTTTACAATATCCAAACCCGAGAGTTCAAGTATTTTGTACGATACCGTATTGTTGAGCGCAATGGTGGGCATGTAAAACATGGCATTGAGCAACATTACCCAATACATGGTGTCTGAATCAGTTACAGTGGAAGCATACAGGAGAATAACGGAAGCCAGAATATGGCACAAACCCAATACGCGTTCGGCATTTAACCACCTGTCGGCCACAATGCCCATGAGCCCGGGCATGAAGAGAGAAGCAATGCCCATTGTTCCATAAATCGCCCCTACATCGCCACCGCTAAACTTCAATGTGCCGATAAGGTAACCGCCCAAAGAAATAAGCCACGATCCCCACACGAAAAACTGCAGGAAATTCATCACTGTGAGACGAAGTTTGATTTGCATCATATAAAGTGAATGTTAAGGCAATAAAGCTAATAAACTGCACGGATAAACACCGTGCGCCACCAAATAAAATTCCCGCAACAAATTTGCTGCGGGAATTGAATGTGATGCTTATCGGTTTAGCCGGTTTTGCGTTTGTTGAGTTCGTCGCGTATGCGTGAGGCGCGTTCGTAATCTTCGTCGCGCAGGGCAGTGTTGAGGAGTTCTTCGAGCTCTTTTTCCGATTTGCGCTGAAACTCGTTTCCGGTGGCTTCGGCCAGCAGGGCTTCTTCTTCTTCTTCGGTGAGGCCGGTGCTTTCGGGTGTGGAAGGTGTTTCGGTATCGGCATTTTCATCGTCGAGAATAATTCCGGCCGAGGCGAGAATAAATTCGTGGGTGAAAATGGGGCAGTCGAACCTTACGGCCAGTGCAATGGCATCGGATGTGCGTGCGTCTATTTCGATAATACCGCCCTCGGTGTTTTCGCACACTAAGCGGGCAAAGAAAATGCCTTCGACGAGGTTGTAGATCACCACTTCTGTAACGGCAATGTGGAACGCGTCGGCAAAACTCTTGAAGAGGTCGTGCGTGAGCGGCCGGCTGGGTGTCATTTTTTCGAGTTCGATGGCAATAGCCTGCGCTTCGAACCCGCCAATGATAATGGGCAACCGGCGTTTGCCTTTAGCTTCGCCCAATACCAGCGCGTAGGCACCGGTTTGAGTCTGGCTGTAGTGCAAACCCACAATTTCGAGCTTGATTTTTTTCATACCGTTGCTCACAGGCGCTGGCTTGAGAAGGTGTAAACCAAGATAGCGTTTTTTGAGCTTCGATTAATGCTGCGACGCTTTGAACTTTTTCACGGCCTCGGTAAGGCGGGGCAAAATGTCGAATGCATCGCCAATAACGCCATAATCGGCCGCCTTGAAAAACGGGGCTTCCTTGTCGTTATTGATAACCACAATGATTTTGCTACCGTTTACACCTGCCAGGTGCTGAATGGCACCCGAAATGCCCACGGCAATGTAGAGGTTGGGACGAATGGCCACGCCGGTTTGCCCAACGTGTTCGTGGTGGGGCCTCCAGCCCATATCGGAAATGGGGCGCGAGCAGGCGGTGGTGGCACCGAGTACGGTGGCTAATTCTTCCAGCGGGCCCCAGTTTTCGGCGGCTTTCAGTCCGCGTCCGCCCGATACCACGAGTTCGGCTTCGGGCAGGGGCACGGTGGTGGTTTCGCGTGTTTTGCGCTCTTTTACCACAATTCCGGCGGGAGCGGCATCCACGTTGGCGTTAAATGCTTCCACGGTGGCGGTGCCTTCGCCCAGTTTCACCTGGAATGAATTGGGCAGCAGGGTAATAATTTTTTTGGCCGAGTGCATGGCGTAAACGGCTGTGGCCTTGCCCGAAAATGCGTTTTTACGCACGTGCAGGGCGGTTCCGTTTACGGTGGGATATTCTACTGCACCGGCCACAATGCCTGCTTTGAGGCGCACGGCCAGACGAGAGGCAATGGTTTTGGCCGAAAGGTCGTGCGAGAAAATTACCACGTCGGCATTTTCGGCAGCGGCGGCCTGCTCAAGGGCCATGGCCCAGGCGGCATCGTTGCCCGAGGCCAGTTTATCGCCGGCCAGGGTGAGGACTTTCGTTGCACCGGCTTTGCCCAGTTCGGGCAGCAGGGCGGCATCGGTTCCGGCGGCAATGGCGGCGGTAACGGTGGTGCCCAGCAGTTGTGCAATATGTGAGGCATAGTTCACTGCTTCCAGCGAAGTTTTGCGGATTTTGCCTTTGGCGGCTTCTGTGTAAACGAGAACGGCCATGTGAGTATGGTAAATAAGGTGTGTGACTTAAATAACTTTTGCCTCGTTGTGAAGCAGTTGAACGAGTTCGTCCATATTGGCCGGATCGATCATTTTCACCGCTTTGCGGCCTTCGGCGGGCGTGTAGCCGGCCACCGAGGTAAGCGTGCTGGCTCCCGATACGGGCACCACGGCAATGGGCTTTGTGCGCGACTGTGTAATGCCTCGCATGTTGGGAATACGTGCCTCGGCCATGCCTTTCTGGCAACTGATTACGGCGGGCAACTGGCATTCAACCACCTGTGTGCCGCCGTCCACATCCTGCTCGGCGGTGGCGGTGGTGCCGCTTAGGTCGAGTTTGGTGGCCAATGAAATGTAGGGAAGGGCAAGCAATTCGGCCAGCATACCGCCTACCATTGAGCTGTTGTAGCTGATGGTTTCCTTGCCGGTCATGATAAGGTCGAAACCTTTGTCTTTGGCGTAAGCGGCCACCTGTTCGGCCACAAAATAAGCATCGGCGGGTTCGGCATCAATGCGCACGGCATCGTCGGCACCAATGGCGAGGCCTTTGCGAATAACGGCATCGTTTTCGGCCGGCCCTACGTGAATGAGGGTAACAGAGCCGCTGCCCTTTGCTTCCTTGAGTTCGAGGGCACGAACAAGGGCATACCATTCGTCGTAAGGATTGAGGATAAACTGAACGCCCTGTTTGTTAAACTCCGTATTGTCGTTGGTAAACGCAATTTTGGTGGTCGTGTCGGGCACGTTGCTGACGCAGACGAGTATTTTCATTGTGAAAACCGAATTAGCGTGATTTTTAGAGGTGCAAAAATAGCGTTTTTGGCGGATGAAAATTCATTAATATTTTAATTGCGCTGCTTCAAAACAAAAAACAGCCCCAATCTGCTCCAAACTCTTCGAGGTCTTATAGACCTCGAAGAGTTTAGGTACCTGGCCGGGCTGTTTTTTGTTTTGAATCCCGGTTTGCAAGCCGGTGGCGAATTAATTATTGCCCCCGAAAAAATTACGGCCGTGCAGGCTTTGTCCGAAAATCTTATTTTTGTCGGCCTGCGAAACATCACGCAGCGATATTCTGATGAGAACTCTCCAATTCCGTGAAGCCCTCCGCGAGGCGATGCAGGAAGAAATGCGCCGCGATGAACGTGTGTTTCTGATGGGCGAAGAAGTAGCCGAATACAACGGGGCCTATAAAGTGAGCCAGGGCATGCTGGCCGAATTTGGTGCAAGACGGGTTATCGACACGCCCATTGCCGAGCTTGGTTTTGCCGGTATCGGCGTAGGTGCTGCAATGAACGGCTTACGCCCGATTATTGAGTTTATGACCTTCAACTTTTCGCTCGTTGCCATCGACCAGGTAATTAACTCGGCGGCCAAAATGCTGAGTATGTCGGGCGGGCAATACAATATTCCTATGGTTTTTCGCGGGCCTACAGGCAATGCGGGGCAGCTTGCCGCGCAGCACTCGCAGGCTTTCGAAAACTGGTATGCCAATACGCCCGGCCTTAAAGTGGTGGTGCCTTCCAATCCGTACGATGCCAAAGGGCTGCTCAAATCGGCCATTCGCGATGACGATCCCGTTATTTTCATGGAATCGGAACTCATGTACGGCGACAAGGGCGAAGTACCCGAAGGCGAATACCTGCTGCCCATTGGCGTGGCCGACATTAAGCGCGAAGGTACCGACGTAACCGTGGTGTCTTTCGGCAAAATCATCAAGCACGCCTACGTGGCAGCCGAAGAACTGGCCAAAGAAGGCATTTCGTGCGAGGTAATTGACCTCCGCTCGGTTCGACCGATCGATTACGCCGCCGTGGTGCGCTCGGTGAAGAAAACCAACCGTCTGGTGATTCTCGAAGAAGCCTGGCCGCTGGCATCCATTTCTACCGATATCACCTACCACGTTCAAAGCCACGCATTCGATTACCTCGATGCCCCCATTGGCCGTGTAATTTCGGCCGACGTGCCCCTGCCCTACGCCATGTCGCTTATTGAAGCCGCACTGCCCAATCCGAAAAAACTGATGGATGCGGTAAAAGCAGTGATGTATCGCAGCTAAAACCAACTATTGATTCTGCAAGGAAGGCTGGTCACTGAATGGTGGCCGGCCTTCTTTTTTATACCTGCAAATACAAGTTGCAACAGCCTTTCGGGAATTATTCATTCACGTCTCTAAACCGCTTTTTGAACGAAGGGATAAAGAGTTTGGTCGTATTACCGGTGGCGGGCAATACTGAAATGTTAATTTTGTCAGGTATCGCTCAACAAGTCCCCCCACCAAAAGACCCTTTGTATGAAAAAACTTTCGGTATTTCTTATTGATGATTCACAAATCAATAACATGTACATGGAAGATATGTTATCGGATCTGGATCAGGTAGAATCGGTAACAGTATTCAACAACCCGCAGGAAGCACTGAATGAATTTTCGGAGATAAAAAATGATTCCGGAAAATACCCCCACCTTATTCTGCTCGATATAAGAATGCCGGAACTTGACGGATATGAGTTTCTGGAAGAACTTGAAAATATAGTGGACGATCCGGCCGAAATTCCCCTGGTATTTATGCTTACTTCCTCGCAACATAAAAGAGATCTGGAAGCATTTGAACGTTTTCCGTGCGCCAAGGAATATCTGGCCAAACCACTTGCACAGGACACACTTCTTGCATTGCTGAACAAGTATTTTAGCAGTTGAGGATATGCGGAAAGAAATCAATATCAAAAACAGATACCTTCTTTTCGGCATTCTTTTCGGATGCGTTTTTCCGTTGTTTTCGGTGTTGATTGATTGTTGCCTGATAAGAAAAGACACATTCTCTTTTTCGAAGCTTGGAATTATTTTCAACGAAAATCCGCTTCATTACATCATTGCCTCGGCTCCGTTTTTTCTGGGACTTGCTTTTTACATAGCCGGGCGTTTTGCTTACAGGCAGCAGCTTTCAAACCATGCCCTGCAGCAAAGCAACGATCAGCTTAAACTGCTCAATGAATCTTACAACACATTCAATTATCATGTGTCGCACGACCTGAAAACGATTATTACCAACGGGCAGTCGCTGGCGATGATGATAAGGAAGTATGCCGAAAAAAACGATTCGGGGAAAGTGCTTGAACTCTCCGAAATGCTTCGTCAAACCTGCGAAAGCGGCAGCGGAACCATTAATGGATTTCTTCAGTTGCACCGCATGACGAGTGTGAATCCCGGCGATCACGAAGTGGATATTCCGCTGGTTCCGGTAATTGAAGAGCTCCGCGATCAACTGTCTGCACACCATGATATTGAAATTCAGATTCGGGTGCGTGAATTTGAAAACCTGCCCATGCCTGCGGCAAGGATAAGAAGCTTGTTTCAGAACCTGCTTTCAAACTCGGTGCGGTACGGATATGAAAAGGTGGAGGTGAAAATAGAACTGATAAAAACCGACAAACACCTGAAAATACATTATCACGACAACGGCCGGGGCATCGACATGAAAAAACATGGCCACAGGCTTTTTCAGCCGTTTGCCCGAATAGAAGAAACCCACACTGCAGGAAGTACCGGTATTGGTTTGTATCTTATTAAACAAATGCTTTCGTTGTACAATGCCACTATTTCGCTTAACAGCGAACCGGGCAAAGGAGTGAGTATTGAAATTGTTTTTCCTCAGGGGTAAATTTTCAGGTAGTAATACCTAACTACTTCGCAGAAAATACCTGAACAGTATTTCGTTTAATAACTCGGCCCGAAAAGAATTGCCCGGAGAATTTGATTTTACTGTATTTGCAGTAAATCAACCCTCTTTAAAATGAGCAACCATAACGCAGTCATTTATGCCGGAAATGCACTTGGCCCGGCCAATATCAGCACAAATTCATTAGACATTACCAAATCCGGATTTACCACACTTATTCTTGGTCTGGCCCACATAGGCCGCGGGCCGGGAGCGTATGAGCCGGTGGCGGGGCAGCAAACCGGCGATATTGTATTTAACAATCCCTCCGACGGCGGCCTGATTATGATTTCCAATGGCGTGTATGTAGGGCCAAGCGATTGGCCCCAGCAACTCAGAGGCCTTATGGACGGAAATATCACCCAAATCGGCCTTTCCATTGGTGGGGGTGGTTGCTTAGACTACGAAACCATCTGGAGCAATTTTGTGGTGGATGGTGCGATAAGCAGCGACACGGTACTGTATCAGAATTTTGCAGTATTAAAACAACAGTTTCCCTGTATCAGCTTTATTGATTTCGACTGCGAGGAGTTCGGTTCTTCCTATGATATGACCTACAACTGGGTGGAAGCAGTCATTGCATTTGGCAATATGCTGAAGGAATTGGGCATTAACATTACGTTCTGTCCTTATACAAATCCATTCGGCTGGATGAAGGCGTTAAAGGCACTTTATTCTCCGAGCGAACCTACGGTGTTGTGGATGAATTTGCAGTGCTATGATGGCGGCGGCGATAACAATCCGACCGACTGGGCAAGGGTGGTTTCGGAAACCATACCCGGACTCGACGGGGCCGCGTTTACGGTTTCGGGGTTGTGGTGCTGCAATACGTCGAAACCGTATTGTGGTTCTACTCCGGCACAGGTGGAGTATAGTTTTGAGTGCTGGGTCGGACAGATGAAGTGTACGGGCGGATTCATCTGGAATTATGATGATGTGCTGGCCAACCAGAATTCGAATGCGTGTAATCCTAATTACTCCGGTTCGAAAACGAGTGTCGATTATGCGCAGGCCATTATTCAGGGGTTGAGCATCTGATTAAGTTCATGAAATTTCTGCATGGCTTCTTGCAGAAACGACGGTGCTTCGGCCGGTTCGGGGTGTTCGGTAAAAGCCTGACCGGGGTTTTTAGCGTTGAATTTTGCGCGTGAGTTTATTTGCTCAACCTGTTCGTCGCTCAGCGTAAAACCTGCGTGGCGGGCAGTTTGCAGGGCAAGTGCTTCGGGACCGGCAGCATAGTTTAGCAGGAGTACGCCGGGGTTTTCGTGGCGGAGTTTTATTACTGCATCGAAAAACGCCGACATTAATTCTCCGAAGTAAACTTCGTGATGCTGTGCGGGATTAATGCCAGGCAGTTGTGTTGAACTGAGCATGCCCGGCACGGTTTGTATGCCGGGCAGTTTGCGGTGCGAGCGAAGTACTTCGGCCGGATTGCGGTAGAGCACCACGGCCGGTGTATGGGGCCAGATGCGGCGCAGCAGTGTGTAATGCAGCAGGTGCCAGCAATCGGTTTTTACGATGAGGCGTTTTTTATTGCGGCGCAGCAGGTGTGTGGCTGCGCGGAGCAGGTCTATATTTTCTTCGTTGGGATTTTCGGCGGCCCGCATGAGCAACTGATCGAGCAGCGGTACTTCGGCCAGCACCTGTGTATCGACATCGGTGCCGAGCATTTGTGCCAGCAGCGTGGATCCGCAGCGCGAAATGTGGAAGATGAGCAAATCGGGCGGTGTGGCGGCGGCGGCAAATTGCAGCAACCATTGCGGCGCGGTTACACTTTGCGGCCTGCGGCGGTTTGCTTCAAACAGCAGGCGGTTGCGTATGAGAGTGTCGTCGAAAAACGGCTCGGTAAAAGGCTGTTCGTCAAACCGCATCCACCGCAGCAAAGCCTCGCCGGGCAGCCACTGCACAGGGAGCCAGGTTTCAGCTTCGGTGTGTGGCATTGAGTTGGGCAATTAGTGCATCGGCAGCCGGGTTGTTTTGTCGTTTGAGTTCGGCAATTACATTTTGCAGGGTGGCCTCATCCATTTTTTCTTCTTCTTTGGCCGCCTCAAAATTGTAGCCGGCGCGGGCAAACAACTCGTCTGTCCACGCATTGGGCTTACCGTCTATTACCAGATGCACCCGGTCTGTTTGCCCGAAGTTGCGCACCGAATGTACGGCATCAAAATCGGCATACCAGCACGAACCGGGCTGCATATCGAGCAGTTGTCCGGCCACTTCAAACTCCACCTCTTGCGTAGTCACCACAGGCACATGCAGCCTGAACAAGCCAAACCGGTATGCGAGACCGGGATCGCGATGCGGATGCACCTGGCTTCCTGCGCGCAGACAAAGCAGGCGCACGGTTTCCTTTTCAAACTTCAGTTCGTCGAGCACCTGTTTGAAATACGCACATTGATCGAGAAGCGGTGTGGGATGAAATTTCTCTGCCGGAAGCGCCAGCACATCGTTGCTGCGACCGGAAGCCGAATAAAGGGAAATGCTGCTCCAGTTTCCGGAATAGTCTTTTGTATTGTAATGGTTTCCCCATTCCGCCTCAAAGGCTTTCCGGAGGTCGTTTTGCAGCCACAACACATTCCATTGAAGCGGTAAAAGCAGAGAAGTAGTCATAGAAACCGGCAGCCTGTACACTGGCAATTCAGGCGTACAAGGATATTATTTTTATATGAATTGAGCGATAAGAATACAGCAAAGACAATCATTCCGGACGTCTGTTGAAAACTTAAAGGCATAATCGGGTATAAATGCGCAGTAAGAAACCGTACAACACCAATACTTTTAGCACAATCCAAAAATCTTAAACCTCTAATCAAACAAACTTATGTCAACAGAACCATTTATTGGAGAAGTAAAATGGCTGGCATTTAACTTTGCTCCGCGGGGCTACATGTTTTGCTCCGGGCAACAAGTGTCTATTGCTGAATATACGGCACTTTTTGCGCTCATTGGTACCACCTACGGGGGCGACGGCCAGCAGACATTCAAACTGCCCGATTTGCAGGGCAGGGTACCTATCGGCCAGGGGGATGCTCCCGGTTTGGGTAGTTATACAGTGGGAGAAGCAGCGGGTGCGCCAACTGCTACAATGACCACCTCAAATATTCCTTCCCACCTCCACACCTTATTCAGTGCTCGTGGCAGTATTGCGGCAAACAATTCAGCCGCCAACAGCGGTACAGCGGCCAATTCATTTTTTGGCACCAACAACACCGACAGTTTGTATGCAGAAAATGCCATGCCCGGTCAGTACTTCAGTCCATTAGCGGTACAGGTAACCGGCACAACAGATCCAACTGGCACCGGAACGCCGTTCAGCATTGTTAACCCTTATCAGGTGTTAAATTATTCGATCGCCATGGAAGGCATTTTTCCTTCCCGCAACTAAGAATCTGATCGTACCACATCCTGCTGCCAGCAGATATTTTCAACGTATTCACGTCAAAAAAACTACATCATGTCAACAGAACCATTTATCGGTGAAGTAAAGCTGTTTGGGTTTTACTTTGCTCCAAAAGGTCATACATACTGCAACGGCCAGACAATTGCCATTGCATCAAACACCGCTCTTTTTTCACTTCTTGGAACAGCATTTGGCGGTAATGGCCAAACCACATTTGGTCTGCCCAATCTTCAGGGTCGTATGGCTATCGGGCAAGGCAACGGAGCCGGACTTCCCTCTCATACAATTGGAGAAATGGCGGGTAATGTACAAACCACACTGACAACAAGTAATCTTCCCCCGCATACCCATAACTTATCCAATACAGTTGTTAAAATTGCTGTAAACGGAGTTGCGGGCGACGGCCCCTCACCAGAGAATTCGTTTCCCGGTACAAACAATACTTATTCGGCCTACGCTGAAAGTCCTACGGCAAATACAACAATGAATCCGGGGTCTGTTACTGTAAATGGTATGACCGACATTTCTGGAAGTAATTACCCGATAAGCATAGCCAATCCATATCTGGTAATGAACTTTTGTATTGCCACACAGGGAGTTTTCCCGTCGCGCAACTAAGCTGCGTAAATGCTCTGAATAAAACAATCATCTAAGCACCACAGATCATGTCACTAGAACCATATATCGGCGAAATAAAACTGTTTAGTTTTGGTTTTGCTCCAAAAAATTATAACCTGTGCGCAGGCCAGATACTTTCAATAGCCAACAACAGTGCGCTTTTTGCACTTCTGGGTACAACTTATGGCGGCAATGGACAGACAACTTTTGCCCTGCCTGACTTACGCGGCCGCTTCCCGATTTCGCAGGGAACAGGTGCCGGGCTGCCCTCGCACACCATCGGCGAACGTTCGGGAATGAGCAGCGTGACTTTACTTTCGTCCAATCTCCCTGCGCATCAGCATGGGTTAACATCAATGAAAGTAAATATCACTGCCAACAATACAGTAAACGAGAGCCCTACTCCCGAAAGTATGGTTCCCGGAACGAACAATTCCAGCCTATATTTTGCCACCACCGCTACTGCCGGAGTAACTATGGCTCCCGGCGTGGTACAAATAAGCGGAACAACCGGTATAGCCGGTAACAATATGCCCATTAGTATCGCAAACCCATATCTGGTAATGAATTATTCCATTGCTCTATATGGAATTTTCCCAAGCCGCAACTAACTATTAATCACTTACAAAAAGGAAACACAATTGTTTTTTGTGTTTCCTTTTTGTGTTGTTTTACCTTATGCAAAACATAGGAATTCTTCTGCCCCGTTCAACATATTACAACGGTATTGCATTTGATATGCAGTGCGGGTTACGCGAGGGCCTGAAAAAGTCAGGTGCAGATGATCTGCGTATCATATCCGAAAACATCGGGTTCGGTGCCGAAAAACAACCCGTTTACCGGTCTGCAGAAAAGTTATTGATGGACGATAATGTAGAAGTTGTGCTGGCCTATGTCGGTCACCGTACAGCCCAATTGCTTCGTCCGCTGTTTATGTCGGCCAATAAGTTGCTGGTTGTTCTTGATGCCGGGGCACATCTGCCTCATGAATGGCCTGTTTCCTCCAATATTTTTTATCATTCATTACATAATTCATTGGGAGCCTGGCTTGCGGCTGAATGGGCCACACGCGATGGATTTAAAACCGCCGGCATGCTTACCAATTATTTCGATGGCGGCTTTTTGCACACAATGGCCATCACTAATGGCTTTACACATTCGGGAGGAAAAATTGGTTTTAATATAGCTACCGGATACCAGCCGGTTGATTTTTCGCTTGAAGCACTTAAAGAGCACCTGGCAGCATATCCCGATGCATGTTTGCTTCCTATTTTCAGCGGCGATTTTGCTGAATGGTTTTTCCGTGATATTCACACACTGTTCCCCGACCGGAGTTTGCCTGCCTATCTGCCCCCGTTTATGCTTGAAGAGCAGATGCTGAAAAATGCCGTTTACCCCGGTGAAAATGCAAAGGGTATTGCCGTGTGGTCGAAAAATCTTGACAGTGAAGCCAATTCAGAATTTGTGGCCGCAATAAAAGCCGCCCGGCGCGAAGCCAATCTTTTTTCGCTGCTCGGCTGGGAAGGTGCTTCGCTCGCTGCCCATGCCGTTCACCTCATGAATGAACACAACGGCGATGCCCGAGTTGTGGCAGAAGATTTACATAAATTCAGTTTTCTCTCGCCACGGGGCACGATTACCGTTGATGCGGCCACAAACAACACCATTGCCCCGATGTATCAGGCCAAAATGAAAGATGATGGCAGCGGGCATAGTGAACTGCATATTACCGGTGAAGCAGAAAATACGCTTGAAGCATGGAAAAAAATCAGGTCTCTTGATCTTGGAGAGACCAATTCGGGATGGTTTAACAGTTATGTGTGCAACTGATGGAAAATCAGATACGCATTGCTGTCTTATGCGGAGGTCCCTTTGCCGGTCCTGCACTAATGAAGCTGGCTATGGAGAATTATCTCTGTGGTATTGCAATAGGTACACGGGATTACAAAATGGCAGAGCAATTCCGTACCCAATGTGAACAGGCCGGCCTTTCTTTCAGTCATATCGGGTATAAAAAAGATGTTTCGCTTATTGATGCGTGGCTCCATGAAGTAAAACCTGATGCTGTTTTCAGTATCTGCTTTCCTTATCGGTTAAGTGCAGAAATCTTGCAAAAAATACCCGATGGCTTTTACAATTTCCACCCCGGGCCGCTCCCTTCCTATCGCGGCCCTTCACCTATTTTTGAAGTAATAAAACGTGCCAGTACAACCACCGCTGTAAGTGTTCATCGGATGCAGGAGGAATATGATACTGGCGATCTGCTGTTTGCCGAACAGGTTACCGTGGAGAAAACGGATAATTATGTTTCACTGGCACAGAAATTATCGCAACGCTCGGGGCTTGCTGCAATGGCATTGGCAGAAATGCTTCAGTTCAGTTCGCGTATTCCCGCAGTTCCTCAATCTTCTGCGGGGGCTGCGTTTTATCCGTTTCCCGGGGTACAGGATATGACAATCGGGTGGGAAACGATGGATGCCCAGCAAATCATTGCACTAATAAATGCCTGCAACGGCTGGACACGCGGGGCAATAACCCGCTTTGGAGAGGAGATAATGCGGGTTACAACCGTAGGGCAGGAACCACAATCTACAGAAATACAGTTTCCTCCGGGAACAATACTAGAAATCTCTGAAAATAATCACTACGCCATTGCCTGTTTAAATAAACAAGCAATAGTGATCGGACCATTTTCGAGTGATTTTGGTGATCTTGGCATGAACTATTATGAGTCGGCAGGAATTCGCAAAGGAGTACAATTAGGTAAATAATAATCAAAAGTTACCTGTAAATTATGTCGATTATCCGGCAAATGCTCAAAATAGCCGACCACGTATTTTTACCTGCCTTTGTTTTCAGCCTTTTATTAATTTTGACGCATGAAAAAAACTTCTGAAAATCTGTCAGAGATTTTCAGAAATTGATTATAAGTAATTCGTTGATTTTGTCGCTGGGATAAAATGCAGCCCTACTCCCTGACAAGTTAAACCAAAGCGATGAAAAACGCTTGTATGGATCTAAAAAGTGAAAATTACCCGAATTAAACCATCATATTGTCTAAAAAACATCTTCCCTGTTACTTATCCCTCACCTCCTCTTATCATGAAAAAACAACTGCTTTCATTGTTCTTCCTGATGTGTGCGCTGAATATTTTCGGACAAACACTTTTCTGGCAAGACAACTTTGAAAATGCAACGGCACCCGTTCTTGGTGGCGGAACCCGCACCCCTTCAAGTCAGTTTTCGAATGGCGGACCTCCGGCAACACGCTATTTCTTTCGTACACCACTAAGCGGTATTTCAACAGTAGCTCCGGTTTCGGGTATGGAAGGGAGTAATGTATGGGCCGGTGAGGATACGGATTTCAACCCCACCAACAATGCTCAGTCTGCTCACCAGAATGTAACCTGGACCGGTATCAACATCAGTGGCCGCTCAAACATGCAGTTTCGCGGGCTTTTCGGCATAGGTAACGTAGGCAACAACTGGGATTATTTTCCCGGAGCATCTGTAATTGACTACATGATAGTTGAATACCGTATCGATGGAGGGCCCTGGCAAAGCCTCGTTCGCTTTCTTCCTGCAGCAACAACCAATTCAGGTAATGTATTAGGTCTTGAAACAACGGGCGACTCTACCTCTTTTGGCGAAGGACCTACACTTACTACCTCTTTGACAGAATTCACCGGAAATATTACAGGAACCGGTACCACACTTGATATACGCTTTAAAATACACGCCAATGGTGCTTCTGAAGAAGGTATTGTTGATGATTTCCGTGTTTATGAAGTACCTGTCTGCTCAAATCCTGTTATCACTACACAACCGTCAAGTACATTTGTTTGCAATGGGGCCAATACCAGCTTTAGCGTAGCTGCTACCGGCGCCACTTCCTATCAGTGGCAGGTAAACTGCGGCAGCGGTTTCACCAACGTAGCCAATGGCGGCGTGTACAGCGGTGCCACCACAGCCACACTTACCATTACCGGTGCCACTGCCGGAATGAATGGCTGCATTTACCGTGTGCTTGCGCAGCAAAGTCCGTGCAGTACCACTTCGGGTAATGCCACTTTAACGGTATCCAATCCTTCGCTTACTCCTTTATCGCAGATCAATATTTCGTGCAACGGCGGAAATAACGGTGCTGCACAGGTAAACCCTGCAGGCGGTGGTGTGAGCCCTTACTCGTACAACTGGACGCCCGGTAACCCCACCGGCGATGGCACTACATCTGTAAGCGGACTAACTGCGGGCACATGGACTTGTACGGTCACAGACAATATTGGCTGCACGGCCACACAAACGTTTAACATTACCCAGCCTGCTGCAATTGTGGTTACCAATGCCTCACAAACCAACGTTTCCTGCTTTGGCGGAACCAATGGTGCGGCATCCATTAACACACCCACCGGCGGTGCCGGCGGATACAGCTACAACTGGACACCCGGCAATCCTACGGGCGATGGTACAGTGTCGGTAACCGGCCTCACCGCAGGCACCTGGACCTGCACGGTAACAGATGCCAACAGTTGTACAGCCACCCGCACATTCAACATCACACAGCCCACGGCACTTGTGGTTACGGCGGCTTCACAAAGCAACATTTCGTGCAACGGTGGCAGCAACGGTGCAGCTTCGGTAAATGCGAGCGGCGGCGCAGGCGGCTACACCTACAACTGGACGCCCGGCAACCCCACAGGCGATGGTACGGCTTCGGTAACCGGCCTCACGGCAGGTACATGGACTTGTACCGTTACGGATGCAAACTCTTGTACAGCCACGCAAACATTCAACATCACACAGCCCACGGCAATTGTGGTTACGGCGGCCTCGCAAACCAATATTTCGTGCAACGGTGGCAGTAATGGAGCGGCTTCAATTAACACACCCACAGGCGGTGCCGGTGGTTACACTTACAACTGGACACCCGGAAATCCCACCGGTGATGGAACAGTATCTGTAACCGGTCTCACCGCAGGTTCATGGACTTGCACGGTGACCGATGCAAACTCCTGCACAGCCACACAAACATTCAACATTACGCAGCCTCCGGCCCTGGTGGTTAGTGCAGCTTCGCAAACCAATATTTCGTGCAACGGCGGCAACAACGGTGCTGCTTCGGTAAACGCCAGCGGCGGCGCAGGCGGCTACAGCTACAACTGGACTCCCGGCAACCCCACCGGCGACGGCACAGCTTCGGTAACCGGCCTCACCGCAGGTACATGGACTTGTACGGTGACCGATGCAAACTCGTGCACAGGCACACAAACATTCAACATCACTCAGCCCCCGGCTCTTGTGGTTACGGTGGCCTCGCAAACAAACGTTTCGTGCAACGGCGGAAATAATGGCGCAGCATCCATTAACACACCCATCGGCGGTGCAGGCGGATATACCTTCAACTGGACTCCGGGCAATCCCACCGGCGATGGAACTGTATCGGTGACAGGCCTCACCGCTGGCACATGGACTTGCACAGTGACTGATGCAAACTCCTGCACCGCCACACAAACATTCAACATCACACAGCCCACGGCAATTGTGGTTACACCGGCTTCGCAAACCAATATTTCGTGCAACGGTGGCAACAATGGTGCAGCAACCATTAACACTCCCACAGGTGGTGCCGGTGGTTACGCTTACAACTGGACACCCGGCAATCCCACCGGCGACGGTACTGTATCGGTAACGGGCCTCACTGCAGGTTCATGGACTTGCACAGTGACCGATGCAAACTCATGCACGGCCACACAAACATTCAACATCACTCAGCCCACGGCAATTACGGCCAGCATTTCATCAACACCCACCTCATGCACAGCCAACACGGGCACAGCCACAGTGTCGGGCGTGAGCGGCGGTGCGGGCGGCTACACCTACAACTGGGCACCCAGCGGCGGAACGGCGGCTACGGCAACCGGCCTTGCCGCAGGCAACTACACCTGCACCATTACTGATGCAAACTCCTGTACCATTACCCGCACGGTAAACGTAACTACTGCATCAGGCCCCTCGCTTACTGCGCTTTCGCAAACTAACGTTTCGTGCTTTGGCGGAAGTAATGGTGCGGCGGCTGTAAATGCAGCCACGGGCGGAACAAGTCCTTATACCTACAACTGGACACCGGGCAACCCCACAGGCGACGGAACCACAGCTGTAACCGGCCTCACAGCAGGTTCGTGGACTTGCACAGTGACTGATGCAAATGGTTGCACCGCCACACAAACATTCAACATTACAAGCCCCACGGCTCTTGTAGTGAATGCGCTTTCGCAAACCAATATTTCGTGCAACGGTGGCAACAACGGTGCTGCTTCAGTAACGGTAAGCGGTGGCACTACAACATACTCTTACAACTGGACACCTGGTAATCCCACCGGCGACGGAACCGCTGCTGTAACCGGTCTTACCGCCGGTACATGGACATGCACGGTGACCGATGCAAACTCCTGCACTTCCACACAAACATTCAACATCACACAGCCCCCGGCTCTTGTGGTTACGGCGGCCTCGCAAACAAACGTTTCGTGCAACGGCGGAAGTAATGGTGCAGCATCCATTAACACACCCACAGGCGGTGCAGGCGGATATACCTTTAACTGGACTCCGGGCAATCCCACCGGCGATGGAACTGTATCGGTAACCGGCCTCACCGCTGGCACATGGACTTGCACTGTAACCGATGCAAACTCCTGCACCGCCACACAAACATTCAACATCACACAGCCCACGGCAATTGTGGTTACGCCAGCTTCGCAAACCAATATTTCGTGCAACGGTGGCAGCAATGGTGCAGCCTCCATTAACACACCCACAGGCGGTGCAGGTGGTTACACTTACAACTGGACACCCGGCAATCCCACCGGTGATGGAACTGTATCTGTAACCGGACTTACTGTTGGCACATGGACTTGCACGGTGACCGATGCAAACTCCTGCACAGCCACACAAACATTCAACATCACTCAGCCCACGGCAATTACGGCCAGCATTTCATCTACACCCACTTCCTGCACAGCCAACACGGGCACAGCCACAGTGTCGGGCGTGAGCGGCGGTGCGGGTGGCTACACCTACAACTGGGCACCCAGCGGCGGAACGGCGGCTACGGCAACCGGCCTTGCCGCAGGCAACTACACCTGCACCATTACCGACGCCAACTCGTGCACCATTACACGCACGGTGAACGTAACTACTGCATCAGGCCCTTCGCTTACTGCGCTTTCGCAAACCAACGTTTCGTGTTTTGGCGGAAGTAATGGTGCGGCGGCTGTAAATGCGGCTACGGGCGGAACAAGTCCTTATACCTACAACTGGACACCCGGCAACCCCACAGGCGACGGAACCACAGCTGTAACCGGCCTCACTGCCGGTTCGTGGACTTGCACGGTGACAGATGCAAACGGTTGTACCGCCACACAAACATTCAACATTACAAGCCCCACGGCTCTTGTGGTGAATGCGCTTTCGCAAACCAATATTTCGTGCAACGGTGGCAACAACGGTGCTGCTTCGGTAACGGTAAGCGGCGGTACAAGTGGATACAGCTACAACTGGACACCCGGTAATCCCACCGGCGACGGAACCACCGCTGTAACCGGCCTTACCGCCGGCACCTGGACATGCACAGTGACCGATGCAAACGGTTGTACCGGTACACGCACCTTCAACATTACACAACCCACTCCGCTGGTGGTTGCAACTGCTTCGCAAACCAATATTTCGTGTAACGGCGGTACAAACGGTGCAGCTTCGGTAAACGTAAGCGGTGGCACTACAGCATACTCTTACAACTGGACACCCGGCAACCCCACCGGCGATGGAACCGCATCGGTAACCGGCCTCACCGCAGGCTCGTGGACCTGCACGGTAACAGATGCCAACGGCTGCACAGGCACACAAACATTTAATATTACCCAGCCTTTGGCGGTGAGTGTAACCGGTTCGGCCACACCTGCCACAATATGTTCGGGTAACTCATCGGTAATTACCGTTTCGGGTAGCGGTGGTACAGGCACTATTAACTATATGTGGATGCCCGGCAACCTTATCGGAACCACACAAACTGTAACGCCTACGTCAACCACCACCTACACCATTACCGGAACTGATGCAAACGGCTGTACTGGCACACGCACCATTACGGTAACTGTGAATTCGCGTCCGGTGGTTACACTCAGCGGTAACAACAGTTTCTGCGCAGGCGGAAGTACGTTGCTTACAGGCTCCAGCGGCGGAACAAGCCAGTGGTACCGCAATGGAGTAATTATTCCGGGTGCCACAAGCAATACATATTCAGCCACACAGGCAGGCGTGTATAACCTGATGAAGACCAACCTTAATGGTTGTTCGGATTCGGCTGCGGTTGGTATTACGGTTACGGTGAATGCCCTGCCGGTGGTTTCGTCGGTGAGCAGCACGGCACCGTTGTGCAACGGAGGTAACAACGGCTCTGCATCTGTAACAGCTACAGGCGCAGGCACACTTACCTACAACTGGACACCTTCGGGTGGCAATGCGGCTAATGCCGGTGGTTTAACTGCGGGTACCTATACCTGTACGATTACTGATGCCAACGGATGTGCGTTTGCACAAACTGTAATTGTTACCCAGCCTGCCCTGCTTACTGCCACAGTAACCGCGGTTACATCGCCGCTCTGCAATGGCGACAGTTCGGGCACTGCTTCGGTAACAGCCACCGGTGGAACGGGCACATACAGCTACAACTGGTCGTCGGGCGGCACTGCCGGCACCGAAACCGGACTTGCCGCTGGCGCATATACCTGCACCATTACCGATGCCAATGGTTGTGTTACTACTGCCACTGCAACTATTACCCAGCCTTCTGCCATTACCACCAGTGTAACCGCGGTTACCAATGTATCGTGCCACGGACTCAGCGACGGTGCAGCCACAGTATCGGCCACGGGCGGAACAGGAGCTACAAGTGTACTCTGGCAGCCGGGCGGACAAACCACCAATACGGTAAGCGGATTGGCTGCCGGAAGCTATGTGGTAACCTTTACCGATGCCAATGGTTGCACTGCCCAGCAAACAGTAACCATTACACAACCGCCTGCATTTGGTCTTGCGGTTACATCCAATCCGCCGGTGCTTTGCGTGGGCAACACAGCCACACTTACAGCCACGGTGGCAGCCAGCTCAGGCCCGCCGGTTATTACCTGGCTCCCTTCGTCGCAAACCGGTACGTCAATTTCTGTTTCACCCACCACAACCACTACCTATACTGTATCGGTGACTGACAACACCGGCTGTTCAGAGACTATTGCATTTACGCTGGTGGTTGGTCCGCAACCGGTGTTTACACTGGGAGCCGACAGTACTTACTGTTCTTCATCGGCACCGATTGTGCTGAGCGGACCTTCGGGAGCCTGGATGTATAGCTGGCAGGATGGTTCAAACAGCCAAACCTATCTGGTAAACAGCAGCTCGCTTTACATTCTTACCGTGCGCGATTCGAGCGGAGCGTGCAGCAGTACCGATTCGGTGAACATCAGTTTCACACCTTCGCCGGTGGTGAGCCTGAATGATACTACGGCCTGCGCTTCATCGCTTACATTGTGCGGCCCGGCGGGTAACTATGTATATCTCTGGAGTACCGGTGCATCTACACAATGTATTACCTACAGCGGTGGAAACGATACGCTGATTATTCAGGTAATTGATCCGGCCAACGGCTGCAGCGATATGGATACTGCAATTATTATGCTTAATACACCTCCGGTTCTTTCGCTCTCACTGCCCGCCACGGTGTGCAGCGATGATGCGCCGGTACTGATTGGCACTTCTCCGGCAGGTGGTATTCTGAGCGGCCCCGGCTTAACCGGCAATTCGTTTGATCCCGCTTCGGTAAGCCCCGGATACCAGGTGTTCAGCTATTACTACATGGATGCCAACGGTTGTTCGGACACTGTAATTGATTCGCTGCTGGTTGATCCCTGTATGGGAATTTCGGGCACCAATGGCTCTGCCGGATTAAACCTGTATCCGAATCCTGCCTCTGATCTGATAATTCTCGAAACCTCAGAAAACGGACAGGTTGAAATAATGAACGAACTCGGACAAATTGTGGATAAACGCCAAATTTCGGCCGACAAAACCCAGCTTGATGTATCTCATCTGAGCTCTGGTTTGTATCTGGTTCGGTTCCAAACATTGTCGGGAAAAACTCAGCAAATCAGATTGATGGTTAACCACTAAATCATTGTTTTCTGATTTAAATTTTACAAAGGCCGGGATAATATCCCGGCCTTTGTATTTATTTCAAATATTTAATTACCAAGTAATTACAATAATATTCCCCAATAAAACCCTATCGCAATAAGGTCGGCCATACGTAGCTTATTTTGTTAATGTTACAACCTATGTTATCTTTTTAACCATCTGATGTGAATAAGTTGGACAAACTGTTGCTTACAAGCTCCCAATACTCTAATTTTGAAGCCGAATAGCAGAAAATTCAAGACCTAAAACCTCAGAAATGGGCCCCAACCATTTACTCTTTCTCAGAAGAGCTTTTACTTTATTTGCTCTTTTTCTCTTACCGTTTTTCGCCGGAGCAACTTGCTACACAATTAACCAACAACCTGTTAGTCAAACAGTTTGTGCAGGAAGCCAGGTGGTTTTTTCGGTAAATGTAAGTGGAGCTACCAGTTACCAATGGGAGGTAAATACCGGCAGCGGTTTTACCAACCTGAGCAACAACAGCACCTATTCGGGAGTAACCACGGCCACGCTCACCATTACCAACCCTTCAACTTCTCTCAACGGTTACCAATACCGTCTGGCATTGGGCAACAGTTCCTGTTGCGGCCACAGTAATGTGGTTTCTTTATGTGTAAATGCCAGGCCAACAGTATCGGCCTGGGCCGATAAGAATAATATCTGTACAGGTGAAGGTGTTACCGTTTCTGCTTCAGGGGCAAGCAGTTATGTGTGGCAGCCGGGCAATTTTACAGGTTCTTCGGTTGTTCGTTATCCATCTTCCACTACAACTTATACCGTAACCGGCACTGCGGCCAATGGCTGCACCAATACTGCCACTGTAACTGTAGTGGTAAACCCCAATCCTTCGCTTACTGCCACTGCAAGTCCGGCCAGCATTTGTCCGGGTTCTTCTTCTACCCTTAACGCTACCGGTGCCACAAACTATATCTGGCTCAACAATAACCAGAGCGGTTCGAGCATTACCGTATCGCCTTCCTCCACTACCACATACACGGTAAGTGGCACAAACTCCTCCACCGGCTGTACTTCTACTTCCACGGTAACGGTAACTGTGCTTCCGCGTCCTAACGTAAGCACTACTGCAAGCGCAACGTCCACCTGTCCGGGCAATCCTGTAACCATTACTGCCAGCGGCACTGCGGTATCGTACGTGTGGATGCCGGGTAACCTTACCGGTTCTTCCATTACCGTAACGCCTTCCGCCACCACTACCTACACTGTTACCGGCACAGGTGCCAACGGCTGTACACGCACGGCTACGCGCACCATCACGGTTACCAACAACGTAAACATTTCGGCTTGGGCCGACAAGAACCCGATTTGTGTGGGCGAAGGTGTAACGCTTTCGGCCAGTGGTGCTTCTACTTATGTATGGCAGCCGGGCAACTTAACCGGCTCGTCGGTGGTTACCTATCCCACCACCACCACTACCTATACTGTTACCGGCACTGCGGCAAACGGCTGTACCGGCACACAAACGTTAACAGTAGTTGTAAATCCGAATCCTTCGCTTACGGCTACTGCAAGTCCGGCAAGTATTTGTCCGGGTTCTTCCTCTACCCTTACCGCTACCGGTGCCACAAACTACATCTGGCTGAACAATAACCAGACATCGGCCACCATTACCGTATCACCTTCCTCCACTACCACATACACCGTAAGCGGTACAAACTCC
>JALONL010000002.1 GCA_025454955.1 Bacteroidia bacterium | reverse complement strand
GCCTGATTCCGTTTGATCTGGTAAACAAATTTATTGCTGTGGTGAATTACTCAAACATAGAGAACAAAATAAACAGCATCATTTTTGTCCACTTGGACTGATCGTCTCTAAAACAGCATCATTTTTGTCTATTACACCAATAATTATTATCAGGCGAAACAGACAAAGAACGGACCGATAAAAAATTTCGGAGTGAATTCAAAGCCCGGAAAAGTAATACAGCGCGAAAATGGGGGATATGTAATTATCTATGAAGAATTTAATGTACAATACAATCAGGGCCCCAACGGTGCATCAAGCCAGATGTATTATTATGGAGATCTTTTGGTTGTTAATATTGATTCAGAAGGCAATATTGCCTGGGTTAAAATGATTCCCAAGCGACAATATTTTATTAGGAAACAAGGCCCGCTTGGAGTAGGAATAGGACCTGTAATGCTTAGTACAAGTGTGAATCTGAATAGTGATGAATCTATTTACTATTCATATAATGTGGTTGTAAAGGAAGATCATATTGTTATTTTATACAATGATTTGCCCGCTAATGCCCAGGTGAAGAATCCAAGAGATATTAAGATTTTAAAAAAAATAAAAGGAACCGTACCTATGGTCGCTGTGTTGAATGAAAGCGGGGAAATGACCAAAAAAACGCTTACAGAAGTGGCAGGAATGGAAGTGAATCTTTGCCCCCGCATATCATTATCCCTTGATCAGAATCATTTATTGATTTATGGATCTAAGGGCAGTGACTATAAGATTGGCACACTTACGGTTGAATAAGCGGTATTGACAAAACGCTATCAATTTCACAAACAACGCGGCCTTCTCAAGACATTGAGACGTCCGCGTTATGTATCAACCATTCTTTTTTTACTGCTGTGTCTGCTGTATTCACCTTTCAGGTATTTACAAGCACCCACATTCAGCAATACGTATCATGTATGGAAGCGGAAGACAAGTAAAAATTACTCCGGCAGTTTCAGCAATGAATCCGTGTATGGTTTTAAATCGAAGAGGTGCAGGTTTTGCAAACTGTCAACCGGGTGCTTGGTCCAGGGTTTAATGAGTGAGTCGTTGAGAATGTTATTGTCAAGAATAATCAGGTATTCGGCACCGTAGCGGGTGAAGGCATGGAGCCTTTTGCCTCTGTCGGTAAGGTGGTCGTAGCCATTATCAGTATTGCCTTTCTGATCCATTTTTGCCAGCGCAATGTTAATGCTGCCATCGGGGAAGCACACTACACGGGTATCGCGTGTAATTCCTTTATTACGCAGCCAGGGTTCGGCTTTATTGCACACACTGTAAAGCGCATCGGTTGCCCATCGGTTGTATTTATATGCCTCATTATCGGCATTATTCATAAACAGCGAATTGGTAACGAGCGGATCGAGTGCCGAAAACCGCATCCGTACTTCTACCGTGGCATTCCAAACCTGAAACGCCACAAGCAGGGCAAACAGCACAATTGCTTTGCGATTTTGAAACATGGCCCGATGATTCATGCGCAGATATACGGCAATGCTTAATACAAACACCAGCACCAGAGGCAGCATGTTGGTGAGATAATAATCATGCACATTAAATACCTGATAGAACAATATGAGATAGGCAAACACCAGCAACAACGATAAGCACATGAGCGTCATCATTACTGCTGTTTTTTTACTGCGGTTGAATATTATCCACACAAATAAAAACAACAGCAGCAACAAGGCGGGACGAAAGAAATAGGCCGGTAACAGTGTATGTATTAAACTTCGGCCTATGTTTATTATTTGCTCATACCCGAGTTCCCAGATGGGCAATGTTCCCACAAGAAACAGGCCTGCATCGTGTTCGGAATTAAATTTGGCTGCGTAGTAATACCAACCCGCCACCACACAAAAGATAAATGCAAAACCACCAATAACCAGCCAGGGCTTTTTCAAAAGGGGAGCCTTTGCCCGGGCAATGAGTTTCATTTGCTGTAGCAGCAGCACACCTGCAATAATGGCCGGGAGAAACAATGCCGTAATCTTGAGAAAGGCAGCAAGAATAAACACCGGCACAGCAAATAGCAACCGGCTTTTTTTTGCACTGCGGTAATACAAATACACCAGATAGGTTCCAAACAGCGAAAGACAAAGTGCCGGCACATCAGCGATAAAGCTGAAACCGTAATACCCCAGAATGGGCGAGGAAAAAAAGAAAAGTGTAATTAACAATCCCCACCAGGTGTTGCGCAGCAGCCCCTCCGAAATACGAAATACACTAAACATTCCCAGCAGCCAGAAGCATAAATGAATAAGCCTGTACCAGCCCGGATGAAAACCTGCCACCGACCAGATTTTTGCTGCAAGATAGTTGAGGAGCGGAAATTCGCTGATGGTAACATAAGGCCCGTTTGGAGAACAGCCGTGAAGTTCGGGCGATAAAAACGGGCGGTTTTCTTTGTAGTAATTCAGGGCAATGGAAAAGCAATCAGACTGCCTCCAGGAATGTATTCCGGCAGGCCCTTTCTTAAACGTGTCAACATAATTAAACAAACCAATAAGAAGAAGGGCCGCAAGCAGTAAAAGCCAGAGTGATTTTTTGGGGAAGAATGCCTTTTGAAATATAAAACGCATTGGGTTGTAGGTGAATAACGGATTGGGTGTTTTAACAGCGGCACTGTTTCGGGGCAGAGCCCGAATTTTTGTGCAAGATACAGAATGAATTTGCGGGTGTCAAATTAGCGGATCAGCTAAAGGTGCAGGATGGGTTATTTATCTGGAGATGAAACAGGTAAACAGAAACAGTGAAAAATGTTTAGTTGAAAAACAAGCAGGGATGAATTAATTGCCGGGTTGATGTCTTCCTCACACCGTTTAGTGAATATTCCCGGATTCAGTGCCGGTTAAACAAAGCGGCCGTCTCAAATCACTGAGGCGGCCGCTTTTTATAGTAAATCAAACTCAATCTTTCTTTTTACTCCTGTACCCGGTAGTTTTCGCTTTCACCTTCTTGCTTCCTGCTCCGGTAGTCATTTTGAGCATACCTACTTCTTCTTCGGTAAGGTGACGCCAGCGGCTGCGGGGGAGGTTTTTCTTGGTGAGACCGGCATACACTACGCGGTCGAGGCCCACTACCTGATAGCCGAGGTGTTCGAAGATGCGGCGTACAATGCGGTTGCGGCCGGAGTGGAGCACGATGCCCACTTCTTTTTTGTTTCCGCCTTCGCCCACGTAGCTTATTTCGTCGGCTTTAATGGGGCCGTCTTCGAGTTCGATGCCGTTTTCGATGGCTTCGAAGTGCTCGGCTTTGAGGGCCATGTCGAGGGTGACGTGGTAAATTTTACGAATGCCGTAGCGCGGGTGCATAAGGCGTTCGGCCAGGTCGCCGTCGTTGGTGAGCAGGAGCAGGCCGGTGGTATTGCGGTCGAGGCGGCCTACGGGGTAAATGCGTTCGTCGCAGGCATCGCTCACGAGCTGCAGTACGGTTTTGCGTTCCTGCGGATCGTCGGTAGTGGTGATAAAGTCTTTGGGTTTGTTGAGCAGCACATACTGCATACGCTCGCGGCGCAGGAGCTGGTCGCCGTAATGCACCGTATCGCTGGGCGAAATTTTGGTGCCAAGCTCGGTTACAATTTTGCCGTTTACCTTCACCACACCCGCTTCAATAAGGTCGTCGGCTTCGCGGCGCGAGCAGAGGCCGGTGTTGGCAATAAAGCGGTTGAGGCGTATGGTTCCGCTTGCCGCCTCGGCATACTGCGAGGGAGCACCTTTCGATTTGCGGAAAGCCGGACGCTCTGCCACCTTTAAATAACTGCTGGCCGAGGGGGCATCGTCAAACACTTCCCAGTTGCCGGCCTCGTCGCTGCCACGCGATTTTTTGTTGGGTTTTTCGTCGTCGAATTTGCGGCGGGGCTTATCATCGTTGCTGCCGTATGTACGCTTGGGTTTTTCGTCGTCGAATTTGCGGCGGGGTTTTTCATCATTGCTGCCGTAGCTGCGTTTTGGCTTTTCGTCGTCGAATTTACGGCGTGGCTTATCGTCGTTGCTTCCGTATGTACGTTTTGGTTTTTCGTCATCGCTGCCGTAGCTGCGTTTGGGCTTATCGCTTCCGTACGATGATTTTCCGTAAGGCTTATCATCGTTGAATTTGCGACGCGGCTTTTCGTCATCGCTGCCGTAGCTGCGTTTTGGCTTATCGCTTCCGTACGATGATTTTCCGTAAGGCTTATCATCATTGAATTTGCGGCGCGGCTTTTCATCGTCGCTGCCGTAGCTGCGTTTTGGCTTATCGCTTCCGTACGATGATTTTCCGTAAGGCTTATCGTCGTTGAATTTGCGGCGCGGCTTTTCATCGTCGCTGCCGTAGCTGCGTTTTGGCTTATCGCTTCCGTACGATGATTTTCCATAAGGCTTATCGTCGTTGAATTTGCGACGAGGCTTTTCGTCATCGCTGCCGTAGCTGCGCTTGGGCTTATCGCTTCCGTACGATGATTTTCCGTAAGGCTTATCGTCGTTGCTTCCGTAACTGCGCTTGGGTTTTTCGTCGTCGAATTTGCGGCGCGGCTTATCGTCGTTGCTGCCGTAGCTGCGTTTGGGCTTTTCGTCGTCAAACTTACGGCGCGGCTTATCATCGCTGCCAAAACCCGAAGCTGATTTGCGGAAAGGCTTGTCGGACTTGCTGAAACGCTCGCCCCCGGTTGATTTTGAGGATTTCCCGTAGGGCTTTTTACCCCCGGCAAATGATTTTCCGGAACCACCGGATGACGGCTTTCTGCCGAACGATTTTTTCATGTGAGATGTAATCTGGCCGCAAAGATACGCATTTGGCGGGGAATGGGCACAGACACCCTATGGCCCAGCGGCATCACACGGGCAGCATCGTCGCACAATTTGGGCGGTTTGTACGGCTTTTTGCGGTGTGGCAGCGCATGTTTTACGCGCTGCGCAAAGCCGGTGTGAATGCCGGTGAAGTATTATCAGTCGGCAATTACAAGTTTTCCTGTGGTAATTATCCTGTTGTCCTCAGTAAGCTGAATGAAATACACTCCGCAAGGCAAATCCTCACGATTAAGAGTAATTGACGGACCCGAAATATTCTCTATACGTTTTACCAATTCACCATGCATATTGATGAGCGTTAAATTGGCCTGACTTACTGTTTGGCCAAGTTGTATCGTGGTGAAGGAGTTGAACGGGTTTGGATAAACTTCGAGTGTATTTTCATCCACAGATACTTCGGGTGTATTTGTAGAATAATTATCAATAATATTTTCAAGCTGATAGAAAACATTCCTGTTAATCTGATAATGCCTGTAGAGGGTGCTGAAACTCATTACGGCAAAGGAATAGTATTCGGTATTATCGGTATAAAAAAATGAACTTCCGCTTTGTCCCGGAATACCCAGTGCCTGCAGGCTGTTTATGCCCAGATGAAAAGGCGGCAGGCTGTTAATGTATCCGTAATTGTAATACAGCGTATCGCCATTATACACCTTCGTACTGTCAAACGGACTTACTATGCTCGGATAGCTGAGTTTGTGAAATACCTTGCCGGTAAAATAGCTTGTGTCTGAACTAAACGCCATTCCTATCCATCCCGTTTGCAGGCCAATAGGCTGTTTCAGCTGAAGCAGGGCCACATCGTCCCAGGTGTTTGCGTCGTAAAATGTTTTGAATATATATACTTTTTCCACCAGCGAATATGGAAGCGAGGGTTGAAGCATTCCATTGTTGTATGCCGGAGCCACAAGAATACTGTCGTATGCCCAGGACTGATTAAAATAGTTGTAAGCGCAATGTCCGGCGGTAAGCACAAAATCTTTTCCCACCATTATTCCCGAGCAACAGCCACCCAGCACGCCGTTATTGTAATAAAAAAGCCGCGTGGCAGTTCGCATGGGATAATCGGTGAGTGTGAAAAACTGATCGGCCGGAGCCACATCGCTGAAATTTGAATTGCTGAACAGGTTGGTGGTGGGCGGTGTTAAACTTAACGGAACCTGATTGCCAAGAGAGCCAACGGAAGATGAGGTGTGATCGAATGTGATATTGGGGTTGAATGTAACGGGGAGTATGGTATCTATGGTTTGTGTGCTTACGCTGTACACGATAATTGTATCGGGTTGGGCAGATGCTTTGTGGGAGAGTGAGGTGAGGAATGATAGAGTGATTATGGTGTAAGATAATTTCACTGCGGTTGCGTTTTTTGTTGCTAATTTTTTTGGCCAGATTTTCCTTTAACGTCCTTTTTTTGTTTTTAGTGTGGAGACAGGAATAAGACACAGATATAAAATTTTGTACTGTCCGAGTTTTGGGATTTACCCGAAAATTTTGCGAATCTTTGATGGCTTCTCAATTTGTATCATTACCCCATGAAAACCTACGTTCTCGGCGACATCCACGGCGCACACCGCGCCATGAAACAAGTACTCCGGCAAGTCAATTTCAACTACAACGAAGACCGCCTCATTCAGATAGGCGACATAGTGGACGGCTGGCCCGATGCCGTGGACTGTGTGGAAGAGCTGATGAAGATAAAAAACCTAATCGCCATACGCGGCAACCACGACTGCTGGCTTTACGACTGGCTCGAAACCGGCCGTTACGACAGCTACTGGCCCGAGTTTGGCGGCACGGCCACCATGAAAGACTATATACGCAAAGACAAAGACAACGACAAACGCCACCTGCGTTTCTTCGAAAACCAGCGCGATTATTTTGTGGACGAGCAAAACCGCCTGTTTGTACACGCCGGCTACAGCCTTCACGAGCCGCTGGCAGTACAGCCCTCGTGGGTGTTTTACGGCAGCCGCGATTATTTTAGTCTTATGCTGCGTTGTTTGCGTAACGATACGGGTGCGCCGAAAGATGTGAACGGTTTTCACGAAGTGTTTATCGGTCACACGCAAACACCCAAATACACAGGGCATGATAAGCCGCTGAATGTATTTAATATGTGGAATGTAGATCAGGGCTGCAAATCGGAAGGGCGGCTCACGCTGATGAACGTGGATACAAAAGAATATGTGCAGTCGGATCTGGTTTTTACGCTTTACCCGGAATTTGCCTGAGGCGGTTTGCCCGTTACTGAAACATCTGTTTACTTCACTAACGGCTGAAAAGCATCGGCAATATGCGTGAGTTGCGCATTTTCGC
Source organism: Bacteroidia bacterium (assembly GCA_025454955.1). Lineage (GTDB taxonomy): Bacteria > Bacteroidota > Bacteroidia > Palsa-965 > Palsa-965. The sequence goes on along the minus strand of JALONL010000002.1, from coordinate 290,728 downwards.
CTTCGCCGAGAATACCAATTACATCAAACCGCACTTCGAGATCGAGGTTGTGCTGGTCGAGAAAATGGGCGGCGGCGCGCACGAGTTTCTTTTGTTTGGCCATACTTACGAAAGTTTCGGGCTCGCCCCAAAAGGCTGAACTTCGGGTTTTTACCTCGGCAATGACAAGAAAGCTCCCGTGGCGTGCAGCAATGTCGATTTCTAAGTGAAGAAACTGCCAGTTGGTGCAGATAATTTCATAACCCTGCTTCTGAAGATATGCCGCCGCGTGTATTTCGCCCCTGTTTCCTGTATCTTTAGTGCTCATTTTACGAAGTTAACTTCCGGTAAAGCCGTTTTGCAAATTATTTACCGCGTACAAACGGATAAAATTAGCTGCGTTGTTTTTGTAAATTCGTTCAACCAATATAGATCCGCCTGCCATGATCCGGAAATTCTTATTAGTACTCGGTGTACTTACCTCCACGTTTGCGGCTGCGCAAAATTTTGAAGGGGTAATCGAATTCAAAAAAAAGTCGCTTACCGATACGGTGAATTACATGTATTCGGTAAAAGGCAATATGGTGCGTATCGACGAAATCAATCAGCGCACACACCGTATCGACGGAAGCTTTCTGCTCAACCTGCAGGAAGGTAGCATGATTTACCTCAACCACGAGCGCAAAACCTGGGGCCGCCGCGAAAAAACCGGCAAACCCGTGGTGCCTACCGGCCTCAACGTAAGCAGCACCAAGGTCACCAAAACGTTTTTCGGCTACAAATGCAACCAGCACATTGTAAAAAATACGGCCGATAATTCATCCATTCACTACTACGTGTCGCCGGGCAGGTTTACCTTTTTTGTACCCATGCTCGAGTTGCTTAACCGCCGCGAAGATTTTTCCACGCACTACCTTTCGCTGCCCGTGAAAGACGGTTCGTTTCCGTTTCTGGCCATAAAATTTGATGCAGCCGGTAAAGAAGTGGGTCGCCTCGAAGTAACCCGCATTGAAAAGAAAACCGTTTCGGCATCGGTGTTTGAAGTGCCCAAAGATTACAAAGAGTTCAAGTAAACCATTTATGGAAGCATACGCCACACTCTCCGAAGCCATTACAGCCCTGCGCGAAAAGGGTTATACCGAAGATTTTAACCTGAAACAAAATTGCATTACCTGCCGCAGCAACAGCTATCAGTTGCTGCACGATGAATTTGATGTAGATCAGGTATTCCGCTTCGAAGACAATACCGACCCTGGCGATCAGGCCATTCTCTACGCCATTTCCTCGCACGATAAGAAACTCAAAGGGGTGCTGGTAAACGGCTACGGCATTTATTCGGACGAAATGACGAATGAAATGGCTGCCAAGCTGCATTTTTAATCACGCACATTTACTCTGTTAACCCGAAAACCGGCTGTACGGAACCCTTCCGTAAGTGCTGTTAATGCCTGTATTTTCGGGCTTTCTTTCCAATTATTTGTTCAATAATTGGGGTAATCACCCAAAACTAAAGTCGCCCAATAATTTAGATTAACAGTTTGTCTAATTTATTCGGTTGTTAGACCGGGTTGGATTACCTTTGCCTCCTTAAATTAATATGCTTCCGGATTCGCCCGCCGGAACACCCCGTATCAAAGAATTTTTCAGATGAAAAAATCATTACTCCTGCTCATCGTGTGCGTGGCCGGCTGGCTTACCAACCTTCAGGCACAAACCGTAACCGTTACCTCGCCCAATGGAGGCGAAATATGGCCTGCCTGCGCACAACGTACCATTACCTGGACAGCCAGCGGCACTTCGGGATTTTATAATGTGGATTATTCCACCAACAACGGTGTGACCTGGGCCTCCATAGCCACCTTTCTTAATGCCACCAGCTTAAACTGGACGGTACCCAACGTACAATCCACCACCTGTTTGATTCGGGTGTACGACAGTTACAACAATACCATAATAGACCAGAGCAACGCCGTATTTACCATTAACGCGGCCGTGCGGGTAACCTCGCCCAACGGTGGCGAAAACTGGCAGGTGGGTAACCCCAATACGCAACAAATAACCTGGGTGGCCAGCGGCACCAGCGCGTTTGTAACCATCGAATATTCCATTGATGCGGGTAACTCGTGGACTGTAATCAGCAACTCGGTTTCGGCCACCAGCGGAAGTTTTACCTGGACCATTCCCAACACCCCCAGTTCGCAATGCCTCGTGCGCGTGCGCGATAACAACACGCCCTGCATGGCCGATGTGAGCGACAACCTCTTTACCATTGTGGCTCCCACACCACAAATTACCGTAACCAGCCCCAACACCGCCGTAACCTGGTACGTAGGCTTTTCAAACACCATTCAGTGGACAAGCCAGTACGTAACCAACCCGTTTGTAGCCATAGACTATTCCACCGACGGCGGAACCACCTGGACGGTTATTACCACCTCCACCAACAACAGCGGTTCATTTAACTGGACAGTGCCCAACACCCCCAGCAGTCAGGCCCGCGTGCGTGTGAAAGATGCGGCCAACCCCTCCACATTCGACATCAGCAACGTAAACTTTACCATTGCCGTGCCGGTGCCCACCATTACCATCACCTCACCCAACGGCGGCGAAACATGGGGAACCTGCCTCACCTACAACATCAGTTGGTCGAACACCTTTGTAACCGGCAACTACAACATTGAATACTCCCTCAACAACGGCGGAAGCTGGGCTCCCGTAATAAGCAATGTTTCCGGTTCCACCTACACCTGGCTGGTGCCCAATACCATAGCCACCAGTTCGCAGTGTCTCATACGCGTATCCTCGGCCACAAACCCTGCGGTGTTCGATGTGAGCAATGCCACATTTACAATCAATCAGGTGCAGTATGTGGCTGTTACTTCGCCAAACGGCGGCGAAAGCTGGCAAATAGGAAACCCCGTTACACGCAACATTACCTGGGCATGGTCGGGAACCACCAACACGTTCCGCATCGAGTATTCGATCGACAATGGTGTGACCTGGAATTTTGTCACCACCGGCGTTACCGTGTCGAGCAGCCCGGCCAGCTTTACCTGGACCCTGCCCAACACGCCCGGCGCGCTTTGCTTAGTACGCGTAAGCGATGCCAACAACCTCTGCCGCTCCGACGTGAGCGATAACCCGTTCTCGCTGCTGGCACCCACACCGGTAATTACCGTAACCAACCCCAACACCGCCACCACATTCTTTGTAGGCAGTTCATACAGCATTACCTGGACCAGCCAGTATGTAACCAACCCGTTTGTGGGAATTGATTATTCCACCGACAACGGAGCCACCTGGACGGTAATTACCTCCTCCACCAATAACAACGGTTCGTTTACCTGGACGGTTCCCAACACACCCAGCACACAATGTCTGGTGCGTGTGAAAGATGCAGCCAACCCCACCACCATTTTCGATGTAAGCAATGTGAATTTTACCATTGCCATACCCGTATCGGTAATTACGGTTACATCGCCCAACGGCGGCGAAACCTGGAACAGTTGCACCAACTACAATATTTCGTGGACATCGAGCAACGTTACCGGAAACTTCCGCCTCGAATATTCTACCGACGGTGGTACCAACTGGACAATCATTACTACCGTAACGGCAAGCCCTTTCAATTGGCAGGTGCCCAATAATATTGCCACCAGTTCGCAGTGCCTTATTCGTGTGTCTTCGGTAAACAACCCGGCAATTACCGATATCAGCAACGCCACATTTACCATAAATCAGGTGCAGTTTATTGCCATCACCTCGCCAAACGGTGGCGAAGTATGGCAGGTGGGTAACCCCACTACACGCACCATTTCGTGGGCATACAGCGGCACCACCACACTTTTCACGCTCGACTACTCTGTGGATAACGGGGCTACGTGGATAAACATCACCACTACCAATTTCCCTTCGAGTCCGGCAAGTTTTATCTGGGCAGTTCCCAACGCACCCAGCACACAATGCTTAGTGCGTGTGCGCGATGCCAACAACACCTGCCGCAGCGATCAGAGTGATGCCATTTTTACCATTCAGCCACCTACACCTACAATTACTGTTACCTCACCCAACACGGCTGTAACGTGGTTTATCGGTCAAAACTATTCCATTAGCTGGACCAACCAGTTTGTGAACGATCCGTTTGTAGCCATCGACTATTCGGCCGACAGCGGAGCCACCTGGATTAATATTATTTCGGCTGTAAATATTACTACCGGCTCCTTCACCTGGACAGTGCCCAACACACCCACAACCGCCGCACTGGTGCGTGTAAAAAGTACGGCCAACCCCGCCACCATTTTCGACATCAGCAACGTCGATTTTATTATTGCCACACCGGTGCCCACCATTACGGTTACCTCGCCCAACGGAGGCGAAACATGGAACAGTTGCGTGAATTACAACATCACCTGGACCAGCCAGTTTGTAACCGGCAATTTCCGCCTCGATTATTCGGCCGATAACGGAACCACCTGGACAACCATAACCACTGTAACCTCAAGCCCCTTCAACTGGCAGGTGCCCAACAATATTCCTACCAGCACACAATGTTTAATACGTGTGGTTTCGGTAAATACTCCGGCCGTGCAGGATGCCAGCAATGCCGTGTTTACCATTGTACAGGTGCCTTATGTGGCTGTAAACTCGCCAAATGGCGGCGAAGTATGGCAGGTGGGCAACCCGGCATCACAAGCCATTTCATGGGCGTTCAGCGGTACCACCACATTGTTCTCTCTCGAATATTCTACCGATAACGGAGCCACCTGGAACAGCATTATCACTACCAATTTCTTTTCCAGTCCGGCCACTTACGTCTGGACCATTCCCAACACACCGAGTACACAATGCTTAGTACGTGTGCGCGATGCAAACAACGTTTGCCGCGCCGACCAAAGCAATGCGGTGTTTACCATACAGGCACCCACACCCACCATTACTGTTACCTCGCCCAATACGGCGGTTACCTGGTTTGTGGGACAATCTTATTCTATAAACTGGACCAACCAGTTTGTAAACGACCCGTTTGTATCTATTGAGTATTCGGCCGATAATGGTATTACCTGGATTAACCTTGTATCGAGCATAAACACCAACACCGGCGGTTGGAACTGGACCATCCCCAACACACCCACCACCACTGCGCTTGTGCGTGTACGAAGCACCATAAACCCCACCACCATTTTCGATGTGAGCAATGTGAACTTTACCATTGCCACGCCTGTGCCCTCCATTACCGTTAACTCTCCAAACGGTGGAGAAATATGGAGCAGTTGTACTTCCTACAACATATCCTGGAGTAGTCAGTTTGTAACAGGCAATTTCCGTATAGATTATTCTACCGATAATGGTGCTACGTGGACCACTATCACAACTACCAGTGCCAGTTCATTCAACTGGCAGGTGCCCAACAATATTCCTACCAGCACACAGTGTTTAATTCGTGTGGTTTCGGTAAACAACCCGGCTGTGCTGGATGCCAGCAATGCCGTGTTTACCATCAACCAGATTCAGTTTATTGCCGTTACCTCGCCCAACGGCGGCGAAGTGTGGCAGGTGGGCAACCCCGTTTCACAATCCATTACCTGGGCATTCAGCGGCACCACCACATTGTTTTCTCTCGAATATTCAACCGATAACGGAGCCACCTGGAACAGCATTATCACTACCAATTTCTTCTCCAGCCCTGCCACTTACGTCTGGGCCATTCCCAACACCCCGAGCACACAATGTTTGGTGCGTGTGCGCGATGCCAACAACACCTGCCGCTCCGACCAGAGCAATGCCGTGTTTACCATTCAACCGCCCACGCCCACCATTACAGTTACCTCGCCCAATACGGCGGTTACCTGGTTTATAGGTCAATCATATTCTATAAACTGGACAAGCCAGTTTGTAAACGATCCGTTTGTGTCTATAGATTATTCTATCGACAACGGTGCCACATGGATTTCATTGCTGTCGAGCATAAACACCAGCACCGGCGGATGGAATTGGACCATTCCCAACACTCCCTCTACCACTGCGCTTGTACGTGTACGAAGCACCGCAAACCCCACTACAATAACTGATGTAAGCAATGTGAACTTTACTATTGCGCCTCCTGTGCCGGGCATTACGCTCACAAGTCCAAACGGTGGCGAAATATGGAACAGTTGTGTCGCATACTCCATTTCATGGAGCAGCCAGTTTGTAACGGGTAATTTCAGGCTTGAATATTCGGCCGACAATGGCGCCAACTGGACAACCATAACCACGGTTACGGCAAGTCCGTTTAGCTGGACAGTGCCCAACAACATTCCCACCAGTTCGCAGTGTCTTGTGCGCGTGGTATCGGTAAACAACCCCATGGTGCTGGATGCCAGCAACAATGTATTTACCATAAACCAGGTACCCTACGTAGCCATTACTTCGCCCAACGGCGGCGAAATATGGCAGGTGGGCAGCCCGGCCACGCGCACCATTTCGTGGGCCTACAGCGGTACAACCACGTTATTTGCCATTGATTATTCGACAGATAACGGGGCTACCTGGTCGTCCATTATCACGGCCAATTTTTCGTCGAGCCCGGCCAACTATACCTGGACCGTGCCCAACACCCCCAGCGCACAATGTCTGGTGCGGGTGCGCGATGCCAACGCCACCTGCCGCAGCGATGTGAGTGATGCCGTGTTTACCATTCAGGCACCGGCTCCCGTTATTACGGTAACTTCGCCAAACACCAGTGTACTTTGGGGTGTGGGCGGTGTGTATGCCATTACGTGGACCAGCCAGTTTGTAACCTCGCCGTTTGTGGCCATCGACTATTCGGTTGATGGTGGTGCCACCTGGACCAACATTGTTTCGGCGGTGAATACTACTGCGGGTTCATTTAACTGGACAGTACCCAACACACTCAGCAACCAGTGCCGCGTGCGTGTACGCGACAGCAACAACCCGGGCGTAAACGATATAAGCAATGTCAATTTCAGTATTGTACCAGCCATTACGGTTACCTCGCCCAACGGTGGCGAAAACTGGGGCGGATGTACGGTATCGAGTGTAACGTGGACGGCCTACGGAACTTCGGGCAGCTTCCGCATCGAATACTCGCTCGATAACGGACAAAACTGGGTAACCGTAATTACTTCGTTTGCAGCAAGCGGACCCAACTGCACGTATTCGTGGACGATTCCGCACGTAAACTCCACAATCTGTCTGGTGCGTGTGAGCGATGCTTCGGTGCCCACCAAAATGGATATCAGCAACAACGTGTTTACCATGTTCCCGGCCATTATTGTTACCAACCCGTCGAACAACGTGGCCGTATTTGCCGGACAAACACTGAACATTACCTGGACATCGAATGGCGTATCGAACTTCTACAACATCGACTATTCGATAAACGGAGGTTCGAGCTGGATTTCGATTGTGTTCAATACACTCATTACCACCAACACCTTTGCATGGACAGTGCCCGCCACACTTTCCACCAACTGCTTAGTGCGTGTAACCGATAACCAGAACACCTGTAAGCAGGACATAAGCGATGGTACGTTTGCCATTTCATCTTCTACGGCCAACGTGGTGATAACAGCCCCCAACGGCGGCGAAAACTGGGTAGCCTGCAGCCAGCAAACCATACAGTGGAGCGCACAGGGCACATCGGGCGTTTATAACATTGAGTATTCGGTAAACGGCGGCAGTTCGTGGCTGCCGGTGGCCACCAGCTTCTCTTCGCCCGGCCCCAACTGCTCGTTTACGTGGACTGTACCCAACAACTTATCCAGCAACTGTCTGATACGTGTAACCGATGCCGCCAACAACACCCGCACCGATCAGAGCAATGCCATATTTACGATTTCTGCCTTTGCAGTTTCGGCCACGGCATCATCGGGTTCGATATGCGCAGGTGCGGCTACAACACTTACTGCAACCGGTGCGGCAAGTTACACCTGGCAGCCGGGCAACCTTAGCGGTAACTCGGTTTCGGTTACTCCGTCGGGCACTACCACTTACACGGTAACCGGCACTTCGGGTGCCTGTTCGGCGGTGGCTACGGTAACTGTTACGGTGTTGCCGCTGCCCACTGTTACGGCTTCGGCTTCTTCAACCACCATTTGCCAGGCGGGTTCGGTAACGCTTAATGCTACCGGAGCTACAAGTTACCTCTGGTCGCCGGGCGGCAGTTTGAATATTTCCAATATTCAGTCGCCCACCGCATCGCCCACAGCTACCACTACCTATACCGTAACCGGTACCAACAGCAACGGTTGTTCCGGCACAGGTTCTGTAACGGTAACTGTAATTGCAGCAGGCTCGGTGTCGCTCACTGCTTCGCAAAACAATATCTGTCCGGGCACCAATGTCACGCTCACCGCTTCGGGAGCAAGTTCTTATGTGTGGCAGCCGGGCAATACCACAGGCTCCATACTCAGTGTTGCGCCCACAGCTACCACCACCTACACTGTTACGGGTACTTCGGGTTCGTGCTCAAGCACATCAACCATTACAATAACTGTAACCACACCGCCGGTAGTGAATGCTTCGGCATCAGTTGCCACCATTTGCTCGGGAAGCAGCACCATCTTAACCGCCAGCGGAGCTGCCACCTATTTGTGGACACCCGGCAACCTTACCGGCGCAACGGTTTCGGTAAATCCCGCAGTTACCACCACGTACACCGTAATTGGTTCCAACGGAAGCTGCAACGATACCGATTTTGTGAGTATCACCGTAAATCCCTCACCCACTGTGGTGTTGAGCGGCAACACCACCATTTGTGCAGGAAGCACCACTACGCTCACTGCATCGGGGGCCACTTCTTACCTCTGGCAGCCGGGTAACCTCAGTGGCGGCAGCGTAACAGTTGCGCCCACTACCACCACTACCTACACCATTACCGGCACCACCGGAAGCTGTACCGCCACACAAACAATTACAGTAGTGGTTAACACACTTCCGCCTGTGGCTGCTTCCAGTGCGCAAACCATTTGCACAGGAGCCACGGCCACGCTTTCGGCTACGGGAGCAGTTACCTACAACTGGATGCCCGGCAACCTGAGCGGTGCATCGGTTGCGGTTACGCCTCCGTCAACAACCACATACACTGTTACCGGCACCGGCAGCAATGGCTGTACCGCTACGGCTACCACCACCATTACGGTAATCAATCCGCCCACCGTAACCATAAGCGGAACCACTTCACTCTGCGCCGGTTCACCCACCACGCTCACGGCCAATGGTGCGGTAACCTACACCTGGCAACCGGGCAACCTTACCGGAAGCAGTGTAACGGTTACACCTGCATCTACCACCACCTACACCATAACCGGCACTACCGGAAGCTGCAGCGCCACACAAACGGTAACAGTAACTGTAAATGCTGCGCCTGTAGTTTCTGCCACGGCATCGCAAACTGTGGCCTGTACGGGTTCGCCGGTAACACTTACGGCCAGCGGCGCGGCCACCTACACCTGGCAGCCCGGCAACCTTAGCGGCAGCAGTGTAAGTGTATCGCCAGTTTCGGCTACTACTTATACAGTTACCGGTACTGCGGCCAGCGGTTGTGCGGCTACGGCTACTGTGGCACTCACGGTGCAAACCACGCCCACGGTTTCGGTAACGGGCAACAGTGTAATTTGTGCCGGAGGTTCCACCACACTTACTGCCACAGGTGCGGCCAACTATGTGTGGCAGCCGGGCAATTTCCCCGGAAACACCATTACCGTATCGCCCACCTCGGCCACTACTTACACAGTAACGGGCAGCAATGGAAACTGCACGACCACACAAACATTTGCGGTAAGCATTTCGCCCTCGCCCACGGTTACCGCCACGGCCTCGCAAACCACCGTGTGCAGCGGTACACCGGTAACACTTACTGCTAACGGTGCTTCCTCATACACCTGGATGCCCGGCAACTTAACCGGCACATCGGTAAGTGTAACGCCCACGGCTACTACCACCTACACTGTTACCGGAGTAAACGGAAGCTGTTCGTCAACGGCCACCGTAACTATAACTGTGTCGCCCGCATCGCCGGTAACAGTAAGCGGAGTTACCTCGGTTTGCTCGGGAAGCAGCACCACGCTCACTGCTTCGGGTGCCCTGTCATATATATGGATGCCGGGTAACCTGAACACGGCAGCGGTAACACTTACCCCATCGGCCACCACTACCTACACGGTTACCGGCACCTCGGCCAATGGCTGCGTGGCCACTGAAACAGTAACCATTACAGTGCAGCCCATTCCGGTGGTTTCGGCTACCGGCCCTGCTTCGGTATGTGCAGGCTCTCCGGCCACTTTCACGGCAACGGGGGCAAATTCATATACCTGGCAGCCGGGCAATTTCCCCGGAAATACATTAACCGTAACACCTGTATCCAGCACCACCTACACGGTAACCGGCACCACTGCAGGTTGCAGTGCTACCGCCACGGTAGCCGTAACGGTAGCACCCACGCCCACCATTACTGCCACGGCTTCGCCGGTTGCGGTTTGTCCGGGCGGTTCGGCCACGCTTACAGCTTCGGGTGCATCGTCGTACACCTGGCAGCCGGGTAACCTGAGTGGCAGCAGTGTAAGCGTTTCGCCCACGACTACCACCACTTACACATTAACCGGCGTGGATGGAAGCTGCAGCACCACTGCCACGGTAACGGTAACAGTGAATCCTGTTGCGCCGATTACGGTAACAGGTAGCTCAAGTGTGTGTGCAGGCAGCGCAGTTACGCTTTCGGCTACCGGCGCGGTAAGCTATACCTGGCAGCCGGGCAACTTAACCGGAAGCAGCATTACCACCATTCCCACAGGCAATACCACCTACACGGTAACCGGTGTGAATGCAGCAGGCTGTCAGGCTACGGGAACATTTGCAGTAACCGTGCTTAGTACGCCTACGGTATCTGTTACCGGACCGGCCACAATTTGTGCAGGCAGTCCGGCCACATTTACCGCCAGCGGAGCCGGCAGTTATACCTGGCAGCCCGGCAACTTTACCGGCAGCAGCATAACCGTGGCACCGGTTGCCAATACTACCTACACAGTTACAGGATCGAACGGAACCTGTACGGGCAGCCACACATTTGCGGTTGCTGTTTCCAACACACCCACAGTAACGGCTACCACAGCGCAGCCCTCGGTATGCACGGGAGGTTCTGCCACGCTCACTGCGTCGGGTGCGGCCGCATATACGTGGATGCCGGGTAACCTGAGTGGTTCAAGCATTACAGTTACACCTGCATCAACCACTACCTATACGGTTACCGGTGTAAACGGCAGTTGCAGTTCCACAGCCACTGTAACGGTTACAGTAAACTCATCGCTGCCGCTGTTTGCTTCGGCATCGCAAAGCAGTGTGTGTGTGGGTGCAAGCACCACGCTTACGGCTACGGGCGCATCGTCGTACACCTGGCAGCCGGGCAACCTGAGTGGCAGCAGTGTAATTGTATCGCCTGTGGCCACTACTACTTACACGGTAACAGGCACCAGCGGCACCTGTACGGGTACGCAAACAGTAACCGTAACAACCAATACTTCGCCCGTGGTAGTGGTGCTTGGCGGAGGCAGTGTATGCGCCGGTAATACCATGCAGCTTACAGCCAGTGGCGCATCGGGCTATGTATGGCAGCCGGGCAACCTGAGCGGAAACACAGTAACTGTGGCGCCTGCCGTTTCCACCACCTACACCGTAACCGGCACAGGCAGCAATGGCTGTACCGATACGGCATCTGTATCGGTGGGTGTAAATGCGCTTCCGGTAATAAGCATTACAGGCGACGGAGTAGTATGTGCCGGCAACAGTGCACAGCTTACGGCTTCGGGCGCAGTGTCTTATACGTGGCAGCCGGTTAACCTCAGCGGTGCTTCGGTGAGTGTAACTCCGGTTACCACCACCACATATTCAGTAACGGGTGTGAATGCGGCGGGATGCAGTGCCACAGCCGTGCAAACTGTTTCGGTAACTCCTGCGCCGGTGGTGTTGCTTAGCGGCAATACTCAAATTTGTGCGGGAGCCACTACGCAGTTGTTTGCCACAGGGGCCTCGTCGTTTATCTGGCAGCCGGGCAACCTGAGCGACAGTGTGGTTACGGTAAGTCCTGCGGCTACTACTACGTACACAGTTACGGGCACATCGGGCAACTGTACTTCTACTGCCACCATTACAGTAGTGGTAAGTCCGTCGCCGATAGTTACGGCGGGTGCGTTGCAGAGCAGCATCTGTGCAGGTTCATCCACCACGCTCACTGCCGGCGGTGCAGGCTCCTATATCTGGCAGCCGGGCAACCTGAGCGGTGCGGTAGTTTCTGTGACACCTGCAGCCACTACTACTTATACAGTAACCGGCATTAGCGGAAACTGTAGCAGCACTGCAACAGTGCTTGTTACAGTGCTGCCTGCGCCCATGCTAACCCTGCAGCCGCAAAGCATCAATATTTGTCAGGGCACATCGGCCACGCTGGTTGCGGGCGGAGCGCAGTCTTATCTGTGGCAGCCGGGCAGTTTCACCAACGATTCGCTTACTGTGAGTCCGTCGGCTACCACGGTGTACACCGTTACCGGCACTGATTCCAATGGCTGTGTGGCTACGCTTACGGCTACTGTAAATGTGGTTTCATCGCCGCTGGTAAATGCCGTTGCCACTACCAATGTAATTTGTGCCGGCGATCAGGTTACGCTTTCAGCGGCCGGTGCCGATGTGTATAGCTGGGTGCCCGGTAATTTCGGCGGCCCTGCGGTAAGTACTTCGCCTTCGGCTACCACCACCTACACGGTAACGGGCATAAACAGCAGTGGTTGCAGCAGCATCGACACGGTGACTGTGCAGGTAAATCCGCTTCCGGGGGTTACACTGAGCCTGCCTTTAGACACTGTATGCAGCGGCGAAGCTCCGTTTATACTCACCGGCGGGCAGCCTGCAGGCGGCACTTACAGCGGACAGGGCGTATTGGCCGGACAGTTTGATCCGATTAACTCGGGTTCGGGTCTGGTTCAGATTACCTATTCGTGGACAGATGCCGCAACCGGCTGCACCAATTCTTCTACCGATCTTATTTATGTTGATCCGTGTGCAGGTGTGGAAGAAACGGTATCGGGTAATACTTCGTTTACTCTTTACCCCAATCCTACCGACGACCGCCTCACGCTGGTTTATCAGGCATGGAGCGAACCGGTAACTGTGGTAATGTACAATGCACTTGGGCAGCAACTGAGCAGTTTCCAGCTTACGGGTGTACAAACAGAAATCAGTTTGCGTGATTTGCCGGTAGGTGTATATCAATTAACGTTGATTACCGCAGAAGGTACATCCACACAAAAAGTAATTAAACAATAAAATAGTTTCAGTTAAAAAAAAGAGAGCCGGTTTTTTGAAACCGGCTCTCTTTTTTATTTGCAGGAAAGGCTAATAAACACCCTGTTCGCGCAGCGAAAATACAGTTTGTCCCGGCTCCAGCCAGATGGCGTGAATGCCTGTTCGGGCTGCGCCTTCCACATGTTGTTTCGAATCGTCGATAAAAATTGTTTCAGAGGCATTAAGCCGATGATCGTTTAATACTTTCAGAAAAATTTCTTCATCGGGTTTGCGCATTCCCATGCGGCAGGAATAATACCATTGATCGAAATAACCGGTAAAATCGGCAAAGCCGAAAGTGTGTTGCAGATAGGCAGAGAATGCTTCCACATGAATTTCGTTGGTATTGCTGAGCAGGTAGAGCTTGTATTTGCCGCGAAGTTCGCGCAGGAGTTCGAGGCGTTCGGGCGGGAGGTTGAGCAGCATGGCATTCCAGGCATGGTCAATGGCCTGGTCGCTGGTGTGCGGCGGGAGATGTTTGCGTAATTCGGTGCGAAATTGTGCGGGTGAAATATGTCCTTTGTCGAACTCGTCGAAAATGCCGGTTTGTTTTGCCTGCGTATAAAGTTCATCGAAATTGGTCATGCCCAATGCACGAAAGGCATCGGCGGTGGCCTGAAAATCGAGATTCAGAATTACTCCGCCGAGGTCGAATATCAGATTGCGAATCATACGGGTGCTAAATTAATGCAAAACAAACCGGCTTAAATTGGTTTCTTTGCGTATAAGCCTTTAACACACCAGTTTTTTTTTCATGCATCCTCGCCCTTATTTCACATGGACAAGCCTTGTGCTTGCACCTGCTGCGCTGGTTATGGCGTGGGCGGGTGTGCCTGCGTATGTGGCGGCACTGGCTGCGTGTGTGGCCTACTTTATAACGGCTAAAGATTTCTCGAAATTTACCGGGCCGATTCAGGTGTTTTCGCTTTTGCTTTCGGCCATTGTGCTGGGTGTGATTTTGGGTGAAAAGCAGGTATGGAATATGATTTTTCTGGGAGGAGCCATGTTGTTTGCAGGGCTGGCCACTTACGGGCGAATGATTTTTTTTAAAGTATTCCGTTATGTCAATCACCTTTGGTTAGAGCCATTGCTTTTGATTTTTTCGCTGGCTTTTTTTGCGGCCGGTGTGTGGCAGGGTTATACGTGGTACACTTTTGTATTCACGGTACCGGTGCTGGTTTTTGCACTGGTTATTTTCAGGGGAATAGTGAAAGACAGCAGGCAGTTGAAACCAACGCATCTGAAAGCCTATCAGGTAGCGGTAAACAGCGAAGCACCCGAATTTGAACTGGCCGATGAGAACGGGAACAAAGTACGACTGAGCGATTTCAGGGGCAACAGGCATTTGCTGCTGGTGTTTGTGCGCGGCGACTGGTGTCCCGGCTGTCACATTATGCTCAGGGCCTATCAGCGCGAGGCGGAGCGGTTGAAGCAGAAAAATATTCATGTGCTTTCCATTGGCCCTGATCCTACAGGTGTAAATAAAGAAATGGTGCAGCGGCTCGGACTGAGTTTTAATGTGCTGGCCGATGAAGGACAGCGCACAGCCATGCGCTACGGCGTACAGTTGCAGGAATATGCGAATGAGTTTGCCGAGAAATATGAAGAAGGAATTCCGCTGCCCGCCTCATTTCTTATTGATAAAAACGGAAAAGTGAGGTATGTTTCCCGTCCCGACAGGGTAGGGGAGTTTTTGAATCCCGAACTTATTTTTCCGATTATTGATCAACTAGACTCAGCCTCGTCACTATGATTAGCTGGCCCGTATTGTTTCTTTTCACAGTAGTATTGCTGATAGCTGCAATTATTGTGTTGCTGCTGCGGCTGAGTAAACTTCAGTCGGTGCAGGAATCCCGCGGGAGCGAATATGATAATTTCAGGAGTATAGTTGATCTTGCCAATGATGCGATATTGGTAATTGATATTGCCGACGGAAAAATTCTTCAGTCGAATCCGGGTACGGAGAAACTGCTGGGTTACCGGTGGGAAGATCTTTCGGGCCGCCGGTTTTTCGATCTGGTGGAGCCGCATAATGTGGAGCGGAGTTCGTTGCTGGTGGCCGATGTGTGGGAGAAGAAAGGATTAATTTTCAGCGATCTTCCGTTGGTGACCAAGGCAGGCAATCCGCTTCCGGTAGAGTGCAGTGCGCGTGTGGCTCCGTTTGCGGGGCGGCCTGCCATTGTAATTTATGCCCGCGACATTCGTGAGCGTTTGCGCATGGAGCAGGAAATTCAGCATCAGGCCGCCGAAATTGAGCAGAAGAACCGCGACATTACCGACAGCATCACCTACGCCCGAAAAATTCAGGAATCAATTCTGCCTACTGATGAAGAACTGGGCGAAGTTTTTCCCGAGCATTTCGTGTTTTATCGCCCGAAAGATATTGTGAGCGGCGATTTCTACTGGGCCGCATCAGTTACTACCACGCCTCCCGGGCAGGTTGAGTCGCACCACCTGAAAGTTGTTGCTGCGGTAGATTGTACCGGGCATGGTGTGCCGGGGGCGTTTATGAGCATTATCGGACATACGTTGCTCAATCAAACCCGCACTGCACCTTCGGTAAACAGTGTGGCGGAGGCGCTGAGTTATATAAACAGCGAGTTGCTGCTTACGTTGCGGCAGCGTTACCACGAAACTGCTTTGCGCGATGGGATGGATATGTCGATGTGTGCGGTAAATGTGCGCGAGGGCTGGATCGAATTTGCGGGAGCCAATCATCCGATGTATCTCATCCGCAATGGCGCACTGACTATAATTAAAGGCGATAAACAGCCCATTGGCCGCTACGAAGAAGAAACAAAGCCGTTTACAGCCCGGCGCATAGCCCTGCAGCCCGGCGATCAGTTTTATCTTTTTTCCGATGGAATTGCCGATCAGTTTGGCGGGCCAAAGGGTAAGAAGTTTAAGTACAAACGCCTGCAGGAAGTATTGCTGCAACATGCGCACCTGCCAATGAAAGCGCAGGGCGAGGCGTTTGAAAAAGCCATTATGGTCTGGATGAGCCAGCCATTGCCCGGTGGCGGATTGCCCGAGCAAACCGACGATATGCTGCTGATTGGCTTTAAAGCTGTTTAGGCTTTTGCCGGAGCATTGCCGCGGCGTAGTGTAAGCACGGCCACTTCGGGCCAAATGCCTACGCGTCCGGGAAAGGCAAGGAAACCGAAACCACGGTTTACATAGAGGTAGCGGCGGGTATCTTCGTACAGTCCGGCCCAGTGCGGGTAGCGGAATTGTACCGGACTAAATTTCACTCCCGGAATTTCGATGCCAAACTGCATACCGTGTGTGTGCCCCGAAAGGGTAAGGTGTATGGGCACCCGATGCTGGCTCACTATATGGTCGAAATGCGAGGGATCGTGCGAGAGGAGGACTTTGAATGCGTTTTCGGGCACATTGGCGAGGGTTTTGTTCAGGTCGCCGCGCTCGCCGAAACCGGGGCCCCAGTTTTCGACACCGAGCAGGAAAAGCTGCTGGCCGTTTTTCTCGATTACGGTATGCTCGTTGCGCATGAGTTTGAAGCCCACCTTGCCGTGTATGGCATAGAGGCGTTCCATATTTGCCTGCTTGGCGGTGGGCGATTCCCAGCCCACATAATCGCCATAGTCGTGGTTGCCGAGGATGGAGTATTTACCGTAGGGAGCCTGTAATCTTGAAAAGCTGTTAATCCAGGGTTCCATTTCGGAGGCCGTGTTGTTTACCAGATCGCCGGTAAATACGAGCAGGTCGCTTTTCTGTGCGTTGGCCAGTTCGATGCCTTGTTCTACGGCATCGCGGTCGGTTTCGGGGTCGAAACTGCCCACATGAATATCAGAAAGTTGTGTAATGGTAAAGCCGTCGAAAGCCTCGGGTAAATCGGGTACCCAGATGTCTTCGCGGCGCACGGTAAAGCGGAATTTACCCCGGCTCATGCCGTGCAGAATGCCCACAAAAGGAATAGAAGCCACACCCGCCGCAATAAGTCCGATGAATTTGCGGCGACTCTGCCCCACCTCCACCGGTGAGTCGGAAACGGCATTGTTTATCAGCGCATACCCGCCATGAAACAGCCGGTACACATCTTCGCCCAGCAAAAAGAGGCTGAACACTAATTTTGGCACAAAAAACAGCAGCCACACGCCCATAAACGTCATAAACGAGCGCGGCATGGCCTGTCTGCCGTTGTCGCCCGCCACAAAAAAGCCCAGTACAAACCAGGCAAACAGCCCGATATTGAGGAGCCAGTATGTCCAGTGAATGATTTTGCGTGTACGTGCCTCCAGTCCGGCAGTAAGCGGGCGGATGCCCGTAAACACATACCAATCAACCAGAAGCAGGATGCCGAGGAATATAAGAATGCCCAAAACGGGCGGGCCTGTTCGCATAAGAGGGTGTAAAATTACGTATATGAACAGTCGCAAAGCCCGGTTAGTTTATTTTACCTGCCGAAAGTTTTTCTTTGCGATGTCTTTTCGCTGGCCCGTGCAGGATTAAAATTATGTGTAAGTGTGCATTGGGCTGGTTAGAGCAGCGGACTCCCCCGATTTTTCATCGGGGCCGTTGGTCGTAGGTTCACTACCTCAAAAAAAGATTTTCCCACCCACATGTTTTCTGTTATTTTTGCAGCCCGTTCATTAAGAGCAGTATAATTTTTATACCCGGGCCATTAGCTCAGCGGTTAGAGCAGCGGACTCATAATCCGTTGGTCGTAGGTTCAAATCCTACATGGCCCACTTTCAGAGCGAGGAACGAGAGCGAGAATGTGGAGAGCGAGAGAGGAGAGCGAGGAAAATTTAAAAAGCGGGAGCGTGTTTTACACGGCTCCCGTTTTTGTTAAATCAAATGGATATGGCGACTTGTTACGTTTTATTCAGCCGGAAACTGAACCGGTATTATGTAGGCTACACTACGGGCTTGGTGTCAGATCGTTTGCAAAAGCATAATACGGCCACTCATGGTAATCACCGTTTTACTGCCAAGGCAGATGATTGGGAAGTTTTTTTAGAAATTGTTTTTGAGAATAATTCGGAAGCAATTTTAGCTGAACGTTATATCAAGCAGATGAAAAGCAGAGTTTATATCGAAAAACTCAAAATGTTTCCGGAAGAAATTGATAAGCTACGAATGAGAATAAAAAACTGAGCAGCGGACTCCCCCGATGAAAAATCGGGGCCGTTGGTCGTAGGTTCAAATCCTACATGGCCCACTTTTCAGAGCGAGGAACGAGAGCGAGAATGTGAGAGGAGAGCGAGAATGAGAGAGGAGAGCGAGAGTGAGAGAGGAGAGGGAGAATGAGAGAGGAGAGCGAGGAAAATTTTAATAGCGGGAGCGTGTTTTACACGACTCCCGTTTTTTCTTATTGATGATATTGAAACGTGGTACTAACTATTGCCGTGAACCTATTCCAAAACAATTTTCCCCCGGAATTGGTTGCCCTCTTCATCCATTACCGAATAAAAATACACACCCTTCGCCTGCTGCGTTAAATCTGCCAAACAAGTATTCCCCGAAGAATTTGTGCGCCGCAAAATCTCTTTTCCGGCAATATCAAAAATACTCAGCGTGCTTTGTGCAGGCATTCCGGTAAAGGTAAATTCCCCATTCCCCGGATTAGGCATTACCCTTATCGGATTTACTGCGGCTGCATCTTCCATGCCCACCGCAGAAACCGAAAAGTCCCACACGGTGGAAAATGCACTGGTATCGCCGCCATTGTTGCTGCGTACACGCCAGTAATATTTGTTTCCGGCGGCGAGGCCTGTTACGGTGTATTGATTAATGCCCACATCGACCGAGCGGTAGGTGGTGGCGAATGTAGAATCGGTTGAAACCTGTACGTGATAAATGATGCCGTCGGGTTGTGCATCCCAGCGCAGCAGGCGAGTGGGCGAGGTGGCGAAAGAATGATTGGCAGGAAGGTTGGGCACCGGCACCGTGGCCAGTGTGTCGTTTGATCCGGCGTAGGTAATGAACATTTCAATTTTCTGAAACGGATTGTCGAGCGCATCTCTCGGTTCGGAAACGATGGTATCTACAATATCCATTCCCGATATCACGCGGCCATAAACTGAATATTGATTGTTTAGCCACGATGCCGCCGCCACACAAATGAAGAACTGCGAGTTGGCGCTGTTAATGCTGGTGTCGCGCGCGGCGGAGAGGATGCCACGCAGGTGGCGTGCAGCAGTAAACTCGGCATTTACCGTGGGCTGGCTCGGATCGCCGTAGCCCCAGGTGGAACGCGGGCCGCTGCGCGAGTTGGGGTCGCCGCCCTGAATCATAAAGCCGGGAATGACGCGGTGAAAGGCTGTGCTGTCGTAAAACTGCGTACTCACGAGGCTGTCGAAGTTGGCCGTATGCAACGGTGCAATGGCCGGAAAAAGTTCCACCGTAATTGTGCCGAGGTAATTGCCCGCACGCTTGGTTACGATCTGATACATGGGCTTGCCGGTAAAAACCGTTTGTGCAAAACCGGAGGCAGCTACAATGCCAAGCAGAAGTGTGGTAAGCAGAAATTTCTTCATCTATCAAATATAAACAAACGAACTCTCACTGGCTGTTTTCATTATTTTTATGCTTGCAAGCACGCCTACATAACCTCATTTCATTATGCCCGATCTTCAGCATCTTACCCAACTCCGCACGCAGCGTCTGGCCTTTTTGCATCCTTCCCAAAACGATCTGCATGAACTCTATCCGTTTTTTGCCGACCCCGCCCAAACCTATTTCCTCTTTTTGCCGCCGGTCACTCCCCAGCAGCAGCAGGAGTTTTGGGTAAACTGGAATTACGGGCATTGGGGAAAATATCACTTTGGTATTTGCGCCATTCGTTCTCAGGCAAACGGCGCATTGTTGGGCATGTGTGGCGTTACACATCAGTATATAAACGGGCGGCAGTATTACGAAATGCTCTGCTTTATTCTGCCCGCCCATCAGAATCAGGGATTTGCCACCGAAGCACTGCAAACACTCGGGGACTTTCTAACCCATTCATCGCGCCATTCGCATTTCAATAATCAGGTTTCTGTACAAACTACTTCATGGTCGAGTTCATGGGCGGTAAGTATTACCGAAGTGGAACCAACCGAAGATTTTATAGTGGTAGTTCCCGACCGCCATCAGGCAGCGCGCAAGGTAGCATCGAAGCTGGGGCTTATACCGCTGTTTCATATACAACGCGGAAATGAACCGGCTACTGTGGCCCGCTATCCCCGGCTTCCGGCACTGGAGCCAGAGGCTGTTAATACAACACAGCAAACCAGAGGAATACTTTACGCACTGCTCATGTTCTTTTTGATTATTCCGGCAATGTCTGCAATTGAGCGTGTACTCATTGATTATTTTATCGAAGAACAGGTGCCATTTTTTGCAATAACATTTGCCAATATCCTTTGTCTGATTCTTTCCGGAAAAATCATCAACTTCTTTTCAGGTGCCGGCTCTATACTGAAATTTATTTTCTCGTCACGCGCCCGCCAACGACCCGATGAAACAGTTTTTCGTCAGTTCTATTTCTGGTCGTGGCTTGCAATACCCGTGTGTGTGTTAGTGGGTTTTGCCGGTGGGTTAATTTATGGCGTGTGGGATGCGGGTGTTTTTTCTTTTGCAGCAATAGGCTTAATCAGCGGGCTGGCATTTATGATTGCTTTCAGGTTGGGCTGGTTTGATGATTTTATTTAGCACTCATCTCATGAGCTACACTTTCTGATTTTTTCGCTCCGTCTTTTTTGGCTCTTGCTTCTCTTCTTTTTTTTGAACAGAGTCGCCAACTATGCCTTGCGAAAAGATGCTCGCCATAGCGAAAAATCCCTGGAAAATCCCGAAAAGTAATTTTGAAATGAGTTAGTATATATTGAGTAAATCTGAATCTGGAAGCAGAAAATCAGATTTGGGCAAGTACCGTTTCCACCACTTTCGGGTAATGATTGTGTTCGAGCTGCATGATTCTTCCGGCAAGTGTTTCGGGTGTATCGCCAGGCAACACGGGGCACGAAAACTGTGCAATGTGGCTGCCTTCGTCGAAGTGTTCGTTTACAAAGTGTATGGTAATTCCGCTTTCGGTTTCGCCGGCATCAATTACGGCTTTGTGTACATGTTTGCCGTACATGCCTTTGCCGCCGAATTTGGGCAGCAGCGAGGGGTGTATGTTTACAATACGAGTGGCAAAGTCTTTTACCAGCACAGGCGGAATGAGCCAGAGAAAACCGGCCAGCACAAGCATATCAATGCCGCGCACCTTGAGTTCTTCCGATACCGAGCGGTGATCGTAAAACTGCTCACGATCAACCAGCAGAACTTCCACGCCGTTTTCGTGCGCAATATCGAGCACGCCGGCATCGGGGTTATTGCACACGAGCAGGGTTACCTGTGCGTCGGGATGAAACTCAAAATACTGCATCAGTGCGCGGGCGTTGGAGCCGGAGCCGGATGCGAAAACGGCAATTCTTTTCACGGCTGCGAAATTAAGGCTTTCTGTGTGTATGCAATGCAGAAATTGCGCAGTTCCTGTTATCTTTCAGGCCATGATTCGCACCACGGCACACACAGGCACCGAACGCAGTTTTTTGCTGGCGCTTGGCGTGATTTCGCTTGGCGGTCTGCTGCTAAGGCTGTATGGGCTGGGCTCCGAATCGTTTACGGCCGATGAAATGTACTCGCTCATCTGCACCCGCCAGGCCACCAGCCCCGGCGATCTGATAAAAAACTGGGTAGCCCGCGACGGGCATCCGCCGCTCTCGTACCTCATCGAATATTTCTGGCAGCGCATGTTTGGCATTGGCACATTTGCGCTGCGTGTGCCGTTTGCGCTTATGGGTGCGGCGGTGGTGTGGTGGACGGGTCGCGCTGCTGCACGGCTTTTCAGTACGGGCACGGGTTTGGCGGCGGCGGCGGCAATGGCCTTTCTGCAACTGCCGCTCATGTACAGTCAGCTTACTCGTCCGTATGCAGCCGGGCTGTTTTTTTCTTCGCTGCTGGTGTGGGCGTGGGTGCGTGTGATTTTCGATAAACAGCCGCGTGTAGTCTGGTATGCAGCATTTGTACTGGCAGCGGCGGGAGCGGCCTATTCGCATTTTTTCAGTTTGTTTTTTGCGGCACTGGTGGGCGCAAGCGGTTTGCTTTTTCGTGCAGGCCGTGTGTGGAAATATTGGGCGGCCTGTGTGCTGGCTGCATTGCTGTTTGTGCCGTATCTGGGCATTTTCTTTGGACAGTTGCAAACGGCCGGCATTGGTGCGGCTTCGGGCGGCTGGCTGGCTGCTCCTACGCCCTCATTCTTTGGCGAGCATTTCTTTGTGGTGTTCAATCGTTCGCACGGATTGATGTGGGGAAGCCTTGCGGTGATTGCAATTTCGGTGGTGCTGTTTTTTCGCCGTTCATCAAAATGGCAATGGCTTATGTGCTGCTGGTTTGCGGTGCCGCTGCTTACCGGGTATTTTTATTCGGTGTGGCGCAATCCGGTGCTGCAGCATTCGGTGCTTTTGTTTTCGTTGCCTGCGCTGTTTATGTTACTTTTCAGTTGGCTGCCGCCGTTGCACGAAAGGCTGGTACACTGGGGATTTCCGTTAGTGTTTACGCTGGCATTTGCAGGCTATGTAACCATGTGGAAGCCGTTTCACCTCACCGATCATTTTGGCCGCCTCCGCGAAATAGCCGAAGTAACCCGCGACACCGAAAAGAAATACGGAGCCCCGCAAACTGCCTGCGCATTCAATGTCGATTTCCCGTATTTCCTCGGCTATTACTGGGATCAATCAGCCGCACCTGCGCACCTGCTCACCACCCTAAACAACGGCGACACTGCCCTGCTCACCTTCGCCCGCCAGCTTGAAACCACACGCGGCGATTATTTCGTGTATGGCTGGAGCACCAAACATTCGCCGCCCGAAATGCTGCTCATGATTCAGGCCCGATACCCGCAACTTTTACACTGCGAACGCTGGTTCAACTCGGCCGTATATGTTTTCTCAAAACGCAGTACCGATAAAGCCATAGAAGGCGAAACGATTTACTCCAGCACCACCAATTTTAGAGGCAATGCTCCCGGCTGGCTTCCCGCCGATGAAAAATACCTCCATACCGATTCTTCCTCCGGCATCCGCTTCCTTACAGTGGACAGCACCAACCAGTTTTCGCCCGCATGGAAAGGCCCGGTAAGCCAATTAATCACCAACGCCGATCAGCGCATTGATGCAGCCGTGCGCCTGCGATGCAATGCCGAACAGGCAAACGGAGTAATTGCCATACAAATTAACCGCAACGGAAAGCAATTGTACTGGAACGGCCGCAGCTCACGCACCCAGTACCTGCC
The DNA here is from genome assembly GCA_025454955.1 of Bacteroidia bacterium. Classification (GTDB taxonomy): domain Bacteria; phylum Bacteroidota; class Bacteroidia; order Palsa-965; family Palsa-965. The sequence goes on along the minus strand of JALONL010000002.1, from coordinate 267,135 downwards.
CGAAAAAACCGGACAGTGGCAAACCGTGTATTTCGGCTGGTATCCGCCCGACGATTTGCTGCCCGATGACGAAGTGATTGTGTATATATACAGCGAAAACAAGCAGCCGCTGCAGGTGATGGAAATGAAGGTGAGCAGCAATAAAGGGCATCCGGGAATTTATGGGGAAAGGGAAAATTTCGGGCAATAATGAACGGATGTTACTGGTTATTTTCGGTAAATTTTGGTCAAACGAAAGGTAAACGGCGAAACAAAGAAACTTACAAAAGGTTCAGGTAAACCCAGGAAAAACAATATAAATAAAAAATATAAAAAAATTAATCAAGATCATTTTCCTGATGTCGGGAAAATGATAGTGTGTTTTGATAAACAAGTAGTTATAAAAAAATTAAAATAAATCAAGGAGAATTTTTATTGATAAAAAGACAATTAACCCCCATCTATATAATCGAAAAGCATACAAATAAAGACCATTTTCCCGACGCCGGGAAAATGGTCTTTATTTGATCCCGTCCCGGATAAATTACAGACCTGTATCGATAGCGCCAGCCCTGTATATTTTCCTATCTTCGCCATCATGAGTAAACGCATTGCCGTTATAGGTGGCGGAAGCTGGGCCACTGCCATTGTGAAAATGCTCTGCGACGAATCGGCCGGGGCAGTAGCGGGTGAGAGTGTATCCTGGTGGATTCGCAATGAAGAAACCATAGACTATATAACACGCTACCGGCACAACCCGCGCTATCTGAGTTCGGTGGAACTCAAACTTAACCTCATTGAGCTTGAGCACGACCTTAAAAAAGTAGTGCAGCAGAACGATGTGCTGATAATGGCCGTACCCGCCGCATTTCTGGCCGAAGCATTGAACGGATTTACGGCCGGCGATTTTAAAAACAAAGTCGTATTCTCCGCCATTAAAGGCATTGTGCCCGGTCCCAACCTCATAGTGGGCGAATATTTCAACCAGCAGTTTGATGTGCCGTATTCGCACATTGGCGTGATTACCGGCCCCTGCCATGCCGAGGAAGTGGCACTCGAAAAGCTGTCCTACCTCACCGTAGCATCGCAGTCGGCAGAGTTTGCGCAGCTTGTGGCCGACCGCATCCGTTGCCGCTACATCCGTGCCGCGGTAAGCGACGATATTTACGGCACCGAGTATGCGGCCGTGCTTAAAAACGTGTTTGCCATTGCCAGCGGCATCTGCCACGGACTCGGCTATGGCGATAATTTCCAGGCCGTACTCATTTCAAACGCCATTCAGGAAATTTCGCGGTTTGTGGATGCCGTGCACCCGATAGACAGAGACATAAAAAGCACGGCATACCTCGGTGACCTTCTGGTTACGGCCTATTCGCAGTTTAGCCGCAACCGCATGTTTGGCGCAATGGTGGGCAAAGGCTACTCGGTAAAAATGGCCCAGCTCGAAATGAACATGGTGGCCGAAGGATACTACGCCGTAAAATGCGTACACGAAATAAACGCCCGCTACGGCGTTCATATCCCCATTACCGAAGCCGTTTACCGCATACTTTACGAAAAAATGTCGCCGGCTATTGAAATACGCCTGCTCTGCGACAAACTCACCTGAGTATTATGACGCAGTTGCTCACCGCCAATCCACACCGGCGATATTTGCTTTTCACGCACCTGTATTTTGTGCTGGCTGCCGTGCTGGCCATTGTCTTTTACCGCGAACGCATTCAAAGCGATTCGGCCTACTACCTTTTTCATGTAGTGGATACCGAAAATTTCCGCATCGAACACCAGCGATACATATTGGCATTCTCGCAGTTTCTGCCGCTCATAGGTATCAAACTTGGTTTGGGAATGAAAGCCGTAATGATGCTTTATTCGCTCAATCCTGTACTGTGGTTTTACCTGCTTTTTCTCTACTGCGTATTTTTTCTGCGCGATAAAACCGCCGGCTCGTCCATCATTCTGGTAAGTGTGCTGGGCGTGATACACATGTTTTTCTGCCCCATGTACGAAATCTGGTACGGATCGGCATTGTTGGTGCTGGTGCGCTCGCATTTGTATCACAACCGCATTGAGCGCTGGTACGAACTACTGTTGTTTCTGGGTATCACCATTACCATATTGTTCAGTCATCCGCTGCTGTTAATTCCGCTGGTGTATTTATTGCTGCTCGATGGCATTGAAAAATGGTGGCTGCACTGGAAACAACTGCTGGCCGTGATGCTGGTGTTTGGCATTTGGTACGCCATAAAAAAACTCATGCTCAGCGAATATGAAACCGGAAAATTTTCGCTGCTCGATTTCAGTTGGAACAAAGCCTATCAGTCGCTCAGCGACGGAAGTTATCTCTGGCTGAGGCTGCGATACATTGCCACGTATTATACCGTACCGCTGATTATGGTGCTCATTACTTCGGCGTTTTACCTCATGCGCGGAATGCGTTTGCGGCTTTTTCTGCTCAATGCTTTTTTCTGGGGGCATATTCTCGTTATCAACATCACGCATTATCATCCTGATTTCCCCCAGTCGTTATACTACGAGCGTATGTACATGCCGCTGGTAACCATAGCACTGCTTCCGTTTATGTACGATGTGTTTACGCAGGTATTGCTTGGCAATAGTTTTGGCGGAATACTCATTGCGCTGGCAGTGGGCTGGAGGTTTTGGATTTTTATACACGCCTCTCCGCACTATTCGGCACAGTTGGCTAAAACCGATGCAGTAATTAAAGCCGCACAGAAAGCCGGAGGAAGCAAATTTGTACTCAGCCCGGTGTTGTGGAAGCTGGGCTTCGAAAAAGCCGAATGGTCGTTTCCGATGGAAACCATGCTTTACTCATCTTTCGACGGCCCCGACAAAGTAGTTACCATTGCCCTGCCCGAAGATTTTACGCATGAGCAGAACGCGCAGAAAGTAAATGAAAATGTATTGCTCGTGCGCCGCTGGGATTTACGTCCGAACAACGGGGTAAACCCGCGTTATTTTCAGATAGAAAAAGGCCCATACCGGCAGCTCGGTTCGCTGAAATGAACGGCTGCTGTAGGTGTAAATGCCTGACAGACTCCGCGTTACATTTAAGCCCGGGTGTGTTCAAAATCACCTTTCCTCCCGCCGGAATTGCGTAACTTTGCACTCCTTCAAAGGTGAAATTTCACAAAAAATACCATGTCAAACGTACTTACTGACACTTACGGCATTGCCGCTGCGCTCGAACAGCTTGGCATCCGCGAAATGAATTACGGCGCTTCCACAGGCGTTCAGAACTGGATTACTTCCGGTCCCCGCATTGATTCATACTCTCCTGCCGACGGGCAGCTTATTGGCAGCGTAAATCAGGCCACGGCCGATGATTACGAAAAAGTAATGAAAGCCGCCGAGGCCGCATTTCCCGTATGGCGCATGATGCCCGCCCCCAAGCGCGGCGAAATTGTGCGGCAGATGGGCGACGAACTCCGCAGCCACAAAGAAGCCTTAGGCAAACTCGTTTCCTACGAAATGGGCAAGAGCCTCCAGGAAGGCCTGGGCGAAGTACAGGAAATGATAGACATCTGCGACTTTGCCGTGGGCCTCTCACGTCAGTTGTACGGCCTTACCATGCACAGCGAGCGTCCGCGCCACCGTATGTACGAGCAATGGCATCCGCTGGGCATTGTAGGCATTATTTCGGCCTTCAACTTCCCCGTGGCTGTGTGGAGCTGGAACAGCATGATTGCCTGGGTTTGCGGCGATGTGTGCGTGTGGAAGCCTTCGTCTAAAACACCCCTCTGCGCAGTAGCCTGCCAGAACATCATTACCGGCGTACTGCGCCGCAACAACGTGCCCGAAGGGGTAAGCGGCCTGCTCATCGGCAATCCCGTGGGCGATCTGATGAACAACGACAAGCGCGTGCCGCTCATTTCGTTTACCGGTTCTACCCGCATCGGGCGCATTGTGGCCGGTGCCACCGCACAGCGTTTTGCCCGCAGCATCCTCGAACTCGGCGGAAACAACGCCATCATCGTATCGCAGCACGCCGACCTGAACATGGTACTCGTAGGCTCGGTGTTTGGCGCAGTGGGTACTGCCGGACAGCGTTGCACCACCACCCGCCGCCTCATCGTTCACGAAAGCATTTACGATAAAACGCTGAGCGTACTCAAAAACGCTTACGGACAGCTTAAAATCGGCAACCCGCTCGACTCGGCCAACCACGTAGGCCCGCTCATCGACAAGAAAGCGGTGGAAGATTATCTCAATGCCATTGCCAAAGCCAAAACCGAAGGCGGCAAGGAAGTGGTAGAAGGCGGCGTACTCAGCGGCGAAGGCTACGAAAGCGGCTGCTACGTAAAACCCTGCATCATTGAGGCTAAAAACGAATTCCACATTGTGCAGGAAGAAACGTTTGCGCCCATCCTTTACGTAATGAAGTACAGCACCATTGAGGAAGCCATTGCCATGCAAAACGGCGTTCCGCAGGGACTTTCTTCATCCATCTTCACCACCAACATGCGCGAAATGGAAACCTTCCTTTCGCACGAAGGTTCAGACTGCGGCATTGCCAACGTAAACATCGGCACCTCGGGTGCCGAAATAGGCGGCGCTTTCGGTGGTGAAAAAGAAACCGGCGGCGGCCGCGAATCAGGCTCCGATGCCTGGAAAGTGTATATGCGCCGTCAAACAAATACCATTAACTACAGCACTACATTGCCGCTGGCTCAGGGCATTCAGTTTAATTTCTGAGTGTCGTAAGTAATACCGATTTCTGCCGCAATCAAACTGAAAATTGATTGCGGCAGTTTATTTGTGCTAACTTTATAGTTATGCAACTTTCCCGCGAGATATTCTGGGATACAAACTACGATACCATTAACTGGGAGCAGAATTACCAGTGGGTGATTTGTCGTGTGCTGGATCGTGGAGGTATAGAAGATTTCAGGGCTATAAGGAAATTTTATGGCGACAAAAAAATTATTGAAGCCGCAAAAGAAGCCCGATATCTTTCAAGAAAAACAGTTCATTTTGTGAGTGCGATTTTTAATGTGCCACTAAACGAATTCAGATGCTACAACCTGATGCTGTCGCAGCCGGAACAATGGATTTACTGAAGAGGCTGGCAGGTTTGCCGGAACTCTCATCGTATCGTTTGGCTGGAGGAACTGCGCTGGCGCTGCAAATAGGGCACCGTATTTCGTATGATCTTGATTTTTTTAGTGATAAACGCCCTGATCTTAAATATGTGGAGGCGGCCCTGCTTCAACAATCCGGTATGCGATTAAAGGCAAATTCATCCTATGCACTTTTTCTAGAGTGCAATGGGGTAAAAATTGATGTAATTAATTATCCCGAAATATTTACACGAGAACCGGTGCTGCTTGATGGCATTCCAATGACTGTCAAAGAAGATATAGCGATTATGAAACTCAAAACAATTATGAATCGTGGATTGAAACGTGATTTCTATGATTTATTCTTTTTGCTTGAAGAGTATCCGATGAATTTACTTTTAACTTTTTTTTTCGATAAATATTCAAATGTGGATCCGGTTGCTTTATTTAAGAGCCTCACTTATTTTGAGGATGCGGAAAGTAATGAACCACCGGTATTACTGAGAAACAAGTTGCTTTCATGGGAGGAAGTAAAATTGAAAATGATCAGTGAAACCCAAAAACTTTTATAGTTTATGAAAATCAGAAATAAAGTTCGGGTTTTGAATCGTGTTAGTTTCTCCGGCTATTGTTAATAACATCCGTCGAAAAACAGCAACCGAAACCACCCAAACCAAGTATATAAAACACATTTACCACCGCACATTAACCGTGCCTTTATGATTGTGACAAAGAAGACGTTTTGTACAGCCCTGCTTGTCCTTGCAGGCTGTTTCATCAATAACAAATTAGCCGCACAGCAGCCCGAACTCTTAAAGCCCGGTATGTGGCGCGGTGTGCTTAAACTGAACGATACCACCGACTTGCCATTTTCGTTTTCGGTGGTGCCGGGAGCAAAACAGCAACTCATTATCACCAACGGCGAGGAACGCATCTTCGCCGAACAACTAAGCATTACGGCCGATTCGGTAAACTGGCGTATGCCCGTGTTCGATTCAGGGTTCAGATGCAGGCGCGACAGTGCCACGGCGTTTCACGGCATCTGGGTAAACCGCAATGGCAAAAATCCGGTGAATGTGCCGTTTAAGGCGGTACACGGGCAGGTGCGTTTTCCGGCCGAGAAGCCCGGTTTTCGCGGGGTGGATGTGGACGGACGCTGGGCGTGCAGTTTTTCGCCGGGCAAGGCCGACAGTTCGGCGGCAGTGGGCATTTTTACCAGCACGCCGCGCGGAATTATTGGCACCTTCCTCACCGAAACCGGCGACTACCGCTACCTGCAGGGCGATTTCGTGAAAGCCGATGTGTTTAAACTCTCCTGCTTTGACGGCGCACACGCATTCCTCTTCCGCGCACAGATTTTGCCCGACGGCACCATAAGCGGACGATTCTGGTCGGGCACATCATGGACAGAGCCGTGGACAGCCTACCGCAACGAAAGCTACCAGCTTCGCAACCCCGAGCAACTGACCTGGGTAACCGACAGCAGCAAAATCGGCTTCACTTTCCGCGATTTAAACGGCAATCCCGTTTCACTCAGCGATCCGCGCTTCGAGGGCAAAGTAGTGGTGGTGCAGCTCATGGGCTCGTGGTGCCCCAACTGCATGGACGAAACCCGCTGGCTGGCCGGTCTGCATAAGAAGTACGCCAACTCCGGTTTCGAAGTAGTGGCCCTCTGCTACGAACGCAGCACCGACACCGCCCGCGCCAATGCCAACATACGCCGCATGAAAACCAATCTCAATGCAAACTACCTTTTCCTCAACACCGGGCTCAGCGGAAAAGACCAGGCATCGGCCAGTTTGCCCTTTCTCAATGGCGTAATGGCTTTCCCCACCACACTCTACATCGACCGCACCGGCAAAGTGCGCAAAATACACACCGGTTTCAGCGGCCCCGGTACAGGTGCCGAGTACGAACGTTTTACTTCCGAAATGAACGTGTTTATTCAGCAGTTGCTCGCCGAAGGACAAACGCCCAAAGAATAGGTGTTGCGCAAAAGAAACGCTCTCATTACCCTTTAAACATCCAGCAGCGGCTTCCCCTGCAAATCATTGGCCGTGAGCAAATCGTGCGTAATCTTATATCCAAGTTCACGGTATGCCTCAAACTGCTTCTCATCAAAAAACTGATCGGCAGTTGACTGGTGCGGGAATTCGGGATGCACACCTTTGTAGCTATATACATCGGCCGGAAGATCATTCACCATAGTGAGTTTGATATAATACAGCACGCCTTTTTTGCCCGATGAGTATGTGATATCGGCAATCGCAAAACCTCTTTTTGCAAGCATATACTTCTTATCAAAGAGCGATGAGCTGGCAGTATCAGGAAGAAGATCGCCAAGGCTGTATTGATCGCGGAACTCAATTTGTGCGCCGAAATCCACACGTACCTTTTCCACGGCATTGGCCAGATCGTCGAAATTAAACTGCCCGTCGGCACCGCCGTCGGAAAGCACAATTGTGCTCAGTTCGCGGCGAATGTATTCGTATATGGCAAGGTTTTCGAAATGCCCACCGTCGGAGAGCTGTATGTTTCGGTTGGTTTCTTTGAGTCCCGCACCCAGTAACTGCCCGTTGAGGCCCGGAATAAAAAAGTTGGGTGTAAACCACCACGGCTTTTTGGCCGGATTGGTAGTCCAGAAACCTAACCGGATGTTGAGAATAATAAACATTACCGACACAATGGTGTTTCGTGTGGCCCCTTCGCCCGATACGCCTGCATTGGGGTTAACCGCTGCCGCCGAAGTAGCCATGGCCGTGGCAAGCGATATGCGCCGCGATTTTTTACTATGTGTGTCGCTCGTTTTGCACCAGCCCGTGGCGCCGCTCCCGCAATACAGTGGCGAAAGAATAAAATTATCGCCACCCCGGCTGCGGTATTTTACCTTTTGAGAGTTGGCAAGAATAAGATTGGTATTAATAATATGATAGGGACGCTTATTATCTCCCTTGCACATATCTTCAATTAATGCCACATCAGCACTCATGGCCTCGTGCCATTTATTCTGTTCCACCGCCTTTTCCTCGGGCATAAAGGTTTCCATTAAACGGTTTCGCCAAATCCTGCTGGGGCTAATGAGATTAAGGTTAACCACCCACCCGAAAATAACCGAAAGCGCAAAAAAACCAAGGGCCACATATAGCGCAAACGCAGTAGCATCAATATTTCTTCCTCCGGGAAATAAAGTATAAAGCAATCCCTTTTCATTAACCAGATTGAACCCCACACTGTAAGCTACAAGTGTTAATCCATAAATCAGCGAAAAAGCACCCAGAAAAATCGTAATCCCGGATATCATTCCGGTGCTTTTTTCCTGCTTCTGTGCTTTCCAGTATTGCCAGATACTTACCGCCACACCAAACGAGGTGGTACTACCCGCCAGTGCGGCATTGCCAAAGTCGGTCACCTCCCGTATAAATGAATGCAGCATCGGCATCAGTCCAAACAAAAGCAACAACAGTGCGGCTTTTATCAGAAACCCCGAAATGCGTTGTGTGCGAATAAACCATTCATACTTTGTTTCAGGCGATTCGCTGCTGCCCAAACGGGTATAGAGCGAATACCCCACATTCAGGAAAAATCCGAGTGCAATAAATAAAATAATAGCAGGAAAGAAATACCCCTTCAGCCAGGGCCCGGGGTTATCTATACCAATAAGACCGGCCAGACATGTGGATGTAAATGCGCCTGATAAATGAAGCAATATCATAATGCAGCAAAACATGGCCATGTACACAAACAGCGACATGAATATGCTTCGCATTACTACCGTAAAAAACGAAATCAGATCGAGTGAACCGGATGGAGTAAGGTAATTACTGTGCAGGCGGATAAAATTCAAACGCTTGTTGCCAAACGGATTGGGCGTAGCAGCCGTCTCTGCATACTTGTCGCCCAGCGGAAAATTTTTGGGCTGGGTGCCCGCCTTGTCTCCCAGCTGATGCAATGCCCAGGTTAAAGCTGTACCTAAGTAACCGCCACCCGAAACGGTTGACATATAATGCATTTTTTCCATCTTGCGGCCTTTTACCAAAGCCTGCATCACACCCAACCCAAAAGAAGCAGATCGTATGCCGCCTCCCGAAAAAGCAATACCGTTAAGCCGTTCGTCGGGCGCAGCATCTATGTGTTTTTTCTCTTCATCAAAAACGATATGAAAGTTATCGTGACTGGGATTTTCGGGTTTTATGGGTTGGGAATTCATGGTGTAAGGTGTAGGTTGCACTAATGTATAAACATATTTCTCAAAACAAATCATATCAGTCCACAATGCAGCCAATTGACCACAGTTGAAGGCAGGAGGCCGGTATTTTTTTCAACAGAAATACTTTACAAAGTCATATTGAATTAGGCAATTGTCTTTTACCTTGCAGAAAAATCAACACAAAATGGAACCGGTACACATACACCTCATTGTAACGCATTTCCCTATTGTTGCCTCTTTTATCGGCGCTCTCGTGCTTGTGTGGGGAATGATTTACAAGTCGAAGCCCACACAAACCATAGCCCATATTATTCTTGTGGCTTCTGCCATTGGCGCGGCCATATCCAACTATACAGGCGAGGCGGCAGAGGAAGTAGCCGAAAACATACCCGGCATTACACACAACGTAATACACGAGCACGAAGAAGCTGCCGAACTGGCCTTTATCCTTCAATTGGTAATGGGCGCGCTGGCACTGCTAACCTTATTCATGGCCTGGCGAAAGTCGGCACTTACACGCATACTTACCATTGTTACGCTGGTGGCTTCGCTGGCCGCTTTTGTCGTGGTGGCACGCGCAGGTTATTATGGCGGAATGATTCGTCACCCCGAAGTAAGGGGCAAAGTGGAACCTTCTTCCGATGCCTCGCCGGAGCCTGCCGGGAATGATAGTCATGAGTCTGAGGAATAATTCAGACCCACTCACCGCTAATTTATTGATGCCCTTTTCATTCAACTTCTACAGCTCGTTGCTGCTTCTGCCCTTTGTGCAGGGGCTGTTGTTTTCGATTTTGCTTTTAGTTCGAAGCCGCCGCAAACAAAGGTTGAATGATGCCCTCATGGCGGTACTGCTGCTGGTGCTTACCATTACGGTAAGTTTCTGGATGCTGGGCTTTGCCGGCTGGTACGATAGTCACGACGGCTACACGGTGTTTATGTTTTACTTTCCGTTTAACCTGCTTTTGCTGGCCGGCCCTGCAATCTGGTTTTACTTTCTGAGTACGGTTAACGCATCTTTCCGCTTTACCCGTAAAGACTGGCTACATGCGGTATTACCCCTGTTGCTGCTGTTGCTGTATGTGGTAAAATTTGCTGTCGATTTTCTTACTGAATATCCATTTCCGGCCACCGAAGAATTTCAGTTTGGCACACGCGGAACCTGGGCGCAAATTGATAAATCGCTGCCGGTGAAATTCATTTCCTTTGCTTCTGTTTTTTATTACCTCTGGCTCACACTGCGGCAGTTTACCCGCTACAAAACCTATCTCAACCAAAACTTTTCCGAAACAGATTCGCTCAGTCTTGCCTGGCTACGCCGTATGCTGCTGGCGGCCGGTGCCGGGCTGTTGCTTTTTTTCCTTTTCTTCCTCTGGAACATTTTTGCCGATAACACCACCTATAAATTTAACTGGACAGCCTACTTTGGTTTGGGCATACTTATTTATTACCTGAGTATTTACAGCTACCAGTTTTCGCCGCCCCTGCTTCATCACCTGGGATTTAAAGATAATTCAACCGATCTCCCAACACCCGAAGCAACTGCTCCTGCCGATGAAATTGCCGGGAAACTGTCTCTGCTTAAAGAATTAATGGAGCAGCATTGCCCCTTTCTTGATCCCGAACTTACGCTTGCCCAGCTTGCAAAGCTGGCAGGCACAAATACGGCCACGCTGTCGAAAGTGATTAATTCGGGAATGGGGCAGAATTTTAACGATTACATAAACGGCTTACGCATAAAGGAATTTCAGGCGCGTTTGCAAAAAGGCGACCATAACACACAAACCCTCATGGCCGTTGCTTTCGATTCGGGCTTTAATTCGAAAGCCACTTTTAACCGGGCCTTTAGAAAAGTAACCGGCAAAAATCCCAGCGAATGGATAAAAGAGGATATGTCGTAGGGGTATTTATAACATATTGATTGACAGTTATTTTTATGATTTGAGACCATGTTTTAGGCTCAAATTATGATTTGAAGCGATTTAAAAAATTCAGGTAAATAGGTTTGCCTGAAAAAAACACATGAAACCGCTTCTTACTTTTTTCATCCTGCTGCCGGCATTAATGCTTTCGTTTAAACCTTCGGCACCGGCTCCTGTTTTTCTGAGTCCGGCCAACATGCAGCACGAACTGGAAATTCTCCATTCGGCTTTTTCGCAGTTTCATCCGGGACTTTACCGCTACAACAGCCCGGAACAAATTGACAGCCTTTTTAACCGGGCCAAAATTGAGGCACAGAAGCCTTTAACCGAGCGGAATTATTATTTGCTTCTTGCCCGGTTATGCGAGAAGATTAAATGCGGGCATACTTACCCTAATTTCTGGAACCAGAAAGAGGAGTTTAAACAGCGCAATTTTTCTTCGTCGGTGCTGCCTTTGCTGTTTTGTGTGAAAGACGGCAAAATCATCATTACACACAACCTCAGTCAAAGCAAAGTAAATGCAGGCGATGAGTTGCTGGGCATAAACGGAATTACCGCAAAAAGCCTTATCGATACGCTGCTGCAGGTTAGCCGCAGCGACGGAGAAAACGGGATGAACCGTAAACTCGACAACCTGGGCATTTATCCGTTTATGACTGATACCACCGAATATTCGCTTTTTGATGTGTATGCGCCAATGTGCTTTCCTGCGTTGTATGAACCTGCCCAATATAAATGCACAATTCGCACTGCATCAGGAAAAAACAGAACAGTGCTTTTGCAACCGCTTTCAAAAGCACAGCGGCTGCATGAATATACTGCCCGTTTCGGCACACTGGCTTCGGGCGAAAACAGTTGGTACCTTAATCAGCTTTCCACCGAAACTGCACTGCTTCACATTGGCGATTTTGCCACATGGAACTGGAAACGCGATTATTCGGCTTTTCTCGACAGCATTTTTCTTGCGCTCACACAAAACGGCACCACGAATCTTATTGTGGATATACGAGGAAACGAAGGCGGGTTGGATGATGCCCGCGATAATCTTTTTTCGCGCCTTATCGCCGAACCCTTTGTAAAACCTCAGGCGCAGCGTTTACGCACATTTCTGAGTGTGCCCGATTCAATGCGTAAGTACTTCCGCACATGGAATACCGATTTGTATCGTCCCCAATCAAAAGCCGAATTCAGTTTTATTGAAAACAGATTTTATATTCCAATAAACCCTCCGGCGGGCGATACGATTTATCCTCGTAAAAATGCGTTCAAAGGCAAATGCTATTTGCTTACCAATGCCACAAACAGTTCTGCCGCATTTACCCTGGCGCAAATGTTCAGGCAGGCGAAATGCGGATTGATTGCAGGCGAAACCACCGGGGGAAACATGAAAGGAATTAATGGCGGACAGTTTTTTATGTGCTACCTGCCGCATTCGGGTATCGAAATTGATATTCCGCTAATCTGGTACAGGCCTTTGAAGGCGTTGCCTGATGCAGGTATCAATCCCGATATTCCTGTACAAATCACTCCGCAATCAATTGCACAGCGCCGCGATCCTGCCCTCGAAACGGTGATGAAAATGATTGAAAAGAATAAATAAAACAGCAGCGGCAGATCGAAAGATCTGCCGCTGCTGTGTGGTATAGGAAAAAGTGATTTATTCTTTCACCAATTTCTGAATCATCACACTTTCACCGCGTGTAATGCGCAGCAGATACATGCCTGCCGGCATTATCGAGGTGTCAATGGTTTCGCGTTCGCGGGTGGCCTGTATGCTTATAATGCTGCGGCCAAGCGCATCGCTAAGCTCGAGCTGGTCGCCGGAGGTAATACCTTCCACCACAAACTGTGTATTGAACGGATTGGGGTAAATGCTAATTCCGGCCAGCGTGTTTTCGCCAATGCCTACGCAGGGATTAACTGTGTAAAGCACATAAGCCGTATCCGAACATCCGCTGGAATTGGTGTAGGCATAACCAATGTTGAAAGTGCCCACACCCGAAACAGAAGGCGAAAACTGTCCGTTTGAAACAGCCGGGCCAAAGTAATTGCCGCCTGCCGGACTGCCTCCGGTAATGGTGCGCGGGCCATCGCTTACGCAAAGTATGGCGGGTGTGTTGAAGAATACGGTGGGCGACGGGGCCACTGTCACCGTAATAAGCGTTTGCCCGGTGCAGTTAAAAACATCAGAGCCGGTTACCGTGTAAGTGGTGGTGGCCGGAGGCGTTACCACCACGCTTTGTCCGCCCAGGTTGCCGGGATTCCAGATATAGGTAAGCGCACCACTTGCGCTGAGTACTATCTGCTCGCCGAGGCAGGCCACAGAATCGCTGGAGGTGGCGGTAATTACGGGTAAGGCATTTACGGTAAGCGTGAGTGTGTCGTTGTCGGAGCAGTTGTTGTTGTCGGTTACTGTGAGTATGTAAGTAGTGGTGGCCGACGGTGTAACTGTAATGGAAGCACTTATCTGATTGCCCGGCAGCCACGCATAGCTGTTGCCGCCGCTGCCGTTAAGTGTGGCCGAACTTCCGGCGCATACCACAGTGGAAGCAGTAGAAATATTGGCCACCGGTGCAGAATTTACAACGTACTGCACAGTGGCCGTTCCGGTACAGCCCGTGATCGTGTCGGTATAGGAATAGGTAACCGGGAAAGTACCCGGGCCGGTTAATGCCGGGTCAAACGTACTGCCATTCACACCGGGGCCGGAAATTATAGCCGGCAAATTGGCACCGGGCAAACCACTTGCACTGTCGTTGGCACACACGGTAACGGTGGAGGCAGTGGGTGTAACCACCGGCAGCGCATTTACGGTTACGTTAATGGTATCCGACGAATTACAGCCGCCTGCGCTCACTCCGTCCACAATGTAAGTGGTGTTTTGTGTGGGCGCTACTGTAACAGTGGCGGTGGTGGCGGCCACAGGCTGCCAGTTGTAGGTGGCTGTGCCGCTGGCGGTGAGTGTAAGGTTATCGCCGGCGCAGGTGGTGGCCGTGGCAGGGGTGATGCGCACGCGGGCTGTATCAACCGTTACGGTAATGGGTAAATTATCCACACATCCCGCCGTACCTCCCGAACTCAGCGTATAGGTAGTGGTAACCGTGGGCGATACGCTTACCGCATTACCCACCACGTTGCCCGGATTCCAGGTGTAGGAAATGGCGTTGCCCACCACACTCAGCAATGTAGAGCCGCCAAGACAGATATTGGTAATTCCCGCCGTATCGGCTGTAAGTTGTACAATGCTTATACTGTCAACACCAATTGTGCAGCCCGAGCGGCCCACCAATGTAACTGTGCCCAGCGAGTTTACTGCGGTGTTTGCCGTGGTGGCTCCGTTGCTCCAAAGCAAACTGTTGAATGCGCCCGTAACCGAAAGCGTGGCCACCGCACTTGTACATTTAATATAGGTAGTACCCTGGTCGATATTTACCGAAGCGGTGGGCTGTGCAATGGTGAAATCGCTGTTACTGAACGTTACTCCATTGAGGAAACGGAAATTAGCCGCGTTAATCGGATCGTTTGCAGTGAATACGCCAATTACCGACGCAATTTTGTACTGCCCGGCCACGGGCTCCAGCACTTCGCGTGCAAAATGCGGGAAAAACACCGCGCCGTTAAGTGTGGGCTGGCAGGCGGTTACATCGCGCACTGTGGTCCACGAACGGGTGGTTACATTGTAACCGGCAATGAACAGATTGGGTGTTTGGTTGGCCGCACCGGCAATGTAGGTGGAGTTGTCGGCCCAGCCATAAAATATCTTGGTGCCGTCGGCGGTGCGGGTAATTTGCGGGGCCATGTCCATAGTCACGGTGTTGGGTGTAATGCCCCAGGTGCCGCGTCCGGCCTGTACGTTGGCAATGTCCACTGCATTCCACAAACCGTTTGTTTTGGTAATGTCATACATGTGGTGCCAGAGCCCGAAGAAAACGGCGTAGGCATTGTTTCCGTTGCAGATGGTGGTAAGCAGGTGCGGCTCACCGTTGGCATCAACCGTAAGCGCCGATTCGAAACCGGTGCTGGCAATGTTGCCCGGCGCAATGTTGCCGGTAATGCACGGAAACTGGTTCAGATCTACCTGATCGGGTGCGCTCCAGGTCTGGCCGCCATCGGTTGTGCGCCAGAATACCGGATAAAATCCATAACCCGTGGGCCCGGGCGAAAGGTGCGTGAGCACCGAAATCCAGCCAATCTGCCCCGAAGGGTCAAACGCAATATGATAATCGCCCACCGATTGCGAACCGTTTAATAAAATATTGAAATTAGGGGTAAGTGTGGTGTTGGTGGACCAGGTAATATCGGTACCGCCCCACACGCCTTTCATTACCCTGAATCCGGTAATCAGTGTGCCGTTAAACACCGCATCAATACCCCAGTACACACCGGGTGCACCATTTACAAACGAATGCGGAATAAGTGTATTGGTACTTGCAACCTGATTATAGCTTTCGGTATTGCCGGTGCCGTTTAACTGGCGCACGCCGCTCACATAACCCTGCCAGACAGCGCCGTTTACAGTGGGTGCATTGTAGCCCAGATAGGCATTTGCAGGGGTGGTATTACCCGCCGGATTGTGAATTAGCGCATTCGGATAACGGGCCGGAAGGGTAAGCAGCGGATTAAGCACACCCTGATCGTTTGTCCAGGTATTGCCCCCATCGGTGGATACATCGTACCGGATATTACCCGAACTGCCGCCAAATAGCGCAGCATTGTTACGATGCACAAATACAACCGTGTTAAGGTCTTTGCTTGCGGCAACGGGCGTGGTTCCGTTGCGGATATTGGTAAACATATTGGATGAACTTCCCTGCGCCACACCCGTGGCACAAGGCTGGGCAGCTGCCAGTGTTCCCAATAACATAAATGAAGAGAGTAGGAGTTTTCGCATAGACTGAATAATTAAGGTTAGCAGCAATTTACACCAAAAAACAATGAAATCCCGGAAGATGTTAATTATTTCTTCCTGTTAGATGAGGATTATTTTACCCTGCAGGTACTTTCGGGCTGTTTTCTCACCGTTGAATTTCCGGCTAAGGCGGTTTTTACCGGAGTTTGTCAATCGGAAAAGAATTTTTACCTTGTATCTCCCTGTCCAAAACTCTAATTCAACACACTACAGGTTTTTTAACATCCCAAATAATGAAAAAACTTCTACTGTTCAGCGCATTTGCTGTAGGTACTTACACTGCTTCGGCCCAGTGTACAACCACCAATGCCACAAGCTGCCAATGCCAGAACGCACAGCAAACCAACTGTGATCTCTTACCGGATATCACCATCTCGTGGCAGGGAATAAGCAATGGTGGCTATACCGAGTATTCGCAAAACTCAACCGACCAGACCTACAACCAGGGCCCCAATGCCGGGCGTTTGCGTGTAACCGGTTCTACGCCCAACATCGGCCACGGCCCGCTCACCGCACGCGGTGTGGATTCGCTCGGCAACCGCTGGTTTATTTGCGGAACCGATACCTTCTCCATCAACGACCCCAACTCCACCCAGCAGTTTACCTGCCCCAACGGAAATCCCACTCCCAAACAAATCATTTTCCAGCGCATTTATCATAAAAACGGTAATTCAATGACTTACCGCGAAGAACCGGCCGGAACAATGACCTACCACCCCACACACGGGCATAATCACGTGGATGCATGGGTGGTGTTTACCTTACGCATAGAAGATCCCAATGATCCAAACCCGCTTAACTGGCCTATTGTTGGCGATGGCCAGAAAATGGGCTTCTGCCTTATGGATTACGGTCAGTGCGGTTCAAGCTCATACATTGGTCACTGCCGCGATACCAATACTCTTTTCAACGGTGGCAACATTTTGATTAATTCCAGCTTCCCCAACTGGGGCCTCGGCGGCGGACAGTACAACTGCTCGCAGGTGGAGCAGGGTATTTCTTCGGGCTGGACAGACGTGTATGGCAAACATCTCGACGGAATGTGGATCAACATTCCTCCCGGAACCTGCAACGGCAACTACTGGATTGTAGTAGATACCGATCCCAACAATAACTTCATCGAAGAAGACGAAACAAACAACTACACTGCCGTTCCCGTAACGCTTACGCTGCAAAACACCAGCAACCCGCTCATTACCATTGCCGCCAACCGCAACCCGGTAATCTGTCCCGGCGAAAACATTACCCTCACCGCATCGGCCGGTACGGCGTTTCTCTGGAGCACCGGAGCCACCACACAAAGCATTACCGTAAACCAGGCCGGAAACTATACCTGCCAGGTAACCACTTTCTGCGGTAGCGGTACTGCTGTGTTCGACGTATATGCCTCATCGGTGGTAAACCAGCCCGTGGCCATTGGCGATACGGTTTGCGTAAACACCAGCACCATGCTTACTGCCACCGGTCCCGGCACATTGAACTGGTACGATAACGGCGGCAATTTCGTGGGCACAGGAAGCACCTTTGCCACTCCGCCCATTACTGCTTCCACTACTTATTATGTAGAGTCGGTAGTATCGCAAACCGATACCACACACGCTACCCCGTACAGTAAAAACATGGGCAGCGGCGGCAACGTTACTTCGGCCCAGTACGAAATCTTCAACGTATTCACTGCGGCCACACTGCTCGATGTGAAAATTTATGCCAACGCCGCCGGTAACGTAACCATCCAGCTTCAGGATTCAACCGGTACTATGCTTCAGCAGCAGGTGGTAACACTTGCAGCTGGCGAACAGCGTGTGGCACTCAACTTCAACCTTCCGGTGGGCAACAACTACCGCCTTGCCGCTACCGGTACCAACCCCGGTTTGTTCCGCAACGATGGCGGCGTGAGTTATCCCTACGAGCTGCCCGGAGTGCTTCGCATTGTAAACTCATCGGCCGGTTTGGCCCGCTACTATTATTTCTACGACTGGAAAGTGGCCACCACCAACGAAACCTGCTCCAGCGTACAAACCGCCGTGCCGGTAACTATGGATCTCTGCCTCGGACTGGGCGAAGATCCCGGCTTCCGTCAGTCGCTCAGCGTATCGCCCAACCCTAACAACGGTGTGTTCAATGTCAGCTTCAACGCATTTAACCGCGGCGATATGAACGTGTTTGTAACCGACCTCACCGGCCGCGCCGTGTACAACGAAACCATGCAGGGCGCACAGGGCAAAGTAACCCGCGAGATTAACCTCAACGGCCTTGCCAAAGGCGTGTACATGCTTAACGTGGTGTACGAAGGCAAACCTTATGTGGAGAAAGTGGTGATACACTAATCATACTTATGAAATCCGTTCAACTTGGTTTACTGCTCCTGCTGGCTCTGGCCTGCAGGAGCAGTTTGCTTTTTGGTCAGGCAGGCTGGACCATTTACAACACCGTCAATTCGGGAATGCCCGATGACAATGTGCGTGCCATTGCCGTTGACCATCAGCAGGTGAAATGGATTGGTACCGATGCCGGTCTGGTAAAATTCGACGGCACAAACTGGACGGTATTCAACACCACCAATTCGGGTCTGCCCGACAACAGTGTGCGCACCATTGTGGTTGACGATACCAATGCCATATGGATTGGCATGTTTCAGGGCGGGCTGGCCAAATTCGACGGCACTTCGCAGTGGCAGATCTGGAACACCACCAACAGCGGCCTGCCCAACGATTTTGTGCGCGGCATTGCGTTCGATACTTCGGGCTACCTCTGGCTGGCCACCAGTTCGGGGCTGGCGCATTACAACTGGAATACATGGCAGGTGTGGAACACCACAAACTCCATGCTTTTCTCCGATAATATTTCGGCCGTTGCCGTGGGCCCCACCAACCGCAAATACCTCTGCACCATAAACGGAGGCTTCTACGACATTAACGATACAGGCTGGGTGATGTATTCCATAGCCCTCAGCAACCTGCCCGACAATTCGGCCGTGCGCGTGGTGCTCGATACTAACGAAACGCGGTGGTATGCCTCGCCCGCAGCCGGGCTTATGCTCAACTACAACTTCAACTACTGGACCTGGTACAACACACTTAATTCGGGCATAGGTTCCAACGCACTCACCGATGTGGCCATCGACTCGCTGCAACGCAAATACTGCGGCACCATGCAGCGCGGCATTATACGTTTTACACCACCCGGCACCTGGACCATCTGGGACACCGCAACATCGCCCATACCCGATGAGTATGTGCAATGCGTGGCCAAGGAAACCAACGCGGTAACCTGGGCCGGCACACGCATTGGCGGCCTTGTACGCATCGACGAAAATCCTACGGCGGTGGAAAGCATTGATGCGGAAGCACAGTCGCTTCGCATTTATCCCAATCCGGCAGCCTCCGGGCGCGTGGTGAGTTTGAGTATTCCTATGGCTGCTGAGGTGTTGTTTTACAATGCTTCCGGGCAACTTATTGCTTCGCTTGCCACGCCCGACGGGCAGTTTCGTTTGCCGCAGGAGTTAAGTGCCGGATTGTACATTGCCGAAGTGCGATGTGCCGGTGCAATAAGCCGGGTGCAGTTAGTAATCTATTAAGCCGGGCCACGCAGATTTGTCTGCCTGCGTACATTTTGTAATTTCCCCGCTTCAAGCAGCACGGCCATGAAGGCAATTCCTCAATTCATACGTCATTCACTCCTCTACGGCGGTTCACTGGCTTTGCTGGTTATGCTGCTCAAATGGATGCAGTGGAAATTCCTCATTCTCGATCATTCCACCGAAATATACGTGGGCATGGTGGCCGTGTTTTTTACCCTGCTCGGAATATGGATGGCGCGGCAGCTTACACGGCAAAAAGTAGAAACCATTATTGTAGAGAAAGAAGTAATTGTCGAGTCGGCGCAGGAGCGTAACGAAGAAGCAATAAAAAAACTCGGACTCAGCGCACGCGAAACCGAAGTGCTCGAACTCATTGCCAAAGGAAACAGCAATGCCGAAATTGCCGCACAGCTTTTTCTCTCGTTAAGCACCGTGAAAACGCATGTATCGAACCTGTTTGTGAAAATGGATGTGAAAAGCAGAACCCAGGCTGCCGAAAAAGCTAAACGATTGAAAATCATATCTTAATTCAAAAAGAAGGATAGTTGTAGTACTTCTTTTTCTCGAATTTGGTACTAAAGTATGAGTGGTTTTCTGATGCAGAATTCCAGTTTTGCATCTCAATCAAACTCAATTCACAATGAAAAAAATCGCACTTGTTTACGGATTAATTGCCGGGGCCATTCTTTGTACAAACATGATTGTACTTGTTACAATGTTGTGCAACAACAAAGATTTCGAGGGAAATGCCGTAGTGGGTTACACCATTATGATTGTTACATTTTCGCTCATCTTTTTCGGCATAAGAAGTTACCGCAACAAGGAATTAAATGGTGTAATAAGTTTTGGCAGGGCGTTTAAACTGGGATTGTACATTATGCTTATCGCAGCCACATTGTATGTGGTGACATGGATAATTGGCTACTATTTGTTTGTACCCGATTTTATGGACCGCTACACCGAACACATGATTGCCGACGCCTCCCGCAACGGGCAGGATGTGGCTGTGGTAACACGAGATATGGAGGAATTTAAAGCGATGTATAAAAATCCGGTGTTTGTAGTACTCATTACGTATGCCGAAGTAGTGCCGGTGGGTTTGCTGGTGACGCTGGTGAGTGCACTGATATTGAAACGTAAAGCTAAACCGGCAGAAGTGGCGTAAACATATTTCCGGTTTTTAATACACAAAACAGCCGCCGAAGCTTTTACGCTCCGGCGGCTGTTCACTTTACGGTGCTCTCCGTTATCTGGTTCTTTACTTCAGCAACGATACATGACCGGTAAGTTTCTGCACCCGCCCGGTGAAGTCTGTGGCAACAATTTTATATACATACACATCCTGCTGGGCCACATCGCTGCCATCGCGGGCGCGGCCGTCCCAGCCTATTTCCATTTTATCGCTCGAGAAAATATGGTTGCCCCAGCGATCATAAATATCCATGTTGAACGCGATTATTTCCAATCCTACCGCCATAAACATATCGTTCTTGCCGTCGCCGTTTGGTGTAAAGGCATTGGGCACAAACAACGTCTGTTCCGGACTTACCTCAATGGTTTGCCAGGCAGTATCGGTGCAGCCACCGTCGCCGGTTACCACCAGCATTACCTGATAGGTGCCGCGTCCGTTGTACGTATGCGTGGGCGAAGGCGTGGTGGAAGTGGTGGTGTCGCCGAAATTCCAGAACCAGCCCAATGTGTTCGACGATGAAAGATCGGTAAACACCACGGTGGGTTCGAGTGTGGTTATTTCGTTGGAGGAAACTGCAAACGAGGCATTGGGCGAAACATACACCGTTACCTGCGCAACTGTGGAGGCATTGCCCGTGCAGCCGGCTGTGGTGGTGGCCACCACGGTTATGGTGTAGGTGCCTGATGCAGTGTAATCATGAAACACGGGTGAGCCTGTGCCGGTAAATCCGTCGCCAAAATCCCAGGCATAAAAACAACCGCTGTTGCCGGCATTGTTGTCGCTTATGGTAAGCCGTGCCTCATCGCAGCCGCTTATGGTTTGCGGTTGCAGCGATACTATCGGCAAGGCATTTACCGTAACCTGCGTACTGCCTGTTACCGATACGTTGCACACGTTGGTGGCAGTAACAATGTAGGTGGTGGTGGTTTGCGGCTGCACCGTGTAAGGGCCTGCCGTGTTCCAGCCGGGTACGTTCCAGTTCCACAGCACTGGGCCGGTGTTGCCGGTTACCGCACAGCTTACCACTGCCGAGTTTCCTGCGCATACTGCCGTGGCCGGACTCATGCTCAGGTTGGCGGGCGTGAACTGATAGACATCAAGTAAAATTGTATCAGGTGCACTCACACAGCCCGACGCATCAACCGCCTGAACAATGTATGACGTAGCTTGTGTGGGATAAACCGTGTACTGGGGGCCATTGCCCAGCGGCACATTCCAGTTGTAGGTATAAGGACCGTTGCCGCCATTGGCCAATGCCGAAATTACCGCAGGCTGTGCCGGACAAACCGTATCGTTGCCAAGTGTGCTTATGATAACCGGCGTGGGCTCCAGAATAGTAATTGTGGTTACAGTGGCGCAGCCGTTGGCATCGGTAATGCTTACGGTTTGCGTACCGGCGCTCAGGTTGTTTACAAAAGGCGAGGTTTGCACCGGAACGGTACTCCACGCATAACTGTAAGGACTGGTGCCGCCTGCGGCTGTAATGGAGGCCGAGCCATTGTTGCCGCCGTTGCAGGTTACATTGCTTGCTCCGGTAATGGTGGCCGAAAGCGGTGCAGGTTGCGTAATGGTGGCTACTGTTAATGCCTGGCAGCCGTTGCCGTCGGTAATGCTTACCACATAAGCTCCCGCGCCAAGATTAATGGCCGACGGGCCCGATTGCGGCGGTACCGAGTTCCATGAATAAGTGTAAGTACCTGTGCCACCCGAAGCCAATACCTGTGCAGCACCGTTGCTGCCCCCGTTGCACGATACAGGAGTTGAACTTATCAGTCCGGTAATGGCGTTGGGTTGTGTAAGTATGATGCTTCCCTGTGTGGTGCATCCGTTGGCATCGGTAATGCTTACGGCATAGCTGCCTGCGCCGAGGTTGGTGGCCTGCGGAGTTTGCTGTGCCGGTGTGGTGCTCCAGTTGTAGGCGTAGGGTGTGGTGCCTCCGCTTACTGCGGCAAGAATGGCACCGTTGGTATTTCCGCTGCAAAGCAGAGGTGTGCTTATGCTGGTGTTTACACTCAGTGCCGATACAGGTTGTGTTATGGTTATTGTGCCGGTCGAAATGCAGCCGTTGGCTGTGGTTACACTTACACTGTATGTGCCGGGTGCAAGGTTGCTGATTGTGGCGGTGTTGCCGCCGTTGCTCCAGGCGTACGTGTAAGGCTGCTGGCCGCCATTCATGTTGGCGGTGGCCGAACCGTTGTTGTTGCCGAAACAATCAATATCAGTACTGTTCATGAGCAGGTTACCCGGAGCTGCACCTTGTGCCACTACCACGGTTTGCACCATCTGGCAGCCGGCACCGTCGGTAATGGTGCAACTGTATGTGCCGGGAGTGAGGCCGTTTGCTGTGGCATTGTTTCCGCCCGAGGGCGACCAGGCATACGAGTAAGGCTGCTGCCCGCCCGAAGCCAGCACTGCCGCCGAACCGTTAGACGCATTGCAGTTTGCCGGCGAACTTGTGGCCGATACAGCAAAGCCCGTTACGGTAATGCAATACGCAAACGTTTGTGAGCCCGAATACGGACAGTTATCATCGCTTACCGTAATGGTGAAACAATGTGGCACATTGCTGATGTCGCCAGGGCCGGGTGTCCAGGTGAAAGTGCCCACCGGCAGCGGTCCTGCGGTTTGTGTAAATGTGGCATTGGCAATGCTGTTGTTCCAGGTAAGCGTAACGTTCTGGTTCGTATCCGGATCAGACGAGTTTACGAAGAACGAAAGCGTGTTGCCTGCGCAGACACTTACATTAAAGCTGTTGGTGTTGTTTATGCCCGACACAGAAGGCAATGTGTTTGTACACATGATGGTGCGGAGCTGAATATCGCGCACCACGCTGCCAATGAGAATGCCGTTTCGCCATTCTTCCACACGTACTGCCATTACAGTTACCATCAACTGCGACGGTGTCATGCAAATGTCGCCGTTGGTGGCGTTAAACGTCATGGCCGGATTGGAAGCCACAGGTTGTGTGGCCGAGTACGGCGTAAGATAGGTTACTGTGGTGGTGGCGCTGGTTGCCGGAGGTATGAGGGCATACGCCAGCGAGTCGCCGTCCACATCGGTTGCTCCGTGGTTGAAACAGTAGTTCTGTCCCAGGCATACAAACGGTATCGGCCTGTTTGAGAAGGTCGGTGAATTGTTGCAGGGCGCATTCACATTATTGAGCAGCGACTGCACAAAAATGTTCTGCGATCCTGGATTCTGGATCGTGCTTATCGCATTGTTGCGACAGCAAAAATTAAAACTGAATACCCAGTCGGTGCATGCCATCGGTAATGTGACAACACCGTCATAGATAAATTCCTGAACGCCCGGATTTTGACCGCCGTTACAAACGGTCAGCATGTTTGGACAGATGGGCGTCACGTCCTGTCCGGTTCCTGCAATGGGGTTGAGGACGACAGAGAGGGATTGGTTGCAGGAGACTGAAGCAATGTCTATTGTGACATTATTGGGGGCTGTGTTACCGCTGCAATCGCGGTAAAAGGCCAGCCGAAGCAGGTATTGGTTGCCTCCAAGGCAGGTGTAGGTTAAGTCGGCGCCCTGCGCATGGGTGGCTTTCAACTGATGGTTTGCCATTGGCAATAATGCCAGTATCATCAGGAAGCGCATCCAATTAACCCGGGTGTGTGTGTAGCTTATTCCCATAGCTTTTCTCCTTTCCGGTTAAATGATTTGTGTGAAGCAAAGAACTACCTGATCTAACGCCCCTGTATAGGACAGAGTTTCGCAGGTAACACAATCTTAATCGGAGGGGGAAACGGGCGAAAAATTTTTTCCGCCCCTAACTGGCTGAAAATCAAAATTCCGCCTAAATAAAGCGGAATTGTTACGCAAAATAAAAGAAACAATATTTTTTCCGGTACGTATTAGATGCTTATGCCCAATCGAAAAATATGCGAAATAATATGATGTTTTGTTAATGTTGCAATAAGCGTGCCATTAGTAAAACAGGGTGTTTCGCCGTCTGATATGAATACATTAGTTCGGTAATTAAACTTCGATTGTTTGCGGGTTTTTATCGGCGGTTGGTTACTAAACAGGTTTTAGTTTGATGTTGTTATCGGCAGTTGGTTCAATTTCTTCGGCGGATGGAAGAATATAAAAAAGAGGTTCGGGTGAATTTTATTTGATGAAATATGAATCAGGGGAATATCCGCAAATTAAATATCAGGTAATCAGATTTTTACGTAGAAATAAACAGCAGTCCTGTCACCTTTCCCCGAATTATCCGACATTATATTCGTGAATCCATCACAAGGCGATATAAACAGGGATTTCCTTTCCCGCTATGCTCAGGTACACGAGCGCTTTACGCGCTACTGCCGGAGTCATGCGTGGGGGTTACTCGATCCGGAAGATCTGGTGCAGGAAACCGTGCTTATTGCGCTGCAACGATACGAAAGCATTAAAGACCGCGAAAAACTGCTGGGCTGGATGATTTGTGTAGCCAACAACCTTGTGCGCGATTTGATGCGGAGGCAGAAATTTTCGGCCTCATTCGATGAGAAAATGCTGCGCCGCATGGAAAGCCGCACCGGAAGCCCCGAAACGGCAATGGATATGCACTACCTGCATAAAGCCATTAACCAGCTGGGCGCTCAGGAAAAAGAGGCATTGCTCATGTTCGAAGTATCGGGATTCAGTATGCAGGAAATTGCCGATATGCAAAACTGCCGCGTGGAAGCCGTAAAAACCCGCGTAAGCCGCGCACGGCAAAGAGTAAGAAAACTCCTCGACGACGAGGGCGTACCCGAACTGCGTCAGGAACATTCTTTCCGCCTCACTTCATTACTTTAATAGAACAACCAATTCATACTAATAATCACGACAATAAAATGACAGATCAACGCATCACCGATCTTTTCAGCCGGCTCAATGAGCTGCCTTCGGAGGTGCCATTGAGCGAAGTGGAGCACTGGGCCCGTCTCCACGCCGCAGGTCAGCTTTTGCCGCAGTCGCCGCACATTGGCGCGCCGGGCAAATTGCCGTGGTATTCATTTAAACCACCGCTCTACATGACATCCATTATCATTGCCGGCGCTGCATCGGGCCTTGCAGCTTTAATAGCCGTAAACACCACCAACGAAAATCCTGCCCCGCAGGTACAGCATAAGCCCGCTGTGGCACTCACCGACACCACCCTGCTCAACCCGCTTGATACGCCCGTGGTTACGGTAAACGTAAAACAAAATCCCAACGGCGATTCGCTGCGACGCGAATACACCATTAACGCGCCAGCCAATGCCCGCATTACGGTTTCGGCTTCCGACGAGGATGCAGTAACCAATGTGGAAATTACCCCCGAAGGAGTGGAATCATCAACCGCGGTGAATACTGATGAGGTTAACGAATACGCCTTTAATTACAATATAGACGATAACGGCAATGTGGATGTAAATGTATATCCGTCGAACGATTACGACGAATGCCACTGCAACACACACAGCGACAGTATTCAGAAAGAGTTTGTAAAACAACTCGTGGCCGACGGAATAATTACCAACTCCCGCAATTATTCATTCGCTATCGATATGCGTCGTTTCACTGTTAATGGCAAACGTCAGCCAGCAGATGTGCATGTGAAATACCTGCGACTTTACGAAAAGCTGAATGGGGATAACCGTATCTCCGGCAGTTTCTCCTGGCAGGTGCAGGTGTCGTCAAATTAATTCTGCTACGCGGCATCAAGCACCGACGCAAAATCTACAAGCAATAAAAACAAATCATCAAACTCTGTGAGCGGCAATGTTTCGCGCCGGTCGCAGGTGTCGTGATAGGCTCTTATGCCGCCCATGGTGTAAATGTAAAAGCAGGGCACATCGCGTTCGGTGAAATAGAAATGATCGCTTATGGCTGCTTTGCCGCGGGGTTTAATCAGGGGCAAATAGCTGCGTTGTGCATTGAGTTTCTGCATCAGTTTAAAATCTTCGTCAAACAGCGTGGCATTCACCACGGTAATGCCTTCGTCGCCGGTGCCGATAATGTCCATGTTGATGAGAAACTTAATGCTGTTGAGCGGAAAAAGCGGATTGCGGCAAAACCATGCCGAACCTATCAGCCCCACTTCCTCGGCACCGAAGGCGATAAACACCACCGAGCATTTTGGCCGGTTGGCCGGATTGCTGTAATGCTTTGCCAGACACATGAGCATGGCCACACCGCTGGCATTGTCGTTGGCACCGGGAAAGTAAACACGCTGGCCCATTTGCCCCAGGTGATCGTAATGCGCCGTAAATACCAGAAACGAATCGGGCTGCTGGCTGCCGCGTATGTAGCCTATTACGTTTTGCGAGGTGTAATTGCGGATGAATTTTGCACCTACAATAATGTCAATTTCACTCACCGTTTTCCACGCGGATTCAATTTCAATTACCGGCACCAGCGACTGCGTTTGCGAAAAATCCCAGGGATTGAGTTTGGTGCAGTTGTCGCCCTCGTGTTCGTGCATTACGTTTAGCTGCACGGGAATGAGTATGCCTTTTACGTTGCGCGGGAAACGCACAAAATTCACCAGTAAATCGCGTTTGGCTTTTTCGCGCACGCCGGTGGTATCCACCAGCACAAATACTTTTTTGAGGTTCTGTGCCAGAAAGGCTTTTATACCGGCTTCGGTTTTTACCACCGATGAATCGAAGCGAACCACTTTAAAATTTCCTTTCACCGATGGCGATGAGCTGCGCACAATGAAATGCTCGCCGGGGTCGCTGGTTTCGCGGCGGCCGTCTTTCCAGATGAAAGTCATTTCTACTTTTCCGGGAAATGTATTTACCGGAAATGAAAACGGCTGTTCGTAGCTTCCGCTTTTATTGAACGAAAGCAGCCCGAACTTTTTAAACTCGTTGCTTATCCAGTTGGCCGCAATTTTATCGCCTTTGTTTACGTAGCCGCGTCCGTGCATGGAGGGCGAGGCCAGCGTATCAATAATGCTGCGGGCGTAGGGAAGCTGCGACACCACATCGCTTTGCTGTGCGGCCAACTGGGCCAGCAGCAAAAGGGTAAATAAAAGCGAAAGCGTGAGGCGCGGCATGTGGCAGATTAGCTGAAACGACGTTTAACCACATTGCGAAACAACTCGGCCGGTTCTGAGTCGGAGGCCCAGCGGTATTCGCGTTGCAGCACCGAAACAAATGCTTCGGCTTCGCCGGCCGATGTGGTGGTGTTTAAATGATTGAGCGCTTCGTCGTAAGCGGCTGCATCGCCGCCAAAGAGATTGCGCAGGAACATGAGCTTTTCGTTAAACCCGATCATGCTGCGCACGTCTTTGCCGCGGGCTGCGGGTTTGGGCGTGGCAACGGCCGGTTCGGGTGCTTTTACTTCGGGCAAAGGCACGGGTTCCGCTTTGGGCGGTTCGGGTGCTTTTACTTCGGGTGCGGGCACGGGTTCCGCTTCTGGCGGCTCGGGCGCTTTTACTTCGGGCACAGGCACGGGTTCCGCTTTGGGCGGCTCGGGTGCTTTTACTTCTGGTACTGGTACAGGTTCCGCTTTTGGCGGCTCGGGCAATTTTATTTCTGGCTGCGGAGGTGTTTCGGGTGCCGGAGCTTTTTGTTCGTTGAGGGCAATAACCACCGGCTCGGGTTTCCTTGTTTCTACCGGCTGAAGTACCGCCTCTTCCTCTTCGGGAAGTGTATTCAGGTAGCTGAACACCACGGCTTTGCGGTGCAACTGTTCTATGCTGTGGAGGATAAGGTCGATATCGGGTTGGGGAACGTGGCGGGTGGTGCCAATTCTGTCCGACTGGTTCTTAATACTGTCGATGAGTGCAGCGATCTCCTTGCGGAGTTCATTTTTACGCAGCTTATGATTAGCCATGAGCGATAGGAAAACGCCTTTTTGGTTAGATTTGCCGGAGCGGACGGCTTTACAAAATTACACAATTTCTGTCCGCATACCCGAGAACAATGTTCATCGAAAACACACAACATCCGCAAAAGCGCCGGGGCTGGATCGAAGTCGTTTGCGGATCTATGTTTTCCGGCAAGACCGAAGAACTCATCCGCCGCCTCAAACGCGCCCAGTTTGCACGGCTTAAAGTAGAAATTTTCAAACCCGCCATGGATACCCGCTACGACGAAACCCAGGTCGTATCGCACGATGCCAATGCCATTCATTCCACTCCGGTGCCTTCCTCGTCTAACATCATGCTGCTGGCCAGCGATGTGGATGTGGTAGGCATCGACGAAGCGCAGTTTTTCGATGAAGGTCTCACGCAGGTATGCACGCAACTGGCCGATAACGGCATACGTGTAATTGTGGCGGGGCTGGATATGGATTATCTCGGCAAACCCTTTGGGCCGATTCCGGCACTCATGTCGGTGGCCGAATATGTGACCAAAGTACACGCCATTTGTATGCGCTGCGGGCATATTGCCAACCATTCGCACCGTATTACGGGCGGCGAATCGCTCATTCAGCTTGGCGAAAAAGACAGCTACGAACCACTCTGCCGCGACTGCTTCAGCGAAGCCATGCAGGCCGAACATCCGCAGCTATGAACTACCGCTTTTCCGACATTGCCCGCATACTGAATGCCGCCCCGCCCGCTGCCGACGGCCCCGTGCAGCACCTCCTTATCGACAGCCGCAACACGGCCCAAACTGAGGCCGCCGTGTTCTTCGCCATACGCGGTGAGCGGCACAACGGGCACAGCTTCATTGCCGATCTTTACACCCGTGGCATACGTTTCTTTATCGTGTCGGAAATGCCCGATGCGGCTGCTTTTCCCGATGCAGGCTTTATTCGCGTGCCCGATACGCTTACGGCTTTGCAGGATCTGGCGGCCCATCACCGCAAACAATTTCATTTTCCGGTAATAGCCATTACCGGCAGCAACGGAAAAACCATTGTAAAAGAATGGCTCTGGCAGTTGCTGCGCGATGATTACCGCATTGTGCGCAGTCCAAAGAGTTACAACTCGCAGGTGGGTGTGCCGCTCTCGGTGTGGCAGATGAGCGAAGAACACACCCTCGGCATTTTCGAAGCCGGCATTTCGCGCACCGGCGAAATGCAGCGCCTGCAACACATCCTGCAACCCGATGTGGCCCTGCTCACCAACATCGGCCCTGCGCACGACGAAAATTTCGTGAGCCGCGAACAGAAAACGCACGAAAAACTCAAACTCCTCGAGGGCGCATCGCTCATCATTTCGGGCAAAGACGATGCCGCCACCTACACGCTCCTCGCCACCGGCGAAGGCGCAAACACACAGCGTTTCAGTTGGTCGCGCAAATCGAAAGCCACCCTGCAACTGGCCGATATTAAACGCGACGGACACGAAACCGAACTCAAAGGCGTGTACGATCACCGCTTTGTAACCATTCGCATTCCCTTTACCGACGAGGCTTCGATAGAAAATGCCATACACTGCTGGTGTGTGCTGCTGCATTTCGGACTGAGCGACGAAACCATTGCCGCCCGCATGAAACAGCTTACACCTGTGGCCATGCGTTTGGAAATGAAAGAGGGCGTGAGCAATTGTTCGGTAATAAACGACAGCTACAATTCCGATCTCGGTTCGCTTTCCGTAGCGCTTGATTTTCTCAATCAGCAGCAGCAGCACCCCAAACGCACACTCATTCTCAGCGATATTCTGCAAAGCGGGCGTAACGAAGCACAGCTTTACGGCGAAGTGGCTGCCTTGCTGCAGGCCAAAGGCATTCACCGGCTCATTGGCATAGGCAGTGCCATTGGCAGCCAGCAGCAGTTGTTTGCGGTAAACGAAAAACAATTCTTCGCCACCACGCGCGATTTTCTGGCGGCTTTTCACGTATCGCAGTTTCACGACGAAACCATTCTGATTAAAGGCGCACGGGCATTTGGTTTCGAAGCCATAAGCAAGGTGTTGCAGCAGAAAGCACACGAAACGGTGCTCGAAATTGATCTCAATGCCGTGGTGCATAACCTCAATTACTTCCGCTCGCGCATTCATCCCGGCACAAAAATTATGGCTATGGTGAAAGCATTTTCGTACGGCAGCGGAAGTTTTGAAATTGCCAATGTGCTGCAATATCATCGTGTCGATTACCTTGCCGTGGCCTATGCCGACGAAGGTGTGGAACTGCGCCGGGCGGGAATTACATTGCCTGTAATGGTAATGAATCCCGAAGAGCAGAGCTACGAAACCATGATCCGTTATCAGCTCGAACCCGAAATTTTTTCGTTCCGCATTCTCCAGCTTTTCGACGAAGTGGCACGCCGTTACCGTCAGCGCCACCCCGAAACGCCGCCCGTGCCCGTACACATCAAACTCGATACAGGCATGCGCCGTTTGGGCTTTGAGCAAAGCGACATAAACGAACTGGTGGTGCGGCTCAAAAATGCGAAAGACTTAACGGTGCGCTCGGTATTTTCGCACCTTGCCGCCAGCGATGAAGCCGAGCACGATGGTTTTACCAATGCGCAGATCAAACAATTCATTGCCATGAGCGATGTATTGCGCAGTCATTTCACGCAACCCGTTTTCCGCCACATACTCAACTCGGCCGGCATCGTACGTTTTCCCGATGCGCAGTTTGAATGCGTGCGCCTCGGCGTGGGCCTTTACGGCGTGGGTGTGGATGCCGACGAACAAAAACGCCTGCGCCAGATTGGTACGCTGCGCACCACCATTTCACAAATCAAAAACGTACCCGCCGGCGAAACCGTGGGCTACAGCCGCAAAGGAAAGACCACACACAACACCCGCACCGCCACAGTACCCATTGGCTATGCCGACGGACTGAGCCGCAAACTCAGCAACGGCCGCGGATGTATGTGGATAAACGGAAAACCCGCATACATCATTGGCAATGTGTGCATGGACATGTGCATGCTCGATGTAACCGACATTGACTGCGAGGAAGGCGACGAGGTAATTGTATTCAGTCCCGATCATCCCATTGGCGAACTGGCGCAGGCCATGGAAACCATTCCGTATGAAGTGCTCACCAATGTATCGGGTCGTGTAAAACGGGTGTATTATCAGGAATGAGTAACGAAGAGGCATTGCGGCGATTGAAAACGTATCTGCTTGCGTTTGGTTTTCTTACCGAGGGCGATGTGGAGGATTTGCTGCGGCATGTTTCTTTCCGAAAATTGGAGCGCAACGAATTTTTTATTCGTGAAGGGGAAGTGAATGATGAAGTGGGTTTTGTGCTTTCGGGAATCTTCCGCTCGTTTTATGTATCGCCCGTTGGCGATGAAATAACTTACTGTATTTTATTTCCTGATATTTTCATTGCCGCTTATTCTTCTTACATCACGGGTAATCCCTCGGTAGAAAATATTCAGGCCATTGCACCGGCAGCGCTTATTGTGCTTCCGCGCCGCGAAATTGCCCGACTTTCGGCGGTGAGTACCGGATGGCTCCGTTTTGAAAAAATGGTGGCCGAGCAGCAGTACCTCGAACTCGAACGCCGCGTGTTTCAGTTTCAGAAAGAATCGGCGGCAGAGCGTTACGCCTCGCTGCTGCGCGATTATCCCGATTATGTGAAACATATTCCGCTGCATTACCTTGCGTCCTATCTTGGCATTACACAACGCCACCTGAGCCGCATCCGCCGCGAAGCGGCTGCTTTTTAGACAAATGTCCTCGCCGAAATTCTTTTGCTGCCGGTAGTTTTACGGCATGAAAAAGATTGTGCTCATCCACTGCCATCCTGATAAGGAAAGTTTCAATTTCGCACTGGCTGAGGCCTACCGCAGCGGTGCTTTGCAGGCAGGTGCCGAAGTAGAGGAAATTATCATTGCCAATCTTCAATTCGATCCCAACCTGCGCCACGGCTACCGGCAGCGCATGGAACTCGAACCCGACCTGCTGGCTGCCTGGGAAAAAATCCTCTGGGCCGATCATTTGGTGTGGGTGCATCCGGTGTGGTGGGGCGGTTTGCCAGCCATTGCCAAAGGCTTTATCGACCGGCTATTTTTGCCCGGTATGGCGTTTAAGCCGCGTCCAAACAGTGTGTGGTGGGATAAATTGCTGGCGGGTAAAACAGCGCATATCATCACCACACTCGATCAGCCGGGCTGGTATTACCGTTTCGCATTCGGGCGGCCGAGTGTGAATCAGTTACGGAAATCGACGCTGGAGTTTTGCGGGGTGAAGCCGGTGCGTGTTACCTATATCGGTATTGTGAAAACGGCCGATGAAGCGAAGAGGGGGAAATGGTTGGAGAAGGTGAGGAGGTTGGGGGATAAACAGGGATAGGTTAAAATACTGCAAGTTGCTGCGGTGATATTAATTGCAATTTTTATGAATGTCGAAATTAGCCCGGTTTAACAATCGAAAATTGCAATAATTTAACCGGTGTTTTATCAACAGATTTTCGCAAATTGGGCATGATTAGTTATTTTTGTATTTGAAAATAAATCATTCAATGCAGTCTCAAAGTCAAAAGCGTTCTAAAACAACAAATCAGGAAGCTATTCCAGAAGAAGTTTTGCGCTCTGTAATTTCGCATTTACAGGATAAACTTGATGCCCGTAGAAAAGAAAAGGAAATGTTCACCGCCTCCATGAAAAAAATTACCGGAGGCAAAGGGTTTACATTAACTTTTTCAAAGTAATTACAGGTGTCTGGTAGGTTTGATTATTGATTTACCTAAAATAAAGTTTATCCCATTTTCATTTATTGTGGCCAGTTTTATATGCCCACCTACGGTGGGTATTTCTTTTGTGTAAGCCTGAAAATCGCGTTCAACTTTTAGCAGAAGGTATGCCAGATCAGCAGCTTGTTGAAGGCTTATATTTGAGATATGAAACATTTGTGCTTCTTTAATCTGGCTGTTTATTATTTGCATGGTTTGGGTTTCATCCAGAGACTTGAAAAAGCCATTTGGCAGTTGCTTTCCTTCAACAATACCATTTTTACCCAATTCCTGTTTCAAGGAATCTAAAATCAGGTTTTTTATCTCCAAGCCCTCGATTATTCCTCCATATAATATTCTATATGCTATTCCTGGTTGACCATCGCAAACGATTAGTTCTTTTACGGTGTTTGTATTTATGCTTACTGAATTAATATCGCTTGATGGTTTTACACTTACTTTAAATACATGAGGAGTGAGGGAGTTTTTATCAAAATGAGAGAAAATGAATGTGGTTTCTCCAATAGATCCGTGTTCATTCATGTGCGCACTTACTTCCTGATGTAATATTTCACAGAACTCTTCGATTTTTCTGACAATTCCCTGTTGCCTGTAGCTGCGTTTGTTTTTCTGCGTTTTTTTCTTGATTTCGGCTACCAGATTGACAATACGTTTATTATTAATTATTGCAGAACCCGCAGTTGAGATGAGAGTATAATCATCATATTCAAAGAGTTTGTTTTCGAAGTCTTTTGTGTGAGAGGGTTTGGTTTGAAATAGCTGTGTTATCTCTTCTTCTGAAAATGAAAAGCCATTTTTCTTTTTTGCTACTGCACGGTTTTTCTCGATGAAGTCTTCCCAGTCTGCTCTTTCCAGTGTTTCCGTAAACGAGGAAACTAAAGAATCAGCAACAACAGCAATCCCATCTTTAGCAATTACGCTTGCAATAAAAGTCATACATCAAGTATTGGTTGAATTTGTAAATATAAATACAGCGATAGGTGTATGTCAAGGAGAAAATGTGCGAAGAGAAAACTTATATATAAGCAACAGCGGCAGAAGAACATTCTTCTGCCGCTGCTATATTTATAAACTACTAATTCAATCTACACAATTCGTTTCAGCGCCGATTTCAAACTCACCCGCTCATCAATAATAGCAGCGAGTTTGTCGATGCTTACACGTTCCTGCTGCATACTGTCGCGTTCGCGGATGGTTACGGTGTTGTCTTCGAGGGTTTGATGATCGACCGTAATGCAGTAGGGTGTGCCAATGGCATCCTGGCGGCGGTAGCGTTTGCCGATGTTGTCTTTTTCTTCATACACGCAGTTGTGGTCGTACTTGAGCAGATCCATTATTTCGCGTGCTTTCTCGGGCAGGCCGTCTTTGCTCATGAGCGGGAATACGGCGGCTTTTACGGGTGCGAGGAAGGGCGGAAGATTAAGTACTGCGCGTTCGGAGCCGTCGTCGAGTTTTTCTTCTTTGAGCGAGTGCGAGAGTATGGCGAGGAACATACGGTCGAGACCAATGGAGGTTTCGATTACGTAAGGGATGTAGCTGTGGTTGTCTTTCCAGTCGTCGTCCGTTTGTGTTTTGCGCAGTTCCGAGTTTTGCGGGCCGGTGTAGTCGGGATCGAAGTACTGGAGTTTTTTGCCCGAAAATGCCTCGTGGTTGCGCAGGTCGAAATCGGTGCGTGAGTGTATGCCTTCGAGTTCTTTGAAGCCGAAGGGGAATTCAAACTCGATATCGCATGCAGCATCGGCGTAGTGCGCCAGTTTGAGGTGATCGTGGAAACGGTATTTGGTTTCGGGGAAGCCCAGTGCGCGGTGCCATTTCATGCGGGTTTCCTTCCAGTGGTTGTACCATTCGGTTTGTGTGCCGGGGCGGATGAAGAACTGCATTTCCATTTGCTCAAACTCGCGCATACGGAAGATAAACTGGCGTGCTACAATTTCGTTGCGGAAAGCCTTGCCGGTTTGCGCAATACCGAAAGGTATTTTCATGCGGCCGGTTTTCTGCACGTTGAGGTAATTTACAAAAATGCCCTGTGCAGTTTCCGGACGCAGGTAAATGGTGCTGGCATCGCCGGCCACTGCGCCAAGCTGGGTGCTGAACATGAGGTTGAACTGACGCACTTCGGTCCAGTTGCGCGAGCCCGATACTTCGCAGGCTATTTCGAGATCGATAATGATCTGACGCAGTTCCTCCATGTCGTTTTCTTCCTGCGCCTTTTTGAAGCGGGCATTAACGGCATCAATTTTCTGCTGGTATTCCACCACGCGGGCATTGGTGCTGCGAAACATGGCGGCATCAAACGTTTCGCCGAAACGCTTGGCGGCTTTTTCCACCTCCTTGTTTATTTTCTCTTCAATTTTTTCCACGGCACCTTCAATCAGCTGATCGGCACGGTAGCGTTTTTTGGAGTCTTTATTGTCGATGAGCGGATCGCTGAACGCATCAACGTGGCCCGATGCTTTCCAGGTGGTGGGGTGCATAAAAATGGCCGCATCAATGCCCACGATATTTTCGTTGAGCTGCGTCATGGCTTTGTACCAGAACGTGCGGATATTGTTTTTCAGTTCGGCACCGTTTTGGCCGTAATCATATACGGCACTCAGCCCGTCGTAAATTTCGCTCGATTGAAAAATGAAACCATACTCCTTGCAGTGGGAGATAAGATTTTTGAAATGATCTTCCTGATTAGCCATAGTGGCGCAAATATAGTATGCCTCGTTCAGTTGGCGGCTATTTGTGCAGTGTTTGGGCCTAAAAAAAGAACGTTTACCTGACCCAAACTTATCTATATTTGATAATCATGCAGCGATTTATTCTCATAGCGGGTTTGCTTCTGTTTGCCCGTCACTTTGTGTATGCACAAAGCACAAATGCCTTTCATGCCGAAGCATTGGGCATGGGCGGTATTTACAGCCTGAGTTACGAACGTACTTTTGGGGCGAGGCAATGGATGTTGCAGCCTGGTATTTCTGTGTATGCTTCCGACAGTAAGCCGCTCATAATCATCCCGGTCATGTTCAAGAAAGCATTTGGCAAAGGGCCTCACCGGCTCGAAACCGGCATCGGTCAGGGCTTTACCATCAGACCCGAAGACGGGCTTAAATTCTTCGCCCGCGGCCTGCTGCTGGCCGGCTGGCGCATGCAGCGCAATGAAAGTCCGTGGATTTTCCGCGCATTTTATATGCCCTACATTTCATATCTCATAAACCTGCAATACCAGCATTGGGGCGGTGTGGGCATTGGTTATCAGATAGGAG
This sequence comes from Bacteroidia bacterium, assembly GCA_025454955.1. GTDB lineage: Bacteria > Bacteroidota > Bacteroidia > Palsa-965 > Palsa-965. The sequence continues at coordinate 230,436 of JALONL010000002.1, read as the reverse complement.
GAAAGCCATGAAAAAAACAGCGTTTGCCTTGTTCGTCATACTCAGTGCCGGATGCTACAAAGCCCGCAACGAGTATCTGGAAACTGCGGTGACGGATTATTCCGACGGGTTTGAAAATTACACCCGTTTCCCGCAGCCAGAGTTTCTCGATAATTGGCCGGGTTCGCAGCTTACCTTATCAGGAAATACAATATCCATCGACTCCACATTTTCGCATACCGGCAGCCGTTCGTTGCGTTGCGAGGCCGCCAATACCGCCGGAGGCGAAGTTTCCAAGGCCAGCATTCTCAAAAACGATCTCGGCTTTGAGCAGGGCGATGAAATTTATTTTGAATGCTGGTATTACCTCAATGCAGCCTCGCTGCCCAATATTTTTATTGCCGATTTTGAAGAGCCCGCCCTCATCAGTTCCGGTCCCGGATTCAGGCTTATGCTCAACGATAACGGCGCGTTGTGTGTGGAGCGCAACAAGATGAACGAGCGCACACTTTCGCAAACCATTGCACAGCCGCGTGTGTTTCCGCAAATGCAGTGGGTGCGCATACAGCTCGAAGCCAAACTGCACAAGCGAAACAAAGGCTATGTAAAGCTCTGGCAAAACGGCGAACTCATTCTGGAGCATTACGATGTACAAACGCTTCCGCGCGATATGATTTACGTGACCCAGGGAACTGCTGCTGTGCTCCGTCAGGTTGAAATTGGTCTTACGGCCAACAGCAGCAGCGGTGCGGCGGTGTTGTATGTGGATGATTTTGTGGTGCGCAAACTTCGCTGATACGGTGAAAATTGGGTTTACACGTCGTTCAACGGGTAAATCGTGCCATATTTGTGGTAATGAGAGTCACGGCCATGCTTCTGAGTTTGCTGTGTCTGGCTGTTTCCTGTTCTACAGACCCAAACACACAGACCATCTCCTGGAATAAACAGGTGGACAGCTTATTGCATGATACGATGCCGGTACATGCCTATGCTGCCCAATACAGGCGCGAAGTGCTGGAAGCAACAACCGATACGGCTGCTGTGCGCGCAATGGCAGGCATGGCAGAGTTTTTACCTGCAGCGGCCATTTCTATGGCAGCCGATGAAGCCGCGGCACATTGTCCGAAAAACAACGAAGCATTACTGGCCGATATCCGCTGCAAGCAGGGCATTGGTTTATTCAGGCGGCAGAAAAACGACAGTGCGGCCAGGCTTTTCCGTGAGAGTCTGCGCCTTTCGCGTAAGCTGAAAAGCACCGCACTCGAAACACAGGCACTTTGCTGGCTGGGCGATTACTACAGGCTTTCCTACAAATTCGATTCGTGCGAGGCCACGCTCAATGAGGCCATTCGCCTGGCGCAGCCTGCCGGGCTTTACCTCAGGGTGGCGCACGCCCAAGGTTTCATTGGCGACCTTTACCGCATACAGGATAACCAGGACACAGCCCGGTTTATTTACCGGAAGGCCATGCAAAATGCCCGCAAGGCAAACGACAATGCCCGCCTCAGCTTTCTGCTGGCCAATATGGGCGAGGCCTACAGGCTTGAAGTAAATTACGACTCGGCCAAGTTCTATCTCGACAGTTCCCTTGCCGTGGCCACACAGCTTAATGACAACGGTCGCAAAGCCTTTGCCCTTTCCAACCTCGGCGACCTGGCCCGACTCGAAGGAAAAAACCCGCAGGCGCTTACATATTATCATCAGGCCATTGATGCCGCCAAACTCAGTGGCGAAAAACGCCGGATAAACTATTGCCTTGTAAACCTGAGCGAGCTTTATGCCTCGCAATCGAAATTTGATCTTGCCCTGCAGATGGCCACTGATGCCTATGGCAGAGCTTCTGCGCAGGGTGAAAAAACGATAATGACATCATCGCTTCATTCCTGCGGCGAAATACACCGGCGACGCAAAAATTTTATGGCGGCCGATACCTGCTACCGGAAAGCTGTTGCAATTGCACAAAGCATAAACAACCGCATGCGCGAAATTGTGGGCATACTTGCACTTGCAGATATGTATGCCGATGCACAAAATTACGACAGTGCGCTGGTGTATGCACAAAAAGGAAAACTGCTGGCAGAGGAAATAGAAGACCCCAACAACCTTGCCGATGCCGAACGCATTCTTTCTGCCATTTATTTTAGCAAAAAGCAATACCCCGAAGCCATCCGCTGGGGCGAGAGTTCCCTGCAGCGCGCACAGCAGCTAAACCTTACGTGGATTGTTCAGGGCGCGGCCGTTGTGCTCGACTCGGCCTACAGGCGCACGGGTAATTACCCCAAAGCCTACGCCAGTTTAAAAGTATCAATTGCCGCGCGCGACAGCCTCGAAGGCAGAGAACAGTACCAACGCCTCGCCGCCGCCGAGTATAACACACGAGAGGCCGAACTGAAAGCCGGGCAGGCACGCAAGGAATCAAAACTCGAAGCCGATAAAGCCAGGCAGCAGCAGCAAATAGACCGCCAGCGCTTCCTGATCTGGATTGCCGTGGGCGGCGCATTGCTGCTTGGCGGATTGCTTTTTGTGGCTTTGCGTGCCTACCGCGCCAAGCAGCGCAGCAACATTATCATTGCCCAACAAAAACAGCAGGTGGAGCAGCAGAAACTTCTGGTGGAAGAAAAAAACCGCGAAGTGATGGACTCCATTCACTACGCCCGCCGTCTGCAGGAAGCCATTTTGCCCGATACAACACACATTGCAGCCATACTCCCGCAAAGTTTTGTGTTTTACCTGCCCAAAGATGTGGTGGCCGGCGATTTTTATTTCTTCGTCGAAAAAGACAATCATCTTTTTCTGGCTGCTGCCGATTGTACCGGGCATGGTGTGCCGGGTGCGCTGGTTTCGGTGGTGTGCTCAAATGCACTTAAACGTGCAGTAAATGAATTCGGCCTCACCGATCCCGGTCAGATTCTCGATCAAACCACCTCGCTTGTGCTCGAAACCTTTGCCCAAAGCCACAATCAGGTAAACGATGGCATGGACATTTCGCTGCTGGTAATAAACCGCCACGATGGGTCCTTTGCCTGGGCCGGGGCAAACCGTCCGCTCTGGATTGTAAGCCACGGTTCAATTACACAAATAAAAGGCGACTCGCAGCCGGTAGGTTTTCATGAACATGCAAGGCTGTTTACCACACATCACCGCAAGCCCGAATCGGGAACCATGCTCTATCTTTTTTCCGACGGCTATGCCGACCAGTTTGGCGGTGAGGCAGGAAAAAAGTTCAAGACAAGCCGTTTTCAGGAACTCATCATTCGTATTGCCCCGCAAGCTCCGAACGAGCAGAAAGAGGTGATTGCGCAGGAGTTCAGCAGTTGGAAACAGCAATACGATCAGGTGGACGATGTGTGCGTAATCGGGCTGCGCTGGTAAAGCGGTATTTGTGCGCTTTCAGTTTAATGCGGTTCAGTTTGCGTATGCGTTATTGAGCCGCACTATTTTACAAAAGCCCCTTTGCCTTACCTTTGTCGCATGATTGAAATAGGCCGCACACTGGTGTCAACCGAAATCCTCGAACGCAAATTTGTGTGCGATCTCAACGCCTGCAAAGGAGCCTGCTGCATTCACGGCGATTCAGGTGCTCCGCTGGAAGACGCAGAAACCGAAATCATAGAATCCATTTACCCCGCCGTAAAGCCCTACATGACACCCACAGGCATTGCCGCCGTGGAAGCACAGGGCACCTGGGTAATAGACAGCGACGGCGATAAGGTAACCCCGCTCGTGGGTGGCGATAAGGAATGTGCTTATGTATATTTCGACGACAAAGGCACCGCACTTTGCGCCATCGAAAAAGCGTGGAAAGAAGGCAAGGTCGATTTTCAGAAGCCCGTTTCCTGCCACCTTTACCCGGTGCGCATTACGCAATACAAAAAGTTTGATGCCGTAAACTACGACCAGTGGGACATTTGCGCCCCGGCCTGCAAGTGCGGCAATCAGTTAAACGTGCCCGTTTTCCGCTTTGTGAAAACAGCACTCATCCGCAAATACGGCGAAGACTGGTATGCCCAGCTCGAAGAGGCCGACCGCCTTATGCGCGAAGCATAAACCCGTTTGCGAATGACCGCGGCAGTGACTACCTTTAATCTGGTTCTCACCTTGCCACACTCACATGAAACGTTTACTGTTATTATTGCTAAGTGTCCCGGCATTGTGCCAGGCCCAGTTTGTTTCGCAGCCGTTTGGCCATGAGCACACGTTTGAACGCAGCGAATGCATCGGCGAACAGCAGCGGGCAGCAATACGCGCCATGCTCGACAGCAGCAGGCAGCAACTTACAGCACAGGGGCGTTTAAACAGCTATTACACTCCGCAGCAGGTTTCGCTGGCATGGCCGCTACGTTTCAGGTCGGGAATTACGGAGTATAATTTCTACTCCATTTCGGGCGGTGTCGATCACAACCCCCAGTTCCCGAACCAGTTGCTCGATTACAACTGCGGCTCGCTTACATACGATACCCCAAACGGCTACAACCACGCCGGTGTCGATTATTTCCTCTGGCCCTTTGCATTCAACAAAATGGACAGTTCGGAAGTGGAAATTGTGGCCGCCGCGGCCGGTACAATTCTATACAAATCAGACGGAAATTTCGACCGCAACTGCGCATTCAACAGCAGCAACTGGAACGCCGTGTATGTACAGCACAGCGACGGCTCGGTGGCCTGGTACGGGCACATGAAAAACGGGTCACTCACTACAAAAACCGTGGGGCAAACCGTGGTGCAGGGCGAATATCTGGGCGTGGTGGGAAGTTCGGGCAATTCAACCGCCCCGCACCTGCATCTCGAAATTTACGATGCCAATAATAATCTCATTGACCCCTATTCCGGTCCCTGCAATTCGCTCAACAGCAGCAGTTGGTGGGCCTCGCAGGAACCTTACTTCCACGGGGCTGTCAATCACATTGCCACCAACGACCAGCCGCCTGTATTCAATTCCTGCCCCGGCACCGACATGCGCAACGAGCGCGATTATTTTCTTGCCACCGATACCATTTTCCTCATGCTCTACTACCGTTTCCTTTCGGGCGGCGATCAGGTTACATACACCATTTACCGGCCCAACAACACCGTGTGGGGCACCTGGCCATTTATACACAATGGCCCCGACTATACCGCCGCGTGGTATTATTACTGGATGATTCCCGGTGCCGGTGCTCCAAACGGGCAATGGAAATTTGAAGCAACCTACAACAACCAGACGTATTTCACGTATTTCTATCTAGGCACAACCGGTGAAGGAGAAACCGCTTTCACCCAGCCCCCGGCAAAAATCTGGTACAACAGCCAAACCGAAAGCATCATCGTGAGCAATGCACAGGCAGGCACCTTGTATGTGTGTGATGCCGCCGGAAAACGGGTGAGGGAAGAGGCTGTTACCGGTTCGGAGGCCACCGTGCGGTGCAGCGGGTTGGCAAGAGGCCTGTATATCTATCGTTATACCACCGAAAACGGGGGGGCGGTAACCGGGAAAATAGTGGTGGAAGGAAATTGATCCGGGCCCGTTTCGGGCCAGAGGTAAGAGATGTGGAGAAACAGAATCAAGGCGCACCTCTAAGCAAGAAATAACCTGCGTTTTGCTTGCTTTTACCCTTTTGTTAAGTTAACTTTATAAAACACGCTTATCGTCCTGTTGTTCAGGATAATGTGACCATTTTTTAAACTTCCGGCAAATTCCGGAAGAACAAAAAGCGTTTTTCGGGCTCATTTTTCCGAAGTATTTCCGGGGAAAAATGCAAAGGGGTAAGGCAGATTTTTATTAAAATTTACATACACGCCGCGCATCCCGCACCGTTATTGAAAAAGAGCAAAGTTGTAACCCGTTTTCAACAGAACAGCTCCTCTTAGTGTGTTGACAACTTCGGGACATTGTTAATGGAATGGACTTGACACCTTCGCCTGATTTCTAAAAATTTGTTGTCGGCGATAACGCTGAAGCAATTTGAATCTAAATGCTTCAACGCGAAGAGATTAACCAGAAACAGCAGGCACACCGCCTGCTTTTTTCGCCACAAAAGATTGATAACCAGAAAATAACATACACTTCATCCCAAAAGGAGGGCAGAACTATGGCAGAGACGACAGAACCGATTTTGGTTGACAATAAAGACCGATTCGTGTTGTTCCCGGTTAAATTCCGGGACATCTGGGAAATGTACAAAAAGGCCGAAGCCAGTTTCTGGACAGCCGAAGAAATTGATCTTTCGCCCGACCTTACCGACTGGGCCAACAAGCTGAACGACGACGAACGTTATTTCATTAAAAACGTACTTGCGTTTTTTGCGGCCAGCGATGGTATCGTAAACGAAAACCTCGCCATCAACTTTATGCGCGAGGTACAGTATCCCGAGGCGCGCTGCTTTTACGGCTACCAGATTATGATTGAAAACATTCACAGCGAAACTTACTCGCTGCTGATTGATACCTACATCAAGGATCCGGCCGAGAAAGACAAGCTCTTCCACGCCATCGATACCGTGCCTGCCGTGGGTCGCAAAGCCGAGTGGGCGCTGCGCTGGATTTCGAACGGAACGTTTGCCGAGCGTCTTATTGCCTTTGCCGCTGTGGAAGGTATTTTCTTCTCCGGCTCGTTCTGCTCTATTTTTTGGCTTAAAAAGCGCGGCCTGATGCCCGGCCTGAGTTTCTCCAACGAACTCATCTCGCGCGATGAAGGACTGCACTGCGACTTTGCCTGTCTGCTTTACACCCAGCACCTGCAACAGCAGCTCCCCAAAGAGCAGGTGACCCAGATCATTGCCGATGCAGTGGCCATCGAAAAAGAATTTGTAACCGACTCGCTTCCCGTAAAACTCATTGGCATGAACGCCGAACTCATGTGCCAGTACATTGAGTTTGTGGCCGACCGCCTGCTGCTTGCATTAGGTTGCGATAAAATTTACAACGCCACAAACCCGTTCGATTTCATGGAAATGATTTCGCTCCAGGGAAAAACCAACTTCTTCGAAAAACGCGTGGCCGAATACCAGAAAGCCGGTGTAACATCAGACCGCAGCCAGAACGTGTTCAGCCTCGACGAAGACTTCTAAACCTGCCAAAACCAGACCAACACCCCCACATATTCATCATTCAAAAAACACACGCTATATGTACGTAATCAAACGCGACGGCAGCCGGGAATCGGTGAAATTCGACAAAATCACCGCCCGTATTCAGAAGCTCTGCTACGCCCTCGACCCTGTTCACGTGAGCGCGGTTGAGGTAGCCATGAAAGTAATTCAGGGCATTTATCCCGGCGTGACCACCAGTGAGCTCGACAACCTTGCGGCCGAAACCGCTGCTTCGCTCACCGTAAAGCATCCCGATTACGCCCTGCTTGCCTCGCGCATTGCCGTATCAAACCTGCATAAGAATACCGAAAAGTCGTTCTCCAAAACTATGAGCACGCTGTACAACTACGTGGACCCGAAAACCGGTCAGCGTGCAGCACTCATTGCCGACGATGTACACGAAATTATTCAGGCCAACGCGCAACTGCTCGACTCAAGCATCATTTACGACCGCGATTTCGGCTACGACTATTTCGGTTTCAAAACACTCGAACGCTCGTACCTGCTCAAAATAAACGGCAAAATTGCCGAGCGTCCGCAGCACATGCTCATGCGTGTATCGGTAGGCATTCACAAAGACGATATCGAATCGGCCATTGAAACCTACAACCTCATGAGCGAGCGCTGGTTTACACACGCCACGCCCACACTCTTCAATGCCGGCACACCCAAGCCGCAAATGTCGAGCTGCTTCCTGCTTCAGGTAAAAGACGACAGCATCGACGGCATTTACGACACGCTGAAAAACTGCGCCAAAATTTCGCAGAGTGCAGGCGGCATCGGTCTCAGCATTCACAACGTGCGCGCCACCGGCTCGTATATCCGCGGCACAAACGGCACCTCAAACGGCATCATTCCCATGCTGCGTGTGTACAACGACACCGCACGCTACGTGGATCAGGGCGGCGGAAAACGCAAAGGCTCCTTTGCCATCTACCTTGAGCCCTGGCACGCCGATATTTTCGAATTCCTCGACCTGCGTAAAAACAACGGCAAGGAAGAAATGCGCGCCCGCGACCTCTTTACCGCCCTCTGGATTCCCGACCTGTTTATGAAACGGGTAAAGGAAAACGGCGACTGGTCGCTGTTCTGCCCCAACGAATGCCCCGGCCTGCACGACTGCCACAGCGAAGCATTTGAAAAGCTCTTCACCAAATACGAAGAAGAAGGCCGCGCACGCAAAACCATCAAAGCGCAGGATCTCTGGTTTGCCATTCTCGAATCGCAAATCGAAACCGGCAACCCGTACATGCTGTTTAAAGATGCGGCCAACCGCAAATCAAACCAGCAGAATCTCGGCACCATCAAATCATCAAACCTCTGCACCGAAATCATCGAATACACTTCGCCCGATGAAGTGGCCGTGTGCAACCTCGCTTCGCTGGCGCTGCCCCGTTTCGTAGATCAGGGCAAGTTCGACCACCAGAAGCTGTTTGATGTAACCTACGTGGTGACCAAGAACCTGAACAAGATTATCGACGGCAACTATTACCCCATTCCCGAAGCCCGCAACAGCAACATGCGTCACCGCCCCATCGGTCTTGGCGTGCAGGGCTTGGCCGATACGTTCATACTCATGCGCTATGCCTTCGATTCGACCGAAGCCAAGCAGCTGAACATCGACATTCACGAAACCATTTACTACGCCTCCATGACCGCGTCGAAAGACCTGGCCAAAGAGCAGGGCGCTTACGAAACCTTCCCCGGATCACCGCTTTCTAAAGGTCAGTTCCAGTTCGACCTTTGGAATGTGAAGCCCACCGGCCGCTGGGAATGGGACATTCTGCGCGACGAAGTAATGAAGCACGGCGTACGCAACTCACTGCTGCTGGCGCCCATGCCCACCGCGTCCACCTCACAGATTCTCGGCAACAACGAGTGCTTTGAGCCTTACACCTCCAACATTTACACCCGCCGCGTACTCTCCGGCGAGTTTGTGGTGGTAAACAAACACCTGCTCAAAGACCTCGTGAAACTGGGTCTGTGGAACGACAATCTGAAAAACAAAATTATTGCCGCCAACGGCTCCATTCAGGATATTGCCGAGATTCCGCAAAACATCAAGGAACTCTACAAAACAGTTTGGGAACTTTCGCAGCGCACACTCATCGACATGGCCGCCGACCGCGGTGCATACATTTGCCAGAGTCAGTCGCTCAACCTGTTTGTGCAGAACCCCAACTTTGCGAAACTCACTTCGATGCACTTCTACGCATGGGAAAAAGGCCTCAAAACAGGCATGTACTACCTGCGCACCAAAGCTGCTGCCGATGCCATTAAGTTTACGGTTGACACTGCCGCACTGCTGCAGGCCGCTCCCGAAACCACCGGCACCACCATCGAAGACGTAACCAGCGAACAGCGCCTCGCCGAAATCGCCTGCTCGCTCGATAACCCGGATGCCTGCGAAGCCTGCGGCAGCTGATACTGCCATTTGAAGGATAGGTTTTGAAGAAAGAAGCCCTCTCTGCGAAATGCGGAGAGGGCTTTTTGCTTATGTAATAGTATTGCTAACTTCGTTTAATCAAAACATTCAGCAACAATGATCGAAAAACTCAGAATATCCAACTATAAGAGTTTGGGCGATGACGTAACTATAGAATTAGGGAGGTGCAATTTTTTGGTGGGCCGGAATGGTTCAGGCAAATCGAATATTGTGGATGCTGTACGTTTTGTGGCTGATGCGATGAAATTAGGATTGGAGGGAGCGATTACGAAAAGACACGGAATTAAATCAGTTCGCAGGTGGAGTTCCGGAAGACCTCTTGTGTTAAGTATTCATTTAACCATCAAGACCGAAGAGTATCATGCTCAGTATGGATTTAGCATTACCGGTCACAAAAAGTACGATTACATTGTAAAGGGTGAGCATGCATTGATTGATTATTTTAAGAAAAGGGAGAAAGTTTACTATACACTTACTGATCGAAAATGGGAAAAGAACAGTACAGAGCTTAAACCTGATGTGAGTCCGCTTTCACTTGTATTGCCAATACTATCGGGCGATAGCAGATTTAAACCCCTTGTCGATTATCTGAAAAATATTGCAGTTTATAATATCTACCCTGATGTACTACGGGTACCTCAAAGTTATGATCCTCAGAAACCGATGGAGGAACACGGTAAAAACTGGTTTTCTATTTTGAAAGATCAACCCAAAGATGAGTGGGAAGAAGAACTGACTGAGGCACTAAAAAGTCTCACAGGTGAAATAGATGATGTTTCCGTAAGACAGGTTACCGGCTATCTGGTGGCTAATTTCAGACATGGAACAGCAGGTGAAACCAAAAAAGCCAGAATCTTTGACGCTACACAGGAGTCTGACGGCACATTAAGAACCGCCGGGATTATTTCGGCATTGCTACAAAAACCATATTTGAACGTAATTGGCATTGAAGAGCCAGAACTCACCGTACATCCTGGTGCCGTAAAACTACTCTATGACTTCATTAAAAGCGCAAGTCGTAAATCGCAAATTATTGTGACCACACATAGCCCAGAACTCCTTGATTGCATAAGCGATGAAGATGAACTTAACAACGTATATGTAGTGGAAAAGGTTAATAATTCAACCTTGGTCAGATCAATAGACAAAGAACAATCAGATATTGTGAAAAAAGGACTTATGACGTTGGGTGAAGTTCATCGCACACAAGGTTTGAGATGGACACAGGAAGAACTCAAATTTGATGAAGAATGATTTATGTAGCTGTTGAAGGACACGGCGAATTAGGTTCAATGGATAATTTGCTGCACAGACTGAAGGCACATATAAATGTAAGTCTTCAGTTCAAACCTGTCCGGCGGCATGTGAAGTTACAGATAGAAGAGGGCCTAAAGAAAGTAATTGATGTGGCGGAACAGACAGAATCAGTTACGGGCATATTAATCATTCGGGATGAAGATGATAAATGCCCCAAAGAAGCCGTACCTGAGATCATGGGTATAATCAGAAAAAATAAGGTCAAACTACCTGTCGCATTTGTATTGCTTTACCGGGAATATGAAACATTATTCATTCCCTGTCTGACTCACTTCTACAATAAAGAGGCCACAATGGAGTCAGGAAGGAAAAGGGTGCTTATTTCAAAACCGCCTGAGAAAGAGATTAATCCGGAAGCCCGACGCGACGCAAAGGGGTATGTATCCAGGTTTTTCAAAGATGACGATTATAAACCCACATTACATCAGCTTCCATTAACCAGATTGATTGACTTTAGAATTTTGGATAACAACGAAGTGCCGAGTTATGGAACTTTAAAAAGAGCCTTAAATTTTTTGGCAAATCCAGATAGAGCAAGTGTCGTTTATCCTGATATCTGATTCCTGCGGCAGCTGATACTGCCATTTGAAGGATAGGTTTTGAAGAAAGAAGCCCTCTCTGCGAAATGCGGAGAGGGCTTTTTGCTTGAGTAAAATTGCGGGCAACGTTTTTTTATGCGCTGCGTCTGTATCTAAAAACCTGTTAATTGTTATAAGAGAAACCCAAACCCGATATTACTTGAACAGGTAAGAAACCAAAACCCGCTTTTCGCTGTAATATGGCCTGTTTGGGCCAATACGTCTTTTAAACAGTGTAAGTAAACCACCAACTCCGGTTGCAAGGCAAACGCAACCGGCGCAATTTTACTCCCACAAAACCCGAAACACATGAAAAAGTCCATTCCCCTTTTGTTCAGTCTTGCGCTTGTTGTGCTGGCATTTTCATCCTGCCGCCGCGAACCCGACACACTCACCTACAGCAGCCGTCCGTCGGCTTTCCTCAACGCATTTTACGACCGCCACAAACCCCGCACCGAATCGTTTACCTTTCAGGCAGCGGCCGGGCATACCTACACCACACAGAAAGGTACCGTGGTGGTAGTTCCGCCCAATGCCTTTGTCGATCAGAGCGGGCAACCCTATAACCATGTGGTAACGGTTTCCATTACCGATTTGTACAAAAAGAGTGAAATGCTTTTTGCCGATATGCACACCGTAACCACCGGCGGCATGTTGCTCGAATCGGCCGGCGAATTCAATATCAAGGCAGTAAATTCCATTCAGGTGCCGCTCGAACTTGCGCCCGGAGCATTTATCCGGATAGAGCAACCGTTGCAGCCCCAGCAGCAAATTGAGCCGGGCATGATGGCTTTTATTGCAGAGGAAGACTCGGCAGGCGGAAACGGATGGGCGCTGGCAGATACCACAAGTGCCGCTCCGCTCGTATCCGCACAGGCGAACTATATCTTTACGCTGTATTCATTTTCCACCCCGCTTGGCGAAGGCACCTGGTGCAATTCCGATCAGCCTGCATTTGGTTCAATGCCTACCACCACGCTTACACTCCACGGCACCGACGACCACACTGAATTTGCCACCGATGTTTTCCTGATTTTTTCCGGCACAAATTCCATGATTCATGTATATGCCGATTATGCGGCAACAGGTTCAATATTTCCATACAACTATGCCCCGCAGGGACAAAGCTGTACCCTTGTGGCGATTGGTGCAAAAGACGATCAGTTGTATGCTTCGTTTGTACCGGTAACCATTGGCACGCAGCCCACCAATGTAAACTTTACGCTTGCACCAATCAGCGAAAACGATTTTGTAACGCAACTGGATGCACTGAACTGAGTTCCGGCAGGCAGAGTTCGGTTTATAGAATATTCGGATACAAATCCACAAAAGCAAAAGGGCGGTATCAAAAGTAAAATCGAAGCCCCGTGAATCGGTTAAACGATTTTTGACCCCACAGGAGCCCAAATAAAAAGAGGCAGTCTCGGCCTTTTGAGACTGCCTCTTTGTTATATTAGTCCTGTTTACGATCCCGGCCCTGTCAATGAAAAACGCCTGCATTTTAGTTGCGACAAGTATTTTGTGTTTGACGTTTGCCTTTCAGGCAGTGGCACAGGAAAGAAATGCCGATTCACTTCAAAAAGTACTTGCCACCTCCAAAAATGCGAATGAAATAATTAATGCGCATATACAGCTTTCGGTCATTCTCCTCAGTTCCGATTATGCCAGTGCCCTGGGGCACGCCCAGCAGGCCATCGCAAAAGCAAATAAGAACAAGCTGGAAACCGACATTGCGGGTAACGCATGGACAGTGCTTGGCAATTGTTATTATGTAAAAGGCAATTACGACAGTGCTGGATACGCCTATCGCAAAAGTGTGGCTTACTTCGGAAGCGACAGTATTTCGCGCATGAGTCTGGCAACGGCCTACAGCAACATCGGACTGATTTCGATAAATCAGGCAAAATATTCCGAAGGACTTTCCTGGCAGTTTAAAGCATTGGCCATTTACGAATTGTCGGGCGACAAGAGGGGAATACTTCGGTGTTATAACGCCATAGCCGTGGTGTACAACGAGTTGGGCGAACTCACAAAAAACAAAAACGATTTCAGCAGTGCCATGCTTTATCTGCGCAAATGCCTCGAACTGTCGGCCGAAACCAGCGACAGTATGGGTATAAGCAATGTGATGATGAACATTGGTACCGCCCATCAGCGCATGGGCAACAATGACTCGGCATTGTGGTACTTCCGCGAGTCGGCGGTGCGGGCCGAAAGGCAGAAAGACATTTACACCTATTCCAGCGCCCTCTCCAACATTGCCGAAGAATACCGCCGTTTGGGCAATACTGCCGAAGCAAAGAAAACAGCCCTGCAGGCGCTGCAGTTGAAAATTCAGTCGGGCGACCAGTTGGGCGAGTGCGCGCTGCGAATAATCCTGGCACAGATTTACGAAAAAACAGGCGAGAAAGAAAAGCAGCGCCAGGAGCTTGACGCAGCCTATTCACTCTCGCAGAAAATAGGTGCTGCCCGCGAACAGAGCAGTTCGGCCCGCACACTGGCCGGGCTTTATGCCGCGCAGGGAAACTATGCCGCCGCCTGGCCACTCATAAATGATTATCTGCTTTTGAACGATTCGCTCAATTCATCGCAGGGCATGTTGGTTATACAGGAGCTTAAAGCCCGGTTCGACGACGAGAATCAGAAAAAGCAGATTGCCCTGCTTACACAGCAGAACCAGATTGCCGAACTCACGGCCACACGACAAAGACAGTTGCTCATATTCAGTATTGGCGGCGTGTTGCTGCTTTTGTTGCTGGCAGCCATGATTTACCGGAGCCTGCGCCAGAAAAAACGGGCCAACAAATCTTTGCAGCAGGCATTCGGCATTATTGAAGAAAGAAACAAAAGCATTACCGACTCCATTCGCTATGCCAGCCATTTGCAGCAGGCTATTTTACCCGGCCCCGAAATCATTGCGCGCCTTTTGCCGAATTCGTTTATTCTCTACCAGCCCAAAGACATTGTAGCCGGCGATTTCTACTGGGTGGAAGAGCACAACGGACTCGTGTTCTTCGCCGCCGCCGATTGTACCGGGCATGGTGTACCCGGCGCAATGGTGAGTGTGGTTTGCTCAAAAGCACTCGACACAGCAGTACACGAAATGAAACTCACCGAGCCCGGAAAAATTCTCGATGCCGCCACCGAAATTGTCCTCCAGACCTTCGCCCGCACCTCGGCCGAAATAAACGACGGCATGGACATCTCGCTCTGTGCATGGAACCGGCAAACAAACACACTGCAATGGGCCGGAGCCAACAACCCGCTGCTGCTCATTCCCGAAAATCAGGAACCGCAACTGATTGCTCCCGACAAACAACCCGTTGGCCGCACCCGGCAACGTAAAAATTTCACCACACATACCTTCAGCCTCTCACGGTCTGCACAGTTGTATTTATACAGCGATGGTTTCGGCGATCAGTTTGGTGGTGCCGAAGGAAAAAAAGTAAAACAAAAGAAACTCAAGGAACTGCTCATTGAATATCACCAACTCGAACCAGCCGTGCAGCATGAAAAACTTCTGGACTTCTTTACTCAATGGAAAGGAACGCTCGAACAGATTGATGATATTCTTGTGATGGGCGTAAATCTTCATTAACAAAAAACCAAACCACACCATACTATGGCAAAAGTTACTTCCCTCGGCGGCATCCTCTTCAAGAGCGATGATCCAAAAGCACAGAACGAATGGTACAAAAAACACCTCGGCCTGCAAACCGGCGATTATGGAACCACATTCATCTGGCGCAAACATGCCCATCCCGAGCAAACCGGCTTTACCGTGTGGAGCCCGTTCAGCAACAACACGCAGTATTTTGCACCTTCCGAAAAATCGTTCATGATTAACTTTCGTGTCGATAATCTCGATGAATTACTTGCGCAACTTAAAGAACAGGGCGTGCAGCAGGTGGGCGAAGTGCAGGATTATGAGTACGGTCGCTTTGCGTGGATTATGGACCCCGAAGGCAACAAAATAGAACTCTGGCAGCCACTCGACAACGAACCTTCTGATTCGCTCGGCAACGACATTACCGGCCTCGACCATTAACCCGCACCACATTATAATACACTTAAATACATACCGGTCTTACTAAACCGGTATGTATTTTGAGCGTGGTAATGAAAACAGAATTATGATCTTACTGCATATAGCTTCTGCCGACGATGGCGAGTTGGCATCCATTGCCACACTTTTACTGAAAGAAAAATTAGTGGCCGATGTGCGCATTGATACTATACGCCGCCTGCTGCTTAACGACAACGGGGAGCTGGAGGAAGTGCCCCGGTTTTTGCTCATTTGTAAAACAAAATCATTGTTGTTTAACAACATTGTAGATTTTATCCGCGAAAAACACAGTACTAATCTCCCCGAAATTTATGCCCTGCCGCTCGTAAGTATGGAGCGTTCGCAGGAAGAGCTAATCCGATCCAGAACTAAAGCGGTCTGAAATGTTTTGTTTAACGAAAGAGGTCTGTTCTTTACTTTTTCCGTAATTGCATGTAGTGACTTCATTTTATTTAACAAAAATATTTTAAAACAACAGGCCATAATATTTAATTTAAAGTAATGAAAGACAGTTATTTGTGTAATATGGGTGTAGTTAGTAGTTGCAACATAATTATTTCATAAATACCAATCATTTGCTTTTTATCGGGCATCGTTTACATTTGCTGAACCAAACCGGAACACAGTTAATCTGTTCAAAATTTATTCAGCCGCCCTATGAAACAGTCTTACTCACTGCAGAGACTGTTGCTGTTGCTGTTTTTTCTCTTCTCAGCATCGGCAATTTCTGCCCAGGAAATTTGTAACAACGGCATCGACGATGACAATGACGGCCTGGCCGATTGTCAGGATCCCGACTGCGCCAACTTTGGAACCTGCCCGGTTCGCCCTTCGTGCAGTTCGCCGTATGTGTACTACATGCCGCCCGTGTATGGCGACAAAACAGCCAGTTGCGATATTTTCGGCAGCGACGATCTCGTTCTTACCTCACTCAATGGGGTAGCCAACGTGAGCATTTTCAACGGAGCCAACGTGCTTCAGCAGCAACTGCTCATTCCCGCAGCCAATCCGTTTAACTACACACTGCCCAATGTCGGGCCCGGAAGCGATCAGGTGTTGAAGCCTTCCATGAATACCGTGTTAAACGATGCCGGCTACATCATTACCTCCGATCGCCCGCTTCAGTGCAGTTACCGCCTGCTTTCGCGCCCCAACTGCAACACCTACAACCAGGATCTCATGCAGATTCATGGCAACGCGGCATTGGGCTATTCGTTTTACGCCCTTTCTCAAACTGATGCCAACGGACAAACCTACACCGGTGCCCGCGAAAAGCACTTCGTGTCGGTAATGGCCACCGAAAACGCTACCACGATTACATTCAACGTACCCGCCTCCATGCAAATGGAAGGCAGCGTAAACGCCAGCGTAAACAACGTAACCGACTGGAACGGCACACGCACCGTAACGCTCAATGCCGGCGAATCATACATCATTGCCAGCCGCAACGAAGACCCCAACCGCACCATTTCCGGTGTGCGCATTCTTGCCAACAAACCCATTGTAGTTAACTCCGGCTCACACCACACCCGAAACAGCCAGAGCGGTAACGCCGATGCTGGTCTTACCCAGCTTATTCCTATTCCGCAGCTTTCAAATATCTACTCTATTGTAGATGGCGGCAACCCCAGCAGCTCGAAAGACTACGTGGTAATTGTGGGTGTGAAAAACGGAACCACACTTGCCATCAATGGCGTTTCGGGTGCCACCGACGGTCTTGGCAACGTAATGCCGGCCACAATTAATGCCGGTCAGGTGGTTACCTACTACTTCACCAATACACAGTTTGCCACATACACCATACAATGCAGTCAGGTAGTGTATGTAGGCCATGTAAGCTCGCAAACCCAGGGTGAGTATGGTTTGGAAATCCTTCCCTCGCTCAATCCCTGTATTGGAAATAAAAAAGTGGATTTTGAAAAACCGGGAACCAATGCCCGCGCTATTGTATATGTACCCACATCAGGATTAAGTTCACTTACCTTCCGCGGTCTGCCTTACACCACCTATGCTGCTGTGGTAAACGGCAACCAGGCCAACCCGATTCCGAACACCGGCTATTCATTTGTGGTGTTTGAAAACGCAAACATCCTCAGCACCGCCAACAACCGTGTTACCTGCGATCAGAAAATGCACGTAGCCGTTATTGCCTTTACCGGTGGAACTGGTAACTACGCTTATTACTCCGATTACCTCAAAAGTGTGGAGGTGCTTGATCCCATATCACAGCAGCCCACTACTTCATATACTGCCGGAGTGGTTACTCCCGGAACCCCCATTACACACTGTGTAAACATTGGCGGTTGCGGAGCAAACAACTCCATCCTCTCTGCTTCGGCCGATGGTGGCGGAACAGTTTCCCTTACCGGGCCAAACTGTTTTACCTACACCATGAACAGCACCTCACCGTGCTTCCGCGAAACAGTTACGCTTCAGATCACCAACGAATTTGGTGCCACCACAAACGTATGTGTGGGCTTCAACAGTTCAAACACCAACGTAACCATTACCGTTCAGCCGCCGCCCACCACAGTAGTGTGTATTGGTGCCGCGCTTAACCTCAGTGTAACCGCCTCAAGCCCGTCCGGCATTACATCGCCCGGCGGATATGTGTGGATTACCCCGTTTGCCACACAGGTAACAGGCCCCACACTTAACATTCCCTCAGTAGCGGCCAACCAGGGCGGCACATATACACTCACCATTACCGACATCGCCGGCTGTGTACGCCAGGTTACCTACAACGTAGCCGTGCAGAATTGCAACGACTACGACAACGACGGTGTGGCCAACAGTGCCGACCCCGACGACGACAACGACGGCATACTCGACGTTAACGAAAGCTCCGGTGACAGCGACGGCGACGGCATTGCTGATATTAACGACCTCGACAGCGACAACGACGGAATTCCCGACGTAATTGAAGCCGGTGGCGTGGACGTAAACGGCGACGGCATTCTCGACGGCTCAGACGCAAACAGCGACGGACTCATTGACAACGTAGGTGCAGGCGGGCTTACCAACGTGGACAGCGACGGCGATGGCCGCCCCAACAGCATTGACCTTGATGCCGACAACGACGGCATTCCCGACATTACCGAAGCCGGAGGCATTGATGCCAACAACGACGGCCGCGTGGACAACTTCACCGACTCGGGCAATGGCTTTGCCGATGCGCTTGACCCCGCCGCAAACGGTGTCCCCATTTTCACCACCGGCGCTGACACCAACAACGACGGCCGCCCCAACAGCTATCCCAACGACAACTTAGACGGCGACGGAACACCCAACTTCCTCGACGTGGATTCGGATAACGACGGCATTACCGACTGCACGGAAGCCGGCGGAACCGATGCCAACGGCGACGGACGCATTGATGGTTTTGCCGACAGCGATAACGACGGTCTGGCAAACAGCGTGGATCCGAACACTTCCGGAACACCGCTTGCCATACCCGATACCGACGGCGACGGACTTGCCAACATTTTCGATAAAGACTCAGACAACGACGGCATTACCGATTGCCGCGAAGCCGGTGGAGCCGATGCCAACGGCGACGGCCTCATTGACGGCTTTGCCGACAGCGACGGCGACGGCCTTGCCAACAGTGTAGATCCATCCACAGCCGGAACTCCGCTGCCCGTACCCAACTCCGACGGCCACGGTCTGCCCAACTACCTCGACCGCGACAGCGATAACGACGGCATTGCCGACATTGTGGAAGCCGGTGGAACCGACACCAACGGCGATGGGGAAGTAGATAATTTCGCCGACAACGACGGCGACGGCATTTCCAACCAGGTTGACCCCGGCACCAACGGCACCCCGCTTCCCGTGGGCGATAAAGATGGTGACGGCCGCGCAAACTACGTAGATCTCGACAGCGACAACGACGGCATTCAGGATGCCATTGAAGCCGGTGGAACCGATCCCGACAACGACGGCAGAATTGGAAACGGCCCCGTAACCGACTCGGACAACGACGGACTGAGCGACCTCGTGGACAGCTCAACCGGCGGAACTCCGCTTGGCATTCCAAACTTCGACGGCGATGTGGTGCCCGACTACCTCGACAAAGATTCTGACAACGATGGCATTACTGATGCCGAAGAAGCCAGCGGCCCCGCCAACCCGGGCGATGTGGCCAACGACGGTGTAATTGGTGCCGGCCCCATTGTGGATGCCGATGGCGACGGATGGGCCGACAGCGTGGATCCCAGTCAGGGCGGCACCGCAATGGCACGTCCCGACCGCGATGGCGACGGAAAACCCAATTACCTCGACCTCGACAGCGATGCCGACGGCATTCCCGATGTGCTCGAAACGCGTAGCCCTGATGCCGACAACGATGGTTTCTACGGCACAGGCCCCGCCACCGATGCCGACCAGGACGGTTTGCCCGATGGCAACGACCCCGATTTTGGCGGCCCCAACTTCTCAGTCTTCAACCAGGACCGCGAAGGCGACGGCTTCGAAAACTATCTTGATATTGATTCAGACAACGATGGTATTGTTGACCTCATTGAAGGCCAGCCTACACAGGGCTTCCAGTCGCCAACGGGTCTTGATACCGATAACGACGGCATTGATAACGCCTACGATGTAAACCAGAACGGCGTGGTATGCGGCTACATTAACACCGACGGTGGCAGCGCTCCCGACTGGGTGGATGTGGATTCGGACAACGACGGCATTTACGACGTGGTGGAAGCCGGCCTGCCCGATCCCGACAACAACGGCTGGGTAGGCACCGGTGGAGGCCCCTTCAACACCACTTCGGGCCCGCTGCCCGATGCCGACCAGGATGGTTTGCCCGATCTTGCCGACTTAGTAAGCGGTTTTGATTCAGACAACAGCCAAACCGTAAACTCGCTGCCCGACGTTCAGCAACCCGGAGGCGACCGCGACTGGCGCGATGCCCCCAACAACGACGGCGATGCGGTGAACGACAACCTCGATCCCGACGACGATAACGACGGTATCCCCGACGTGGTGGAAGGCACCGGCGATTTCGACCTCGACGGTATTCCCAACAACGAAGATCTTGACAGCGACAACGACGGTATTCCCGATTGCGTGGAAGCCGGCGGAACCGACCCCGACGGAAACGGCCTGCCCGGAACCGGCGCAGTACTTGCCGACAGCGATGCCGACGGCATTCCCGATCTCTTCGACCCAAGCAACGGCAATGGCCCGCTGGTACCGGCTGATACAGACGGCGACGGCAACCTGAACATGCTCGACCTCGACAGCGACGACGACGGCATTGCCGATGTGGTGGAAGCCGGTGGAAGCGACCCGAACAACGACGGTGTAATAGGTTCTGGTGTAATTGTAGATACGGATGCCGATGGTCTCAGTGATATTGTGGACACCAACAACGGCGGCACACCGCTTACCATTCCCAACACTGACGGCGATACACGCCCCAACTACCTCGACCGCGACAGCGATAACGATGGCATTGCCGACGTGGTGGAAGCCGGTGGAAGCGATCCCGACGGCGATGGTGTAATTGGAACAGGCGCTCCGGCCGATACCGATAACGACGGTCTGGCCGACAGCAACGACCCCGATTTCAACGGAAGCACGCTGCCCAATATTGACTCCGACGGAGATGGTCGTCCGAATACAATGGACATTGACAGCGACAACGACGGCATTACCGATATTCTCGAAGCTGGCGGTGTGGACACAAACCAGGACGGCCGCATAGACGGATTTGCCGACAGCGATAACGATGGTCTCGCAAACACGGTTGATGCTTCGACAGGCGGCACGGCATTGCCCAATCCGAATACTGATTCAGACGGTGTTCCCAACTTCCTCGATATTGATTCGGATAATGATGGTATTGTAGATGTAATTGAAGCACAAACCACAGCCGGTTACATTGCCCCATCGAATACAGATACCGATGGAGACGGTCTGGATAACGCATACGACCCCAATAACGGTGGTACATACATTACTCCCGTAAATACCGACGGGGCAACAGACGGCGCCGATTATATTGACGGTGATTCGGATAACGATCTGATCTTCGATAATATTGAAGCGTATGATTTGAACAACGATGGCATTGTGGATGTGGTTGCTTCGGGCAACGACAGCGATAATGATGGTTTGGATGATGCCTACGACAGCGATGGAACAAGCACCACCAACAGCGGCCTTTCAGACAACAACAACCAGGTGCCCACCGGTTTCCCCGATCTGGACAACCCCGGTGGCGACCGCGACTGGCGCGAACTGCTTGACAGCGACAACGACGGTATTGCCGATGGCGTGGATGCCGACGATGATAATGACGGAGTACCTGACACCGTAGAAGGCACAGCCGACAACGACGGCGACGGAATTCCCAACTACCTCGATCTCGACAGCGATAACGACGGCATTACCGACTGCAACGAAGCCGGCGGCACCGATGCAAACGGCGACGGCATCATTGACGGCTTTACCGATACCGACAACGACGGTCTGGCCGACGTGGTGGATCCGAACAACGGCGGAACCCCGCTGCCCAATGCCGACACCGATGGCGATGGCGTTGTGGATATGCTCGATCTCGACAGCGATAACGACGGCATTACCGATCTTACCGAAGCCGGTGGTGTGGATGCAGATGGTAACGGTATCGTGGACAACCTTACCGATACCGACGAAGATGGTCTGGCCGATGTGGTGGATACGAACAACGGCGGAACTGCACTGCCCGTGCCCGATACGACAGCGACAACGACGGCATTACCGATTGCACCGAAGCCGGCGGAACCGATGCCAACGGCGATGGTATCATTGACAACTTCACCGATTCCGACGGAAACGGTTTGAATGATAACACCGACGGCGACAACTTCCCCAACTCACAGCTTCCCACACCCGACAGCGACGGCGATGGTAACCCCGATTACCTTGACCTCGACAGCGACGGCGACGGCATTGCCGACATTACTGAAGCCGGTGGCACAGATACCAACGGCGATGGTCGCGTAGATGCAGCCACCGATACCGACGGCGATGGTCTGGCCGATGTGGTTGATCCCTCGAACGGCGGAACTCCGCTGCCCGTGGGCGATTTCGACGGCGACGGTGTGCCCAACGTGGTTGACCTCGACAGCGACAACGACGGCATTACCGACGTAACCGAAGCCGGTTTCAGCGATCCCGACAACGACGGAAAAATTGGCACCGGCAACGCCCCCGACACCGACAACGACGGCTGGGCCGATGCTGCCGACAACGGCACCAATACTTCGGCCAACACAGCCAATGCCGATGGCGACTCACAGCCCAACTACCTCGATCTCGACAGCGACAACGATGCCATTCCCGACCTGGTTGAAGCAGGCGGCGTGGACACCGACGGAAACGGCGTGGTGGATGGCACATTCACCGACACCGATGGCGACGGCCTGAGCGATACGTATGACGCCAACAACGGCGGCAATGCCATTGCCAACCTCGACAGCGACGGCGACAGCGTACCCAACTACCGCGACCTCGACAGCGACAACGACGGCATTGCCGATCTCGTGGAAGCCGGCGAACCGGATGCCAACAACGATGGCATTGTGGACGGATTTACAGACACCAACAACGACGGTTTCAACGATGCCACTGCCGCATCGCCCACCGCCGCTACCGGTGCCGATACCAACAACGACGGCCGCCCCGACAGTCAGCCCACCACTGGCAACACCGACAACGATTTCGACAACGACGGAATTCCGAACTACGCTGATCTCGACAGCGACAACGACGGCATTACCGATGTAACCGAAGCCGGACTCGGCGCACTCGACAGCAACAACAACGGCGTACTCGACGGTGCCGATACCGACGGCGACGGCGTGGCCAACATGGCCGGTGTGGACAACAACACCTCGTTTGGCGGCACATTCACCAACCCGGTGAATACCGATGCGAGCGGCGGTGCCAACTACCTCGATATTGATGCCGACAACGACGGCATTGTAGATAATATCGAAGGCCAATCGACCACAGGCTACATTGCCCCCGCAGGAACCGACAGCGACGGCGATGGTATTGATGATAACTACGACAACATAAATGGCTTTGGTGGTGCAGTAATTACACCCGTAAACACCGACGGTGCCGATACGCCCGATTACATTGACACCAACTCCGACAACGATGCCTACTCTGATGCACTCGAAGGAGTGGACATTGACGGAAGCAATACCGTAAACGGCAGCGAACCCTCGGCCTCCGGCAACGATGCCGACGGCGACGGGTTGGATGATGCGTTTGATACTGACGATACGCAGATCAACCCCACCAACGGACAGGTGCCCACCAGCTTCCCCAACGTGGACGGCGGATCGGACCGCGACTGGCGCGTGTATGAAAACACACCGCCCACCGCAGTAAACGATCCGGTGAACGTAACAGTGGGAAGCAGCAGCACGGTAATAAATGCGTTCGCCAACGACAGCGATCCCGATCCGAACCAGACGCTCACACTCACCATTCTGAGTGGCCCGAGCAACGGAACTGCCACCAACAACGGTAACGGCAACATCGGCTACACGCCCAACCCCGCATTCTGCGGCACAGACACAATTGTGTATCAGATTTGCGACAACGGTAATCCTTCGCTCTGCGATACCGCACTGGTAATTATTACCGTACTTCCTGCCGATACAGATAACGATGGTATAAGCGATGCCACCGAAGGTTTAACTGCCGATACGGATGGTGACGGAATTCAGAACTACCGCGACATTGACTCGGACAACGACGGTATTTCTGATACCTACGAATCGGAAGTAACCAACACCTGCACACCTGCTCCGGCGCGTGATACCGACAGCGACGGTGTGCCCGACCATCTCGACCTCGACAGCGATAACGACGGTTTGACCGACGTACTCGAATCGGGTCACGGCGCACTCGACACCAACAACGATGGCGTGATTGATTACAGTGCCGCCATTGACACCGATGGCGACGGTATGGCCGACGCCACCGAAAACGTGGCCCCCGGCGACAATGATGCCGACGGTGCCGACGACTTCCGCGATCTGGATGCCGACAACGACGGCATAAGCGATGTGGTGGAAGGCGGCAATGGTGCCCTCGACACCAACAACGACGGCATCATTAACAGTGCCGATACAAACGGTGGCGATACCGACGGCGACGGCATTACCGACGCAGCCGACGGAAGCACCAGCTTTGGCGATGGCGCAGGCAACCAGGACGAAGCCGCCCAGGACAACGACGGCGACGGATCGCTCGACAGCGAAGACCTTGATGCCGACAACGATGGTATTGCCGATGTAGTGGAAGGCGGCTTCGGTGCGCTCGACACGAACAACGACGGCGTGGTGGATGGCACCGATACCGACGGCGACGGCATCATAAACGTGGGCCCGATTGACACCAACAATACCTTCAACGGCAACGCCGGTTCGCAGGACGAAACCACACAGGACAACGACGGCGACGGCTCGCTCGACAGCGAAGACCTTGATGCCGACAACGACGGTATTGCCGATGTGGTGGAAGGCGGCTTCGGTGCGCTCGACACGAATAACGACGGCGTGGTGGATGGCACCGATACCGACGGCGACGGCATCATAAACGTAGGCCCGATTGACAACAACAACACCTACGGCGGCGATGCCGGCAGTCAGGACGAAACCACACAGGACAACGACGGCGATGGTTCGCTCGACAGCGAAGACCTTGATGCCGACAACGATGGCATTGCCGATGTGGTGGAAGGCGGATTAGGATCGCTCGATACCGACAACGACGGTGTGGTGGATGGCATTGACAGCGATGGCGACGGCATCATTAACGTAGGCCCGATTGACACGAACAACAACTATGGCGGCAACGCCGGTTCGCAGGACGAAACCACGCAGGACAACGACGGCGACGGCTCGCTCGACAGCGAAGACCTTGATGCCGACAACGATGGCATGGCCGATGTGGTAGAAGGTGGCCACGGCCCGCTTGATGCCAATAACGACGGCGTGGTAGATGGCACCGACACCGACGGCGACGGTATCATTAACGTAGGCCCGATAGACACCAACACCACCTACGGCGGCAACACCGGTTCGCAGGATGAAGGCGATCAGGATTTCGACGGCGATGGTTCACTCGACAACGAAGACCTTGATGCCGACAACGACGGAATTGGTGATGTAATTGAAGGCGGCAACGGCGCACTCGACACCAACAACGATGGCGTGGTAGATGGCAACGACACCGATGACGACGGTATCATAAACGTAGGCCCGATAGACACCAACACCACCTACGGCGGCGATACCGGCACGCAGAACGAAAACGCCAACGATGTGGACGGCGACGGAAACCTCGACACCGAAGACCTTGATGCCGACAACGACGGTATCAATGATGTGGACGAAGGCGGCAACGGCGATCTTGATACCAACGACGACGGTGTAATTGACGGCAACGTGGACACCGACGGCGACGGAATACTCGATCCGGTTGACGGCGACGACGGCAACTACGGCGATGCTCCCGGCGATCAGAACGAAGATCCGCTTGACCCGGATAACGACGATGTGATTAACAGCGAAGACCTCGACAGCGATGGCGATGGTGTGAACGATGTGGACGAAGGCGGCCTCGGCGACCTCGATGGAAATGACGATGGTGTGATTGATAACACCTCTGACAACGACAACGACGGTATCCTTGATCCGGCCGACGGCGATGACAACACCTACGGCGATGGCAACAATGGAGGAAGCGCCGATCCGCAGGCCCTGCCTGATTGCGACGAAGACGGTGTGCCGAATTACCTCGACACCGATCCCTGCGGTCTGACAGTTCCCTCGGGTTTCTCGCCCAACGGCGACAACATCAACGACCTGTTTGTGGTGAAGGGGCTTACCGAATATCCCGCAACCAAACTGCAGATTGTAAACCGCTGGGGCAACCTGGTATATGAGAATACCAACTACCAGAACGATTGGGATGGTATTTCGAATGTAAATGCTGTACAGTTTGGCGATCAGCGTGTACCACCGGGCACATACTTCTATGTGATTCAACTGGCCGAAGGCCAGTCTCTCCCTGACGGTAAAACCTCGGTAACCGGCTTCATCGAAATTCGTTATTGATCTAAAACTTTCCGGTGGCGGAATGAAAATTCCGCCACCGGAACCCAAAGCAGATATACCATGAAAATCAATACTAAAGTTTTCAGGATGCTTGCGGTCGCCGCACTTTCCCTGCTCGCAGTTCGGGAAGTACGTGCGCAGTACGACCCCATGTTTACACAGTACATGTTTAACGAAATGTTCATCAACCCTGCGTATGCCGGATCGAAAGAAGCCATTGCGCTTACCGGTTTGTACCGCAACCAGTGGGTGGGCATAGACGGTGCTCCCGAAACGGTTACACTTACCGCTCACGCACCACTCATGAATAATAAAATGGGCGTGGGTCTCTCCATGCTCAGCGAAGATATTGGTGTAACCAACCGCCAGTTGTATTACGCCAGTTACGCGTATCGTTTCAAACTTGGCAAAGGCCGTTTCTCATTCGGTCTTATGGCGGGTTTAAATTCTATCCGCGAAAACCTGCTTCAGGTACAAACCGATCAGGCCAACGATCCCACATTCTCGTCGAACATTCCCCGACAGATGGTGCCCAATTTCGGTTTTGGAATGTATTATTACACAAGCCGTTTTTACGCAGGCATTTCTATTCCGCGCATGGTTGACAACAATATTCTTGCTACCGCAAGCGGCATTAACACCGAAAACAAAATTGATGTGAGCCGCTTCCACTATTATTTCGCCACAGGTTATCTGTTTGATATCGGAAACAATTTCAAACTTAAACCGCAGGTAATGGTAAAAGCGGTGCAGAATGCTCCCATTGAATTTGATTTCAACGTGAATGGTTTGATTCGTGAAACCCTTTGGCTGGGTGCTTCTTACCGTTCTGGTTCTGATCTTTCGGCATTGGTCGGATATCAGTTTTCGCCGCAGTTTATGCTGAGCTATTCTTACGATTACAGTATCAATCAGCTCCGCGATTTCAACACCGGCTCTCATGAAATTGTGCTGAACTACCTGTTCAGCTTCCGTCAGAAAAAAATCGTTACCCCGCGTTACTTCTAATCAAAGCTGTTATGATAAAGAACAACCGAAATATGCTCCGTCGTTTGTTTGCAGTGATTTTCATTGCAGTTTCGATTGCGGCCCCGGCACAGAGTGGCACACTTATTAAAGCCAACAAACTCTACGAAAGCAAGGCCTACGCCGATGCAATTCCGAAGTACGAAAGCGTAATCGAACGCGACAGTTCGCAGCACGAGGCAATTATTCGCCTGGCCGATTGCTACCGCCTTACCAACAACACCGCAAAGGCATTGAAATGGTATGGCAAAGTAGTATCGCTGCCCTCGGCCCAGCCCATTCACAACTATTACTACGGGCAAATGCTCATGGAAAATGGCAACTACAACGAAGCCAAAAAATACATGAGTATGTACACCGCCGACAGCCGCGGCGAAAATCAGCTTAAAGCCATTGCAGGCCAGGCCATGCTTTTGCAATATGCCGATTGCTACAACGTGGCCAAACTGCCCGCCAACATTAACAGCGATAAAAACGATTTCAGCCCCGCGGTATATAAAAACGGACTGGTGTTTACCTCCGCCCGCGACCGTGGCAGCTGGATTGCCCGCCGCCACTCGTGGACTGATCGTAACTTCTATTATCTCTATTTCTCCGAGAAGAAAACCGATGGTTACGGCAAGGTTTCGAAGTTTGCGCGTAAAGTAAAAACTAAGTTCAACGACGGCCCTGTAAGTTTCACCGCCGACGGCAAAACAATGTACTTTACCCGCAACAACCTCAAAGGCCGCAAGGCACAGCGCAGCAAAGACGGCATTGTAAAACTCAAAATCTGCACCGCCACGCTCAGCAGCGACGGCAGCACCTACGCCAATGTAGCCGAACTTCCGTTTAACAACGCCGAGTACAACTGCGCACACCCTGCCATCAGCGCCGACGGCCAGACACTGTATTTCGCTTCCGACATGCCCGGCGGTATGGGCGGCATGGACATCTGGATGGTGAAAATGGAAGGCGGAAAATGGGGTGCTCCGGTTAATCTTGGCTCAGGTGTAAACACTGCCGGCAACGAAGTGTTCCCCTACATTGCTGCCGACGGAATGCTGTATTTCAGCAGCGACGGGCTTGGCGGCCTTGGCGGTCTCGATTTGTTTGAGGCCAAAGGCAGCGGCACAAACTGGAAAACCGAAAACATGGGTGCCCCGCTCAACAGCTCGGGCGACGATTTTGGTATTGCATTTACCGATGCTAAACACGGTTACTTTTCCAGCAACCGCGGTTCGCTCAACCTCAACGACGATATTTACAGCTTTGAGCAGATCAAAGACAAACGCACACCGTTTAATCTTTCGCTGGCCGACAACAAAACCGGCGAACTGCTCGAAGGCAAATTCAGCCTGCGCGACAGCGAAAGCGGCGAAATCATTAACGTAGATGCTGTGAAAGGCAAAGCCACTGCATCGCTCATGCCCGGTCGCACGTATGTAATTGACGGTTCGGCCGAAAAGTACAAGCCCAACAACATTACCGTAAAAGCCAACCCCGAACAGCCCAACCTGCAGGTACGTCTCGACAAGGCCATGGAGCTTATGCTCAATGTACTTGTACTCAACAATCCGAAAGACCGCCTGCCGGTGGCCAACGCCACGGTAACGGTAATTGGCAACGACGGTAACGCACGATTAGTGAAAACCGGCCCCGACGGCCGCACACTAACCACAACCGAGCTTCAGGGCGAAAACGTGTACGGCATCACCGCCAGTGCAGACAACAAAATTTCCGATAAAAACAGTCTCAGCACCAAAGGACAGACCGTAAGCAAAACCTACGACCAGACACTGTTTATCGACAACAACGGCGCACTTTGCCTCTACGGTGTAATTACCGACAAGAGCACCGGAAATTCGCCCGCCGAAGGTGTTACCGTAATGATTACCGACGTGGCCACCGGAGCCAAACTCTACGAAACCGTAACCTCCAGCGCAGGCACCTACAAAACCTGCAACGTGGAAGCCGGTAAAACCTACCGCATTTCGGTAATGAAGCCCGGTTATTTTGCCAAGAGCGAAGATGTGGCCATTGCGCCCACGCAAAAGAAAGATGTGGAGAAGAACATGGAAATTGACCGCATCATTGTGGGCAAAGCCATAAAGATCGATAACATCTACTTCGACCTCAGCAAATGGAACATCCGTCCTGATGCCGCCAAGGAACTCGACAAAATCGTGAAACTCCTGCAGGAGAATCCCGACCTGGTTATCGAACTCAGTTCGCACACCGACTGCCGTTCGAGTGCCGAGTTTAACATGGATCTCAGCGACAAGCGCGCCAAGAGTTCGGCCCAGTACATTATCGATCACGGTATCGATCCCAAACGCATTACCGGCAAAGGTTACGGCGAAACCATGCTTGTAAACAAATGCGAGTGCGAAGGAACACGCAAAGTGCCCTGCTCCGAAAAAGAGCATCAGGAAAACCGCCGCACTGAATTTAAGGTGGTAGGTTTTATTAAAGACGGTGTAATTTACAATCCCGACGGACAGCCCGTTCAGCCCAAATAATTTTTCGCCCCCTCTGTTTGAAAAGAGAAGTGTGTTTTTTCGCACTTCTCTTTTTTATGTGAAACAAATTTTGAGCTGCTTCAGAATCTATAATTAATAATTAACCGGGCAGCGATATAGAAAAGCCCTAACGCCGGTTTTAACGCATTATCTTTGCTCAAAATGCCTTCAAAATGAGCAACGACAGCAATTATCTGCACGGATTCACCACGCAGGAACAGGATCGCCTGTACCGTCAGGCCCGTTTTCTCGAAAGCATTATTTACCGCGATGTGGAGTTGAGTCAGGTAAAGCACCTGCTCGAAGTAGGAAGCGGGGTGGGGGCACAGACGCAAATTTTGCTGCGTCGTTTTCCCGAACTCCAACTCACCTGCCTCGATTTTTCGCCCGCACAAATTGCCCGTGCCGAAGAAGTGCTGTCGGTCAATCCGCTGGCAAAAGACCGGTATTCCATCAGGCAGATGAATGCAATGGATATGGATTTGCCCTCGGCCACCCAATTCGACGGGGCTTTCCTATGCTGGGTGCTGGAGCATGTGCCCAGTCCGCAAAAAGTGCTTTCGGAAGTGCGCCGTGTGCTTACCCCGGGCAGTGTGGTATATATTACCGAAGTGCTCAATTCCACCTTTTTTCTTGAGCCGTATTCGCCCAATGTATGGCAATACTGGATGCGCTACAACGACTGGCAGTACGACAATGGCGGCGACCCGTTTGTGGGTGCCAAGCTGGGCAACCTGCTGCTTTCGCTGGGCTACACCAATATACGCACACAGGTAAAAACCATTCAC
Organism: Bacteroidia bacterium; assembly: GCA_025454955.1. Lineage (GTDB taxonomy): Bacteria > Bacteroidota > Bacteroidia > Palsa-965 > Palsa-965. Next base: position 199,533 of record JALONL010000002.1, on the reverse strand, counting down.
CTCGATAACCGCCAGCCCGGCCGCCGTGCCGAAATGATTGCATTCTGGAGCGAACTGCTCCAGAGCGGAGTGCCGCAAATGCTCAGTGCCGGTTATGTAACCGAGGAAACTGTGGTAAAAATGAAGGAAGAAATGCAGAAAGTGGCGAAAGACCCCAATGCCGTGTTCTTTTACTCATTTGTTCAGGCAACGGCCATGACCTCCTAAAATAGGATCAATATTCTATCAGAATAGCCTTAAATACAGAAGACCGGCTTCAGCCTGCCGGTCTTCTGTTCATTTGGTGTGTTAAGCGGAATATTGTGAGCGACAAGTATCCACGCTGTAGCAATCCGGCTCCAAAACCCATACTACCTGATTGCCTTACAAACGTACATAATTAAATTGCGAAGGTGTTAGCCAGATTTTAGCCGCTTTTTTGCCGATTTTAACCAATGCCCCTTTTTTCTTTCGTGAAGATGATTAATATTGCACCAGCCAACATCAACACACCCGCGTAAATAATGAAAGCATTGCCCTTCAAAATCCCTATAGTGGGGGATACCTCCGTTATTGTGGAGGAAGAAATTGAGCCGCACTTCTACACCTACCTTCACCAGCACGAAGAAGTGCAGCTTACCTGGATTCTTAAAGGAGAAGGTACTTTGATTGCCGGCAATTACACCGGTCAGTTTTCTTCGGGCGATATTTACTGGTTTGGGCCCAACCTTCCTCACGTTTTTCGCTGCGATCCGATTTATTTTCAGAACAAGGCCTGGCTCAAGGCGCAATCTATTTCGGTGTATTTCGATGTGTCGGAAACACGCGCCAGCTTAACCGATATTCCCGAACTGAGTGCGCTGCGCCAGTTTGCCAGCCGTTCGGGCAGAGGCTTCCGGATTGAGCCCGAGAATTATGTGGCCATGACCGAAGCCTTTTTGAAAATACGTGTGCAGCAGGGCATTCCGCGGCTTATGGCTTTTCTGCAACTGGCCGAGGAAGTATTGCACCACAGCAGCCTGCAGCCGCTTTCTGATGTGCAGGCGGCCAAAGACCTTTCGGAAAAGGAAGGAACCCGGATGCACACCATTTACGATTTCACGCTCAAAAATTTCGACAAAGACATAAGCGTGAGCGATGCGGCTTCATTGGTACACATGACACCCGAAGCGTTCTGCCGTTTTTTCAAAAAGCATACGCGCAAAACCTACGTTACCTTCCTCAATGCCGTGCGCGTGGAGCAGGCCTGCCGCCGCCTGCGCACCGAAAACGACCAGCTTGTGGCCGAAATAGCCTACTCGTGCGGCTTCGGAAACGTGTCGCACTTCAACCGGGTATTTCGCAAAATTACCGGCAAAACCCCGCGCGAGTTTCAGCAACAGGCCGTTGCACAGGAGCAAAAAGCCAACCGATGAAAAAAACGCTGAAAAAACTGCTTGGCAGCACGGCGTACATTGATAATACCGACGAGTACCTCAACTGGCTGCTTGTATCGAATGCCGGTATGCAGCACAAGGGAAATATTTATTGTTTCGAACTGGCCATCAGCGAAATGCCGACCGGTTTGCCGGTACTCGAAATTGGCGCCCACGCAGGCCTCTCGGCCAATATACTTACTTACCTGCTGCAAAAGCACGGCCGCAGCACTCAGGTAATTTCGGTCGATCCGTGGATTGTGCGCGGCTACCACGACGAACAAAATCCCGGAGCCGCATACCTGAACGTGGTTGGCGCAAACAACACCATTACACGCACCGCCTACGCCGAATACATCTGCGAAAGCTATCTGCGTAACACCGCGTTTTTCAGTCCGCAAAACCTGCCAGCTCCTTTCCGTCTCACTTCCGATGAGTTCTTCGAAAGCTGGGCCAATGCACACACGCTCACCGATATGCGCGGCCAAAACCACGCAGCCGGCGGGCAGTTCAGCTTTGTGTATATCGACGGCAACCATGATTACGACTACTGCCGCCGCGACTTCGAAAATGCCCACCGCTTCCTGGCACCCGGCGGATTCATCCTGCTTGACGATTCGGCCGACGGCTCGGCGCTGGGCTCTGCGAAATTTGCGAAGGAATTGGAGGAAAATTCAAACTACCGTTTACGGGCCAAAAACCCGAACAGGCTGTTTCAGAAAAAAGCCGATTGACTTTTTCCGAAGCGGACTAATGCTAAATTGATCGGGAAGACGGGAAAAGGGTTTACTTCCCGTTAAAGTTGGTCATGGTAAGCCCAATACCAATGGTACAAAGGTTTCATGGCTTGTATGGCCCAAGGAATTTATCTCCGTTGTAATGAATCATGTGCGTAGGGCGATCTGCTATCCAAACTTCGGTTTCCCAGCCAATATTAGCAGCATGTTTCCTAAAGTCTGACTTATTCAAGAAAGCGGTTACAAAGATTAATTCAGCAGTACAGTTTTGTGCAAGTTTATTTAATTCAAGAACCCTCTCATCACTCATTGGCCCTGAGGTAGTTACGGCCTCAATAAGAAACAACCAGTTTTTTTCTGAACTATAAGCAATAATATCTGGTAGTTTGCCGGAACCAATTTCAAAAAAAGAGATTTTTTGAAGTGCGGAAGGGTCATGATGTAATATTCTATTTGAAGCATCGCCTATGTATAAAACAGCACACCCGAACCCAAAATTTGGTAAAAACTCTTCAATTATTGCTTTCTGTAGAATATTGTGAAATGAATTTGAAAATTCAACTACAATGTTGTTGGGTAGTGTTACCGGATATTTTTCTGATTTTCGGGGCTTATTTAAGCGATCTATCAAACTCCCTTTTAGAAGAAGAAATTTCGAAAGATTATCCTCCCAATTATTCGTCCCGTACGTTCGAATTAAATCCCTAAAGTCATTATCCAAGCTGTAACCGCGTGTTGGGTCATTTTGTTTCGCAGAAGGGTTATCACCACTGTTTATTATTAAGTCAGTAAGAACGAGATATTTTAAGCTTACGTCACGAATATCATCATAAGAGCCTTTTGAGAGATTTTCCTCAAAGTATTGATTCATGAATCCTATAATTTCGCGTGAAGTAATTTTTCTTCCATCTTTTAACGACTGTGCATTTTTCCACTTCCCCGTAACATTGGCAACAGCCAGAAAAGCCATAGCTATTCTGTCTTGTTGACGAATACTGGTTTCTTTAATAGGAATACCTAATGAAAATAAAATATCTATTGCTTGGTTAAGTAGAAAACGGATATGATCACTTTTAGGAGGGAATTTCATTTTCAGGCAAAAAGTTTTGATTGAAAGCTTTCATGCACAGCCCCTCTCTCTCCCGATTCAAGCGTATGAAGTATTTTGAATGCAAGTTTAAAAGCAAGCAGTGGGGGAACGGCATTTCCGATCTGGTAATACTGCTCTGTTTCATTTCCGCAGAACTGAAAATGGTCCGGGAAGCTTTGCAAACGCGCAGCCTCCCATACGGAAATACGTCTTCGTCTGCCGTCCTTTAATTTAACCCGCATCATATCACCCGTAGGAGCCGCAATATTTCTACAAGTAAGGGTTCTTGATGGTTTTGTTGGGTATATGTCTCTTGGATTAATACATTTTGAAGCCAGTTCATATTTTTTAATGTATTGATCCATTGATGGGGTCAGTATCTTAGTCTCGTCGGTAATGCTGTCAATCAGATCTCCGATTGCTTCCCCTGCGGTTATTTTTCTCGGAGATTTTTCAGGGAAGCTAAATTCAGCCCGATGACCGATTACAAATAACCGTTCCCTGTTTTGAGGGACTCCATATTCCACAGCATTTAGAAGTTGAAAATCAATTATCCAGCCAAGAGCTGACATGCTTTCGATAATAAATTTCAAATACTCTTTATTGCTGTATAGCATCCCGCGAACGTTCTCAAAAAGCCAGACTTTGGGTTTGACTCTGTTAACAGCATCCATGAATATCGGGAATCCGTTTCTTTCATCATCAGCTCCTAATTGATAGCCACCTACACTAAACGGTTGGCAAGGGGGTCCACCAATGACTACATCATATTCGTAGTTGGGATAGTTAAATCCAAGATACAACTTCTCATTAAAACAATATCCGGAAAGATTTCGATTATACGTTTCTGCGGCTGCTTTAACCATCTCATACCCCGTAGTGCTAAAGCCTGCCGCTTCAAATCCTAACGAAAGTCCACCACAGCCAGCAAACAAATCCAGAACGGTGTATTTCTGATCTGCGTGCGGTTTTAGTACTGCGTTTATATATTTAATGAAGTCACTCAATATCAAGAAGATGTCTTAGGTATTTATATAAGGAACTCATACAAATATAATATCCAAACAAGGGAGTTGTCAATTGATTTCAGGCTAGTTATTAATACATCTTTCTGTTAATAACTCACTTCCCGTTAAAGTTGGTCATGGTAAGCCCAATACCAATGGTACAAAACGCCTTAATGGCTTCGCTGCATTTTTCCAGGCGTTCGGGAAGCAGCTTTTGCTCGTCGGCATTCCATTTGCCCAGCACATAATCCACCTGCCTGCCCTTGGCAAACTCGCTGCCCACACCAAAACGAAGGCGGGCATATTCAGTGCTGTTAAGCGTGGCCTGGATGTGCTTGAGGCCGTTGTGACCTCCGTCGCTGCCTTTGCCTTTTATGCGTATGGTGCCGAAAGGCAGGGCAATATCGTCGGTAACCACCAGCAGATTTTCCTGGGCAATTTTTTCGGCCTGCATCCAGTACTGGATGGCCTTTCCGCTCAGGTTCATGTAGGTGGTGGGTTTAATGAGCACGAGAATACGGCCTTTGTGTTTTATTTCTGTCACAAAGGCATGGCGGTCGTGCCTGAAAACAGCACTGGATGCCCCGGCAAGGGCATCCAGCACTGTAAATCCGATGTTGTGGCGGGTGTGGGCGTATTCGTCGCCGATATTGCCGAGGCCCGCGATCAGGTATTTCACAACAGCTTATTATTTTTTGGCTTTGGCAGCTTTCTTGTCATCAACAGGAGCAGCCGCAGCCACGTTACGGGTGGTTTTGATGGTTACCACCGTGAGCGACGGAGCGTCGAGCAGGGTAAGGCCATCGAGAGCCACTTCGCCGGCACGGATAGACTGGCCGAGATCAAGTGCGGTGATGTCGATTGTAATTTCACCCGGCATCTTGTCGATGGGGCCGCGCACTTTGAGTTTGCGCATTTTCTTGGTGAGTTTGCCACCTGCTTTTACACCGGCAGAGTTTCCGGTGAGTTTAACGGGCAGGCTCATTGTAACCGCTTTGCCGTCGCCTACTTCGAGGAAGTCGGCATGAAGGATGCGGTCAGTAACGGGATGCAGTTGAAGCTCTTTCAGAACCGCTTTGTGGGCCACACCGTCGATGGTAAGCTCTACAGTATGCACGTCCGGAGTGTACACCAGCGGTTTGAATTCCGCTTCGGTAGCCGAAAATGCAATCTGCTCGGTACCACCGTACAGTACGCACGGCACAAGGCTCTGAACTCGCAGCGCTTTAGCATCTTTTTTCCCTACGCTCGCACGACGCGAACCGCTCATAGCTACTGATTTCATTGCTTGTTGATTTGGTATTGATTGGATTGATTAAAGATTTCAGATGATAAAATGCGAACTGATGGATTCATGATTTACGATACGGTGAAACACATCGGAAAACATTTCGGCCACCGACAGCACTTTTATTTTGCTGCTTTCCTGGCGCAGCGGAATGGTGTCGGTAACAATCAGTTCGGTAATTTTTGATTTTTCCAGGTTTTCATAAGCCTTGCCCGAGAGCACGGCATGTGTGCAAAACGCACGTACACTGAGTGCGCCGCGTTCCATCATCATATCGGCTGCCTTGCATAGCGTGCCGCCGGTATCAATAATGTCGTCGATAAGCACAATATTGCGGCCTTCGATTTCGCCTATGGCCGTCATGTGATCTACTACATTGGCGCGCGAACGTTGCTTGTAGCAAATTACAATGTCTGATTTGAGGTGCTTGGCATAGGCGTTGGCGCGTTTCGAGCCGCCCATATCAGGCGCCGCCATGGTCAGGTGCTGCAGGTTGAGGCTTTCGATGTAAGGAATAAACAGGGTAGAAGCATAGAGATGATCTACCGGCACATCGAAAAATCCCTGAATCTGGTCGGCGTGCAAATCCATGGTCATAATGCGGTGTACGCCTGCCGTGGCCAGCATATCGGCCACCAGTTTGGCGCCAATGGCCACACGCGGCTGGTCTTTACGATCCTGACGGGCAAAGCCGTAATAGGGCATTACCGCAATAATTTCCCTCGCCGAAGCCCGTTTGGCCGCATCCACCATGAGCAGAAGCTCGAAAAGATTGTCGGTGGGCTGCATGGTTGACTGCACAATGAACACAGTGGCTCCGCGCACGGTTTCTTCATACGAGGTTTGAAATTCACCATCGCTGAAACGCTGGAAAGTCATATTGCCCAGCGGCTGACCGTAGGCACCGGCAACTTTTTCGCCAAAGTGCCGGGAGGCTGTTCCGGTAAAGATTTTAACCAGTGATGACACGCGCAGTCGTTTTTAGGGCTGCAAATGTAGGCATTTGGCATATAAAGAACAAGTTTTTCAACAATCGCCCGGCAAAAAAGACGTATAATTAAATGGCTGTAACACAGCGCGTTGAATATATTTTTTATGAACAACGACAAATATTATGTTAATATCGACGTATATTGGACTATCTTTGAAAAAATAATTCAATACCAATCAAATCAATGAAAACTGGAACAGTAAAATTTTTCAACGAAACAAAGGGCTTCGGCTTCATCAAGAACAGTGAAGACGGCAAAGACATCTTTGTTCATGTTTCCGGACTGAAAGAAGAGATTCGTCAGGACGACGAAGTTGTTTTCGAGGTTCAGGAAGGTCGTAAAGGCCCCAACGCAGTTAACGTTCGTCGTGCATAATATTTGCTGAGATAGTTACCTGAAAGGCCCGCTCAAATTGAGCGGGCTTTTTTGTGGGGTGGTTTCGACAGGCTCAACCACCGCGACATGCTCACTTCTACAGGCTCACTTCTACAGGCTCACTTCTACAGGCTCACTTCGACAAGCTCAGCGGCCTTGTTTTGACGGACTCAACCACCGCGACAGGCTCACTTCGACAAACTCAGTGGCCTGGTTTTGACGGGCTCAACAATCCGAGTTTGGTATCCTTTTCTTGTATTGTCCTAAATATTGAGTCGATTATCAAAAGCCCCCCCGCCCCCGGTGGTTGAGCCTGTCGAAACCACCGGAATTACAATGCCCCCGGCGGCTGAGCCTGTCGAAGCCACCGGAAATTACAATCTCCCCACGGCTGAGTCTGCCCAAACCTCTTGCACATCGCAAACCCGCTAAAAAGACTCGTTAACTGCACTCCTTCCCTTCACCACATAAAAAGCACAATCAGCCACATTCTCAGGAAGCACGAGCGTAATACGCCCCGTGCGTGAACTGCGTTGATTGATAATTCCCTTAATCGTTTGACCGGGTACGCGTGTATCGAAATAAGTAACCGAATACAACGTATTCCGCTCCAGCCCGTTTATTGAAATGCTTCTGCCGCTGCGGTTTTCGGGTGTTTGGGCTGCGTCGTCGTCTTTGGGTGGCAGCATTTGTTTCTGGTTGCGGTCGCGGCAGTTCTGGCTCATGTTGGCCCACCAGTAGCTGGTGTTGTGGAGCCAGCCTGCGGCTCGTGTGCCTTTTTCATTGCTGCACCAGAATACTTCCAGTCCGTTTGCGGTGTTGTTGCCGGTTTCGGTAAGCTCGTGCATGGGTACTTTGCCGATAAAGGCAGCCAGCACCGGGAAATTGGCACTGCGAATGCTGTCGTTGCGCCATTGCCACCAGTTGAGACCGGTGCCAAAACACCCCATAAAACTCGTGGCCCAAAGCGAATTGTGGAAACTTATATCGCTGCACCAGGTGTAATCATCCGGGTCGGCGGCATTCACGGGGCCGTTTATCAAACCCATCTCGCCAAACTGGCTTGGTTTATCATATCGCCGCAGTGTGCCGCGCTTTTCGCCAAACAGGCCGTCGCCGTTTACGAGTTCGTAGCGGCGGCGGTTGTCTTTGAGGTCGTTCGTGTAATGATGCAGGCTCACAAACTGCACACCGGCAATGTCGTAAATGCTGCCGTAGGGCGGCGTGGCAAACGATACGGTAAGCAGATGTTGATTGTCGCGCAGGTTGTTGCGCACAAAATTAATTTGCGCGGTAATCCACGACTGAAACAGCGGGCGGTTTTGCTCAAATGCGGGCCAGTTGTCCATTTCGCCCATCAGTTCATACACCGCCAGGTTGGGACTGTTTCCGTAGCGCGCATGGAAGTAGCGGATTAACTGATGCTGGAGTTTGATGGCCGAATCGTTACTCAGCAATTGGAGGTAGCTGCTGAGGCCGGCAGCATTACGCAGCGGATGTTTTTCCCAAGTCCACTGGTACTTCCACGGCACATTGTAGCCGTGATGAAACTCGAAATTCACCTGCGCATAAATTCCGCGCTTCTCGCAAATGTGCAGCATACTGTCGAGCGCGGCGGCATGATCCTGACGGTAATTGCCGGCCGTGGTGTTTTCTAATCCGCCGCACCAGGGCGTGAGTACGATGCGGGCAAAATTTCCTCCGCAGTCGGCAAGGTGGTTGAGGTAATGGTACACATCTTCAAAGCCGCCAATGTAAAGCGGATGCGGGCCTTTAAAGCCTTTGAGGATGGGCTCTTCGGCCCAGGCAATATTTTGCCCGATGGCGAAAAACGGAGTGCCGTCGGTAAATTGCAGGTGGCGTTTGTTGGGGGCCACAGTAAGCCAGCCGTGGCGGTTGGAGGCTGTGCAAGTAAAACTTACATTGGTGGCAATGAGCGCAGCGGGTTCGCCGGGCTGTGCGGTAAGCAGTTGCATGGTCCACACACCCTTGGCCGGAGGCGCAAAACGTATGCGCCAGGGCCAGTTTGACGGCTCAGTGTCGTAGCGGTTGGCGGCGCGGTTTATTACCGGTGCTTCGTACCAGAAAGCCTGCACAGTATCGCGCAGTGTGCCGTTGCTGAACACCGCACGCAAATTGATATTGGCCGTGTTGTACGGACTTACACCATTTTGCCCGCCCGCCACAAAAGCCCTAAAGCGTCTGTCCATGGCCGGAATCCGCACACCCGCCTCAGCCGTATGCCATTGCAGCACCGGCGATGCGCTCAGCAATTCCGCTTCAAAAAGTTCCTGTGCGGTTACTGGCAAAGCCGCCAAAAGGCCGAGTAAAAGAGCAAATTTTCGCATCTACTCAAATTTCTGAATTTTATATGCTCATTCGGACAACAACTCGTACCATTGATTGTTTTTTGTTCGTATGCCACGCGTAAAGAAAGCACCCACCGAAGAGAGCGGCATCATAGGCCGGTTTCTCAATCAGCATCCCGTAAGCAATACAGTCCGTTTTTTTATGGGCGGCATTACGGTATTGTTTCTGGTACTCATGGTACTTTTTGCCATGTATTCGCCGGGTAAAATGCTGGGCGGACAGCCTTTCCCGAAATGGTTTTTTATAAGCACCGGCATTATCATTCTCAGCAGTTTCACCATAGACCGCGCCCGCCGCGCCTACCTCAAAGACGACGGAGCTGTGCTGCTCAACTTTTTGCTCATCACGCTGGCGCTGGGAACGGCATTCAGCATCACCCAGTTTCTTGGCTGGCAGCAGCTTTGGAATGCCAAACTCACCCTCTACGGCGTTCCCGAAACACCCCGGGTTGAATCGTCGCCCCTGCGCACCACGCCCGGAGCCGCGCTGCTGTTTATCATTTCCGGCCTTCACATTTTACACTTAACCGGCGGCCTGGTGTATCTGTTTATCAGCATGTTCCGCGTGGTTAACCACAACGGCGACCGGGTAAAAAGCCTGCTCTTTTTCGCCAGCCCGTTAGAACGTGCCCGCATTACTTCACTGGCCCTGTACTGGCATTTTTTAGACCTGCTCTGGGTATTGTTGTTCCTTTATTTTCTCTGGTTTTTTGTCTGAATGCCGGAAAACGGTATTTTCGCATCCCGGTTCAAACGCACCGCCGCTAAACCGGAAATGCCCTGATGGCGGAATTGGTAGACGCGATGGTCTCAAACACCATTGTCTTCACTGACATGCCGGTTCGAGTCCGGCTCGGGGTACGAAAACAGAGTGAGAAACAGAGCGAGAGCGATGTTTTTCACTCTGCTTTTTTGCTCCTGTCCTCATCCTGAACCGGATGTTTTGATAAAATTACTCTCCAGTTCGTTCAGAATTCTATTTGAATTGTAATGGCTAGTTATTCAGAATTATCTTAACTTGATAATATGTCTGAACGCCATAGAAAACTCGATGAACTTAAGCAGCAGTATAAAGCAGCATACGCTGAGCTTGCAGTAAATCAATGCACCATTGACAACTGTTCAGAAACACCAATTAAGGCCCATACTCTACAAGAAGGACGTATTCTTAAGTATCTAAAAGGAATTGGCGAACGGAATCAAGAGGGTGTCTACTATTTGGACGATCATGTAGATTATGATTTCAAGAATCTAAAAATCACTTCGCTTCATGCCCTCAACAAGATTGACTTTAAACCGATTTCGGAGGCGTCAACGTTTTATGGCTTCTGCAAAAGGCATGATGAAGTATTTAATCAAGAAATTGAAAATGTTGTTTTTGATGGCTCGCGAAGAATGGCTTTCTATCATTCCTTCAGAACGTTCTCTTTTGGTTTGCGAAAAGAAACGGAGACCATGGAGTACCTTACTAAAAAACTCTTTTTAGATTTAGAATCCCTTCCTGTGAGCATCTCTTCTGTGAGAACCCAAATCGATGGAGTTGTTCCTTTTTTGGGAATGATTTCAGACGACTTTGTGTATAGTAAAAAAGAAGTCAATCAATTCAGACAACCGTTTGACGAACTAGTTGATTCTGGTTATTTGCCAAACGATGATGTTCGTAAAAATATGACCGAGTTTATCGGTGATTTTTTTGAAAGAAATAGTGTAACAGGGAAAGATATAAAGGAGTTCTTTCAAAAATCGGCGAGCCGTTTAAATACTTATGGAGAAGTAAAACAGCTTGAAACGTTGATTGAGCAACTTTCGAATATACTTCCTCCGCAATTATTTGAGGTTAAATTAAGGAGAACCCGTCTAAGCCACATCTTTGAGAATAAACAGTATGAAGAAATGACATATTTCATTCGCACTCTTCCATACGTTTTTCCCGTCGCAGGATCTTTTGTCGCAGGCTATCTCGATAATATTCTCGCACCCTTCAATGATGGTTATGTTGTAATGCCAAGATATGCTCTCACATTCTTCCCTGAGCCTTCGCAGAATAGAACTGTTTTTATTTTTGGCGCATATCGTGAAAATCCGAATGTTGCGCTTTTTTATAGTAGATTGAATGTAAAGACGGATCTTGAGTTTCAACGATTCGTGTCAAAATTGATCCTTCTGAGAGGAACAAATACATTTTTCGCTCCCAGATACTGGATTAAATTGACAGAAGAGGAAAGAGCCCTTATTCTGAAACGTAAACAGTTAAAGAACGATACAGAGTTTGGGATTTATGACTTAGAACTAAATCTATTTCAAAATAAACTCATTGATTGATATGGGGTTTGTGATTTTACTCAGATATACTGATTTATACGACGGTAAGACTCCGCAAATACAAGAAGTTCTTAAAGGAATTCCTTCTGAAACGATAATCAGTTTGGCGTGTTATGTGAATGCACAAAAACATCTGAATCCATTTGACCCAAGTCAAGACATTCAGATTTTTCAGAAAATGATTGAACGATTACCTAAGGATGAGCATTATGAGCTGAATTCACGACTCAAATCGTCTATTGAGTCAATTCAAAAAGCAGAGCGAGACTTTTCAATATTTCCTCTTTCACAAATGCTATCTTTGATTGAGTATGTTCTTGTCAATTTTCAAGAAGGTGCATTGCAAACAATCACATCAGTCGAAGAGGAGAATATACTTAAGGCTATATTGATCTTGAATGAAGAATTAGACAATAAGCATGTTGGATATACGTATGAAAAGTCAAAGGATAAATTTGATCAATTTATGGCGCTCATTTGGCCAATAATGCTCCCAACTAATGAGTACACATACCGGAAAGAAATCGTTATCCCAATATATCAATCGTTGTTACTTTTTGATTATTTGGCGAATCACAAAATATATAAAGACTTTCTTCAAACATATTTCGCGAAAAATAATGTTCATACAGCAAACGAGTTATTGAAGCACATTGCTTCATCGTATTTGTTCTCCTTTGATAAAGAAAAGAAGACTTTTTTTACATATTATACCAAAGAAGATTTTGAAAGGAACCCTGTACTTTTTCAATTTGTACGTGAAATTGATAAATCAAGAACTGAGTTATTGGCTACGGATATTAAGGTTCGCAGATTGCTTCGTGAAAAACCTATTCTCAAAACAACAGACGAAAAATATTTTATTACGAATTGGAATTTCATCATTGATAAAATTTATGAAGGATTGAAACGCGATTTCTTCCAAAATTCTGGCGTAAAAGCCAAACTAAAGGGTAATGATGAAAGGGAGAAGTGGAATTCATTCACAGGAATGATTAATCAAACATTTAGTGAAAAGGTTGTTTTTCTAGATGTTGTAAAAAGGCTCTTGAATAACGGAAACGTATCGTGCGTGCCTGAAAATCCTTCGAGAGGATGGAATCAAGATTTATATCTCCGTAAGAATAACCACATTGTTTTTATTGAATTTAAGGACGTGACACTTCCAATTAACGAAAATTTTAAGACAATTAAGAATGATGTTCATGAGAGAATGATATATAATGAGAAGGATGGGAAAAAAAAAGCAGCTTATCAATTGGTTGATCAAATTGTAGATTTTGAGAAAAACATCAACAAATTCGAAAACTTAACTGATTTGGGAATTAATAAGGAACGACTAATATTGTACCCAGTTATTGTATACACCGACTTGAACTGGGGAATGGCCGGAGTAAATGAGTATGTAGGCCGTAAATTCAATGAATATTTATCAAGCTTCAACTTAAAGTTCTTTGCTGTTGAACAGTTGGTTATGATTCCCCTTGATTTTCTTAATAATTATGAAAAGATCTTTTTAGAGGGTGGATATTCCATTCATCAAGTAATTTACAATTCACGCCAAGTTAGAGAGTCTTACCGCTCGGTTCTAAGTTTTTCTAACGATGAAAAAGATATAATTAACGCGTACTTAGATTTCGATTTTTATGCAAGCCGAGCATACAAAAATTTCTTTGTACATCCACATCAAATATCCCTCTTTAATGCTATAATGGAGAAATTGGAAGTTCCTAAAGTTTAATATCCTCAATATCACATCCAAAATTAATAATTGGAGGCATATTAAACTTCAAAAAGTTGAATAGTTCATCCCTTCCGGGTACAAAAAACAGAGTGAGAAACAGAGCGAGAGCGATGTTTTTTTACTCTGTTTTTTCTTCTCTCTCGCTCTGATCAATAGTGGTTTTATCTGTTTTTCTTCGCATTCGCTCCGTGTATCCCCGTAAGCGATGTTTCTTGCTCTGAAAATGCCCCTGGGCACGACTCGTCTCGCCCATACGGGATTTCATCGCCTTGATAATTTTTCATTTTCACTCACCCTCTGTTTTTCACTCCTTAAACATATACGCAATCCAACTCACCCCGCCATAAATTTCACTAAATTCATGCAGTCATTTTCCAATAATGGTGTGCAACTCACCCGCAACAACTTCCCACGATGTATAACTTCTCCTATTTCAAAGAAAAAGACAGACAGATAATTCTCGATTTCATTGAAGAAAATCCTTTCGCATTCCTAACCGGCAGCACCATGTCGGGTAAGCAGGTGGCTACTCAAATTCCGGTTCTTATGGAAGTAAGGGAAGGTGAATTATTTCTGCAGGGACATATCATGCGAAATACAGATCACCACAAAGCATTCAGCGAGAACCCATACTCATTAATAGTGTTTACCGGCCCGAGTACTTATGTAAGTGCATCGTGGTACACCAACCCTCAAATCGGCTCCACATGGAACTATATGAGTGTGCATGTACAAGGTCAGATGAGTTTTATGTCGGATGAAGCCTTGATAGAGTTTATGAGGAAACTTACGCTGAAATTCGAGAAAGGAAATACCGGCTCTCAAACAATTTACGATAATCTGCCCGATACTTTTCTGAGCAAAATGATGCCGGCCATTGTGGGCTTTGAAATTAAGGCGGAAAAACTGGAAAACGTATTCAAATTGAGCCAGAACAGGGATGAAAAAAGTTACCTGAACATTATTGCAAAGCTCGAAGAACAGGGCGGAAACAGCGCATTAATTGCCGCGGAAATGAGAAAAAGACAAGCAGCATTATTTCCTCCCGGGGTGGAATGGGACGGTTCAAAATTTGATTCGTAATAATTGCAATTATTGAAGGCATTGTTCTGCCTGATTTCTGTATTTTTAATCATGCCTTTCAACGAAAAACTCTCCGACAGAATACGCGAAGCACTGGTGAGCGCGCCGCAGGTAGAAGAAAAATACATGTTTGGCGGTGTTTGCTACATGGTAAACGGTAAAATGTGCGTGGGCGTGGTGGGCGATGAAATGATGTGCCGCATTGATCCCGACAGAGAACAGGAAGTCCTTTCAAAAACCGGCTGCAGACCAATGGACTTCACCGGAAGACCCATGAAAGGTTATTTCTTTATCGACGAAACCGGAATGAAAAAGAAAGCCGATTTTGATTACTGGATCGGACTGTGTCTCGATTTTAACGGGAAGGCCAAAGCGAGTAAGAAGAAAACTAAAAAGTAAGTGCCCGGCTGTCCAGGTCAAGTAGCATCTACACACATTACACCGGCAAAAGCATACTGCTCTTCCTGCTCAGTTGCGGCAGTATGTCGGCCACTTTATCCATGATGCATTGCTGCAAGATGCCGAGCAGTTTTTTCTTTACGAAATGCTGATGCACAACCAATCCCACGGTGCGGTAGGGAGCCGTCGCGGCAAAATTGAAAAGGTGCTTTTTATCCTGCGACGAAAATTGAAGCGTGGCCAGATACGGAACCAATGTGGCACCCCGGTTTGCTTTTACAAAACGTAAAAGTCCGTCGATGGAGCCGGCTTTGTATTCGAAATTGAGACCTGATTTGCTTTGCTGCTGATTCCGGTTGCAAAACTGCAGGGCCTGGGTGCGCATGCAATGACCTTCCTCCATGAGGAAAAATTTCTCAAACCGTATCTTCTTCACCGGCACATTTTTTTCTGATACTTTTTCCGCATCGAAATACAGAAAAGGTTCGTCGTAGAGTTTGGTTTCTGAAAGGTCTTTATCGTTGAGCGGAATGGAAATGATGCCGATGTCTAATTCGCGGTTTTTGAGTTTGCGCTGAATTTCGGCAGTAGTTTCTTCGCGCACCGTAATATTCAGGTTGGGAAAGCGGCCGGCAAATTCCTGTAAAAACATGGGCAGCAGAAACGGGGCAATGGTGGGAATAACCGAAAGCGAAAGATTGCCGCCTGTTTCGCCTTTTATTTCTTTGGTTACTTCTTTAAGCTGTTCAATCTGGTTGGTAATGAGTTTAAGGTGCTGAATTACCAGCGAACCTTCGAGCGTTACCTGCACCGGCTTCTTTTTCCGGTCGAAGATTTTAATGCCGATTTCGTCCTCAAATTTCGAAATCATGGTGCTGAGCGTGGATTGTGTAATGAAGCACTTTTCGGCGGCCAGCTCAAAATGTTTGTACTCGGCTACGGCAAGGATGTACTGGAATTGCTGTAAGTTCATTGATGAAATCGATAATATGATCTAAAATATCGTTATGGTAGAACAAATATATGAGGTAGTTTTGGCAAACCTGAAAACAACGGTGTGTAATTATTCCATTAAATCGCACACCGGAGTGGCGGGTCTTTTACGAAAGAAACTGTAAATTTCGGCGCTTAATTCAGGAGAAATTGATTTGACCGGAATACTGTAATTGGCTAATACCGGCCTGCTCAATGCTTTCTATGGAAAATTAACCGGCAGTTCAAATTGTAAACACTTACACACACAGCATCACATATACCAAAGCGTACCAATATCACACAACCTATGGAAACAGCAAAAGGAAAATGCCCCTTCCCGCACGGGGCAAACACGGAGGTTCAGAAAACGGTTACCAACTGGTGGCCCAAAACACTTAATCTGGATATCCTGCATCAGCACGATGCAAAAACAAAGCCTACCGACGAACATTTCAATTACCGCGAAGAGTTTAAAAAGCTTGACCTTGAAGCGGTAAAAACCGACCTGAAAAAACTCATGACCGAAAGCCAGGACTGGTGGCCGGCCGACTGGGGCCATTACGGCGGTTTAATGATTCGTATGGCATGGCACGCGGCCGGAACTTACCGTGTGGCCGACGGACGCGGAGGTGCCAACACCGGCAACCTGCGTTTTGCCCCGCTCAACAGCTGGCCAGATAACGCCAACCTCGACAAAGCCCGCCGCCTGCTTTTCCCCATCAAGAAAAAATACGGCAACAAAATTTCATGGGCCGATTTGTTTATCCTCGCCGGCAACATGGCCTACGAGTCGATGGGCTTTAAAACATTCGGCTTTGCCGGTGGCCGCGAAGACATCTGGCATCCCGAAAAAGACATTTACTGGGGTGCCGAAAAAGAATGGCTCGCCAAAAGCCGTTACACAGAGCCGGGCAACAGCGAATCGCTCGAAAACCCGCTGGCGGCTGTGCAAATGGGCCTCATTTACGTAAACCCCGAAGGCGTTGACGGAAAATCTGATCCGCTGCGCACCGCACAGGACATGCGCGCCACCTTTAAGCGCATGGCCATGAACGACGAAGAAACAGCCGCACTCACCGCCGGCGGACACACCGTAGGCAAAGCACACGGCAATGGCGATGCATCCAAACTCGGAGCCAGCCCCGAAGGTGCCGAAATTCACACTCAGGGATTCGGCTGGATGAACCCCAAAGGAAACGGCAACGGGGCCGATACCGTAACCAGCGGACTTGAAGGCGCATGGACCACCACGCCCGACAAATGGAACCACACTTATTTCCACCTGCTCTTTACCTACGACTGGGAACTGAAAAAGAGCCCCGCCGGAGCATCGCAGTGGGAGCCCATAAACATTAAGGAAGAAGACAAACCCTTTGATGCCCACATGCCCGGTGTGCGCCGCAATCCGATTATGACCGATGCCGACATGGCATTGAAAATGGATCCGGAATACCGCAAAATTGCCGAACGTTTCCACAAAGATCCCGCGTATTTCGAAGACATGTTTGCCCGCGCATGGTTCAAACTCACGCACCGCGATCTGGGCCCGAAAAGCCGTTATCTCGGCGCTGATGCTCCTGCCGAAGATTTGATCTGGCAGGATCCCGTTCCGGCTGTTGACTATACGCTTTCTGAGCAGGAAGTTGCCGCACTCAAGCAAACGCTTCTTAACAGCGGACTTACCGCCAGCGAACTTATCACCACAGCCTGGGACAGTGCCCGCACATTCCGCAGTTCCGATTTCCGTGGCGGTGCAAACGGCGCACGCATACGCCTGGCTCCGCAAATCGACTGGGAAGGCAACGAACCTGTTCAACTGAAAAAAGTGCTGGGCAAACTCGAAGAAATCCGCGCCGGTCTTGCCAAAAAAGTTAGCATTGCCGATCTCATCGTGCTTGGCGGCACTGCCGCGCTCGAAAAAGCAGCAAAAGATGCAGGCTTTGCGGTGGAAGTACCTTTCGCACCCGGCCGTGGCGATGCCACACAGGAAATGACCGATGTAGAATCGTTCCAGTATCTCGAACCGGTACACGACGGTTTCAGAAACTGGCTCAAAAAAGACTACGCCGTAAGCGCCGAAGAAATGCTGCTCGACCGCGCACAACTCATGGGCCTCACTGCGCACGAAATGACCGTGCTGGTAGGCGGTATGCGCGTACTCGGCACCAACCACGGCGGCACTAAACACGGCGTGTTTACCGATAAGCCCGGCCAGCTTACCACCGATTTCTTTGTGAACCTTACCGATATGAACTACACATGGAAACCGGTTGCCGACAATCTTTACAACGTGGTAAACCGCAAAACCGGCGAAACCCGCTGGACAGCCACTCGCGTTGATCTGGTGTTTGGTTCCAACTCAATTTTGCGCGCCTACGCAGAGTTCTATGCACAGGACGATAACAAAGAAAAGTTTGTGCGCGACTTTGTAAATGTGTGGACGAAAATGATGAATGCTGATCGTTACGATTTGCAGAAGTAACAGACGGGGAACCGTTATTCGTTAGAAAAAGTGGCTGCCTCAATAGTTCGAGGCAGCCACTTTTTTATTCCGGTATCTTATAATCAGCCTGCAGGATTTATAGAATCAATCCGCCAGGTTTTTCGCTTTAGCAACAGGCATTCTGTTAAAACTCCGCATTCTTAGGCGTACGCGGGAACGGAATCACATCGCGGATATTGGTCATACCTGTTACAAACAGCAGCAACCGCTCGAAACCAAGGCCAAAGCCGCTGTGCGGGCATGAGCCAAACTGACGTGTTTCGAGATACCACCAGAGCGATTCTTCGGGGATGCCCTGTTCTTTTACGCGGGCGTGAAGCAGTTCGTAATTGTCTTCGCGCTGCGAGCCGCCAATGATTTCGCCGATCCACGGGAAGAGTATGTCCATGGCGCGAACGGTGTTGCCATCGGGGTTTTGCTTCATGTAGAAGGCTTTGATGGCTTTGGGGTAGTTGATAACGATAACCGGGCCGCCGAAATGTTCTACGAGATAATTCTCGTGCTCTTTCTGCAGGTCTTTGCCCCAACCGGGTTCAAACTCAAACGGCTTTTGGGCGTGGGTGGCAATGAGTATGTCAACCGCATCGGTGTAGGTGATGCGCGTAAACGGTTTGCCAACCACCGATTGCAGACGGGCAATGAGTTTGTCGTCGTACGTATCGTTGAGGAACTGCAAATCGTCGGCGCAGTGGTCGAGGGCATACTGCACGAGGTATTTGAGCATTTCCTCGGCCAGATTCATGTTGTCGTTTATATCGTAGAAAGCCATTTCGGGCTCAATCATCCAGAACTCGGCCAGGTGGCGCGGGGTGTTGGAGTTTTCGGCGCGGAATGTGGGGCCGAATGTGTAAATGAGTCCGAGGCCAAGAGCCGCCAGTTCGCCTTCGAGCTGGCCCGATACGGTGAGGTTGGTTTCTTTGCCGAAGAAGTCCTGCTCAAAGTTGATGCCGCCCGCTTCGTTTTTGGGCAGGTTGTGTAGGTCGAGGGTGGTTACGCGGAACATTTCGCCCGCGCCTTCGGCATCGGAGCCGGTAATGATGGGCGTGTGCAGGTTGAAGAAACCGCGGTCGTTAAAAAACCTGTGTATGCCGAAGCTCATGTGGTGGCGTATGCGCAGCACGGCTCCGAAGGTGTTGGTGCGCGGACGCAGGTGTGCCTTTTCGCGCAGAAATTCGAGCGGCAGTGTGACCGGCTTTTTGTCTTTGCTGTCTTGCCCGCGTTTTTGCAGCGGGTAAGTTTCGGCATCGCAGTCGCCGAGAATTTCGATGGAGGCAGCCTGTATTTCGGAGCTTTGTCCTTTGCCCTGCGAAGCCACAAGCAGCCCGGTTACACTGATGCAGGCTCCGGTGGCTCCGGCGCGTTTGAGCAGTGTTTCGTCGAATTTATTGGTGTCGGCCACCACCTGTATGTTGCGTATCGTGGAGCCGTCATTAACATGAATAAACTGCACATATTTATTGCCGCGTGCGCTGCGCACCCAGCCTTTCACGGTTACTTCGCGGTCGAGTTCTGCCGATTGGAGAAGCTCTGTGACTTTCGTATGTATCATTGTTGAAAAGAATTACAGGCCGCAAAAATCGGAAATTTAAGCCTTGCACGCACATTTCCCCGCAATCCCTTTTTTTCCGGAGAGAATTTACCCCCTGAAATTAGTTTTGGTTACTGACATACTGTTGTCATTACCTGTCGGTTATTTTGTTCCGGAGAAACAAAGAGAAACAGAAATCGTTTCCGAAGTATCAAAGTTGATACATGGAAAATTTTAATGTTTCTAAAGTTTCCAAAATAAACATTTGTAAATCAATTATTTAACGATAAACAGCGGCAAAAATAAAGAAAAAATCACGCCAGAAACTCCGGGAATGATAAAAGTTTCCATAGTTTTGCGCCGTGATCTCAGAAATGGAACCGAAAGACAAAATCCTGGCAGCTTCCTTCGAGCTGTTTTCGCGCTACGGAATAAAGAGCGTGACGATGGACGATATTGCCAAACACCTCTCGATGTCGAAAAAAACCATTTACCAGTTTTTCCGCGATAAGAGTGAGGTGGTGCATTTGCTGATGCAGAAAGAAATTGAGCATGATATTCACAATTTCACACGCATTTCGGAAACTGCCAAAAACGTGGTGGAAGAGGTGTTTATGCACATGAAGCAAATGCACCAGATGCTGGCCAACATCAACCCCAACATGTTTTACGACCTGAAAAAGTACCATACCCAGTCGTGGAATCTTTTTCAGCAGTTTAAGTCGGATTTTATGCTGGGGCAGGTAAAAACCACATTGCAGCGCGGCATCGATCAGGGGCTGGTGCGCAAAGACATTAATGTGGATGTAATGGCCCGGCTGCGCATGGAGGAAATAGATCTGGGGTTCAATCCTGATGTGTTTCCCTACGACAAGTTCAGGATTCTCGATGTACAACTTTCGCTGGCCGAGCACTTTCTCTACGGTATATGCACACTCAAAGGGCATAAACTGATAAACAAACACCGCCAAATAATTGAAGAAGAATAAAATAATTCATCACCCATAACAGACTACACATTACCAACCGCTTCAACAATTCAATCAATATGACAACTCAAACTAAATGGCTTGCCGGTTTGCTTTTGCTGCTCACCACTGCAGGAGTATTGCGGGCTCAACCACAGCCGTCGGGGCAGTCGTACAGCTTTTCGCTGCAACAGGCTGTCGATTTTGCGATGTCCAATCAAAACACCGTACGTAATGCCCAGCTCGACGAGAAGGCTGCTGCGTACAAGGTGAAAGAGATCGTTGGCATCGGCCTTCCGCAGGTAAGCGGAAGTTTTCAGTTTCAGGATTTTGTGGAACTTCCCACCTCACTGCTTCCTGCCGAAATTTTTGGCGGTCCGGCCGGTACATTTATTCCGGTGCAGTTTGGTGTGAAATACAATGCCACAGCCGCATTTTCGGGCCAGCAGCTTTTGTTTAGCGGAAGCTATTTTCTGGGTGTGCAGGCGGCCAAAGTGTATCAGGATCTGGCACGCAAAAACACCATCCGCAGCCGCATCGAAGCCACTGCCGATGTAACCAAGGCCTACTACACGGTGCTGGTTAACAAAGAGCGCAAAACCCGCCTCGAAGCCAATCTCGCCCTGCTCAAAAAGCTTATGGACGATACCAAGGCACTCAACGCGAACGGCTTTGTGGAAAAAATCGACGTGGATCGCGCCACGGTAAGCTACAACTCGCTGGCCATTGAAGTGCAAAACGTACAGCGTTTGCTCGACCTGGGCATGGTACTGCTCAAGTACCAGATGGGCATGGATCAAACGGCTACGCTTGAGTTAACCGACGATCTCTCGAAACTCACCTTCTCGCAGCCGCAGCCCAACATGCTCAAATACACCGACCGTGTAGAGTATCAGCTTCTCGATTTGCAGTTGCGCGGCAGCCTGCTTTCCATGCGTGCCGAGCGTGTGGGCTACCTGCCCACAGTGGCATTCTTTGCCAGCCTTCAGGCCCAGGCCCAGCGCAATACATTCGACTTTTTCGACAACAACAGCCAGCGCTGGTTTCCCATTGGCATTATCGGCCTGCAGGTGAATGTGCCCATTTTCGATGGTTTCCAGCGCCATTACCGCATACAGCAGGCGCGCGTGAGCATGATGAAAGCGCAGAACGATATGCTGTTTATTCAGCAAACCATCGACCTGCAGGTGGCCTCGGCCCGCGTTACGCTCGAAAACAGCACCGCCACCATGGACGTGCGCAAAGCCAATATGGATCTTGCCCAGGGCGTGTATGATGTGGCAAAGAAAAAATACGAGCAGGGCGTTGGCTCAAACCTCGAAGTGATGGTAGCACAAACTTCGCTCACCGATGCCCAGGCCGAATATTTCGATGCAATGTATGCCGCAGTAATTGCCAAAGTAGATTACGACAAGGCAATGGGCACACTCACCAGATAATTTTCCCAACACACTACAAGCAACCAACCTGTTACTATGAAACATTACATATTCATTTTCAGTGCTGCTCTTTTCCTCGCTGCATGTGGCGAACAAAAGACCCCCGCGCAGAAACTGAAAGACGAAATCAGCACCAAGAAAGGTGAAATGAGCAAGCTCCAGGGCGAAATCGCCAACCTCGAAGCCGAACTGCTCAAACTCGATTCGAACGCCGCCAAAAAAGGTAAACCCGTTCAGCTTCTCACCATTACGCCCACCACGTTTGTACACTCCATCGACATTCAGGGCCGGGTAGATGCCGAAGAAAGCGTAACCGTGGGCCCGCAAATGCCCGGCATGGTGAAACGCGTACTCGTGCAGCCCGGCGACCGTGTATCTGCCGGTCAGCTTCTGGCCGAACTCGATGCCGATGCCATGGTGCAGCAATTGGGCGCACTCAAAATTCAGCGCGACCTTACCAAACAGATCTTCGACCGCCAGCGTAATCTCTGGGAACAGAAAATTGGCACCGAAGTACAATTCCTTCAGGCCAAAGCCGGCTTCGAAGCCATTGAGAAACAGGTACTCTCGCTCGAAGAGCAAATAGACATGGCCCGCATCAAAGCACCCATGGCCGGTGTGGTTGACAATGTAGGTCTTAAAGTAGGCGAAATGGCCAGCCCCGGTTTCACCACCATTATGATTGTAAACGGAAGCAAACTCCGCGTAAAAGGCGAAGTGGCCGAAGGCTATGTGGCCAAAGTGAAAACCGGAAACCCGGTTATCATCGAACTTCCCGATGCAGGGAAAACAATTGATGCCAACGTAACCTACGCAGGCCGAATCATCAACAAACTCAACCGCACATTCAACGTGGAAGTGGCCATTCGTCCCGACGAAAACGTGGTGCCCAACATGGTGGCGATAATGAAGATTGAAGATTACCGCAAGGATAATCAGATTGTGGTGCCGCTGGGCTGCATTCAGCAGGGAGCCGATGGAAAGAGCTTTGTGTATATCGCCAAAACCAACGGCAAAAAAGTTGTTGCCGAACGCCGCGAAATCACGTATTCGATGACCTACAACGGAAAAGCACAGATTGATACCGGACTTGCCGCCGGCGATAAAGTGGTGACCGAAGGTTATGCCGAACTCAACACAGGCGACGAAATTTCAGGCAACTAACCGAACAGCAGTACATACTGCTTACCAAGACACACTACTATGCTTGATAAAATTAAGGAGTTCAAGCCCACCAGTTGGTCGATAACGAATAAGACTACCATCTTTATTCTTACGCTCTTCCTCGGTCTGGCAGGCATACTCTACTACCAGAAACTGCCCAAAGAGCAGTTCCCCGATATTGTGGTGCCCACAATTTATGTGACCACCGTGTACGCCGGTTCTTCGCCCACCGATATGGAGAACCTGGTTACAAAACCGCTCGAAAAGCAAATGAAAGCCATTACCGGCGTGAAGAAAATCACCAGTAACTCGGTGCAGGACTTCTCGAACGTAATTGTGGAATTTGCCACCGATGTAAAGCCCGAAGTAGCCAAGCAGCGCGTAAAAGACGCCATCGACCGCGCACAGCGCGATCTGCCGCAGTCGCTCACTTCTGGCCCCACAGCCATCGAAATCAACTTCTCCGACATGCCCATTATGGCACTCAACGTGGCCGGTAATTACGACCTGGCCCGGTTGAAATTTTATGCCGATAATATCAAAGACCGCATCGAAGGCATGAAGGAAATTACCCGCATCGACATGGTAGGCGCGCTCACCCGCGAAATTACCGTGGATGTGGACATGTACAAGATGCAGGCCGCACAGCTCACTCTCGGCGATATTTCGCGGGCAGTGGGCATGGAAAACCTCAACATCTCCGGCGGCGATGTAACTACCGACGGCATCCGCCGCACATTGGTGGTGCGCAAGGAGTTTAAAGACGTGGAAGAACTGCGCAATGTGGTTATCGGATCGCAGGCCGGAGCATTGGTTTACCTGAAAGATGTGGCCGATGTGAAAGACGGTTTCGAAGAGCAGCAAAGCTTTGCCCGCCTCAACGGTAAAAACGTAATTACACTCAACGTAATTAAACGCGCCGGCGAAAACCTCATCGATGCTTCCGACAAGATTCACACCATTGTGGATGAGATGAAGGAATCGGGCGCATTGCCTGCCGACCTCGATGTATCATTTACCGGCGAACAGGCCGATGCCACACGCGTAACGCTGCACGACCTTATCAATACCATTATTATTGGTTTCGTGCTGGTAGTAATTGTGCTTATGTTTTTCATGGGCGCCACCAACTCGTTCTTCGTGGCGTTGTCGGTGCCGCTTTCCATGGCGGTGGCGTTTATTGTACTGTTCATGATGGGCTACACGCTGAACATGATTGTACTCTTTGCGTTCCTGCTTGCGCTGGGTATTGTGGTGGACGATGCCATTGTGGTAATCGAAAACACGCACCGCATATTTATGGAGCACAAAGGCATTGGCATTGTGCGCGCGGCCAAACTGGCTGCCGGCGAGGTGTTTCTGCCTGTACTTTCGGGTACGCTTACCATGCTTGCACCGTTTATTCCGCTGGCGTTCTGGAGCGGCCTTATCGGTAAGTTCATGATCTTCCTTCCGGTAACGCTTATTATTACGCTTCTTGCTTCGCTGCTGGTAGCCTACATCATTAACCCGGTGTTTGCGGTGCAGTTCATGCGTCACTACGAACCCGCAGAAGCCAAAAACAACAAATGGCCGCGCTGGCTCAAACGCTTTACCATTGTGTCACTTGCCATTGCACTGCTCAGCTATGCTTCGCAGTCGTTTGGTATGGCCAACTTCATGGTGTTTATTGTGGCGGTGGTATTGCTGCACCATTATGTGCTACGCCGCTGGATATTTGGTTTCCAGGAAAAATACTGGCCGCGTGTGCGCGAATGGTATGGCCGCCGCTTAACCTGGTCGGTGAATCATCCGTGGATAATTGTAAGCGGTACGGTGGTATTGTTTGTGTTATCGGTAGTGCTGGTGGGCATTCGTCAGCCCGCGGTAGAATTCTTCCCCACGGCCGATCCCAACTTCGTTTACACCTACATCCGTATGCCGGTGGGAACCGACCAGACCAAAACCGACTCGGTGGCTGCCATCGTGGAAAAGCGAGTGGCGGCAGTGGTGAAAGGTGATATGGATGTGGTAAAATCACTCATCACCAACGTAACCATTGGCACCGGCGACGGGCAGGATCAGGATCAGTCGCCGCACCCCGAGCGGGCTAAAGTGTCGGTGGCGTTTGTAGAATTTGCCAAGCGAAACGGAAAATCGACACGCGATATTCTTATCAATATCCAGCAGGAAATAGCCAAGCTGCAAATTCCCGGCGCGCAGATTTATGCCGAGCAGGAGCAGGGCGGCCCGCCGGTGGCAAAACCCATCAGCATAGAAGTAAGCGGCGACAACCTCAACGACCTTGTGGTTACTGCCGACTCGCTGAAGCATTATCTCAACGAGTTTGATATTGCCGGTGTGGACAACCTCCAGTCTGATGTGGTGGCCAGCAAGCCCGAAGTGGTATTCTCCGTTGATCGTGAGCGCGCCAACCGCGAAGGCGTTTCGGCCTACAGCATTGGCATGGAAGTGCGCAACGCCGTATTCGGTTCGGAAGCCTCCAAGTTCCGCGACCAGAACGACGAATACAAAATTATGGTGCGCTACAAACCCGAACAGCGTGAAGACATCAACGCACTCAAAAACCTCAAAATCACTTACCGCGACATGAACATGGGCGGTATGATACGCAACGTGCCGCTCTCGTCGTTTGCCGATGTGCGTTACGAGTCGAGCTTTGGTGCCGTGAAACGCAAGGGACAGAAACGCATTATTACACTCGAATCAAACGTACTGCCCGGCTTCGATCCCAACCAGGTGGTGGCCAACGTGGAAGCACAGGTAAAAGGATTTACGGGCAAACGTCCGGGCGTGGAAATAAAAATGGGCGGACAGCAGGAAGAGCAGGCCGAAACAGCCAGCTTCCTCGGCGGTGCGCTGCTTTCGTCGCTCGGATTAATTCTGCTCATTCTTACCCTGCAGTTTAACTCGGTGGGCAAGCCGCTCATTATTATGAGTGTAATTTTCTTCAGTATCATTGGCGTGTTCCTCGGTCTGGGAATATTTGGCGATGCCATTTCCATTGTAATGACCGGCGTGGGCATTGTGGCACTGGCGGGCATTGTGGTGAGGAACGGTATTCTGGTGGTTGAATTTATCGACATCCTGCGCGAACGCGGAATGGAAACCAAAGCAGCCATTATTGAAGCCGGCAAAACACGTATGACACCCGTACTGCTTACCGCCACGGCCACCATTCTCGGACTTATTCCGCTGGCGGTGGGACTGAACATCGACTTTGGGAAGATGTTCTCCGAACTCAATCCGAACATCTTCCTCGGCGGCGACAGTGTGGCATTCTGGGGCCCGCTTTCGTGGACCATGATTTACGGGTTGAGCTTTGCCACCATTCTTACGCTTATTGTGTTGCCCGTGCTTTACCTTATTGCGTGGAGAACCAAGCAGCGCTGGGCGCCTAAGAAAACAACCGATCCTCATGCACATACAGCCGAAATTGCAGAAGCGGCCACTGATGTGATAATGTAATAAGTAAAGTTAACTCACGGTTTTGTGAGGGGTGAAGGACGAAAAGACCCGTTCTGCTGATTGTGCAGGCGGGTCTTTTCTATTTTGACTGTGTTACTGATTTCTTCCGGGTTTCATTCTTTTCAGTTCCTGAAGAAATTCATCCTTATCGAAATTTTCTTCAACACCGCTTTCAATACCTTCCTCTAACGCTCTTTTCAAAAAAGCTATCTTTTCTTCTTCTGTTAGAAGATGTGTTTTTGAGAAATTTATTTTTGAATTGATTGACTGAGCAGTGCAATGAATGTCGTTGTCTGCTTGATTTTCGGGATCATTGGAGGCTGGACCTTGGTCAAAGGTTTTCATAAATCCAATTTAATGGAATTTATGAAACAATGATAATGCGCATTTACTAAATAGAAAATTATAGATCATTGAAATTGATTTCTGACAAATATCACTCATCAGATATTGGCTGATAGATTTGTTCACGCTACCTTACCTGCATGAAAAAATACTTCCTGCTGCTGCTTTTTCCATTGTTTTTGCTTGCCTCCTGCGGAGGCAGCAAAGATCAGGTATATGCACAGCGACGCGATCTTACGCAGGCGGTTTACGCTTCGGGTAAATTGTATCCAAAAAACGATTACAAGGTTTTTGCCCGCCTGCCCGGCTACGTGCAGGAAATACATGTGCGTGTGGGCGATACGGTGCGTGTGGGCGATCCGCTCATTACCATTCGTAGCGAGGTGAGCGAAATAAATGTGGAGGTGGCAAAAAATCAATACGACCTTGCGCGCAACAATGCATCGGAGTCGGGGCCGCTTATTAATACGCTGGTGAAAGACGTGGATGCCGCCCGCGCCAAGTACCTGCTCGATTCCACTACGGCCACGCGGTATGGTAATTTGCTGGCGCAAAATGCCACGTCGAAACAACAGGCCGATCAGGCGCAGACACAGTTTGAAATGTCGCGCGCGGCGCTGCTCAAAGCGCAGTCGAATTTGCAAAACACCCGCGCCCGCCTGCGCACCGAAAGCGAAAACGCCCGCCTCCAGTTCGACGCGCAAACATCGAACCGCAGCGATTATGTAATTACTGCCGCCGTGGCCGGTCGTGTGTACGATGTGGTGTCGAAAGTGGGCGAACTGGTTAACACGCAGCAATCGCTGTTTGAAATTGGCGATGCGACTAATTTTGAAGTGGAACTGAGTGTGGATGAAACCGATGTATCGCTGCTCAAATTCAATCAGCAGGTGGTGTATGCCATTGATGCTTACGAAAACACGGCGTTCAGCGGCGTGCTTACCGAGGTGTATCCGCGCATCAGTGCAGGTAATAAAACTGCGCGGGTAATTGGCTCCATTGCCGTGCCCGATAACATTCAGGTGTTTGCCGGACTTTCGGTAGAAGCCAATATTGTAATTGCCGAACGGAAAAACGTACTTGTAATTCCGCGCGAATACCTGCAACCCGGCAGTACCGTGCGCATCAAGGGCAGCGAGCAGCCGGTGCCTGTAAAAACGGGCGTATCTGATCTTCAGTTTGTGGAGATTGTATCGGGGCTGAATGAAAAAGACGAACTGATAAAGTAACCAGCGCATGAGTATTCGCCGTCATCCTGTAGTACGTATTGCGCTCACGCATTTGCTGTCGAAAAAACGGCAAACCATTGTGGCCATGCTGGGTGTTACGTTTGGCATTGCCATATTTATTTTTCAGGCCGGGCTTATGTCGGGCTTTCAGAGTACGTTTATTGACCAGACAGTAAACACCTCGGCCAATATTCGTATTTATAATGATGTGCAGGAGCAGCGGCCTTCGGTGCTCGAAAAGTTTGGCGGCAATTCGGCGAAATGGATTGTGGTAAGCAACCAGAAACCCAAAGAGCAGGAGCAGAACATCAAAAACGGGCGGCAGATTATGCAGCTCATCGAGAAACATCCCGAAGTAAAAGGAGTATCGCCGTTTATCGGGGCACAAACCATTTTCCGTCTCGGTCTGGCGCAGGTAGCAGGGCGTGTGGCCGGTGTGGATATTGAAAAGGAAAACGAAGTGTTTGATGTGGAGAAATACATCATTGAAGGTGATCTCCGCAAACTCGAAACTATCAACAACGGCATCATCCTCGGCGAAGGCCTGGCCGCCAAGCTGGGCGCAAAAATGGGCGATAACATGACGGTGACTTCGCCGCGCGGTGTTACGCTCGATATGAAAATTGTGGGCATCCACAAATCAGGCATTGTGGAACTCGATAACAACCGCGCTTACATCAGCATACGCAACGGACAAAAACTGCTGCAGGTGGATGGCTCATACATAACCGACATCAACATCAAACTCCGCAACATCAACAAAGCCGAAGCCCTTGCTCTTGAATTTCAGCAGCGCTATGGCTTCAAGGCTCAGGACTGGAAAACTGCCAATGCCAATATTTTCGGGGTGTTTCGCATTCAGAATATGGTTACGTACCTTATCATTGTGTCGATACTTATTGTGTCGGGCTTCGGTATCTTCAATATTCTGATGATGATAATTTACGAGAAGATGCCCGACATTGCCATACTCAAAGCCACCGGTTTCCGCAGCCGCGACATACGGCAAATTTTCCTCACCGAATCGCTCATTATCGGCATCATTGGTGGCTTGCTGGGTTTGATTGTGGGCTTTCTATTGCAGAAAATTGTAGGCAGCATACGCATGGATGTGCGCGGATTTGTGGCTATGGAGTATCTGCGTTTCAATACTTCGCCGGCGTTTTATGCCTTTGCCTACGCGTTCGGACTCATTGCCACCGCGCTGGCCGGTTATTTCCCTGCACGTAAGGCTGCGCGGGTGGATGCCATTGATATTATCCGCAGCAAATAACCCACGCGCATGGACAAAAAATGCCTCATCCGCACCGAGCACCTCGATAAATATTTCCGCGATCCGGTTGACTTTCAGGCGTTGAAAAATGTAAACATACGCATTGATGAAGGCGAGTTTTTATCCATCATCGGCTCATCGGGCAGCGGAAAATCAACTTTGCTGTATGTGCTTTCCACGCTCGACACCGATTACGAGGGCAAGATTTTTTTCGAAGAAAACGAACTCGGAAAAATGAGCAGCAACCAGCTTTCCGATCTCCGTAACGAAAAAATCGGTTTCGTATTTCAGTTTCACTATCTCCTGCCCGAGTTTACGGTAGTAGACAATGTAATGCTCCCTGCGCTCAAATTAGGCCGCTACGACGAAGAGCAGATACGCCACAACGCCATGCAAAAACTCTCGCTGCTTGGTCTCGAAGACCAGGCGCATAAAAAAGCCAACAAGCTTTCGGGCGGGCAGCAGCAGCGTGTGGCCATTGCCCGCGCACTCATTAACGAACCGCGTATAATTTTTGGTGATGAACCTACGGGGAATCTCGATTCAAAAAATTCGCAAACGGTATTTGAAATTTTTAAGGAGCTTAAAGAGCAGTACAATCAAACCATTGTGGTGGTTACGCACGATATGAATTTTGCCAATCAGACCGATCGGTTGATAAGGTTGAAGGATGGGGAAGTGGAGGTGGATTGAGTGGTAAATTTTAAAGCGGCGAATATTCCCACTCTTCCAGCATAAACTCATTCCCCAAACTATCTTTCCGGCAATGTTTGAGGGGAAATCCGTTTGCGTTGTAGGTATAAGTGTGATGAAAAACCACAGTGCCATTTTCCATATAAATCATCTCCATCACACGCCCCGAATCGTAACGACTAATCCACTCACTATGCAAATCTTTTGCCCTGTTGCTTCTGCGCAGGTAATGGTATGCAGTATCGCCACGGCTGTCAACACTTAACGAATCATAACTGTGTATGCCATTCATGCCAAGACTATCGGTAACTAAGCAAATTCCATTATCGTTCCACACATAACGAATACTGGTTTTGTCTGGCATTGTATCGCAGGTTATTTCTTCAGCTATACATTGGCCATTTTCATTCCGGATAAAATTAATTGTGGTTTTTGTGTAACCAGTGCCATGCTGGTAAACTGTTTTTTCTTTTCTGATGAGTTGATTTTTAGCGTCGTATATGAAAGTATCACGGTGCAATTTTCCTGAAAGAAAGTATTCCTGTAAAACATGGTGTTGATAGAAACTGTCCCAGGCCATTGTAATGTAGGGAAGGTAATACCCGCCCTCTAATTGCAATGGTTTTTGAGGATTGTTTAAGGGAAAGATTGGTACAGAATAATGTTTGTAATACGTTTCAGTATATACATTGCCGTTTTGCGAAAATGAATAAAGATTAACAAATGACCTGTCGCCTACAAAACTCAATACCATATTTATTGAATCAATGTACTGGTTGCGAATATACCCGTTATTGTTTTGCAGGGAGTTTGTGGTGATTAGGTGCGATACACGGTCTGTACATTCATAGCTTAACAACCGCCCTTTTTTATCATATACCCATTTCCCATTTACCGGTTTCCGAAAAGCAAGCGGCTCGGCATATTCTTCCATGTTTTCGTTGGCAATAAAACCCGTTACCCGCAAGGGCCGTCCATCGCGCGTATAGCTGCATTTTACATGCTGCCTCAATTCTTTTCTCCACGCATGTGTGTGCATGCGTTTCAAACTCCCCTGCCTGTTGTATGAATACCACGTAAATGCAGGTCTTATATTCATCGAATTCGTACCGAGTGAATTACTTACAAAGGAAATTTTACCCGCTTTGTTATATCTCACTTTTAATATACGTTCGCCACTGTATGATACGGTTTTTGTTTTTCTGCTTCGGTCTGGATAATACGTGTACGCCACATCTATTTTCTTCAATCCTTCTTTTTTCTTCTCACGCAGCAACAAACTATCGGCCGACCAGGTTTGTTGCAAAGTAGCACCCGCTGAATATGTTTCAATTTGAAACAATCCTGAGCTGTCGCGTTTACATGTTTTCATAAACAGTATGCTTTCGCCCCACGGCACGTCCGATTTACGATTTCCTAATAGAAATATGGCATGAAAAACCGTATCGCCAGTGGCATTGTATTTCCACTCTTCACGCCATTGATCTTTATGTGCCAAAGTGTCAATGGGGAAAAATAAATACACAAACCGGCCTGCACTGTCGGTTTTAAGTGTACACACGGGGCCATTTACGCGATTTGCAATAATTTGCTGTGCCAGAGGTTTTGCTTTTTGGCTGAAATATTCATCAGGCCGGCCAAACCAGTAGGGAGTGGTTTGGGCGTTCACGCAAATTTGCAGTGTAACAGTAAAGAACAGCAGAATAAAGCGCATTGCCCGGGAGCAATAACTTTGTGCTACAAGATGTAAACCATTATACAGATGTGTAAGTAAATTAATTGCCATCACAGAAAATCACTACCTGTTCAACGTCACAAATCCGGCAATGTTAGTTGTTGCAGAAGCAGTGGTGGCTGTAAGAATCCAGTAATACACCCCATCGGGTGAAGGTGAATTATTAAAATTTCCATCCCATCCTGTATCCGCCCTTCCCGAATAAAGTTCATTTCCCCAGCGGTTAAATACCCTCAGCGAATATTCAATCCTGTCGGCGCAGTTGGGTGAAATTGTGCCAGTGGGAAGCCGGAACAGGTCGTTTACTAAATCGCCATTGGGTGTAAATACATTGGGCATTGCCAGTTGCGGAACTGGATTTACATTTCCACCGGTTACACTCTGGCTTTCCTGGGGCGAGGCTGCGCCAAAAAGGCCATCAATCTGTTGCATTGCGCTAACCACGCAGAAGGGTGTTACGGCTGCGGTTTGCGGATCGACTTCAAAAATGGTACGCCCGCCTGTGGCAAACATTCTTACGCTATCGGTGCCTGTTACCAGGCCGGTACAAGTATCTACGATGGGCTGCCCCGAAGTAATGATGCCGAAAATCGGATCAGTGGCAGTTTGCATATTGCCTATAAGCTGCAATCCAAACGGGTTGAGCGTAATGCGCACCAACTGTTGCGATACATCGGCCATGTACAAATCGCCGTTATAAAAAGTAAGATCGCCTCCCGCCACGTAAGGATTAAGCGAGCCCACAAGCACCCAGCTGTTGCTCACCGGATCGAGTCTGTACAGATTATTACTGGCGGAGTACAGCACACCGTTGGCATCGCTTACAAGAGCCACTTCAACTGCCGTCGGAAACGGCGGTGCGCCTGCCACCAGCGTGGTGGCAGCCGTGCTGGTGTTTATGCTCACTAATCCGTTCATATCAATGCCATACAGGGTACCGTTGGGTGTAAGTGCAATGTCGGCCTGCGGACTGCCGGTGTTACCAATGAGTGTGCTGGTGCAAGTGCTCAGGTCAACAGAAATTAAATCGGCCAGGGCGGTACACACGTAAATTATTTGTGAGCGAGCGGGAATACTGGCAAGTAAACAACAGAATAAAATAATTGATTTAGTAAAATGGCCGAATGGGGTTTTCATACGTTCAGCGTTTTGTGCACAGATGCCGGGTGTTTTGTGGAGAACTGGATATGAAAGTTACATAATAATTAACGAACATTCAAAAAACGCCTGGACAAATTCTTTGTAAGTATTTGTGTTGCAACATCCTTCGGCTGTTTCAGCCGGGTTGTACTTACCGGCCAGTTTCAGGCAACGTGTAAAGCTAATTTACAAAGCGCGTAGCCGCATTAGTTACATCTCATCGTGTAAATAATGCAGTAATGCGATGTAATTAAGGGATAAAATAACGTGTTCTGTGTTAAGCAGCAGCAGGTTTTATGTACCGGTTGAATATACAGGCAAAATCAGAAACATATTGCCCGTCTTTTTCATTTCAAAAATGCAGGTAATAAAAAAGAGCGAACAATGCCGCTCTTTTTTATTACCTCTTATTCCCTTTAAAACTTCAGGTTGTAACCGATTTCAAAATACAGCGGAAGTGCGTGCATAGGTTTAAACTGTTCGGTGAGCATACGTCCGGCTTTCACAGTAATATCGCTTCGCCCAAACGAGCGGCCAGCCGTTAAACCAAAATAAATATTACCACCCGCATCGGGCTGATACCATCCGTCAACCACTTGCGCATAATTGTCTTTGTAAGCCTGCCCGTGTTTGAGGTGAATTACGATTGACTTGTCGTAGCCCATTTCACCTGCCACAAACCATTTTGGTTTATACACACCCGCAGTCAGTGCACCATCGCTGCCGAATCCGGTAATGCGCACAAAATCATTTTTGGTCGTACGCGCAATTCCCTGCAGCCGGGCCGATACCTGAAAGGCTTTCCATTGCCAGATATTTATCTGTCCGCCCAATTTCAGTTTCGAATCGTCGAACAGATTTTTACCCGAAGCAAAAGAATAACCCGCACCCAGCACAATGGGAAATTTACCTGCATTAAGTTTCCGTCCGTAACCAACTCCCCATATTATTCCGTGTTCAATGCCGGTATGAGCAGTGAGAATATGTTTCTGTTCGTTTTCTATACCGGCCCAGTTAAGTGTTTGTGCAT
Organism: Bacteroidia bacterium; assembly: GCA_025454955.1. Lineage (GTDB taxonomy): Bacteria > Bacteroidota > Bacteroidia > Palsa-965 > Palsa-965. Next base: position 165,243 of record JALONL010000002.1, on the reverse strand, counting down.
TAACAGCAGGCGATGCGAGGAGAATAGCAGCAGCAAAAATAAGATTTCTGAATTTCATTTCCGGTAATGGTTAAAGTGAGTTGAAGTAGGTAATTATTTTGGGCTGAATGAAATTGTTCCAGATATCAGTTTCCAGAATCATGCTCGAATGGCTGCCTGCCGCTTTCACTACTTCCACAGTATTAAACGACGATGATATTTTTTCGGCCCAGGAGGTGGGATAGGCTTTGTTTTCGGTGCTGTAAAAAAAGAGTACAGGCACCTGAAAGTTGTTTAACCCGGCACTGAAATCGGGTTTTACATCATTTCCGATTTTAAAAATTACATCGTTGAGCACTGCGCCGCCACGCCAGAAACTAAAGGGTACACGCAAATCGTCGCCGGTGGCAGGTTGCGCATAACTTCCCTGCAGGGCCCATTTATAATCGAGCACTACATGCTCATCTTCCTCATCCGACAATAGCTGATCGATGTACAAGGAGTTATTCGGATTTTCATTCAGCACATTGAACGAGGCCATGTTGCGGCCATACTCCACCACATCGTCCCATTTCAGTCCGCCGGGCTCACACACCACCAAACCCTGTATTTCATTCGGATACCGGCCCGAGTATGCCGCACCCAGCATACCACCCCACGAATGCCCCAGCAGATAGACCTTCTGGCCGGGATGTGTGCGATAGTGCGCAATTACGCCGCGCAGTTCGTGATAGAAATAATCCACCGCAGCCTGAGGATCATCGGTATAACGACTGGCCGGATAACGCTTTGAAAGCCCCGACCCGATCTGATCGTAAAACACCACACGGTAACCATAATCGGCCAGCGATTTTGCGTTGAGCAGGTAGCGGTAATCGGCCCCCGGCCCGCCGTGTATGCATACCACAAGCGTACTGTCGGGATGTCCGTAGGCCTCGGCGTGAAGCTGTACGCCGTTTACAATAATGGAAGGCAGCGAAGCATCCTGATCGACTGTTTGTGGAACAAGATTGCCGGGGTCTTTGAGTTCGAGTTCTTTTGTACAGGCAACAAGCAGCGAGGAGGCTACTGTTACGAGCAAGAGCAATTTGTTTAGATTCATTGCGTATCTGATTTTACTTTGTTGTTTAGTAAGCAGACACGAGATGCGGGTAGAGCCCCTATGCGGGTTTGGGGCTAATGGGAGATTTTTTGTTTAGGGGGAATCTTGCCAATGCAAATAAATGGCAGCTTATAGCAATGACTGATGATTATCTCTGAGGAATGAGATAAGATTATATAGTTAATTTAGTTGGTGTATAAGGAATAGAAGATAGAGAAGTTGTTAACGTATGCTAACCTTTTTTGATATCTATTGCAAGTATTTTAACGAACGCAGTATCAATTAAATTCCGAAGTTTTTTTGAATAAAATCATATTTTGAAATCCATGCTTTGATAGTAATTTTTTCAGTGTATAGGTAAATCTATATAATTCCCGTTCAAGAATAGAGTGATATGTATTACTTGATTTATTGAATTCATTTGGCAATAAATTCAGTATAGAAAAATTTATACCAGAAATGATTGTTGGGAAATCGATTATTACTATAGTATCATCATGTATTCTTGTATCAATATTAATTGTTCGAGGCCTTCCAGCATATTTGATAATAACCGATTTGGTATTTATTGCTGACTTGAGTTGTTCAAATTGTAAATTCACATCATGATTAATTTTATCTGGAATAATTACTTCTATTTTAGTTCTAAGGTATTTTTTATCATCAACTTCAATCCCATTGTTTTCTATCAACCCTTTGCAAACAGGCAGTATAAAATTTTCAAAATATGTATAAGCTAGAGTTGTTGAAGGGAAGAAGTTTATTTCATCATCAGTGATAGAAAGGAATAACTCTTTTATTTGATTAACAGCATTTTCAAAACTTTGGCGATTATTGCGTTCAAATTGAGCCAGAGAAAGGCCGTTAAAATCGGATAATAAATTGATTTTTGTGTCGACTAGAAATGCGCATTTTGAAATGCCCATTCTACCTGTGAATAAACCTAATTCAAACAATACATTATCCCGTGGTTGCATCAGTATTTTTCCATCTCTTTGAATAACATCATCATCAGTGCCCAGTAATAGCCCGAAATCATATAAGAGTGAGGCTTTAAGTAAATTTGCGAGAATAAATTCGTTCAATTTAAATGAATTATTATCCCAAATGTTCTCATCCCAAATTGTAACCTCAAACCTATCGATTAATAATGCTTTAGCTTCTCTAGCAAGCTCCAGTTCCTGAGAAGAACAGCCAATAAAGATCTTCTTTTTCATTATAGGTTGATGTCTTTTTTTAAATCATAAAAAACACCTTCTATTTCGGCAAACAATTTTTTAATATTTTCGATTTTGTCAGGTTTATCTAAAAAAATATACTCCTTCCCATCAACTGATACAATACTGCTGGCTTTAACTTTATTAATACATATTGTTTTCAATTGACTATATAAGATCGGTATCAGCTCATAGAATGACAAATTTTGATAAAGGGAAACATCTATGTCATAACATATTGCGTTAATGTCAAAACTGGATAGTTCGATATTTCTTTGAGAATCAGCTTTAACATTTTTCAGAAAGCGAATCATTTTTTTCAACCGCCCTTTTGTTATCGAGCTTCTTTCATTAATTCTACTAATACTTAAAAAAGGGAAATCTGGATTTTCACATGCATTAGTATCTTTGTTAAATACTTGAATACCCTTGTATTTCTCATCATTTGTTATAATTGTTGATACGTCATGATACCACTGTGCAATTACAATATCTACATCTCTGTTTAGGCTTTTATTTTTTATTTTTATTGATTTAGGGTTTGTTGTTTTACAAATTGGATAAATATCTTTTAAGATATTTTCGCTATCAATTCGTAAATGCTTTAAATCTTCAATTGAGTTTCCTTTGTAATGTGCAGAATTAATCGTATTAGTTAGCCTTTCAATTTGTTGTGTACTGTAACGTGATTTTTTCTCCCAAGACTCTAGAATGTTAGTAATGCCATTCGAATCATAAGAATAATATTTATTACAAATTGTCAGTAAATCAATATCACTATGACCTCTGATGTGTGTATCTGTCATTACGGATCCTTGATATTGGAAAACAACGTCGTTAAGACTTTCTGAAAGATGGTTTTTTACTTTTTCTCCCGCCTCTCTGCTTTTTTGTGTATACTCAGGTTCTACTCCCTTCATACCAAGTCTTATATAAGTTAATACTTCACTATATGATAGTGTCGAAAGTTCATCGCTAAAAGCTTTCTGGAAGCTAAACTTTTCAGGATTGATACGTCCTTTAATGCTTTCGGTTAGCTGCTTGTATTTATTTGTCATATTTATGTTGGATTGCTTATTCTTGAGTAATTGCTCCTCAACTGCAAACCAACACAATCAGGTTATTCCTTTAGTCCTGCTTTCTGATGATTTTTCTGTCAGTATTTTTCATGATAAATCTTTTCATGCGTCCAATTAACACCTTTTACCAAATCCCCCACCCCAAAACCCCCGTAAATCCCCCCAAAACACCCTCGTATAAACCTTTTTCCACTACCTTTGTTTAGCTATAGCAATGAGTACACCTTCCAACCAACCCGAATTTCACCCCGGCGAACTCCTCCGGAACATCGAAATTCCTGCCGACCTGCGCAAGCTGGCCGAAGAAAAACTTCCCCAGCTTTGCGACGAACTTCGTCAGTATATCATTGATTTAGTGTCGGTTAAGGGCGGGCATTTTGGTGCCAGCCTCGGGGTGGTGGAGCTTACCGTGGCCTTGCATTACGTGTTTGAAACCCCGCACGACCAGCTTGTGTGGGATGTGGGCCACCAGGCCTACGGGCACAAAATCCTCACCGGCCGCCGCAACGTATTTCATACCAACCGCATCTACAAAGGCATTTCCGGCTTTCCGAAACGCTCTGAAAGCGAGTACGATACATTTGGCGTAGGCCATTCGTCCACCTCCATTTCGGCGGCTCTGGGCATGGCGGTGGCGGCAAACCGCAAAGGCGAACACGACCGCCAGGTGGTAGCCGTAATTGGCGACGGAGCCATGACAGCCGGCCTGGCATTTGAAGGCCTCAACCACGCAGGCATCGAAAAAAGCAACCTGCTGGTGGTGCTCAACGACAACTGCATGAGCATTGACCCCAACGTGGGCGCGCTCAAAGAATACCTCAACGACATTACCACCTCGCACACCTACAACAAAGTAAAAGACGAGGTGTGGAAAGTGCTCAGCAAATTCGGGCCCGATGCACAGAAAATGGCCTCGAAGCTTAGCGATGGACTCAAGTCGGCACTGCTCAAGCACAGCAATCTTTTCGAATCGCTTAACTTCCGCTACTTCGGGCCTATCGACGGGCACGATGTGGACAGGCTCGTGAAAGTAATGCGCGACCTGAAAGACATTCCCGGCCCCAAACTCCTGCATGTGGTGACACGCAAGGGCAAAGGCTTTAAGTTTTCGGAAGAAGGCAATCCCACACTCTGGCACGCACCCGGCCTGTTCGACAAAAACACCGGACAGCTTGTAAAAGCCGCCAGCAACGGCCCCACAGCGCCCAAGTACCAGGACGTGTTTGGCCACACCATGGTGGAACTGGCCGAGGCCAACCCGAAAATCATGGGCATTACGCCGGCCATGCCCTCGGGTTGCTCGCTCAATATTATGATGAAGGCCATGCCCGAACGCGCATTCGACGTGGGCATTGCCGAACAGCACGCCGTAACCTTCTCGGCCGGACTGGCCACACAGGGCATGGTGCCGTTCTGCAATATCTACTCCTCATTCATGCAACGCGCCTACGATCAGGTGGTGCATGATGTGGCGCTTCAGAACCTGCATGTGGTGTTTTGCCTCGACCGCGGCGGTCTGGCCGGAGCTGATGGCCCCACGCACCACGGCGCATTCGATATTGCCTATTTCCGCTGCATCCCCAACATGGTGGTGAGCGCACCCATGAACGAACAGGAACTGCGCAACCTCATGTACACTGCGCAGCTTGACAAAAACGCCGGGCCTTTCTCCATCCGCTATCCGCGCGGCAATGGTGTAATGCCCGAGTGGCGCACACCGCTCGAAGAACTACCCATTGGCAAAGGCCGCAAAGTGCGCGACGGAAAAGACGTAGCCATACTCACCATAGGCCATCCCGGTAACTTTGCCGTGAAAGCCTGCGAAACACTCGCCGCCAAAGGCATACACGCCGCGCATTACGACATGCGTTTCGTAAAGCCCATCGACGAAGAAATGCTGCACGAAGTATTTGCCCGCCACAGCGCAGTAATTACCGTGGAAGACGGCTGCATACAAGGCGGCTTCGGCAGCGCAGTGGCCGAATTCATGGCCGATCATGGCTACGCGGCCAAACTCAAACGCCTCGGCATTCCCGACCAATGGATCGAGCACGGCGAACAACCCCAGCTCTGGAAAGAATGCGGCTTTGATACCGATGCCATTGCCCAGGCTGCTGTGGAGTTAGTGTCGAAACGCCGGGCTGTTACTGTATAGTCTCACATCAACAATCAATATAAACACCGGCGCACTGTTAATTGTGGCCGGTGTTTTTGTTTTCGGCATCATTTATATCAAAGGCCTGCTCCAAAAAGCTGGCTGCATTGTTAATCAGCTTCTCTTTCCAGTTGCGTTTTTCAATTCGCCTTACATTTTCGCTCCTGCTCAGGCTTTGCAGATAGAAGGCAAGATAGTACAACTCGTTGTCGTCCCTTTGGCCGGTCCACTCGCTGGCATAAATTGCATTGCCGTAGTTGAATTGTACTTTTTGCGGCGTATCATCCACAATTAACACACGATCAAGACTCCAGCCCCGCTTTCGGAGTTTGTTTAACTTCTTGGCATACCTGTAATGACCAAAATTGTGCGGATGTGTTTCTGATTCATCATGAAATCTCGGGAAATAAGGAGTGCAGCGCGAATTTCCCCATACAAAGGCTAAATGAATTTCGGGCGGGAAAATACGTTTCACAACCTCCGCCACGTAATCATCACTAGCTGACGACCATACGGCAAGTCTGAAATGGGTATTCACCTGATGTAAAAACGATTCAAGATTCGGACGTGTATAGATGTAATAATTGAATACTTTGAAATCGGCAGGCCGGTCAAGTTCATTTACACTGGCGTGAATGAGCGTTTCATCCAGATCGAGAATAAGCAGAATGGGGTTATCGTTTAATGACATACAGAATTTAATAGTTGGGGTATTGTTTGTAAAAATAACACAAGCTGCGGGCATATTCAGCACAATTTCTATCAGTTCGCCACAAAAAACAGGTACAAAAATCAATAATTAAACCAAGCCCCTGCCAAAACAAAAAAAGACTGAGCCCCCTGCGAGGTTTTTCCAACCTCGCAGGGTTCCCGCTACAAAAGTATTTTTGTTTTGGCAGCAGAAGGTGTTAAGTGAAGAAATAAATTAACCAAAATGAGATAACAAGAAAGCAATAGATCAGGCAACAGAAAAATATGGTCTGGTAACAAAATCAATATAATCAAACAAAAGAAAAACCATCCCTTTCAGATTTTCTACAAATCCATCCCTGCAAAAACAGGAGCAAGTAGCTGTTCGCGTTCTTCCTCGTAACGCGCGCGGTCGAGCTTTTTTGTTTTGAGCAAAAACGACAAATGCAGAAGATCAACAGCCCTGCCGAGATGTTCGGGCGTTAATACACGAAAGGTAGTCCACCCCGAATCGGGCACCCACTTATGCGTTTCTACAATACCCGCAGCGATAAGCTGATCGCGTATACGTTTGTTGAACAGAATATCAAGATCGCCGTTCCAGTGAATATGCCCGATTTCTTTTTCGCGCCACGCAAATTCGCGCCCGCCCATGTTATGCGGTTTGCCCTCGGTACCGTTCAGTTCAAGAAACTTGTTTTCGAGTGCGTGTATAAGTGAAGTGATTTGCTGATTCATGAGTAAAGTACAATTGATATTATATGTACATATAAATAAACAACCAAAACCGCTGATTGTCAATTTGTCAGGCTGATAATTGTCAGCGTTTCCAAATATCCCGAACCCCGTTTCAGCACACACGCCCTGCCAAAACAAAAAAAGTAAAAACCCCCCTGCGAGGTTTTTCCAACCTCGCAGGGTTCCAGCTACAAAAGTATTTTTGTTTTGGCAGCACAACCCAAGCCTGGACAATTCGCTGAGCCCACTCGAAAGCAAACAAAAAACAATCAATAGTAATCGAGCCGCCAACCTCGCAGGGTTCCAGCTACAAAACCATTTTTGTTTTGGCAGCACCACCCAAGCCAAAGCAAATCGCGAAAACCACTTGCATAGCAAACAAAAAAATCGAACGCGCCACAAACCAACTACCTGATCTGTTCCCGATAAACCTCCGCAAAAGGCCTGTTCTCCAACTGCGCACGAAGCCACGACACACAATCGAAATACTCCAGCGCAGCCTGCTCGAAACGATTGCGACGAAGCTTTTCTAATTTCTCAAGCAGTTGCTGATAAACCAGCCGCTGCTTTTCGCGCGTAAGCGGCTTGGCCAGTTCGAGCGCAAATTTGAGCAGAAGATTTTCGGTGGTAAATAAACGCTGGCGGCGCGCAAGGTAGTTTGAGGTGGAGCGGGCAATGGAACCAATCAGTTCGTCGTTGCCAATGTCGATGTGAATGAACAAACGAAAGATGCGCGCGAAACTTACCACATCCTGCACATAGTCGTGCTCGTGTTCGTTAATAATGCTGTTGAGCCATTGCAGCGCCTTGCGTAGTTTTCCGTCGCCATAATACAGCAGGGCGATGTTGTAGCGGAGAATAAGTTCAGTGTCTTTTTCGATAAGTGCACGAAAGCGGGTTAAGTTTTTTTCCCAATAATTTACCCGCTGCACACCCTCGGCAAAGCGACCTGCGCATTGCAGCACATCAGATTCAACTATGGCACTGCGTTTAAACACCACGGCTTTGTTGTTTTCAGATCTGAATTGCGGGTACTGTGCATGTAGCTGCATGAGCTGCCGGTTTATGACTAATGCTTCATCGAAATTGCGGCAGGTTCGATGTGCTACGGCAAGATCAAACAATACACCGGAGAATTTTGAAATCTGTAATGGAGTGAGCGAGGGCAAACTTTCGAATAACGCTGCCAGTTTGCGGCGATGAAACATGGTTTTGTCCATCTGGCCCAGAAGAAGATTACAGTTGGCGTTTATCCGGTGAAAAAAGTAGCGTGCTTCAAACGATTTTGCATGAGTTATGGAAGTTAGCAAAGGGTTCTTCAGCAAATCGCGGAATACTTTTTCTTCTTTTGCCGTGCGGGGCAGTAAACTTCGTCTCCGGCTCAGGTCAAACATATCGCTCAAATGCTGATAGGCGCTCAAATTGGCATGTTGCTCTATAAGCTCTTTTTCTCTCTTCAACAGTCCCACCATTTCGGCCTCCATTTTGGGCGGTTCCACATGGCGAAGCAACTGCTTTTGTATCGAAATGGTTTCGAGCGCACGCAGAAAGAGCTCCTGCTCGATAAGTTTCGGATAAAGCCGGTTTAATCGTTTGCGCGCTGCATGAAACATGCCTTTGCGAATGAGCAGACTCACCGCCAGTATTTCGGCCGATGCCGATGCCTGTGGGCTCGACTGCTGATGCAGCGCACAAAGTGCCTCCAAAATCTGCTCAAACAGGTAATTCTTTACCGCAGGAAGCCGCCGCAGAAAACTCCGTCCGCGAAACTCCTGCTTCAATGCCGGTTCATCGTATATTTTTTGCCGGAGAATGGCATTGAACAGCAGCATATAATCGGCACCGGCTGCGCCGCTGCCGCACCAACTGCGAAACCAGGCTTTCTCTTTCTTGTCGAGCGAATGTATGAGATGATGAAGTTCGGGGGAAGGAGTCATGTAGCGAAGAATAAATTTAATTTATCCGGTTAAAATAGCCATAAATAAGGATAAACAGAAGAATTATAACTCCAAAATACTGTTTTGCACACAGAAGAATAATTTAAACCTGCCCTTGCTTCATCACTTAATTAACCGAAATTGCTTCATGTTACGTAAGTTGCTGATTTTACTTCCGTTTATTCTGTGCTCTGTTGCACAGGCACAAAATACACCGGGGCACTATTTTCATACCCCCGCCAATGCCGGTGTAAATAATACATTCTTCCTCGACGGGCTCTGCAATAAACTGCTGTTTATTTACACGCAGCCCGAAATTGCCGGAATGATAAACCCGGTTACGTCTTCCATTACCATTGATACCATCTGGTTCAGGCACGGCGGAAGTTCGTCAAATCCTTCCACCACCTTTACCAATCTGGTAATTACAATGGGCCACTCCACGCTGGCCGTACCTGTGGCCAGTTTTGCCGCCAACTTCAACACCGGCCCGCCGCAGGTGGTACTGAGCGCGGCAAGCTACACCTACACCTACAACACAGGTACATGGAATGTGCCTTCCGACAACTGGACACCCATTGTGCTGCAAACTCCCTTCACTTATAATTTCACCGATAATCTTGCCGTGCAGATAGAGTTTGCTGCTTCATCGGCCGCAATAACCGGGCATTATGCCGACAATGGCGGCATACCCATTACACAATACGCTTCGCCCTCCACTTCGGCCACGGCCAACGCCACCACCTCGCGGCCCATGTTTGGCATTTCGCGCGGGTGCGGGGCACCGGTGCAGCTTGGCGCCGATACCACACTTTGCACCGGACAGCAGCTTACACTCAATGCCGGAAGCCCCAATGCCACACACAGCTGGAGCACCGGTGCCAACACACAAAGCATTACAGTAAATGCAGCCGGCACATATTGGGTTACTGTAAACGACACCTGCGGCACCCGCACCGATACCATTGTGGTGGGCCTTAACGCACAGCCCGTAGCCGATGCAGGCAACAGCGAACTCATTTGCGAAGGCAGCGGCGCACAACTCACCGCCAGCGGAGGTGCCAATTTTTCATGGTCGCCACCGGCTGGTTTGTCGTCAACTAATACCGCCATTACTTTTGCCTCGCCGCAAAGCACCACCACTTACACCGTTACCGTAAGCAACGGAAACTGCACCGACAGCGACACCATAACCGTAACCGTACTCCCGCTTCCACCCGCCAACGCCGGTGCCGATGTAAGCGTAAACTATGGAACAGATGTAACACTTACAGCCAGCGGCGGAGGAAGCTATTTATGGTCGCCCGCTGCCGGACTGAGTTGCATAAACTGTGCTTCGCCGGTGGCTTCGCCCACGGTTACCACGCAGTATGTGGTAACAGTAACCAGCCCCGACGGCTGCATTTCTACCGACACCGTACTTGTAACCGTAGAACTTAACTGCGGCGATGTATTTGTGCCCAACGTATTCTCGCCCAACAACGACGGGCAAAACGACGAACTCGAAATTTTCGGGAACTGCATTACCGGCATTGTATTCGAAGTGTTCGACCGCTGGGGCAACCGCGTGTTTTACAACACCGAACTCAACCGCCACTGGGACGGCACACACAAGGGCGAAGCACTCAACAACGGCATTTATGCCTGGCAGCTGCGCGCCACGCTCATTACCGGACAGGTAATAGAATTGAACGGCGATGTACAAATAATGAGATAAGCCACACAGAATGAATAAACACCTTACTCTTTTCATTATTCTTCTTGCCGGGTTTACCGGTCTCCGCAGCCAGACCGTATGCAATGCTGCCGGAAACGTAATGATTTACTCCAACTACGAAGGAGGAAATCTCACCATTGATGTGGATGTAAACATCCCCAACCTGAAAATTGGTATCTGCACTTACGAAGCAGTGGCGGTAAACATTACCGGAGCATTTGCCGGCAATGTAACCGGTGTAATTTATGCCGGTTTTGAAGGACTGAATAACACCAACTGCGGCCCGGCTGTGCCCGCAGTTAGCATTACTGGTGTACCTGCATCAATAGTAAACACCTACACCACCACCGACGGCAATACGGCCATTGCCAATTTTATGGGCGATACGCTTCAGTTTATGACCATTCCGCTTGTAAACTGCATGGTGGGCGCCGAAGGCTGCGGACAAACAGCCAGCGGAGGCGGCAATTCATCGCCGCAAATTGTTCAGTTTTTTCTCTCCGAATTTGGTGCGGGCAGTTCGCTGTATGCGCATTATACAGATTATGTGTGCTTTCCCGCTTCGACCATGCTGCTGAGCAACGGCGGCAACTGTTGTTTGCAAACACCGTCCACCGCTCCCAATCCTATTTATCGTCCGGGTGCCACGTACGACTTTATTCCTTCTGATGATACGCTCATTTGCAGCGGCAGCATCACCATCGATCTTTCATTTTATCCCGTACTCTTTCAGCCGCCCACCTATCCCGGCTATGTGTGGAGCGACGGAACCATCGGGCCTCTCATTACCATTACACAACCCGGCGTGTATTCATTTACCGTAGGCGATTACTGCCACGGTTCATGGTCCACATACTTAACCGATACCATTGTGGTATTGCCCTGCTGCTCGCTTACCAACAGTGTGGCCACCGCCACCCCTGCCACCTGCAACGGCGGCACAAACGGCACGGCTTCGGCTACGCCGGGCAGCGGCGATGCGCCGTTTACCTACAACTGGCTGCCTGCGGGTGGCAATGCTTCTACCGCCACCGGACTTGCCGCCGGAACTTACATCTGCATCATTGCCGATTCGTCGGGCTGTTTGGATACCGTAACAGCATTGGTAAACCAGCCCACCGCCATTATCGCCACGCCCACTTCGGTCAATGCACTTTGCCCGACAGATAACTCGGGTTCAGCCACCGTGGCGGTAAGCGGAGGAACGCCCGGTTATCAATACGCATGGAGCACATCGCCGCCACAAACCACAGCTACGGCCACCTCGCTTGCGCCCGGTTCGTATAGCTGTACTGTGACCGATTTGAATAACTGTACTGCTACATTTACCGTAGCCGTGGGTTCGGGTGCAGGGCCGTTGGTTACTGTGGGGCCAGGCGTGTCTATTCTGTTTGGCAATTCCACCACGCTCACGGCCTCGGGTGCTTCTACTTACTCGTGGGCTCCGGCGGCGGGACTCAGTTGCACCAATTGTGCTTCGCCGGTGGCATCGCCATCGGTTACCACCACTTATACTGTTACGGGTACTGATGCCAACGGATGCAGCAACTCGGCCGTAATTACGGTTACGGTTGATTTGCAATGTGGCGATGTGTTTGTGCCCAACGTGTTTTCGCCCAACAACGACGGGCTCAACGACCAGCTTATGGTATATGGAAACTGCGTGACAGAGATGCAGTTTGAAGTATATGACCGCTGGGGAAACCGCGTGTACACCGGCACCAACCCCGATGAAGGCTGGGACGGCTCGCGAAACGGCACAATGCTCGACAATGGCATTTATGCCTGGCAACTCAGCGCCACACTTGTAAACGGACAAACAGTAAAGCTTTCGGGCGATGTTCAACTCATGCAATAAAATGCAGTTATGAAAAAAAGTACGATTATCATTCTTGCACAGTTTCTCTGGTGTTATTCCTACGGGCAGGATGTGCATTTCACGCAGTTCACGTCGGGCATCGACTGGCTTAATCCGGCTGCGGCGGGTGCGCTTTCGCCGGTTACGGCCAATTTGATTTACCGCGATCAGTGGGGCGGAATTGGCGAGTTTTATCAGAGCACGTATGCTTCGGGTCAGTTCAGGCTTGGCGATGCGAAAGGCAAAAAAGGTTTTTCGGCTGCCGGCATTATGGTGCTTAACGATCGTGCAGGTACAGCGCGGCTCAATACGCTCAATGCGGGTGCCACGTATGCGTATCACGTTCGCCTCGACGATCATCAGACCCTCGGCGCGGGCGCTTACGTGGGCTATCTGCAGCGGAGTTTTACCAACACCGGTTTGCAGTGGGGCTCGCAGTACGATGGCATGGCCTACAACAGCGCACTGCCCGGCGAAGGTTTGGTGAATTTGCGCCGCAACATGTTCGACCTCGGCGCAGGACTTTGCTGGACATGGAAAAGCAGCGAGTCGTACATGACGGCCAACAACCAGCGCATGTTTCGTCTTGGGGCAGGAGCCTGGCATCTGGCTGCACCCGATATCGGTTTTAATGGCAACGATGCCGCCGCCCGCCGCTATTCGGTTCACGGCGATGCGTTGATAGGTATCTCCAACACACCGCTGGCTGTGTTGCCGGCCGTGCTTTTCCAGTATCAGCAAACCAGCGAACTGATGGTTGGCTCGCTCATTCGCTATACGGTAAAAGAAGCCTCGCGCTATACCAATTTCGTTTCCTCTTCATCCGTTGCCGTAGGCGCCTACTGGCGAAACCGCGATGCAGTGGCCATTGCGGCACAACTGCAATGGAGCAACTACAGCCTCGGATTAAGCTACGATGCAAACGTGTCGGCCCTGCGCCAGTCAACCAACGGACGGGGAGGCTTTGAAATAGCTTTCCGCTACACAGGCGGCAAATCCATTGGCGGAAAAACCCCAATTCTCTGATTGTTTTATCAAAACCCGGAACACATGAAAAAACTGCTACACACTTTTCTCTTTGCTGCTTCGCTGGTGTGTGTCACGCATACACAGGCGCAAACCGTATGCAATGCCAATGGTAATTTGTTTCTGTATTCAAATTACGATGGAGGTCTTCTTACGTTAAATGTGGATGTGAATATTCCAAACATACACATCGGCATTGTGTCTTACGAGTATGTACGTGTGGCCATTACCGGCACGTATGCCGGAAATGTAACGCAGGTGTATTATGCCGGGTTCAATTCAAACGGCAATAACTGCAACTTACAGGGCCCTGCTTCAACCAGCATTACAGGCGCCCCCAATGCGGCTGCCAACATTGTATTTTCCCCCAACGTCACACTCAATAACCCGAACGGATATTCCAGCATCATCTGCGGTTACTCGTGCGATACTGCGACTTCACAGGGAGGCTGCAATACGGTTGATCAGATTGTGGATTATTTTGAACAGACGCTTGGCAGTACACTTTATTCGCACACCATACAGTACGGCTGCTGGTCGTCGCAAGCCATTTCGCTCAGCTCTGGGGGAAATTGCTGCATTGTTCCTTCCGGGCCAACTACTTCAATTCAATCAGCCACCGCGCAGGAAATCAGTATTGTAAATAATGCAGGGCAATACATTGTGAATCTTCCCGAAGAGGCACTATCCCGGCAGGTTATGCTGGAAATATATGATGCACAGGGTAAATGTGTGTACCGCCAGGCCGATATGGCCACAGACAGGCAGGTAATAATATCCGACATAGTTTCCTCCGGCTCAGGTATGTTGTTTGTGCGCGCCAGTTGGGCAAATACACAGGCAACTGCAAAACTGATAACCACACAGTAATCACCGTTAAATACCAATAGCCATGAAACAAACAGCTAAAATTTTCGTGTGTGCCCTGGTTACTTTTTTTGCGAATCCGCTTTTTTCGCAAACAATATGTAACCAGCAGGGTAACCTTGTTATATTTTCAGGGTATGATGGTGGTGAGTTGCGTATTAATGTGGATGTAAACATTCCCAATCTCCGAATCGGGGTATCAACTTATGAATTTACCCGTGTAATAATTTCAGGCACCTATGCCGGTAATGTAATCAGTGTACATTATGCAGGTGTCAACTCAAACAACAATAATTGTAATGTGCAGGCACCTTACACGGCCTCTGTAAGCGGAGCGCCCAATGCCGCAGTAGTAATACTTAATTCGCCCCCGGCCACACTTATTACACCCAATGGGCGGGCCACAATTGATTATTCTTACAGTTGCGATACCAGCGCCAATCAAACGGCAAACACCCCCGATCAGTTAGTGCATTATTTTATGACTACACTGGGAGGAACCCTGTACTCGCACTTTACCGGCTATTCCTGCTGGCCTTCGCAGCCCATTGCCATTAGTTCGGGCGGGAACTGTTGTATTCTGCCACAGCAGTTGCCAACGGGTTTAGCTTCGGGAGTTACTGTGAGTACTGATTTGAAACTGCGGGTAGCCGATAATCTTTTGCAGGCAGAAATTCCTGCGGCAGCCATCGGTAAAACTATTCAGGTTTCAGTTTATGATGTGCAGGGCCGTACTATTCAAGCCGTAACTATGAATGCAGGTTCTTCTTTGGTTTCGGTGCCCATTCAGAATCTTACTTCGCAACTCGTTTTAGTTCAAATATACTGGGGCGAAGGCATGGCCAACGGAAAGCTCTTTATTTCGCAATAAGTTCTGGTTAGGGAGAATGCGCACTGTGGTTTAGGCTGCGGGGCGCATTCGTATTTCGGGTGTTTTTATCTTTACTAAAAATTACCCTGATGGATTTACTTGACGAACCAGTTTATATTATTCTTTTTTCTGTTCTCATTGCAGTAATAACTGCAGCGGTAGTAAGGCTGTTTGTAAAAAAACACCCGCTCACCTCAGTCATGTATTTCATGGCCGATAAACAGCAGCCCGTTTTTCACCTGCTGGGTTACGAACGCATTATTCCCGATGATGGCGATTCGTTCGACGTGTATAAACATTACCTCTATCATCTCCACACCGGCAAATTCGAACTCATTGCCAAACAACGCGGCACCGGCCTCGACCTGCGCAGCGATTTTGTGAAACGAAGCCTGACCGGCTATGCCTCGAAAAAGCGCATCACCCTTGAGTTTGGCAAACACGCCGAAACAAACGGCTTTACTTTCCTGCACCCCAAACAAAGCACCGATCCGGAGTTTGAAATTTACCACGAAGACAGCCGCCGCTCCGACACCGAACTTCCCCCGCAGTATTCGCCAAACGCACTCATCTTTACACGCTACACCGAGCACGGTGTGGGCTTATGCACACTCGTAATCCGCATAAACGGGCGCACCACGCAGGAGTGTAAACTGAATGGCGCGCCCGATTTAGAGTGCTTTGGTTTTTACGACAACAGCCGAAAGCGTTTGTTTATGTTGTATCTCCGCTCGAAATATGTTACCGTGGGAGCCGGAATGCTGGTAATTGATTATGCCGAAGGGAAGTTGATGAGTGATGAGTTTGTGAGGTAAAAATCAGGCCTGCGCCGGACGATCATTCAGGTAGTCGTAATTCTGAAATGCGGGCAGCCAGTTGGGTTTGTTCCAGTCTAATTGTACGGTTGTTTTATCAGGATAATGTTTTTCGTAACCGGCTAAAATCTGGTTGAATACAAAAATGGCTTTTTTGTGGTACTGGAAAAATCTGTGTTTGGGTGTTTTGGGCTGATCCTGAATGGCCGGCTGTCCGGTTTGATTGAAACCTATGGAGATAATATCATCAGGTTTTCCCTTGGGGCCGCTTATGCCTAAAATATTATAACCGTTAAATTGTTTTGATACGGGCAACACCGGATCATCAATGCTGTACACCACAAACGTTTTTTGCGCCAGCAACTGCACGTTTTTGTAAATGGATGCGGTATTGGCCGGATCGAGCGCATTCTCATGTATATCGGGCGACATGAGAATGAGTTTGTGAAACAGTTTATGTACGCGCTGAAAAGTGCCCTGAGGCTGTGCCGCAAATACTTTCATCATTACATCCACAATGCGGTGGCCCATTGACTGTGGCATGAAATGCATGGGTGGCACGAAACGATTTTCCTGCTTTCGTTTTTCCACAAATGCGGCAAGTTTGAGAAAGAGCACGGCAAGATTGTAGCCGGTTACTTTCACATCGGTATTCATTTCGTCGAAGTATTCGTTTTTTGCGGCATTCCATTTCTTCATGTTGCCCGGTTCAAAATCAAGCAAACCCTGCGAGGGCCAGCTAACAATGAGTACACTGCCAATTGCGGTGTTGGGCTGCACGTAGGCATGATCGAGCAATTCCACATGATTCAGTTCTTTGTTCACCTTGTTGGCATAGCCATACATGAAAATAAGCAGCGCCTTTCCTGATTGCTCAAGCTCATCAAAAATGTGGTTAAACAACTCGGTAGTTCCTGCTCCGGGTTCTGTAGCCGATTGAGGAATAACTGAGGTAATGCTTCCATGATATTCAAAGTCATCATCCTCATCGCGATTGGCAGAAATATGATTGAAGAACTGTGGCTCGAGCACCACAATGCTTTGATCCTTTCGAATACTTTTGCGGCTTACATATTGTCCGGCACGCATGAATGCCTGTGCGTATTCTGCATTGTTTTTGTCTGACTTATAGGTAAAGGAAACCGGCGGACCATCCGACTTTTTTACCTGTCGGGTGGTAATCACATAATGTTTGAATTCTGCCATAGTGTAAGGGTTTTTGATTTGTTTACCGCAAATTACCTCTCAATATGGCCCTGTGCAAGTTTTGGGCAGAGGTATTTTCCCCGGTTTTGTTTTTTCTGAATATTATCATACAAAAAGAGCGGCCCGCATACGCAGACCGCTCTTTAAAAATTGTATGATACTGATGAATTAGAGCTTGCGCTTGATTTCCACCATTTCGAAACCTTCGATGAGGTCGCCCACTTCGATGTTGTCGAACTTATCAATGTTAAGACCGCATTCGTAACCGGCTGCCACTTCTTTCACATCGTCTTTGAAGCGTTTGAGCGAACCGAGTGAGCCTTCGTGCAGTACAATGCCGTCGCGGATTACACGCACTTTGGTGTTGCGGTTTACTTTGCCGTCGAGTACATAACAGCCGGCAATGGTGCCCACTTTCGAGATGCGGAATACTTCGCGGATTTCGATGTTGCACACCACCTTCTCTTCGAATTCGGGCGCCAGCATACCGAGCATGGCGGCCTTGATTTCGTCGATGGCTTTGTAAATGATCGAGTAGAGGCGGATGTCGATCTGCTCGGTCTCGGCCAGTTTCTTGGCGTTGGCCGTGGGGCGCACCTGGAAGCCGATAATGATGGCATTGGAGGCAGAGGCAAGCAGTACATCGCTTTCGCTGATGGCACCCACGCCTTTGTGTACAATGCGTATCTGAATTTTCTCGGTAGAAAGTTTCAACAGCGAATCGGCAAGGGCTTCGATAGAACCATCCACGTCGCCTTTGATGATGATGTTGAGCTCTTTGAAGTCGCCCAGCGCAATACGGCGGCCGATTTCTTCGATGGTAATGTGCTTCTGTGTGCGTATCGACTGTTCGCGCTGGAGCTGCAGACGGCGTGTGGCAATGTCGCGGGCTTCGCGCTCGTCAACCATTACGTTAAACTTGTCGCCTGCCTGCGGGGCACCGTTCAAACCGAGAATCTGAACCGGAGTAGCAGGCCCTACGGTTTCTACCACGCCGCCGCGTTCGTTGTGCATGGCTTTTACGCGGCCGCTGTAGCAGCCTGCCAGAATTACATCGCCTACGTGCAGGGTGCCGTTTTCTACCAGCATGGTGGCGGTGTAGCCACGGCCCTTGTCGAGGGTTGATTCGATGATGGTGCCCAGTGCGCGCTTGTCGGGGTTTGCTTTCAGGTCGAGAATTTCGGCTTCGAGCAATACTTTTTCGAGCAGCACATCAATGTTCAGCCCTTTCTTGGCCGAAATTTCCTGGCACTGGTATTTGCCGCCCCACTCTTCCACCAGAATATTCATGGCGGCAAGTGCTTCGCGGATTTTGTCGGGGTTTGCACCCGGCTTGTCAATTTTATTGATGGCGAACACAATGGGTACACCGGCTGCCTGTGCGTGGTTTATGGCTTCCACGGTTTGGGGCATCACGCTGTCGTCGGCCGCTACCACAATAATGGCTACGTCGGTTACCTGCGCACCGCGGGCACGCATGGCGGTAAACGCTTCGTGACCAGGCGTATCGAGGAAGGTAATGTGTTTGCCGTTTTCGAGTGTTACGCTGTAAGCACCGATGTGCTGGGTAATACCACCGGCCTCACCCGCAATAACGTTGGCTTTGCGGATATAGTCGAGCAGCGAGGTTTTACCGTGGTCAACGTGACCCATTACCGTAACAATGGGCGGACGCGACACAAGCTGATCGGGTGTATCTTCTTCTTCCTTGATGGCTTCCTGCACTTCCACGCTCACAAACTCCACCTTGTAGCCCATTTCTTCGGCCAGGATGGTAATTGTTTCGGCATCGAGGCGCTGGTTGATGGATACAAACAGGCCGAGCGTCATACAGGTGGAGATGATTTTGGTAACGGGTACGTCCATCATCGTGGCCAACTGGTTGGCGGTTACAAACTCGGTAACCTTGAGTACACTCTTTTCGGCTTCGGCGCGGTCGAGCTGATCCTGCATACGCTGGCTCACCATGTCGCGCTTGTCGCGGCGGTATTTCGAGGCTTTCGATTTTCCCTGACCGCTAAGGCGGGCAAGTGTTTCTTTAATCTGTGCCTGGATTTCTTCTTCGGTAAGTTCGGCTTTGGGCTGGTCGCGCTGGTTGCGGTTTTGGTTATTGCCGCCTTTGTTCTGGTTATTTCCGCCGCGGTTCTGGTTATTGCCGCCGCCGCGGTTCTGGTTGTTTCCGCCCTGGCCCTGATTGTTGCCACCGCCTCTGTTCTGACCGCCGCCCTGCTGGTTATTGTTGTTGCCGGCAGGCGAGCCGTCTTTGTTGATGCGTTTGCGTTTCTTCTTTTTCTCGGCTTCAAAAGCGGCCGAAGAAGAAGCCACGGGCTTTTTCTTGTCTTCTTTCACCGGCAGTTCGATGCGACCCATGATTTTGGGGCCTTCGAGTTTTTCTACCGAGCGGCGGAAGAGTACGGCTTCTTCGGGTTTGGGGGGCTCGGTTGTGCCGGGTTCTTCGGGTTTTACCACCGGGGTTTGAGCCACCGGTTCGGGCTTGGGTTCGGGCTTGGGTTCGGGCTTGGGTTCAGGCTTTTTCTCCTTGGGAGCAACGGGCGGATTTTTGGGAGTATCCTTTTTGGGCTGTTGCTTTTCCTGCTGGGGAGCCTGCTTTTTATTTTCTTTTTCCTTTTCCTTGTCTTTGCCGCGGCCTTTGGGTTTTGTATCACCCAGATCAATTTTTGAAATGATCTTTATGCCGATTCCTGACTCGGGTTTGGTTTCTTTTACTTCCGGTTCGGGTTTTACCTCGGGGGCGGGAGTTTCGGCCACCACGGGAGGTGTTTCAATTTTTTCGGCTACAGGCTCGGGTTTTACTTCGGGCACTGTTTCCACAACCGGTGCAACCTCGGCCACGGGCTGAGGTTTTTCTTCTTTTTTAACGGCCGGTGCAGGGGTTGTTTTGGCCGTGGGCGTAGCTTCTTTGATCAGGACTTCTTCCTGTTCGCGCTCGCTGGCTTTTTTGTTGCGCGAGTCGTCCTGAAGCGAAATGGTTTCCTTGCGTGTTTTGGTGCTAAGGCCAACCATTTTGGCTTCTTCTTTTTCTTCGCGGTCAATGGCAAATTCGTCCTGAAGAGATTTGTACATCTCATCGGAGATTTTGCCGTTCGGATTACGCTCAACCTGAAATCCCTGATCTTCGAGGTATTCAAAGATCCGTTCGAGCGAAACGTTGAATTCGCTCTTGACTTTGCTGAGACGGATTGTTTTTTCGGTTTCTGCCATAGTGTGCCTTCCTCAGGCTTGCGGGTGCAAAGGTCGTAAAACAAAGCGGAATTAGCACCATAATTTCCGGTTTATCGCAAACAGCAGCAGCGAAAAGCGATGTTTTTCTTCGCGCTGCTGCTGTTTTGTAACTGATTATTCAAACTCAGAGCGCAGGATGCGCTTTACTTCGCGCACTGTTTCTTCCTCAAGATCAGTGCGTTTTACCAATTCTTCATCGCTAAGTTCTAGTACTGATTTGGCTGTGTCGCAACCAATTGACTTGAACTCGTCGATGATCCACTGTTCGATTTCATCGCTGAATTCGTCGAGTTTTACGTCTTCCACATCTTCATCGGTATCACGGTACACGTCTATCTCGTAGCCGGTTAAGCGGCCGGCGAGGCGGATATTGTGGCCGCCTTTACCGATGGCAAGCGATACCTGATCGGGTTTGAGGTAAACCTCGGCGCGCTTGTTTTCCTCGTCCAATTTCACGGTGGTGATTTTGGCCGGGTTAAGGGCACGACGGATGAACAGGTCGTTGTTGGAGGTATAGTTGATTACGTCGATGTTTTCGTTGCGCAGTTCACGCACAATGCCGTGAATACGCGAGCCTTTCATGCCCACGCAGGCGCCAACCGGGTCGATGCGGTCGTCGTATGATTCTACGGCTACCTTGGCGCGTTCGCCGGGTTCGCGTACAATTTTCTTGATGGTAATGAGGCCGTCGTAAATTTCGGGCACTTCGTTTTCGAAGAGTTTTTCGAGGAAAACGGGCGAGGTGCGCGAAAGGATAATTACGGGCGTGTTGTTTCGCATATCCACTTTGGAAACCACTGCACGCACGGCATCGCCTTTTTTGAAGAAGTCGCCGGGAATCTGCTCGTTTTTGGGCAGAATAAGTTCGTTGCCTTCGTCGTCGAGTACCATGGTTTCTTTCTTCCACACCTGGTAAACTTCGCCGGAAATTACATCGCCCACGCGCTCCTTGTACTTTTTATAGAGTTCGTCTTTCTCCAGATCAAGCACGCGCGAAACGAGGTTCTGACGGATGGCCAGCACGGCACGGCGGCCAAAGTCGTCGAGCTTGATACGGTCGGTTACCTGCTCGCCGATTTCGAAGTCGGGCTCAATTTTGCGGGCCTCGGTGAGGCTGATGTGTTTGTTTTCGTCGTAATCGAAGCTGTCTTCGGCAAACTCGTCGTCCACGATTTCGCGGTTGCGCCAAATTTCAAGGTCGCCGCGCTCGGGGTTCACAATTACGTCGAAGTTTTCGTCGCTCAGAAAGCGTTTACGGATCATGCTGCGAAACACATCTTCGATGATGCTCATGAGCGTGGCCCGGTCTATGTTCTTCGTATCCTTAAATTCTGAAAAGGATTCGATGAGATTGATGTTTTCCATTGTATTTGGATTGAAAAACGGTTTCGGTATTTAGAATTTGATTACGATTTTGGTTTCTTTTATGGAGGAGAAGGGAATTTCGTGGCGGTAGGTTACATTCTGCTTTGATTTTTTCCCTTCTACTTTTTCGCGTTTCTGTTCTTCGAGCACAATGCCCGAATCTTCGGTGGCAGTAGTAAGCACGCCGCTGAGTTTTTTGCCGTCGGTTTGCTTTACTTCTACTTCCCGGCCAATATTTTTGAGGTACTGGCGAAAAACTTTAAAAGGCTGGTCTAACCCCGGCGACGACACATCGAGCGAAAAATCTTCTGCTTCGCGGTCGAGCTGGCTTTCAATCCAGCGGCTTACTGCCACGCATTCGGCAATGCCCAGACCCTGCTCGTTGTCAATAGTCACAACAATGCGGTTGCCGGTGGCTACCGTTACATCCACCAGGTAACTTCCGGTGTCGGCCAGTTTGGCTGCGGCCAGGTCGGCTATATATTGTGGTGTAATCATCAGACAAAGAAACAGGGGGCTGTGGCCCCCTGCATATTATTTTTTTTCGAAATGCGATGCAAAAGTAAAACAAGTTTTCCGAAAAAGCAACACTTTTATTTTACTTGAACTCTTGACAAATTGGTCGATAATGTTATATTTTTGTTAGACGAATTAAAGATTCAGCCCGATTGATTCGTAGTACGGTCTTTTACACGAAGTAAATGTCCGGTTTGGCAAAACAAAAAAACACAGTACAGTCATGGCAAAGCAAACAAACACCACCAAAACCAGCCGCCTTGTAGCGCTGCTTGCCGGAGCAATGGTAACCTGTAACCAGCTTTTTGCTGCGGGTTCAGACAATATCTCCGCCGGCGAAATTCTCATGTATATCGCGCTTATTGTAGGCGTTATACTTGCAGCCTGGTTCCTGAGCAACGGCAAGTCTTCCGGCTCTTCCAACAACCAGACGCACAACACTACAAACCGTCCCCATTTCGATCATCCCAACGATCCGCATTTCCGCCGCCTGCGCAAAAAAACATCCTGATTTTCAGGCGTTTGGAAATGGAAGGGTGAAGCTTTAGCTTCGCCGGGCTTCATATGCTCTTAAACCACTCAGATATCAGGCCGTATCCCGGCAAAAAGAGACTGTCTAAACGAAGGCAGTCTTTTTTTATCTGGAACAGGAATATCTGCTGTTTTTAAATATCTCACAACTTATTGAAATAGAGAAAGATATTTGCTTTATTGGCCTGCTTTTGCTGCCCGGCATCACATGCAAACCTGCCCCAACAAGCAAGGGGTCGCCGAAAAGACTGGCTTCTACACCCGGAAGCCAGAAGTTTTGCTCCTGCTGCCACACACGCTGCAGCGAAGGTCCAACCCTTATCATGTAGTTCCAGTTTTCATTTCGCCACCATAAATCGCTGATTGTGAGGGCAAAAGAGCGGTTTGCGCCAAATGGATCGTGTTGAGCCGCGAGTATCCAGTGATGGTCGCACATTGTCTTTTTGTTGCGGCGGATAATGCGGTACCACAACGAAAATCCGGCACGGAAATTTGTCCGCTGCACTCCCGACCAACCAGCTCCCGCCAGCCAACTTGTGCTGTAATTGATTGCCGTTACACACCCGCGGCCAAAATCGCAATATCGGTTGTGCTGCTGGGGAAAGGAAGCAGTAAAGAAGAAAATTGCCACAAATAAAAAAGCCGGTTTCATTATTCCTTTATCGAATAACGAAACCGGCTCTTTTGGTTACATATCAGGAGAAATTAAGCTCCCGGCTATAGCTTTTCGCCTTTTTTGTACTTCACTTCAAAAAGAATTTTGCCCTGAGGGTCGTAATACACCCATTTTCCGTGGGGTTTGCTTACCAAACGGGTTTTATACACCTTCTTTCCGTTGGTCTTGGTAAGCATGTATTCCTTCTCTTTGAAAATCTTGTTTTTGGTCACACTTTGCACTTTGCCGTCCATGTAGTAGTTTTTGGTTTTACCCGTAACCCGGCCGGCTTTGTATTTCATTTTGCTTTTTACGGCACCGGTTTCATAGTAGTAAATCCAGCTGCCGCTTGTTTTGTCGTTTTTGTAGGTGCCGGTTTCGTCGAGGATGCCGGTTTTAAACCACGATGTCCATTTTCCTTCGCGTATGCCCATGCGGTAGAAGCCGGTGGTGTGCAGTTTTCCGTTGTCCCACCAGAACTGCCAGGGGCCGTTTTTCACGCCTGTTTTGTAGGTGCCGCGGTAGTTTTGTTTGCCGTTGTAGTACCAGCCTTCCCAGAGGCCCACCATCATGCCTTTGTCGAACCGGCCTTTGTCTTTTTCCTGTCCGTTGTCGTACCAGCTAATCCAGTCGCCATCTTCCTTGTTCATTACGTAGCGGCCTTCCTGCAGTTTCTGGCCGTTTTCGAACCAGAATGTCCATTGTCCGTTTTTCTTGCCTTCCTTAAAGGTGCCCTGTTTGTATTGCTGCCCGTTCGGGTACCAGAAATTCCAGAGGCTGTCTTCCTTATCGTCTTTGTACCAGCCTTCCATTTCCATTTGCGGTTTGTTTTCAAACCAGTATGTCCAGTGGCCGTTGCGCAGGTCGTTTTCAAACTCGCCTTCCATTTCCCTGCTGCCGTCTTTTTTGTACCAG
The DNA here is from genome assembly GCA_025454955.1 of Bacteroidia bacterium. Lineage (GTDB taxonomy): Bacteria > Bacteroidota > Bacteroidia > Palsa-965 > Palsa-965. Next base: position 140,761 of record JALONL010000002.1, on the reverse strand, counting down.
GTCCAAATGCTGTCTTTCATATCGTTTTTGTACTGGCCGCGAATGCTCACGCTTCCATCATCGAACCACGAGGTGGAGGGGCCGTTTTTTTTGCCGCGGGCGTATGTTTCGGTGTAGTCTTTTTTGCCGGTGGGTTTCCAGTGTGTCCATACACTGTCGGGCAGTCCGCTGCGGTAGAAGCCCAGGGTTTGGCGTGCGCCGTTTTCGTAGGCGAGTAAAATGGTGCCGTTTCCGTTTTTAATTACCTGCACATTGTCTTCGCCCCAGAGGTTCCAGATGTATTCGAGATCGTCTTTGTATTCCACCTCGCGCAGGGGTTTTCCGTTGGCGTACCACTCGTTCCATTTGCCGGCTTTCTGGCCTTTTTCGTAATTGCCGGTTTCTTTTTTATTTCCGTTGGGATGCCAGGCGGTGAATTGTCCGTGCAGGGTGTCGTTTACAAACCAGCCGTCGTTTTCGGGTTTGCCATCGGCGGCCCAGTAGCGGAAGTGGCCGTTTTTCTGGGCTTTGTACTGAAACTGCACCCATACCACGCGGAATTGTTCTTCTGATTTTACTTGTCCGTTTTCGTACCAGCTTGTCCACACACTGTCGGGCAAATTTTTCACGTAACGGCTTCGCAGGGCCATTTGTCCGTTTTTGTACCAGTAAATGGCGGGGCCGTATTTATCGCCCTGGTAGTAATATTCTTTGGCTTTCTGCTTGCCGTCGTCGTAGAAATAATTCCAGGTGCTGTCTATTTTTCCGTTGTAGTACCATCCGGTGCGGGCCACTTTTCCGTTTTCGTGCCAGTAGGTGCATTTGCCGTGCAGGCGGCCGTCGAGCATGGCTTCCTCGCTTTTTTTCACCTTCTTTTTTTCGTCCCAGAACTGGGTTTTCACTTCCTGTTTGACGCGCGGGGCTTTGCGCGGTTTCTGTTTCCGTTCGGGCTGTGTGGGGACGAGTTGGGCAGCGGCGGCCAGGGGGAGCAGCAGAAGCAGAATCAGGGCAGCGAGTTGTTTCATGTAATGATAAACGGAGGAATGTGTGTTTTGGTACAAGGTGAAAACGGGTTGACAAATCTACTTGATCTGCGGCGATATGCGTATGGTGTTCAGAGGAGTCGTAATTCCTCCACTGCTTTTGCGATTTCGCGGGCGGCCTGGAGGGTTTCGGTTTCGGGGGTGAGTGTGCCCAGCGAGAAGCGTATGCTGGCGTGGCTTTCTTCGGGGGAGAGGCCCATGGCGGTGAGTACGTGCGAGGGTTCGGGCAGTGCCGAGGTGCAGGCCGAGCCGGTGGCCATGCCGATGTGGGGCAGCCGTGCAATGAGCTGATCGGCGCGGATGCCGTGGAAGGTGAGGTGTGTGGTGTTTGGCAGGCGGTTGCGTATGCTGCCGTTTACGAAAACGCCGGGCAGTTCGGTGAGGATTTGTTCGAAGCGTGTGCGCAGCGAGGAGAGGCGGGCGGCATTGTCCCACCATTGTTCGGAGGCTATGCGGCAGGCTTCGCCCAGTGCGGCAATGCCGGGTACGTTGAGCGTTCCGGGGCGCAGTCCGCGTTCGTGTCCGCCACCGGTAAACACGTGGTGGAGTGTAACGCGCGGATCGCGGCGGCGAAGGTAGAGTGCGCCCACGCCTTTTGGGCCGTACATTTTATGTGCCGAGAGGCAGCAAATGTCGATGCCAAGTTCCTGCACATCGACCGGAATTTTGCCGGCGCTTTGTGTGGTATCGCTCATAAAGAGTGCGCCGGCGGCGTGAGTAATGTCGGCAAGCTGGCGTATTTGCTGTATGGTTCCGGTTTCGTTGTTGGCGTGCATGAGGCATACCAGCACGGTATCGGGGCGCAGGGCGGCGCGCAGGGCGGCGGCATCTACAATTCCTTCGCGGTTTACGGGCAGTATGGTAAGCTGGCAGCCCTGCTGTTCGAGATCGCGGCAGGTGTCGAGCACGGCTTTGTGTTCGGTGGCGGCGGCAATGATGTGGTTTCCGCGGCTGCTCCAGGCGCTCATTACTCCGCGTATGGCCAGGTTAATGGCTTCGGTGGCGCCTGAGGTGAATATAATTTCCTGTGCCGTGCAGTTGAGCAATGCCGCCACCTGTGCGCGGGCGGTGTCCACGGCCTGTGCGGCTTCCCAGCCTTTTCGGTGTGTGCGGCTGGAGGCATTGCCATAGTTTTCGGTAAACAGGGGCAGCATTACTTTTAGCACCTGTTCGCTTACGGCTGTGGTGGCGTTGTGATCGAGATAAAGAAAACCGGCCATGCGGTAAAGGTACGCAGCGGGCCGGTTTCTGACCAGAGTATCTTAATAGCGATGGGCATAAAAAAAGCCGGAAGCGCCATCTCCCTTCAGCGCTTCCGGTCTTGATTACCTGCGGATACACACACAACCACAGGAGTTTGGGGATGTATTGTTATTCGGTTTGAACAGTGAGACGGGTTACGGCCTGTCGTCCCTGTTCGTCTTCAATTTTTACCAGATAAACACCACCGGGAATATCAGATAGGGGAAGGCTTACCGTCTGAACCCCGGTGGTGACCGGCGTGTTGAGCGTAGCGATTATAATTCGGCCGGTAAGATCGTAAATGGTTATCTGATGTGGCGAGGAGGTGGTTTGCTCCCAGTTTATATTTACTGCCTGGCCGGCCGGGTTGGGGAATACTTTTACCCCGCCGGGCAGCTGATTAATTTCGGCTACTGAGGGTTGTACCTGATAAAGTACGCTTATCTGCTGGCAAACCGTATCGCAGGGCATTTGCATGGAGTCGAGTATAACCATGCATACATTATAAAAACCAGACTGCGCATAAGTATGCGAAGGAAACGCATCGAACGAAAAGGTCTGATCGCCGAAATCCCAGACAAACGTGCTGCCGGAGTCGGCTGTACTCGTATTTACAAAAAAGGTAATGTTGAGCGAATCGAATGTGTAGAATGAAGCAGTGCAGCCCGTAGCGGGGCAGATGCAGAGGCAGGCAGTATCGCTGCAAGGGGTAACGGTGTCAACCATCCACACACAGGTATAGAAATTGCCCGTGGGGGGAAGCGTAAACGTATAACTGTTGTTTGAGGAGGGTGTGGTAAAGGTATTTGTGACAGGATCTAACCAATAGAAGTAAGGATTTACTGCGTTGGAATCGTTGGCTACTGCAATAATCTGGTTGCCGTTTATGGTATAGCTTACATCCACGCTGCAGTTCTGGGCCGCAGCAGTAAAATTGAGCGTAAAAAACAATGTAAAGAGAAAGAGGATCCGCATTTTGTATTTATTTACGGTACAAATATTATAGCTGAAAATCCAGTTCGCAAATCGTTTACAAAAAATTCTTACGCGTTCAGAATGCGTGTGCAAATTGTATCAAAGTAATTACTTTCGTGTTTTCTCAGTGTTTATTAAGTGACCCGTTTCAGTAGTTTCTTTCACGATATTATCTCCGGAAGCCCGAATTATAAACGGTTTCTGGTAGAATTGCTGTGTCTGCTTGTTCCTTATCTGTATTATCTCAGTCAGTGGAATATTACTGAAGTTTTACCCGGAACGCTTTATTCATCGACCGATTCGCAGCAGTACAAGGCATATGGTGAGTTTCTGACCGGTGTGGGTGGTTATGCTTCCGATACGCGGCCCTATTTGTTTCCGTTGTTTGTGAGGCTGTGCGAACTGGCGGGAGGAGTTTGGGCGGTTTGGTTTGTGCAGGCATTGTTGCATGTGGGCGGGGGGCTTTTGCTTTTCAGTGTGGTGCGGCAAACTTCGCGGTGGTGGCCGGGCTGGTGGTGTGTGGTTTTGTTTTATGGCACGCATCCTTCGCTGGCCGTGCATACCATGCATGCACTTACCGAAACGGTTACTGTTTTTCTACTCTCGCTGTTTGTTTACTTTCTTACGCGTGCGCCCCATGCCGATGCATTGCGGCGTGTGAAGGCCTTGTTGGTGCTGGCTTTGGCGGTGGTGGTAAAGCCGGTGTTTTTATATGTGTTTCTGTGTGCGCTGGTGTGGTTAATCTGGCGCGAGCGTGGTTTTTTGTTTCGCAGCCGGGCATTGCTGGCGCTGCTGGGTATTTCGCTGGTGTGTGTGCTGGTGCAGCCGGTGCTGATGAAACGGCAGCAGGGCGAATTTTTTCTTTCGCGCATTGGCGAAATTACCCTGCGCGAATATTATTTCCGGATGTTGTATGCCAGGGCTGAAGGGTTAAGTTTTTCGCTTACCGGCGGTGCTTCATACACGGATGCGGATAAAATTGATAATGCAGTAAAAAATGCTTCCACCGGCGATATTGTGCGCGTGGCGGCCCGTAATCCGATGCTGGCGGTAAGCACTGGTGCAGAGGTGGTTTATACCAATATCGACAGTGGTTCTATTCTTGTGGGTCAGTTGAACGGCGGTGAGGGAATTGCGTTTTGGTCGGAGTTTATGCGCAAGTTTACGCTGGGAGCACATTTTGCGGCTCTGGCGGGTATGCTCTGGCTGCTGGTGCGGCGAAAATGGCGGGCTTTTTTTCCGGGCTTTCACGCCACGCTTTTATTGTGGGCGTATATTCTGCTTGTTTCGGGCATCAGTTTCTGGCAGGGCGACAGGCTGGTAATTTTTGCATTACCGCTTTGGGTAACTCTGTACCCGGCAGTGTACCTGGCCGTGTGGCGCAGCTTTAGGAAGAAAAGCATGGAAGCAGTGTAGGTGCAGGTTTGTTTGCGCTGCATTTAGTGCCGTATTTCAAAAGCATTTCCTTTTACCTTTGCCCGGTTTAGCACAAGCCAGTGAGCAACAACCGAACCGATTATCTCCTGCTTCATTTCATCGTTTTCATCTGGGGCTGGACAGCCATTCTGGGTGAACTCATTACGCTTCCTGCCGATCAGCTGGTATGGATAAGAATGCTCATTGCCTTGTGCGGTATAATTGCCTGGATGCTTTTTACGAGGCAAAGTCTGGCTGCATCGCCAAAGAATGTGCTTAAATATATCGGCACCGGATTAATTGTTGGCCTGCACTGGATTTGTTTTTACGGGTCGATAAAGGTGAGTAATGCTTCTGTTACGCTGGCTGTATTTGCCTCAGGGTCGTTGTTTACGGCGTTTATTGAGCCGTTGTTTTTCAGGCGAAGCATACGGAGCTATGAAATTGCTTCGGGTATTCTGGTGATGATTGCGATAGGAATTATTTTCGGGGTGGAAACGGAATATACCTGGGGAATTGTTCTGGGTATTCTGGCGGCGCTGACTTCTTCTTTTTTCGGTGTCATCAACAGTGTGTTTATCAGGGCAGGGCATCAGTCGTCGGTAATATCGGTGTATGAAATGCTGGGTGGTTTTGCGGGGCTTAGTGTGTATATGCTTTTTGCACACGACAATCTTGGAGGTATGTTCAGTATGAGCGGCACCAACTGGTTTTATATGCTGCTGCTGGGGCTGGCCTGTACTTCGCTGCCGTTCCTTATCAGTTTGCGTGTGCTGCGGTCGGTGAGTCCTTATACGGTTTCGCTTACGTTAAATCTGGAGTCGGTGTACGGGATCATTCTTTCGTGGCTCATTTTGCACCATAATAAGTTTCTTACGGTGTATTTTTATGTGGGTACGGCCATTATTCTTTCCACCCTGTTTCTCAATGCGTGGATGAGCCGCCGGTACGGGGAGCGCCGTAAAACGGCGGCTTCCGAATAAACATTTTCCCGTTCCTGTTGTTGAGGAGTTACGCCGTATCTTTGCGGTATTCACAGCAGTCATGGATTCATTGTATTGTAACAGCCTCACCCAGTTTTCGCGTTTCAAAACCCGCGTGGTTAATATTGGCGATGTGCCGCTTGGCGGCGATTACCCGATTCGCGTACAGTCTATGACTACTACCGACACGCTCGACACGGCGGCCACGGTGGCCCAGTCGGTGCGCATGATTGAGGCGGGCTGCGAATATGTGCGCATTACGGCTCCGAGTTTGAAAGAGGCGCAAAACTTAGAGAATATCAAAAAAGAGCTTCGCGCAATGGGCTATAAAACCCCGCTCGTGGCCGATATTCATTTTACGCCCAATGCCGCCGAACTGGCCGCCCGCCTTGTAGAAAAAGTGCGCGTTAACCCCGGCAATTACGCCGATAAAAAGAAATTCGAACACATAGACTATACAGAAGCCGCCTACCATTCCGAGCTCGAACGCATACGCGAACGCTTCACCCCGCTGGTGCGCATTTGCAAGGAATACGGCACGGCCATGCGCATTGGCACCAACCACGGTTCGCTTTCCGACCGTATCCTCAGCCGTTACGGCGATACGCCCTTAGGCATGGTAGAATCGGCCATGGAGTTTTTGCGCATCTGCGAAGACGAAGGCTACCACAATATTGTGCTTTCCATGAAAGCCAGCAACCCGCAGGTAATGGTTCAGGCCTATCGCCTTCTGGTGAATCAGATGATGCAGGCCGGAATGAATTACCCGCTGCACCTGGGCGTAACCGAAGCCGGCGATGGCGAAGACGGCCGCATAAAATCGGCCGCGGGCATTGGTACTTTGCTCGAAGACGGACTGGGCGATACCATACGCGTATCGCTCACCGAAGATCCTGAATTTGAAATACCCGTAGCCAAAGCCCTGGCCGAACGCTACACCCGCCGCGCCAACCACGCGCACATTCCCGCGCCGGAAACCGACCACGGCAAAATCATTCTGCCGTACTCGCCATTCGACTACAGCCGCCGCAGCACACACGCCGTGCTCAATATGGGTGCAGGCCAGGTGCCGCGCATTGTGTCCGATTTCAGTGCAAAACAGGAAATTACCGCCGCCTCGCTGTTTGCCGTGGGCTACAACTATTCGGTACCGCTCGATAAGTGGAACCTTACCGACCAGGCCTGCGACTTTTTATACATCGGCGATAACGAGGTGGCTTTTGAAATTCCCGGCACACTGGGGCTGATACTCAATTCGGAAAGCTGGAAAACCAAACAGGGCGAACGCCGTTACCCGCTGTTCTGCGGCAACGAGTTTTTTGAAAGCGAATTGAAGCACACCACGCTCAACTTTGTGGCGGCCGACATTGCCACGCTCACGCCCGCATTTATCGAAAAGCTGAAGGCCGAAACCCGCGTGGTACTTGTGCTCGACACCTTCAACGAAGCCGCCATGCCCGAAATGCGCCGCGCAGCCATAATGCTGGCACAGGCAGGATGTACCACGCCGTTTATCATTAAACGCAATTATATGCACGAAAGTGCCGACGACACCGTGCTTTACGCCGCCACCGATGCCGGGGCACTGCTGCTCGACGGGTTTGGCGACGGACTCTGGATAAAAACCGGCGCACAGGTGCCGCTGCGTACACTGAACAGCGCCGCATTCGGCATTTTGCAGGCCACGCGCACACGCATTTCCAAAACCGAATACATTTCGTGTCCCTCGTGCGGACGAACGCTTTTCGATTTGCAGGACACCACCAACAAAATACGCAAGCGCACCGAGCATTTGAAAGGCGTTAAAATTGGCATCATGGGCTGCATTGTAAACGGCCCCGGCGAAATGGCCGATGCCGATTACGGCTACGTGGGCACCGGCGTGGGCAAAATTACCCTCTACAAAGGCCGCGAAGTGGTGCAGCGAAACATTGACGAAGCCAATGCCGTGGAGGCTTTGGTGGAACTCATACGCACCCACGGCGACTGGGTGGAAGCGCCCGCCGAACTCGTGTAATGCCCCTGAAAACCCGGATGAAATCCGGCTGTTAACAACAATTTATTCATAACTCTCAGTTTTCTTATTGACCTGAGACGGTGTGCTGGCTTACCTTTGCAGGGTAAACCGAATTTCATGTACAGAAAACTACTTGTTCTTGCGGCAGTGTTGCTTGCGGTGGCCGTTCAGGCACAGATTACGGTAACCAGCGCCATTGTGCCCCAGTACATTCAGGGTGTAAACGGCACAAACAACAATCGCACACCTTTCTATTTCTGGGCGCAGATTTCGGGTTTAACACCCAATGCCACCTACCGTTTTTATGCGGGAATGGATACGCTGGGTTCTTCAAACACCTCCAACGGCGCGGGAAATCCTTTGCTTATTGATAATGCTACCGGAACCTTCCGCCGCACCACCAACGTTTCACTCAGCAACTCTGGCGGTCACGATTCGCTTACTGCCGATTCCAACGGCGTGTTCAGCGGCTGGTTTGGTGTAGAATCAACCGGCAATGGCCGCTACACACCCGGAAACATGGTGCATCCGCAAATTAACATGAACAACGGTGCCGGCGGAACTTCAGTGGCTACACGCCTTAAACTCACTTCGTTCATGGTGCGCGTGGTAAACTATGGCACCAATTCGGGCAATCCCAACCAGTGTTCGTTTCTTTACGACCGTGCCGACAGTGTGGCAATTGCACAAAAAAGCATTGTGCTGCTTTACGACAGTGTTTCGGGCAATGGCCGCCCCGTTTCATCGGCTGTGGTGGAAATGGAAGGTATCGGGCAAAATGTAATTACCTCCACGGTGACAATTTACCGCGACAGTGTGGATCAGTTTCCCTACCGCTGGGGCACCATTAATCCGAACTCAAACACCAGCGGCATTCGCCGTGTAGAGTACCGCGATTTACTTACCGATACCATCATTGCTGCCGAAACCGATGCCGATGGCTGGTGGTGTTCGGGTGTAAATACTGTTTCGCCTTCGAGCGGAAACATTGGTATTTTCCTTAACGAATATTTTGTGCTCGGCAGCACCGCCAATATTCCCGACACAGCTTACACCACCATTCCTGCATTCTTCACTACCTCCTCCAACGATCCGGTGGCGTATTACTCCTGGGATTTTGGCGATAATTCTGTGCCTGGTACCACTTCGTCCACCTCGCACACTTACACGGCTGCGGGTACGTATGTGGTTACGCTGGTTATCAACAACGGAGCCTGCTACGATACCATTTCGCAAAACATTGTGGTGCTTCTCGGTACCGGTTTTGCCGCGCCGCAGCCCGGTTTGTGGTTTACCGTGCAGCCCAATCCCAGCAACGGCCAGTTCTTTGTAAACCTGCGCCAGCCCGGCGAACGTTCGGTGGTGGTGTTTAATACACTGGGCGAAGTGGTGCTTACCCGCCAGTTTATGGGTACACAGGCCGAGATTGATCTCGGCGGAATGAGTAAAGGCATTTACATGATTCATGTACGCGACGAGGCTACCGGCAAAACCGGTGTGCGTCGGGTGGTGATTCAGTAAACAGCTTCAAAAAAATAGTTCAGCCCTGCACAGGATTTTCCGGTGCAGGGTTGTTTTTTTCTTATCAAAAGCAATGCGATGAAAAAAACAGTAGTAATTACCGGCGCCGCCAAAGGCATAGGTTTTGAAACAGCCCGGCAGCTTCACGAAAAAGGTTTTGATGTGGTGCTCACCGCGCGCGATGCCGCCAAAGGCCACGCCGCCGCACAGCAAATTGGCTGCCGCTTTGTGCAGCTCGATGTAACCGACACACAAAGCATTACTGCGGCCACCGAAATTCTCCGCCACAAAGTAAAGCAGGTGGACGTACTCATAAACAACGCCGCCGTACTGCACCGCCGCGATACATTGGAACAGGCCGATTACACCCTCATCGAACATACGCTGATGAGCAATGTGGCCGGTCCGTTTATGCTGGTGCAGGCCCTGCTGCCGCTCATGAAAAATGGCAGCCGCATCATCAATATTTCCAGCGGCGGCGGACAGTTAAGCACACCTGCCGGCGGATGGTCGCCGGTGTATTGCATTTCCAAAACAGCCATAAACGGCCTCACGCATCAGTTGGCCACGCTGCTTGAGCCGCGGGACATTTCGGTGGTGGCTATGGATCCGGGCTGGGTGCAAACAGATATGGGAGGAACCAGTGCGCCGCGCACCGTGCAGCAGGGCGCCGACACGGCTGTGTGGCTGGCGGCCGATGCTCCGGCGGAGTTGACGGATGTGTTTGTGCGCGACAGGAAGGTGGTGGAGTGGTAGGGAATATATTGAGGTAGTGTTTCCGCCGCTTATTTCAGTATTTTATCAATGAATAATAATCTACATTGAAAAAAAGCTCCTTTTTTGTATTTTTATAGTAATATTAAAGGCAATGACTATTTCAGCCCAGCGAAAAGCAATAATTAAGTATCTCGAATCTGCTGATAAAGAGCAAATTCAGGTGATCTACAATTTGTTTGTAGAGTCAGAACAACGAATGCACGATTTTACGCTTTCAGACGAAGATAAAAATGAGATAGAGATACTGAGAACACGTTACTTATCCGGTGAAGAAGAAACATTCACTCTTGAGCAGGTAATGGCACAGGTAAAAGAGCATAGACAGCGGAAGAAATGAAGCTGAATCTGGTAATACCTAAACAGGTTTCAAAACAGTTACTTCAAGTTATTGATTGGTATAGTTCTGAACAACCAACCGTATCTCAATTCTTTGAGGATGAATTTTATCGATCTCTTCGATTAATTGAGCAATATCCATTCGCATTCAACTGCAGATATAAAAGAATAAGAATTGCTCCGGTTTTTAATTTCCCTTATGTAATCTGTTATGAAATTATTGGTGATGAGATAATCATCGTTAAGCTAATTCACCAACACATGCATCCCCAAAAACGCTACAAAAGGTAGTTAACCTCAATTTCAGTATTCCATTTTTTGGTTTTGTGCTGATATTTAACAAAAGAGACTGCCTCGGTTTAGGAGACAGTCTCTTATATATCAGCCTTCAAAAAATCTAATCCAGCTTCAACACCGCCATAAACGCACTCTGCGGCACTTCCACGTTACCAATCTGGCGCATGCGTTTCTTACCTTCTTTCTGCTTTTCGAGCAGTTTGCGTTTACGCGAAATATCGCCGCCGTAACATTTGGCAGTTACGTCTTTGCGAATGGCCGAGATATTTTCGCGGGCTACGATTTTGGCACCGATGGCGGCCTGAATGGCAATCTGGAATTGCTGGCGCGGAATCAGCTCTTTCAGTTTTTCGCAAATGCGCTTTCCGAATTCGTGTGCGCGTGAGCGGTGAATAAGTGCCGAAAGTGCATCCACCTGATCGCCGTTAATGAGAATGTCGAGCTTGATAAGATCGGAGCGGCGGAAATCAATCGGGTGATAATCGAACGATGCGTAGCCTTTCGAAATTGTTTTGAGTTTGTCGTAGAAGTCAAACACAATTTCGCCGAGCGGGAGTTCAAACGTCAGCTCTACGCGATCGGTGGTGAGGTAAGTTTGGTTTATGATGGTGCCGCGTTTTTCCATGCAGAGTTTGAGGATTCCGCCCACAAACTCGGCTTTGGAAATGATGCTAGCTTTTATGAAAGGTTCTTCGATGTAGTCGAGATGCGTGGGGTCGGGCATATCGCTGGGGTTGTGCATGGTAATTTTTTCGCCTTTGCTGGTGTAGGCGAAGTACTGTACGTTGGGCACGGTGGTAATTACCGTCATGTTAAACTCGCGCTCCAGGCGTTCCTGTACAATTTCCATGTGCAGCATACCCAGAAATCCGCAGCGGAAACCAAAGCCCAGCGCGGCCGATGCTTCGGGCTCCCAGGTAAGCGAGGCATCGTTCAGTTGCAGCTTTTCCATCGAGTAGCGGAGTTCTTCAAAGTCGTCGGTATCTACCGGATAAATGCCGGCAAACACCATCGGTTTCACGTCTTCAAAGCCCTGAATGGCCGAGCTGCACGGGTTGGCCACGGTGGTAATTGTATCGCCTACTTTTACTTCGCGCGCATCTTTAATTCCCGAAATGATGTAGCCTACATCGCCCGTTTTTACACTATCGCGCGGCTCCATTCCCAAACGGAGTATGCCCACTTCATCGGCAAAATACTCGCTGCCGGTGTTGAAGAATTTTACTTTCTCGCCTTTTTTGATTTCGCCGTTCAGCACTTTGTAGTACGCAATAATGCCGCGGAACGAGTTGAACACCGAATCGAAAATGAGTGCCTGCAGCGGTGCGTTTCCGTTGCCTTCGGGGTGCGGTACACGTTCCACAATGGCTTCGAGTATATTATCCACACCGAGGCCGGTTTTGCCCGATGCGGGAATAATTTCTTCGCGTTTGCAGCCCAGCAAATCCACAATCTGATCTTTCACCAGTTCGGGCTCGGCACTGGGCAGGTCTATTTTGTTGAGGACGGGAATAATTTCGAGGTCGTTTTCGAGCGCCAGATACAGGTTCGAAATGGTTTGTGCCTGTATGCCCTGTGCCGCGTCCACAATAAGCAACGCGCCTTCGCACGAGGCAATGGAGCGCGATACTTCGTACGAAAAGTCAACGTGGCCGGGTGTGTCAATGAGGTTGAGCACAAACTCCTGGCCTTTGTAGGTGTAATTCATCTGAATGGCGTGGCTCTTGATGGTGATGCCTCGCTCTTTTTCCAGATCCATATCGTCGAGCACCTGTGCCTCCATGTCGCGGGCGGATACCGTTTTGGTAAATTCCAGCAGGCGGTCGGCCAGGGTTGATTTTCCGTGGTCAATATGGGCAATGATGCAGAAGTTGCGGATGTGTTTCATGGTACGTTGCGAACCGGGCTTGAAATAAGTGTGCAAAGATACGGGATTTTTGGGGTGGAAAGACGATAAGGTGGTTTTGTATTATACTGATAGTTAGAGTGTTGGTTCTTTAGCCGGTGTTATTTTCTGATATTTGTTTTTAATTTCCCTATCGATCAATGACAAGAAGCGTCCTCATACTTATTTCACTCATTACACTGTTCCTAAACGGTTGCAAAACCGAAGCCGAAAAACGTCTCGAAGAAATCGGGGAGTTTTGGGTTAGCCAAAAGCAGTCGCCCGATGCAATTTCGTTTTACATACAACCGGTGAAAGATGTGGAAGGGCTCACGCCTGAACTTTTTCAGAGCCTTGCATACAGTACAGCCCGACCCGAATATGTGGAGGTTCAAAAAATTACGCCCGTCAAATCAAACGGATATGCTGATTACAGGCTGGTGCTTGATTACAAACATAAAAAGTATAAATCGAGCGGTGATTGTGCCCAGATCATTTATTTCAAACAAATTCCCGAAACAGGAAAGTTTCGTGTAGTATCATTTAACCGGTGTCTTGGTTGTGGATAGTAAGGTAAATTGTAACTTGAATTTACATTGAAGCCTGATTCCTGAATACTAATCATTTATAATAAACAGATACTTACTCATACCTCCCAAACGCAATCCCAAAAAACCATCCCCGCCGTCCCTTCTTCCCAAACTTATTTACCGCCGCTTCCGTAGCCGCATCCGCTACCGATGCCGGATGATTGTTGGGCACCGCAGGCCGCGATGTGTGGGCCGGAGGCGGAGCAGTATTAGTTACAGGCTCACTGGCCGTAGTAGTGGTGGCAGCAGGTGGTGCAGTTTCGGCGGGTGCTGTGGTGGTGGCCGGTTGTGTAGTTTCTGTAGCAGGCTCGGTGCTGGTTTGGCCGGGCTGACGAACAGTTGACAGCTTTCCCGATAAATCGGCCGTGTTCGGGTCAAACCGTTTGCCTTTGTCGTAGGTGCGCTGGTCGTATTCGGGGGAGTAGAGTGTGGTGGAGCTTTGGTTCAGGTCGCACTGTGTGGTTACGCCATTTACCGTGCCGCTGCCCGAGTATTGCCACACCACGCACTCTGTCCAGCCGTTGGGCATTTTCAGGTTGCTTTCGCTGGTGTAGTAGGCCAGCCACAGCGGCACATTGCCAAAGGGATGGCCGGCGGGCAGGTTGGTATTGAGGAAAGAGTAGTAGCTGTAAATGAAAATTTTCGGATAGCCGTTTGCATTCATCTGCGAAATAAATGCGCTTATCCAATCCTGCATCTGCTGCGGTGTAAGGTTTACCGTGTTGTTTTCAATATCCAGCACCGGAATAAGCGAGGCAGGCGGCATTGTACTCATGGTTTGGGCAAACCAGTTGGCTTCGCTGCGCGCATCGTTGGCCACATCCTGGCTGTTTATCGACGCAAAATGATAATAGCCAAAACGCATGTGTGTTTGCGACGAAACTGCGTTGGCGTTGGTGGCGCACATCGGGTCGGTATAGCCCACGCCTTCGGTGGCTTTTATAAACACAAACGAGCGCGGCGGATTGTTGTTGGTTACATCCGTCCAGTTAATGGTGCCGTTGTTGTGCGAAACGTCTATGCCGTAAATGGTTTTGCTTTTCATATTTCACGCAGTTTTTGCAGATCATGTCAAACATCGCCAATTTAAGGCTCAGACAGGTGCGTATTAATGCCTGAAAAGCAATAGCCACTGAGCACCTAAAATTAAAATGCCCTGTTCAGGGCATAAAATATCATGAATATCGTCTCAATAAATATCTTTACAGCCAAACCCTATTACTAACCCAGCAACCCGCGTTTTTATGGAAAACGGAAAGGATTATCTCTATTTCCCCACAATCAAAATGATGTCGTCTATTGCACCTTTAACTCAGATTGATGGTGTATTGATTGGCACACCCAATTTTGTGTTTCTTATTCCCTGGCAAAGTTCAACCAACTATCTTTTTGTGGCCACTTTTAAAACCCACAGGTTTTTTGTAAACAGCAACGTGGCCGAGGGGTGCGCAAACCTTATTTCAGAAGCGCAATCGGTACAGGAACTCGAAAATTCATTTATTCATTTGCTCGAAGACGATCCCAAATATGTACACAAATTAGACAGCAAAGAATGGTTTCGTTTAAATAAATGGTTTAAAACCTATAATTTCCGCTTTGGCAAAGGCAAATTAAGCTGGTCGGCTTTTATTGTAAAAGGTCATGATGCCGGTAAAGCCATCAGGGCATTTTATTCGGGCAGAATAAAATAGACTGCCAGCATTTGCGCGGCAGTTAGTAATAACTTTTCACGTAAACTCATACCCCGTCATGTTACGTATTCTTCTTCTGGTGCTAACGCTTTGTGGCAGTATCACTTTGGCAGCCCAATTAAATTATGCCGTGCAATGGCCGTTGTTAAAGTCTGCTGCCGAGGTTGATTCGAATGTGGCCGTTTATAAAAAACAACATGTATCGGTGGTGGTTGACTCTGTGTTTTTTAAACCCGATGGAAAAGAACGCATACTTGAAAAACTGCACAAATCTTTTCTCGACGACGATGGCCGCGTGCTAAGGTTTGAGTCAAAGGACTTATCCTCGGTAAGTCGCGAAATATGGAAATACGACTATAATAAAACCGGTTTTGTTACAGCGGTGAGCTATATGCGTCTTAAAGACGAAGACACTATTTCAAACTGGCGATGCCAGGCATTGAAATATGATGATTTACGCCGGCCATTACTATTGCACAAACAATGGCTCGGAAGGTACAGGCAAACAAAACCGCAACCCAAAATAGTGTATAAATTGCTGTGGGATTATGTAGGTACCGAAGCCGCAAAACAATATCCCGACGAAGCATTTACAGACACTTATACGATGTATGAATATTTTCCTGCCGGTGGATTCAGCATTACCGATATTTCACTTGCAGGAAAAGATACATTGAGTGTTAACTCCGAAATATATTCGGCCGATGGAGGATTTCTTGAACGTATCTACACGTTTTATGCGCCCGGCGGAAGAAAAGGAACAATTGTATGGAAAGACATTAATTTAAAAATCACGTTAACAGAAACGATAACCTGGCGCGGCGACTCGGTGTTTGAATATACCACATACTATGGAAACCCCGATGAATTTAGCGGCGGAGTAAAAGCCTACCGGAAAGAAAATTCAGACAGTACGTTATGGTGTACATTTATTTTTAAATCGGGCCAAATGGTTATTCAGCGACCCGCAACTGATGAAGTAAGTACATCTGAAATATGGCAGTTTTGGGAGCCCAGAAAAACCAGTAATGCCAAACGCGAAAAACCGCTATCAGTTATCAGAATACCACTCGAAAACGGTATTGTGAGTATTAGCTATGTCTATCAGCAGGAAGACAGAACTTATACTGTGCTGCTGAATTCAAAAGGTATGCGTGTATTCTATAAGAAAAAAAATACAGAGATGATGCGCAGGTATTTGTATCGCGATACGAAAATGGGTCGGGCAAATAGTAAGGAACCCGTTTTTACAATTTTCACAAGGCCTGAAAGTGCAACAGATTAACCGGGTTATAAATAAGGCTCGATAATTCAGGCAAAGATTATGCGTAAAAGTATGAGTGCCCGCGCAACAGCAACAGCCTCAATCTCTCGCACTTTGTTTTTCCAACTGCGGGTTTCACCTCAGTTATTTCAGCATTATCCCATTCTGCCGATATAACTCCCTCACTTCAGCTCCCTGTTCCGACTTTAGTAATTGCTCAAACTGAGGAAATTCGGTCATATATTCAAAATTAACAGACTCAGATTCCGATAGTTTACGAATTGCATTTACTGCACTTGTAAAATCTCCGCAATCAATATGCACCAGTGCTATATACAGCCAGATAATTTTCATATCAGGGGCAAGTGATATGACTTTATTGTAATACACAAGTGCATCGGCATATTTCTTTTGCATATACATGGCATAGCCATAAATAAAAACTACTTCATCACTTTCGGAATATGTGCGGTAAGCTTCTGTGGCCAGTAAAACAGCCTCTTCCGTTTGTCCCAGGTCAAACAATACATTGGCTTTATGATAAAGCAGCAGGGCTTGTTCTTTATCCTCTTCACGGGGTAAATACTTATCAATATGCGGCACTATTTCTGAGTAGCGGCCGGTGAGGTGCAGCGCACGGGCATAATTGGTTATTGCATGAAAATCTACCGGCTCCATCCTCAGCGCAATTTCCATTATTCGCGCTACCACATCATCACTATTCCGATAACTCAATGCCTGGGCACAAACAATCAGCGGCCACGAACGATTTGGGTAAAGTCTGTAACTCTCACGGCTAAACTCCTCCAGTTCTTCGGCAGTACAATCTCTAATCGCCTTGCGAAAAGCCCCTTCGTCTTCTTCTGCAAGATTTAACAAATGAATGATGTCGGTATTCTTATTCATACAAGTCATGTTATTTTGAGACTGCTTTGATCGCTCATCCAGGCCATCACTCAGTTAATCATTTTCATCATACTTTCGGCACAAACTGGTTACGGCGTGTTTTTCCTCATCCTGCCCCGGTTCAGGCGTAGATTTTTTCCCATTTTCTCCTGATATCGCCTTCAAAATACGCCTTGTCCAAGAAATAATCAGCTCGTAAACGGGTTAAAAATTAAATTTAAACAGCCCCTGAATAAATTGTGCGTTTTCATGCCGGGTGCCATGCGGAAAATAGCAGGCACCATACAAATTCTGGCAGCGAAAAATCCGGAAATGTATTTTTGAGATCAACTCAGGATGTTTTTTTTAAATTTAACAAGTGAAAAGTCTTGTCGCATTACTGTTTTCTTTTCTCGGTATTCTGTGTGTATCTGCTTCGGTCATGGCAGAACAGACCGATCATTCAGCGTCTGGTTCCGGCATGGTTAACTCAAAAGATTCTTCATCATCCATACCGTCACAAATCCTGGCCGATAGTTCATTCCGTCTCGAATACTCCACTGCCGGAATGGGCTCTAACTTTATGCGTTGTCAACCAGTATTCAGTGTCCGCGATACTACATTTTACTACATCTCACGTCAGACATCCGGCTACAAGGGTAGTGAATGGCTTGCCGATGATACCTTGTTCAAAGGCTATTTTCCACCTTCCGCGGCCGATTCTGTGATGCGCCTGCTCAAGCATTTTTCCTCTGCCGATACCTCGTTTACAAATCCGCATGTCATGAGCGGATATTTACAATCTCTGTCTGTTAGCAAAAATACTTACAAACGTTCCATCACGCTTCACAATACCGCCGAGATAAGCTGCTGGCGTGTGGTGCAGCTGCTCAACAGTTTTATCACCGACGATAAGCACAAATTGTTCATGATGTTTTCCCAAGATTTAAAAGAATAAAACAAATACTGATTATTATTTCCCGCTATTGTCATAATACGTATTATCCTGCACAATTTCCCCATTCTCCACCGTTAACACACTGCAAACAGGCAATTCAAACCTTGTCCCGTCGGGCGCAGTTCCCGTAGAAGTAAATTCCACCACCACATTCTTTTCTCCTGCGGCATACACAGCGGTTACATTGTCGTGAATATCAGAAAATACCTCTTGCAGTTGCGTGTATTTGGCAATAGTCTGCTGCCGGGTTTGCGGCACGGGATTTACTCCCAGCGAAGGGTCGCGGAACAGCGCAGTGTCTTTGTACAAGGCTGCCATTTTTGCCCACTCATGTGTATTAAAATATTCAAACAGTTTATTAGCTGTTTCCATATTCTTTTTTTGAATATCGGCAAGCCGGTCGGCTTTTTCGTTTTGCACAGTTGTATTCATACAGGCCGTGCAAAGCAGCAGGATATAAACGAATATACTTTTCATACGAATGATTTTTTAATGATTTTTTGGGCGTGTGTCCTTGCCTGAAAAGGCAAGGACACCGGGCTTTCGGCTATAGTTTTGTCCCGCCGGCCGTGGGCTGCACGCGCTGCGGGGGCTTCCTCCTGAGCGAAGTCGAAGGAGAAGCCTCCTCGCTGCGGCATCCCATCATCCGCCGGGACAAAAGCTGCCGCCTCAATCCCTCACGCACATTGTGCCGCGCGCTTCAGGTAAAGCCTCCGTTCGGGCACCGATTCTGTGGCTGCGGCCGCGGCCTGATATGCTTGAAATGCTTCGGTGCGGCGGCCTGCGCGCTCCAGCACATCGGCTTCCGAGGCCAGCAGCAGTGCCGTGTTTTGCAGTGCGGCATTGGTGCGCAGCGCCTGTAGTTCGGGCAGCACGGCGGCGGGCGTTTCGGCGTAGCTGCGGGCCAGCAGCAAATTCAGCTCTACTATCGGCGATGGATTTATCGCCAGCAACTGTGTATATAAAAACACAAGTTGCGTCCAGTTGGTGCGCTCAAATGTGGCTGCCGCGCAATGCACCGATGCAATTAATGCTTCGAGGTAAAACCGCTTTCCGTGCCGCGCGTTGTGCAGGCAGGCAAATCCTTCGGCCAGGTATTGCCGGTTCCACAGGCTCCGGTTTTGCCGGGCCAGGGGCACAATGTCGCCGTGCTCATCCACGCGGGCTTCAAAGCGGGCCAGCGCAAAAAACATCAGTGCTAGCAGCCCGTAGCTTTCGTCGCGCTGCTTGTTTACATGCGTGCAAAGCAACTGAGTAAGCCGCATTGCGCCAAAGCATAATTCGTGATTAATGAGTACGCTGCTGCGTGTGGTTTTGCAGCCTTCGTTAAACATCAGGTACAGCACCAGCTGCACATCGGCCACGCTGCCGGCCGAGAGCAGGGGCCAGCCTGTTTCCAGCATACCGGGGCGGCTGCGCAGTTCGGCTTTCATGCGCTGCAGGGCTTTTTTCACGGCTTCGGGCTGCATAAACAGCGCCGCAGCCAGTTCGCGGGTGTCGAGGCCGCACATCAGGTGCAGGGTAAGCAGTATGCGGTTGCGCACCGGAAACTCAAGCTGCACACAGGCAAAAAGCAAACGCAGTTCGCTGTCGGCAAGTTGTCCGGGCAGGGTGGCGCTTTCGTCTGTGCTTTGCTGCAGGGCAGCCAGTTGCTGTTCGTCGAGGCCGCTTTGCCGGGCATATCGTTTCAGCGCATTCAGTGCTTTGTTGGCGGCCACGCGCATGAGCCAGGCGGCTGCATTTTGCGGCATACCGCTTTGCGGCCAGTGTTGCAGCGCTTCGGCAAATGCATCCTGCACGGCATCTTCCACCAGTTCAAGGTGCTGCATGCCCAGCCGGCGAAGCAACACGGCAGTGAGTTTGCCCCGTTCGGTTTTAAACAGCGCTGCCGTGTGTGCCTGCATATAGCCTGCGGATCCCATTGTTATCCTGCCGGAATAACTTCGGTAATTTCCAGTGTGGCACCGGCTTTCAGCGAGGGGCAGCCGCGTGCTATTTCTGCCGCCTGCTCAAGCGATTCGGCCAGCAGAAAATAGTAACCGCTCACACCTTCCTTCACATCGGCAAAAGGCCCGTCGGTAATTAAACCTTCACTTGTACTTACACGTTTGCGCTCGGGCATTAACGGATTGCCGCCTTTAAAATGGCCTTTGGCAATAAGTTCTTTCACCCAGTTCATGTGCCCCAACACATCGGCCTCCATTTCTTCGGGTGTCATTTTGCCGTATTCATTCAGGTTTTCGCGGATCAGAAGAAGATACTCTTTCATGTTTTTTCAGATTGGTTTGCATTAACGACAAACAGACTTGCCTCCGGGGGACAAAAAAGTAGAAATAATTTTCCGAAAGTCACGTTTGTTTGGGTTTCTGCCTGAAAAACAGCCACTTAAAGTTTTGCCAGAGAAATCATGTATCGTCTCAACGCTTCGTGTTTAAGGCTTTTCGGCCACCATTTCAAGCTGCCAGCTCATATAAAAATTAGATCTTGCCATGAGCCATAAATTGCCTTGGTACAGGTTTTCTTTACGCAGCAGAAAACTGGTGGCGGTATTCCGGCCAATAATTTCAAGCCCGAATTCTTCGCCCCGCATCATCAGAAATTCACCCATCTGCCCATTGTGCGGCATCCTGAATTCCAGCATACAGTAAAAATGAAATTCATTTGCCTTATAGGTGCGGAAATTGCCGGGCTTTTTTCCCTTCAGGCTCAGCTTCACTTCACCCATACTGCTGTCGGCTGTGGTGTAGTTTACTATGTAATTTTTGGCCGTGTATATGAGTTTTTCTGTATCTGAAAGGTGAACGATGAAGGTATCAGGCAGTGTGGCGTGAAAAAGCCTGAAACCAATGTAAAGCGTATCGCCGCCTGCGCGGAAATGAGGTGGTTTGGCCTGGCTGCGTTCCATGGGATCCATTACACCCAGATTGGCTGTCCAGTCCATTTCCGGATTGTGGGTGTAATGTTCGAACCCGCATTCCATGCGAAAAATCAGGCTGTCTTTGTGCTGGCGTATCAGTTTGCCTTTTGTGCCTTCTGATTGCATCCGAAAACCATGTGTGTTGAAAACGACGGATGAATCTGCAGAATTGATTTGCAGCAGTGCCGGCAACTTGAACTGGTGCGATACGCCCGTGGATTTGCCCGCCATTATGCGTAAACTGTCGTCGGTATTGGCGTTCAGCAAAGCCGGAACCAGAAGGCAAAAGAGCAGGAGCGGGGATAATTTGAGTTTCATGCAGGTATGATGCGCGGGGTTGTTGAATTGCATAAAGATAGACCGAAAATTTGAGCAAGGGGATTGTGTGTAAAGGTTGAACCGGCGCAATATTATCCATTGCAAACGACTGTATTTTTACCTCTGCCCGCTTGCAAAAACTTCCGACATTTGCACCCATGAGCAACAACGAGCAGCACGGCTTCGGTACAAAAGCCATACATGCGGGCCAGCAGCCTGATCCCACCACGGGTGCAATAATGACGCCCATTTACCAAACGTCAACCTACGTGCAGGAATCGCCCGGCGTACACAAGGGCTACGCCTACGCACGCGGCAAAAACCCCACACGCATTGCGCTCGAACAATGCCTTGCCGCGCTCGAAGGGGCCAAACACGGTCTTTGCTTTGCCAGCGGCATGGGCGCGGCCGACAGTATTATCAAACTCCTCCGCCCCGGCGATGAAGTAATTTGCACCGACGATTTGTATGGTGGCTCGTACCGTATGTTTGAACGGGTATTTGCGCATTTCGGCATTAAGTTTCACTACGTAAACATGCAGAGTGCCGAAAATATCCGTCCGCTCATAAACGCCAATACCAAAATGCTCTGGGTGGAAACGCCCACCAACCCCACCATGAAAATCATAGACATTGCAGCCTGTGCGGCCATAGCCAAAGCGCACAATATCCTGCTTGTGGTGGATAATACCTTTGCCTCGCCCTACCTGCAAAACCCGCTGGCGCTCGGTGCCGATATTGTGATGCACTCGGCCACCAAATACCTTGGCGGCCACAGCGATGTGGTGATGGGCGCCATCGTCACCAACGACGATAAACTGCACGAGCAGCTTGCCTTTCTGCTTAACAGTTGCGGCGCCAATCCCGGCCCCATGGATTCATTCCTCGTGCTGCGCGGACTCAAAACCCTGCATGTACGCATGGAACGCCATTGCAGCAACGGACGCGCCATTGCAGAGTTTTTGCGTACACACCCCAAAGTGGACAAGGTTTACTGGCCCGGCTTCACCGATCATCCCAACCACGAGGTGGCCAAAAAGCAAATGCGCGATTTCGGCGGCATGATTTCATTCACGCTCAAAGGCGATAGTTTCGAAGAAGCCTCGCGCGTGGCCTCGGCCGTAAAAGTATTCTCGCTGGCCGAGTCGCTGGGCGGGGTCGAATCGCTGCTGGGCCATCCGGCTACCATGACGCACGCTTCCATTCCCAAGCCCGAACGCGAGCGTGCCGGTATTACCGATTCGCTCATCCGCCTCAGCGTAGGCATCGAAGATATTGACGATTTGATTGCTGATCTGAAGCAGGCACTGGCGTAGGCATTCTGCACCGCTGCGGCGAGTTTAGTGGTCGATGACCACATAACTCGCCGCAACCTTTTGAGCAAGTTTCCTGACTTGCGAAATGTGACAAATCAATTTCCTATTTTAGTAGAGCAATTTTCACCCGCTAAATTCCACTCCGGCAAAAAACAATTCCCGTTAACCCCATGAAGTCAATCCGCCTCTTTCACCTGCTGCTGTTGCTTTTGTGCAGCTTCCCGCTCTATACACAAACGGTTCTCTCTTACCGCACTAAAGCCGACTCCTGCGCCAAAGCCGGCAACCTTCGCGCCGCCGATTCGCTTTACACGCTGGCATTAACCAGTCAGCCCAACGCACAGGATTACCTGTCGCGCGCAGCCCTTCGCCGCAAAAAAGGCGAACCCTGCCGCGCCTGCGGCGACCTGTTCTCGGCCTCAGTGCTGGGCGATAAAAACGCCGTCAAACAATTCCGCCGCGATTGCTACCGTGCAAATAAAAAAACCGATTGCCCGGTTGACAGTTTCAGTATGTACTACACACCCGGCAAGGTAGAGGTAAGACAGAAAGTAAATAACGGTTGGGTACTGCTCTACAATACCGATACCGCATTTAAAAATATAAATACCTGTTATTTGTCGGGGAAAGACACCTTGCGGCTGGCGTTTGATACGTGTGTGATGCCGGATTCGGTACAAAATAAAATTCGAAACTGGGTGTCGGTTAATTATCGAAGACCCATGCCGGTCATCACAATGCCTGTTTTAGCTTATGTAACTTCCTCTGTTGTTTATGCACTCAATTCCTGTACCTATCAGATTGCGTTTGACCCCTCAGGTACTGTAATTGATGCACGGGTAATTACCGGGCATCCTTCAGATCCAAACTACGATGTGCAGATAATAAGGGCATTGCGCATACTGCCGCCTACGGGACAATGGGGTTGCGAAAGCGGGGTAAGGGTTGTAACGATGCAAATCAGGATTTGACAGCCAAAAAATCCGGGTAATTGGAGCCTGCGCAAATTTGCATGCGGGAACATATCCTCCCGCACAAGGTTTTGAAGCACGTCATCAGCTTTTACCCGCCAATTTGCTATTTTAGTATGGCCGATTCATCCAAAGCATTTCAAAACCGGCGTACAACATTATTCCATTAACCCCATGAAAAAAATTCCGTTTTTCGCATTGCTTCTTCTGCTTCCGTGCCACATTCCGCTCGGGGCACAAATCATGCTCGCTTACCGCCTCAAAGCCGATTCCTGTGCCCAGGCCGGAAACCTGCGCGCCGCCGATTCGATTTACACCATAATCATAAATACACTACCCGAAGCACAGGACTATACCGCCCGCGCCGCCATAAGGCGCAAAACCGAACCCTGCCGCGCCTGCAGCGATTTATTCACCGCCTCGGTAATGGGCGATAAAAGTGCGGTAAAATTATTCAGAACCACTTGCTACCGCGCCAATCAAACACAGCTTTGTGCACCCGATAGTTTTTCGCTTTTTTGTGCGCGGGGAAAAGTAACCGTGAAACAGCAAATAGATAATGGTTACTACCGGATACTGAATACTGATACCGCTTTCAAAAAAATCAGCACCAATTATTTATTGGGGAAAGATACGCTCCGGCTTTCGGCCGATAGCTGCCCGCTGCCCGATTCGCTGCGTTTTAAGATCTATAAATACATTGGCGATCACAGTTATTATCCGCGCACAAGCATCCTGCCCTTTGTGATCGGGCTTTACTCAAAACCCGAAGAAAGTAGTTTGGCCGTTCAGTATATCGTCACGTTTTCGCACACCGGTGTGGTGCTTGATGCGCAAACCGCAGGCGGTGCCCGGCATGATGTGCTTGAAGATGCACAGATTCTGAGGTTGTTTAATGAAATGCCGCCGCTGGGGAATTTGGGGTGTAATAAAGGGATATATCGTTATTCATTCGTAATCTATTTCAGTCATCAATGGTGAGCAGTGGTAAATTTTTTTGCGGATGCGATATTACCCCGCATCTTCTCTCCGAAAAATTTGACAACATAAAATAGTATGGCAATTTATCAGATCGAGAATCAACTCAAACCACACCTGATTCCCAACGAAGTTCTTGTATGGTCGGGAAAACCTAAAACCGGGATCATTTTTCGTGGCTCAGATTTATATCTTATTCCTTTCAGTATCCTTTGGTGCGGTTTTGCAATTTTTTGGGAGACAATGGTTATTAGTTCAAATGCCCCTTTCTTTTTCTGGATATGGGGAATTCCTTTTATTCTTGTGGGATTATATCTTACTGTAGGAAGGTTTTTTATTGATGCCAAAAAAAGAGAAAATACTGTATATGGTCTCACAAACGAGAGGATAATCATTATCTCCGGCATATTCAGCCGAAACGTAAAATCGCTGAACATAAAAACATTAACCGACGTGTCGTTTACCGAAAAGGCCGACAGGAGCGGAACAATTACATTGGGCACAGCAGCTATGGGGCAGACTTTACTTCAGGGTACCGACTGGCCGGGAGTAAAACATACACCGCAGCTTGAATTTATTGAAGACGTGAAAAATGTATATGCGAAAATTATTTTTCTTCAGCGTCCCTGAGTGTGGATTGATGTAAGCAAGTTTGCTTTGCCGTAGTTTTTAAAAATAAATTTCTCCCCGCCTGTAATAAATTCCCCCACGCCGCTACCAATATGTCAGAAACCACAAAAAACACTGACATATCATGCCACACTTCCTCACCCGAACCGTTCTCCTCGCTGCATTCGTCCTTCTGGCCACATTCAGCCTCCGCGCTGCCGAACTGCCTTTTACCGTAAAAGTAACCGGCAAAGGCTCGCCCGTAATTCTTATTCCCGGCTACACCTGCGGCGGCGGGGTTTGGGACAGTACCGTGGCACATTTTCAATCAACAAGGCAATGCCATGTGCTTACCATTCGCGGATTTGGCGGGGTGGCGGCGGCGCAGAAACCGTTTACACTGCGCGAGGTAAAAGACGGCATTAAAACCTACATTACCGAGAATAAACTGAAGCACGTAATCATTGCCGGTCACTCAATGGGCGGGTTTCTGGCCATGTGGGTGGCTGCCGAAATGCAGAAGCCGCAACTGGCCGGAATTGTAATTGTGGATGCCGTGCCTTTTCTGGCAGCACTCGCCGACAGTACCGCCACCGCAAAAGGAATTGACACCGCCGCCGCCGCAAAAATGGAGGCCATGATAAGCAGCCAGCCCTACGAAATGCGCAAGCAATATGCCAAAGGCGTGGCAGTTTACAATTGTCTGGACAGCACATTTCACCCGCAAATAATGGAGTGGAGCGCCACCGCCGACGCACACACCAGCGTAATGCTGCTTATGGAAATGGCCGGAACCGATTTGCGCCAGACCATTGCCTCCATTAAAGTGCCCGTGCTTGCACTCACCGCCTGGGAACCTGGCTACGGTGTGCCGCAGCAAAGCATTGCCGCACGGTGGACAGCACAGTTTGCCGCAGTGCCCGAGTTTACATTGCGCGTAATTACGCCCTCGCGCCACTTCATCATGTACGATGCGCCCGAGGTGCTTTACCGGGAAATGAATACTTTCATGGCTCAACATGTACCCGCCGGTAAATAATGAGCGCCGCAAACGAAAAGCTTTTTTACGAACTGGTGGATAAGTACAAAGCCAGCATCTGGCGCGTGTGCCATGCCTACCTGCCCGACAGGAGTTTTGCCGAAGACGTATATCAGGATGTGCTGATGGAATTGTGGAAGAACCTCGGCAAATTCAGGGGCGAATCGGGCTGGCATACTTACATCTACCGCATTGCCGTAAACACAGCCATAAGCCACGGCCGCCGCGAAAAACGCCGGGTGGTGGACTTCCGCGAACAGCCCGCCGAAACAGCCGATACTTCTGCCACCGATACGCACGACACCGAGCAACTGCACCGCCGCCTGCACACCTGCATTGCCCGCCTGCCCGAGCAGGACCGCCTGGTGGTATCGCTCCTGCTCGAAGACCTGAGTTATGCCGAAATTGCCGATGTAACGGGCCTTTCCGTGAGCAATGTAGGCGTTCGAATTAACCGCATAAAACCAAAGCTACATGCCTGCATTACCTCCGGAAACTGATTTATTTGATGCCTTGCGTGCAAACTGGCAGCAGGGCAATGAGGCGCCGGCTGTACATATAGAACGCCTGCGCACCACGGCCGAATCTGAGCTGCGCAGCCTGCACCGCCGCCATCTCCGATCGACTGTGTTTGTATCGGCTTCGTTTGTGGCGGCCATTTCCGTGACCAGCTGGGTGTATGTGAAATTCAACGATCATGGCCCGCTGTTTTACGGCAGCATTGTGGCCATAAACCTGCTCATGATTTTTATGGCCATGCTCATGTGGCTGGGTGTGCAGCACGACAAAAGCAGCGCGGCACTTCACAGCCGGGCACATATCGACAAAACCCTTAGAAAACTCCGCTACCGTAAATTTACGGCGCAGTATGCCATGCCGGTATATATGGTAATACTGCTGGCCAGCCTGTATGCCTATTATACCGATGTGCTGGCCCCGGCTTCGTTTGCCGTAAAACTGGCCGCCTACGCAGGTACGGCATTGTACTGCGGTCTTACCTGGTGGTGGTCGCGCCGGAAATGGTTTAAGAACCTGAACGACACCAAAAGGCTCATCGGGGAACTCGAACAGCTCAAGGCGGCACTTGAAAACCCTGAATAACTACCAGATTTTCAACCGATTTTTAACCAACTGCCATCACTTAAAACCGCCTTTTGGTTGTTATCTTTGTTATATGCGTCATGCATACATCACAGGTACGGGAAGCGGTATTGGTCGCGCAGTGGCAGTAAGGCTGCTGGAAGAGGGGTGGAAGGTTACCGGCCTTTCGCGCTCGGCCGGGCCGGTGCATGAGCGCTACACCCATATTACCATTGATCTCAGCGATGAAGCCGCGGTAATGCACTTCGTATTTCCGCCCCTGCCCGATGCCACGCGCATTGTGCTGGTAAACAATGCCGGTATGCTGGGCCACATTGCCCACACCGCGCAGGCCGATGCCGCACAGCAGGCCACCCTGTTCAGGCTTAATGTAACCACGCCGGTGCTGCTTACCGGGGCTTTCCTCAGGGCATATCAGGCCATGCCGGTGCCGCAGGTAATATTAAACGTAAGTTCGGGCGCAGGCAAAAATCCGGTCGACGGCTGGGGTGCTTACTGTGCCTCCAAAGCCGCGCTCGATATGCACACCCGCGTGGTGGATACCGAACTGCGCATGAGCGGTAAGGCACACATACGCATTTTTGCCGTGGCTCCCGGTGTGGTGGATACACCCATGCAGGCGCACATAAGGCAAAGCAGCCCGGAGCAATTCAGCCGGGTAGAAGAATTCAAAAACTGGCATCACGAAGGCATTCTCCTCTCTCCCGAAGAAACCGCCCTCAAGTATTCCCTCGTGCTCAACCATCCCGAACTTTTTGAGCAGCCCGTTTTTGCCGCCAAGGAAATTCAAACAGACCAAGTTCATAGATTCAACACACCAATTCACCAATAATTTCTGCATGAAAAAGATCCTCTGCGCGCTCTCTGCTGCTGCGCTTTTTTGCGCCCCCGCACTAAACGCCCAGTCGGCCGATCACGGCCACAACCACGGACTCATTCCCTGCGGCACCGACCATCAAATGGCCCGTGTATTTGCTGAAAATCCTCAGCTCAAAGCCGAGTTTGAAGCCCGCGAAGCCCAGGCCGAAGCCGAAGACCGGGCCGCGTTTGCGACAGGGTATATGGATAATACACGCTCGGTAATGCCGCCTGTGTACATTATTCCCATCGTATTCCACATTATCCACAATTACGGTTCGGAAAACATCAGCGATGCGCAGGTAATTGACCAGGTACGCATCCTGAACGAAGATTTCCGCAAGCTCAATGCCGATACCAGCATTGTGGTTCCCGGCTTTCAGGGCATTATTGCCGATTGCGAAATTGAGTTTCGTCTGGCCAACCTCGATCCCAACGGAAACTGCACCAACGGTATCGACCGTATCGTATCGCAGGAAACCTATATTGGCGACGACGGCTCGAAACTCAACTACTGGCCGCGCGCCAATTACCTTAACGTATGGGTGGTAAACACCATTTCGAGCGGTGCGGCCGGCTACGCCTACCTGCCGGGCACAGCGCCCAGTGCGTCGGCCGACGGAATTATGATTCTCTCCACCTACATTGGCAGCATTGGCACCGGCAACCCCGGCACCTCGCGCGCACTTACACACGAAATTGGCCACTTCCTCAACCTGCAGCATACCTGGGGCAGCACCAACAACCCCGGCGTATCGTGCGGAAACGACGGCGTGAGCGATACACCTGTTACCGAAGGCTGGACATCGTGCAACCTCACCAACAACGATGTGTGCAATGCCGGCGTCGACGAAAACGTGCAGAACTTCATGGAGTATTCCTACTGCTCGCGCATGTTTACCATAGGTCAGCGCACCCGTATGCGCAATGCACTTACCAGCAACACAGGCCAGCGCAGCTCGCTCTGGTCGGCGGCAAACCTCACGGCCACCGGCGTAAACAACAACCCCGCCAACCTCTGCGCACCCATTGCCGATTTCAGACCCGCAGGCATAGTGAGCATTTGTGCAGGCGGCTCGGTAGCCTTCACCGATCAGTCGTGGAACGGTGCGCCCACAGGCTGGAGCTGGTCGTTCCCCGGCGGAACACCTTCTACCTCCACCGCACAAAATCCCACCATTACCTACAACACGCCCGGTGTGTACAGCGTAACACTTAACGCCAGCAACACCACCGGCACCGACGGTTTCACGCGCACCAACTTTGTGCAGGTGCTTCCCGCCGCCGCGCAGTACAGCAACTCCACGTATGTGGAAGGCATGGAAAACGTAACCACCTTCAACAACGACTGGACCATAGTAAACCCCGGCGGAAACGGCTGGGCCCGCACCACGTCAACCGCCTTCACCGGCACCGCCTGTATGCGTTACGACAATACCGGCAACTCTGGCGGACAGGTGGAAGAACTCATCGGTCCCTCGGTAAGCATGGCAGCCATTGGCAACCCGGTGTTTACCTTCCGTGTGGCCTTTGCCCTGCGCGCTGCCGGCGACAACGACCGTTTACGCGTACTGGTTTCAACCAATTGCGGCCAAACCTGGACACAGCGTTACGCCAAGAGCGGAAGCGTGCTGGCTACGGCACCCACTACCAGCGGCTCGTTTACACCCACCGCCAGCCAGTGGCGTTTGGAAACCGTATCGCTCAATAGTACATTGCAGAATGCCGCCAACCTGCGCATCAAATTTGAGTTTGAAAGCGACGGCGGCAACGATGTGTACATCGACGACATTAACATTGTGGGCCCCGCCAGCGTGTCATCGCCCGATCTGAATATCTCGCTCTTCACCGTATTCCCCAACCCGGCGCAGGAAAACACCACCGCCATGTTTACCCTCGCCGAACAAATGCAAACCGATATTCAGGTAGTTGACCTCACCGGCCGCGAAGTAATGACCGTGTACAGCGGCGAACTCCAGCCCGGCGAACACCGCTTCGACCTGAACACCGCCACACTCAGCAAAGGCATTTACTTTGTGCGTTTGCGCGCAGGAAATGGATTTGTGACTCAGAAATTGGTGGTGGAATAATTCGTTATTAAGTTATTACTGAAAAACCGGCAGGAAGATTTCTTTCTGCCGGTTTTATTTTTTCGGTATTAATACGCGAAGTGGCGCGACTGAGAAATTGTACCTTTTCCAGTTCAAAGGGAAGCGGGTTATGCAAAAATCAATTCAACTGACGCGGGCTGAGAAAGCCGCACAACCACAACAGGGTTCAAACGGAAAATCGTTTGAGGCTCCGGTATTGCAAAGGAAAGCCGTAACGAATGTGGTGCAGATGGCCTTTGCCACTCAAATCGAAGCAACACAGAAAGGAAATGAGTTCAGACAGCTTTATGATGATGAACGGGTGTTAACCGATCAGATTAATGTATTGCTGGATACATACAAGCAGGATCCCTCTGATAATAATTTTGACTTGCTTACACAAGGCATCGATCAGCGTAGTGTACTGATTAAACAGAAGCATGATGCTGCGGTAGTAATAGTTAATCATTACGAATCATCGGGGGCGCAGGAGCAAACAGCTTTTTTTACGGCTTATTTACAACATAAGAATGCTCAATATGGCGGAGGCCCGCACGCCAATCACGGTGATAATGATCTTACACACGCTCAGATTCAACAGTTGTTTGATTCGCTGAGGCAAAAGACAGACGCGTTGCAGAATCCGGACGACGACCAGGCCAATTTAGATACTGAACGAAGCCGGTTTCTGGTGTTTGTTTTACAAGGTATGTATGATGATATTGGTGTGGATCAGTATCGTAATCTTGACCGGAATTTAGGACAAAACAGACGGGTTAAAATTGGGAGAATCAGCAAATCGAATCTTTCAGGCGGGCTTGCAAATTTCCAGCAGATACCGCAATCGGTGAAAACAGATGATGGCGGTGTGGGGCAGGATACCAATTTGCTGAATCAGGCACATGGCTCCGGATTGGGGTACCTTAGGGCAAAAGAGCAGGGCTATAACCGAACAGCCAATAATCAGAGTAATAATATTACGGACGTGCAGGTGAATATGGATAAGGATGACGCTCTGATACCCATTTTTCAGGGTGTGGATAATCAGGACACGAATACATTATTTACCGCGCCTAAAAAATTTACGGTACATCACGAAGTGGGGCATATCAATTCCATGCTTGAAGGGAAAGGGGGTTCGGGAAAAAGAATCGGAGGCGATCTTTCGGCATTAACAGATCAGGAAGAATTATATAATATCTGGATAGGTCCCCGCAGCGACAGAGCCTATGGCGAATCGCTGGGTTTGCCGCAACGATACGATCATCAGTCGGGAGTAAATTATTTTGGACAAGATACACTCACCAAGAGAGATCTTGATTTGGGCATTCAGGCCGGCGAAGGTTTTTTGCATCGGTTCGATCATTATCATCCCTTGCTTCGCGATGAGATACGCCGCGTGGCCAATTTAGACTGGAATTCAAAAACAAGAGGAACAGGAAATGTGCCCGACGGTGTGCTGCGCATCAGAAATGCCCTGAATCAAAATCAGACACTTCAGCAGATCATTCCTATTGCCACTCAGGAAGCGACAAGATCAAGCTGGTTTCGGAAAGAGTACACGCAGAATTTCTATAATGCAATAAGCACTATTGATGTACAGAATAAAGCAAATATGAAGCAGAAACTAAATCTGCTTCAACGTATGCAATAACAGAAGAGCAGGGTTAAAACACTTCACTGGCCACGCGCCGTGTAGCTTCCGACACGCCCATGGTGTAAAAATGCAAACACGGCACATTAGCTTTCACCAGTTCTTTCGACTGCTGTATGGCCCATTCAATGCCCACTTCGCGCACTTCGGCATCGGTTTTGCATTTTTCGGCGGCTTCGTAAAGGTCTTGCGGCAGGTCGATGTGGAAAATTTTGGGCAGGGTAACGAGTTGTTTTTTGCCGGTTAAAATTTTGATGCCGGGAATAATGGGTACGTTAATTCCCGCTTCGCGGCAGCGTTCCACAAAGGCAAAGTATTTCGAGTTGTCGAAAAACATTTGTGTTACAATGAAGTCGGCACCTGCATCTACTTTGGCTTTGAGTGCGCGCAAATCGGCCAGCGGGTTGGGTGCTTCGAAATGTTTTTCGGGATAACCGGCCACACCGAGGCAGAAATTGGTGGGCGCCATGTCTATTACATCTTCGTGCAGGTACTTGGCGCGGTTCATGTCCATTACCTGTTTCACCAGGTCGAGGGCGTAGGCGTGGCCTGCGGGATCGGGCACGAATGCGGGTTCGGCTTTAATGGCATCGCCGCGCAGCAGCAGCACATTGTCCACACCGAGGAAGTGAAGGTCGATGAGAGCGCTTTCGGTTTCTTCTTTGGTAAAGCCACCACAGATAATGTGCGGCACCGCATCCACATGATAGCGGTTCATGATGGCTGCGCAAATACCTACCGTGCCGGGACGTTTGCGGATGGATACTTTTTCGAGGTAACCGCCTTCGCGTTTTTTGTACACGTATTCCTCGCGGTGGTAAGTCACATCCACAAACGAGGGCTTAAACTCCATGAGCGGATCGATACTGTCGTAAATAGACTGAATGCTCTTGCCCTTGAGCGGGGGAAGAATTTCGATGGAGAACAGTGTGGATTTAGCGGCGCGGAGGTGTTCTGTTACTTTCATAGATGTGTGTTGCAGGCGGGCAAATTTACAACTTACCTGCTTTGGTGCAGTAATTTTTGCTTGGTCTGCTGAAAGTAAAGGGTTTAAAGTGCTGTTTAAAGCACATCATGGTATTCGGTTACCTTGTCGAATACGCTTTTGGCAAAGGGGCAGAGCGGCACAATTTTAATGCCTTTTTCGCGGGCAAATTCCACGGCTTTTGCCACCAATTGCTTGCCTGCACTTTTGCCGCGCAACACATCGTTTACACCGGTATGGTCAATAATTATGCGGTCTGAGCCGGCCCACACGTAAGTCATTTCTGCCTCACGTTTGCCGTCGAGTTCTACGTAAAACATGCCTTTGTGGCTGTCGTCGGTGTGTTTTATTTCCATTTGGATGCTGCCTGATTGATTACCCCGAAAATAAATATATTTAAGGCATGGACTTGAATTTGAAACAATTCTTTAAAAGCCCCGCCTTCATTGTGTTGTTTATTATCATCAGCGGAACCTCATTGTTCTTTGGCATCCGGGATTTGAAGCGATCGATGAAAGAAAGGCATAAAGACCCTGCTGCATGGACAGCCGCCGACCACCAGCTTATGATAGAAAAATGCCTGCAGGAAATGAAGGAAAAAGCCGAAGCCGAACCGTTTATTTCCCGCATCTATTGCGATTGCAGCCAAACAGAAATAGAAAAACATATTAGCAAGACCGACTATCTGGAACTAATCAAAAAACCATTTGAAGAACAGCAGAAAACTATAATGCCGTGGATGAAGCATTGTTTGGATGATTACCTGAGTCAGTCTAAGTTTTACAAAAATCAAACCGGAGAAAAAGCGGGTGATACTATCAGAATAAAATAATTTTATTGGATTAGTTCATACAAACTTATCCGCCCTGAAAAATTACTGCTCACTGCGATTGAATAGTAAATTCCACACGCCGGTTCATTGCGCGGTTTTCATCGCTGCTGTTTTGCACTACGGGTTTGCTTTCGCCAAAACCTTTGGCCGAAAGGCGTGTGGCCGCAATGCCTTTGGCAATGAGGTAATTCATTACAGCCAGTGCGCGGTCGTCAGAAAGTTTCAGGTTGGCTTCGTCGCTGCCCACATCGTCGGTATGCCCGGCAATGGCAATGGTCATGGTGGGATTGTCGGTAAGCACTTTCACCAGGTTGTCGAGTTCCACAAACGATTCGGGCCTTAACTCGGCCTTTCCGGTTTCGAAAAAAATATTGTTGAGCCGCACCACCTGTCCTTTTTCAATGGGCGCGAGGCGGAGGTCGCGTTTTATTTCCTGATAGTCTTTGGAGGCGGCCAGGTTGAGGTTTTCGCTTACGGCGTAAAACCCGGCTGCTGTGGCTTTAAAGCCGTATAGTTTTCCACAGGGCAGCACAATCTGGTATTCGCCCGTTTGCGGATTGGCTTGTGCAATGCCGGCCTCAGTGCCTTCGGGCAGCGTGAAATACGTAATGGCTGCACCCAGCGGCGCATTGGTTTGGGTGTGCAGCACACGGCCGGTAATGAGTGCCACGGGGTTGGGACGTTTTTCGGTTTCGGTATCTACTATGCAGATGTCGTTTTTGCCTTGTCCGCCCGGCCCGTCGCCCACCACAATGTATGCCGTGTTGCCCTGTGCGGCCAGTGTATAGTAGGCCTGCCAGCGGTTGTCGTTTATGGTGGGGCCCATGTTTACCGGCTCGCTCCATCGGGTCCAGCTTTCGTCGAGGCGGCGGCTCATCCATATATCCGCACTGCCATATCCGCCGGGCCTTTCGCTCGAAAAGTAAAGTGTAACGCCGTCGGGAGCCAGAAACGGTGTGCTTTCGTCGTAGGCGGTATTTATGGTTGTGCCCAGGGGTTCGGGCTTTGTCCAGCGGTTGCCGCTTACGAGGTGTGTGACATACATATCGTTTTCATCGCTGTCTTCCTTGCGCGAGAAATACAAAATAATTGTGCGGTTGTCCACACTCATGCACATTCCGCTGAACTTGCCTTTCGACAAGCGTTCGTAGCCGGGCATGTCGAGTGCTTCGGGATCGCTCCAGCCCTTTGTGGTGAGGCGGCATACCGAAAATCCGTCGCCAATGCGCTCGGCTTTCGAAAAACGTCCGCGTATGATGCGCTGCGTACCGTCGGGGCTTTGGTAAAACATGGAATTGAACCGCGACGTATTAAACGGAAAGCCTAAGTGTTTGGCCTCGCTCCAGCTTCCGTCGGCTTCGCGCTTGCTGAACCAGATGTCCTGCGAATGCTGCGGCGATTGAGTATTTACCGGATGGTCTTCGCGCACAAAGAAAAGTTTTTGCCCGTCGGCCGTAATAAACGGCATGAGTTCACTGTATGCCGAATTTACTTTCGGGCCGAGGTTGCGATATACCGGTTGCTGCGCGGCAGAGGAAAATGCGCAAAGCATGAGCAAAAAGAACAGCCGTTGTTTCATACGCTGAAAATTGAAAAGAACCGCCGCCGGACGAATGTGCCCCTCATTCTTTTCCGGCAGCAGTTTACTCAGGGTTTATGCAAAATCATTCGGAGGTGCGCACCGGCTCATTGTCTTCGGCACCGAGGGCTTTGAGTTTTTTCCGGGCCAGAGGTACGGCCAATGTGCCCTGCATATAAAATCCGTCGAAACGGCGCAGGCCAATTTCCATTTGCCAGCTCACACCCTTGTTGTACATTCCTTTTGCTTCTTTGCGCGGAAGCGAAGGCAAAATCCACGCGCCGAGACGTACGCCCACGGGGAAATTGTAGTAGGCCGGATCGGGATCTTTGAAAGTACTTACCGGCACAAATGTGGCATCGAGATACACCCGCACATTGTGCGAATAACCGCGTATGCCGTATTTGTCGGTTGATATGCGCAGATTATCAGTGCGTGTTCTGAAAAGGCCGGCATACACCCCATACACGGCATAGTTTACAATACCAAAATCAGTATCCTTGGGTTCCGACAGCGGGCCGCCGTAGTGCATAAATCCTGCACGCACACCCGAAACACGGTATTGCAGGCCGGGCACCTGAATGTATTGTGTGGTGGTTACATCATAGTTGTTCTGCCTGCTGGTGGTCGATTTAAGGGTTACATTAAACACCTTCTGCACTTCGCGCTGAAGAAGTCCGAAACTCACTCCGGCTTCCACCTGTGTGTGCCGCCTCGCTTCCTTATCGCCCAAACGTCCGGCAGTAAACCATCCCATCCTGAAAATATAATCGGCACAAAGCGTATGTCTGTAATTGGCATAGCCCCACACACCGATATTGAAACTCAGCCCGTCGATATTTTTAAACCCGAAATCAAGCTGGGCAAGATCCAATGCCATTACAAAATTGTTTACATCGCGCGGACGGTCGTGTACCACTTTGTAACTGATATTGTCCTGTGCAGAGAGATTCACCGCCAGAAACAGAATTGCAGGGGAAAGTATTTTTCGGAGCAGCATGGTGATTTATTTTTTACAAACCTCCGCAACCTCAACTTGCGTATCAATACGGCATTTGCCCTAAAATGCAGTAAACAGAAGAATGTATGCTCATCCTTGTTATTTTTGATAAACCACCATGCGTAATTTTCTCCTGCTCGTTTTCCTTTTCTGCTCAACGGTGTGCTTTGCACAGCCGCTGAGATTTACGCATTACGATACCCGGCAGGGCCTTCCGCAAAATTCGGTACATGCCTTGTTGCAGGATCGTGAAGGGTTTATCTGGATGGGCACACAGGACGGACTGAGCCGATTCGATGGGTATTCGTTTACGGTTTACCGGCACAACCACAAAGACAGCACTTCGCTTACCGATAATTTTGTGGTTGATCTTTCCGAAGACAGCGCAGGAAATATCTGGGTGGGCACACGATCGGGGTTGTGTGTATTTCTGAAAAGCAAAAACTGTTTTATACGCTTTAAATCTCCGTCAGCCAATACCGGCCTTCATCATCCATCTGCATTCTTTTGCCCTTCGGGCAAGGGTATGGTGTTGAGCATTGTCCCGCTCGGCCTGTGTATGGCCGAAGTGCAGAACGATAAAATTGTGGCAAAACCTTTTCCGCCGTATTACAAGCGCATCTGGAAACAACAAAACAAGTATATCATCCGCCGTAACGATTCGTTGTTTGTGTCGGCATCGCTTGTGTTGCCGCTGAAATATACACTTGCACTGCCTGTGTTATTGGTTAATTATATAAACGATTTGGAATATGCTGCCGATGGAATTTATTTCAGTGCAATAAAATCACTTTATCACATTTCCCCCTCGGGCATTACCAAAAAAATTGCCGACCTGCCCGATAATATCAATTGCCTTTCGTTTGATAAAACCGGAAGAATGTGGATTGGCACCGAAAACAGTCTCTGGCTCTTTCAACCTTCTTCGGGCTCATTGAAAAGGATTGAGACTGATGCAGCCAATCCGTTTTCGCTAAACTCAAGTCAGATACTCAGTCTCATGTGCGACCGTCAGGGCGTAATGTGGGTGGGCACTTCGGGCGGAGGGGTGAATATGTGCGATGCGGGGCGCGAGTTTTTTAAAGTATATAGTTCGGCACAAATGCCCGGTTTTCCGCCGGGTGCGGTGTGGGCGGCGGCCGAATCAAACACGGGTGTAATACTTGGTACCGAAAAAGGCGTGATAAGCATTCCGGAGAATGCAAAAGCGCCACCGCAATGGCTTTCGCTGGTACCGAAAGATGTATTTGCCACACAGCTGTGTTTCGACCGGCAGGGTAAATTATGGGTTGGCACCCGCAACAGCGGCATTATTTGTATTGATACCGCGTTGCGCAAACGCGAGTGGATTGATACCACCAACTCTGAGTTAAGCGACAACAGTATTTTCCATATTTCCTCGCCTGCCGATTCGCAGGTAATTATTACCACCCGCCACGGACTCAATATTTTCAATCCACAAACCGGTGCATGGCGTGTGTATTATAAAAGCAATAACGAGTCGGGATTACCCAACAGCTATATCATACACGCTCATTCCGATGCCCGGCAAACACTCTGGCTGGCGCACCCGATGGGGCTTACACGCCTTTCGGGGAATACATTTTACAATTACCACACGCTGGCAAACGATACCACTTCGCTGCCGTTTGATGTGGTTTCGTATGTGAGCGAGGGCAGCAGCAACACGCTCTGGATTTCTACGCTGGGCGGCGGCGTGGCGCGGTTTTATCCGGAGCAGCAGAAGTTTGTCACATTCAACACCACATCGGGACTGCCCAACGATGTGGTGTATGCGGCTGTAGAAGACAAGCAGGGAATATTGTGGATGAGCACCAACGAAGGAATTTGCAGGCTCGATCCGCTCACCGGTTTTATCGAAGTGTTTACCATACGCGACGGGCTGCCCTCCAATGAATTTGTACAAAACTCGGCGTACCGGTTCAGCAACGGACATCTGGGTTTTGGTTCGGTCGACGGGTGGGTGAGTTTCGATCCGGCCGCACACAGCACTTTGGCCGATACGCTGCATCCTGTGCTGGCCGGCCTTTACATCAACAACCAGCCGGTGCCGTGTTTCGGGCTTGAGCAACTCATGCTTGACCACGAAACGCGCAATGTGGCGTTTTCATTTACAGCCGTAAACTACCGTGTGCAGGAAAAAATACGATACAGTTGCATGCTCGAAGGCTTTGATGCCGCGTGGATAGAACAGGCTCCGGGCCAGCGCATGATTTCCTATACCAACCTGCCCTTTGGCGATTATGTATTTAAAGTACGTGTGCGCGTTGGCAACGGCCCCTGGCAGGAAAACATGATTGAAATTCCGCTGCATGTGGTGCCTCCGTTTTGGATGCGCACCTGGTTTTATGTGCTCATGGCTGTGCTGGCGGCCTTGCTGCTTGCGGGAATTGTGGCGTGGATTGCCCGCCAGAATTACCGCCGCAAAATGCGCGTGCTCGAAACAGAACATAAAATACATATCGAACGCGAACGCATCTCGCGCGATTTGCACGACAATATCGGTGCGCAGATTACCTACATTGTAAGCACACTCGATTTCCTTTCGTTCCGCCTCGAAAAGCAAACACCCGTGGAAAACCGCCGGCTCATTCACGAACTCGGACAAAACGCCCGCCACACCATGGATCAGTTGCGCGAAACAATCTGGGCCATGAACCAGCCCGCACTGGGCATCGATGAGTTTGTGCAGAAGCTGCGAAATTTTGCACAGCAGGCAGGCTCTTCGGGAAATATGCAGATGCAGGTGGAACATCATGCCGCCGGTTTGGGCATTGCGCTGGCGCCCGCGCAGGTGCTGCATTTGTACCGCATTATACAGGAAGCGGTAAACAATGCCATTAAACACGCCAATGCCACACAACTCGACATTACGCTGCTGGCCGAAGCCGGAAAACTGGTAATCACCATTTCCGACAACGGCTGCGGATTCGACCCCGGCCAAAACCGCGACGGACATTACGGCTTGGCCAACATGCGCACACGCGCCGCCGAAATTGGTGCAGGAATAACGCTGAGTTCACAACCCGGAAGCGGCACCGAAATACGCATTACTTTACCGGTGAATACGGTAAATGACGTATTGCACAACTCCGACAAATGAAATAATCTTACAGCATGAAAATTACGGTAGGACTTGTGGAAGACAATGCGCACCTCATACAATCGGTGAGCCGCAACCTTTCATGCTTTGATTCCATTGAATTGCTTTTTGTGGCCCGCAACGGCCACGAACTCATGCACAAACTCGAATCGCAACAGCCCGCGGTGTTGCTCATGGATATTCACATGCCCGAAATGAATGGCATTGAAGCCGCCCGTCTGGTGAGCGAAAAATATCCTGGCATACGCATTCTCATGCACACGGTGTTTGATACCGAAGACAAAATTTTCGACAGCATTGTGGCCGGAGCTACCGGTTATCTGCTCAAAGATTCGCCGCCGTCGGTGTTAATTGCTGCCATCGAAGAAGTGCTCGAAGGCGGCTCGCCCATGAGCCCCAGCATCGCCCGCAAGGCCCTGCAACTCCTGCGCAACGCCCCACAACCGCAACCCACAGCCCAAACCGAAACATTCGACCTCTCCAAACGCGAACTCGAAATTTTAGAGAAAATAGCCGAAGGACAAAACTACCAGCAAATAGCCGATGTGCTTTTTGTAAGCCCCAAAACCGTGCGCAAACACATCGAAAATATTTACCGGAAATTGCAGGTGCATAATAAAATGGAAGCTGTGCAGAAAGCAAAGAAAAACAGATTGCTTACCCTGTTTTTCTAAACCACTGCATCATAAAATCCTGCGCTGTTCAGCTTTTTGTAAGATGTTCGAGCGCCTCTTCCTTCGTTTCAAAGGCTTTTATATTCATGCCGTTGGCCGCGTTAAATGTGTTCAGCATTACGCGCTTGGCAAAGTTCAGGCCGAATACGGCCGACAGCTCGGTTTTGGTTTTCAGTTTCTTGCCCCAGTCGGCATACTTGTCAATGAAACGCGGACTGATACTGGTATTGGCATAATTGCCCAACATACGTACCTGTCCGGGTTCTTTTTCAATTTCCGCAAAACTCTGGTCGAGCAGTGCAATCATTTCTTTCGGATTAAGTCCGGAGAAGTCCACGAAATAAATTCTGTAGCCTTTGTGGGTAATCCATGATGTTTTCATTTTGGGCGTAGGGTGTTTAAATGAGTATTAATCCTGCAGGGGGATTACTCAACAAAACCCTGTGAGCATACATTGTGTACTAAGTACAATGTGTGTACGCAATTTCTCATCCTGCACACTGCAGAACAGAAATCTTAGTTAATCCCGTAACACGAACTCTTTTGGGTCAGGTTCAGCTAATGCGAATATAAGCATCATTTATGAGAAAGCAATTTTCGGGGAATTTTTGCAGCGAAAGCAAAAGATCAATCTTTACCGACAGGTTATTTTTAAATTCCTTTCCCGGCAAAACGGGATAAATTTTTTTATAAGAAGAGATAATTAAGGGTGATCCGGAAAATCGCCTGATAAACGTTGTGCAGATCACTGGCAAATAGTTATTTCTTTTTTTTCCTATACACCTTTAATACCTGTCCCGGATGAATCAAATTACTCTTTAAATTATTCCATCGTTTCAATTCGCTCACCGTTACACCATATTTTTTACCTATCGAACTCAAACTCTCTCCCGAACGCACGCGGTGTTTTACCAGCACACGTCCGGGAGGTACTCCGGCGCGTGGTGTATCGAGCGTATCGGCTTTGCGCAGGCGTTGTTGCTGTGCGCGGAGGCTGTCGGTGAAAACGGTAAGGCTTTCGCCCTGCGGATTTTTTTGCATCCAGTTTATGGTGCGTTGCATGGCGCTTACCAGTAAATCGCCTTTGAGGCGATAGCCTTTTACGGTGAGGTGTATGCGATCGGGCTGGCCCAGGCCGGTGCTGTCAAATGCAACCATTGCTTTCCAGCCTCCGGCAATCCAGTACCAGTCATACACGCCGCAGTTTTCGGCTTTGGCAATGCGGTGTATCACATCCGAAAATTGTTCGCCGGCAAGTACGTGGTTGTATTTGTAATACATATCCATTGTACTCGTAAGCAGTATGGATGCCTGCGGTGCGGCGGCTTTTATTTTGCGCACCACCTGCACAATTTCTTCCTGCAATGCAGGTTTTATGCTGTCGTCGTAGAGGTAATCGTTGGTGCCGAAATCCACAATTACCAGATCGGGTTTGAGCACCGGAAGCTGCTGCGAAAAAAGCGTTTCATACAGCGGCGACTGATAGCGCGAAGCACCCACGCCGCAGTTGTTGAATACCACGCCGCGGTCGGCTTCGGTTTCGAGGTGCATGCCGTAGCATTCAAACTCTTTTTCCCAGGCGTTGTTTTTTACCACGCGCACGGTAAGTTGTTTGCCCAGCGGCGGCACTTTTACTTCGATGTAAGGCAGCGTATCGCCCGCCACAGAATCAATGCTTACCGGAATAAGCTGTGTGCCTGCATTGACAATAAGATCGAAACTGGCGCGCGATTTTTTTACGAAGATTTTAAGTACCGTGCGCGCATCGGGTTCGGGCTGCACAAAGTTGAGGGTGAACGACGCCTTGGTGTCTTCGGTGCGGCAGGTCATGCCTATTACGCCCAGCGGAAGTTTGGAGGGAAGTATAAAGCTCTTTCCATACGTCCACACGCCGGTATGCGCCGATTTGTATTCGATGGAAGAATACGTTTTGGCGGTGGAGTAGGGAAACATGGTGCCGCGGCCGCCGTCGCCGTGTATCTGCTGCAAGCCTTTGCGTGCCTGGCCGGGAAAAATATCGGCCTGCAGGTGCGAGTCGCCGAGGTGAACCACGGCCATTTTTTTGGTTGACGTATTCATCCACGCATTGTAAAAATGCTGCATGGCACTGCGGCTGTAGAATTGTATGCAGTTAAATTCTTCGTGTATAAACGGATATGCAGTTGTATCGGCCACGCGGGGCGGTTCGTTTACTGCGAGGGCAGAGGCAAAGCCCGATGCTTTTTTTAACTGCATCATAAGCAGCAGCGAAATAATAAGCGGCACGGCCAGCCACCAGCGCAGATAACGCGTGGAAAAAACAAC
This sequence comes from Bacteroidia bacterium, assembly GCA_025454955.1. Classification (GTDB taxonomy): domain Bacteria; phylum Bacteroidota; class Bacteroidia; order Palsa-965; family Palsa-965. Next base: position 98,553 of record JALONL010000002.1, on the reverse strand, counting down.
GGAAATGAGTTTGGCTGTACGGGCTTTCATCAGGGAGTGCGTTTGAGCGTATCGGTAAGTAATGAGTCTTTGCGGATAAGTGCCGAGTCGATGCCGGGCAGCGAATCGCTGTTGTTTTGCGGCGGGGCTCCTTTCAGCAGTTTTTCGATGCGCATAATGTGCCAGCTTGTGTTTGCCGAGAATGAGCCGTTTATAAACACCACATCGGTTATGCCGTTTTCCTTTACAAAATCGGGCAGGCTGTGATTGAAATAACGATAGTCGATAATATATACCTTATCGAAATGCGCTGCAAAGTACGGAGCAAACGCATTGCCGTAAGAGTTTTTCAATATTACCACACTGCGGCCGCTGCGGTTTGAGGTTTCCACTTTCATGAGCGGAAAGTCGCCGCCGAGGTACATGCCATAGCCGCCGCCTTTGTGGTAAAGTGCGGCAGGAATGGGTTTGGTAATATTTTCGTCGGTATAGCGCCAGGCTTTGTAGCTGTTGGGAATCATGTAGCACACCGCAGTGTCGGGCTTTTCTTTCAGGCGTTCGTCGCGCGTGAGAGCGTATAGCGAGCCCAGCCAGTTTTTTTGCACCCGCGTTTGCATCTGACCAAGTGCCAGCGGCTGCATACCTGCGCGCTCCACGGTGGCGGCGTAGGCGTAGTATGCACCGGCGCCTGTCCAGTGATGGTCGGTGCGGAAAAACAGGTATTCGTTTTTATGCGCCATCATGGGTGTCCAGGCATCTACGGCAATAATGCCCGGATTCAAATTGCTGTAAATAATATCAATGTTTTTCTTCTCGCTGTTCGACGAGCGGCGGAACTCATCGGGCATGTATAAATCGTAATGCGAAGGCACCACCACATCGTAAATACGCACAGAAGCAGGCAGCACCGTGCGGAATTTATTAATGGCCTGTGCATAGCGGGCAGCCATAGTGGCATTGCCGCCGAAGTATTGTATGGCCATGCCGTTGTGTACAACCATGTTGGCAATAATGTCGCCGTTTTCGTTTACGGTTGCCGTATCGGCTGCGGCCAGCGAATCGGGCAGGGTGGCATTGGTGGTAATGGCACCGGGCTTGTTTTTGGCCAATTGCGAAGCATCGTAAAATTTTACTTCGCGGTTGGGAATGCCCCGCCATTCGGCCAGTTGAAACGAGGTGCTCACCAATGCTTCGCGAAAAGCAAAATGATCGGCCACATACTGGTCGAGACTGTCGGTATAATGCCCTTCAAAAAACGAGTGCATACTGAACCGCGGAAACGGCGTAAGCCTGCGGTTTTCCACTGCCGATGATTGTATTTTTGGCAGTACAAAAAACAACACGCCGCCCACCGTGAGCACCGCGCCAAAAAGCACGAAGTTGATCCAGGCCAGCCGTTTGCGTATTTGTTTGTGCTTCTTCATGCCTCAGAACCGGTAGTAAATAAACGGATTATACGATTTGCCCGTAAGCATGGCCGTGGCCATAAACAAAAGTACCATACTCAGCGCCATACTGCCGAGCAAAAAATACGGCCTGTTTTGTCGCGTAACCTGCCTGCGCACACGGCGGTTGAACCAATGATACACTGGCAAACACAACAACAGGGTAAGCAGCAGCCAGAACACATTTTCCTGTAAATCGAGCGTAAGCTGCATATCCCACACACCGCCCCGGCGATTGGCCCCGAACAGAATTTCGAAAAACGCACCCAGCCGGGGCAGACTTTCAAAATAAAACAAAGCCCAGCCCAGTACCGCCGCTATGAGTAAATACACATGCGAAACCGCCGCCGGAATTTTATTCAGCAGCTTAAACAGAAACAACCTTTCGGCATAAATCAGCAAACCGAAATACAGTCCCCAGAAAATAAAATTCCAGCTTGCCCCGTGCCACAATCCCGTTAAAAACCACACCACAAACAAATTGCGCACCGGGAAACGTTTGTTGCCGCCGAGCGGTATATACAGATAATCGCGGAAAAAAGTACCGAGCGAAATATGCCAGCGCCGCCAGAATTCGGTAGCCGATTTGGCGATGTACGGATAGTTGAAATTTTCGTGGTAATGAAACCCGAACATGCGCCCCAAGCCAATAGCCATATCGGAGTAGCCCGAGAAATCGAAATAAATCTGCACCGAAAACATAATCAGTCCAAACCAGGCCTCGCCCACCGAAAGCAGGGCAAAATCGCCGTCTAAGTATTTCGCCACCAGTTCGCCCGCCACATTGGCAATGCATACTTTCTTAAACAGCCCGATACAAAACCGGCCTACGCCCGAACTTATATCGCCGATGTTAAACTTACGGTTGTCTATTTCATGCGCAATGTGGCTGTACCGCACAATAGGCCCGGCCACCAGCTGATGATACAAACTCACAAACATGAGGAACTTCATTGGCGAACGCTGCGCGGGCACTTCACGCCGGTACACATCTATTACATACGACACCGTTTGAAAGGTGTAAAACGAAATGCCCACCGGCAGCGCAAATTCGGGAACGGCAAAATTGGTTCCCAGAAGCAGGTTGATGTTTTCCACCACAAACCCGCTGTATTTGAAAGCCATGAGAATGCCCGCATTAAAAATTACGGTGGACACAATGCCCAGCCGGGCCCATTTCGTTTCGCGGTATTTTTCAATGAACAGCGCGTTGGCATAGTCAACCATCGACGAGAAAACCAGCAGCAATATCCACACCGGTTCGCCCCAGGCATAAAATACAAAGGAGAAAAGCGTAAGCAACACATTTCTGTACGTACTGTTTTTGGAGAGGTAGTACAGAATAAGGTTGAGCGGCAGGAAAATGTATAAAAAGGTAAGGCTCGCAAAAACCATTGTGAACAGGGGTAAAAGCCCGGCAAGTATAGCAATACTGGTGCTGATTACCGACTGAAATGCACAGTTTTTATCCCGCAATATCAACATCCGTCGAAACAGGTAAACATTTTAACAACCACAACCGTTTAGTCTTCCGTAAATAGATTCAAAACCCGGAAACATGAACAAAGTATATTATCTCGGTAATTGCGGCACCTGCAAGAAAATTATCGACGCCCTCGATCTGAAGAAAAAGAAGTTTGAATTTCAGGACATTAAAGAAGAGCCGATAAGTCCGGCCCAGCTCGATGAAATGGCAAAAATGGCCGGCGGCTACGAACCGCTTTTCAGCCGCATTGCCATGAAATACCGTGCAATGGGGCTTAACAACATGACACTGACTGAGAAAGATTACCGCCGCTACATTCTCGAAGAATACACCTTTCTCAAGCGTCCCACCATCATCATCGGCAAGCAGATTTTTATTGGCAGTGCAAAAAATACGGTTGCGGCAGCCAAAGAGGCGGTGAAGTAAAAGGCATTCCCGATCTTTGCCGCGTATGTCAAAAACAACGCTGGCGCATCTGGCACTGATTACGGCGATGTGCATTTATGCACTCAGCTTTTCCCTCATTAAAGAAGTAACGCCTTCGCACATTGCCCCGCTGGGCTTTGTGCTTATGCGTATTCTGGGTGCGGCACCGCTGTTCTGGCTCTGCCGTTTGGTGATACGCGAGCGGGTTGACAATAAAGACCTGCCCCGGCTTCTGCTGCTTTCGGTGTTTGGCGTGGCACTCAACCAAAGCCTGTTTATGACAGGCATGAGCCGCACGGCACCCATATCGGCGGGTATTATTATGATTACTTCGCCGCTGCTGGTGCTGGTTATTGGCAACATTATTCTGCGCGAACGTATTACGCTTACCCGCCTTTCGGGCATTCTTCTCGGACTTGCGGGGGCAGCCTTGCTTATTCTCACGGGCAGCAGCAGTTCGCGCGAGGATGATGCGCTGGGTGATTTGTTTATTTTCATCAATGCACTTTCGTGGGGCACATACCTTGTGCTGGTAAAACCGCTCATGAGCAAGTACCATACGGTAACCATTCTCAGCTGGGTGTTTTTGTTTGGCGGCATACTGGTTTTTCCGTTTGGCATACAGCAACTGTCGGCGGTGGAATGGCACACATTTACCGGGCGGCATTGGTTTGATGTGCTGTTTGTGGTATTCGGAATTACGTTTGTGGCTTATCTGCTCAATACGTATGCGCTGAGTGCGCTCAGCCCGTCGGTGGTAAGTGCATACATTTACCTGCAGCCGCTGCTTGCTGCCGCCATTGCATTGTGGCTGGGAAAGGATGTGCTTTCGTGGCAGAAAATTGTGTCGGCACTTTTCATTTTCACCGGTGTGTGGCTGGCCAGCCGGAGCACACCGCCACGCGCCCAATGACAATGCTCAAAGGAATTCCCTACATTTGATGTCGATGAAATCAATGACAGGCTTCGGCAAAGCCGTATGCGAATTGCCCCAGAAAAAAGTAACGGTCGAAATCCGATCGCTCAACAGCCGCCAGCTCGATCTCAATATGCGTATGCCTTCGCAGTACCGCGAAAAAGAGGCCGAAGTACGTTCCGAACTTTCGCGCACCACCGAGCGGGGCAAAGTCGATTTCTCGGTATATAGCGAAACCTCTGCCGAAGGCAGCAACTCGCTCATCAACACCACACTCTTTCAGGCCTATTACAAGGAAATGGAACGCATCGCCGCTTCGGTGGGGCAGCCCAATCATGCCGATATTCTGCAAATTGTAATGCGCATGCCCGATGTAATGAAGCAGGAACGTCAGGAGTTCGACGAAACAGAATGGGCGCAGGTATCGGTAACCATTAAGCAGGCGGTAGAATCATTCAACAACTTCCGCGAAACCGAGGGCAAGGTGCTGGCTTCTGAATTCGAGCAGCGCATCGGACTCATCCTCGCCAAACTGGCCGAAATTCATGTGCTCGATCCGCAGCGCATTTCGGCTGTGCGCGAACGCCTGCAGAAAGCACTTCACGAAAATGTGGGCGGCGATAAAATAGACCAGAACCGCTTTGAGCAGGAACTGATTTATTACCTCGAAAAATTCGACATCACCGAAGAAAAACTCCGCCTGCAAACACACTGCGAATATTTCCTGCAAACCATGAACGAAGCCTCCAGCGGGCGAAAACTCGGTTTCATTACCCAGGAAATTGGCCGCGAAATAAACACCATTGGCTCAAAAGCAAACGATGCCGCCATCCAGAAAATAGTGGTGCAGATGAAAGACGAGCTGGAAAAAATTAAGGAACAACTGCTTAACGTGTTGTAATTGCAATGACAGTACACAGCGGAAAGGCCATTATCTTTTCTGCCCCCTCAGGCGCGGGTAAAACCACTATTGTGCATTACCTGCGTTCGCGTTTTCCGCAGCTCGAATTTTCGGTTTCGGCCACCAGCCGCCCGCCCCGCGGCAACGAGCAGCATGGTGCCGATTATTATTTCCTCTCGCAGCAGGAATTCGACAACCGCGTGGCCGCGGGCGATTTTATTGAATGGGAACAGGTGTATCAGCAGCAATGCTACGGCACGCTTCGCGCCGAAGTGGAACGGATATGGAAAAAAGGCCACTGCGTGATTTTTGATGTGGATGTAAAAGGCGGCATTAACCTGAAAAAAATCTTCGGAGCCAATGCACTTTCCATTTTCGTAAAACCACCTTCGATAGAAGCACTCGAACAACGCCTGCGCCACCGCGCCACCGAGCCCGAAGAAAAAATTCTGATGCGCTTAGCCAAAGCCGCACAGGAATTGCAGCAGGCACCGGCGTTCGACTATCAACTGCTCAATGCCGAACTCGAAAAGGCCAAGGCCGAAGCGGTGGAGCTTGTGGCCGGGTTTCTTCACACACCGCCGCAGCCCCTCGGTTAAATTTTTCTCGTCATGAAAGTTGGTTTGTTTTTCGGATCGTTCAATCCTATCCATGTGGGGCATCTTGTGTTGGCCAACTACATGCTCTCGTTTACCGATCTCGATAAACTCTGGTTTGTGGTATCGCCCCACAATCCGCTCAAGGAAAAGAAAACACTTCTGGCCGATCATCACCGCCTCGAACTGGTAAGCCGCGCCATTGGCGATCATCCCAATCTTAAAGCCAGCGATATAGAATTTAAGTTGCCGCAACCTTCCTTCACGGTAAACACTTTGGCCTGGCTTGCCGATAAATATCCTCAATACCAGTTTGCCCTCATCATGGGTTCCGATAATCTGAACTCGCTCAAAAAATGGAAGAACTACGAAGTAATTCTGGAGCATTATCAGATATATGTATATCCGCGCCCCGGGTTCGATGGCGGCGATTTGCGCAACCATGCATCGGTAAAATTTACCGATGCGCCGGTAATGGAAATTTCATCCACTTTTATCCGCGAAGCCATAAGGGATAAAAAAGATGTACGCTATTTCATGCCGGTGGCCGCGTGGGAGTATCTGGATGAAATGAATTTTTACCGGAAATAACCTGTACGTTTTTATCGGTTGGGAATTATTTATGGTTTAATAACCCGGATTATTTTTCAGGTAATTGTCGGGGTTATTAAAAATTATGCTTTCTTCGTGTTCTCCCCTGCTTTTTGTTAAGCTCAATAACCGTGAAAGAAGAGTCGATAACAGAACTCAGGGTTTGCCGTTTGTATCGCAGCGGCAATCTTATTGTGACAGAAGTATTTGATGGTGCCGAAGTAGAGGCCGATGATGTGGGCGAAATCCACAAAGCTGCCGCACCGCTGGCCGACGGGTCGGTAAACGGAATTCTTATTTTGGCACAGATGCCGTTTCTGCTTTCGGCTTCGGCACGCAATGCAGCGGCGCAGTTGTGTTCGCTCAACGGCATACAGGGCGCGGCGGTGTGTACCGATATTACTTCGGTACGTATGATGGTGAGTTTTTTTAACCGCATAAACCGCCCGGTAATTCCGGTACGCACGTTCAACGACCGGCAAAGTGCCGAGGAATGGTTGCTGCAGTTGAACCGCAATTAACCCGAACCGAAAATATAAACGCATAAAAAAACGCCGCGACTTTTACATCGCGGCGTTTTTTGTGTTGTTGCGCTGAAAGGTTTAATTGGCATCGAGATTGAGCAGCAATCCTTCTTCGGCAATGGATGTATGTTCCTGTGTGGTGGTTTGTTCGTGGGTGGCAGCGGTGCCGTTGGTGGCTTTTTTGGCTGCGGTGCGCGGGGCGGCGGGAGCAGCGGCGGGAGCGGCGGGTGCAATGCCGTTGAGTTCGAAACGGTTTTCGCGGAGGAACATTCCCAGAAGTACGCCACGTTTTACGTCGGTTACTTCAAATTCAATTTCCACCTCGTCTTTTCCGGCGGCACGGCGTACAGAAAATGTAAAATCATTGTCGAGGCAGTAGTCGAACACGGTTTGGGTGTTCTTGCGTTTAATGGTAATGGTTGGGTTTTCGCTGGCGGTAAACATGGCTAAAATACGTGTTGATTAACACCTTAAAATTACAGCGAAACAGGGCTTGCGCCCCATCAAGTTGTGAACAAGTTACACACGGCACCATACACGCAAAAGGCCGGAAAGAGTGAGCTTCCCGGCCTTCTGATGGTCAATATGTTATGTTGTATCAGCGTGCCACGGCGGCGCTTACCAGCGAGCGGAAAAGCGAAATGCCGTCGGTGTTGCTCAGTTGTTCGTCGGCAGCGCGCTCGGGGTGCGGCATCATGCCGAATACGTTTTTGCCGGCATTGCATACACCGGCTATGTTTTCGAGTGCGCCGTTGGGGTTGGCGGCTTCGGTAATCTGGCCGTTTTCGTCGCAGTAGCGGAAAATAATCTGGCCGTTTTCGTTCATCTGCTTGAGGCTTTCGGCATCAATGTAGTAGCGGCCTTCGCCGTGGGCAATGGGTATTTTCAGGGCTTTGTCCTGCGGCACGGCCTGGGTAAGCAGCGTATCGGCTGTTTGCGCTTTGATATATACGTTTTTGCAAATGAACTTGCGTTCGCTGTTGTGCAGCAATGCGCCGGGCAGCAGCCCCGATTCGCATAAAATCTGAAAGCCGTTGCACACGCCAAACACCAGCCCGCCTTTACCGGCAAAAGCAATTACCTCTGTCATGATGGGCGAAAAACGCGCAATGGCACCCGAACGCAGGTAATCGCCATACGAAAATCCGCCGGGCAGCACCACAGCATCGCAACCCTGCAGGTCGCTGTCTTTGTGCCACAGTTCAACCACTTCCTGTTTCATAATATTGCGCAGCACATAAATCATGTCCTGATCGCAGTTTGAACCGGGGAAAATAACAACGCCGAATTTCATGGGCTGTAAATTGAAATAGATGGGTGAAAAAACTGCCGTAAAGATACACAACTCCGGGCAACCTAAAGCCAGGGTTTGTAGCCAATAATCACAGCCAGAATCAAAATTCCGAAAAGCACTTCGGCCATCCACAGCCTTCGGGCCAGCAGGAAGTAGTTTGCCGTGACAAAGGCAAGCGGCGGCAGCACCGGCAGCAAAGTGGCCGCACCAAAATGCTGTGCAGGCAGCAAAGCCAGCAGGCCGGTAAACAAAAACCAGTTCATGAGCGAAATGCCCTTACGCGTTTTCATGGTAGCCGTGCCCGAACCGGCCACAAAACGGCCAATGGCAGTGAGCAGCAGCAAGCCTACAATGGCCGTAAGCGGATAGGCCTCGGCGGGGAGTTTAAGAAAGAAATCGCGCTGTAAAACCGGCTGCAGCACAAGGTCGCGGTAAAACACCGCCAGGTTATCGTGCCAGTAATACCACACGCTTACATAAATCCACGGCAGCAAAAAGCCAAACAATAAAATCATCCACTCGCGCCAGATAAATGGCCTGAGCAGCACCAATGCGGCAAAGGCAAACACCAGAAAAATGGCCGCAGGCAGGTAAATGAGCGCCGCAATGGAAATAAGCACGCCACTGTTAAACACCTGCGAAAAAGCACTGTTCAGTCGGTATGTACCTGCCAGCACATGCAGCGCCAGCAACAAAGGCAGCAGGGCCAGCAGCGGAGCCGAAAGCTGAAGCAAATCGGCCGTGGCCGAGCCCAGCACCACAGTAAGCAAAGCCGGCAGCCACGATTTTTTGGTGAGCAACTGGTGCTGCTGTACAATATAATTAAGCAGGAAAGCCTCGCCCAGCAACACCAGCAAAGCCACCACCTTTGAGGCAAGCGGAAAACCGGCCGCAAACTGGGCCGCAAAAGCAAACAGCGGCATCTGCACCCCGCGCAGGGGAGCAGCCTGCACAAACAATGCCGGTGCCCAGAGCAAAATGCCCACAACCACTATTAACACTATTGCAGGCGGCGTATTTTGCCGCGCCAGACGGATAAACAAGGTGTGCCGGTTTTAATGCAAAGGTAAGCGGAGGAGTAATATGCAGATGAGTTCACTGAAAATGCTCCATGCCAGAGATGATTGGACGAAAAACCCTCAGAAATCAGGTACTCCATATCCCCGAAACAAAGGAAATGCACCCCGGTGCTGAAAATATCTTTGTCCCAACAAATCATCGGTTACCCAATGCCGGTTTTCCCGAAAATTCAATAAGCCACTATGAACAAAAAAGAACCGCTGCCCGCATCAGACCAGCCATCATCCGGGAATAATCTCAATCATAGTGTGCATTCGCCCATTACCAATACGTTCAACCCATCCATACAGGTTAATCCCACAATTCATGTAACTACTGAAACTCCGGTGAATGTAAAAAATGAATTGCCGGGCGAAGCCCGGGGTTCGCGTGCAACAGGCAGGAATACGGTTAAGCGGATTGTAATTGCCATCATTATAGGACTGACCGTATCTGTGGCTGGTTATTTCCTGAAAAAGTCACTCTCTAAAGGAGATCCGACTCAGGAAGAAATAAACGTTTCACCTGAGAATGCTGTAAAGACAAATTAACACCAAACCACACCAATAAACTATGAATAATCTAATTAGTTCATTCCGGTTTTTGCTCATTTTATTGCCAGCCATTGTACTTACACAGTGCACCAAAGAAGGACCTCCCGGGCCTCAGGGTGAACCCGGAACAGTGAATATCAGCACTTATTTGTTTACACCAACTAACTGGTATGTAAACAGTAATTCCGACTGGACTGCGGCTGCTGCAATTCCTGAAATAACAGCCGATAATATTGATAATGTGGCTGTGATGGTGTACTTCAAACCAGTAAGTGCCTGGCGCGCATTGCCTTATACTCATGTGTCTTCAACCAATTATTTTATGGGTTTTTATCATTATGTGGGTGCGGTGGAAATGCTGTGGACATACAACGGTATCGGCTCAGGAAGTGATCCGAATGATTATTTCAATACCAACGTACAGTTTAAAATCATTGTACTTCCTGCCGATCAGCGTAACGCCAATCCCGATCTCGACTGGAACGATTACGAGGCTGTAAAACAGCGTTTTAATATACAGGAAGAGCAGGCACAGGCGATTCAATAACTGATGCAGGAGATTTCGTTCAAAATCATCAGCTATTTCCAAACTCTTTCTTATTTTTGCCCAGCTAACAAAAAAAGATCATGAAACAAGAAGGCTTTTGGTACAGCGTGGGTGATTTCTTTTACACCTGCTTCGAAGGACTGGAATGGGTAAACGAAACACTTTCGCCGCAATGGATTCTTATTCTTGTGGGTACAGGTTTCTTCAGCTACTGGATTTACCTTCAGGGCAAATACAATAAAGAAGCGGCCAAAAACGGAACACTCAAGTAATTCTGTTTTTGCTATCATAAAAAAACGGCTGTGTGCGTGTGCATACAGCCGTTTCTGTTTTCTGTCGGTTTTATCGTCCGGCCTTGTGGCGTTCCATGTAGCGGATGAGGTCCTGACCAATATCGCGGCGGTAGTAGTGGCCGTCGAACGAAACTTCACCGGCGGCGGAGTAGGAGAGGTGCAATGCTTCTTCTATGGAATGCCCGAAAGCGGTGAATGCAAGCACGCGGCCACCGGCTGTAACCACTTCGCCGTCTTTTTGTGCGGTGCCGGCGTGGAAAGCAAGGGCGTTCTGTACATTGCCGAGGCCGGTTATTACCTTGCCTTTGGCGTAGTCGCCCGGGTAGCCGCCCGAAACCATCATTACCGTGGTGGCAGTGCGCGGGTCTATTGAAAATTCGGCTTTGGACAGTTGCTGTTTACCCACGGCCTCAAACACGGCCAGCAGATCGCTCTGAATGCGGGGAATGACTACTTCGGTTTCGGGGTCGCCCATGCGGCAGTTGTATTCAATTACTTTCGGGTCGCCATCATCGTTCATCAGGCCGATGAAAATGAAACCGGCGTAATCAATGCCTTCGCTTCTGAGTCCGGAAATGGTGGGTTTTACAATGCGGTTTTCCACTTTTTCGAGAAAAGCCGCATCGGCAAACGGCACCGGCGATACTGCGCCCATGCCACCGGTGTTGAGGCCTTCGTCGTGCTCGCCAATGCGCTTGTAGTCTTTGGCGGCAGGCAGCATTTTGTACGAAATGCCGTCGGTAAGCACAAACACCGAAAGCTCGATGCCCTGCAGAAACTCTTCAATAACCACTTTGCTGCTGGCATCGCCAAATTTCGCCTCGGCCAGCATGGCAGTTAGTTCGGCCTTTGCATCGGCCAGTGTGTGCGGTATAACCACGCCCTTGCCCGCCGCCAGCCCGTCGGCCTTGAGCACATACGGCGGACGCAGTGTTTCGAGAAAGGCCAGGCCTTCGTTCAGCGTTTCTTTGGTAAATGTCTGATAGGCGGCCGTAGGAATGCCGTGGCGAAACATAAACTGCTTGGAAAAATCCTTGCTTCCTTCGAGCTGCGCCCCCGTTTTGCCCGGCCCGATAACCGGTATGTGGCGCAACTGCTCATCGGCCAGAAAGAAATCGCGGATGCCGCGCACCAGCGGATCTTCGGGGCCTACCACCACCAGCGTTACCGCATTGGCCAGCACAAAGTTGCGGATGGCCTCAAAATCGGTGGCGCTCATGGCCACATTGGTGCCGCATTGCGAAGTGCCCGCATTGCCCGGTGCAATGTAAAGTTTACCCAGCAGCGGGCTTTGAGCCATTTTCCAGGCCAGCGCATGTTCGCGCCCGCCCGATCCGAGAAGTAGTACGTTCATAGTGCCTGAATTCTGTTGCAAAGAAAGCGACTAATCGGCACTGTTTACCCGCTCCCCAAAGGTTTTTTCCTGCTTGATATTTAGTTTATTTCAATATAGTAAAAATAAATTTACAGTGTATCTTTCCCTATTTCGGATAGTATTTTAGCATAATCCATAAACTACACTCAATAAAATATGATCGTTGATATTCAATTAATTAGCTCAAAGGAGAGAGGAAATGTGCAGGAAGGCCTTGACAATGGGGGTTTTTGTGCTAAATTTGTGGTAACAATACCTGCCACGCTTCCCGTAAGATCAGCGCACCCGGGCGGGTTTTTTTATTTTAAGGAGGTGGCGTATGCAGTTTTCTAAACCTCCGCTTCCGGTTAACGATCAGCTTTTGCTTTTACAATCGCGTGGATTAATTATTCCCGATACGGCAAAAGCACAAAAGTACCTTTCCAACATAAGCTACTACCGGCTCAGTGCCTATTCCATTGCTTTTCAGAATCCGGCTTCGGCCAGTCACGAATTTAAGGCCGGAGTTGCGTTTGATGATGTGCTCAATCTTTATTTATTCGACCGTGAATTGCGCATCATTTTGTTTGATGCCATTGAGCGCACCGAAATTTCTTTCCGCACACAACTGGTGAATCAGTTCAGCATTAATCATCATGCACACTGGTTCGAAGACTCGGCCCTGTTTGCCAATAATTATCATTACACAAAAAATCTGCAGAAACTCGACGAGGAATTGGCCCGTTCGGGCGAAGTATTTATCAAGCATTACAGAAACAAATACACCCTTCCGGCCAGACCGCCTGCGTGGATGAGTTTTGAAGTAGCGTCGATGGGTTTATTGTCCAAATTTTATCGCGACCTGAAAATGTGCCAGGCAAAAAAAGACATTGCGGCACATTACGGATTGCCTCACCCGAAAATTCTCGAAAGCTGGCTGCTCAGTATGAGTTACGTAAGAAACATTTGCGCACACCACGCACGTTTGTGGAACCGCACATTGATTCTTAAACCCACTTTACCCCGAAATACAAAGTATGTATGGCTGCAGGATACAACCGTGCTGCCTGCCAAGCTCTAAGCATTTTTATGCTGCCTGCTTTATCTCCGAAAAGTGGTAAATCCGGGAACAAAATTAGCGGTGCGTATAATCAGGCTGCTTGAAAAATATCCGCAGATTGATGTGCGGAAAATGGGATTCCCCGATTACTGGAAAACAGAACTTCTTTGGCAGGTATAAACATCAAAACTTAAACGGTTCCTGCACCGGCGTTTTTACATCGCCTCTTTCTTCAAACACCATCGAAGCCGAGTTGATGCAGTAGCGCAGGTACGTGGGCGGCGGCCCGTCTTCAAACACATGGCCCAGATGCCCGCCGCATTGTTTGCATGTTACCTCTATGCGGCTCATGCCGTGCGAAAAATCTTTGTGATAATTTATTACCTCGTCGTTCCACGGCAGCGAGTAGCTTGGCCATCCGCAGCCCGAATCGAATTTCTGGTCGGAGGCAAAAAGCTCGGTGCCGCAGCCTGCACAGCGGTAAATTCCGGTGGCATGGTGGTTCCAGAACTCGCCGGTAAAAGCGCGTTCGGTGCCTTTTTCGCGGAGCACATAATATTGAAAGGGCGATAATTTTTCGCGCCAGCCTTCGTCGGTTTTCGGGAAATCGTTCATCACTTAAAATTTATAATAACGCTGCTCCTGCGAGCGTACACCTTTTTGCGCCGCAAAGGTAAGTGCGGCCGAGTTTATGCAGTAGCGTAAATTGGATGGCGAGGGGCCGTCGTCGAACACATGCCCCAGATGACCATCGCATACTGCGCAGGTTACTTCCACGCGTTTCATGCCGTAGGAATCATCGGCATGATAGCCAATGCAGGTGGAATCGTAGGGTACGGTGTAGCTGGGCCAGCCGGTGCCGGAGTCGAATTTTTTGTCGGAGCCGAAAAGCGGTGTGTTGCATCCTGCACAGGCATACACGCCCTCGTCGTGCTGGTTCCAGTATGTGCCGGTAAAAGCGCGTTCGGTGCCTTTCTCGCGTAGTACGTGGTATTGCATGGGCGTGAGCTGCTTGCGCCACTCTTCGTTGGTTTTCACCACCTTTTTGCGTGCGGTGCTATCCTGTGCGGGTGTGTTTGTGGCGGCTGTATCGCCGGCGGGCACTGCGCTGCAGCCAATTATCAGGGCCAGCAGAAGGAGAACGGTGAGGGTGCGTTTCATGACTTACCTTTTTTGCATATACGCCCGCGCTTTGCGGGCAGATTGCAAAAGCCGGAGAAAAAGGCTCCGGCTTTGTATATTTTAACAAGATAAGTGCAAAATAGTTTATTCTATCTCCGAACTGCTGTTCTCTTTTTCGCCCGGCGAAAGATGAACATTGTATTTGCCCACGTTGAGCGAGTTGCCCTCGGTGCGGCTTTTGTTCAGGCCCATATTAAGACCCAGGGCGCGGGTGAGGCGGTTAAACGCACTGCCTGCCACATCCCAGCCGGTAATTTTGGCGTTTTTGGAGGCGTTGAAGCCCGATGCGGCATACTCTTCGGGCGTGCCGGGCTGTTTATCCAGCGTGTGTTTGGTGCTGTGCAGTACGTACTGGCTGAGCGAGGTTTTGCTGCCGCCTTCGGGTGCCTGATACGCAATCCCGGGCTCGTCAACCGAAATGGGCTGAATGGCCACTGCTTCGGGGCTGAGCAGTTGAATGTTACTGTTGATATTGGGCTGAGGCCGGTTGTGCGGAATGTTTTTGGCAAAACGCGGACGAAGCGCAGCCAACTGCTTCTGGCCATTGCCGGTTTGCACGGGCTGGTAGCCGGTCTCTGCATTATTGACTGGCGACGGAGTGCCTGAGTTTTGCTGCGCTACACCGGTTTCATTTTCGGGCTTAGTGATGGAGTTGCCGGGAGTGCGTGTGTAGGGCTCGAACTTATGGGTGTTGCCCGCCATATTGCCTTCGATGGTGCCGGTATTGCTGCGGCTCCACCAGAAAGTAACCACAAACAGCAGCACGGCAGCCGCGGCGGCATAGCGCACATTGGAAGTGAACCACACCAATGCGCCGCCGGTTTTGCGTTTCAGGCCGGCTTTGTCGGTGTACACTACCGACGTGTCGGCGGTGAGTACGGTGTTTTTCCAGGCCTGCATTTCGGCTGCAGTTTCGGGGTGGGCAGCCATGTAGGCTTCGAGTGCGGTAAGGTCTGTGGTGTTCAGTTGGCCGTCTATGGCGGCTACGGCGTATTCGGCAAAATTATCGGCAGTAATGGCGGCGGCTGTTTTGTACAGGCCGGCTTTGTGTTCGAATACCACGTCGGTTTCGGGCACGAGCAGGGTTTGCTTCCAGGCCTCAAGTTCGGCGGCCATTTCGGGATGCCGGGCCACAAAGCGGTTAAAGCTTTCCTGCTCGGTGCTGCTCAGCGCATGGTCTAACGCGGCCACGGCAAACTCCGCAAAATTGTGGGTGTTTATTTCCACCACGGCCTTCTTGAGACCGGCTTTGGCTTCAAACACCACATCGGTTTCGGGAGTAAGCTGTGTTTGTGTGTAAAGTTCAAATTCGCTGGCGGCAGCGGCATTGGCGGCCATGTAGGCTTCAAATGCGGTTTGCTCGGCCTTGCTCAGTTCGCCATCCATGGCGCGCACGGCATATTCGGCGAAATTGTCGGCGGTAATTTCAATGGCTTCCCGGCGCAGGCTGTGTTTGTGTTCAAACACAATTTCCATATCAGGGCGCAGCAGGGTTTGTTCAAACAGGCCAAGCTCGGCGCGATAGGCAGGATGCTGTGCGAGGAAGGATTCGAACAGGAGTTTTTCCTCATCGTTCAGCGTGCCTTCGAGCGAGGCCACTGCCCACTGATCGAAATTGGCGGCAGTTACGAATGTCTTTTTGAGACTATCCTTTGCATCGAATTTTTCGCTGTAATCGGGAGCGAGTATGGTTTTGCGGAAGAGTTCGAGTTCGCTGCGTTTTTCGGGATGAGTTGCGAGGAAACGTTCGAGACGAGCCTGGCCCAGCATATCGAGCATATTATCGACAGCGGCGGCAAAAAACTCTTCGTAGTTTACTTCGTTAATGTTTTCGGGAAGTTCGATGCGGCGGCGAAGCAGGTCTTTATGGTCGAATACCGGAAGATCGGTTTCGGCTGCATCGAAAGCGGGGCCTTCGTAGCTTTCAAAAATTTCCTTTAAATCGGGATGTTCCTCCAAAAAAGCAAAAAGCTCCGCCACCTGATCCACGCTCAGTTGCCCCTCGTAGTAATCGAGGAACCAGGCTTCGCAGTTGTGACGGTTAATATTCATTTTTAAATGGTTTAATTCGGCTTATTTTAAACTACTTTTTCAATGCTTCCTATGTAATTTTTAAGAAAAGTACGCGCCCTGAAAATATACACCTTCACCTGCGATTCGTTGAGTCCGGTTATTTCGCCAATCTCTTCGTATGAGTATCCTTCATAATCGCGGAGTAAAACCACAGAGCGTTGTATTTCGGGCAACTTACTTAATGCTTCCTGCAAAATTTCTTTCAGATCGCTGTATTGTTTGTTGTGCGATACTGCAATCATGGGTACTTCGTCCATGCTTCCCTGCCGCTGATCTTTGCGCAGATAGTCAATCATGGTGCGGTACGCAGTGGTAAACATGTACGACTTGGCATTTTTAGCTTCGGTTTCCGAAACCTTGAGCCAGAGTTTTTCATACGTATCCTGCACAATGTCTTTTGCCTTGTCTTTATCCTTTACATTCTTGAGAATGAACCGGTAAAGGTTATCGGCATATAGATCTACGCAGCGGTTGTATTCTTCAGCGGTCATGGCCGTAGTTTTTGCTTCCGGATATGTGACGGGCACACTCACCGGTTTGTTACAGGCTAAGGTAAAATATTTTGAAATGCCTCTGGAGGTTTCCCTGACACCCTCCAATGCAAAGAAATTGTAAATGATTATTCCTGAGTAAGAGGAAGTAAAAATCTGCATCCGGTTTGTCGTCGAAATAACCACTTTTTCCTTCGGGCGACCGTACTTAGCCGATAAGCGGCTTTTTTGCCTAGCCGTTTACAAATATTTACAAAAACGATTTCAGGGTTATTAACAGTCGTTTAAAATTGTATATGAATTAATTAATCAATAAAACCGTGTAAAACAATGAAAATCAAGTATATATAATTTTCAATTTAAAAAAATAGTTTATTTTTGTTTTGTGATAATAAATGTATGTACAAATAAATTTATTTTTGGCTTTTAAATCGAATCTTTCACATAGTGGCTGAACCAAATAAATATTATTCGGTGTGTAAAACATAGGTTTCATCACACAATTTTTCGACTTCATCGGGTATTGTTTTGGGCGGGCTTTTCATATGCATTGTTTTGTTAAACATTAATCGCAGTTACTGCTTTGGTTGTAATTGTGTAATGTAATGGTTAGGTGGAGTTAATTAAAGGCTGGCGTGCGCGCCAAAAGCAGGGGAAGGCGCCGCGCACTTTGCGGGTGATTCTGTTTACAGAATCGCCCGTTTTTTATTTTACGCCGTTGGGAGAAATAAAAAAGCACCTTCTTTTCAGAAGGTGCCCTATTGTGTTTCTTTTTGTTTCAGCCGGTTAATTCACCGCAGCCGCAAGTGCCTGCATGAAATCGTGCTGGGTAGTTTGGGTTTTATCGGCAGCGTACCAAACATGTACCTGTTCTATCAGTTGTTCTTTTTGCATGCCTTCTTCTTTCCACCGGGCAATTTGCGTTTGTAAAGCCACCGGGCGCGGGCCCCATTTTCCGAGTACTTCGAGCGTTTGCGAATCGAGCATGACTACAATGGGAATGGCGCGGCCACCATTGGTAAGGAAATGATCCATCACACCGGTATGCTCGTCGCGGAGAATTACTTTTACCGATGCTTCAGGCAACTCGCGGCTCATGGCTTGCACCACGCCCAGGGTTTGGGCCGCATCGCCGCACCAGCCTTCGGTAATGAAGAGGAAAGTGAGCGGGCGGGTTATTTGCAAAAGCGCGGTTTTTATTTCGGGCAATACCTGAACGGTTTTGCCAATGCGTTTCATGCGCTGCAAATTGAGCTTCGCATAGTTGAGCATGTATTCCGACTGGTCGGGGCCGGTGGTTTTATTTTCGCTCATCAACTGCTGGAGCAGGCTGTTGTAGCCTTCCCACGACATGGCCGATGAAAGTAATTGGGAATTTATTTCGGGAATTAACACGGGTGTTTCCATAACTATGGCTGAGCTGGCTTATGCAGCAGGATACAATAAACGCAAACCCTGCCGTGGCGGTTTTAGCGCACGGGCGGCTTTTCGATTTCGCATTCTACAATAAACGCCTCGGGATATTCGGCTTTTATTTTTTTCAGAAAGCGGTAGGCTTCGAGTTGTGTGCGGAAGTCGCCCACGCGCACTTTAAAGTTGGGAGCGTCATACGTAATGTATGCGTGGGCTTCGGAGGCGTATTTGCCCAGGAACTTCGATTTTATGGATTTGGCTTTGTCCTGATCTGCGCTGTAATGGATTTGCACTCTCCAGCCTTTCATTTTGCTGTTGGCATTTACTTCGGCGTGTTTGCTTACGGCGGTTTTAAGGCGCGGGTCGGCGTTTACGTCGCGCTGGAGACTGTCGGTTGCGGGAGAAGTTTGTGCACGCAGAACGAACGAACCAAGCAAAAGCAGAAAAAGGAGGGAGAAGCGAATCATCTGATGCAAAATTATGAAAGCCTGATTAAAGTTGAGTTCTTTTTTTTCGACAAGTGCAAGGTTTGTGCCGTTATTTTCGGGTTGCGAAAAGACCAAAATACTGTAAATGAAGGACTGCCGTTTTCATCTGATTTTAACACTTATTTAGAATCGTTATAAATTACCCGACTGTCATTTTTTTTCGATTTGCAACGGATCGCCGAAGTGTGTTTCCCTTAAATTTGCCACGCCTTAAAGTGTAGGGCAATCCGGATATAAATGCCAACTGTCAACTATTCTTATATGAACAGCTCCCGGCAACATGCACGCCGCACAGGCATCGCGCTTGCTTTTTCGCTGATTCTCTCCCTCTTCTTCAGTGCGTCTGTACACGCACAGGATGGAAAAGCGCTTTTCAAAGCTAACTGCTCTTCTTGTCACGCAGCTTCCGAGAAAAAAGGTACCGGCCCCGGTCTTAAAGGGGTGCTCGACCGCATTCCCGGTGGCGACTGGAAGTACAAATGGGTAAAAAACTCAGCCGCTCTCACCGCTTCTGGCGATGCGTATGCTGCCAAAATCAAGGCAGAGTACAACAATGCGGCCATGACGGCTTTCCCGCAGCTTACCAACGAGCAGATCGATCTGATTCTCAATTATGCGCACGAAGGTGAGAAAACACCTGCTCCGGTAACAGCTACTGACGGAGGAGCCGGAACAAAAACAGAGGAAAAAGCATCGGGCAACACCAGCTTCATGGTGATTATCATACTCGTACTGCTTATCTGCCTCATTGCCATTCTGCGCTACACCAAAATCAACCTGCGCAATGCCGTAAACGAGAAAGAAGGTCAGCCTCAGGAAGAGTCGATGCCTTTCCTTGATGCGGTTCGCCACTGGATGATGAACAACAAGCGCAAGGTGGCGCTTATCGGTCTGTTCATTTTCGGTGTGCTCATTGTAAAAGGCTGGTACGGTTTGCAGGGTGTGGGCATTTATGCCACTGAGGTGAAGAAAGACAAGTGGGTAGGCTATAAGCCCTCGCAGCCCATTAACTTCTCGCACAAAATACACGCCGGTCAAAACGGTATCGATTGCAAATACTGCCACAGCACGGTAGAGAAGTCGAAGAATGCCAGCATTCCCTCGGTAAACATTTGCATGAACTGCCACAAGGCCATTGGCGAAACCGCCAACCCCGGTTCGAAAGAGGAAATTGCCAAGATTTATGCGGCTGCAGGCTACGATCCCAACACCCAGACTTACGACCGCACCAAAGAGATGCCCGTAAAATGGAACAAAGTACACGTACTGCCCGACCACGTATTCTTTAGTCACCAGCAGCACGTTAAAGTAGGTAAGGTAGAATGCGAAACCTGCCACGGCAACGTGAAGGAAATGACCGTAGCCGAGCAGCAGCGTCCGCTTACCATGGGATGGTGTATCGACTGCCACCGCAAAACCAATGTGGCTATGGAAGGCAACGGATACTACACCCAGCTCCACGAGAAAATGAAAGAGAAGTATAAAGGACAGAAAAGCTTCACTGTGGCCCAGATGGGCGGTATTGAGTGTGCACGCTGTCACTACTAATCTTCGAACCTAAACAAGCAAGCGTTTCCTAACGATATAATCAGATCGCGTACCCAACATGGCGAACGAGAAAACATACTGGAAAGGTCTTTCACAGCTTAGCGGTGACAATACCGTTACCGAGAAGCACCAGCACGAATTTGCCGAGTACATTCCGGTTGAGCAGTTCATGGGCGACAAAGCCACACTCGAACAATCATCCACCAGCCGCCGCGACTTCCTCAAATTCCTCGGATTCAGCACTGTAGCTGCTACCCTGGCTGCCTGCGAAGCTCCGGTTACCAAAGCTGTACCTTATGTAAACCGCCCCGAGGAAATTACCCCCGGCGTGGCCAACTGGTACGCCACGGCTTTCTTCGACGGGCACGACTATGCCGAGGTGCTGGTAAAAACCCGCGAAGGCCGCCCCATTAAGATTGAAGGAAACGAGCTTTCCAAAGTAACCATGGGCGCCGTAAACGCCCGTGTACATGCTTCGGTGCTCTCGCTTTACGATTCAAACCGTTTAAAAGGTGTTACCACCAAAGGCGGACAATCAGCCAAATGGGAAGATGCCGATAAGGTAATTGGCGCCAAACTGGCGGCCTCCAAAGGCATTGCCATTGTATCTTCCACCATTATCAGCCCCACCACCAAGGCCGTTATTGCCGAGTTTGCCGCCAAATACCCCAACACACGCCATGTCAGCTATGATGCGGTGTCGTATTCGGGTATGCTCAAGGCCAACCGGAGCAGCTTTGGTATGGCCATGATTCCTACCTACCGTTTCGACAAGGCCGAAGTAATTGTAAGCCTTGGTGCCGACTTCCTCGCCAACTGGATTTCGCCCCTCGAACACGCCCGCCAGTATGCCACTACCCGCAAGGTAGGCAAGGACAAGAAGACCATGTCCAAGCACTACCAGTTTGAAACCATCCTTTCACTCACCGGTTCCAATGCCGACGAGCGTTTCCCCGTGAAACCCTCCGAAATGGCCCAGGTGGCACTCGACATTCTCAACGGCACCGCCGGCAAAGTAGCTGCCGATGGCGTGAAGAAAGTGGTTGCTGCCCTCGAAGCCGCCAAAGGCAAGGCACTTGTGGTAGCAGGCTCAAACGATGCCGCCCTGCAACTGGTAGTAAACGAAATCAACAAAAAAATAGGTGCTTACGGCACTACCATTGATACCGCCACGCCCGATTACACCCACCAGGGCGATGATAACGCACTGAAAACGCTGGTTGAAGACCTCAACGGCGGCAAAGTGGATACCGTTATCTTCTGGAACAGCAACCCGGTGTACACCGCTCCCGCTGCCCTCGGTTTCGATAAGGCGCTGGCCAAGGCTTCGCTTAAAATCTCGTTTGCAGGCATCATGGACGAAACAGCCGCCCTGTGCGACTGGGTTTGCCCCGATCACCACTACCTCGAAGCCTGGAACGACCACAACCCGCGCCGCGGCCATTTCAGCCTGCAGCAGCCGGCTATCAACCCGCTCTTCAAAACCCGCCACGCACAGGAAACCCTGCTGCTCTGGGCCGGCAACAAAACTTCATACTACAACTACCTTCAGAACTACTGGAGAAGCAACTTCTTCGGAATGCAAACCGCTTTCGGCGATTTTGCCCAGTTCTGGAACAATTCGGTGCATGACGGCGTGGCCCAGCTTCGCCCGCAGCTTGTGGTGGCTGAGGAAATTTCTCAGGCTCCTCCGGTGGCCGATACTACCGCCACAAATCCGCTCTCGAAGATGTTAAAGTCGGGAATGAACCTGAACGACTTTATAGCCTTCACCGGCGGCACCATTTCGCTCGATGAGGCGAAGTCGCAGCTTGCTTCACGCAAGGGCGGTGCCATGGAAGTGGTATTCTATCAGAAAACATCAATCGGTAATGGTAATCAGGCCGGTAACCCCTGGTTGCAGGAAATGCCCGATCCGATTTCGAAAATTACCTGGGACAACTACATCACCATGCACCCGCTGGATGTGAAAGAAGGCAACTTCTTTGGCATGGTGGAAGGCAGCGACAAAAACCTGATGGTTCGTTTCGACCAGATGGAAGACGAGCTGAGTGTGGCCCAGGTGGCAGTAAACGGCGTAACTGTAGAGCTTCCGGTGTGGGCACAGCCCGGTCAGAAGCGCGGTACCATTGGTATTGCCCTGGGTTATGGCCGCAAAGGTGCCGGTAAGGCTGCCGAAGGACGGGGTGCAAACATTTACCCCGCTGTGGCGCTGGCTGCATCGGGCACCATGAACTACGAGGCTTACGACGCCAAGATTACCAAGACCGACAAGACGCATAAAATTGCGGCCACCCAGACGCACCACACGCTCATGGGCCGTAACGAAGATATTATTCACGAAACCACACTTGCAGCCTACGTAAAAGACGAGCGTGCCGGCAACGAGCCGATTATGCTCGAAACCTACAAAGGCAAAACCAATGTGGAAGAAGTGAACCTCTGGAACGATTTCGAGCGCCCCAACCACAAGTGGGCACTGGCCATCGACCTGAACTCGTGCATTGGTTGCGGAGCCTGCGTGGTGAGCTGCACTGCTGAGAACAACGTTCCGGTTGTGGGTCCCGACGAAATCCGCCGCAGCCGCGAAATGCACTGGCTCCGTATCGACCGCTATTTCAGCAGCGAAACGGTGAAAGAGGTGGAAGAGGAAAAAGGCGAAATGGGCACCAAAGAGCTTTACCGCAACATGGAAAACCCCACTTTCGACAATCCGAAAGTGGTATTCCAGCCGGTAATGTGCCAGCACTGCAACCACGCACCCTGCGAAACCGTGTGCCCGGTTATTGCCACCAACCACAGCAGCGAAGGTCTCAACCAGATGACCTACAACCGTTGCGTGGGAACCCGCTACTGCGCCAACAACTGCCCGTACAAAGTACGTCGCTTCAACTGGTTTAACTACGTGGATTATCACCGCTTCAAAGACTTCAACCCCTCGCAGGATGAAGTAGGACGCATGGTGCTGAACCCCGATGTAACCGTTCGCGCACGCGGTGTAATGGAAAAATGCTCTATGTGCGTGCAGCGCATTCAGGGCGGCAAACTCGAAGCCAAGAAAGCCGGTGTTCGTCCGGCCGACGGAAGCATCAAAACCGCCTGCTCGCAGTCGTGCCCCACACAGGCCATCTGGTTTGGCGACCTCAACGACGAGAACAGCGCCGTGGCCCAGATGGAGAAAGACGGACGCAAGTTCGAACTGCTCGAAGTGGTAGGCACACGCCCGTCTGTATTCTACATGACCAAAGTGTGGAACCGCGACGACTCCAGCGCACACGTATAAACCGAACGGAAAGAAGAATAAGAACCAGCATACGCTCAGTTAAACGACACTATGCAACACGAATCACGATACAGGGACCCGCTCATTCTTGGCAACAAGAGTTACAGCGACATCACCGCCGACATTGCCCGACCGATTGAGGGTAAGGCCAACAAGCTCTGGTACCTCGTATTTACCATTGCCGTAGCCACTTTCCTTTGGGGTTTTGGCTGTCTGGCCTACACCATTGGAACCGGTATCGGCCAGTGGGGCGCAAACCGCACCGTTGGCTGGGCGTGGGACATTACCAACTTCGTTTGGTGGATCGGTATCGGTCACGCCGGTACGCTTATCTCTGCCGTACTGCTGCTGTTCCGTCAGAAATGGCGTATGGCCATTAACCGTTCGGCCGAGGCTATGACCATCTTCGCGGTATTGTGCGCCGCCGTATTCGTGACCATGCACACCGGCCGTCCCTGGCTCGATTACTGGCTGTTTCCCCACGCCAACCAGTTTGGCTCACTCTGGGTAAACTTCAACTCGCCGCTTACCTGGGACGTTTTCGCCGTATCAACTTACTTCACCATTTCGCTCGTATTCTGGTACATTGGTCTTATTCCCGACTTTGGTGCCATCCGCGACCGTTTCAAGCTGAAAGGCAACCTGAAAATGGCCAAGATTTATCGTCTGCTCAGCTTTGGCTGGAGCGGCGGAGCCCGTCAGTGGTCGCGTTTCGAAGAAGTTTCGCTGGTACTGGCCGGTCTTTCCACACCGCTGGTATTCTCGGTTCACTCAATCGTATCCATGGACTTTGCCACCTCGGTACTTCCCGGCTGGCACACCACCATTTTCCCGCCTTATTTCGTAGCCGGTGCCATTTTCTCTGGTTTTGCCATGGTGGCCACGCTGCTGCTCATTATGCGCAAAGTGCTTAACCTGGAACATTACATTACCATCCAGCACATGGAAATGA
This sequence comes from Bacteroidia bacterium, assembly GCA_025454955.1. Taxonomy (GTDB): domain Bacteria; phylum Bacteroidota; class Bacteroidia; order Palsa-965; family Palsa-965. The sequence continues at coordinate 74,098 of JALONL010000002.1, read as the reverse complement.
TGAACATCATCATTACCCTTACCGGTTCGATGGTAGGTGTGGCTTATCTCTCCGAGCTTTTCATCTCCTGGTATTCTGGTGTGGAATATGAAGGTTATGCTTTCATGAACCGCGCTACCGGTCCGTACTGGTGGAGCTACTGGGGCATGATGACCTGCAACGTAATCAGCCCGCAGTTGTTCTGGTTCCGTAAAATCCGCACCAACCTTACCGCCACCTTCATTCTTTCCATTGTGGTAAACATCGGTATGTGGTTCGAGCGTTTCGTAATTATCGTAACCTCGCTTCACCGCGATTACCAGCCGGCGAACTGGACCATGTATCACCCCACCTGGGTGGAGATGGGCATTTTCATCGGTACCATCGGACTTTTCTTCTCGGTTTTCCTGCTGTTTGCCCGTGCCTTCCCGGTAATTGCGCTCAGCGAGTTGAAAATGATTGTAAAATCATCGAGCGAAGAGCATAAGAAGAAACGCGAGGCTGCCGAAATTGCCGCCGAAGCCGCTCACTAAACTGTATTCATACGCCGAACACATAATTATATGGCAGCGAATTATAAAACAATTCAGGGTATCTGGGGCGATGAGGAACTCCTCATGAACGGCGCCAAGCAGATGCGCGATGCACATATCAAGGTGAAAGAAGTTTTTTCACCGTTTCCCATTCACGGGCTTGATCCGGTAATCGGTCTTCCCCGTACACGTCTGGCCATTTGTGCATTCATTTACGGCATCACCGGCACATCACTGGCCATTCTGATGACCTGGTACATGATGGTAAGCGACTGGCCAACCGACATTGGCGGCAAGCCGAGTTTCTATTACTACATGAACTGGCCCGCGTTTATTCCGGTAACCTTCGAGTTAACGGTATTCTGTGCCGGCCACGGTATGGCGCTCACTTACCTGCTGCGCAACTGGACGCTTCCCGGAGTTCATGAAAAGAATCCTGATCCCCGCACCACCGACGATAAGTTTATGATGGTGATTGAGGCCAAAGAAGAAAAGGCTGCTGAAATCGTATCTATGATGCGCGCCAGCGGTGCCGAAGAAGTGAACGTGATCTGAACCACTGCGATACGCAACGAGTAATGAAAAAAACAACCAATACCCTGTTCACATTCGGCGCAATAGCTCTGGCTGCCGCCGCACTGCTGAGCGCCTGCGTAAAGAGCAATCCGGACAGCCCCGGCTTTGAATTTATGCCGGATATGTACCGCTCACCGGGTCCAGAAACAAACGGAATGTACATTAACACGGTTACCGGCGATAGCCTTTCCAACCGTTTGCCCGCAGCCGGCTCTATTCCGCGTGGTTTCACGGTGTTTCCCTACGCCAACACGGCCGAGGGCGACAGCCTTGCCAAAGCTTTCTGGACATACAAAAGCTTGGGCATGCAACGCAGCGAAGCCAACGAAAAAGCGGGTGAAGAGCTTTACAACCGCTACTGCATGGTTTGTCACGGCAAGAAAGGCGATGGAAACGGCCCAATCGTAGTAAGCGAGAAGTACCCGAACATGCCGCCCAGCTATATTGCCCGCATGAAGGAAAACAACCTGAGCGAAGGCCATATTTACCATGTGGTTACCTACGGCAAAGGCGTAATGGGTTCTCATGCCTCGCAGCTTAATCCGCAGGAGCGCATGCAGGTTGCCCAATATGTACAACTGCTGGGCCGCGAAGGCAAGTCGGTGGAAGAATACAACAATTCTCCCGCACCTGCTGCCGATTCAACCAAAGCTGCACCCGTTGCGGGCGCTGCCAAAGCCACACCCTCGAAGTAATTCACCGCTATTGCATACACTATGAGCCTCGTGAATCAAAATAATCTCATGTATAACTTCTCGGCCAGGAGCCGCCGCAACCTCATCATACTGATGGGTCTGGGCCTGCTCCTCATTCTGGCCGGATATCTTTGGCACACCTTTGCCGGCGATCATGCAGCCGGACATGAAGGTGCTGCCGGTCACGAAGACCACCATGCCGGCTGGGGCCAGCGTTTCTGGGCCAACCTGCTTGTAAACGGCTACTTCTTTGGCGGCATTGGTCTGGCGGCGGTATTCTTTTACGCCCTGCACTTTGCTGCACAGGCCGCCTGGAGTCAGGTGTTCCTGCGCATTTTCAGCGCGGTGGGTACCTTCCTTCCCATTGGTATGGGCATTGTGCTGCTTGTAATTGCCTGCGGCGATTTGCACCTGCACCACCTCTATCACTGGATGGATGCCGATCTTTACGACAAAGCCAGTCCGGAGTACGATCCCATTATCGACCACAAGGAGCCTTACTTTAACCGTTTGTTCTTCTACGGCCGTCTCCTCATTTTCATGGGCGGATGGATATATTACCAGTACTGGACCCGCAAAAACAGTATGCAGGGCGACCTGCTGCGCGGCAACGACATGATTTCGAACTGGAAGCGCAACATTCGCAATGCGGCCATCTTCCTGGTATTCTTTGGCTTTACTTCCTCGGTGTATAGCTGGGATGTGATTATGTCAATAGACACACACTGGTTCAGCACCCTGTTTGGCTGGTACAACTTTGCGGGCTGGTGGATTGGAGCCATCATCGTATTCAACATGCTGGTGGTTCACCTCAAATCGCGCGATCAACTGGAGTTTGTAAACCCCAGCCACGTACACGACCTGGGCAAGTGGATGTTTGCCGTGAGTTTCCTCTGGACTTACCTCTGGTTCTCGCAGTTCATGCTCATCTGGTACTCCAACCTTGGTGAAGAAGTGGTTTACTATGCACAGCGCTGGGAGCAGTACCGCGGATTGTTCTGGATTACCATGGTGGTAAACTTTGCATTCCCCATGCTGGTGCTCATGTCGCGCGATTCGAAACGCAATAAATCGTTCCTGCTTTTCACCGGTCTGCTCATTTTCTTCTTCCACTGGGCCGATACCTTCCTGCTGGTAATGCCCGGCACGGTAGGCGAGCACTGGAACATTGGCGGACTGGAAATTGGTATGTTCCTGTTCTTCCTGAGCTTCTTTATCTTCTGGGTATTCCGTGCACTTTCACAGGCACCGCTGCTCCAGAAAGGACATCCTTTCCTCGAAGAAAGCCTGCACCACCACATTTGATTTGAACACGAAACAGCAGAACCTGATATAATAACGCGCTATGAATATTTTAACATACGCTCTCCTCATTCTCGGTGCCGCCGCCATCTGGCAGTTGGTGCGGGTGGTGGAACTTTCTACAAAACTCAAGGGAGCTGATCCGAACAAGGTTACCGAAAGGGATAACCGCATGAACGGTATTTTCATGCTCACCTTCATGATTCTGTTATTTGCATTCTGCATCTGGCAGTTTTTCGCCTACAAAGACCGTCTGCTGCCCGAGGCTGCCTCTGCGCATGGTGTAGACATCGACTGGCTGATGAATTTTAACTTCCTCGTCATTGGTATTGTATTCTTCATTACCAACGGCCTGCTGTTTTACATGGCCTACAAATACTATGGCCGCGACGGGGCAAAAGCCACCTACTATCCGCACAACAACAAGCTCGAAATGCTGTGGACAGGTGTACCGGCGGTAGTGCTCTTTATCATTATCTTCCTCGGTATCCGTTTGTGGAACAACACCATGGAGCCTGCTCCCACCACCACACGTCTGGTAGAACTCTACGCCCAGCAGTTTAACTGGAGCGTGCGTTACTCGGGTACAGACAACCAGCTTGGTAAAGCCGATTACCGCCTTTCGGGTAAATACCCCACCGGTATCGACAGCTCGGATGCGAAGGGTTACGATGATATTATTGTAAACGACACGCTGTTCCTTGAGGTAAATAAGGAAGTGAATTTCCGTATGCGTTCGCGCGATGTAATTCACAGTGCATTCTTCCCGCACTTCCGTGCACAAATGAACTGTGTGCCCGGTATGGAAACCTGGTTCCATTTCAAACCCACCATTACCACCGCCGAAATGCGCAAGAAAACCGGTAACGACAAGTTTGATTACATGCTGCTGTGCAACAAAATCTGCGGCACTTCGCACTGGAACATGGGTCTGCTCATTGTGGTAGGCGACAAGAAACAGTATGAGGAGTACATGAAGCGCAGAAAGCCGTATTTCGACGGCCGTCCGTTGCCCACAGTCTCCGCTAAAAACTAAAAAAGTTAAACAAACCAACAATACCGCACAATTAACGGTTAACCGAATACAGTGCAGTTGTAAATTTGAAGGGAAAGACTAAAAGAAAAGCAGATATGGCAAACGATCTTCACTCACACAGTCACCTCCACGCAGAATCACTTGCGAAAGACGTGCATGTGCATCATGATCACGACGATCACCACCACCATGAGGAGTCGTTCGTGCAGAAGTACATCTTCAGCATGGATCACAAGGTAATTGCCCGCCAGTTTCTGATTACGGCTGTTATTATGGCTGTAATCGCTATGGTGATGTCAATTGTGTTCCGTCTCCAGCTTGCCTGGCCGGGCGAGTCATTCAGCTTCATTAACGCCGTAATGGGCGACAAATGGGGCGAAAACGGCGTACTCAATGCCGACGCTTACATGGCACTGGTAACCATTCACGGCACCATCATGGTGTTCTTTGTACTTACCGGTGGTCTTTCGGGAACATTCAGTAACCTGCTTATTCCGTATCAGATCGGTGCCCGCGATATGGCATCGGGCTTTATGAATATGCTGTCGTACTGGTTCTTCTTCCTCTCAAGCGTGGTAATGGTAGTTTCCCTGTTTGTGGAAAACGGCGCTGCATCGGGTGGCTGGACAGTTTATCCTCCGCTTTCGGCGCTTGAGCGTGCCATGCCCGGTTCGGGTTTGGGTATGACGCTGTGGCTGGTTTCCATGTCGCTCTTTATTGTATCGTCGCTGCTCGGTGGTTTGAACTACATTATTACCGTTCTCAACTTCCGCACCAAGGGCATGAAAATGACCCGTTTGCCGCTTACGGTTTGGGCGTTTCTGGTTACAGCCATTCTCGGTGTGCTTTCGTTCCCCGTGCTTTTCTCGTGCGCGCTGCTGCTTATTTTCGACCGCAGCTTTGGAACCAGCTTCTATCTTTCCGACATCTTCCTCAGCACAGACACCATGCCTCTTGAGCAAACCGGCGGCAGCCCGATTCTTTTCGAGCACCTGTTCTGGTTCCTTGGTCACCCTGAGGTTTACATTATCATTCTTCCTGCGCTGGGTCTTACCTCAGAAATTATTTCGGTAAACGCCCGTAAACCGATTTTCGGTTACCGCGCCATGATTACCTCTATTCTGGCCATTGGTTTCCTCTCGTTCATTGTATGGGGTCACCACATGTTCATTACCGGTATGAATCCGTTCCTCGGTTCGGTGTTTGTATTTACCACGCTGCTCATTGCCATTCCTTCGGCGGTAAAGGCGTTTAACTACATTACCACACTCTGGAAAGGCAATATTCAGTTTACACCGGCCATGCTGTTTGCCATTGGTCTGGTATCAACCTTCATCTCGGGTGGTGTTACAGGTATTATTCTTGCCGACTCGGCGCTGGATATTCCTGTACACGATACCTACTTTGTGGTGGCACACTTCCACATTGTAATGGGTGTGTCGGCTATTCTGGGTATGCTTGCCGGTGTGTATCACTGGTTCCCGAAACTCTTCCTGCGCAAGATGAACAAGAACATGGGTTATATCCATTTCTGGGTTACGTTCATCAGTGCCTACGGCGTATTCTTCCCGATGCACTTCCTCGGCATGGCCGGTGTGCCGCGTCGTTATTACCAGAACACGGCTTTCCCGATGTTCGACAACCTGCAGGACATCAACGTACTCATCACCGCCTTCGCTATATTTGGTGCACTCGGTCAGTTGATTTTCCTGTTCAACTTCTTCTACAGTATGTTCCGTGGCCCGAAAGCCGAGCAGAATCCCTGGGGTTCAAACACGCTCGAGTGGACCACGCCTATGGCGCACACACACGGCAACTGGCCCGGCGCACTGCCCGAAGTACAGCGCTGGCCCTACGACTACAGCAAGCCCGGTGCCGAACGCGATTTCATTCCGCAAACCGTGCCTCTGGCTGCCGGCGAAGTGGATGGCGGCGGTCACTAATCACATTGCAACTTTACATCAATGGCTGTCTGTTTTTCAGACAGCCATTTTTCTGTTCATCCACATCAAACTTTGTATCTTCATCTGTAATGAAACTCCGCATACTCCTGCCTGCTGTTTTTCTTCTGCTGGTTAATGTAACCCGTGCACAGATGCTGGATACATTACGCAGTTGCATAAACCGCAAGGTGGCTTTCACGGCCATGTTTGATACGCGGAAATCTTTTGTAAGTGCACAAAGCGCCCGCATCTGGGGCTTTAAATTCGGTGCCGATTTTGGCAACCGTCTCACCATTGGCGGAGGCTGGAACACGCACACACCCAGCATTACAAAGCCGGTATATGGTACAGACTCGATGGGAATGCCTGATACCACACAGTCGTTTCTGAAACTCGATTACATCAGCTATTTCATCCGCTTCGTGTTTTACAAAAACAAGCGGTGGAAGTTTAGCGTTATTCCCTTTCAGTTGGGCTATGGCAATTCGCGTTACGAGTATTTCGACGGAAATACCAACCGGATTATAGGACAGCGAAATATACTTATTTACGAAACCGGTATATCGGGATCATTTAAAATATTCCGATGGTTTGGTGTGGGCGCCGATCTTGGTTTACGGGTTATGCTCAGGAATAACAAGGCGCTTAGCGAAAATTTCAATTCGCCCATTTATTCGTTTTACACCATTATTTACTGGAGCGAATTGTATAAGATGGTTTTCCCCAATACAAAATTAGCCAAGCGAATATGAGTGTTTCCTTTGCTGAGTTTCAAAGCCCCCTCACGCCGGTTCATCGATTATATGCACAACGCTGGTGGTGGCTGATTTCGTTTTGTATCACGCTTAGCATGAATTTCTGCTACACATTTTCTATGTGGATTTTCCGGGTAGTCCGCAGCGACGATACGAATATCTATTATTCCATACAGGAGTTTTTTCAGAACGGGTTGGTGAACAATTACTTTAATTTCAATTTTTTTGCAGGGCACTTGTTTCTCCTGCTTACTTCGGTATTGTTTAAACGCATACAGGTACTTTATACACCCGAAACAAGACCGTTGAGTTTTCTTATCCTGCGCCCCGGGCGTATGCTTGATCTGCTGGATAAAATAAGTGTGTACGACAGGAGCGGGTATTCGCAGGCCGACAGTCGTTTCTGGAATATTCTTTTTGTTTTTGTACAACCGGTGTATTTGCTGACCATGATTTTTCCGGTATTTATAAAAATGTATTATGCCGGTTATATGAATGAGTGGATGTATGCGTTGATATTCACGATTCAGTTTACCGCGTCAGTAAGCTGGGTGATGGTTATTTACCGCGTGTTTTTGGCAATCAAACCCGAGATGCCTGCCGGGAATACACCGCCACCTGTGCCGCAGCAGGCTACGGAGGAAGAATTGCAACTGGTGCGGAAGCAAATTGAAAAACTTCGCCACAATGGTTTGCAGGCGCTCATTTATCAGGTGCTTGCCTGTATGGCTGTGGTGTATTGTCTGGCCGGTTATGTCGATTGGAATTCAGTTCTGGTACAGCTTCAGGCACTTGCTGAACTGCCATTTATCAACAAGGTTGCTATACTTGGCGGCTTTGCATTAAGTCTGCTGCTGCTGTATTACCTGCTTAGAATTACAAAGCTTTCCGATACTTTCGCACAGCGAAGCCAGTTTGTGCGCTGGTTAATTGCAATTTGCTTTTTTGTGCCGCTACTGGCATCGGTTAGCCGCATTGTGGCTATTTCGCTTGCGGGGCGGCGGTGGAATGAGTCAATGCGCGAAGGACAGTTTAATTACCGCCTTAAAATGCCCGAATCGCTCACCGTATGGTGGGCTGTGGTGTTTGTACTGTTTGCACTTTTCAATACCGGTTATCTTATCGAACTGTTTGAGGAATATTTACGTGTACCGCCCGATCTTTTCTGGCGCAAAGAGATGCATGAAATGGTTAGCCCGTTCTCAGACATTATCCTGCACTTATTTATGATGATGCTAATTATTTATACCAAAGAACTGGAGAAGAATTGCCGGGGAGCGGCCGATGAACTGGAAGTCTCCTATTTTGGTGGTGTAATGGCGGGTGCTGACAAGGAGATAAAAGAGATACCGCTCCCCGGTGCCTCTGCCGAATAAGCCTTACTTTTGTACACCATGTCAATGAACCCGAACATCGATCCCGAAAGCGAACGCCTTACGCCGGCCGACAAGGAAATGGAGCGTATGCTTCGCCCGCAGGAGTTTTCCGATTTTTCGGGGCAGGATGCGGTGGTGGAGAACCTGAAAATATTTGTGGCGGCGGCCAAGCAGCGTGGCGAAGCACTCGACCATGTGTTGTTGCACGGGCCTCCGGGTTTGGGCAAAACCACATTGGCCAATATTGTGGCGCAGGAGCTTGGCGTAAACATCAAAATTACTTCGGGCCCGGTGCTCGACAAGCCCGGCGACCTGGCCGGACTGCTCACCAACCTTGAGCAGTTTGATGTGCTTTTCATTGATGAAATTCACCGGCTGAGTCCGGTGGTGGAAGAGTATCTCTACTCGGCCATGGAGGATTACCGCATAGACATCATGCTCGACAGCGGGCCCAATGCGCGCACGGTGCAGATCAGTCTCAATCCGTTTACACTGGTGGGAGCCACCACGCGTTCGGGTTTGCTTACATCGCCTTTGCGTGCGCGTTTCGGCATCACTTCGCGTTTGAGTTATTACGATTCGATGCTGCTCAAACGTATTGTGGAACGTTCGGCCGGCATTTTAAACGTGCCCATTGCCGAAGAGGCCGCCTACGAAATTGCCCGCCGCAGCCGTGGCACACCGCGTATTGCCAATGCACTGCTGCGCCGCGTGCGCGATTTTGCACAGATCAAAGGCAATGGCGAAATTGATCTTGATATAGCACACTACGGCCTGCAGGCACTCAATGTAGATAAGAACGGCCTCGATGAAATGGACATACGCATACTCAGCGCCATTATCGACAAGTTTAAAGGCGGGCCGGTGGGCATTACCACCATTTCTACGGCAGTAGGCGAGGAGGCAGGTACTATTGAAGAGGTGTATGAGCCGTTCCTTATTCAGGAAGGCTATTTAATACGCACACCACGCGGCCGCCAGGCTACCGAGCAGGCTTACAAACATCTCGGCAAGCTTTCGCAGATGAACCGCGGCACACTTTTCGGCGAATAAAAAAAGCCGGTACAAATTGCTATTTGCACCGGCTTTTCTGCTTGAAATTACTTCAGCTACTTTGTTATTACAATACGCTGCATACCTGTAACCACTCCTTGCGAGGTGAGCGTACAGGTATATACTCCTTCGGGAAGCGAAGAAGTATCGGTATAATGTATTCCCTGCGGGCTGCTCAGTGTGGTGGCCGACACGAGTTTGCCAAGCATGTTGTATATGCTGAATACGTTGTTTGATGTGCTGCCCGCATTGTACTGCACGGCAAACTGGCTGGATGCAGGATTTGGCATGGGTGCCGAGAGCGCAGTGAGTGTGGATGTTTCGGCAATACCTACTGCGCCGGTAGTGATGTGATAGTGTACCGTGAAGTAGAACGAATCGTTCATGTTGTTTATGTTGTAAATAGAATAGAACGCTATCGTTAAACCGGGTACCGAAGCCGTTTTGTAATCGAGATAAAGATTGGTGCGGGCATTTGCTCCAACAGGATAACGGGTGCAGGTATCGTCTTCGGGGCCGGTGCATTCAAATGCAGTACAGAAATACACCTCTGCATTGGGATCGGCAAGGGTAAGAACAGTTCTGCGTATTTGAAGTGTTATCGGGGAGGGATTACTTATATCCATTGTAAAGTGCCTTTCGTCCCAGTATTGGAAAGAGCCGTTGGTGGCAGGAATCCAATAATGTAATACATCATTCTGCTGTAATTGATAGCCGGTTTCGTCGGACGTCACAGAAATGGTTTGTGCCTGTGCCTGGAGCGACAGGGCTGCGAGACAAATGAGTGCGAATTTTTTCATGAGCATACAGAGGAAAATAAAAAAGCGATGCTTTCTGGGCATCGCTTTTTTAGTATTGAAATTTATCAGTGAGTTACTGCCAATCGCTTGGTGGCAAGCTGGCGGCCGTTGTTGGTGAGTGTGCAGAAATACACACCGGTGGGAAGTGTGGATACATCCATACGGATGGTTCCTTCGGCCGAGGTGATTTCGCTTTCGAGTACTACTGCGCCAAGCATGTTGTATACAACCAGTTTTGCATCGGCAGGAGGTGTGCTGCCCATTTTGTAGTTAATGGCAAACATTTCGCTGGCCGGGTTGGGTTGCGGGTTTGATACAGAGGGCTTAACCAATGTATTGTTGGCCACGCTGGCAGGGCCGTTTGCCACGTTGTACTCGAGGGTAAGCATGAGTGAGTCATTTACGTTGTTGATGTCGTAAATGGTGTAGCTTACGCGGGTAACGCCGGTTACACTGCCGGTGTTGTAATCGAGCGAAAGATCGAATGAAGCATTGCTGTTCATGGGAATGTTGTAAGACAACATCTGACCCGGGCCATAGCAGTTCATGTCGGTGCAGAATGTGGTTTGAGCCGCCACATTGGCCAGCGTAATATTCATTTTACGCACCTTGAAGGTTTTGGTCATGTTGGAAATGTTGCTCACAGTGAAGTGACGCACATCCAGCCACGGGCCTGAACCATTGAGTGCAGGAATCCAATATGTAATGGTAGAACCGTTGGCTACAGTGCCACCTGATTCCTGATTTTCCACACGGATGCTCTGGGCAGCAGCAGGAATGCTGAGAACTGCAACAGCGAAAAGAAGTAAAGCTTTTTTCATTTTCTGAGAATTATAAATTTGGTTGTTGAGCTGTACCAAATGTACGAAAAGAGTTTTTGAAAGTTGCAAACCGGATATCAAGAAAATCCTGCCAGTTACGTATTTGAATTTCCGGGAAAAGGGGTGAAAAATCCGTTTTAGGCTGATAATCAATAATTTATACGATTTAGGCGCTGAAAATCAACAGATTAAGAAATAATTTTGTGAGAATTAAATATTTGTTTCTTTGCAGGAACTGATTAATTTAGCCTCTCGTTGCTAAAAAACACATCAACAAATCTCAAACAAACATGAACAAGAAAATTACTCTTCTCGCTGCGGTAGCAGGTCTGAGTTTTTCTGCTGCCTTTGCGCAGGTACAGCGTCTGGTGCTGGTGGAAGAATTCACACAGGCTTCCTGTCCTCCCTGTGCATCACAAAATCCTGCATTCAATGCTTTGCTTGGCCCTAACCTGGGTGTTAAAGTAGCTGCCATCAAGTATCAGACAAACTGGCCGGGAGTTGATCCCATGAATACCCAGACACAAACCTGGGTTGGTCCGCGTGTTACTTACTATGCAGTAAATGGTGTGCCCGATGCTATTATGGACGGCAACGTATTGCAGGGTGCGCCCAGCTCAGTTACTCAGGCTGGTATTGATACACGTTATGCAGTAGGTTCGCCTTTCTCGCTGGCTCTTACACATACCATGTCGCCCGACTTCGACTCGGTATATATCAGCGTAAACATCACCGCTGCACAGGCATTTACTTCAAACGGCGCGCTTAAACTTCATGTGGCACTGGTTGAAAAAGAAATCAACTTCTCATCGCCTCCCGGTTCAAATGGCGAAATGCTGTTTCACGACGTAATGCGTCAGATGATTCCCAACGCATCAGGCACTACCCTTGCGGGCACCTGGGCCAATGCCGACAATGCCAGCTATACTTTTGCGGTAGCCAAGCCGAGCTACATTTATGATGTAAACCAGCTTCATGTGGTTGCATTCATTCAGAGCGATGGAAACAAAGAAGTACATCAGGCTGCCCTTACCAACCCGATTCCGCTGCCCAACGATGCACAGCCCACCGCAGTAGCAGGTTTGCCCTCTGCCGGCCTGGCCTGCTCGGCTGTTACATTTACACCCTCGGTTACTATCAAAAACACCGGTGCAAACACACTCACCTCACTTGATATTAACGTGAGCGTAGCTTCAGTGGCTCAGCCTGTGTATAACTGGACCGGTTCACTTGCTTCGGGTGCCACCGCCGTGGTTACACTTCCGGCTGTAACTTACAATGGTGCTTCAGGCAACGTTCCTGTAAGCATTTCTACTGCCAACCCGAATGCTACGGTGGACGTAAACACCACCAACGACTCGCGCAACAGCACCTTCCTGTATTATGGAGGCACCGCACAAACTTCGCCCTACCAGCAGGGCTTTACAGCCACCGCATTCCCTCCGGGCATCATCGGTATCATCAATGCCGATAACGATACCTATACCTGGACCCGTTCAAACGCCGGTGGCTTTGCACAGGGTGTGGGCAGTGCCCGTCTCAATTTCTACAACGCCGCAGCAGGTACTGTAGATGATATGGTACTCGGAAACTTCAATATGACCACCGCTTCTGTGGCTTCAATGACTTTCAGCGTGGCATACCGTCAGTACTCATCAGAGAACGATCAGCTTCAGGTAATGGTATCAACCGACTGCGGTGCTACCTGGACCACGGTATATGACAAGCAGGGCAGTGTACTTGCTACTCTTGCTGCTTCACAATCAAGCTTCACACCCAACGCTGCAAGCCAGTGGCGCTCTGAAACGGTGAGCCTTTCCAACTTCGCTACTGCCACCAACCTTATGATTAAGTTTGTAGGCACCTCTGATTATGGCAACAACCTTTACGTGGACGATATCAACATCGGAACCGTAGGTGTGGAAGAAGCTGCTCTGGCCGGTGTAGGTCTCCACATCTTCCCGAACCCGTTTGATGCTTCGGCCACCGTTCAGCTCAACCTCGAGCAAACCGAAAACATCACAGTAGAAGTTTACAGCCTCGACGGCAAACTTGTACTGGCCGAAAACAAAGGCGAAATGACTGCCGGTCAGCACAACATTGCGCTCGACGGCACCACCCTGGCCGATGGTATGTACTTTGTTACCATCCGCACCGGAAACAACGGAACCATTACCCGCAAAGTAACCGTTGCTCATTAATTTGATTCGGAAGAACTGAATATTCATTAAATGTCCGACCGGCAATTCTGGCGCAATCTTTGCAAAAGAATTGCCGGTCACATTTAATCACCCGCTCAACCAACCAACATTCAGCTCATGAAACGAATTACCCTTTTTCTTTTGCTTGTTGCCGGTTTTACCGTAGCCACCGCATTTCGTGCCGATGAAACACCTGCGCAGGCAATTCCTTCGGTTACCATCAAAACAATGGATGGAAAGCCGTTTAACACCGCCGATATCAAGAACGACGGCAAACCAGTAATTATCAGCTTCTGGGCTACCTGGTGTGCGCCCTGCAAAAAAGAGCTGAACGAAATTCTGGACGTATATGAAGAGTGGCAGGCCGAAACCGGCGTGAAAATGATTGCCATTTCCATCGACGACCAGCGCAATTCGATGAAGGTAAAACCTCAGGTGGAAAGCATGGGCTGGCCCTGGGAAGTTTATCTCGACGAGAACCGCGATTTTGGCCGCGCCATGAACGTGAACAACGTGCCGCATACCTTTGTGCTTAACGGCAAAGGCGAAATTGTGTGGCAGGTGGCTTCGTACAACGCCAATGCCGGTGTGAAAATGATTCACGATGCAGTACTTAAAGCTGCCGGAAAACAATAATCATCCCCTCATTACTAAATCAGTTTTGACAAGCACGGTTTTCCTCGTAAATTTGAGGATAACCGTTTGCTTATGCCTGACGTGATTAAGACCAGTCGAAACAATCCAAACGCTCGACCCAAGTGACCAAAAAATATTTTCTTACCCTGGCTTTCATTGCCGGGGTTACCCTTTTTCTGAAAGCACAGTTGCCCGGAGGTTTCGGGCAGATACACGGCAACTTTCAGATAGACGCTCAATACTACAATCCTGATTCCACTATTGGTGCTCCGGTAGTTCCCGAAAAGGCGCTTTCAAACGGCTGGGGTGTACTTACCTACACCAACGGCAAGTTTGGCGCCGGTTTGCGCTACGAAAGCTACCAGAATGTAATGCAGGGTTTCGACCCCCGGTTTAAAGGCCAGGGTGTAACGTATCGTTATTTCACTTACGATAACGATAAGCTCGAAATTACTGTGGGCAACAGCTACGACCAGTTTGGCAGCGGTTTGATTTACCGCACTTACGAAGATCGCGGCCTTGGTTTCGACAACTCGCTCGACGGTGTGCGTGTGCGTTTCAATCCGTACCGTGGTGTTTACCTGAAAGGCGCCTGGGGCCGGCAGCGCCAGTTCTTTGCACTCAGTCCGGCCATTGTGCGCGGTTTAGACGGCGAAGTAATTGTAAACGAACTCAGCGACAGACTCGATTCGACCATGCGCAAAACGCGTATTATTCTGGGCGGAAGTTTCGTGAGCAAATACCAACTCGATCAGGATCCGCTGCTTGTGTTGCCCAACAACGTGGGTGCATGGGCCGCGCGTCTGAATCTTATCCGCCCCAAAATCAACTTCTTTGCCGAGTATGCCTACAAAATAAACGACCCGCACCTGGCCAACAACAATATTTACAAGCCCGGCGAAGCGTTGTTTTTAAACTTCACCTACTCGCACAAAGGGGTGGGGCTTTCGCTCGGAGCCAAGCACATTGATAACATGAGTTTCCGCTCCGACCGCAGTGCCACCGGCAACGCAGGCCTGATAAACTACCTGCCCGCGCTTACCAAGCAGCATACCTATGTGCTTTCGGCCTATTATCCCTACGCTTCGCAGCCCAACGGCGAGTTAAGCTGGCAGGCCGATCTTACCTACAAATTCAAAAAAGGCACCAAGCTGGGCGGAAAATACGGCACCAATGTGGCGCTCAATTTCTCGGCTGCACACATGATTGATACCACCAACCTGAACGACCTGGGTGCCGGTGGCCGCCGCCTGGGCTACAGCACAAACTGGTTCGGGTTTAACGATTCGCTTTTCTTCCGCGATCTGAATTTTGAGATGTACAAGAAAGTATCGAACAAATTCAGATATACTTTTCTTGTGGGAAGTATCTGGTACAATAAAAACGTGGTGGAAGGCAAATCGGGCTACCCGATTATTTTTACCCAGTATGTGGTGGCCGATCTTATTTTCACGCTCAACAGCAAACTCACCCTGCGTACCGATCTTGAGCACATGTATTGTGTGGAGGATTTCGGAAGCTGGGCGGCTGCGCTGGTTGAACTCACCATTGGCGAACATTTCTTTGTGGCCGCCATGGATCAGTACAACTATGGCAACAAAGAGGAGGACAAACGCGTTCATTACGTAAACGTGCAGGGCGGTTATACCAAAGGCACCATACGTATTACGGCCGGCTACGGCAAGCAGCGTGCGGGTATTTTCTGCGTGGGTGGTGTGTGCCGCTTTGTGCCTGCATCAAATGGCTTTACACTCAACATTACCAGCTCTTTTTAACAGGTGCTTAATGTTGTTCTCAGTAACTTAATGCTCAACAACTGAATACTATGTCGATAAAAAATCTCATCATACCCGCAGCACTTGCCCTGTTTGCCGGTTGTGATTATGTGGAGGTGCCTACGCCCGCAAACAACGGCGGCGGTGGCGGCGGCGGTGGAAATTCAAGCCACCGCAAAGTGCTTGTGGAAGAAGTAACCGGGCATTTCTGCCCCACCTGTCCGGCCGGTGCAGCTACCCTGGAGGCGGCCAAAGCCATTTACGGCGACAGTATGATTCTGGTAGCCATACACACCGGTTATTTTGCGCAGAATGTGGCGCAGTTTGGTTTGCCTCCGGGCGCGCCGCAGGGTTCATACACCGAAGACTTCAACACGCCCGAAGGTAACGACTGGGGCAATGTGTTTTCGATGGGTGCATCGGCGCCGCGCTGTATGTACAACCGCACCGGCTTTCCCACTGGCATACACGATATGCACCCCAACGACTGCGCCACCGTGCTCGACACCATCCTGAACCGCCCGCAGAGTGCCGATTTTGAAATTACACACAGCTACAACACCGCCACACGCGGACTCAACTTTGCGGCAAATGGTAATTTCCTCACTTCAGGCGGAACTTCGGCCGACAACTACAGCATTGTTATTCTGCTTACCGAAGACAGTTTGCTGGGCTGGCAGAAAGATGGTTCAAACCATATTCAGAACTACGTGTTCAATCACGTACTGCGTGCCTGTGTGAATACGCCGGGAAACATTGCCGGAAACACCATCCATACAGGTGCAATTGTGGCGGGCGATACCATTAATTACACCCTGCCACCGGGCTACACCCTGCCTGCCATTGTAAATGAAAACCACGCCGATCTTATTGTATTTGTGTATAACACAATTACCAAAGAAGTGCTTCAGGTGGAAAAAGTGGCTGTGAAAGAGTAAACTGAAAGTTCATAAGAAACAAACGCCCGGCAATAGTCCGGGCGTTTGTTTTTCTGACACAGGCATCAAAACCGTAACTTTGAAACTATGAAGCGCATTTTGTGTTTACTCGTATTCTTTTGCGGCGGCCTTGCATTGCATGCCCAGCAAACATTCAGTGCAGGCCTGCTGGCAGGAATTACCACCAGCCAGATTCATGGCGATACATACTGGGGCTGGAACCAGGCAGGGCCGTTGGCGGGTATGTTTGTAAGCATACGCCCACAGCAGAAAGCCTATTTTCAGATGGAGCTGCAATACACACGCAAAGGCAGCCGCAAAATTGCCCAGCCCGACAAAGGCGATCTCGATTTCTTCGAACTGCGTATGCACTACATCGAAGTGCCTCTTCTGCTGCGCTACAACACCAAGAAAATTTACTACCAGATTGGCGCTTCGGGCGGTGTGCTGTTCAGGGTGCGCGAGTGGGACGATTTCGGTGAAGTACAGCCGCGCGATTTTCGTCCGTATGAAATAGCCTGGATTCTCGGAGCAGGTTATAAATTCAACGATAAATTTGCTTTTGATGTGCGCACCTCCAACTCGTTTTTCCCGGTAAAAAAATTCGATATTCCCATTACCTATCCCCGTTTTTACCAGAACTTTTTCAATAAGGGAATGTACCACAACCTGCTTTCGTTTTCGGTTACCTGGCGGTTCATGTCGAAATCGGCCGATGCGCAGTAAGCTCAACAACATTGCTGTTTAATTGTTGTATTGAATATGTCTTCACCTCGTCAGCGAATTGCAGTAGCCGTTACCGGAGCCAGTGGCTCGGTTTATACCAAAGTGTTGTTTGATAAATTGGTTCAGCTGCGCGATCAGACCGACAGGATAGGCGTGGTAATGAGCGACAATGCGAAGTATGTATGGGAAACCGAACTTGGCGACAGCAGCTATGCCGGCTACCCTTTTGAATTTTACGGCAAAAACGATTTCAACGCACCTTTCGCTTCCGGCTCTTCGAGTTACCGCACACTCATTGTTTGTCCGTGTTCAATGGGTACACTGGCGCGCATTGCAGGCGGCATTTCCAACGACCTCATTACCCGCGCTGCCGATGTAATGCTGAAAGAACGCCGCCGTCTGCTGCTGGTTACCCGCGATACACCGCTGAGCCTGATTCACATCAACAACATGAAAACGGTAACCGAAGCGGGCGGAATTATTTGTCCGGCAAGTCCTTCGTTTTACAGCCGTCCGCAAACCATTGAGCAAATTGCCGCAACCGTAGTTGACCGTGTGCTTGATCTGGCGGGTTTCGACATACAAACCTATCGATGGAAAGAATAAGAAATTCTGCCGATGTTAAACTGGCATGAAAACCTGATATTCCGGCAGATTCGGGAGCAACATTGACAGGTTTTTTTTCGTAAAATTATAGTGCATTTACCTGACAGATAATGGAGCGTTAACGTGTTGGTAATGTAAATGCACTGAATAGCAGTTGTTTGACCAGTGAACGCGAAAACGTTAAGGCTTTTTTAACAGTTTTCTGATACCTTGGGAATAAGCTTTGCGTTCTTTTGCGGGTCACTAAATAAAATGGGTTATGTTAGAGTTCAGCAAAAACATTCTGGAAAAAGTGAGCTTCGACCGTCAGTTGTTCTACAAAGAACTGGTGAAAGCAGCACGCTGGGTTAAACCCGATGAGAAATTGCTGCTCAAGGCCTGGTGTCTTGCCACTTTCGGTCATGTATATGGCGATTTGATTCGCGATGTGTTTAACAACATCAGTCGTTCGTAATTTAATCACCTCAAACTCACACGGCTTCGTTAAGCCTTTTCGAAAACCGCTCCCGCAGTAAGTGTGGGAGCGGTTTTTTTCTGCTGCTATCTCAATCTTCTGAGCTTTCGGAAATGCTGCTGCCTGCTGTTTCTGTTTGCACGAAACGGATATTCCTTTTCAATCCTTCAAATTTGGTGCGTTTCACTGCCGAGTGCCGGAAGAGTTTTTGAAACACATCTTCGGTGAGTTCGTGCCATTCGTTGGCGGTCATGCCGAGCAAATCGGGGTGAGGCTGAAAGGCCGGTTCGTGATGCGGCTGGCTGAAACGATTCCACGGGCACACGGTCTGGCAAATGTCGCAGCCAAAAATATGATTGGCAAACTTGCCTTTCATGTCGGAAGGCAGGAGCTCGTTTTTGAGTTCGATGGTGAAGTACGAAATGCATTTGCTGCCGTCCACCACGTAAGGTTCCACAATGGCATCGGTGGGGCAGGCATCTATGCAGCGTGTGCAGGTGCCGCAGTAATCTTTTACGGGGCCGTCGGGCTCGAGTTCAATGTCGAGAATAAGTTCGGCGATGAAAAAAAACGAGCCCTGTTGTTTGTTGATGAGGTTGGTGTGTTTGCCCATCCAGCCCAGCCCGCTGCGTTGTGCCCAGGCTTTGTCCATAACCGGAGCCGAATCGGTAAACGCGCGTCCGCCTATTTGCTCGCCGATTTCCTGCTGCAAGGCTTCGATAAGTGCTTTGAGTTTCCGCTTTATCACGAAGTGATAATCTTCGCCGTAGGCATATTGCGAAATTATGGGCGCACCGGGGTCGGTTTGTTTTTGCGGGTTGTGGTAATTGAGCAGCAGTGATATTACCGACTTTGCACCCGGCACAAGCAGGCGCGGATCGAGGCGTTTGTCGAAATGATTGGCCATGTAGCTCATTTCGCCGTGCATATTGCGATTGAGCCATTGTTCGAGGCGCGGGGCTTCGTGTTCGAGAAATGTGGCCTGCGAAATACCGCAGTAATCGAAGCCAAGTTTTTTGGCCTGTTGTTTTACAATAACACTGCGGCGGTGTGTGTGCATGAGGCTAAGTTACGCAGAAAGCCGCGTTGCGCTCAGCGTTTGCTTTTGGCCGTTTTGCGTGCGGCTTTTCCTACTGCGAGGATGGTTGATTTCGCGGCTTTTTTTGCCGTTTTCTTTCCCGGTTTTGCAGCGGTTTTTGCAGGAGTTTTAGCCTTACTTTTTTTCGCGGCTGCTTTCTTCGTGCTGCGTGTGCGGACTTTTGGCGAAAACAAACTCAGCGTATTTTTTCCATAGTCGATAACGGCCTGCGAGTGGTTGAGAATATCGCTGCCAATTACACCGTCGATCGGGGCAAGACCAATGGCGGCGTAGGTTTGGTTTACGTGGCTCAGGTCGAGTACAATGGCGGGGAGTTTAAAAATAGTATAGCCGGCCAGGTCGAGGCGTTCTATTTCCACCACACGGCTTTGCATGCTGCTGGTGCCGAGTCCGGTGGAGAGCCGTTCGTTTTCGTGAACGGTTTCGTGTTTCAGAAAGCGGGTTATGCGTTCGGTGTCGAACACGGTTTTCGATGCGCCGGTGTCGATGATGCAGTTGGCGTTTTTGCCGTTTATTTTTACTTTAACCTGAAGGTGAAAGCCATCGCCTTCGATGCTGAGTGTGCGGATAGGAACTTTTACCGATTTCATACTACGTGAAAGTGGGGCCAAAAAGAAGGCCGCCACCGTTTCCCTGTTTCCGCAGTATATGCGTGAGTGAGGGTGCGGGTGCGGCCTTCTGCTGTTATAGCAATGAATTAAGCTGTGGCGTTCATGTTGTCGAGCACGGCCATTACTTCGCGCACGGCAGCGGCCGACTCATTTACGAGCTTCATTTCGTCGTCGTTGAGCTTGAGTTCGATGATCTGCTCAATGCCTTTGCGGCCGAGTTTCACGGGTACGCCCATGTACACGCCGTTGAGGCCGTATTCGCCCTGGAGCCATGCGCATACGGGGAAAATGCGTTTCTGGTCGCGCAGAATGGCTTCTACCATTTGAGCGGCAGCCGCACCGGGCGCATACCATGCCGAGGTGCCGAGCAGGTTTACAAGTTCTCCGCCGCCTTTTTTGGTGCGTTCCACAATGGCGTCGAGTTCTTCCTTGCCAATGAGTTCGGTAACCGGAATGCCGCCTACCGTGGTGTAGCGGGGCAGGGGCACCATGGTATCGCCGTGGCCGCCCATGAGTACAGCCTGAATGTCTTTGGGCGATACGTTGAGGGCTTCGGCCAGGAATGCGCGGTAGCGGGCAGTATCGAGAATACCGGCCATACCGAATACGCGGCTCGGATCAATTTTGGCGGTGAGGTAAGCGCAGTAGGTCATCACATCGAGCGGGTTGGATACGATGATGATGATGGCATTGGGCGAATGCGCAATGATGTTTTCGGTTACGCTTTTTACAATGGCCGCGTTGGTTGAAATCAAATCGTCGCGGCTCATGCCGGGCTTGCGCGGAAGTCCCGAGGTAATTACCACCACATCCGAGTTGGCTGTTTTGGTGTAATCATCTGTCGAACCCTTAATGCGGGTATCATACAGATTAATGGGGGCGGTTTGCCAGATGTCGAGCGCCTTGCCTTCGGCAAAGTTGGGCTTGATATCAACCAGTACCAATTCGTTGCAGAGTTCTTTGTGTGCGATTACATCGGCACAGGTGGCACCTACGTTGCCGGCACCTACTACGGTTACTTTCATGAGTATTGTTGAATTGAGTCGTTTTGATTCAGAGACGGGCAAAATTAGGATTTCCCCGGCAGCGGAAAACGGGTTGGGGCAAATTTTATTATCTGATTTAGTGCCGGTTTAATATCAAATTATAAGCAAAGCATAGGGGAAACTTGTTTTTAGTTCGTCTTAAATTGCGGTTAACGGCCCCGAAATACGGTTTCATCGGACTTAAAATGCCATTCATGGCACGATTTTTTCCCCTTTCGTGCCAGTTGCAGGGTTGGTGCCGCCGATTAAACAAGATTAATGCAAACATGCCATGCCGAACTCGTACATTTGCCTGACAATGAATACCATCCCCTGCAAATCCAAAGCTTTTACGCTGCTGGCTCTGTTTTTTATGTGGAGCAGCAGCCTCTTTGCACAAACCCCCACCGTACAGGATTGTCTTGGCGCCATTCCCATTTGCCAGAACGTTTACTCTACCACCGTTTCCTACAGCGGCGAAGGCAATTACCCCAACGAAATTAACAGCGGCTCGTCCTGTCTCGGCTCGGGCGAGCTGAACGATGTGTGGTACACGTTTACCGTACAGCAAAGCGGCAACCTCAGCTTTCTCATTACCCCCAACAACAGCAACGACGATTACGACTGGGCGGTATATAACCTTACCAACGCCAACTGCTCACAAATTTTTACCAATCCGGGACTTGAAGTAAGCTGCAACTTTTCGGTTACTCCCGGCAACACAGGGCCCAATGGTGCTTCCACATCCAGTTCGCAATCGGCCACCGGCACACCTTTCAATGCAGTGGTGCCGGTAACTGTAGGTCAAACCTATGTGGTAAATGTGAGTAACTTCTCGTCGTCGCAAAACGGCTATACCATTAACTTCGGGGCTTCCACGGCGGTAATTTTCGACCAGGTTCCGCCCACGCTTACGGGCGTAAACAACCCGGGCTGCGGGGCATCGCAGTTGGTAGTTACTTTCTCCGAAAACATACTTTGCAACACTGTTCAGGCCGGCGACTTTAGCATAACCGGACCGGGCGGGCCTTATACGGTTACTTCGGTTACCTCGCCGGTTTGTGCGGCGGGCGGTACTTATACCAACACTTATACGGTTACCATTTCACCGGCCATTACCAATGCGGGTACATTCAATGCCAACCTTGTGGGCCCTGTAACCGATTTATGCGGCAACGTGGCCATTTTCCCGGCTTCGCAGCCGTTTGTGATTGGCTCGTTTACATTTACCACTTCATCGGTTTCGGCCACCTGTACGGCCAGCAATGGTTCGGCATCGGTAAACGTTACCGGGCCCGGGCCGTTTACCTATACGTGGAGCCCGAACGTGAGCAGCACCAATACGGCCACGGGGGTGCCCGCGGGCACATACACGGTAACCATTCTCGATCAGGGCACGGGCTGTTCTTCTACCGATACGGTGGTGGTGCTGCAAAACAATACGCTTGTGGCCACGGCTTCGCCCAATACTACTGTTTGTCCGGGCGGGCAAGCCACCATCAGTTTAACCATACCCAATGGCAATCCGCCCATTGTGTATTCGTGGAGCAATAGTTTGCCCAACCAGCCTTCGCACACGGTGAGTCCGGCTGCCACCACCACCTACACGGTAAGCGCAGTTGACGGGCAGGGCTGCACGGCAGGGCCGTTTACCATTACGGTAACGGTAAACGGGCCGGTGAGTGTGGCTGCGTCCACCTCGGCAGCATCGGTATGTGCGGGCAGTCCGGCCACGCTCACTGCATTAGGCAGCGGCGGCGATGGCAACTATACCTACAACTGGCAGCCCGGCAACCTTAGCGGGGCATCGGTAAACGTCACACCCGGCAGCAATACCACCTACACCGTAAGCATTACCGACGGTTGCGGACAAACCAACACCGCACAGATTTCGGTGGCTGTGGTTCCGCTGCCCGTGGTAAGCTTTGTGGCCGACACCACTTATGGCTGCACACCGCTGCAGGTGCAGTTTACCATGACTTCGGGCAACTACCCGGCAGGCACTACCTTCTTCTGGGATTTCGACGATGGCGGCCCCACGTCAACCACCCAAAACCCGGCGCACCTCTTTACCACGCCCGGCTGTCACGATGTGGCGCTTACCGTAACCGTGCCGCCCGGCTGCAGCACCACGCAATCGTATCCGTGCATGATAAACACGTATCCGCAGCCCGTGGCCGCATTTACTGCCACGCCCACGTTTACAAGCATTTTAAATCCCACCATTACATTTACCAACCAGAGCACCGGTGTAACCTCCTGGATCTGGGACTTTGCCGACAACACTACCAGCACTGTATGGAGCCCGACGCACACCTACGAATTGTTCGGAGTATATGATGTAATGCTTGCCGTGGCCAACGATTCGGGCTGTGTGGATACGGCTTTTGTCACCATTCGCGTAAATGATTACCACACTTTCTGGGTACCCAATGCCTTTACACCCGATGGCAGCGGACTTAATGATACCTGGGGGCCGGTATTTACCAATATTCTCGATCAGGATTATCTCGTGCTGGTGTTTGACCGTTGGGGAAATAAAGTGTTTGAAAGCACCAAACCCGGCGAGAACTGGAATGGCCGTTTCAATAATACCGGTAGCGATGTGGTGCAGCAGGATGTGTATGTGTATCGGATTGTTTTTACCGATAATATGTTTGAGAAGCACGAGCTTTTTGGAAGTGTTACGGTAATTAAATAAGTACTAATAATAATTTTGCCGGCTCTGAAAGAGCCGGTTTTTTTATGCAGGTAAATAAACTGTTTATTCTTTTGGGGTTTCTGATGTGCAGCACTTTTGCAGCGGCACAGCAAAAGAAAGTAGAACAGGTTCATTTTTGTGAACTTAAACCTGTTGAGGAGCCACTGCAGGGATTCACCAAACCTTCGTTTCCCGGGGGTAACGACTCCATGCTTGCCTGGTTAAAACGCGAATTGCCCGACAGCGTGCGGGCTGTGTGCGGAAAATTTATGGTGAGAGTTACTGTGGATACATTAGGGAAAATTCAATTTATTCAATTATATCTTCCTGCCGACAATCTTCATATTCTGGAAATTATGGTGGTGTTTTTTGAGATGCCCTGCTGGAATCCGGCAGTGTTTGTAAATAAACAGGGTGTGGCTCGCAGGCAGGAATGGAGTATGGGTGTGCAGGTGGAATTTTAAAGTAAATCTTATTAAATGTTTTTAATGGAATTTATTCGGGAATAAGATTCTGTTGGTGTAGATTTACTATCAATCTATAATCCCGTTTTCATGCAATTGATTTCAAAAGGGATATTCCCGCTTCTTGTTTTTTTGCTTCACATACCTGTTGTACAAGCCCAGAACTGGCTGCATCATCCGGGCAGTACACCACTTTCAATTTACCGGCTTTATGGCGATACGGTGACCGATAAAGTAATTGCCGTGGGGGCATTTGAAATGGCAGGCAATATACCTGCACAGGGCATAGCGGTGTGGGACGATACGGCCTGGGTGCCATCGGGTATTCCTTCATTTGCCACATCGCCCAATTATTACAGTGTGGGTAAGTATAATAATGATTACGTATTTGGGGGATCTTTTGTTGACTGGAGTCAGGCAGATCCCGGTTATGTGGTGAGATGGAACGGAACCGCTTTCGACTCAATAGGGCATTTGCGAACCGGAGGGGCTTATTCTTTTCAGCAATTGGGGAATGATTTAATTATTTCCACAAATTGGGGGAGAGATACAATTAACGGAGTGCCTTTTTATTCAATTGCCCGCTGGGATGGAGTTAACTGGTACGATATGGGATTGGGCCAATTTAATGGGGGTGTTTATGGTACATTAATTCATCGAAACCAGCTCTATGCTTATGGTCGTTCGGCAACAGACAGTTTGTCTTATCTGCATAAGTTCACAGGTAATGGCTGGCAGCCTGTTGGGCAGCACTTAAATGCGATTATAGAAACATTTTGTGTGTTTAACGACGAGATTTATCTGGGCCGGTTCACAAATGGGAATGATATGTTGGGTTCCGTTCTCAAACTCGACACAATAACCAATACCTGGATAAGTCCGGGCGGTGGAGTTCACGGTAATTATGTTCTTTCAAATGTAACCGGGATGGCTGTAATGGGTGGTAAACTATATGTATCGGGCGGTTTTGAGCTGGCCGGAGGTGTGCCGGCAGAGGACGTGTGTACGTGGGACGGAACGCAGTGGTGCAGTTTAGGCAACTCGCTTACTTACGCGCCACGTCATTGTGCTGCGCTCGACAGTGCGGTGTTTTTTGTGCCTAACCTAATGTTTGACAGTGTGCCATCCACCACCGGTTTTGTGGAATGGGTGGGCGGAAGCTATACAGATACTTGCGGTTTCCTCACTACTTCATTGCCGGAAGTGATTCAGGAACAAACCTTGCTGCCCGTGCCCAATCCGGCTGCCGACCGGGTGCAGTTTACGTTGCCCGAACACACGGGCTATCGTGTATTTATCACCAACAGCCTCGGGCAAATGATTTTATCATCGGCAGGGCACGAAAGTGTGTTTTTTGTGGAGGTGGGTAATTATGCCTCGGGTATTTATTTCTACCATATTGCAACGGATGAAGGGAAAATATACCGGGGAAGTTTTTGTGTGAGTGAATAAAAGCAAAAGCCGGAGCGCATTGCCCCGGCCCTGTCCACTTGCCGCCTCTCCGTAAAAGCGGCCACTGTCCCCCCAGACAGTGCGTGGGGATATTGTGTTTGCCCGGATTAGTGTTGTATTACAATTCGTTTGGTGGTGATGCCGTTGGTGTTTTCCACTTTAAGCATATATACGCCTTCGGCGAGAGCGGTAAAATCAAGTGTTTCGCGTGTGTTGCGGATGCTTCCGGCATTGATTACACGTCCGTTCAGGTCGAGCAGTGTCCAGGTATTGTTTGCATCGCCGGCCGATTCGAGTGTAATGATTCCGTTTGTGGGGTTGGGATATGCATTCACGGCGGGGCCGTTGGTTACAGGTTCAATGCCTGTGGTAATGCTGGTAATCCAGATGCAGTCGTCAATCATACCATCATCGCCCGCATCCAGCATTTCTGCCACGGGGAAGGTTTCGCCGGCAGCCCAAAAGGTATAGGATACCGACAGGCTTTGCGATATATCAAGGTTGTTTAACCAGGTGTTGTTGTCGGCGCGGTAATAGTCGGCAGAGTCGTAGGTGATGGTGGTTGTTTTCTGGCGCAGTACGGTATATGTTCCTGCAGGTGTGGTGAGTGTGCCCCAGCCGTCTATTTCATAAGTGTATTCTTCGGTGGTGCGGCGGCGGATGGAGTCGGTAACCCAGCCCTGGCCAAGATCCATACCCACAAAGAATGTAATTTCATGATAGGTGGTTCCGCTGTTGGTTTGCTGATAAGTCATGGGAAAAGTGGCCACCTGCATGGCAGGTACGTAAGGCTCCTCCAATACAATGGAAGCGTTGTTCCAGTCGGGGGTGTAGGTGCCGTTCAGGTACAGGCCCGATGCGTTTTTGGTAAAGTACGAGGCGCCGCTGGTGCCCTGATCGATAAGCATAACCACGGTGGCGGGCATGTTTTGTCCGAACGGAGAATTGGCCAGCGACACGAAAGATTGAGTAAGCGTCCAGTCGGGCGTTACACCGGTCATGGAATAGGTTTGGTTTGCACCCGGATTGCCGGAAGTAACCGACGGATTTAACATGTAGGCATACTGGCCGGTGGTGCCGATTACGAATACGTCGTTTTGATTGATGACGGGTTGTGCTGTGGCTGCAGAGCAGGCGAGCAGAGCAAGAGTGTAAAGTATGGTTTTCATTGTGTTGTTATTTTTCAGCAAACTTATAGCGGCAACAGGGCGAAGAAAACTAAGATGTAATGAACCGGAAAATTGCCTGCATGAGCATTTGAAAAAGCAGGATATATGATATTGGTGCAAATGATTAACCTGATTTATTTACTTCAAATGAAACGCCGCTAAAATCACAAAACCGGCGCAGCGGCCGGTTTTGAAGGTAGTTTGTGAGTAGAAGATGTTGAGCGAAACCCTTTCTAATGTAATCATGCGTTTAATGATCGAGCCAGAATTTAAACTCGGCCGAACGTTCCACGCTCACCACCACTTCATCTTCGGCGGGCGGATTAAGATCGAGTTTGATGCGGCTTTTCGACCAGGGTGTCATGGAGGCGATACTGTCTATGGCCACAATATACTTTCGGTTGATACGGAAGAAACGCGAAGGGCTGAGTGTTTCTTCGAGTTTTTCCATGGTGTCGTTGATGAGGTATTTGTGATTGTCTTTGGTGACAATTTTGCAGTAGCGTCCTTCCGACACAAACCAGGCAATTTCTGCAGCCGCCACCGAGCGGAGTTTGCTTCCGGCAGTAACCATAAACCGTTCGCGAAAAGCCGGGGCCTTGATTTGTGCGATGAGATTTTGCATCAGCGCCTCATTGCCGAGATGTTTGCGCAGGTTGTCGAGCTTTTGAACGGCTTCGCGCACATCATCGGCTGAAATGGGTTTGAGCAGATAGCTTATGCCGTTGAGCTGAAATGCGCGTATGGCATATTGATCGTAAGCGGTGGTGAAAATAACAGGGGCCGATACATTGGTTTGCCCGAAAATTTCGAACGACAGCGCATCGCCCAGATGAATATCCATGAAAATAAGATCGGGCTGATTCATGGACAGCCACGCCACGGCCTCGCGCACATTGTCGGCCTGTCCGGCTATTTCGGCATCGGGAATAATTGAGCAGATTGTTTTGATGAGGTGAGCCGCAGCCAGCGGTTCATCTTCCACTACATATATTTTCATAGCTCTTCTTCAATAAGCGGTAGTTCGGCGATGTACTGATTTTGTTCGAGGCGGAATTCGGGTTTGGTGTCGGTAAGAATTTCGTATCGTTTGATAATGTTTTTCGGAATCATTAAAAGTTTGGTATGTAGCCCAAATATACTACTTTGGGTATCAACCAAAAACGATTCCACATGAAACCAATACAGCGATTTTTTAAAGCACTAATTGAAAACGTAGCAGCAAATGTTTTAGCATCAATAGTTCTCGGATTTTTCTTGCCAACTGCAACGTATGTAAATTCAGAACAAACACCTAAAAACGATAATACCATGTGGACACCGCCTTTTATAGCAAGTATCATTATCGGAGTTTTCCTCGTCCTGCTTTTTCAGTTCGTTCGCATTTTGTATTTCCAAAATAAGGAACTGAAAGCCTATGTCGAAAAAACAAAAGAGCAATTAAGAATACAGAATGAAATAATAAAGCAGAGGGGTTTCAATTTGTACCTTATTGCAACAGCAAGCGTACAATATCACCAAGTCCCAGGAATTCCATTAAGAACAAAGGATGGCGATTATTACAAATATTTGCAGGATGAAAAGCAGTTAATGAGAAACAAACTTATTAACTCAACTTCATACAAAGACGTTTCCATTCAGGAAATAGATGCAATCGTTGAGAAATTTTACGAAGACTTCCAGTAATGAACGTAATTGAAATAGCAGAGAAGTTTCCCGAAGAACTTGACGCAATTAAGTTCTTTGAACGTTTCCGTTGGAAGCGTGGAAAACCTATTTGTCCTTACTGCGATAATGTAAAAGTATCGAAGCGGACAAAGGATTTCCGTTTCAAGTGCTATTCCTGCACCCGCACATTTTCAGTAACAGTAAATACGAAATTACACGGCACGGGCTTAGAATTAAAAAAGTGGCTTTTTGCTTTTTCGATTGTAACGGATGCGAAAAAAGGATTGTCCGCAATGCAGTTGCAGCGGAATCTAAGTATCAGTTATCCGACTGCTTTTAAAATGTATCACCGCATCCGTGAATTTATGCTGGATGAAAATACAGAGTTGGATGAGCTGGACGGAATTGTTGAAATGGATGAAACGTATGTCGGCCCGAAACGCCCCCGCTTACCGAACTCACAGAAACGGGAAATGACTTCAAGCGAAGGAATTGAAATTCCTGAACTGGACGAACGGATTGACGAATTGAAAGAGCAGGGAATAAAATTCAAACGTGGTCGGGGCAATCCAGCGAAAGCAGATTATGACGTAAAGCGGGGACGTGGCACAAAGAAAATACCTGTTGTTGGAATTGTTGAACGTGGTGGCGATGTGGTTGCACAGGTAATGAAAAACCTGTCAGCTAAGAATCTTATTGCAATGGTAAAGAAAACCGTTGATGAGGATAAAGCCGTATTGGTAACAGACGAATTACCGACTTACAAAAAGATGGATTCTTTTATTGAGCGGGTAATGATTAACCACAAGAAACTATATAGCTACAAGGGGATAAACACGAACACGATTGAAAGTTTCTGGGCAATTATCAAACGGCAAATAATGGGACAGCATCACCACGTTACCGCTAAACATTTACCGAAATACGTGGCGGAAGCGGTTTTCAAATACAACAACCGAAACGACGACGATATGTTTGTAACGCTCGTAAAAAATGCAATGCAAGAAAAATATTAACGGAATGAAAGGCTACTTCTTTTTCTTCATTCGTGAAACAAGCCCAGCGGCATCTAACAGTTGTTTTTCCAACTGCTCGAAACCGACTATTGCGCCCATGTCAATTATTTCGAGAAAGTTCATCCGTAGTTTATCGTTGAGTTTCTTTTCGATATTCTTACGCAACTTTTTCACCTCCGCACTTTGCGGCATTTCTTCAAGTTCTCTGTATAAATTCTGTAAATCCGTGTTCATATTTGCTGGTTTGTTCAAACATAGCAAAATAACGCCTATTTACCCTATATACCAAACTTTTAATGATTCCGATGTTTTTTAACCCGGTTCCGGTTGAATTACCATCGGCCGCCTTGCGGCTGTTGAGCGAGTTGCTTACCACCAGCTTTCGCTGCGAAGGAATGGCTGAAATAGTTACCGAGAGCGGATTTTCAGAAGATATGGTATTGTGCTTTACCGCATTCTCGATAAGCATTTGCACCGCAAAGGGAGGGATATATAAATTAAGCAGCGAAGCATCAATTTGTATGTTCACCAGCAAATTGCTGTCGAAGCGGATTTTCTGAAGAAACAGGTAATGGTTTACAAGTTCCATTTCCTGCTGGAGCGAAATTACAGGCATATCGTTAAACTCAAGCACCTTGCGGTAGAGTTGCGAAAACTGCCTGATAAATTCCTGCGAACGTTTGGTGTCTGTTTCCACCAGCGCATACAACGAGTTAAGTGCATTGAACAGGAAGTGCGGATTAACCTGGTTGCGCAGGGTTTCAAATTTTGCGGTGAGGTTTTCTTTTTGCAGAATCAGGTTTTCTTCCTGCATATTCAGCCGTTCAAGTTCGATCTGCCTCTTTTCCAGTTC
Organism: Bacteroidia bacterium; assembly: GCA_025454955.1. Classification (GTDB taxonomy): domain Bacteria; phylum Bacteroidota; class Bacteroidia; order Palsa-965; family Palsa-965. The sequence goes on along the minus strand of JALONL010000002.1, from coordinate 43,835 downwards.
CAGCATTTTGTTTGCACGCTGTTTAAGCCGGTAGTTTCGGTACATCACTACCGAAATGGCAATGAGCAGGATACAAATAATGCTTACTGCAATAACCCAGCGCCTTTGTCCGCCGGCTTTCAGTTCGGCAAGCTCAAGTGCTTTTCGCTGAAGGTCGAATCTGAAACGGGCTTCCTGTTCTGTAAGCTGTTCGTTGGTGTTTTGCAAATCAATGGAATCTTTCAGGGCAATGTATTTCCGCAGGGGAGCCACGGCTTCCGAATCGTGCCCGATGTCGGTGTATAAGTCGGAAAGGTTGAGGTAACAGGTAAGCAGCACATCCCAGTAACCTTCTTTTTCGGCAAGGGCAATGGCTTCTTTGGAATATTTTTCAGCTTTCTCAGGCTGCCCGAAATTATGATAAAAGCTGCCTAAACTGCCCAGAATCTGGCTCCTGAGTTTTGGCGAGGGATTCGACTGAAGTGCTTTTAACTCGTATGGTTCGCTTTTCGCGAAATCATTGAGCATGGCGTATGCAATGCCAATACTGTGGTAAACTGTAGCAATGGATTCATCGTCTTTTATTTTCTCAGCATACACAGAGGCTGTTTCGTAAATCTCAATCGCTTTTTTCGACTGCCCTTCCATATCATACGTCACACCCAGATTGAGATAGATTTTTGCCAGCAGTGTATCCGATGTGTTTTTTTTAAAGCGCAGTGCATTTTCAAAATATTCGCGGGCGAGCTTAGGTTTGTTTTGTATAATACGTACCACACCGAGGTTTATCAGCGAACTCTGCATGCCCTTTTCATAATGCAGGCTGTCGTAAATTCTGTATGATTGGGTAAGCGAATTGATGCAGTTGTCCACAGCACCCATGGTTCGTTCTTTGCGGCTTTTCTCAATGTAAATGTCGGCCAGGTTTAACGGCCAGGCTGATGTGCTCTTGAGCATGGCCAGCGAATCCAGCATCCTAACTGATTGTGCAGCCAGCGAATCCGGCATTCCCACAATTTCCTTCGTGGCACGGGTAAGCTCCGGCGAACGTGCCGGAGTGGTGTTTTGAGCCTGAAGCTGAAGCAGCGGAACAAAAATTGCAAGTAGCGGGAATAATTTTCTCATTCTGTCAAAAGTCATATTTACGTCTATACATCCAAAGGGTGGTGTAATGAACGGGAAAAATTGTGTGATGAACCGGAAATATTCATTCGCCTCCGTGGCTGGTCTTGCGCTAACAATTTTAGTTTATCCGTTTAAAAATTCCAATTTCAAAGGCTGCGACGTGTGTACTGCCGGTGCCCCACAATTGTTGCCGGTAATGGAAATTGGCAAAACCGGTAAAACCCAATTTGCGCGGGAGCGAAAATTCACGTCCCAATCCAACCGAGTAAGTGAGTCCGGCGCCCTGTTTGCTTTGAAGGTTATGCGACACTGACCGGTCTCTGAAATTAATTTTCAATCGTCCTGATTGTTGTATGGACTGACTGAAGTACGGACCAGCCGCCACCTGCACATAACAGCGCGGCTGAATTTGAAACCTGCAGGCCATTTCGGCCGATACCTGCGTGGAAAAGGTATTTGATTGTGAGGGGAATACGGTGGCTGTTAAATTCAGGTAAAAGCTGCGGGCCAGGAATTTGTAAGGGGCAGTTGCACTGTCGGGCTTGTGTAAGCCGATGTTGCAGCCGCCGCGAAAACCCTGTAAGCCGCTGTTTTCGGCAATTCCGGCCAAGTGCAGGCTGGCAGGACGTGAGCTGCGTAAGGTTTGCGAACCGGCTGTGGCGGCACAGCACATATTTACAACGATAAAAAGCAGAGCGCGAAGGTGGATGTGGCGTTTCATGCGGTTTCGTATTGTGAGGAAATTCGGGTTGATTTTTTGCGGGCCAGCCTCCAGATGAGGCGCGAGTCGGTATGCACGGTGCAGTTTACAACCACCTGCGGGAGACAATGCCCCTTTTGGCTGCCGGCCGAGATGGAAATTTTTACCCAGGTGCCTTCTTCAAAGTGAATGGAGGGCTGAAGTTCCACCTGCATGGTTTTGGGAGCAGGAAACAGGTTACGCAAATTTGTTTCACGGCCTGCGGCAATGCCCTGATTGGGCCATATTACGATAACCGTAATGGCAAGAACAATGACGCGGATTAAGAGTTTGGCCGGTATGGAGCAATTAGTGGTGTGCGTAAGCATGGTGTTTGAATTTGATGCCGCAAAATTCATTCGAAACACATACCATTGCCAGTTAAATGCAATGAACCGGAATAAGCGGGTATTTATCGGGCAGAAAGCAGGAAGGAAGTTTTCCGGGAAATGAAAGGTGTGGGGGAGATTAAACTCCCGGCAGGTTTTTAAAATTAATTCCCGGCCTTAATCAGATTAGCTCCGATCTCCTATCTTAGGCAATCCAAAATCCTAATCCGGAAATCAATACATGAAAAAATCTACTCTTCAGGCAGCGATACTCGGCGCTGCACTTATTTGTTCTGCCACGGCCGGTCTGGCCCAGATTCCTGCGTTATGGACACAACGCTACAACGCCCCTCCCGATAATACCGACGAATCGCGCTGTGTGGTGGTGGACAATTCGGGCAATGTAATTGTAACCGGTTATGCGTTTAACAGCAACGGTAATCTCGATGCGGTTACCATTAAATACAACCCTGCCGGGGTAATTCAGTGGGTACGAAACTTCGACCGCGGTGTAAATGATAACGACCAGGCCACCCGCTGCGCGGTTGATGCTTCGGGCAATGTATATGTAACGGGTTCGTCGCGCGGGGCTTCCAGCGGCGTAGATTTACTGGTGATAAAATACGACCCTGCGGGCACAGAGCTTTGGTCGGCATTTTACAACGGTTCGAGCAATGCCACCGACGAAGGCAAGGCCATTTCGGTTGACGCTTCGGGCAACGTATATGTGTGCGGCTACGAAACAGCCAGCGGCTTTACGTTCGACATGGTGACGATTAAATACAATTCATCGGGCGCACAGCAATGGGCAAACGTTTACAACGGATCCATCTCGGGCAACGACGAAGCCACCGACCTTGTACTCGATGCCAGCGGTAACGTATATATAACCGGCTACACCGAAACAAGCAACGCTCCGCTTAACAATGATTATATTACCATAAAATACAATCCGGCCGGGCAGCAGCAGTGGCTCACCACCTATAACGGCAGCAGCAACGACAACGACTATGGCCGTGCCATTGCCCTCGACCCCAGCGGAAACGTACTGGTAACCGGCTATAGTTTCGAAACCAATAACTGGTTCGATATGCTTACCGTGAAATACAACAGCGCCGGTGTACAGCAGTGGACAGCCCGCTACAACAACGCCGCCAACCGCTACGAAGAAGCCTGGGATGTAACCACCGACATAAACGGAAACGTATATGTAGTAGGCCAGAGCCAGGCCGTGGGAAACAACAGCGCACCGCCCGATTTTGCCACCATTAAATACAACAGCGCCGGTACTCAGCAATGGGTTGCCCGCTACAACGGCCCCGGAAACGACAACGACCGCGCATTCAGTGTGGCCGTTGACGATTCGCTCAACGTGTATGCCTCGGGCGTGAGCAAAAGCCTCGTCAACGAAGACTTCGCCACCGTAAAATACTCGCCCGCCGGCGCACAGGTTTGGGTGGTACGCTACAACGGCACCGGAAACCTGCTCGATCAGTCGAACAGCATGGCAGTGAGCAACGGCAGCATATATGTTACCGGAAACAGCGACAACATTGCCAACACCGACTTCCTCACCATCCGTTACAGCTACCAGGTAATTGGTTTTGAGGAATTTCAGGGCCCGCAGGCCACCATGGCGCTTTATCCCAACCCGGCGGTTGACATTATCAATATCCGCTACGAAACCCTCGAACCCATAAGCGGCCAGCTTCGCCTCGAATTAACCGATGCCACCGGCCGGGTGGTAAACGATCTTATCCAGCCCATTTCCTGGGATCCGAATATGGGAATTTTCTCGGTGCCGGTTTCCGGAATGGCCAAAGGTGTTTACATAGCCCGTTTGATCGACGAACGTGGTGTTTTGTTCGGCCAATCGAAACTTACTGTACAATAGGTTGTTACGATCTGAGATTAAAAAAAGGGCGGGAACTGAATTTCCGCCCTTTTTATTTTTTAACGATTGCTTTTATAAGAAGCGTTTATTAAGTTTGTTATAGGCAAACATTAATACGTGTAATTTAATTCTCCCCCCCCGATGAGAAAGTATCTACTCTCTCTGCTCATTGTCGTTTCTGTGATCTCGCCGGGCGTTGTGTTTGGTCAGGCCACCTGTCCCACTGTAAATGCGGGTCCCGACCAAACGATATGTGTGCCCAACTGTGCCACGCTCACGGCTACTGTTACAGCCACACAGCTTCCCGGCACCACTGCCAACGCATACACCGTAGCACAGATTCCCTACGCACCCGATCCGTTTAACGTGGGCACGCTCGTTCCGCTGAGCGACGACCAGTGGTCGATGCCCATAACCATACCTTTTCAGTTTTGCTTTTACGGCAATACCTACACCCAGCTTCTCATCGGCTCAAACGGTGTGGTAAAGTTTGACCTTACCGGCGCAGGCGGCTATTGTACCTGGCCTATTCCCAATACACCTGTTCCCACCGCTGTAGCCGGCACACCCATCAATGCCATTATGGGGCCCTGGCAGGATCTTAACCCCGGTGTGGGCGGAAGTGTTCGTTACACCACCTACGGTGTGGCTCCCTGCCGCCGTTTTGTGGTGAGCTGGTTTAACGTGCCCATGTTTTCGTGCGGTACACCGGCCACACAACAAATTACCATTTACGAAACCACCAATATCATCGACAACTACATCCAGAACAAGCCGCTTTGCGCAAACTGGAACGGTGGTAAAGCCATACAGGCCATTCAGAATTTCAACGGCACACAGGCTGTGGTGGTGGCAGGACGAAACACGCCCACCCAGTGGACCACAACCAACGATGCCCGCCGCTACACCCCCAACGGAGCCAGCAACACCAGCATACAGTGGCTGGCCAATGCAGTACCCGTGGGCACCGGAACAAGCATCACTGTTTGCCCCACACAAACCACTACCTACACCTGCCAGGTAACCTACACCATGTGCAACAACACCACGGTGACCATTTCCGATCAGGTAATTGTAAACGTATCGCAGCTTCTGGTGGATGCCGGTTTGCCCCAGCAGGTTTGTTTGGGCGGGCAGGCCACACTTACCTGTACAGCCCCAGGAGCCACAACGTGGCAATGGTTTGCAGGGCCACCACCCGCCAACCCGCTTGGAAATACGGCCACAATTAACGTTTCGCCAAACTCTACCACCACATACTACGCCGTAGCCACCGACCCGTCAGGATGTTCGGGTGTGGACTCGGTTACCATTACCACATTTGTAATGAACACCGCCAGTGCCGGTGCCGACGACAGTATATGTACCGGAAACTGCACCACGCTTAATGCCAGCGGAGGTGTAAGCTATGCATGGACACCCGTTGCCGCCATACAAAGCGGCGCAAACACGGCAACACCTACGGTTTGCCCCACAGCCACCACACAATTTACGGTAAGCGTAACCGATGCCAACGGATGCGTAGGCACCGACTCAGCAACTGTGCATGTGGCATCGCAGGTACTTAGTTCGCAAATTTCGGGAGTTAATGCCTCCTGTTTCGGTTCGTGTAATGGCTCGGCCACGGTTACCCCTGCGGGAGGTTTCCCGCCCTATTCAGTATCGTGGAATACTGTACCGGCCCAGACAGGTGTAACAGCCACCGGCCTTTGCGCAGGCAGCTACACGGCCACCATTACCGATGCCATTGGCTGTACCACCACAGCCAGCGTTACCATTACCGAACCAACCGATATTTCTATACAAACCACCAACATTACCACCGCCAACTGCGGGTTAAATGATGGATCGGTTTCTATTACCGTTACTGGCGGCACTCCGCTTGCCAACGGGCAGTACAATATTCTCTGGTCAACAGGCGGTACAGGTTTAACCGAAAATAACCTTGCTCCCGGCCAGGTGTGTGTGTATATCACCGATGCCAACCTCTGTACCGATACACTTTGTGTGGTAGTGCCCAACACACCGGGAGCCACCATTTCAGTTACTTCTACAAGCGATGCACTTTGCTTCAACTCCTGCGACGGTATCGTTGTTACTTCGGCCGCAGGCGGTACCGCTCCGTTTACCTATTCGTGGAACGGCGGGCCCTTTGGCAACAGCGATGATTCAACCACGCTTTGCGCAGGAAACTACACCATTATATTGTCTGATGCCAACGGCTGCTTAGACACCGTTTCGGCCACCATTAACCAGCCCACGGCGGTAACCAATGCTGCTGCGGCTGCACCGGCCACAATTTGTATCGGACAGTCGTCAACACTTACGGCCACACCCGGCGGCGGAAGCCCCGGCTACCAGTATCAGTGGGCCGATGCCAACGGACCCATTATTGGCCAGACTCAATCAACCATGACCGTATCGCCAACAGTTACTACCACTTATTTTGTGGCAGTGGTTGATGCCAATGGTTGCGTGGGGCCGGTAGCGCCGGTAACAGTAACTGTTAACCCGCCGCTTCAGGTAACAGCCTTGGCCGACATTACCGTGTGCCAGAACACACTCGTAAACCTTACCTGCACCGGCAGCGGTGGCGACGGAAACCTTACCTACAACTGGGCCCCCATTGGGCAGCAGGGAAATAACGTGCCTGTAAACATTACCGGCACCACCACATTTGTGGTAACCGTGAGCGACGGTTGCGGCACACCGGTAGCTACCGATAACGTAGTGGTAACCGTAAACCCCGCACCCGTGGTAAACATTGCTGCCACCACCGACATTTCGGGTTGCGAAGATTTGTGTGTGTCGTTTATCAATAACACACCCAATACCGCATCCATTACCTGGACATTCGGCAACAACCTGGGCACCTCAAACAGCCCCACACCCACATTCTGCTTCAACGATGCCGGCACCTACGATGTAACTGCCACGGTTACCGATGTAATTGGCTGTGTAAGCACATTCACCCTGAGCAACTATGTAACCGTGTGGCCGCTGCCCAACGCTGCATTCTCCTATTCGCCCACCGATCCCACTGCGCTCAACAACGTGGTTGATTTCACCGATCAGTCGAGCGGTGCTACCACCTGGACCTGGTCTATTGCCAACACCGTATCGGCACTGGATACCTTTATGATTGGTCAGAATCCCAGTTTTGCTTTCCCCGGTGTAGGTACATTTGATGTGCAGCTTACCGTAACCAATCAGTACGGCTGTACCGACGATGTAATACAAAGCGTGATTGTGAAAGAAGATTACGCCGTTTACATTCCCAACGCCTTCACACCCAATGGCGATGGCATTAACGATGTATTCTTCCCGCAGGGAATAGGCATCAACACCGACCGTTTCGAGATGTACATTTTCGACCGCTGGGGCAATATGATTTATCAGACCAATCGCTGGCCCGGAGGCTGGGATGGCACAGTACAGGGTTCATCGCGCATGTGCCAGATTGATACTTATGTATATAAGATCGTTACTGTAGATCCCGATGGCAGCCGCCGTCAGTATATTGGCGGTGTAAATCTGATTAGGTAAACTAATTGTTATAGTATAAGGAGACGGTTGTGGTAATGCCACAACCGTCTTTTTGTTTGATAATCAATGGAATGTGGCATTTTGTCTGATTTTGTTAATGTAATGAGGAATCAACAAAAGTTGCAACAATCTATTTATCTTATACATTAGTATTACCAAAACACCACATTAACACCTTAACAGCAATCCCCTGCCTATGAAACGGCTTTACACGCTGCTCATATTACTGGCTCTTGTAGTGAGTGCTCAGGCTCAGAACAACGTCGGAATCGGAACTACCACGCCAGACCCTTCCTCACTTCTCGATCTTCAGTCGAACACACAAGGTGTGCTTGTGCCCCGTATGACTGCGGCGCAGCGCATTGGTATTGCGGCTCCGGCCAACGGGCTGCTGGTGTATGACCTTGATTCGCTCTGCTTCTTTTATTATAAGGCAGGTTTGTGGACATCGCTTTGCAATGCGGGCGGTATAGGTCCCACAGGCCCTACCGGTGCCGCCGGAACACCCGGCCCTGCGGGAGCTTCGGGCAGCAACGGTATTAGTTGCTGGGACTTAAACGCCAACGGCATAAACGACCCGGCCGAAGACATTAACGGCGACAGCAACTGGGACGCACTCGACTGCGCCGGAGCAATTGGCCCTGTGGGGCCTGCCGGACCGGCAGGTACACCCGGTGCGCCAGGCGCGCCGGGAACTCCGGGTGCCACAGGTGCTACCGGAGCAGCAGGCCCTGCGGGTCCTGCCGGAGCAAATGGGGCCACAGGTGCCACAGGTAATGCCGGCCCTGCCGGGCCAACCGGTGCTACAGGATCTGTAGGTGCTACCGGTCCTACCGGATTTGGTGTTGGCCCTACAGGACCTACCGGCCCTGCAGGAGTTAATGGTGCCACAGGAGCCACGGGTGTGGCCGGCCCTGCCGGAGCCAATGGCGCTACGGGTGCTACCGGCCCTGCGGGTGCAAACGGTGCTACTGGTGCTACAGGCGTGGCTGGCCCTGCCGGAGCCAATGGTGCTACGGGTGCCACCGGTCCTGCGGGAGCAAATGGTGCCACCGGAGCCACAGGTGTGGCCGGCCCAGCCGGAGCTAATGGCGCTACGGGTGCCACCGGTCCTGCGGGAGCAAATGGTGCCACAGGAGCCACAGGTGTAGCCGGTCCTGCCGGAGCAAACGGAGCCCCGGGGGCCACCGGAGCTACAGGCGCTACCGGTCCCAACTGGACAATTACCTCCGATAACTTTAACTCAAACGGCACATTAAGTATTGTAACCACCATACCCTCTACCATTACCTCCTCCAACGCGGCATGGTTAGTGGGTGGCAACCAGCTTGCGGCCACAGGCAACTTAGGTACAACCAGCAATAACCATGTTGACCTTATTTCAAACAACCTGGTGCGCGGCCGCCTCAGTAACCTGGGCGAGTTTTTCATTGGTACTACCAATACCGTAATTGCCGGTGACCTTATGAATGGCGTGTCAAACCCCACATTCCCCTGGGGGGTGAACGGGTATAGTGCATATAATGGTGGCGGAACATACGGAGCCATAACCGGCGGCACTACCATTTTTGCAGGTGTACAGGGCGAATATCTGACCGGCGCCACAGGAGGCCCCAACACGGCCGGTGTACGTGGTGGCAACCAGAGTAATGTGGCCGGTACAGGCTTCAGAAATCTCGTGGCCACCGGCCCGCGCATGGGTGTAAACGGAAATACCTCAGCCCCCACAGGATCCTATACATTTGGTGTACATGGCAGCATGGGCACTGCCGATATACGCAGCGGTGCCGTGTTTGGCGATGATTTTGGTCTTGCCTACGGTGCGCTTGGCTACTTCGCAGCAAACCTTGTCGATTATAGCGTATATGGCTTTGGTGTGGCCTATCAAACCGGTATTGCCACCGGGCGCACTGCCCAGGGCGGAGGCAGTTCGGAAAACTGGGACGGACAGCCCAACACTAACATCGGCTTAGGTATTTACGGCGGTGTAATGGGCGGCTGGGTGCGCGGTATGGCATACGGTATGCACGTAAGAGGTACACGCTACAGCTTGTATGTGGACGGTTACACCTTTACCAACAAGCCCGTGGCCATGCTGGTAACTAAGGAAGACGGCACCCGCGCCACTACCTATGCGGCTGTTTCCACTACGTCTGATGTGTATGCAAGAGGCAAAGCGCAACTGAGCAACGGCTCGGTGTATATTCCGTTTGATGCTACTTTCCGTCAGATTATTTCAGATCCGGGCGATCTGGTAATTACGGTAACTCCCACTGGCAATTCTAACGGAGTTTATGTATCTTCGGTAGATGCAAACGGGTTTACCGTTACCGAAAACAACGGAGGTACATCGGCTGTAAATGTGTCGTGGGTGGCCATTGCCACAGTAAAGGGCAACGAAAACCCGGAAACACCGGCCGAAGTATCGCAAAACGATTTCGATCAGAAAATGCGCGGCGTAATGTTTAACGACAATAACATGACCGATACGCCCCAGCCGTTGTGGTGGGATGGTTCGCAGGTGCGTTTCGACACGCCGCCCGCCAAGCAGCCTGATCCGCTGTACAATCCGGCAAACCGCAGCACAGGCAGCAATACCATGCAAAACCGTTTTGAGCAGCAGATTCCCACACCCACGCCGCAATTTACACCTGCGCCTGCACCTGCCGCTCGTCCAAGATAATATCAATACCCCCTGACCAGAGCACGAGGCCGTTTTCCGATTATGGAAAACGGCCTTGTTGTTTTTTTGAAAACCGGTATTGTTTAATGGTGCAGAAAATGGTGGGTGAAAACCGCTGCCACATCCATTAGTTAAGGGAGTGAAAGGTATTTATTGAAAATAAGGTATTGGTTGGCAATGTGCGGAAAAATGGTTGGTGAAAACCGCTGCCAAATCCACTAGTTAAGGGATTGAAAGGTGTTTATTGAAAATAAGGTGTTGCTTGTAAATGTGCGGAAAAATGGTTGATGAAAACTGCTGCCAAATCAACCAGATAAGGCATTGAAAGAAATTACCTGAAGACAGCCGAAAAAATCATTCGCCACTACGGCAGCAGGGTATAAAGCAGCCAGCCCAGCAACCCCGATGCAGGCACAAGCACCGCCTGCGAAATTTTTGTGCGCAGCGACAACCAAAGCACCAGCACAAAAATAAAGGCTGCCTGCCAGGTAAGCGGCCCGCTGCGGAGGATAAAGAAAATAGAAGCCGCAATCATTCCAATTACAGCCGGGCGCACGCCTCTGAATACGGCTTCCACAATGGCATTGCCCCTGAGCCTTTCTGTAAACTGTGTGGCAATGAGCATGATCGAGGCAGGCGGCAGAAATATGCCCGCAGTGGAGACCAGCGCGCCCCAAAGTCCGGCCTGTTTCCAGCCAATGAATGCCGCGCTTATCATTATCGGGCCCGGAGTGACCTGCCCGATGGCAATGCCGTCGAAAAATTCGCGGTTGGTAACCCATTGCAACTCGCCCACCACAAGGTCGCGGATAACGGGCACAAACACATAGCCACCCCCGAAAAGCGTAATGCTGATGCTGCCGAAAGTAAGGCCAAGCTGTTTGACCAATGCCGCCTTGCCGCTAAAACCGATAAGCCACACCACAAGCGCCACAGCCGCCAGCGAAGCCGCAAAGAGTATGGGGCCGTGATTTCGTTTTGGACGGGGCGGTGGGGCAGAGTTTCCGGCTTTGCGCATAAACAGCCCGCCAATCATTCCGGCCGCTGCAATTACCAGCAGCGTGGTAAGAAAACTCCGCGAAAAAAACAGTGCCGCCGCGGCCAGCACCACCATGCCGCGTTGCAGCCAGGTGGTGGCGTTTTTCTGAAACAGTTGCCAGGCCGTGGCCGTAATTACTGCCGCCACAGCAGGTAGCAGGCTGTTAAACACTACTGTAATGTGTGCATTGCTGCCATAGCGGAAATACCACTCGCTGAGCGCACACACGAGCACCAATGCCGGCAGCAGCACACCTGCCATGCACACCAATGCGCCGGGCAGTTTGCGCATTCTGAATCCCAGCGCCGTCACCACATTTACAGCCAGCGGGCCGGGAAGCAGGTTGCCCAGCGTGGTGGAGTCGAGCAGGGCTTCTTCGTGCAGCCAGCCCCGGCGTGTGCATAGTTCGTGGCGCACCGCCGCCACCAGCGCCACATTGCCCCCAAAGGCTGTGCTGCCTATTTTGAGGAAAACAAGGAAAAGCTGCGCCAGCGAGGGAGTACTCATTGGGCAAAAATAGCACCGATGCATAATCACCGTGTTAAATTATTGCCCCTGCGCGTCTGTGTGTTTTTCTTACCTTTATTCCCTTATTCTCCCGCCGTTGCAATAGCGGCACAAAAATATATGTGGGCCAAACTTTCGCACTTCATACTTCGCAACCGACTTGCCATACTGGTAGTTATGTTTCTTATCACAGCCGTAATGGGCTGGCAGGCTACCAAACTTGAACTTTCTTACCGATACGCCCGCGTACTTCCCAAGGACGATTCGCTTTTTACGGCTTACGAAGAATTCAAGCAGCGTTATGGCGAAGACGGCACCGTGCTGGTCATCGGTTTTAAGGACAGCACCATGTTTGACCTTAAAAAGCTGCAGGGCTGGTACGATCTTAACGAGTCGATTCGCAAAATTGCCGGAGTAAAAGATGTAATGTCCATTACACGGCTTTACAACCTCTTTCGCAACGACAGCCTGAGCAAGTTTGATGTAAGACAGGTGGTAAACCGCCGCCCGCAAACACAACAGGAGGCCGACAGCATACGCGAACAGATAGAAAACCTGCCCTTTTACGAAGGCATGATCTACAACAAAGAAGATCATGTTACCCTCATGGCCATCACATTCAGCGATACGGCCGTAAATTCCAAAGACCGTCTTTCCATTGTAGCCAGCATCCGTGAGCAGGCGCTGAAATTTGGCGAAAACAATTTGAAGTTCGATCCCGACGATGCCAACAAGGGCCTGCATTTTTCGGGCATGCCGTATATCCGCTCGGAGTATATGCGCAAAATTGGCAGCGAAATGCAGTTGTTTGTATTCCTCTCGCTGCTTATTACCGCCATTATTCTCTTTGTGTTTTTCCGCTATTTCAATGCAGTGTTCTTTTCGCTCATTGTGGTAATTGTGGGCGTAATATGGTCGCTGGGAACTATTGTATTATTCGGATATAAAATTACCGTGCTTTCGGGGCTTATTCCGCCGCTCATTGTCATTATCGGTATTCCGAACTGTATTTTCCTTATCAATAAATACCAGGAAGAGCTTAAGAAGCACGGAAACAAAACCAAGGCACTGGCCCGCATGGTGCAAAAGGTGGGGCTTTCCAACTTCCTTGCCAATGTAACCACCTCGGTGGGTTTTGTGGTGTTCTATTTCACCAACAGCGAACTGCTGGTAGAGTTTGGTCTGGTGGCGGCCATTAACGTAATGACCACTTACGGCATTGCCATTGTGCTTACGCCCATAATATTCAGCTACCTGCCCGAGCCCAAGCCCAAACAAATGAACCACCTGGGCGGAAAACGCATAAATGGTCTGCTCGACTGGATTGACCGTCTTGTGCATACACGCCGCACTGTGCTTTACACCGGCATTACCATTCTTACCCTTATTTCCATTGTAGGCTTTACCAAAATAAAAGTAATCGGGTATGTGGTTGACGATTTGCCTGAAGGCGATCCGGTAACCGAAGACCTCAAGTTTTTTGAAAAGCATTTTGGCGGCATACTTCCATTCGAAATTGCCATTGAAGTAAAACCGTCGAAACAACCACAATTACAGCAGGGGCAGGGCGGCGATCCTCCACCGGCGCAGGATTCGATAGTAACTACCGATTCGGCCGGGACTGATTCCATGGGTGTGGCTTCCACATCGGTGCCCAAACTCAGCGGGCCCAATTTGTTTATGAATGAAGGTGAGGCGCTCACCAAAATTAATCAGTTGCAGCGCTACCTTACCGAACGTTCGGAGTTCTCAAAACCACTTTCCATTGTGGAAGGTTTGAAATTCTCGTACCAGGCCTACCGCGATGGAAACCCCAAAGCCTACCGCCTGCCTTCGACACAAAGCGACAAGGCCGATTTGCTCAAATACATGGGCACCGTGAGAGGCCAGCAAAACAGGCTCGATAAATTTATTGATACCACTTACACCCACACCCGCATCAGTTTCCAGATGGCCGACGTAGGTTCGGACAGTGTGCGCAAAATTCTGCAGGAGATTCGTCCTGTGGTTGATTCGCTTTTCCCGAAAGAAGAATACCGGGTTGATTTAACCGGCCACAGCCTCATGTTTTTGCGCAGTTTCGATTATCTGCTGCATCACCTGTTTGTGAGTCTTCTTATTGCCATTGTGCTTATTCTGCTCATCGGCATGGTGCTTTTCCGTTCGGTGGCCATTATTGTGCTTTCCAAACTGCCCTGTTTAATTCCGTTGGTGATGACAGCGGGTGTAATGGGCTTCTTAGATATTCCGTTTAAATCGTCAACCATTCTCATTTTCTCCATTGCCTTTGGTATTGCGTCTGACGGAACTATTTACATTCTCACCGAGTATCGTGCACAGCTTCGCAAACTTTCGCCGTCAAATGCTTCAAAAGCGGTGTCAATGGCCATCCGCGAAACGGGGCTGAGCATGATTTACACCAACGTAATTCTGTTCTTCGGCTTTGGCATTTTTGTAATGTCGAGTTTTGGCGGTACGGCGGCGCTAGGTATTCTGCTTTCCATTACGCTGCTGGTATCGCTGGCCACCAACCTTATTTTGCTGCCCTGCATTTTGCTTACGCTCGAAAAACGTGCAGCCACCAAAGCACTTACCGAAGAACCGCTTATCGATATTTATGACGAGGAAGAAGATATCGACTCCGATAAGCTCACCATTCAGCAAGACGATCAGAAGCAATAATATACTGCCCGAAACCCATTCGACCCGATGAAAGGAATTATTCTTGCCGGAGGCTCAGGAACCCGTTTGCATCCGCTTACTTTGGCGGTGAGCAAGCAACTCATGCCGGTGTACGACAAGCCGATGATTTACTACCCGCTGTCCACGTTAATGATGGCCGGTATCCGCGAAATCCTCATCATTTCCACCCCGCACGATTTGCCACATTTCCGCCGCCTGCTTGGCGACGGTGCGGGGCTCGGCTGTGCTTTTTCGTATGCCGAACAGCCCGTGCCCAACGGACTTGCACAGGCCTTTGTAATTGGCCGCGAGTTTGTGGGCAACGATAAAGTGGCACTGATCCTTGGCGACAATATATTTTACGGATCGGGCCTGAGCAAACTGCTTCAGGAGAATAACGATCCCGACGGCGGCGTGGTATATGCCTACCACGTATCAGATCCCGAGCGTTACGGCGTGGTGGAATTTGATGCACAGGGAAAAGCCATAAGCATTGAAGAAAAGCCCCGCAACCCGAAATCGAACTACGCTGTGCCGGGTTTGTATTTTTACGACAACAGCGTGGTTGACATTGCCGCCTCGCTCGAGCCCAGTGCCCGCGGCGAATACGAAATTACCGACGTAAACCGCAAATACCTCGAAGCCGGCAAACTCAAAGTAGGCATACTCAACCGTGGCACCGCCTGGTTAGATACAGGCACGTTTGCCTCGCTCATGCAGGCCAGCCAGTTTGTACAGGTTATTGAAGAACGGCAGGGACTTAAAATTGGCTGCATCGAAGAGGTGGCCTACCGTATGGGTTTCATCAATCAGGATCAGTTGCGCAAACTGGCCGAGCCTTTGCTCAAAAGCGGTTACGGAAATTACCTGCTCGGTTTGATTAAGAACTGAAACGTATGACAAGTCTGGCAGGATATAAAAGACACATACTCATTACCGGAGGAGCCGGTTTTGTAGCCAGTTCGCTGGCCGAGCGCCTTGCTTCCGACACCGGTAATTTTGTGGTGCTGGTTGACAACCTGCTCACCGGTTCGCTCGCCAAAGTGCCCATACTGCCCAACCTGCGTTTTATTAAATGCGATGTAAACGAGTGGCAAGATATTTCGGGCGTATTTTACGGCTACCGGTTCGATTATGTGTTTCATTATGCCGCCGTGGTGGGTGTAAAGCGCACGCTCGAAAACCCGGTGCTGGTGCTGCGCGATCTCGACGGCATCCGCAATATTCTCACGCTTTGCAAAAATACCGGCGTGAAGCGTGTGTTTTATTCGTCGTCGTCGGAAGTATATGGCGAACCTGTAGAACTTCCGCAAAACGAAGAAACCACACCGCTCAACTCGCGCCTGCCTTATGCCATTGTGAAAAACGTGGGCGAGGCTTTCCTCAAATCGTTTCGGCAGGAATTTGGTTTGCAATACACCATTTTCCGATTCTTCAATACCTACGGCCCCAAGCAGAGTCCCGATTTTGTAATATCGCGTTTCATACAGCGCGCACTCAAAAACGAGCCGATAACCATTAACGGCGACGGCACACAAACGCGCACATTCTGTTACGTGGACGATAACACGGAAGCCTGCGTGTCGGCCTTTTACAACGACCGTTATATTGACGATGTGGTAAACATCGGCTCCGATGTGGAAATAAGCATTGCCGATCTTGCCCGCCTCATTATTTCCATTACCGGCTCGAAATCGGAAATACAATACGGCCCTGCGCTTCCCGAAGGCGACATGACGCGGCGTATGCCCGACACGTCGAAAATGCGCCAGCTTTTAAGCCATCCGCCAGTTTCTTTGGAAGACGGCATCCGCCGTATTCTTTCCAACACACGCTATATTCTGTAACTGCATTTTTGTGAACACCACTCATTACCTCCATCTGGTTCAGGCCGCCATTGATGAAGTAAACGCATCTTTTCCGCAGCAGCCTGCGGGCCTGTACGAGCCTTTGCGCTACACCATGAAATTGGGCGGCAAACGCATGAGGCCGCTGCTTACACTCATGGGAGCCGGGCTGTTTACCGACAAGGTGGAGCCGGCCATTCCGGCGGCAATGGGCGTGGAGCTGTTTCACAATTTCACGCTGCTGCACGATGATATTATGGACAATGCTCCCCTGCGCCGGGGTATGCAAACCGTGCACGAAAAGTGGGACGTAAACACCGCCATACTCAGCGGCGATGTAATGTACACCCAAGCATTCCGCTACATTACCAAAAGTCCGGCAGCGGCATTGGCTGACGTGCTCGACATGTTTCTGCGCACAGCCGCCGAAGTGTGCGAAGGGCAGCAGTACGACATGGATTTTGAGCGCCAGAGCAAAGTTACCATTGAGGAGTACCTGCGCATGATTGAACTTAAAACGGCGGTGCTGGCCGGCGCATCGCTGTCTATTGGCGCGCTTTGCGTGGGTGCGCCGCAAAGCGAGGCCCGGAAGCTGTATGATTTTGGCCGCCTCTTTGGCATTGCATTCCAGTTGCAGGACGACATACTCGATGTGTATGGCGACCCCAAAACATTTGGCAAACAGGTGGGCGGCGATATTCTGGCCAACAAAAAAACCTTCCTGCTGCTGAGCGCCCTGCAACGCGCCAACGGCCTGCAACGCGAAGAACTGCTAAACTGGCTGCAGGCTCCCGCCAGCGCCGGTACCGAAAAAGTGGAAGCCGTTACCGCCATATTCAACCAGCTTGGCATACGCGATCTGGCGCGTGAGTGCATGAATGAGCATTATCACAAAGCCATAGACGCACTGCACCACACAGAAGCCGATGCCCTGCGCAAAGCCGAACTGCGCGCATTTACCGATGCGCTGATGGTGAGAGAGGTGTAAACGATCAGATTTTTCCGCTCAGCAACTGTTCTACCAGTATCGGCACACCTTTGGAAGCCGTGTTGCGGATGTGAATGATATTGCTTCCCGCCTGCGAGTTTACATCGTTCGGGTCGATGAGAAACATGGGGCAGCGCGGCGGTGTAAAATGCAGCAGGTTGGCGGCCGGGTAAACATTGAGCGAGGTGCCAATAATTACAAACACATCGGCCTTGGCAGCAATTTCCTGTGCATTTTCCATTTCGGGCACCATTTCGCCAAACCATACTATGTGCGGACGAAGTTGTGAGCCGAGTTCGCATTTGTCGCCGGGGTTGAGTTCCCAGCCTTTTATGGGGTAAATAAGCTGCGGGTTTTTTGTGCTGCGCGATTTGAAAATTTCGCCGTGCAGATGCACAATGTTTTTTGAGCCGGCACGCTCATGCAAATCGTCAATATTTTGTGTAATGATTTGCACATCGAACTTCTTTTCGAGCAGCACCAGTGCCTTGTGTCCTTCGTTGGGCGCTGCTTCCAGCACATTTTTGCGCCGCTCGTTGTAAAATCGAAGCACCAGCTCCGGATTTTTCACCCAGGCTTCGGGTGTGGCTACTTCGCGCACGTCGTACTTATCCCAAAGTCCGCCATTGTCGCGGAATGTACTGATGCCACTTTCGGCGCTGATTCCGGCACCGGTAAACACCACGATTTTTCTTTTTTTAACGGCCATAAAAAGAGGAATACAATTCTAATTTTTGCTAACAGCCTCTAAGCTAATACAAACAGAATGTTTTTGTTCTTTTCGGGCCAAAATGTTAGCAAAAAGGAAATGTTGTTTTATGTTTTCTGGAAAAACTTAATCAAATTCAGGTGCCAGAGAAACACTATTGTATTGTTACAATAGGTGTAAAAAAACAGGGATTGATGATTGGTACTGCAAATGTTTTTTGGCGAAGTAAATTTGATGATGGGTAAGTGTTTCTCCGGGCAAAGCCTTGTTAAACAAAATCAACCCTAAAATAAAATTTGCCACGCGCTTAACATTTTGCAAATCAACCCAATGCAGTTTTTTGCCTGCGGCGCACAAACATTCAAATTCCGTATCTTCGTCGTTCGCCCGTTTGTAAGCAAACGGCTCCCAAATTGTAAAAGAACGAATTACGCTTATGTCTAAATTTCGCAAACAGGATGCCCTCGATTACCACGAGCAGGGCCGTCCCGGTAAAATTGAAGTTGTTCCCACAAAACCATACAGTTCACAGCGTGATCTTACCCTGGCTTACTCGCCGGGTGTGGCCGAACCCTGCCTCGAAATTGAAAAAGAACCGCAGGATGCCTACCGATACACTGCCAAGGGCAATCTGGTGGCTGTAATATCAAACGGCACCGCCGTGCTGGGTTTGGGCGATATTGGCGCGCTGGCCTCCAAACCGGTGATGGAAGGGAAGGGAATGCTCTTTAAAATTTATGCGGATATCGACGTATTTGATATCGAAGTAGATACCAAAGACGTGGATGCCTTTGTGCAAACCGTAAAAAACATTGCACCCACATTTGGCGGCATAAACCTCGAAGACATTAAGGCTCCCGAATGCTTTGAAATTGAAAAGCGCCTCAAGGAAGAGCTCGACATTCCGCTCATGCACGACGACCAGCATGGTACGGCCATTATTTCGAGTGCGGCTCTTATAAATGCCTGCGAACTGGCCGGTAAAGATATTGGCAGCGTAAAATTGGTGGTAAACGGTGCCGGCGCATCGGCCATTTCGTGCGCCAAAATGTACATTGCCGTGGGCGTGAAGCGCGAAAATATAACCATGCTCGACAGCAAGGGCGTAATTACCACCGACCGCACCGACCTCGACGAATACAAACAATATTTCGCCACGCCGCCCCGCGGCCTGCAAAGTCTGGCCGAGGCCATGGCAGGTGCCGATGTGTTTGTGGGCCTCTCCAAAGGCAACATTGTAACGGCCGAAATGATTCAGACCATGGCCGCACGCCCCATTGTGTTTGCCCTGGCCAACCCCGATCCCGAAATTGCGTACGACGACGCCAAAGCCGCCCGCGAAGACATTATCCTCGCCACCGGCCGCAGCGACCATCCCAACCAGGTAAACAACGTACTCGGCTTCCCATTCATTTTCCGCGGTGCGCTCGATGTGCGCGCCACAAAAATTAACGAGGAAATGAAACTCGCCGCCGCACAGGCCATTGCCATGCTGGCCAAAGAAGCAGTGCCCGACGATGTAAACATGGCCTACGACATCCGCAACCTCGCTTTCGGCCCCGAGTACATCATTCCCAAACCCATCGACCCCCGCCTCATTTCCACCGTGGCCCCCGCCGTGGCCAAAGCCGCCATCGAATCGGGTGTGGCACGCCGCGAAATTACCGACTGGGATGCCTACCGCAACGAACTCAACAACCGCCTCGGACTCGACAACAAACTCATGCGCGGGCTGGCCGCCAAAGCCAAAGCCAACCCCAAACGCATTGTGTTTGCCGAGGCCGACCACTACAAAATACTCAAAGCCGCCCAGCTCGTGCGCGACGAAGGCATTGCCAAGCCCATCCTCCTGGGCGATGCCGAACGCATACGCGCACTCATTGCCGACTACAACCTCGATCTGGGCGATATCACCATCATCGACCCGCGCGATGCCTCGCAGGAAGAAAACCGCCGCATTTTTGGCGATATGCTCTTCCAGAAGCGCAAACGCCGCGGCTACACCCTGTTTGAAGCCCGCAAAACCATGCTCGACCGAAACTATTTCGGGGCAATGATGGTGGAAACAGGCATGGCCGATGCCATGATCTCGGGCCTTACCCGAAAATACGCCATCCCCATTAAACCCGCTCTCGAATGCATTGGCGTTCAGGATGGTGTAAACCGCGTGGCCGGAATGTATATTATGTCCACAAAACAAGGCAACTATTTCTATGCCGATACGACTATGAATGTAGATCCGACGGCACAGGAACTGGTTGACATTACCGTGCTCACGGCGCAAACAGTGCGGCAGTTTAACATTGTACCCCGCATTGCCCTGCTTTCTTACACAAACTTCGGTTCTACCGAAGGACCCACACCGGTTAAAGTGAGCGAAGCAGTTGCCCGTTTGCACAGCGAGTACCCCGGTTTAATTGTGGACGGCGATCTCCAGGCCAACTTCGCGCTGAATAACGAGCTGCTTAAAGAACAGTTCCCTTTCAGCGAACTGGTGGACAAACGCGTAAACACGCTCATTTTCCCCAACCTCGCTTCGGGCAACATTGCCTACAAGCTGATGCAGGAAATGGGTGGGGCAGAAGCCATAGGGCCGCTGCTCATGGGCCTTAAAAAGCCCGTACACGTGTTGCAACTAGGAAGTTCGGTGCGTGAAATTGTAAACATGGTCATTATTGCGGTTGTCGATGCACAGTCGCGCCGATAGAAGGAAGCAGTTCGAATGTACAATCATTTTGAAGGACGCATTACCGAGAAAACCCCCACTTACGCAGTAATAGACTGTGGCGGTGTGGGTTATCTGCTGCACATTTCGCTTAACACCTACTCAAAAATAGGCAGCAGCGAAAAAGCCCGCCTCTACGCACACCTTGCCGTGCGCGAAGATGCCCATGTGCTCTATGGTTTTGCCGACGAAGAAGAACGCGAACTCTTCCGTCACCTCATTTCCGTTTCCGGCGTGGGCCCCGGCACCGCACGAATGATCCTTTCCTCGCTCACCGCCTCCGAAATTGCCGGAGCCATACTCACCGGCAATGTGGCAGTGCTCAAAGGAGTAAAAGGAATTGGCGAAAAATCGGCCCAGCGCATTATTGTCGATCTCAAAGGAAAACTCGGCAAGTCTGACACGGCCACCGCCACAACTTTTTTTGCAGCAGACAATAAATTGCGCGACGAAGCGTTATCCGCGCTGGTAATGCTCGGGTTTGCGCGGAACCTTGCCGAAAAAGCTGTTGATAAAGTACTCCGTGCCGAAGGAAACGTGGTGTCTGTTGAACAGCTAATTAAACTGGCACTCAAGAATTTATAAAGTAAAGTATCACTCCTGATCCAAACCACAGGCTTGAAACCGACTCTGAAATACCTGCTTTCCGGCTCCGCTGCTGCGGTGATGCTCGTGTCTGTTGTTACCAGCAACAGCGAAGCATACACCAAAGCATCGCGCTACAATACCGGCTACGAAATTATGCCGGTTGACAGTCCCGTGAGCGACCCCGCCACCAGCCCCAGTCAGTTTACCGACCAGTCGGGCCTCGACCCTCTTTATTTCAACAACAACGGTACACTAAAACTTCAGGATCCCTCCAACATACAAACCTCCGTTACTTTCGTCCCCGGCGATTCGGCCACCTACCTCGTAGAGCAAAAACTGGGCAACCGGCTCAACTACCGCCCGCCCATGCAGCTTACGCTGGAAGAATACATGTACTACGACATGAAAAAATCGGCGCGCGACTACTGGCGCCAGCGTGTACATGCCGAAAGCCAGAACCAGCAGCGCGGCGGAAACGGAATCATCCCGCCCATTAAAATCAACAGCGAAGGCTTCGACCGCATCTTTGGCGGTGGCACCATCGACATCCGCCCCCAGGGCTCGGCCGAACTCATTTTCGGTGTAAACATAAACCGCACCGACAACCCCGCACTGCCCGAACGCCAGCGCCGTGTGGCCACTTTCGATTTCGACGAAAAAATTCAGCTTAACGTGGTAGGTAAGATTGGCGAAAAACTCAAACTCACTACCAACTACAACACCGAATCCACCTTCGATTTCGAAAACCAGATGAAGCTGGAATACACCGGCTTTGAAGACGAAATCATCAAGAAAATTGAAGCGGGTAACGTAAACTTCGGCCTCAATACCACACTCATTACCGGCAGCCAGTCGCTGTTTGGTATCAAAACTCAGCTTCAGTTTGGCCGCCTCACCGTAACCAGCATTGTGTCGCAGGAACGCGGCAGAAAGTCGGAAGTAAACGTTACCGGCGGTGCGCAGATAAGCAACTTCGAAGTAAGCGGCGACAACTACGAAGCCAACCGACACTTCTTCCTCTCGCAATACTTTTACGATAATTACGACGGCGCACTCAGCACCCGCCCGCTCATTAACTCCGGTGTACAAATTACCCGTATCGAAGTGTGGGTAACCAACCGCACCGGCGTGGTGGAAAACACCCGCAACCTGGTAGCTTTCACCGACCTCGGCGAAGACAGCCTTGAGCTTGTAGGTACAGGCTTTATTGTCGATTCTGCCGGAACCGTGCCGCGCAATGGGGGAAACAACCTCTACGAACTCCTTAAAACTACTTACGACGATGTGCGGAATATTAATACGCCCATCCAAAGCACCTTTACTCCGCTCGATCCGTTCGGATTTGCTCAGTCTGTAAACTACGAGCGTGTAAACAACGCCCGCCGTCTGCAACCCACCGAGTTTACCTACAACGAACGCCTCGGTTACATTTCGCTCAACCAGGCACTCAACCAGGACGAAGTGCTGGGTGTGGCCTATCAGTACACCCTTAACGGACGAACCTATCAGGTAGGCGAATTTTCTACCGACGGGGTTACCGGTCAGGATGCGCTTATTGTGAAAATGCTGAAAAGCACCAACAACGTACCCAAAATAAGCAATCTTACCGGACAGTACGAGTTTAAACTCTGGGATCTGATGATGAAAAACATCTATTCCATTGGTGCTTTTCAGGTAAACCCACAGGATTTCAACCTCCAGATCTGGTACAACAACCCTTCTACCGGTACCGATATTCCCTTTATTGCCGAAGGAGATATAGACGGTAAGCCACTTGTGCAGGTTTTTGAATTCGACTTCCTCAACCAGCAGCAGCAGGCTTCGCCCGACGGGCAATTCGACTTTATGGATAAAGTCACTATTAATGCTGCAAACGGGCGTGTAATTTTTCCGGTGGTTGAACCATTTGGTAAATTCCTTGAGGAAAAGATTGATCCCACCGGAACCTTACCACAGCTACGCCTGCAATACAGTTATCAGCAACTTTACGATTCCACCAAAATCATTGCCCAAACCGCCTTTGCCGGTAAAAACCGCTTCAAACTCAAAGGTTCTTACAAATCATCATCCAATTCCGATATTTCCCTCAATGCGGTAAACATTCCGCCCGGTTCGGTGCGGGTAACCGCAGGCGGTGCGCCACTTACCGAGAATGCCGATTATACGGTGGATTACACCCTGGGCCGCGTAAAAATCATTAACGAAAGTGTGCTCAATTCGGGCGTGCCCATCAAGATTTCGCTCGAAAGTAATTCGCTGTTCAATATCCAGACGAAAACACTTTTCGGTACACACTTCGATTACCGGGTAAACCGCGATTTCAATATCGGGGCTACGGTTATGAACCTTACCGAGCGCCCGGTTACCCAAAAAATAAACATTGGCGATGAACCGATGAGCAATACCATGTGGGGCTTTGACTTAAACTACCGCACAGAGTTGCCCATCCTCACCCGCATGATAGACAAACTGCCACTGATCGAAACCAAGGCACCCTCGTCTATTGCCGCACAGGGCGAATTTGCACAGCTTATTCCGGGCCACAACCGCGCCATTGGTAAAGAAGGCAACTCGTACATCGACGATTTCGAGGGCACACAATCGGCCATCGACATCCGCGCCCCGCAGGGCTGGAGCATTGCATCGGTTCCGCAGGGCCAGCCTGCGCGTTTCCCCGAGGCCAGCACCTCCGACCTGCGCAGTGGCATGAACCGCGCCCTGCTCAACTGGTATGTAATCGACCCGCTCTTCCTGCGGCCCGATAACAACCTCAAACCGTCGCACCTTACCGTAACCGATCTTTCCAACCACCTCACCCGCGAGGTACTCGAAACCGAGGTATTCCCCAACCGCCAGCCGCCAAACGGCCAGCCGCTAAACGTGGCCATGCTCGATATGGCGTTTTATCCGGCCGAGCGCGGTCCGTATAACTTCGACGTAAACCCGCAGCCCGGTTTAACCGCCGGTCTCGCCGCCGATGGTTCGCTGCTTAACCCGGCCTCGCGCTGGGGCGGTATCCAGCGAAGCATCACCACCAACGATTTTCAGGCCGCAAACATCGAGTTTATACAGATCTGGGTAATGGATCCGTACAACGACGATGTACCCGTGGCCGACCGCAACACCACCGGCGAACTCGTTATCAACCTCGGAAACATCTCGGAAGATGTACTCAAGGATTCGCGCAATGCGTTCGAAAACGGTTTGCCCGTTGACAACAACTTCTCGCTGGTGGACACCTCCGCGTGGGGTCTGGTGCCCTCGGTACAGTCTATTGTAAATGCATTCGACAACGACCCCGCCAAGCGCGCGCTGCAGGATGTGGGCCTCGATGGCTGGGGCGACGACAAGGAAGCACAGTTCTTTGACGATTACATCAACGACATATCTGCGTTGTACGGAAACTCTTCGCAGGCGTACCTCAATGCCGTAAAAGACCCTGCCGGCGATAACTTCCACTACTATCGCGGTACAGACTATGATAATATTTCGCTGGGCGTACTCGATCGTTACAAAATGTTTAACGGTCTCGACAGAAACTCGCCCCAGGTGGGCGACCCCAACGACGACGGCGTAAGTGAAGATTATCCCACACAGTCAACCACCCTGCCCAACCAGGAAGACATTAACCGCGACAATACACTTAATGAAACCGAGAGTTACTACGAATACCGTATCAAACTCACTCCCGGCGACATTAATCCGGCCAACATTGGTAACAACTACATTACCGACGTTTACCAGACAACCGTAATTACCAAAGACGGCCGCACACGCCCCATTACCTGGTATCAGTTGCGCATTCCCGTTCGCAATTTCACGGCTAAAGTGGGCAACATAGAAGGCTTTAACTCCATCCGTTTCATTCGTATGTATTTTAAGGATGTGGACAAGCCGGTGGTATGCCGCTTTGCCCGCCTCGAATTTGTACGCAGCGACTGGCGTAAATACGAATACTCACTGCTCCGTCCTGGCGAGTATATTATGAACGACCAGAACACCACACAGTTTGATGTGGCCGCCGTAAACATTGAAGAAAACGGTAATCGTGTGCCTGTAAACTATGTACTGCCTCCCGGCATCGACCGTGAGCAGAACGTAAACAGCAACACACTGGTGCGTTTGAACGAGCAGTCGCTCTCGGTACGTACCTGCAACCTCGAAGACGGCGACTCGCGCGCGGTGTTCCGCACGGTAAACAACATGGACGTGCGCTCGTACCAGAAACTGCGCATGTTTGTTCACGCCGAATCCAACCCCGGAAGTTCGCAGCCGCTCAACAACGGCGATGTTACCGCATTCATCCGCATTGGTGCCGACCAGACCGACAACTACTACGAATACGAAATACCGCTCGAAGTAACTCCGGCCGGACGCTATGGCGAAAACGACCAGTCGGAACGCGAAAAAGTATGGCCGCTTTCAAACACCATGGAACTTCCGTTCGAACTGCTGCAGTTTGTAAAACAGCAGCGCAACCTCGAGCAGGCGGCCGGACGTGTATCCATTACACAGGAATTTACACTGGCCGATCCGGATAATCCGGCACGCAAGGTAACCGTAAAAGGAAACCCCAACCTGGCCATGATCCGCGTGTTTGTGCTGGGTGTGCGCAACCCCAAGAAAACAAGTGCCACCCCCAACGACGACGGTATTCCGAAATGCGCCGAGGTTTGGTTTAACGAATTGCGCCTTACCGACTTTGTGGAAGACGGAGGCTGGGCTGCCACCGCCCGCGTAACTGCGCGCCTGGCCGATTTTGGTGTGGTAAACCTTTCGGGAAATATGGCCACGCCCAACTTCGGAAGTATTGAAAAGAAAGTAAGTGAGCGTTTGCGCGAACAACAGGTGAACTACGATGTATCGACACAGCTCGAACTCGGCCGTTTCTTCCCCGAAAAAGCAGGCATCAGCCTCCCGTTCTTCTGGAACTATGGCGAAACCTACATCACCCCGCAGTTTAACCCGCTCGATCCTGACATCCTGCTCAAACCGCTGCTCGGTAATGAATCGTTATTGAGCGACAGGCAGAAAGATTCGCTGGCAGGTGCTTCGGTCGATTACACGCGACGGCGGGGGTATAACTTTACCAATGTGCATAAAGAAAGAAGCAAGGGCAAAAAAGTGTCGTTCCCGTGGGATATTTCCAACTTCTCGGCCAGTTATGCCTATACCGAAATATACCGCCACAACGTAAACATCGAATACAGCTCGATACGCAACTACCGCGGGCAGCTTACCTATTCCTACACGCCGCAGGTAAAACCGTTCAAGCCTTTCGATAAAGCCGGCTGGGCAAAATCAAAATGGTTTACCCTCATTCGTGAGATCAGCATTGCCCCGCTGCCCTCGAACGTGGCATTTACCACCGACCTCAACCGCTCGTACAGCGAAATCAAAAACCGCAACATCACCGGCTTTGGCGATGTGTTTGTGCCCACCAACTTCAACAAGAATTTTGTGTGGACACGCAACTACACCCTGCGCTGGGATCTGATGAAGAACCTTAAACTCGACTTCTCTGCCGATAATCTCGGTCAGGTACTCGAGCCGGTGGGTAAAATTGATACCGATGCCAAGCGCGATTCGCTTATCGACAATATCCGTGCGCTGGGCACAACCATGAATTACCACCACCAGACGAACGTAAATTACACTGTGCCCATTAACAAGATTCCGGCATTCGACTGGCTTACCGCATCGGTACGTTACTCGAGCGGCTACACCTGGCAGCGCGCTCCGCTGGCGGCCGATACGCTGGGCAACGTAGTGGGCAACAACGCTCAATGGCAGTACACCGGTCAGGCCAACATGACCACGCTGTACAACAAAATTCCATACTTCAAGAAAGTAAACCAGAAACGACCCGGCGGCGCACCCGAACGTCCCGGCGCAGGCGGCCCCAGCCGTCCCGGCGCTCCGCAGCAGTCGCCGCGCGATTCGACCAAGAAGAAAGACGATCAGTTCCTTATTCTCGATTACCTCGCACGTCTGGTAATGTCGGTGCGCACCGTATCGTTCAACTACTCCGAAAACGCCACACTTGCGCTGCCCGGTTACTCGCGCCGCACACGCATTCTGGGCATGGACGAAAACTTCCAGGGCCCAGGCTGGGGCTTCATTTTCGGGCAGCAGGAAGGTTTCGGGCCGGGTAATGATAGTTTCCCGCTGTATGCTTCCAACCAGGGCTGGTTAGTACAAACACAATCGCTGTTTACACCATTTACACAGGGCAAAACGCAAACACTCACCGGCCGTGCACAGCTCGAACCATTCCCCGATCTCCGCATCGAACTTAACATCTCGCGCAACTATACGCGCAACGAATCGGCCTTCTACCGCTGGACGGGTACTGGGTACGAAAAGCAGTCGCCGGTAGAAACAGGCAGCTTCAGCATGAGCATCATTACCTGGCGCACCGCATTTGTGCGTGACGACCGCACCACACGTTCCAACGAAGCTTTCCAGCAGTTCCTGAACAACCGTGCAGTAATTTCCTCACGACTCGGCCAGGAAAACCCCAACTCTGCGGGTATCCTCAACACCGGTTTTGCCGACGGCTACAGCAAAGCCTCGCAGGATGTGGCCATTCCGGCATTCCTTGCCGCCTACACCGGCGGCCGCGCCGAAACACGGTCAACCAACATGTTCCCGGCCATACCGCTGCCCAACTGGCGCATTACATTCGATGGTCTTACCAAGTACAAAAAGATCAAGAAGCATTTCAAGGTAATTACGCTGGCGCACACTTACCGTTCTACCTACACGCTGGGCGGCTTTACCACCAACCTCAACTTCGTGGATGGAAACAATGACGGATTCTCCGACAACGTGCGCAACGTAAACTCCGACTTTGAAGCCGAGTTCCAGTTCTCCAACGTGCAGATTTCTGAGCAGTTCAGTCCGCTTATTGGTGTGGACATGACCTGGACCAACAGCCTGCTTACCCGCGTAGAGTACAAGAAAGACCGCACCCTGAGCCTGAGCCTCGCCAACCTGCAGCTCACCGAAGTAAGCGGCCGTGAATTGGTAATAGGCCTCGGTTATCGTTTTGATGAGGTAGAACTGAAACCACTCAAAAAAGCATTCAAAGGCAAAGCACCCAAGAGTGCCATGAACCTCCGTGCCGACGTATCGTTCCGCAACAACCAGACGGTAATTCGCCGCAGCATTGAGGAGTTTAACCAGCTTACCGCCGGCCAGAACATCCTCTCCATCAAAACCTCGTGCGATTATCAGCTCACCAAAGACCTCATGATCCGCGCGTTCTTCGACCGTGTAATGACCAATCCGCTCATTTCATCGTCGTTTAAAACGGCCAATACCAATGCCGGTATAAGTTTGCGCTTTACACTCCAGTAAAAGACATAGTATATCCCCGGTGGCTTCGACAAGCTCAGCCGCCGGGGATGCATACTGCTACGGCGGCTTCGACAAGTTCAGCCGCCGGGGATGCATACTGCTTCCGGCGGCTTCGACAAGTTCAGTCGCCGGGGATGTTCTTACTCCGGTGGTTGAGTCGCCGTCCCGGTGGCTGAGTCGCCGTCCCGGTGGTTGAGCCTGTCGAAACCACCGCAGCGGGTGTTTTTTTGACGGTGCAAAAACTTTTTTTGCGGTGGCCGATTGGGCAAAACGTGTAAATTTGGGCACATCAAAAAAACATTACACCCGACATGAATTTTCCGGACAATCTCAAATACACGAAAGACCACGAATGGGTTCGTGTGGAAGGTAACGAAGCCGTTATCGGCATCACCGATTTTGCGCAGGGCGAACTTGGCGATATCGTTTATGTGGAAATAGAAACCGTAAACGAAGAGCTGCCCCAGCACGAAATTTTCGGAACCGTTGAGGCGGTGAAAACTGTATCCGATTTGTTCATGCCCATCAGCGGAACGGTATTGGCAAAAAATGAGGCCATTGATGCCAATCCCGAATCGGTAAACAAAGATCCTTACGGCGATGGCTGGATGATTCGTGTGAATATGAGCAACCCCGACGAAGTAGCCGGGCTTATGGATGCCGCGGCATACAAAGCACTCATCGGTCAGTAATCATACTGCATGAAACTCAGATACAATTGGCCGGTGCTCGTCTGGGCACTGGTCATTCTTTTTTTATGCGCCATACCCGGCCGCGATTTGCCGCACTCCGACTGGCTCGAAGCCTTGTCGTTCGACAAATGGGTTCATGCGGGCATTTTCTTTGTGCTGGAAATACTCAGCATTCGCGGTCTGGTATTTTCCACTTCACCCATGCTGCGGCGAAATGCAAAATGGTTCACCGCCGCAGGCGCAATAGCTTACGGCGGCGCGCTCGAAATTATGCAGCAGGCCTTATTCAGCGAACGCACAGCCGATATTTACGATTTTATTGCCAACTCGTTCGGCGTAATTATGGGCGTTGCATTATATTCGGTGCTGGCACGTAAACTGCCTGCATTCTTAACTTCAAAGGCATGAATACTCCGGGGCTGGTATGGCAATGCAAACCGTTTAACACACTGCAGGCGGCAGAGTTGTATAAACTTCTGCAACTCCGCGCAGCCGTGTTTGTGGTAGAACAAAACTGCCCCTACCTCGATCCCGACGATAAAGACATTCTCTCGCTGCATGTATGGTGCAGCCGCGGAAACGACATGCTGGCCTGCGCACGCATTTTACCCGGCGGCGTTTCGTACCACGAAGTGTCAATTGGCCGCGTGGCCACATCCGCAGCAGCACGCGGCACCGGGCTTGGCCGCGAACTTATGCAGTATTGCCTGAAACAGATTGTACACACATTTGGGCATGTGCCTGTGCGCATCGGTGCGCAATGTTATCTTGAGAAATTTTATAACGAATTCGGGTTTGAGCGGGTGGGGGAGGATTATCTTGAAGATGATATTCCGCATGTGGAAATGTTGTTGTTGGATTTCAAGTAGTTTTTAGCGTAGCTGTTTTTAGGGAAGGCTTCAGAGTAAGTTTTTACCCTTACAACTTCTAACAAGGCATTTACCCCACACAATAAATTGCCTGTAGCGCAATAAGGAATTTTAGTTTTTGATAAAATGTTTTTGTATATCTGTTGACGGATAGAATTTATCTACAATGTCATATAACCATTGACGCATGATTGAAAGCCCGATAATTTTATCTGTTTCTTTGTGTTGGTTTATAGCATTGTATAATTCGGAAATTTTAACAAGGGTATTCATATCTCTGTCATCCATCTTGTCAACCGTCTCAATTGTAATTAAATCGAAAATACGATTTAAACTTGTTTTGAGAAACAAGCTGGATTCATAACTGTTTTTTCTGTCTAAACCATCGTCTATATACAACTCGGGATTATATAAAATCCAGGCACTGTATATATTATTTTCAAAAATCAAAGACACATCTTTTGCAATTTTCATTTCAACCAATCTTGAATTAACTGTGAAATCATTACTAAAGCAGATAAGCATATTGTTTTCAATACTGTAATTCCTTTTTTCAAAAGGATTAATTTCAAAGTCAACAGAAGGCTCAGGTAAGAGCGGCACCGCCAAAATTTTCTCACAATTTCTTATGAGATCAATATTTGCTGGTATCCTGTTAACTTCTGGATATTTCAGGCACAAAACCTGCAATAAGTTTGTTTGTTTGTTAAATCCAAAATTATCAATGCCATTTAACCCAAGCCAGTCTCCCGTACTTCCCTTTGTGTTTGACAGTTCATTTTGAAACTCTATGTTAGATATTGAGTTTGTTAAAATTACAGTAGTGTCGTTTAAAATCAACTTTGGGGTGCATGGTAGCTGTTTGTCGGGGACAAAATCTATATGGATATTTTCTTTAATTTTAAACATACAGCAATTTAAGGATATTCAGTCTGTCCAAAATTTATTAATACATTATGTCAAACCATGAGACATTCGTAATCTTCGAGTGATTCAGGATAACCTGAAATCATCAGGTCATCCCTTATTTGTTTAAGTAAATTATTAAAAGCTCCGATTCATTCATTTTGTTTATTGACTCCTCACGAAGTGCGCGAAGTTGATCTAATTTTCAATTTTCTCTTGAATGACTCGATTTTGCAATTTACAATTAGTATTTACATTAACCGAGCCCAGGGGATTATTGAAATCAATAAATTAAATTATCTAAGTCTGTGGGGAAGTAAATATTGTCAACCTTAAAATTTCGGATATCGTTTCTAAAAGTAATTATGCCATCGCTTAATTCGGCTATAATTGAAGTTAGTTTTAGCAGAATAATGATGTGATTTGCATTTTCAGTTCCTTTATATTCTAAAATAATTGTATAGCTTAGTTTGTCAAATTTTTTTAGAAAATCAGTCATATTGATAGTGTCTATGTTCTTAATTGCCTCTAGATATTCTGAATCTTTAAAAATCTCTCGTTCTTTTATTGAAAGCCATATATGGATAAATGTGTCTTCATGTAAGTTAACTATATAATAATTAGGTATTTTGCTATTAAATACTATTGGTATTTCGGGTGAAGAAAACTTTATATTAATCAAATTCTTCCAGTTCTCAGGAAGTTCTTTTTGTGGTAAAATTTCTATTTGATACCCCATTTTATTTTAGTTTAACTTCGAAAATAATTCCATCATTAGTTTTCATCAACATTTTAGAGTATGTTGAAGCAGATGGCAAGATATTTGGTGAACTGTTAGCAATGTGTTGTAATACCTTTGCGCTATCAAAATTAGTTATTTCTATAAAAAGAACAGTATTAGCAGAGTCGCCAAGAATAACTCTTGAGTCTATTTGTGCTACTCTTCTTACATGAATTTCATTATCTCGTGCTACCCGGAATATATTTTTAATATTTTCTGTCGTTTGTCTTTTAAGACTAATTGGTATTAAAATATCACCTTGTTTCAGAAAACCTTCAATTCCTTCTTTTGAATTAATAAACAAAAATTCTCCTCCTCCCAAATAATCCCCTAAAGTTTTAGCCATTTCAACTTCATGAACTAATGGTGATCCTGTAATAACAGTTTTAGTATTTTCTAACTCTTTCAACTTCACCCAATCCCCCTCCCCCGCAGCCTTCTCCATTTCCGCCACCAGCCTCTCGTCATTAGCCAGCGTGCGTGCCCGGGTAAACGTATCTTTCACCAACAGCAACTCATCGGCTGTAAGTCCTGTATCGGCAATGAGCTTTGCAGCTTTAAGTTCGGCGATGAAAATGTCCACACTCACTGCGCCTTTGCGAATGGCGAAGATGGCGCGGAGCATAAGCTCGCCGGTTTGTGCCAGGCCGGGTATGGTAACCATGAGTGCCCCGCGGGCCTGTACCATCGAAGATAGCAACTTTTCCTGCTGTTCGTGTAAGCGTGCGCGTTTGACGATGTTTTGCTGTATGCGCGCATCAAGTGCTGTAATTTTTGCCAGCTTTTCTTCAAGCAGCGTTGTATTGAGCGTGGCGTTAAATTCTTTAGTGGCTTCGGCTATGGAGCGTGCTGCCTTAAACGCACTGTGCAGCGCGGCAAGGTCAACAGCGGCACCGGCAATGGCCAGCATTACCCAGGCCAGTGAAGGATCATTACTCAGCAAACCGGTATCGTTTGCGGCATTCTGGCGGTTGTAGTCATCTAATGCTTCATATACAAAATACAGACTCAGCCCGGTTGACAACACACCCGCGGCCAGCACATAAGGCGTTGCGGCTCCGAGTGTGCCAATGGTTAACGCCAGCGCAATGATGACCAGACAAATTGTTTTGAGTACTTTAAATGTGTTTATTATTTTTGCCTTATCCTTTAAAATAAGGTCATGTATGCTCCCCGGTTGAATTTGCTGAGCCTGCAGGGAGAAGTTAAAGAGTACATCCAGTTCATAAATATGGTCGGGGTGTGCGTGTATGTCTTCACTGGTTTCGTCTATGCTTGCCTTTTTCTGGCGCACATAACTGAGCAGGAATTGTTTCATTTCCTCTGCAGTCTCGCAGCGCGAAAAGGCTTCCTGGTCGAACTGTGCTTCTTTAACCAATTCAGAGTCTAATGATTCAATAAGGCTTTCGCCTTTATATCGCTCCACATCGGCCTTGTTTCTGAGCTCGGCTTTAAGTTCCTGATCGCCACGGGCATATCCGCCCTGATCGCGTGTAATGGCGTTGGCCGAACTACTTAGTTCGTTGGCTTCTTCGAAATGGGCTTTAGCTCCGGTCTGGCTGAGTGAGGCGAACAGCTTGTTTACATAGTCGGAATTATCGAGCCGTTTTTCTTCTTCATACAATACATGTTCATAACGTTGTAAATGTTCATCGGCAATGCGTAACGTTTCTTCCTCAAATGCTTTTTCAAAAGATTTAATGGCAGCTTCAAAGTCAGCTATTGAATTGAAGCCATTTTCCTGTAATCCGGTAATTAATTTTTCTTCCGTGTCTTTTTCGTGTGCGAGCAGTCTGTCTTTTAATTTCTGTTGATCTTCAGGAAGAGAATCGTTGCCAAAGAATTCATTCACATTTCCGGCTATCGACTTGTAATATATGTGGAGTTTATATAAGTCTTCAAGCCCATACAATCTGGTTTTCAGGTTTTCGCGTTCAACGGCAGCGTTTTTCCGAACTTCTTTTCTGCCAAGGAATTCAGTTAGTGATTTTTTCAGTAAATCAAGATCACTTGTGGAAGAACTAACCGAAGCCTTGTAAGTCATAAAATCGGCGGCATCCATTTGCCCCAATAACATGGCTACTTCGGCATACTTTGAATAATCTGCCGGACTGATACCGTTTTCAATATTCAGAAATGCCTTCATCTCTGGCAAAAGCGCATCAATCTTTTCCTTTTCGCTTATTACTTCATCTCTTATTGCATTCCAAATTGCAGTACTGTTTGTGTCATTGGTCTGAATTTGTGTGCCTGGTTTAATACCGGTTCTTTCATAGTATCGCCGGTTTATTTCTTCCACCACGTTCTGCTTTTCACTACCCTGCAGATTGCTGTAAGATGTATTTTCTGAGTTTACTGTGTTTTTTACACCGGGCTCTACACCATAAGCCCTCAACTGGGATTCTTTTACTGTAAACCTAACGACATGGCCGATATGTTGACTTATATTATTGTAAATTAAATCTAATTCCGTACTGGCATTCCATTCTAAATTTACCACACGCCCGAATATTACCATTTCTGCATACTGCCTGAATCCCGTTTTTGAAGTAGTGCCTGGGGGAATGGCAATGTCATAAGTGTATTTTTTATCCTCCTCCTTGTCTTGTTTCTGTATTACTGGCTTTCGCCAGCCCCGTTGCTGGAGGGTGTGCATAATTTCGTGCGTGAGCAGTTTTATCTTTTCTGGATTGGAGTAATTAAAATGATCCTGCCTGAAATAGATATTCTGCCCATAAGTAAATGCATCGGCATGAATGCTTTTGCTGAGTGCGTCGGCCTGATAGCCGGTGTGAACCTGAATACCCGAAAGATCAGTATCCGTAATTTTTCCAAGCCATTTACGTACTTCCGGTTTTAATGGTTCGCCTTGTCCTTGTGTGCTTTCTAATTGTTTGTCAATTTCGGAAAAAGCAATTTGTTCGTCGCTTTGCAGGTAATTGGGGGCAGTGTTTATGGGGTTTGAAAACTGTTCACGCGCTGTGCCGATATCGCCAGATATAAAAGCATTTGCAGCAATTTCGGCCTGTTGTTCGTGTGCATCTTCTGTTGGAGAAATTACAGCGTCGGTCTGGAGTGTAACAGAATTAATGGAATAGGGCAGGGCCGATGGATAACTATTCCAAGTATAATGAGGTTTAAAATTAAATACAGATTGCGGCGATTCGGCAGCATGCTTCCACATTTGAGTAAAGTAATCATCATTTTCATCCTCGTGCCGCTTTCTTTTGCTTAGTCTGTCTTTATCGTCAAACAGACACATTCTATGTCCCGAATATCCCATGTGCTTGCGAGTTAAAAATTTTTCCGTTGTTCGTAACCCACTCCGTAACGCCAAACGGGGTTGCTCATTACCATTTCGTCGGTACACATTTTGTAAGGCCGGCCTGTTTTTTTGAACTCATCTTTCATGGCCGGTTCAATCATGTCGAATGTAATTATATCCGTTTCCCGGTCCATGGCTTCCAACACGGCATCTGATACAATATTGTAAATATTTCCTCCGGTAAGCTGATAGTTTTTGGCCAGATTTTCGATAAGACCATTTTCAAAACAGTAAGGTGTTTCAACTGATCTTTCCCAGAGCAGTCTTCGTTGCGGGTAGTCGGGGAAGTCGAATGAAGCTATTAACCGTATTCGCCGCTGAAAAGCTTTATCAAAATAGTGCGAAAGCTGCTGTACGTTGGTTGCCAGGATTACTATACCGGCAAATTCCTCAATTTTTTGCAGCAGGTACGATTGCATGTTGTTGGCATGTTGATCGTGCGAGTCTTTTACTTCGTTTCGTTTGCTGAATACGGCTTCGGCTTCATCAAAAAACAATATACAGGGTTGTTTATCAAAGCGGTCGAATATTTTTTCTAAGTTCTTTTCAGTTTCACCAATATATTTACTCACCATCTGGGCAAAATTTACTTTATATACCGGCAAGCCAAATTCATTGCCTAATGCTTCAGCGGTATGACTTTTGCCGGTGCCGGGCTCGCCACTGAAAATGCTTATAAAATTATTTCTGTAACGATTGTGTGTGTTAATTTCCCATACCTTTTTTACGTGACGGGTAAAGCGCCTCAGCTTCTCAATTTCTTCTTTCGTTTTTTCGTTAAGGACAACTTCGGCCAGCGTGTGCGTGTGTTTGCTCCGTCGGGCCGGAAATCCATTTCCGCCATCCAACCGTGGAGATTCACCTGTAAGTATGGTGTTCAAAAACTGATCGTTAAGCTGTACTTCATAATTTAGAAAACTGTCGGATTCTTTGCCGGGTGCGGTATGTATTAATCCTGAAGTAAAGAGGCGATGCTGTGAATGAAAATACCCGGCATAAATTGACCGGTTCGTATAACTTTTTCCGGAAAGCAGAAACACTGCGGTGCGGACTGTAGGATAAAAAATTGACTGCCCGCTCCGGAAAAAACCTCCTGTGTAAAGACTCCACTCGATATTAGCCGAAGCCTGAGCCAAAGGGAACAAGTATTCAGGAGCAAAACTTGTAGCCAGAGCAAGATTAAGCAGCACACGGTCAGCATCCGTAAGCTGATGAGAAATTACCAATTGTCCGTATGAAGTGGATGCATCAACCGGGGGAAGTGGGAGTTCTGCGTCGGGATTGAGTTGAAGAATTTGTTGCGTTCTCAGGGAAAGCCATTCTAATTCATTGCCAATGCATACCGTATTATTGGAGTTAGCAGGGTTATTCATAAGTCTTTATTATTATCTACAACAATTTACAATATGGGAATAATAAATGTCAAGAGAAAATTTTTATCTTTTGTCAAACATCTGTTAATCAAGGCTGAAAAAGTGTTAAATAACGCCACATTTACTTTTTCGCGCGTAAACGCCACAATATTCTGGCAAGGTGGTGGAACGGAGTTCCAAACAATGGTCGCAGCGGCTAATGATTTACCGGGAATCAGTACTTAACCACATACCTCATCAATTCCCCAATCTCTTCCGTTTCCGACTCCAGGTATTTCATTCCGCACTTCTCCAGCACACGTATCGACGCAGGATTACTGCGATACGCAAACCCGTAAATTTCTTTCAGCCCAAGCTGCTCCGTGCCATACTGAAGCGAGGCAAGTGCCGCTTCCGTGGCCAGCCCTTTGCCCCAAAACCTGCGAAAAAGCCTATACCCTAGATCCACACAGTTTCGCGGCTCGAAAAATTTCAGTCCGCACCAACCAATACATTCGTCGGTATCGCGCAGTGTGGCCATCCAGCGGGCATAGCCGTATTTCGTATAATTTTCGCTATATGCCGAATAGAATTCGCGGCAGGCTTTTACTGAGGCGAATGCAGTATTGCCTGTCCAGCGCACCACATCAGGATCGGTGTTTAAGGCGAAATTTACACCGGTGTCGGCCACGCTTATTTCACGAAAATCGAGGCGGGCAGAGCGGAACAGCACAGGTGTGTGCATATCAGCGCCCGGCCTGATAAATTCATACTCTGTAATTTCAAGATCAGGATTATGGTGCCAGGTTTTTACATGGCGCCCGCCGAGTTTTTGAAACACGCGTACCGAAGCCGGATTCTGCGTTTGTGCCCAGCCCACCAGTCTTTTATAACCGAGGTTATGAAACCCGTGAAGCAGCATTACTTCCGATGCTTCGGTAGCAAAACCGTTGCCCCAGTGCGCCGGATGAAAGCGATAGCCAAGATCCACATGCCCGTGTTCGGGCCGCAGTTTAAGTCCGCACCAGCCAATTACTTCGCCGGTTTCGTGAAGCTGCACCACGTAGCGTCCCATGCCGGTGGCTGCGTATTGTTGGGTTTGATGTTTGCCAATCCACTCTTCGGCCTGCGACATACTTTGCCAGGGCTCGTCGTGTACGTAGCGCACCACTTCTTCGTGCCTGTTCAGTTCAAGCAAAGCGGCCGCATCGCGCATTTCTGCCGTGCGCAGCAAAAGCCGTTCGGTAGAAATTGGGAAAAGGAGTGAATGCACTGTCGTGAGAAATTGAATGTGTCTTCGACAGGCTCAGACACCGGTTTGTTTTTTGTGACTGAATCTGTTGTTTTAGGTTGGTCGGGTCTATCGTTTCCGGTAGCAGAGCCTTCCGATTCGGAGGCAGAACCTGTCGTTTCCGTTGGTTGAGCCTGTCGAACGGCGGCTGAGCCCGTCGAACGGTGGCTGAGCCTGTCGATTCCGGTGGCTGAGCTTGTCGATCCGGTGGCTGAGCTTGTCGAAGCCACTGTTTGCTATTTCAAATTCACATACGGCAACAAGCCATGCAAACCACCTTCGCGTCCAAAACCGCTTTCCTTATAACCGCCAAAGGGCGAGGTAGGATCAAACTTATTGAACGTATTGGCCCACACCACGCCTGCGCGCATTTTCGAAGTGAGGTTGAAAATCTTCGAGCCCTTATCTGTCCACACACCTGCCGATAAACCGTAGGGCGTGTTGTTGGCCTTTTCAATCACTTCTTCCACCGTGCGGAAAGTTTGCACCGCCAGCACAGGCCCGAAAATTTCTTCCTGCACAATACGGTGCGACTGCGAGGCTTCGAGGAAAATGGTGGGACGGCAGAAAAATCCTTTTGCCGGAATGCTGCACGAAGGCTGATGAATGGTGGCCCCTTCATCGACACCAATTTTCAGGTACTCGTTTATTTTCATCAACTGCTCTTTCGAGTTGATGGCGCCAATGTCGGTGTTCTTATCCAGCGGATCGCCCACAATGAGCGTTTCCATGCGGTCTTTGAGTTTGCGTATTACACTTGCCGCCACACCTTCCTGCACAAACAGGCGCGAACCGGCACAGCACACATGCCCCTGATTGAAGAAAATTCCATTGATAATTCCCTCCACCGCCTGATCGATGGCGGCATCCTCGAAAATAATATTGGCCGCTTTGCCGCCAAGTTCGAGCGTTACTTTTTTGCCGGTGCCGGCCACTGCGCGCTGAATAATTTTGCCCACTTCGGTAGAACCGGTAAAGGCAATTTTATCCACCCCGGGATGATTCACCAAAGCCGCACCCGCTTTTCCGTCGCCGGTAACAATGTTTACCACGCCCGGCGGCAGGCCTGCATCGCGTATAATTTCGGCCAGTTTGAGGGCGGTAAGTGGTGTGGTTTCGGCGGGTTTGAGTACCACGGTATTGCCGCAGGCCAGGGCAGGGGCAATTTTCCAGGCGGCCATGAGCAGCGGAAAATTCCACGGAATAATTTGTGCCGCCACGCCCACCGGCGATACAGTGCGGTTGGGGAAAGCATACTCCAATTTATCGGCCCAGCCGGCATAGTAGAAAAAATGCGCGGCAGCCAGCGGCACATCCACATCGCGCGATTCGCGTATCGGTTTGCCGCCGTCCATGCTTTCTATCACTGCCAGTTCGCGGGCGCGTTCCTGAATTATGCGGGCAATGCGGTAGAGGTATTTGCCGCGCTCGCTGCCCGGCATTTTCTTCCACACTTTTTCGTAGGCATTGCGGGCCGCTTTTACAGCCGCATCCACATCTTTCTCATCGCCAAGTGCCACTTCCGAAAGTACTTTTTCGGTGGAAGGACTAATGGTGGCGAAATATTTTCCCGACGAAGGCTTTACAAAAACGCCATTGATGAAATGCTGATAACGCGGCTCAATGCGGGCATGGTCGGTGCTTTCGGGGGCAGGCGCATATTCCCAGCCGTTGCTGAATTCGAGAGCAGCTTTTGCGGCGGCTTCCTTGCTTTTGGTCTTTGTGCTCATGACTTAGTCTTTCGAAAAATAATCAACACTCTGATACATGCCGCTGCTTTCTTTGGCAAGCTGCATTAAAATATCGTTGGCTAAGCTGCTGGCCCCGAAACGAAACCAATGATTGCTCAGCCAGGCATTGCCCAATGTTTCGCGCACCATTACTAAATATTGCAGCGCACCTTTGGCGGTAGAAATTCCGCCGGCGGGTTTCATGCCCACCATGATGCCGGTTTCGTAATAGTAATCGCGTATAGCTTCGAGCATGGTAAGCGTAACCGGCTGCGTGGCGGCGGGCTGTATTTTACCTGTCGATGTTTTAATGAAATCGGCACCGGCGCGCATGGCAATATCGCTGGCGCGGCGCACATTGTCTAAGGTGGAAAGCTCGCCGGTTTCGAGAATTACTTTCAGGCGTGCCTCGCCGCAGGCTTCTTTCACGGCAGCAACCTCGTCGAATACATACCCGTATTCGCCCGCCAGAAAATGCCCGCGCGAAATAACCATATCCACTTCGTCGGCGCCGTTTTCCACTGCAAAGCGCGTGTCGGCAATTTTCACATCGCGTGTCGATTGCCCTGCCGGGAAAGCCGTAGCCACCGAAGCCACTTTGACGCCGCTGCTGCCCAATGCCTTTTTGGCCGTTTTTACAAACGTGGGAAACACACACACGGCTGCCACTGTGGGCAAACCGGGCAACGCATCGTGCAGGTGCATGGCCTTGTAGCACATTTGACGCACCTTGCCTGCCGTATCGCGCCCTTCGAGCGTGGTAAGGTCAATCATGCTCAGCGCCAGCTTAAGCCCCGCCACTTTCGACTCTTTCTTTATACTGCGCGTATTTAAACGAGCCACGCGCTCCTCAATGCCTGTCTGATCTACAGGCGGTGTGTGTGAAAAATCAATGCCGGTCATTGAAAAAGTATGTGTTTCAAATGTAAGCAAAAGACCGTTATTGGCCGCTGTGTGGTTACGACGATGCCTTGTAATACTTGTTGCGGTATTCCACAGGTGTAAGGCCGGTTATTTTCCTGAAAATGGTGCGGAAGGCTTTCGTATCGGAATAACCTACCTCCATCATTACCTCATTTACCGTACTGCGGCTGTTTTCGAGATAACGTTTTGCCGATTCAATTTTTACCCGCTGAATATATTCCAGCACCGTATTGCCGGTAGCCGTTTTAAAACGCCGCTCAAAACTCCGCCGCCCCACCGCCACACGCCCGGCCAGTTCGTCCACACCCGTTTTTGCCGAAAGATTTTGCTCAATATACTCCTGCGCTTTCAGCACTTCCGCATCCTTGTGCGATTTCTGTCCCTGAAAAATTACAAATGCCGACTGGCTGTTCCGGTCAATATCAATGGCAAAAAATTTGGCAGCCGTAACCGCAATTTCCCGGTGGGTGTGTTTTTCGAGAATGTGCAGCAACAGGTTCCAGTACGAATTTGCCCCGCCGCTGGAATAAAGCCGGTTTTCTTCGGTTATGATACTTCCGTCAACCACTTCCACTTCCGGATACATTTGCCTGAACTGCCCGATATATCCCCAGTGGGTTGAACATTTTTTCCCTTCCAGCAAACCGGTGGAAGCCAGCAAAAACGCACCCAGACAAAGCGAAGCCACTTCGGCCCCTTTTTGGTATTGCTCGTTAATCCACGGCGCCAGTTTTTGATTCAGCGCAACGGCTTCTTCCATTTGCCCGAACAGGGGCGGAATAATTACCAGATCGGTTTTTTCCACCTCTTCAATAAGCACATCGGCAGTAATGGTAAATGCGCCGTCGTCGAGTTTTACCTCGCGTGTGGCACCCGCCAGTTGCACATGAAACAGCGGCGGCTTTCCCGATTCGGCCAGAAAACGGTTGGCAATACTGAATAAATATTTACTGCCCGCAATAGCCTGCATCACGCTCGACTCGGGCACAAGAATAGATACCGTTTTCATGCCCGAAAGATAAAAATTAGTCTGTCGCAAAACACCCTTTTATTGCCGTAACCGTCCGTGCAGGGCTGCCGGTTTGCGTATTATGTTTGTAATGTCCTTTGTTTATGGACAGTCAGGCACCTTACAGGTGATATTTTCTGCATGGCAGGCAACAACCATAAATGACACATCAACATTTCAATTCCAATGCAAACAATTGAGATTAACAGCCCGATTCAATTACGCTGTGTAAGAGCAGAGTCGTTTCCAAATGCCGTAATGCCCGCATTTCAACGACTTCATCAGGTGGCACCACCCCGCGAAAACCGTGTGTACATAAGTGTTTCCTGGCTGGGCGATAATCAGCAGATTGAATATCTGGCCGGTGCCACCGAACTGGAAGAAGGAGAAATGAATTACCCCGATTTCGAATCATTTACCGTGCAGGAGGGAACTTACATTTATATGGATATTCCCGATTTCATGAAAGATATTCCTGCAATCGGCCAGGCCTTTTCCACACTGTTGGCGCTTCCCGAAACAGCCACCGACACGGTTTGCATTGAATGGTACATGAGTGATACCGTTTGCCGCTGCATGGTGCGCAAAAAGTAGTTTTGTAAAATTTCCAATCAACCAACCCCATACACGAGTATTATGATACAATCAAAAATTACACCTTTCATCTGGCTTAAATCGGGCGCCGAAGAAGCGGCAAAGTTCTACACCTCCGTTTTCCCCAACAGCGAGTTGGGAAAAGTAGTGACAATGGGTGGCAGCGATAAAGTAATCACCGCATCCTGCATACTCGAAGGCGTAAACTTTACATTTCTGAACGATGCAAACTGTTCGCCTACCGATGCCATTTCGTTTGTAATTCACTGCAAAACGCAGGAAGAAGTTGACCACTACTGGAGCAAACTGCTCGACGGCGGCATGGAACTGGCCTGTGGCTGGCTGCGCGATAAATACGGCATCGCATGGCAGGTAACACCCGAAAGGCTCATTACACTCATGCATCATCCCGATGCAGAGAAGGCAGGAAAAGTAATGCAGGCCATGATGCAGATGAAGAAAATTATAATTGCCGATCTCGAAGCTGCTGCATTGTAAACAACCGTTTGCAAACCATGCCATGGTCGAAGTATTCTGCACGAATGTAAATGAACGGCTTATAGCCGATATGCTTCTCGGTAAACTTTCGGCCCGTTTGCCCGAAGCCTCTTTTCATTTCGACCTGGAAGACTGCGACCGCATACTGCGCGTGGAATGTCACAGCGATTGCACGGCTGGCGTGGTTGAAGAATTGAATGCACACGGATATCACTGCGCACTGTTGTCGTAATTTGTGCCGAACACTTACATTTGCTCACGGCAAATGTTTACACCCGCTCACAAACAACAGCGCGAACAACTGCTCGGGCAACGCGCCTGCGTAATCTGGCTCACCGGACTTTCGGGAGCCGGCAAAACCACGCTGGCCAATGCGCTCGGCAACTACCTTCATCAGCAAGGTAAACTCTGCACCGTGCTCGATGGCGATGTGCTGCGCGACGGACTCAACAAAGGCCTCGGCTTCTCCGAAACCGACCGCACCGAAAACATACGACGCGCTGCCGAAACTGCACGCATACTATTGCATACAGGCGTTATTACCATTTGCAGCTTCATCAGCCCCACGCACGAAATACGCGCATTAGCCAAAAGCATAATCGGCGAAAATGATTTTGTGGAGGTGTATGTCAATTCATCCCTCGCCAGTTGCGAACAGCGCGATGTAAAAGGGCTTTATGCCAAAGCGCGACGCGGGGAAATACCTTCATTTACCGGGATTACCGCTCCTTTTGAAGCACCTGAAAGGCCTGATGTGGAAATACGTACTGACCAGTACACGGTGGAGGAAAGTGTTGCACAGTTGATACAATTTATTTCCCCCCGGATTGTACTTAATGATTAATTTTTTCGCTCTCCAAATTCATCGCGAAGCGATGAATTTGAGCGCGCTGATTTTGTTTTCGGTCTAAAAAACCGCCCTCATTCTTGCTCTGAAAATGCCTTTGGGCGCGAAGCCTCGCGCCCCTACGGATTTCATCGCTTTGCTCTCGCTCTTTTTTCTCGCTCTCGCTCTGTTTCTCACTCTCGCTCTGTTTCTCACTCTGAATATTCGCTCTGAAAATGCCTTTGGGCGCGAAGCCTCGCGCCCCTACGGATTTCATCGCTTTGCTCTCGCTCTTT